>LOEU01000043.1 GCA_001516025.1 bacterium BRH_c32 | reverse complement strand
ATCATTATATCCCTCAATAAACTGCCCAGTTATAGAATTAAAATTCGGAATTACTTTCATATATAGTGCACCGAGAAATTCTCCATTAGGTGCGAATGGTACAAATATGTAAAAATCTTTTTCGTTTTTTACAATTACTTGAAGCTTCTCCGAATTAATTAGTTCCGATTTAATCGTACTAAACAATCTCTTTGCATTTATAAATTTTGTAGTATCAAGCGTGATTGCTTTTTCCTCCGATAGAATCGAATATAATATCTCTCCATCATCGACAGGAATAAATTCTTTATTATAATAAACGAATAAACATATTTCTTCCGCATTTTTTTCCATTATATGCTGACTAAAAATGATATCAAAACTCTTTATTACTTTATTACGTTGCTCATTATCCAATCGCTTCTGTGTTATTTGAGTCTCTACAAGTAGCTCAAGCGATGTAGAGGTAAGGTTTGCCATTCTCTTTACAGAAAAATTCTGATACCAATCTTGAGTACTTATTAAAAATGTATGGAAGGCATTCTTTGAATAGAATGTTAATACAAGTTGCGCTCCGATGATTACAACAAGCAATAAAAGAATAATTCTGAAATCGATTTTAGCAAATATTTTTTTCATCTTATCATCAATAAATCAGAATTAATTTTTTCTTCTGCCATCTTTAATGCTTCTTGCACACTGATTTTTTTTGCAATAGCCATATTAGCATATTTTGTTATTATCACGGAGATCTTTGTATAATTTTTTAAGAAAGGACGGTGAAACCCTTTAGGAATAATTTCTTTATAAAATGAAAGTTCAGGATGCTTTTTTGTATAGTTAGAATTTTCATAAATATTTTTATTTGTAGGTAGCAGCCCGCTTACTTCATACATAATTTTTTGTGATTCTTCCTCAGACCAATATTTTAAAAATTCTATTGCTTCCGGTTTATTATTAGAAAACCTTGATACCATTAAATTCCATCCACCGAGAATAGACATTTTTCTCTTACCCATAAAGTGCGGAGGTAATGTTTTTCTAATATTAGATATTTTAATAGCCTCTAAAGAATCGGGCATAAAATGCCACCCCAAGTTTGGCCAGCCGCGTAAAAAGAATCCATCATTTTTAATAAAATAATCATAGCTCTGGTTCTCTTCAAATTCTAAAACTCTTTCAGATGATAACTTATATTTATTAACTAAGTCAACTAATAATTGTAGAGCTTTTCTCGCTTCAATTGTATTCAATTGAATTTTTTCATTTTTATAAAGAGTCATCTCCTGCGAAGCCATCAGTTCGATGAAACTACACATTAATCCTTCATAAGCTTTTCCTTGAAAAGTATAAAACGGCTTATTATACTTATTCAGTTCAAGTCCCAGTTCTATAAAATCTTCCCAACTTATACTGCTATTAAGTTTCTTTTCGATTAATTGGTAGTTTGAATATCTTTTTAAGAGATCTTCTCTATAATACATTACGGCAATATCAATGAATAATGGAATAGCAACGAGATGCTTTTCGTCTGTGCATGCCTCTAAAGCTGCTTGAATGAAATTCTGCCTTTCAGAATATGAGAAATATTTTTCTAATGGCTCACTCCATTTTGCAAACCGAGGTATCCAGATTTGATCGACTAAGAAAATATCAATTTTATCACTTTCGCTTCTAAGAAAACGTGCAAATAATTCTTTCTGCTCATCAGTACTAAATTTTTCAAAACTTAGATTAACAGATTTTACTTCTATTTCACCGACATGTGATTCATTGAATTTATCAATAATTATTTGGTGTGATTTTGAAATGTGCCCTGCGATAGTGATCGTTTTGATTGAGGTTTCATCGTTATATCCATTATCATTTTTAGAGATGAAAAAAAATACGATCAATAAAATTAAAATAACTCCGCCAACATAATAGAGAATATTTTTATTTTTTTTGATTTTCATTTTTTTCGTGCTTTAAGAGATATTAGTGTCTATTTCTAATATAAACAATTGTGATTTATCCAACAATACAAGTTTTGTAATAATACTGTTTATAGACATCCTTGCTTTATCTCTCATATTGATTTTCAGGCAAAAATAGTACATAATACTGATTTTGCCCTGTGGCAATATTTTTATATCAGGAAATTTCTTATCAGCCAGAAAGAGAAGGACATTTTAATATATAATTAATTATTAAACATATGTCTATCTATTTCCCGGAACTCACAATAGATTTTCGCTTTGATAGTGTAGTAAACTCTTGATATAAATTAAACAAAAAAAACCGCTAAAATTTAACGGCTTTTTTATGTATAATTTGTGGAGCTAAACGGGTTCAAACATATGACCCCTTGAATGCCATTCAAGGGGGAGTGTAAGTAATTTTGGGTTAAATGATTAAAGAAGACTTAAAAGCTAAGCGAAGTGATGCGTAGCCGAACGTAGCTTAGCTTCAGTATTTTCCCTTGCAAAAGGGTAAAATAATTCACAACTTCAATAACCAAGAAAGGACTTATTATTATGGAACTTACACCTGAGATGATTGAGCAGCTTAGAGCTGATTTTAATAAAGCAAGAACCGATAATGACTTGATGGGAGAATGGAGCCATCAAGAAAATAATCAAAGCTTCACTTGAGGGTATGCTTGATGCAGAACAAACCGAACATCTCGGTTATAATAAATACTCACCTACCGGCAGGAATACCGGCAACAGTCGAAATGGCAAAACGCCTAAGACTCTTAAGTATGATAATGGAGAAATTGATATTGCCGTTCCATGAGATCGCAATGGTTCATTTGACCCAATAATCTTAAAGAAATATGATAGGACACTTATACCGATAGAGGACAAGATAATATCGATGTCTGCCAAGGAGTTGAGTATCCGGGATATCCAATCACACGTACAAGAGTTTTATTTAAGCCCATTTCTTTAGAACCATTTAAATTTTATAGAAATAAAATTAACAATTTCTTTCGATCAGCGAATATTATCTATTTATTATTATCGAATGCAATTGATCAAGATTAACAGAAATGATATTAATTGAGGAGAATTTGCAAGGTTGGGTTATTCAACAACCCTCTTTAAAAATAACGCATTCAACAACCACTTGGTATTTGATTACATTTCCCCATGATTAGTTTCATTCTCTTCGTAAGCGTTAACTTATACTGAAAAATGTTGTACGTGTTAAGCGGCTAGTAAGCACGCATTACCATAGTTATTATAAAGATGATTTTTATTTATAAGGATATTTATCTTCTTTGATAGAAACCCAAATATCCCTAGGATCAGTAATACGAATTGATTCTACGTCGATGATATCGTGGTTACTATCAAAAGATATCTTTAATTCAACAGAAACTTCTTCAGTCTGTTCAATTGCCTTATCGATATATTCCCAGATTAATAAACGCTTTTCCTCACTATCATAGGGAGCCGTGGACTCATCTCCATAATGAGTATTCGCAGAAAAAGAAACCGAAGCGGTAATTTCAAACTGTGCTATAGAATTATCTAAAGAACTATCTGATTCTATCGAAATCAAATATTTATCTATAATTTCAATATTATCAACATCTACATCATCGACGTCTCCACCAACATCCTCTAAAATAAAACCTAATTCCATGAATGCACTTTCAATTTCTTCACTGATCTTATTGATGTTATGTTCGAATACATCAATAGCATTCTGGGATAATTTTTCATAGTGAATTGTTATTAATTGTAGCAATTCCTCAATACTTGAAATTATGAGCATATTTTTTGAGTTATTCGCATAATCTTTCCAGTCGCCATCTATGCTTAATAGATATATTTTTTCATCATTTGTTTTACACCAATTTTCAATGGCTGAAAGCACAAATGCATCCGGAAATTCTGATTTCTTTTTTCCTTCGCCAAATGGTGACTTTTTATTGAAATAGTATTCAAAGATTATATTGACATTATAATCGTCTGGTATGAAACTGCATTTTGAAGAATTAATAAAATCATCTAACTGAGCATATAGCATATTTCGATAGTGATTCAGGTCATGTTTTTCAAATACTGTAAAAATCTTTTCTTTTGGCAAATTCCAGAATATTTTACCCTCACTTTTTATTTTCTTTATGCTATTTATTGCTTGATTTATTTCTTCTACAATGTTTGATTTTATCTCGTTGCAAATAATATTATGAGTATAAAGTTTTATTTTATCTTCTTGAGCATAGCTTTTTAGCTTATCAAACTTTTCAGAGTAATATTGGAAATTCTCCTTAACATAGATTGACGTATCAATAAAAACATTTTTTGAAATGAGTTTTTTCATAATCTCTATTTAACCTCTGCTTGCTAACAGTGTTATGCCTAAGCCGAAGCCCAACACAACAATACCGTATTAATTAAACATATTTATAATTAGAACATACTGTCATTTACAAAATACGTTAAACAACAAAGCCTAAACGGAACTGCAAACTTGTACACTGCACAAATGCAAAATGCAATAACGCTTTCGCTTGAGGCACTTGTATGTGCGATTTTCAATTCATTTATGTTTCAAAATAATATTTATTGGTTTTCTTTAGACTAGCTTTTCGAAAAGGATTACTCTCCTTCAATAATTTTTCTAATTCTTCATTATATGACCAATCATTTTCAACGTAGCTCCAATTTATATCGTATAGTTTTTCCTTTGAATTATGGGAGACTATCATTCCAATGCATTTATTTATTTTTTGTTCATACTTGTGAGCGTATGTTAAATTCAATAAAGAAATTTGCCAAACATTTGACTTACTATATTCTAGAGGGATAAAAACGAATCCACATTTTGTTCTGACACTTGTCATCCTATATGGAATTGTAAATTTTTTTTCTTCGGATTTATCCAATGATAATTTAAATCGGTGCTTGAATTCTTTTAGCTCAGCTCTATCTAGTTTCGCAATTTCTTTAATAATAAAATAGTAATCGTCACTAGTGCCAATCTTTGCAATTCTGTTTTGAAATAAATCAGCAATAAAAGAAACATCGAATTCAGATTCATTATGTAAAAGTGTTTGTAAGTTTTCTAAATAATCCAAGTTTATTTTTTCTGTATCAGTAGATTCTAAAAAATGTCCTAATACATATTGTTCTGGAAGAGAATTTAATTTTTGTTCGTGTTTTTCATAAAGGCTCTCTCTAAATGAGAGGTATTCATCTATTTCCGAAGGAGTAATCAAGAATCTGCAAATTCCATCATAATCTTCAGAGTGAAATAAATGAATTAAACCTATGGTTCGACTTCTGTGAAATTTTAGAAACCTTTTTTCTTCGAAAAATGTCTTTGTGGGGTTATATACAATAATTTTTTTTGCTATTGTTGAATCAGCTTTAGAGACGTTTAGTTGCTGTCCCCGTTCATTGGTAATGGTAATATTTTTGTAATCATTAAAATATTCTAATGTTCCTTTAATTTGTTTTACAGCTTTCTTTAGCACCTTTTTCTCAAACCATTTTATTTCAGAACCTTCCGCCTCAATATTTCTTTCTTTTATTTGATAAATAAAAAATATATCATCTAACCAAACAACATTATCCGCAAGTTGAAGTTCTGATTTTCCATCTGGTGTAGTAAATTCATTTCTACTAAATGTAAATTCATTAAAGAAAACATTTGTATTAATAAACGATACTATTTTTTCAGTTTTGTTCATTTTTTTGTTAAGCATATCGAGACGTTGTTTTTAAGCCACCGCCCATAACAGCAATGCAACTTTGAAAAGATAACGCCAATAATTTATTAATTACTTCGTTTACTGAACTACATTCAAAGAGCAACGATATTTATTAAACACAACTTTAATCTTTCACGAATACTGCAAAGTTTAAAGCGGATGGCTTGAAGAACTGGTTAGGTATACTTCATCGTTCCTTGTTAATAATTCTGATCGTTTCATCAATTGCAGTTAATTCAATTTTGTTTATGTCTTTAAATCGATAATAATGTAATAAATGTCGAACTGTTTTAAACTTTTTTGTCGATTTATATAACCATAACAAAGCAGTATCGATTGCAAATTTTAGATGATTAATATCTTCATCATCGATTTCAGAAATTCCTTTATGGACTAGATCATTTCTTTTACTAGATAGAGAATCTAAGATATTTGAATACCCGGAGGCTACTAAACCTATATCTCGACCAAACCATGCAAGTCTTTTAGATACAGTTTCACTTTTCCCACCATATTCTTCTGATAAACAAATAGCTTCAGCAATATTCCACAAACCTAAAAATTGATTGTAACGATAATATCCATCCATTGCATCAGAGTATAATCTCATGCAACTAACTAATAATTGTTTGGAAGAGTTATGTATCGGTTTACTTTTAAGTACACGAATATTTCTTTTCATAACTTTAATGTGCTTGGGAGTAAATTTAAAATTCGTAACTATTTTATAATCTTGCACATTAAAAGTAGTACCATCAAATTCATTCTTATGATCTCGGATAATTACCCATTTAGGGTGAGGAATTTTCGACCGAGGTTGACTTTGGCTACTCATCTGAAAACCTCTGAAAGTAAATGAAAATTCTATGATGCCCCTAAATACATCAAATGAAAGCGTTATATTATCCCATGCCTCATCCCAGTCCTTTCCATAACCAACAATAGATAAAAATATTTTTCTTGTATCTGTAATATGTTCATTAACATTACCTTGGTATTCAAATAAACGTATAGGTAATTGATTTAATATTTTTTGTGAGTAAGGAATATTTTTTATGAATTGAAATTTATTTCCAATCAGAGTAATTGATATTGGATAATTAATAGCACTATCAAATTCTGCTTCAATGGGGATATAAAATATAAATTTATTTTGTACAGCTTTCTTTTGAGGGGTTTCTTTTCTGTTGCGGTTATAAATTTTACAATAATCTTCAAGCGTATTTTTAGAAGCAGATTTCATTTCAGTAATAGCTTTATGGGCTGATAGATGATCATATTCTTTCGATTTGATCGAACATAAAAACTCATGATAAGCAAAAGTATTCTTTGCGGTAAAAGAATAACCACCGTTTTCTTGCCAGATCGACAGTATGTAATCAAGCAAATTCTGTAATTCGGTAATATTATTTTCTTTCCATAATTTCATCTTATGCCTAACTCATAAATATACTGAACAGTAATAACCACTAAACTACATAGATATGCACAGTGCTGCCGATCTATGTACAATTTCTTAATAATATCTTCATAATTCGAATTATTCAAAAATAGATCGTGCTTATCTATCATCTGCACAATTATGGTTCTGAAACCTGAAACAAAAATCTATATGGTAAAGCTTTTATTCCATCATACAAGTTTTTTCAAGAGTAACAAGAACCCCAGTAAAACTTAAATTATATTTTCCATTTAGTCAACCAAGATATCGAGCTAAGAGAACGGAACAGAAAAGCATAAATAATAATTTATTAATAGAAATATGAAATGTTGATTTTCAACAACCCTATCTAAATTCAACAACCATTAGGTTGTTGAATACGTTTCAATGTGTAAACAATAATAAATAATAATCTTCCCCCTATAAGAGTACTAATAGTTAAGCCACTAATTTAATGTTTCTCTCTTCAAATTCCACCGGTGTATAATAATTTATTGTCGAGCGCCTCCTCTGCCGGTTATAAAATATTTCGATATACTCGAAAATCTCTGTTCTAGCTTCTTCTCGACTCAAATAATTTCTCGTATAAATCAATTCAACCTTCAGTGTATGGAAAAATGATTCTGCTGCTGTATTGTAATAACAATTACCTTTCCGGTTAATGCTCTGAATAATTTTATTCTGATTTAGTATATTTCTTACTGCCACAGATGCATACTGACTTCCACGATCTGAGTGAAAAATCATTCCTCCTACCGGTATTCGATATAATAGTGACTGTTTAATTGCCCTTACTACCATATCTGCACTTATGTTTTAATACATCTTTGATTTCAAATACTTATGATATCCGCTTCTTGATACTTCCATTTCCTATAAATGAAATAGCAAATCTTTTTGAAAAATCAACTAAAAATCCAGTTAGCAGCCACGCTGTTAGTCAGCATTAATTAAAAGGATATTTAT
>LOEU01000042.1 GCA_001516025.1 bacterium BRH_c32 | reverse complement strand
CCTGTCACGCAGGAGGTCGCGAGTTCGAGTCTCGTCGGCCCCGCAAAAGATAAAAGCCTGTAAGATAATCACTTACAGGCTTTTGTGTTTTTAAATGGTTTTTTCTTCGCTACGATTTGGCTACGATTTCTAAGACAGCATTTGAAGGTATAACTGAGTAGTCTTTAACTGGCTATGTCCTAGCTTTATCATTATCTCAAAAAGAGGGGTATTTTTCTTTGACAGCAGGCTTGCGTATCTATGCCTCAGAGAGTGCCAACCCCAAACTTTCATTTTATTTTCCCGCAATGTTTTATCCAAAAATTTGGGAGTGTCATTCCATTCCGGGAATACTCTTCCCTTGCCGGTCAATCCTTTTATACAATCTGGTATCTCTACCTTTCTAGGAACTCTGTCGCTATTTTTTGACTTCCTGGTATAGAGTATTAGATAGCTTTCAGTGATATCCTCAAAGGACAAGTTTAACGCTTCATTAATTCGACAGCCTGACGCTAAGACAAAATCAAATAAAAGTTTTTGGCGTGGATTAAAATATTCTCTTACTTTATTTATCTCGCTATCCGGTGGAATATATTTCAACATTTTTTTTACCGAATAAGGTTTGATCTTTCTGGCCGGGTTTCTGATTACCAAGTCATAGCTGTCTATAATATAGTTGAATAATGATTTGATATTCTTGAGGGCTGAGTTTACCTGATAATTATCAACCTCATTTCTCTTCAGTTTTTCGGAATAGTCTAATAAGAAATCTTCAATCTCCTTTCTTGTGATTTCTCTAATTTCCTGATTTCCGATAAAGTCTGCAAAACGATTAAGGTGATATTCACTATCTTGTTTATGCTTCTCGCTGTATTTGACGGACAGATATTTTAACCGGTCGTCAATTACCGAACAGAGTAATAAAGGTTTGTCCTGCTTACCGAATCTTTTTTCCTCGTCTAGGTAATTATATTTTTCTCTTTCGGCTTGTTGCGCTTCCCTCTTGCTGTGGTAAATACATTTTGAGTAATAGGTCTTACTATTGAAATCAAACTTATAGTAGAATCTATTACCTTTTCTGAGTTTCCTATAATAAGTTGCCATTGTTAAATCTCCTATAAATCGTTAAATTCTTTTCGTGGAAAAATTAATGGGTATGTATGTGGTGGTTTTAGGTGTGCGACTATGTAAAACAAAAAAAGGAGGTTGGGGAGCGTAGGAGTTAATCTTATGGATACCCCGATTGAAGCCAAATTTTTCTCTGTTAAAGAGGTGGCTGTAATGCTTGGAAAGTGCAATAAGTGGGTTTATCAACGAAAGGAGAAAATCCCTGGTTACACTAGAATTGCAGGTGCGATTTTGTTTAACAGAGAGGTTTTTCTGTCCGGACTTAGGCCTCGCAGGTAGCCTATTAAAAGCCAGTAGGTTGTAATGGCTTATTGGTTTAGACACCCCCCGGTGGTGTAATGCCACCGGGAAGTATTTCGCTGGCACATCTTGATTGCGCCACATTAAATCCAGCCTCTACTTTTAGCTCTTAGTTGAGCTATTTCAAATGCCTTCTTGTTTTCAAAGGCCGCCTGTTTTAGTTTGTACATTACTTTTTCGTAATCCCTGTTTCGGGGTTTGCGGTTATTTGGATGTTTGTGTTTTGGGGGAGTGTAAAAAATCTGGTGGGCGATTTCTTGAAGAAATGTTCGTGCCATTTTATCCTCTGTTTAATTACAAAGGAAAACTATTTTATATGTTGTTAAAGGGCATTGGAAACGATTGGAATTGATTGGAAGATTTTCTTAGGATCGGCTATAAATTCTTATGGTTGGTCTTCGCTTATTTTTGATACAATCTATCACTATCCTACCATTGAAGATTTTGGATTTGGCTATAATAAATGTGTGATATGTTTTATTATATCACACTTAATTAAAAATTCAATCCTTGTTTTAATGATTACAAGATTATTTATTTTGATAAAAATATTTTACAGCTACATCGGATAAAACATATTTACTGCCTGCAATTCCATATTGAATAATAACGCCCTTTTTTACTAAACTGTTTACAATATAATTCTCTATTCGTAATCTTGTAATCGTCAATCCATTATTTAAATAATCATTTTTGATAAGCATATTTTCTTCGGGGCTTAATGATTTACAATTCTTTTTTATAATACGAGCTTTGTTAAGTTCTTTAATTTTCGCAATACCATCTTTCAACAAGCTTGTTGATTTTGAAGTGGATCCAGTGAGCTCTATTTTCAGAAAATTATTATCCATGATTTCCTCATTATATTTTTTTACTGTTTAAAATTAATATGCTACTTCTCCTTAAGTCCAATTCTTAAATAAATATTTAAAAGCTCTTTGACATATTTGTAAACCATGTTATAATTTAATCAGTCCTTTAGCTAGAATATTGGACATGTCCATATCTCCGGCTACCGGACTAGATAATCATAGCTCTTGACAAACAAAACGGTTAGTTGTAAAATAAAAGAGTAGTTTAAAATATAAGACGGGGGAACAGAAAGCAGTATTATGAGCTAATCACTCTTGTTCGTTGTTTGGCGTTCCCCCGTCGGCAGCGTGCAGATTAACTCAGAATATTGCTTTTTTATTTACATTGAAACCTGACTGCGTTTAGGAATTGGATAAATAGGCAGTCTTATAAAACTATTCCTTTAAATCCTGTGGGGTGGATAGATGAAAAAAGTGCCGGCAATGTTTTAACCTTAACAACCGGCGACCTGATTTGTTCATCACACAATCGACAAAATAAATCCCGAATAAACAGACGCTTTGATAAGCGATAAAAATCATTGAATATTGCATCAATTGATTCTGGTGGGGGGACCCGAACATCTAGGGTGGGAAGTTATTAGTCGGAAAAAGGTTTCTACATAGAACTGAATATAATTAAGTCTCTAAATATCAGGGAGTTAAAAGGTTTTTTAATGGATAATATTTGGTTCAACAAAATATAGAGAGAGTGCTCGCTTTGGCAAGCTCCTTATGAGAACTAAAACATCTGACTTCTCCTTCTGCTATTTATAATTTATTACATTTTTACAGAAGTGTCAGATTATATAGTGACTATTACAACTGAAGGTTATTTTGGGAAGATGTAAATATCATTTCATAAAGAAATATCTTTAATATTATCTTCTCCAAACCATGTTTTAAGTATCGTCAAAGCTGAAGTTGATAATGATTGAGTAAATAATAAAGCCAATCGTTTTTGTGACCTTGTTATTGAAACATAGAACAGATTTCTGTTTCTTTCATAAGCTTCTTCTCTTCCTTTTACAACACCGGAATTAGACCATTCTAAAAAATCATTCCAGTTATAATTGTTCCAACCTCTTCCAAGGACAACTAAAACATTTTCAAACTCTGCTCCTTTTACACCATGTTTGGTTGAAAATGGAGTCTCATCATCTAAATATTTAGACAATGCTATAAGTTCAGAATAGGGAGTCGATCTTATTTGGGTAATTTTATCATAAAAAGATTTGTTTTCCTCCTCCATTTCCGCAACAGATTTCAATTGCCCATATCTAATCTCGATAGATTCAAGATTTATTGATACTTTGGGTTTTTCGGTTATTTTTAAGTAATCAATAACATCGCCTATGGTTCCGCTTTTTCGAATCTCAATAAGTCTTTTAATTGCATTATTCCAAACTTTCTTATCATCATGTTTATTTATGCTTACCGTACCAGCAGTAATATATTTAAACATCTCTCCATATTTTTTATTCTCGAATGATTCACATATAGGTTCAACAACATCTATAAGAAAAGAAATGTAATTATCATTTTTCTTTAAATAGTCATCTGTATTCGTAAAGATTGAAGCAAGATTTCTATATCCCTGTTCTTCGGCTAATACGTTATTGGTCAACATTAATATTTTGGTTTTTAATGGATCAAAATCCCAACCTGACTTCTCAAGTCTTGCTCTTACATCTATTAAATAATTATGAGCAATATCAGCTGGTAAATCTCCCTGCCAATGTCCGCCTGTTCTTCGATTACCTCTCCATGAATTCGTAATAAAAATATTTATTTCACCTAACGAATCAGGGTCTTGTGGATTTTGAGGTAATTCTGTTCTAATCTTATTTAATGATTGTACAATGTTATTGTCAGATCTAAAATTAGCATTTTTACTAATTTCAGTAATTTTATCTTTGGCTGTATCAAAAAAAGCAAAAGTACCAGTACCATAAATTTTTTGCCAATGATCACCAAAAAATCCAACCATAAAGCGACTATCATTTACAATTAATTTGGTAACAATTGATTCGGCTAACAACTTATTAGTATCCTGATACTCGTCTATGAATATCATAGGATATTTACTATATAAAAGCGCCTTGAATTTAGCATTCGCTAATAATGTTGAAAATATTCTAATTACATCATCATGATATAGACTAATTTCTTTTTCAGAACAACTTGGATATCCAAGATCATATTTTACAACCTGTTCCTTAATTCCACCAGATTCTTCAACTCGATTTTTCCAATTATCACTAAGCGTTGGAATAATAATGCGCATTTGTTTCTGTAAATCTTTTATTATACTCCAACAAAATGAATGAATAGTACCGGCAAATATTATTGGATGATTATCTGTTCGACTACTGATTTCTTTTACAGCAACATTAGTATAAGTTATACACGCTATTTGTTGATTGTTTTTTGAAAGTGATAAAGATTTTATTTGCATTAAATAATGGAGGGCTTTAATCAAAGAATAGGTTTTTCCCGCGCCAGCTCCAGCTTCAAACCGAAAGCTTTGGTTGTTATCAATTACTTTATATAATTTTATAAGTGCTTCTTTTGATGCTTGTATTGCCGGATTACTCATTTTCTTTTACCCCGATTTCGTTTTTTTTTACAATAACCTCATTCATATTTTCAGACAACCAACCTAATCCTTCTTTAATATACTTAGGAATAATCCATGCGGCGTCAGTAAAGGCATATTGAATAGCAAAATCAGTCTTTTTACTTTTATATTCTGCTGCCTTGTTGTATACGGCAGCTTCAAGTATTGTTTCATCTGCATTATCAACATCAAACAATTTTGGGTTCGCAAGGATAAAAGCATCTTCAAAACTACGACCGATTATTATTTTTCCCTCTTCTGGAATCTGATAAGCTATTCGTCTAAAACCATTAATCTTATCTTCATTTTTCTTTTTATTAATTGTATCTAAGTCAATTAAATCATCTTTCTCTCTAAACCAATTTTTAATTCCGGCATTACTGGTATGTGTTCCCTTACTAACCATACACGATTTATTAGAATCGTTTTTATCTACAGAATCCAAGTCTGTTATTATTAAAGTCTTTAATTCAAGAAAATCCAAGAACTTAAAAAAATGATGCGCATAGGCCCCGCCAATTTCAACTACTGATATATATTGACTTGACAAAACATTACTATTTGATAAAGCATCATATTTTCTAATTAATGCTGGCATAATTATTCTTTCAGTCGGGCCCTCGATTAACATAGCTTTATCGGCAAAATATAGATCACATTTAGTCAATGTTAAATACTTTTGGATGAATTCTCGGTCTTCTTTCCTGTCGTCTTTAACAAATTCTTCATTTAAGTCCTTTATAAAAGCCTGACATTTATGTTCTGGTTTAGTGAAAAAATATCTTATTGATTCAAAAGAAGATTCATTTGCTATATGTGTACTATGAGTACTGACCACAAATTGAACTGGCCATCGTTTTTCTTCATTCAATTCTTTAGAAAACTTATTAGCTATTTCATATAGCTTTCGAATAAATACTTCTTGCATTTGAGGGTGTAGATGTGCTTCCGGTTCTTCAATAAAAATAATATGGTTCTGATAATTTATCGGGTTTGATTGGTATTTCTTAAAGAAGTCATATAACCTAAATAAGATATAAATTAAATTTCTTGATCCCAATCCGTTATATGTCTCCGGTAAGGATATACCATTTGCTTGTTGATATTTTATTATTGTATTCGACTCTAAAATATTTTTTATATCAAGCTTGGTTTCAGTACTTAGGTTTGGATCGGATAGGCCAGGATAGCCAAAAAGATTTAATGCTGGCAATAAAGCATTCAATCTATCTTTGAAATCCGTATCTATTTTAGTTTGTATTTCACCGACAACTTTTTCCAGTTCCTTAGTTTTATTCTTCATGTCCTCAGGAGCTGATTCGCTAGATGCATTTTTGAATATACTTCCAAGAACTTTCCCTAATACATCTCGCTCGGTTTGAGTCGCATCATCAAGCCCGCGTTGAGCATTAATGAAATCAACTCCCACACAATTAGTTAGCTTAGTTAAATCCTTTTTTGAATAATTATTAGAATCGGTAGGATCAATTGCTGATACAACAATCTCAAATAGATGAGGAATTCTTTCTTTAAGCTTTTCAAATAAATCACCTTTGATTGAATCAGCTACATCTTCAAATAAAGCATCAATTTTCCCATCCTTTAATTGGTAACTAACTTTAATAATTGCTTCAGACAAATCTTCTTCTAAATCAATTATAAATTCACCTAATTGTCCATAACTTAGTTTATCAGCACCATAATCTATTGTTAATATCAAATCAATCGAAGGAATTAAACCTCGCAAAACATCTTCATCTTTTTTATCTAATTTAGCTTTGTATGCTTCTACAAACTTGTCTACTGATGAGAGATTAAAATCTTCCAAATGAAATGGGGATGCTTTGCCTGAAAAAAATCTTTTAAATATTTCTGTTAATGCTGTTTTTCCTGAATTGTTTCTTCCAACAATTACGGTTGTATCTTTTTGCAAGCTTAATTTAACTTCTTTCAACAGACGAAAGTTATTAATCTGAATTGTCTTTAAGTACATTTTCTATCCCCTATAAAAGGTTAAAGCTTTTGAGCAAATTCGCATAAATAATAAAAATGTTTCTTTATAATAATTTAACAAAAAATGGAACAATTATGTCGGCTTTAAAATTTTTATAAGCAATTCAAGCACCCTGTAATGTTCTTCTTAATTATTATGGTAAATACTCCATTAACTGCTAAATATTTACAACTTCTTCCATTTCATGTTTTCAACTGACCGGCTAAGTTTACTCTACACTAAACAGGAGTATATATGGCAGACTTAGCGCAGATGGCAAAAGCCGAATATGACAGCCTCATTAAACAACTTGAAACCAAGGAAAATGAGGTTGCCGATCTAAAAAAGAAAATACACCAGATAGGTATCTTTCTGAAGGAATCCGGTGTACTTGAAAAAGAGACCAGAAAACGGGAGAAAAAGTAGAGCTTTATTTGCCCTAGGACAGCAAAAAAGGCTTCAACTGGTAATTTATACCTTTTTGAGCCTTTTCTTCTTCAGACAGGCTAATTTCAAGGGATTTTGAGTAAAAAATGGCTATTCTGAGTGAAAGAAGAGGTAGCATGCCTCTTTTCTCAATTTATAATCAAATTTTGTCGGGTTGGAACTGCTTAGTTTAAAACTACGGTTGTTTATATTCCATTGTTCTTTTCACTAAATCTTCATCATTAACAGATAACGTTTGTTCTAGCTTTTTCTTTTCATAAGATACTTGTGCAGCTCTTAATTCACTCATTTCAGTTGTATCAAGACCAAACATTTTAATTGAAAATGAAGCTTTGCTTGAATTGTTTTTAACTTGAATTAAAATTTCGATATCACTATCGGTCCACTCATAATGATCAACTGGATTATCAAAATATGGATGAACTAATAAGAATTCACATTTGGAATAGACTTTATTTTTCTTTGCTATTGTTTCCTTGGTCCCTTTCTTTTCTGATGTATTACTCCAACCACAAGCTAATGCTAGATTTTTAAGAGTAAATGTAAATTCAGGATGCCTAAATCGAGCTTTGGCAGCAATATGATCAATATCTCCCTTGCTTGTCCCCCGAAGTTTTAGACCACAATAACAACATGTTTTTTGAACGTCTTCTAATTGACGCCGAATTTTAGTTTTTATGCTAATGATAAATTCATCTTTGGATTTATTTTCCCATTGTTTCCCAGTCCAATCTTTCATTTGGGCTAATTGTTTTAACTCATTTCTTGTTAGAGATAAATTGTATTGTGCTTGTTTTATCATTTCTTAAGATACTCTTCAGCTTTTTCTATTATCAAGTTTATTGGATCTGCAGTATTGAAGCTGAGATTTTTAATTTTGGAAAGAATAGAACTCATTCCATCTTTATCTTCTGATTTGTTAGCTATTTTATGTAGCAAATCTCTCAGATCCGATTCCAAATAATAGTTTCTAGTTGTTTTTACACGAAACACTTTATATAAAATCTCCTCTGCCGACCAACCATAAGTGTTTTTAGGTAATGGAATTTCTGTTATTTTATTTTCATCATCCCTCGTCAACCCAATCAATCGAGAACTTGAAGGTTCAAGATCTGATACGAATGAATGAGAATGTGTTGCTATTAAGAAATGACAATTTGAGTATTCTTTAAAGCTTTCTTTTAGTAAGTGTATATATTTCATTTGCCAATTAAGATGAAGACTAATATCAGGCTCATCTAATAAAAGCAAACTATTTGGTGTTATCTTTGTCATAATTCCCAAAAATGAAATTAGTAGATGGTATTCTCCCGAACTTGCATTAAGTATATCAAAGCTTTTTTCTTTTTCTAAATCAATTCCTGGATAACTTACTAAATCAAGTCTTTCAAGTTTTTCGATTAATTCAATATCTTTTTTTATGTCTCTGTTTTTTCCAAAAATATCTATGAAATATGCTTTAGAGCGCGCACTAACATCTGTCAAATTTGATGATATATAATTGATATAATCAATCAATTCAGTGAGTTCTTTTTCATTATCCTTTATTTTTTTATAAAACGATACGCTCCATGATTCGGTTTTCCGTTGTGTATACTTATGAGGATTTTCATAAAAATCACTGAATTTCTCAATTGTTAAATCACCCTTAAAGAAAATATGTTTTCTTCTAGGATAATATGAAATCCATAATTGCTGTGTATAACCAAGTAACTTTAGTAAATACTTAACATTTTTTTCAAAACCAGAATTTGATGCAATAATGGAAATGTTTTTAACAACCTTTTTAATAAGGTCTCTGGTCCCAGCAACTTGAGGGCTTCGTCTTATTCCTACATATTGGTAAATATCATCATCTTTGCTATCGACAACTGGAAATTTATCATTGAGTAAAATTGAGGTTGCAATAACCTTGACTGGGAAACATGATACATCAGCAACATTATAATCAGTCTGGTTGGAAGAAAAAGAACCCTTGTTATTAAATGAAAAGATTTTACTATCATGTTTAACTAATAATTCATAACGACAATTGACAGGATTGGTTTTCTCTTTATTTCTTAAGTGTTGGTCATTCTCCCGCAGAATATCAATAATCAGTCTTAGTATTTCGCTTTTTCCAGTTCCGTTTGGACCAATAATCACAGTTGTGTAAGGGCCATTTTCCAGTTCACCTTCATCAGTGAACTTAAGATTTAGATCTCCAAGAAACGGATGAGCCTGTAATTGCAATTCGAGAAGCTTGAACATTCTATGATCCCTTTTCTAAGTAAATTATTGTGCTGAAGAAATAATGTAATCGATATTGGTTCATTATTTTCTGAGTCCGATTATTTTTTAATAAGGTTTAACTTTTCGATTGGTGTGTTTTCAACTGGTTCAGTCTGAATATTTCATTGGAACATTCTTTTTTTTGTATTTCTTTTTTAGCCATTATTCTATTGCTTGCCTTCTATAATTCTTCTCTTATCAAATGTATCCCTTATGAAGTATGTTTTCATGAATCGGATATTATTCTTATATATCAAAATAGAATTTAGTCGAATATTTGTTCTCCAAAAGTATCTGCAAACTCGTTTTCAAGGACCCTATTATAGAATGGCATTCCCCAAATAATGTATTCTTTATCTTTCCAAAGGATTTCGACTTGATGTTCTTTCTTTATTTTCATTAAAAATGTTTGTTTCCAACCTTCTTTTGAATTCTCGAAATTACCATCAGCATCTTTGAATTGATCGCCTTTAGGTTCTATAAAGATTTGGTAGAAAACGGATTTGGAAGGTTTATGATTTACGAGATATAATACAAAATCCGGTTCAACAGCTCGTCCATCTTCAAAATTGAAGAGCTTAAAAAATCTTTCGTTGCGGACCAAGTAAACTTCATCATATTTCTTTTTGAGTTTGGAATAAGTTTTATCAACGAAGTGAATGAAATGTTTTTCTTCGCTTGTCCCGAAATTATCTTCATAAATGAACCAGTCTTTTTGTGAGAGATCCAAATACTGATTTGTTTCGGATTGAGTTATCATTGATTTACCTGATTCCTTATCTGTGCTTTGTGTTTCTGCAAAATTGAGAGTCTTTTTCTTTTCGATCTTATCTTTTAAGAAATAATGAGTAAAATTCTTGGAACCCTTGTATTCAATCTTATCTGCTTGAATAGTTTCTTGTATCTCCAAAAGTATTTCAATTGCAATATCGAGTTTTGTTTCTTGTGAGATGTTATTTAACTGTTCACGGGTTCCTTCGATTAAGATGTTTTTTATCTTACCAAGATAATTTGAAGACGAGATGAATTCCGAGATTGAATTTAAGTTTGGATAATAATTTGTTTTCAAATTATTGAATTGATAAAATGGAATTCTATCAATTGCTTTACGAACTACCGCGCTGCCAAGGTCTTTTATTGTAAATATTTCATTCTCAATTTTGATTGCTTGCTTTTGTTTTGAAACATCTTCATAAATTACTGATGTTTGAGTTAAACCAGTACGTAAATGATGTTTGAATTCGTGCGGAAGATTTTTAGCATCAAGCGAAAAAATATCTGAACGATCATATCTTTCTTTTTGATTAAGATAAATAAGAGCCGTTTTGAAAAAATCTGTTTTCTGAAATGAATCTTTGAGAATTAAATCGCGCGGTTTCATAGTCTTTGGAGTGATACCAATTTCGCGTAATGCTTGGTTTAATTCTGAAATGTATTTAGGACTATGAGAACTATGGTAATAAAGTTCTTCACAGATTTTTAATTCATCTTCTACTTTATCGTCAAATTTACGTTGGTATAACGGCTGTTCGATTGAGATTTGGAAAGGACAGTAACGAGCACCGCGACCAATCAATTGAGCTTCTGACATGGTTGTAGAACCAACTTTATTTTTACCGGCGTCACGTGTTTCATATAGTCTTACAATATCAAAAAGATTAAGAACGTCCCAACCTTCATTTAACTGATCTACTGCAAAGACAGCGCGAATTTCATTATTGGATGTTTCCAAGGTATTTATGAGAACTTGATATTCTGATTTAAGTTCAGTCTTTGTTTTGCTGTTAACAGAAATACATTTAGTTGAATCAAAATCGTTTTGCAATTCTACAATCAGGTTTTCGAGTGTAAGTTTATTCTGTTGAAAATAATTGTAAGCTTTGGATAAAATTCCATCTGTTTTACCAAAACCAAGCGGTATTTGTCTTGATTCGAACTTAGAAGCATTTGCAAAAATCTTTTCTAAATCTTTTGGTTTGAGAGACTTAATTTTAGTTAAGAATTCCTTAAAAAATGCCTCACTCTCATCAATGGTTTTTGATTTGAAAAGAATTACAGGTTTGATAAATAGTTTGTGCTTGCTAAAAACTTTTAAGCGATATTGATTTAGTATTATAGCTTGTAATGCTCTTTCAAATGGTTCAAGATCGGTTTGCAATAATTTTACTTCTTTGGAATATCCATCCAATCTATATTGACTGAGAGGATAATCGATAAGAATTTTATTTTCATACTTTGCAGCAATATCCGGATTAGATAAATCAGCGGTGGCTGTAAAATCGAGTAAAAGATTATCTTTATTTGACTGGAAGATTCGGCTAACTGTGCCTTCCCAGCTATCACATTCTAATAATTCCTCTCGTGTCAGTTTGTTTCCTTTTTTTGTCTCAACATTTAAGTGATGCGCTTCATCGGAAATGAGAACAATCTTTTTGTCTTCAAAATCATCATAGGTAACTGAGTTTTCTTTTGGTGTATTTAGATTTGAATGTAAACCTTGGATTGTATTAAAAACAATATTTACGTCTTCTTGATTAGTTGACTGAAAATTATCTACTTCTTTTATTTTTATTTGCTTACCAGAAATAGAGACTACATCTGCAAATAAATATTTGGGAGAACTTGGATTCAGAAAATTATCTCGTGTTTTTTCAATAATGTTCGTGCTGTTAACGAAGAATAAAAAATTGCGATAACCTTTCTTGTATAGATAAATAATTATACCAGCCATGATAAGCGTTTTACCGCTGCCGGTTGCCATGTGAAATAAAAGCTGAGAAGGAACACCTTTTGGGCGGGCTTGGTATTCACTTAAATAATAAATGAAACGACCGAAAGTTTCATTTTGGTAAGGACGTATTTCTGAACCCAAGCGAAGATTATCCAAAATAATAGTGTCAACTTTATCTTTGAAGAATGATTCGCCAAGCGCTTCGGATATTACCGAAAGTTTCTCGTAAAGTTTTGGCATTATTTTAATGAATAAAATTTCTTATTAAGTTTTTTATCATCAGTTGAGATGTTGTAATCTTTGTCATCAATTTCTGAATAATTTACATAAAGATGATTTTTGTCGAGAACCTCAATTAAGAATTTCTTTTGATCTACAATTGAGAGTTCTTCGAAATCAGAAATGTTTTTATCAATTTCTGATGGCGTTACTTTGTAACTGATGAAGCCATCTTTTTTTATGGAAGACCAGATACTTTTTAATTCCTTTGTTGTTTTTGCGGACTTGATTTGATTTATAACATTATTATTGAGTTCGTTTAGTTCAAAATGAATAAATGTATCAGAAAGTTCTGATATATTCAATTTTACTCTTGCCTTCGTGACAGATTCAACATATTCCATCTGTTCGCAAACGATATATTTACGATTACCACCATCCTTATTATTTAGCCCGATGACTGCAGAAGCAGTCGTTCCACTGCCGCCAAAAAAGTCCAGGATAATATGATTATCATTTTTATTTGTAGTTATTTGAATTACATCCATCAATAAATTGGGCGATTTGGGATAGCTGAATACTTTGCTTCCAAAAAGATTTTTTAATTCTGTTGTTCCCGTTTGTCCAGAGTAATTTGACTTATCCCAAATGGTTTTTGCCTTTTCTCCTTCATAATCAGATTCTCTTTCTTTGATATAAATATCATAACCATTCTTAGTCTTTTTGCACTCAATGTATTTTTCGATATTATTTATAAACCTATCAGGACCCCAACGCCAACATCTTTCTTCACCAGCTTCATCCATTGGTAATAATTTTACAAATAGGTTTGATTCTTTTTTTAATGAAAAGGCATTTTCTTCTGGATTATAGTAAATAGGATAAAATAAACCAGGTCTATCTTTACGTAATGAATTATTTCCACTTCTGCGGAATCCTCTGAGTTTATAATTACCAAATTTATCTTTCAGTTTATATTCGGCTAACTTTTCTTGTGAGACACCAAGTGTATTTAGTTTAACACGGGAGCTATCTTTTGCATAGAATAGCATGTTTTCATGTGCAGTAGGGAAAAAATAATCGTCTTGCCTACCACCAGGATTATGAACGACTGCGATAACTCCTAAACGATTATCTCTATTAAAAATTTCATCAGAAAGTATACCAAGATAAAACAGTTCATAATGATCGATAGCAATTACAATGATACCGTCTTCTGAAAGTAATTCTCTTGCTACTTCAAGTCGATTCTTCATAAATGTTAACCATGAAGAATGGTTAAAATTATTATTGTAAGAAAAAGTATTTGCTGCACTCGCTGTATTGAAAGGTGGATCAATATAAATTAGTTTAATCCTACCACGATAAATTGGAAGCAGAGAATGTAGCGCTAAAAGATTATTTCCTTTAATGATAAGATTATCTTCAAGAGAAATATCAGTTAATTTGTGCTCACCTTTGCTATCATATTTTTTGAAGTTTGTAAATACTTTAGGAGAGAGAAGCCGATCAATTTCATCAGGTGCTAAAGTTTCATTCCAAAATATTTCATCACGTTTTTCATCCTCTTTGGTTTGTCCACCTTCTAAAACACAATCTTTGTGAGGCCAGGAAAGAACAACTTCCTTTCTTTCGGAAATAAATTCATCATTAGTTGTTAAGCCAATTTTATTTGAGAAAGCGGTGTATGAATCTTTTAGAAATGATTTGTTGCTAACAAATTTCTGGAATTCGATTTTATCGAAAACGTAAATACCGTCAATATCTGTAAAGAAATGTTTTTTAAATGTTTTATGGGAAAGCAATAATTTTATTAAACCGGGATCGACTTGCAGGGCAGCTTCAATAACATTGTTCTTAATCAATTTGCCATCGGAAACGAAACGATCATCTTTTTTGAGAAGATCGGATAAATCATTTAGTAGGTTTTGCATCGGCTCTTTAATTTTTATTTTTAATGAGTAAAAAGTGCTAAGATTTTAAGTAATTTCAACCATTGAAGAGAATTAAATGAAATTAACACTATTTTCTTTAATTATATCCAAAGCATCATTTCCATCATAATTTATTTCAGGTCTAATCATGTCGACAACAGCACAATGGAAAGAATGATCTTTTATTTTTTCTATGAGCTCTTCTTTTTGCACAATAACCTTTATAATTAATTTCTTGTTTGGCTTCTCAATATTTTCGAAAGCATACTGAAGCATTCTTGATAAGTGATTGAAATACAGATAATAACCGTCTGTTAATTGCAATATCACTACTTCAATTCCTCCAGCAATAGGTTCCCTTTCTCAGTAATAATATATTTTTGATTTGGACTGTTCGGCTTTTCCGGTGATGACATTTTTAACAATAAGTTTTCCATTAAAGGAATTAATATCGTTTTACGAAAATGCTCTCTATCAGCTAATCCAAGATGGTCTTGGATTTCTTGTCTAAGCTTATATTCTACGCAGAATTGCAAGGTTTTTAAAGCTTGCGGGGTACTTTCCAAATACTTGCGGGGCACTTGCGGGGTACTTGCGGGATGGTTGCTGGGTACTTTTGGAGAAGCTTGATCCCAACTTGGTTCCAGCTTGGTTCCAGTGCGATCCCCGCCTTTTTCGGACTGATAATCCCTTTTAATGAACTGAATTTGAAAAGAGAGACCTGGTTCGTTTATTTTTAGCTCAATTTCGGGGTATTCCTTCAATTCATCTGAAAGCTTTTGAAAACCGGTTCCCCATTGTTCAATAAGCTGAAGTTCCTTAAATATCGGCCCAAGAGTTTTGTTTCGTATTTCTGATTGCCCAGAAGAAAGACTGTTAAGATCAATACTTGGGGGGATTGTACCGGGACTGGTAATTTCCAGCATATCATCAAAAATGGCAATTTTAATATCCTTGCCTTGAAGCGAATAATCTCTGTGAATAACGGCATTAATAATTATTTCTCTCACTGCAAGCATTGGATATTCCCAACGTTCTTCACGATAAACTCTTCCGATCTTTGAACCCTTCTTGATAGTCCGTTCAACAAATGCAACTGCTAAGTCGGGTTGTGAACAGACGGATTCATCAATTGTTTTGGAATCTAAAGTTGCATCTGTTTTTGTTCCCTTGAAGCGGGCACACTCTATTTTTGCATATGGAAAATAACGTTGTTTGATTTCTCTTTCGGATAAGAGAATTGCCGAAACAGTTGGGTATTGTTTTTCGTTTTCTGTTTTTATTAAACCAAGTTTAGATAAGGATTCAATATTTATTTTCTTGCCGGTCTTTTCTTGGTACAGTTTCGTGAATGATTTTAGATCTAATTCTTCCGGATTAAATTCATAAACGGGAGTGGAGTCGTAAGAGATATTTCTTCTTTTTCTTTCAAGTTCTTCTATTATTTCTCTGTCTGCAAGTCGGTTTGATGAGCCAACACGAATAAATGTTCCGTTTTCTTTACCAAGTGATTTTATGTAATAAGGAGACAAACTACCGCGTGGTATTTTAACGACTAAAATATATTTGTCTTCAATTTTTTGTACAAGTATATCAGGCAAAATTGTAGGGTTGCAGTTCTCATAAATTATATTGCTAATCTGTTCTTCTAATTTTATTAATTCATTTTCCGGAATGCCTGTAATTTTTCTTGGTTCGTTTTTGATGCCGATATAAATCTCACCCCCGGCATCATTGCTGAATGCAACGGCTGTTCTCTCTATTTTATTGCCGGAAGGAAGAGTTTCTTTGAACTCAAGTTTCCTGGATTCAGGTATGTTATATTCTTTTTCAAACATAATTAATCATCCGCAAGTTATTTTATTGTAGCTCCAAAAAATATTTTGATATTTCGTATAATAGAATACGCCTTGCTTCAATTTCTACTTCTTATCTGTATGAAGATCAACACCCGAAAACTCGTTTGAGCGAAATAATAGTATTCGTTTTGATAGAGCTTATTCACTAAGACGACCTATTTGTGTTAATAATTTTTTCAACTTACACTAAAATATCCAAAAATACAGCTATCGCAAATGAATCAATTTCAAAACTTTGTAAATATCTTAGAAAAAATGATGAACGAGTAAAAACTATTGCACAAATACTTCCAATTCGTAATATACGAAATGAACAATCTTGCTTTTTAGAATAAAACGCTGAGTTAGCCGATCTAAAATATTCTGATCAATTATAAAAGGCGGTTCGCTAGTCGCTTACCACCTTTTTAGCTATCAGGTTTTAGAGAACCTTATTGAATTGCGTTGATAATTTGCGTGAGCAGAAGTATTATCAAATCGAAGACTCTGGACATAGCTGAGATTAACCCGTTAACAATTTCGGGATGAACCATTACAAACCAGATAAAGAAAAGCGCAACTATAAATTGTAGAACACAACCTGATATGGCTTGCATATTATTGTTTCTTAATGTTTAAGAGTCTGAAGGAGATTGGTAATAATCCTTTATCATATCACTTTATTATAGCCATCCTATCCGGGGTGTCAAGTTTAAAAAAGCCCCGCCTAAGCAGAGCTTACTTTTACATATGAGTTTCTTGACAGCCGCACTAGAATATTGTCTGGTTCCGGGTGAACAATAAGAATATTAATAAACTTAGCCAATTGTTTGGCTTGCTTATCGGTCATGGTTTTACCAATTAGTGAGACACTTGGAATACCTTTTTTAAGATAATCTAAGGTTTCCCAAATGGAAATTGTTAGAACAACTTCTTGATTAGTAATGCGGTGGGCATTGTAAAGAGTGCGCTTAAATCCTTTAGGGAAAAACCATTCGTCTTTGGAGATGTTATAGGCAACATATCCGGAGTGGTTAGAAAGTTCGTCATAGACTTTAAAGGCTAACTTTCCGGAAATAATCGAATGCTGCTTTACTAAACCGATCTCGTATTCCTTGGCCATTTCCTGGCTGATTCCTTTTTCCTCTAAGAACTTACAGTAGTGTAATTCAAGATTAGGCAGTTCTCTTTTCGGTTCTTTGGGCTCCGCTAGGAAATTCTTTTTAAGCTCTTGTGCTGCGATTCTAAGATCCAATCCTCTCTGCTTGGCTAGAAAATTAATCACACTTCCTTTATCCTCCCCAATTGGATTGAAGTAAAGATTTTTTGAAGTGGTAATTATAAATCCTTCGCCTTTAAGCTCGCCGTTTTGTGTGGCGGTGTAAGGAATGTTAAGCCAATCTAGTAAATCTTTGAAAGGGATTTTTTGGCTAATCTCTGAGAAATTAATGAACTCACTCATTGCTAACTCCTATGATTTTTAAGAACTGCTTTTATTATATCATAGGTAAAATAAAAGGCCAAGTTTCCTTAGCCTTTTATTCTTGGATTACCAACAAATAATATCCGAAAAGGTATGTCCTCAACTTCCCGGCTTATCATAATCGAACCGCTGGACATTCCTCTTAAGCTAGGTCGTTACCCTCCCGTTAGCCTTTCGGCATGCTTAAGAGATTATAGGCACTTTGCGGCAAGTTCGATTCGGCTAAGAGCTTCCCCTTAGCAGTCTTGGCATTTTTATTATAGCACAATCCAATCGTTAGATAAAAAGTTATAGATAGGTTCTAGTGTTGATTCTTCAGGAGGGGTTTCTTTAAAGGGTTCTTCAAACTTTTCCATTTCTTCTGGAAGTTCTGGTAATTCTTTCATCAAAGGGCTGAAAGTTTTAATAGGGGAGCATTTTGTTCCAATTCTCACCCAAGCCTTAAACTTTCCTAAGTTTATCAAATCCTTAGGTGGAACATCTAAATATGGTGAAAATGTTTGAGCTTCTTCATAACCACAATTAAAACAAACATAGGTATGAGTGTTACCCATTATTCCGTTTACTTCTTGCGGTTTAATTTGACTGACATTTTGATGGGCTAAAACAAACCCAACTTTTTTCCCCCTGCTTCTGGCCATCAGTTCAATAAATAACGGACTAATAACCGTAGAAAGTTCATCGACATAAACCATTAAAGGCTTATCAATACCAGCGTGATATTCACAATATGATAAAACAGAATAAACAATAAGATTAGATAAATATATTCTGCTCGTTCTGCTCATCCGGGAAGTATCAACGAGTAAAGATTGACCTTTTGTTATTATATCATGAATATATAATTCATTTTCTCCCTGAACAATATCTTTCATCTTTCCAGTAGATATTTCTTGCAAACGGCTGGCGACCCTTTTAGCACTCTCAATCTTATCTTTGTTTTTTGGGTAACGATTTTCTTTAGCGTCAAACTCTGTCCAATAGTGTATATACCTTTCATCCTTTCGCTCCTCCTTAAGTTTTTTTAAATGATCTTTTCTAACATCTTCATACCAAAGAAAATCAACAAGGTATTGCAGGTTCTTTTGTTTTTTGTCGAAGGAATGCAAAGCCATACCGATTATCTCACGCATTAAGACTGTTGATTCGGGATTGCTGGCAGTAAGCTGAATTAATATATCAAGTATCTGAACAAACTCGGCGATTATGTCATCAATATCATAGCCCTCTTTGTTTAAGGGATTAATAACCATTGGTCTTTTAATAGAAATATATTTTATTTTAGACTTATCAGCAGCTAAAGAATAAAGTCTTTTTGTGCTTTCACCTTTTGGGTCAAGTATTATCGTGCTAATGCCGAAATTAATGTCATAATTGGCCAAATGTTCCATAAAAACAGATTTACCAGAACCTGATTTCCCTATTACATATGTGTGTTCGTATCTATCTTCAATTTTCGTTATATAGGGAAGTTTACAATTATTATCTGTCAATATTCCTAATTTAAGTCTGTAATCCGGCATCTTTTTTTGCTAGTGTGTTATTAATATTTTTCATTTCTGTATCGGCTTCGGCAGCTTTTGCTTCTTGAGTTTTTTTATCTGCCTCTGCTTTTTGTTGTTGAAATAAAACATCTTTCATTCTTTCTGCCATCTCAAATTGACTATATTGACCAATATTAGCATTTAAAAAATTAATTAAGATATAAGTCTGCTGAATAGAAAGATTATTAAAATCAGCATCTCCTAGAAGCTTCTTAATTATTTCTATTTTCATCTTAGATTCTTTTGTCTTTATTTTAATTTCTATAGCCAAAGCTTCTGCTTGTTCTGCCTCGGCAATTAATTTTCTTATTAGAGCTTTTTCTTTTTGCTGGCTAATTTCTCTATCCGTTAAATCGTGGTCAATGTTTGTTCTACTGGCTTGCTCTTTTTTAATCCGAGTTAAATGTTCTTCTTTAATTCGTTCAAAATATTGCTCAGCTAGTAGATATTTTTCTTCGACAAGGTTTTTAAGCTGCTCTGGTCCAAATATTTTATCCGCACTTAAATTCATTAATTCAGCAGATATATTTCTAAGAATTCTAATCTGACTAAGCATCATTTCCATTGCTTCGGTATTAAGCTTTATTTTATCGTTACGCCGTTTAACATTAAAAACAAAAAATGGTGTTCCGCCATTCATTGAACTATCTATTTCAGAATATACTTGACTGATATTATTTTGGATGATCCGATACTCAGCATCATAATTATTTTGTAATTCAACAGCTTCTTCCTCCTTATTAATATAAGGTTCTTCGGGTTTATCAATATTTAAATAAGAATCAGCTATTTTCTTGCTCATATCGCCTCCGTAATAATTCCACTTCGTCATATTTCTCTCTCAAATTAATTTCTTTTTTGCAGTCCTCGTGATAGCACCTTACTGCTTCGATAATTCCACCACATTGAATACACGAATGAAATAATACTTTTTCCATTGTGGACTCATCTACGATATGCCGATAATTTTTAATTTTAACATCCCCGACTTGAGCCTGATTACGGTTATCTGTTACTAAATATTCAGCCTTACAATGTGGGCAGGTTAGATTGTAGTTCTTAGTAATTAATGTTTTCAAACAATGTTTACAAATAAATTGAGGCAATCTTTTTTTACGATTATATAATTCTCTTAATCCAGTAAGAAGTATCGGTTTCAATTTAGCGTTTTCTTTTCGCTTATTCATTAGAGATGTTTCATTATAACCATGGCTCATTTCTATTGTCCGGCAACAATGGGGACATTCTACATATTCCATTTTCTCTCTACAAGAACCGCAATAAGTTATTAACTCGAATCTTGAATGATTAGGAGTTTCACATAAAGAACAGTGAACACGAGATATATTTTTAAATGGAACATATTTTAAACAATGTGGGCAGATAAATTTAATTTTTGTTTTAGACGTATAAAACCATATAAATAAAAAACTAGTTATAATTACTGACCACCAACGATAATCATAAAGTATATAATCAGTATGTATTTTAATCCAGAACAAAAAATCTATAAGACCTTTTTTTTCAATTAATAACTCTTCCAAAGTATTAAAATTTTTAAGATACTCTAAAGAATAATAGGAAATAATTTTTAATGTAATGCCGCCAAACACAAATACAAAAAACCAACAGTAAAGAACAGAGCGACCGATTAAATCAATTAGTAGAGATGTCCTTAAAGTATTGCTTTTTCCTAAATAATTTTCCATTCTGCCTGTATTCTTTTTCATATCATCTCTAAAATTAATTTCAGTGATATATTTTTTAATTTTACTAATAGGTCTATAATAAATCAAAAAGAATGCAACCAATTGAAAAACAATTAACATTATAATTAGAATATAAACATCAGACCACTTAGCTTCTCCAGCAATAGCGCTTATAATAGAAATAATAATTAAAAGGCCAAATAATCCTATTGAACTTAGTAATGCTGTGGCCGTTTCGCCTGTTGAATTTAATTCTTTCCAATATGCTTTAAATACTTCTTTCATAAATTTTCCATAAAGTTAAATCCTGTTTCAAAATCCTTTTTTATTTTACCAATTATACTAACTGAAAATCTAAAGTCCTTGATATCAGGAATAGGTAAATCAAGTAATTTGCATTGCGACACCCAATAAGAAAATGGTCTTTTCTCTCCGGCTAGTTTCAAGTAGTTTATTCTCTTATTTTCTAGCCAATCATTCCAATTTGATTTGCTGGCTTCAACTTCCAAAAACTCTAATTTATACCTTTCCTTAGTTCCTCTAACAAGTAATGCATCTGGTCTTAGATATTCAAAATTTGGATAAAGCAGGGCTATGAAATCCGGCAATTTAAGGGCTTGGATAAATACCTCGGTGTTATTAAGCTCGTTAATATTTCCATCACCGGAAATATCTTTAGGAAGTATTTGAGTGTTAAAATTTAGTAGTTTTAGAAACTGTAAAGATTGGGCAGTAGAAAGTAAAACGCCATTATCTGTTTTCTTAATTAGCCCTAATTCTATCAATCGGGTAATCTTTTTAGGAGAGCAGGTTTTAGTATATCTGTTATTTATACTGGATAATTGATTTCGGCGGACATACTTTAATCGTCGTATATCGTGAAGCATATCCCAAATTGCCTCATAGCTCCCCCAAGAATTAAGGGTAAATCCAGCAATTAGTTTTTCTTGTAATACGTAAACATCAATTTCATCTTTCAATAAAAACCTGTAAAAATGGCTGTAAAAACCTATAAATAAAACTTACTGAAAATTTACAGTAATAAAAAGCTAACCTGTTTGATTAATACGCTTTAGAGGATAATTTACAGCCTCATATATTAAGGCGTAAGACTTAAAGGCTTGAGGGCGAATACACCGTTTCGTGCGGTGTTCGAGCAAACGAGAGCATATAAAGTCTAGGGATCGGCACCGGGTTATAGCAAAAAACAGGCTTTCGCCCGTTCCTTGCAAACAACTAAAATCAATTCTATCTAAACCACGTTCCTATCGCATCAGCGTATTTCACTCTATCATTTCTTAAAACTAAATCCACAATTTCATCTATTGTCGCCAAACCATTATCTAATAATTTGCTCATGCAAAACACAATGCCCACAATTGTAAGTCCGCTTACCATTATCATCATCTGAAATCCATTTCAATATCTGCCTCTTAACTTCTTCTTTAGAATAATCATGCCTAGGCTTAAACCAGCAACGCATATCCCATATATATTCCTCTTCCATAATCTGTTTAAAACAATAATCTCTATTATACTTTTCATCATCTAATTTATTATTCAAAGCAACCTGCTTTTCTATCCTGAATAAAGCTTGTTGCTCTGTCATATAATTAATTATCTAATCTTCTAATCTCCCATTCCTTCTGAACTCCGACCCAACCCTCTTTCCAGATAGGGTCTTCACTATATTCAAAATTACTCATCAGGTCTTCGTTATTCTTAACCTTATAACAATTCGTTCCTCGTTCATTTCTATATCTCCCAACAATTATATAATGCCAATTCCATTTATTAATTATTTCATCTCCGGCTTTGTACTTGAAATCTTTTACACTTGCGATATCTACAATTAATGAAATATATTCCTTTATTTCATCATTAATAATAATATCCTCCCACTCTTTAAGTCTCCTATTATATCTCGGAGTGCTTATATCACTAGGATATTTTTTATCAAAATCTTCTAATATTCTTTTCTTTATTTTCTTCATAGTATTAGAAATTAATCTGATTAAAATCTTTTTCGGAATATATTCTTTCACAATCACGGCAAATAATACTTTCTATTTCGTTTGCTTGATTACCATAAACGGTTAAATCTCCATCGCAATCTAATTCTGCACTGTTAGAGATCCCTTCGTTAATAATAAAATGATTACTTCCACATTCGCATTCTTTAATAAACATATTTTTAATTCTTGTGATGACTTAATTGCCATCTACGCCTATCAAGTGGCGAGCTTAGAGCCGCAAGTCTAATGTGGAGATTTGCAAAGCAAATACTACATTGACTTGTAAAGGCTCAAGCTTGCTATAATTGTAAGGCAGATGACAAATTAATATTTATTGAAAGGGCTCTGCTGAGACCTACATTAACGATTTACTCGCTGTATTATACATCACACCTTTGACACAAATTCCATTTCAAATTCTTCCGGATACTCGGTTCATCGATTAGAAAAATATTATAGTGTTTTTCTACTTGAGATATATTTATAAATATGCATAAGCAAGAAGTCTGTCATATTTTTCCCCTCATCAGAAAGCTTGGACTTGAAAGCTCGTTTAGTTTCTTTGGATAGAGCTATGTGAATATGTTCTATTCCATTCGTTTCTAAATATATTTTATTTTTTCTGCTCTGCGTGGTCATATTTATTTATCTCTTAAATAATCTACTAAGATGTCAAAATTATTTATGATTTTGTTTACGATCATTTGATAAAACATTTCAGGGTCTGTGTCGTCATTTTCAGCCGACCAGATATAAGCTCTTCCTCTAAGCCTTTGGCTTGCACTTTTCTTTTTATTTCCCTCAATCTTCTCCCGATCAGAAATAAACTCAACTTCGGATATTTCGCTAATCTTAACATTATACACCTTGTAAAAACTTCCATCATGATTATTAATTACCCGATAGTCTAAACAATCTGCCCGATTTATTTTAAGATCAATAGTTGCATTGGTTAATATTTCTCTCGGTATAGTAACTGTTCCCGATAGCTTAACTTTCAGCTCATTTATTTTTTCCATATCGTTTTCTATGCAGATTAATAATTAATCTTTCTTTGGCTAATTCTTTTTTACAATCAAAGCATGAAGCGACAGGATTATTTATTTGTCTTTCTACATCTTTGCTGCAATACTGACATTTGAATAGATACATATTAGAATAATTAGCGTCATCTATAAGGCTCGGCTCGAGATTCCGTGGAGCCGAACCCTGAGAGGTAACTAAAAAGGAATATTTTCTATTTTGATTTCCTCATCTTCCCTCATTGCCCGTTCAATTGGTTCAGGATTTTCAATATTACCCGTATTTGGTTTCCATTCGTTTAATTTAGGATAAAGGTTTCCGTCCTTGCTTTCTAGCAAGTCAATAGTAACATAACCTTTAGCATTGGCTTTTGATTTTAGGTAAGGGATAAATTTATCAGCTTGAATCGATAAACTTCCCTTAACAAAATCCGGTGCGTTCTCTCTCGGATTATTAACAAATAGTCCGTCAACGAATTCTTTTGACATAGTTTTTTTATTTTAAATAATTAATAATATTGTCGTAATTAGCAGGCAATAACTCATAACCTGTTAAAGTCATACAAGCCCCTTTGTAATCTTCCGCAGTTTTTATTCCCGGTGTTTTCTTTTTTAATAAAGATGCGATTATAGTTTTTTTATCAGTTGGTTTTGATGGAGTCTGTTTGGCTATCGACTTAGGAGCTTGCGCTACACTATTTCCGTCATCATCTTCGGCTTGTAAGAATAATAACGATTGAATAGCATACCGGCGATAATAGGTTATGATACTTCCAATTTTTTGCGGATCTGGATTTTCCGGTAAAACTGCGCATCCTTCAATCAAGGTATTTCCACTTTCAGCATCAATAATAATTGTTCTTATTGCCAGCCTGTCGCTATTTGAACTTGAGGTTAACGGCTGTAATAAGATTAATCCCAACTCGTTTAATACCGGCTTCACTTCTTCTATTAATTTATTGATGTCGAAGTATTTACTTTTGAAAAATGGATTAGTGCTATCCTTTGCAATCGCCCCAACTCTCTTTTGAAATTGTAATAGCTTGTTCATATTGTTTAATTAATTATGTTTTCTACAATTATATTTCGTGCGATTAAGACCTTATAGCCCTTCTTTCCCTGCCAGGCTTTTATGATGTAGTTTGCTTGAGATGAAGTTAAACGGCTAAATCTTTCTGCTAATATTATCTGGGTATAATCGCAACGTGTATCGGAGTGCTGCCGGTTATTTCTCGGTGTATCCGACCAAATCTTTTTTAAATAATTCGTATAATTTTTCTTTCGGTAAATCAGATTGGCTATAAACTCTTTTTGTTGTGGACTAGCATAAATTTTACCCATAATATTTGAAAGTTATTAATTATAGAAAAGAATAATGTTTGTTAATTCCCTGACCATTTTGGGAGTTTCCCATTTAACAGGTTGATCATAAATATATCCTTCTGTCATTTCATTTTTACTAAGTAAATCGTCTTGAGATACTTCGTTTGATATTTTGTTTGAATGCTTTCTACGATTGGACATATTATTTAGATATTTGATTTGCTACTTCACTCAGATTAATATTCGAAATGGAGAAGCATGCAGTAATGTTGATATGTTAATAATACCATATCCAGAAAGAAAGTCAATACAGCTAACATTAGCCAAAATGTAGACTTGTTAACAGCCATTAAAACATCAAATGATTTTATTAATTATTATTATTTTGTCGTCGTTTAATTTGCTACAACCAATAAAAAACCCTCTTTTTAGAGAGGGTCTTCTTTTAAGATTTCGTCTGTTATAGGATAATTACAATGCGGACAATTTTGTTCGCCTGCTATTGAATTATCTATATTGCCCTGAGTGTCTCCGTCTTCCACTAAAAGTATTTCGATTTTGTTTTCGCAAGACGGGCAAATAATAAAGTCTTCAAACCATTCCAACCAACCACTCACATAAGCCTTCTTTCAACAAAAGAAGTAAACTTATCTTCGGCAAATATTATGTGGTCAAAGATATTTATACCGATAATCTTTCCGGCTTCAACCAAGGTCTTGGTTATTGAAATATCCTCCTGAGATGCATCAACGTTGCCGCTAGGGTGGTTATGGGAAAGTATTATGTTGGCGCAATTCGCAACAATAGCTCCTCTGAATACGCTTCGCGGATCCACAAGAGAAGAATTAAGAAGTCCAAGAGTAACTTTTTCAAAGCCTACTACCCGGTTACTACTGCTTAACCATGCGACAACAAATATTTCCGATGGCTCCTCCTTAAACAGGGGTTGGAATAATTCGTAGAAGTCGTTAGGGGAGGTTATTCTTTTCTTTGGTATTTCTGAATGGTCGGGATATTTGAAACTTGTTTCTCTAAATTTCCAGACAAGGGTTTTGAACCTTACTATTTTATCGTTCATCATAGCCTCCTAAGCATTTCCTTTTGCTTGTATTTTAATTGTCATTTTGCAGCTTCCATCAAAACGATTTGCGACTTCAACTAAAGAACGAGTAACTTTTTTCCTTACTCGCTTTATTTCTTGCGGAGTAATGGGAGAGTAATCAAGCGGTTTAGCAATTATCAGGGATATAGTTTTTTCTGAGATCATCTCGGCCTCCTTAATTAAGAAAATAAATGTTTTTACTTCGGGGAGTTTTTCATAACAGAATGGACAATGGATATAATCCTCGATGAAAGTTTTGCCTTTCCCTTTTATTTTTTGGAGTGAAATCTTGATGGAAGTAAAATCGGTGTTTATGATATTTCTGAGGTTATCAAACATTAAATGACTTCTTTCTATCTCAGCGCAATTTTCATTGCGGCACACTACACAACTCATGCTCTACCTCCTTTAGAAGAAAGTTTAATATTTTTTCAGTGCGTGATAAAACTTTCAACACTGCGCAATAAGGTGTCATATCTAGCATCTTAGCATAGCTTTCAATATAGCGGTAGTGATTTCCGAAATGTTTAGAGCCGTCTAAACCAACTATCTGACAGAGTGCTAAGGCTCCTAATTCGGCGGTAATTTCTTGGATAGGGTCTTGGCCAGGTTGAATCCCGCTTATTTTATCATCAGCTAGGTGACATATTTCGTGAAAGAAAACGGCCTCTTCCGGACTGGCTAATGCGATGACTTTTTTAGATTGGGAGTAATATCCATAATGATCATAACTTCCCGGTATCGCTGCAACATTTACACCCAACTCTTTAGCACGGTCCATCAGAGGAAAAGGAGGAAGTTCTAATTTCTGATAATCCAACGGCTCGCCGTCTGTTTGCTCAACAGCAAATACTGAAGCTATAATAAATCCCGCCAAGAAAGATTTTTCTTCATTAGTTTGTTCATCTTTATCTTTCCTAATCCAGGGGACAAGAATGTTGGTAGCCTTTTCTCCTTTTTTTACATAACGTTTAACTTCAAGCCATTGCTTATATCCTCTGAAATCATTTAGTCCGGTTATATAACAGACAAGTTGATTTAATAAAGACCACTTGTTCATTGGAAGAATTGAAACCGGATAAGTAGAGAGTGCGACCAGTTCAGGAATATTCCCATTCTGGAATTGGTCAAGGATTGTGTCTAATACTGATTTTACTTTAGCGTTCATTTCATACCTCATTTTATTGATTGACGGATTTGTTTTAAGTGAATTGGCAGAGCGTCTTAATACTCATTTCTGCCACGAGTGCAGCGGTTGGTTGCCTACCCTTGTCAAGGTGGAATTTACCTTGATAAGGGAAAGGCTATCGCTATAATGAGAGAGCAGATGAGTATTAATTTTTGGGAGATTTTATTGAGTTGTTAAAGAGCTGTTTAATTATTCAATTATCTTCACCTTAACTCCGCTTGGCATTCTCCAACTCGGCTTAGCTATTGAGGTAAATTCAGGAAATGGTATAAAACGATAATATTTGTCACTTTCCGCCTGTATAACATTCATAAAATGATTAAACTGCCTATATAGTAAGTCAATAACCGGTATAGCTTCTGAATATTGCTGCGGCCTTAGATATGAATCATATCGGAGATTTGAACAAACAAATAAGACTTTAGATTTGGGGGATAGATTATGCTTGGCGAATAATCCTGCCTTGATAAATCTATTATACTTCAAAATCTTATCGCTGTAAATACGGGTTAATTCTTTCTTACGTTCGATCTCAACTAAAAATGTAAATTCCCTATTTTCTTCAATGTGCTTTGCCCTGATTAAAATATCCGGCTTCAATCCATCTAAGTCAGCTTTGTAATTAAAACTAAACTCGTAATCCGGAAAATTCCTGATAAAAGCCAAAGCAATATCAAACTTCATAGACTCATGTTCTGCGTTATGCAAAGACTTGGTTATTTTCTGCTTATAATCCTCTAATCTGTCAATAGTCATTGCGCCTTTCCTGGTAACGAAGTAGAAATATTGTTTTCTTCTTTCGCGTGGTTTAATGTCGAACGGTATCTGTTGGATCAAGCCTGCTTTCTGATATTCTTTCATCTTTTTGTCAACACCTAATAAAGCTCCTTTATAGGTCTTGGCATCATAAGAAAAGAGGTTGTTTTTGCTTCCGGCTTGAATTGATAAAAGCTCATGGAGGGTTTGATGTTTCATATTATTTATATTATTCGCCGACACTCGTTCGTAAGAACGGCTACCGAGCTTATCTTGTACGAAATATTGAATTTATTATGAGTCAAGTAAGGTAGGTAGCTGTTCTTTTTAAGCGAGGCATATTGCCCGATTAAAAGAACGTAGTGTCGGCACAATTACTTCTGTTTTTCCAAGTCATTAGGGATAAAAACGGATTGTGATTAAAGCGGTGGGAGAAATTTGGTTATATACTTTTGTATATAATTACGGGGATATTGCTAATTATATTTTAGCGTATATAAAACAGTTTGTCAATACAGATCGATCCATATCTAGTCCTTGAGCCAATTGAACGCAACTCAAATCTACAGTCACCTTCAACAGCATAATTTAAGAGATGCTGTTAATCTTCTATAAATTAGTCCCTAATCACTTTAATATTGCTTCCAAATTGCATAAGGTGGAGATGATTTTTCTGTCTCCGCTTTACTTCCTATTTCCCATCGCTTATTTTCAATTAGCAAAAAGGAATAATAATGCACTTTGATTTCACTCAAATACTTTTTCTTCTGGCATCTTTTATAGCCGCAGTTGGACTTATATTTATTATTTACTCTCGCACTCCTGCAAATATAACTTCAAAAGTATTCATTCTTACTTTGGTTTTAGTAATTGCCTACTTAGTGTCCCACACTATTCACTTTGTTTTGATGCCATCTCATGATGTTACTGTTCTTGATATATCTTGCCATTCACTTCTGTTAATGATTTTAGTTTCGCTCACATTTTTTTCTTGGAATTACCCAGTTCAAAAAGAAATAGAAATAACACGCGGACTTTTAATAATTATTCCATCCACTATTCTCTTAATCCTTTTATGGAATGGTAGCTTTATAGATGAGTCGCACGCACACATGGAAATGTTTTCTGTCAAATTCTCATCGTTGTATCCATTGTTCTTATTTTGGTATTTATTTTTAATTGTTCTTAACTCAATTTGGATCGTTCGGAAACTTAAAGCTGCACCGGATCCCATTCTTCGTAAACAGTTGCTCTTTTATTTATTCGGATTAATTATTACAAACATTGCAACTTTCATATTCGGATTATTCCTCCCCTGGATTCTTGGCTTCTATTATCTTGTTGAAATAAGTCCTCTTGCATTTTTAATAGGATTTATTTTTTTCACTGCAATTGCAATTGGCAAATACAATATGTTTCCTTATGCTGTTCAAAAAGTTCACAGCTTCAGCTTGAATAAAAAAATATTTTTCTCAGCAATTGTAGTAGTTCCAATAATTATTTTGCTTGTCCAGATTCCTCTTGGACGAATTCTTTTTAGTATAAATTCCACACAAGAAATGATTCGTTTCTTTTTCATAAGCATATTCATTGGTCTCATTGTTAGCGTAAGTATGTCTTTCATTATTTCTAGAATGATAGCACAGCCAATTACATTACTAAAAGAAAAAGCTTTGGAGATTGGAAAAGGAAATTTTGAAGTAAATGTTCAATACAATTCAAGCGATGAGATAGGTGAACTGTCTCAAGCTTTCAATGATATGGCTGCTTCGTTGGATAGAAGTATAACCGAAAGGGAAAAACTCGAAGCCGAAATAATTCGTTCAGAAAAATTTGCCGCTCTTGGTAAAATGTCCGCTGTTCTCGCTCATGAAATTAAAACCCCGCTTACTTCGATTAAAATGAACGTAGATATTTTGTATCAAACATTGCCACTTCAACCGGAAGATAAAGAAGCATTCCAAATCATTGGTAAAGAAATCAATCGTCTTACTGAACTTGTTAAGGAAGTTTTACAAGTATCCCGAACCGCACCTCTCAGAATATCGAATATGATTCTTAGAAATTTTGTTGATGAGATATTTCATCAAGTCGAATTAGACTCAAAACAAAAACAGATCACATTTATAAATAACACATCTGATATTGAATTTGCCGGTGACGAAGATAAGCTAAAACAAGTATTTCTTAATATGATTCAAAACTCGATTGATGCGATAAAGGAAGAAGGAACAATCACAATTTCTTCTAGCTTAGTTGATAGTTATCTTATTATTCGCATAACCGATGACGGCTGTGGAATTGAAGATCCAAACAATATTTTCGATCCTTTCTTTACAACTAAAGTATCTGGCACCGGTCTTGGGTTATCTATTTCACAAAAAATAATTGAACAGCATACCGGAACATTCTCGCTTATTTCATCTCGTCCCGGAGAAACAATTTTTGAAATTAAATTACAAATGAATGACTATGGAAAAAATACTAGTAATTGATGATGATGAATCAATTCGTCAAACGCTTTCAAATTATTTGAAGCGTCTTGGCTATTCTGTCCTTTCTGCTGAAGATGGGATAATTGGTTTTGGTATTATTCAAAATCAACAGCCGGATTTAATCATCTCCGACATTAAAATGCCCAATCTAACCGGACTCGAACTTCTTAAGAAAGTAAAAGAGATTGATCCTCTCACAAAAATAATTTTAATAACAGCTCACGATGATGTTCAAACTACAATTGATGCGATGCAAAATGGCGCTTATGATTACCTTGAAAAACCTCTCGATATAGAGCGGCTAAAAGTTACAATTTCACGTGCCCTTGAATCTAAAACACTTAGCGAGAGAATTGATTCGCTTATAGAAAATCAAGCCGAAGAGTTCCAGCCGGAAAAAAGAATCATTGGTAAATCTAAACCGATGAGAGAAGTTTATAAAATCATTGGCCAAGTATCCGCAAATCGTGTTACTGTTTTGCTTCAAGGTGAAAGTGGAACCGGTAAAGAACTTGTCGCAAAATCAATTCATTACAGTGGAATTACGAAGTCGGAACCTTTCATCGCTGTTAATTGCACGGCAATAACGGAATCCCTTCTGGAAAGTGAATTGTTTGGGCATGAAAAAGGCGCATTTACCGGAGCAGACAGAACTAAAAAAGGAAAATTCGAACTTGCCGGAAGCGGAACAATCTTTCTTGATGAAATTTCGGAAATGTCCCAGCATCTTCAAGTCAAACTTCTTCGTGTATTACAAGAAAAAGAATTTGAGCGTGTCGGTGGTGAAAATGTTATTCCGATGAAGGCAAGAATTATTACCGCAACAAATAGAAACATTGAACAGCTTGTTAAAGAAAAGAAATTTCGCGAAGATCTCTTTTATCGTTTGAACGTTGTTAAGATAGAGCTGCCACCGCTCCGTCAAAGAAAAGATGATATTCCTATCCTTGTAAATTACTTATTACAAAAAATAAATCGGGAACTGCATAAAAATGTTCTTAAGGTTTCAGATGAAGTAATGAGTTTATTAAATCAACACGATTGGACCGGCAATGTTCGTGAACTTGAAAATACACTTATGCAAGCTGTTGTTTTAACTAATGGTGATGTTCTACTCAAAGAACATATACTTCTCAAAAATCAATTCTCAGATTCTTCCTCATTTCCGCTTGATATTACTCTGGCAGAAGTGGAAAAAAAACATATCTCCTCAGTCCTAGAACACTATAAGTGGAATAAACCGAAAACAGCAGAAACTCTCGGCATTTCACTACCAACTCTCTATTCCAAAATTGAAAGCTATAAACTCACCAAACCGGAATAAAACAAACACATTTTTAAGAATCTTTAATTTATTTAAAGATTCTTAAAAGATCGTAAGATCGGCACACGATTATAGACAAAAAGCAAGCTTTTCTGGCGGCACGCTTATTGATTTATGTAGGAGTAAAAATGAAGAACAATAGCGTGGAACAGCTTATTTGGTGCATGGTTTACTTGGTAATGATTGGTTATATGATTTATCAACTATATTCGTTACTTTATGGTAAGAAGAATAATAAACACACTAATCGGAGAATTAAATGATAGAAAAAATTATTGATTGGTCTGCACAAAACAGATTTATTGTAATACTTATTTATCTGATCGTAATCGGCTTTGGTATTTACAGTGTTGTTAATTTGCCGGTTGATGCAATACCAGACCTTTCTGAAAATCAAGTTATAATTTTTACAGAATGGATGGGACGTTCACCCCAAATAATTGAAAACCAAGTTACATACCCAATTGTTTCTGGTCTGCAAGGATTACCTCACGTTAAAGCAGTGCGTGCAACTTCAATGTTCGGGATGTCCTTCGTATTTGTTGTTTTCGAAGATGGTGTTGATACATACTTTGCACGCACTCGCGTCCTCGAAAGAATGAACACTGTTCAAGCACAACTTCCCTCCGGTGTTGTTCCCTCACTTGGCCCTGATGGAACCGGTGTTGGACACGTTTACTGGTATACTGTTGAAGGAAAAGGATATGATCTCGGTGCACTACGTGCGGTTCAAGATTGGTATATCCGTTATAAACTTTCATCTGTTGACGGCGTTGCAGAAGTTGCAAGCATCGGCGGATTTGTTAAACAATATCAAGTTGATGTTAATCCAACTGATCTTCGCGCTTACAATTTAACTATCTCCGATGTTGTTAACGCAGTTCAAAGAAGCAATAACGAAGTCGGCGGAAAAATCTTAGAAGTAAGCGACGCAGAATATTTTGTTCGCGGTCAAGGTTATATACAATCGAAAAGTGATGTTGAAAATACAGTGATAAAAACATCCGTCAATGGAATTCCAATTCTCATTAAAAATGTTGCTACCGTAGCATTAGGCGGTGATATAAGACGTGGTGCTTTAGAAAAGAACGGTGAAGGACAAGCTGTTGGTGGAATTATTGTAATGAGAACTGGAGAGAACGCTCAAAGAGTAATTGACAAAGTAAAAGAAAAGATAAAAGAAATCTCTCCCGGTCTTCCCACTGGAGTTGAAATCGTAACTTCTTATGATCGTAGCACATTAATTAAAGAAGCTGTCGGAACTTTGGAACGTGCTTTAATTGAAGCGTCAATCACTGTTTCAATTATGGTTATGATTTTCCTTCTTCACTTTAGAAGTATTGTAAGAATTCTTATCGAGCTTCCTATTTCAATTCTCATTGCATTTATTCTAATGTATTTATTTGGAATCTCATCAAATATTATGTCTCTTGGTGGAATTATTCTTGCTGTTGGAGTAATAGTAGACTCCTCAATTGTGCTGGTGGAAAATGCTTACCGTAATCTTGCGAAGGCGTTGGAAGAGAAACAACATTTAACTCCGGACGAATACAAAAAGATTTCTATTGATTCTGCAAAACAAGTCGGCAGAGCAATCTTCTTTTCTGAATTGATAATTCTTACATCATTCCTTCCAGTGTTTTTACTTACCGGTCAAGAAGGCAAAATGTTTCATCCTCTTGCATACACAAAATCATTTGCAATGATAGGTTCAGCAATTGTAGTTATCTCACTGATTCCAGTTTTGATGACAATGTTGATGCGCGGTAAGTTCAAACCGGAAGATAAAAATCCAACAACAAGATTTTTCATTAAGCTATATGAACCGGTTATTCACTGGGTGCTTAAACATAGAAAAATTACTATAGCATTAAATGTGATTGCACTATTAATCGCAGTTCCAATGGTTTATTATACCGGCAGTGAGTTTATGCCTCCGCTTGATGAAGGATCAATTTTATATATGCCTGTAACATTACCCGGTGCATCCATTACCGAAGTAAACAGAATTCTACAAGAACAAGATAAAATCATAAAATCTGTTCCCGAAGTTCATCACGTTTTAGGAAAAACTGGACGTGCGGAAACCGCAACAGACAATGCACCGTTAAGCATGATTGAAACAATAATTTTACTCAAACCAAAAAGTGAATGGCGCCCTGGAGTAACAAAGCAAGATATTGTTGCCGAACTTGATTCCAAATTGCAAATTCCCGGTGTGCGTAATGGATGGACTCAACCAATCATCAACAGAATCAATATGCTTTCTACTGGTGTAAGAACCGACATCGGGTTTAAGATATTCGGTCCTAACCTTGATACACTTGAAGTTTATGCAATCAAAGCAGAAAAACTTTTGAAGAAAGTAAATGGAGCGGCGGATGTTGTTGCTGAAAGAGTTCAAAACGGTTACTATCTCGATATAAACATTAAGCGTGGAATAGCTGCTCGTTACGGAGTAAACATCCGCGATCTTCAAGATATTATTGAAACAGCAATCGGCGGACAAAATCTAGGAATTGTAATTGATGGAAGAATGCGCTTCCCGATCAGAATGCGTTATCAAAAAGATTACCGTGATAACACTGAAGAACTGAAAAGCTTAATCGTTCCGGTTGCATTATCAAACCCGATGGCCGCACAAACATCATCAAGTTCTATGAGCAGCGGTGGAATGGGAAAAAGTAATTCCGGTGGAATGTCTTTTTCTATGGGAAGTTCAAACCAAGCAAGCATTATACCGCAAAGTCCATCATCACAAAATGATTTTTCACTTACAAGCACAAATCAAAACGCTGTTACATATTTGCCGTTGGCTGAATTAGCAGATATTAATTTAGTAACTGGCCCGCCAATGATAAGCAGTGAAAACGGAATGCTTCGTTCTATAGTTTTTATGAACACACGCGGTCGTGATATGGGCAGCGTTATGGTTGACGCTAAAAAAATTATTGCTGATGGATTAAAACTTCCATCCGGTTACTCTTATACATGGAGCGGTCAGTATGAAAGCAAAGTTCGAGCGCAGCAGACTCTTGAAATCATTATGCCGGTAGTTTTCTTAGTAATCTTTTTCTTACTCTTCTTCACTCTTAAAGATTATGTAGAAGCCGGAGTTGTAATGCTCTCCGTTCCTTTCGCGCTCATCGGTGGAATGTATATGATCTTCATTCTCGGTTATAATTTTTCAGTTGCCGTTTGGGTTGGCTTCATTGCCTTGTATGGTATAGCAACTGAGACTGGTGTTATCATGGTTGTATATCTGCATGAAGCGCTGGATAAAAAATTACGTGCTCATCAAAAAGGATTGCGCGGACCAATAACAAACGAAGATATTTATGAGGCGACAGTAGAAGGTTCTGTGTTAAGACTTAGACCAAAGTTGATGACTGTATTTACTGCAATGGTTGGACTAATTCCTATAATGTGGTCAACTGGAACTGGCTCGGATGTTATGAAACCGCTTACGGCTCCAATGATCGGCGGCTTGCTTACAAGCGCTATTCACGTGCTAGTAGTTACTCCGGTTCTTTTTACAATGATGAAAGAGCACGCACTTAAAAAAGGAACTTTGGAATTATCCAAAATGGCTGATTGGATGAAGGAGGGAGAATAAAATGTTGAGTGAAACGAAATTCCGCATCGCGGGAAAGAATTTAGAATTGAGAAGTCAGAATGGAGAATTAGAAATGAGAAAGTCTTTTCGTAACTCTGTGTTTTTCTCTGCAATCTTTGCGGTTACTCTTTTCTTTTTCGCATTGAATAAGATAAACGCACAGTCTGTTGATTCTTTAGTAGCAGAAGCTGTAAAAAATAATCCTCAGTTAAAATCGCTGCAGTATAAAATTACGGCTTCTGAAAGAAGAGCCGAGTCAATCAATACACTACCGGCTCCTAATCTATCTGTTGAATTCTCTCAAGTGCCTACAAATTCAATTGATGTTCTTAATCAATCCAACTCTAATAACATTGCGTTTTCGCAAATGTTTCCTCTAGGAGGAAAGCTAAACGCAATGGCAGAGGTTGAGCGAAAAAATACTTTGGTAGAGGGGAACAATTATGAATCTTATAAAGTTAATCTTACCGCAGCTGTTAAAATGTCTTATTACACACTTTGGTTGATTGATAAAAAAATCGAAGTTCAGAATAAAAATATTATTCTCATAAATGATGTAATAAAATCCGTTGAATCTTCATACTATACAAACAAAATAAATCAAGCGGATCTTCTTACGCTTCAAAGCGAAATTTCATCAAACGAAACTCAGCTTTTGATTTTAGAAAAACAAAAAGAAGCAGAGATATATAAACTCAATAAACTTTTAGGAAGAAATCTTGATTCAAAAGGAGTTTTTGCTGTCTCGGATTTTTCTGTTGAAACTCTTAATTCAGGGCAATCGAAATTAGAAGAGGTTCTTGGATATTCAAATCCAAACCTTAAAAAAATGGGTAACATGATCGAGATGAATAAAGCAATGATTGATGCAAACAACCGAGAGCTTATCCCCGATTTAATGGTCCAAGGTATGTTTATGAGAATGCCGCAAGGAATGATCTTAACTTCTAAAAGTGATCTTTCAATGCTTAATCCTAAAACAGAAACAATGTATTCACTTATGTTCTCAATCAATCTTCCTTTTGCCCCATGGTCAATAAATAAATACAAAGCAAAGGAACAAGAACTGTATGCCGGTATTAGCAGTATTGAATATGAAAAGAACGACATGCAGAGAGAGATGACTTCACAGTTGAAAGCGGCGCTCGTTAAATATAACACAGCCCTAGATCTTACAAAACTATACAACGAAAAAGTTATTCCGCTTTATACTAAAGCTGCCGAATCACAAGTATCTGCTTATCAGAATAACAGAACCGGCGTTACAACCGTTATAGATTCTTACCGGATGTTATTGATGCAGCAGATGAATTATTATATGTCAAAAGCCGATACTCAAATGTCTCTTGCCGAGATTGAAATGATGGTCGGAACAACTATCAAAAAGTTTTAGGTGATATAATGAAAAATATTATAAGTATAAATAGAGGAACAAAAATGAAAATATTTAGACATCTATTCATTCCACTGATTGCAATTGCTCTTATTGTTTCCGGTTGCTCAAAATCGGAGGAAAGCGGAAAACATGAACATGAAGTTGTAAAACAAGATGGTTATTGGACATGCACTATGCACCCGCAAGTTCACATGGATAAACCTGGTTCTTGCCCCATTTGCGGTATGGATCTAATTAAAAAAGTCGCCGATGAAAAACTGGAAGCTGTAAACGATAAAGACATGGCAAATATGGTTACGCTAAGCGGTAAGAAACAAGTTCTTGCAAACGTATCAACTGTAGTTGTTAAGAAAGAAAATCTTCAAGAACAAGTTACTGCTTATAGCTACCTGGATTTTGTTGAGAATTATCGAAAAACAATTTCAGCACGGTTTAACGGAAGAATTGAAAAACTGTTGGTTGATAAAACCGGTGACTATATCAAAAAAGGTCAGCCTTTGTTTGAAATATACAGTCCGGATTTGGTTCAAGCTCAGAATGAATATTTAATTGCTCTGAACAATTCATCAAACTCAAATTCTCTTTTGAAAGCTTCAAAAAAGAAGTTGGAAATCTTTGGGCTTACTTCAGATCAAATTCAAACGCTTGAAAAGACTAGGGAAATAAATCTTACACTCACTTACTTCTCCCCATTTAGCGGAACTGTAATTGAGAAGAAAGTTCAAGAAGGTGTATATGTAAATGAAGGTACGGCAATTTATGATGTCGCAGAACTTTCAACTCTATGGAATATAGCGGAAGTGTATGAAAATAATTTATCTAATGTAAAAGTAGGAAGTCCCGTTAAACTTCATCTTCGTGCTTATCCCGGAGAAGAATTTAACGGCAGAGTTACTTTCATTTATCCTGTTGTCAATTCTCAAACACGAACTGTAAAAGTAAGAAGTGAATTTGCAAGCCTTGGTAGTAAACTTAAACCACAAATGTATGGTGAAACAATCTTCAACAGTGCCGGTGGTCAAGGATTACTTGTTCCTACTGATGCGGTTATTATAGCTGGTAAAAGAACTGTTGTATGGGCAAAAGCCGGAGATGGAATGTTTGAAGCTCGCACCGTTCAAATTGGTAATCGCTTTGGAGATAAATATCAAATCCTTTCCGGATTAAACGAAGGTGATGAAATTGCCGCAACGGGCGGATTCTTAATAGATTCCGAAAGTCAGCTTAAAACCGGAATGCCAACCGGTCATCAGCATGGTGGAACTACTCAGCCTCCGAAAAAGAAATCTTCCGATGGTATGGAAGGAATGAAGATGTAATAATATTCTAAAAAAATAATTATAATCTAAAAAGGAGAAACACAGTGAAAAAGAATCTGTCAAAAATTAAATATTTGTTTCTGGTATGCTTTTCTTTTCTTCTAATGTTCGGTCATTTAATAAAAGCACAAGAAATAAAGTCAGCAGAAATGCCTAAACATAAGCACGATATAAAAGAAGTTAAGATGACTGAAGTTGCCGATTCAAGTGTTATCCGCAAAGGAGTTATCGATTTAAAAGCAATTGATAAAAACAAAGATGGAAAAGTTTTTCAAGATCAGATGGATTGGAATGTAATTTCCGATACCCCTGGTAGATGCCCTATTTGCAAAATGCCATTGAGCGAAGTTACTCTTGAAAGAGCAAGGCAAAATTTAAAAGATGCCGGATTAAAAGTGAAAGAGAAACCAGTTCCTTTCAAGAAAAAGTAATTAACAATTCTCGATAAATTTATTTACGAGCAAGTTATGAAAAAGATTTCGAGCATGAATAAAAATAATGATTCATTAAGAGGAAAAAGTCCAATATGGATTATTCTTCAGATGAAAACATTTTGGATTGCTCTTTCATTGCTATTCGGTCTGATTTTGGTATTTGGAATAGCTGAAGAATTCATTCCTCACAATCACGATCCAATTGTTCAAAAGACACGTGAGACAAAATCAACACCGGAAATTGAAAGCAATGTAGGAAGAATCTCATCTAAATTTATCTGCACATGCGGAGATTGCAGCGGTGAAACTCTCACAATTTGCAAATGCAAGTATGCTGTTACTGAAAGAAATTTGATTAGAGAATTGGTAACGAAGAAAACTCAAGAAGAAGAAATAGTAAAAACAATAAATGCAAAGTATGGCGGATTAAAAAAGGTATCATAATAATAGTGGAGGAAATGGCGGAGAATATTCTACAACTCACCATTCCTAATAGTGGTGTATTAATAACAATAAATAACATATAGGAGAAACACAATGAAAGTAGTAAAATCAAATCGAATGCGCTTTTTATTAAGCGCGGTAATATTAATAATGTTTACGGGAATTATTTCTGCTCAGCACGATCAGCATCATGGCAGTGGAAATACCGGTAATACGATGATGCAAAATCAATCTGGTTCAATGATGCAAAACATGCAAGGCATGATGACTCAAATGGGTCAAATGATGGACAAGAGCAATCAAATGATGAACATGATGAATAACCAGATGCAAAATCACGATATGGGGCAAATGAATATGAACAACGGCATGATGAACATGATGCAAGGTATGAACCAGATGGGGAAAGATATGCAAGGCGTTCTCGACCAAATGAATAAAATGATGGGCGATAAAAACTTGATGAATGGCGAAGGCACGAAAGATCATATGAATGGCATGATGGACAATATGAAAACTATGATGAAAGAATACAGAGGAATGTTGAATAATATGGAAAGCATTCAACAAAAAGGTAATGGTAAATGAAAAGCATAATTCATAAAGTGAATTTTAGGAAACCGGCTATTGCTGGTTTCCTCTTTCTCTCTCTCTTGTTCACTGCAAATATCTATTCTCAAACCGGCTGGTATTTAAGCTCAAGTGTTCAGTTAAGCGGAGGACAATTTCTATCAGATTCCTACACACGAATATTTTCAGTATATGGAAGCGTCCGTTATCAAGGAGATGGTTTTGGAATTACTGCTTCAATTCCATTTGTAAATAATAACGGAAATAGCGTAAGCCAATCCAATGGAATGATGGTTCCTTCCGGGACAAATAACACATCTTCTACAACTATACAAAATAATATGAATTTTGGGATAGGTGATTTATACGGATACTTTGATTATGAAATTTATTCAGACTTTGAAAATGATTTGGAAGTTTATCTCAACGCTCAAGTGAAAATACCAACAGCTTCATCAATGCTTAATTTTGGAACCGGTGTTTTAGATTACGGTGGATCTATTTCCGCACGTAAAAGTTTTGGTAGTTTTATCGGCGTTGTTGATCTTGGCTATCTCGACATCGGTGATCCGGATGGAATTACTTATAAAAATCCTTTCACATATGGAATTGGTATTGGTAAGTTTTTTAATTACGGTGAATATTCGCTCCTCTTATATTACAGCGGTTATACAAAAATATTGGATGACTATAACGCCCCGCAGCAAATATCACTCGGTGCCAATTATAGGTTAAATGAAACGATTATTCTTTCATTCATAGGTTCTGCCGGCTTGGGTAATCTTATGCCGGATTTTACAACAAGCATTGGTGCAAGATTTAAACTTTAGCCGGAAATACTAATAGGTCGAGAAAATATTAATAATTAATTCCCTATAAAGTGAAGCTGACTTATTAACAAAAAGAGCAGCTATCCGGCTCATTAAACAGAATAGGAAACGGTTATGAAAACATTTATTTGTTTATTGTTACTTGCCACCGTCGTATTTCCTCATGGAGGCAAAGATCACAAAAAAGAAAAAACAGTTAAGGTGGATACATTAACAATAGTCGGTAAAGATACTATTGCAATTAACGGCATTTCAAAAATAATATATAAACAAAAAAATGAACCGGAATTGATCAAAGAGGAACCGATAAGGTTAAATCCGGCAGAGCAAATTTTTGAGCACTTGCACAATAAAGTTGTTCACTTTCCAATCGCTCTTGGTCTGTTTGCATTTTTTCTTTCATTGCTAAACTTCAAATGGAAGAATTACAATTCTGCAATATTAATTTCAGTTCTTATTGCGCTTCTTTTTTCTATCGTTGCATTTATTACCGGGAAAAATCAATCTGAACCTTTTATCGGAACTGCAAAAGAATGGATTGTCGAATTACACCAAAACATTGGTCTTGCTCTTATCATTAACTTTTTTATCTGGACTATCTTTTTGTTTGTTGACAAACTGAAAAAATATGCATGGCTGCCTGGACTTATTGCTTTTATATTAATTCTTACTGCTGCTTACTTAGGCGGTGTAATCGCGCATTAAATTATTTTTCAGACAAAAGGGAAAGATGAATCTAAATCTCATCTTATTTCATCTAATTACAATTAGTAGTTTCAAACAATATAAATATCTCTCGGAGGTTCCTTGAAACAAAATATATATAAATTATTCGTGCTAATGTTTTTATCTGTCATCTCTCTTTCTGCTCAGGGCATGAGAAGCGGCGGAATGGGATTTATGTTTCCCGATTCATTAACTCAAATCACTCTTACCGGTAAAGTAACAGTCGATTCCTCTTTACCAATGCCTCTTTATTCTATCGATGTAAACAATGATGGAAAAGCGGATTATTATTTGAACTTCGGACCTGTTTGGTATTCTCCTGATAATTCTACAGCAATTAGACCAAAGACCGGAGACCAGATAACAATTCAAGGCGGTAAGATGCCAAGCTTAATGAATATGAATGGCTTAACAATGATTATTGTTTATAAGCTTAATGGATTGTTGTGGAGAGACCCATTCGATCCTATGTGGAACGATTTCGGCAACAATACCCACATGATGGGTCAGCACGCTGGTAATTGCAGCGGTTATGCTTTTGGTGTAAGCGGAACAAAACCGCAAACTGTAACATTATCCGGAATAGTTCTTGTCGATACAACTTATTTTATGAGTCAATATTATCTGGATGAAAACAAAGATGGCAAGCCGGATTACTATTTGAATCTTGGCCCTTGGTGGTATGAATCAAGCAGCAGCGTAAAGAGACCTAACAACGGCGATAACATTACAATTGTCGGCGGAAAATTGCAAACTACAAACGGCTTAAACGTTGTTATTGTTTATCAAATAAACGGTAAAGTTTGGAGAGATTCCTCATTAGTCGGTAATTATTTCGGCGGCGGCTGGATGCGCAAAAATAATTCAAACGATAAAATCACAAATCCATTTGATGAAAAAGATTTTATGATGATGGGCAGCGGCTGGAATATGGGCGGCAGTATGATGTCTGATTCCATGTTTGCAAGAATGCTCGAATTGAATCCCTTTAATATGTCAAACGGCAAAGGACAAAATATATTCAAGGGTTACGAAATGGGAGTGTTCAGCTCAAACGGTTCCAATGGAATGATGCAGAATGGCGGTTGTGGTGGTATGATGAATTTTGGCGCTAACGCAAATATTCAATTCCATTTCGATGATAAACAAATTCAAGCTTACCACATAGATAAAAATAGCTTGAAAGTAAAATATTGGAATAACCAGACTAACCAATGGATCACAATTTCTAATGCAGTAATTAATCAATCTGCTAACACAATTACTTTTTCAAACAGTCAGATTGCCAGTTTCTATATATTAACTTCCGATAAAGTAACTGCCGTTAAAGAAAATGCGGCTCTTCCGTCCGGTTATTCTCTCGAACAAAATTATCCTAATCCGTTCAATCCAAGTACTGTTATTAGTTACCAGATTCCGGTAAGTAGTCATGTTACTCTCAAAGTGTTTGATATTCTTGGAAGTGAAGTTGCAACTCTTGTAGATGAATTCAAACAAGCTGGAAGCTATAGCACTGCATTTTCATCGGTTAACTCCTCACTCTCTTCCGGCGTTTATTTCTACCGTTTAACAGCCGGTGCTTTTATGGCTACCAAAAAATTTGTGCTGATGAAATAATCTAAGTAATCTTTGAGCAAAGTCCTTTTCTACAAAAAGAGGGCTTTGCTATTTTGTAATTAATCCTATTATTCAAGCAAGTTCATATAAAACGGAATCTCTTATGAGCAAGTCCATACATCTTTTTTTAAGTATCTCTGCTATATATTTTTTAACCTCATATAGCATTAACGCTCAAAATAAACTGCCTATTCCGGATACATTAAGCGGAAACAACTTCAATCTCGCAATACAAAACGGTTCTGTTAGTTTTTATCCCGGTTTTCAAACGAAAACTATGGGAGTTAATGGCAGTTTACTTGGGCCTACTTTGATACTAAAAAAAGGGGCACAAGTTCAAATGAATGTGAAGAACAATTTAACAGATACAACTACAATTCATTGGCATGGAATGCATGTAGCTCCTCAAAATGATGGTGGCCCTCATACAGTAATTTTACCTGGAACTACATGGAGTCCGCAATTTAATGTTTTGGACAACGCAGCTACTTATTGGTATCACCCCCACTTGCATAAAAAAACAGCTGAACATGTTACCAAAGGTGTTGCCGGATTTATCATTGTTAGAGATGAACAAGAAGCCACGCTAAAGCTTCCCCGCAAATATGGTGTTGATGATTTTCCAATTGTTGTTCAATCAAGAGCTTTCGATTTGGCAAAACAATTTATTGTGCGCTCTGAGCTCGATTCTGTTCTTCTCGTTAACGGCACAAAAAACCCTTACTTACAAGTCCCGACTCAAATTGTTCGTCTTCGCTTACTTAACGGTTCTACAGAAAGAACTTATAATTTTGGTTTTTTCGGGAATAAATCTTTCTACCAAATTGGTGGCGACGGTGGTTTGTTAAACGCACCGGTTCTATTAACACGCCTTCGTTTGGCTCCCGGTGAACGTGCAGAAATATTAGTTGATTTTAAATCTATGCAAGGGCAATCAACTTACCTTATGAGTTATGCTTCTGAATTACCAACCGGAATTATTGGCTCCAATTCTGTGGGTATGGGCGGCAGCTTGCCCGATTATTCAAACAATAAATTAAACGGTGCTAATTTTAATATTCTAAAAATTGATGTAATTGCACCAACACTGAATCCAATTACTATTATTCCCTCAACTTTAATTTCTAACTCTTCTTTTCCTGTTTCAACTGCTAATGTTACACGCGTATTAACATTTACCTCAATCGGTGGTATGATGAGCGCTGCGGGTCCGTTTGTAATTAATGGAACTTCTTTCTCAATGGATATAATCAATTACAACATACCATTGAATAATACTGAAATATGGGAACTTAGAAATCAAACATTAATCGCGCACCCTTTTCATATTCACGATGTTCAATTTTATTTGCTTGATAGAAATGGCAATCAAGTGCCCCTTAACGAACGCGGAAGAAAAGATGTTGTTTTAGTTGAGCCGATGGAAACCGTAAGATTCATTACAAAATTTGAAGACTTTGCTAACTCAACCGTTCCCTTTATGTATCATTGTCATTTGCTTACTCACGAAGATGATGGAATGATGGGGCAATTTCTAGTTACAAGCCCTACAGATGTTAGAGAAGAGAATTCATCTTTGTTGCCGATTGATTTTTCGCTTGATCAAAATTATCCTAATCCATTCAATCCCGAAACTGTAATTGGATTTCATTTATCAATTGCTGGTCATGTAACTCTGAAAGTATTTGATTTTTTGGGGAAAGAAGTTGCAACACTTGTTGATGGATTTATGCCTGCTGGCAGTTATCGCTCTTCGTTCTCAGCTCTACATTCTTCACTATCTTCTGGAGTTTATTTATATCAATTAAAAGCCGGTCAATTTGTATCAACAAAGAAATCATTGTTTCTTAAATAACATTCCTTCTTTTATTGAAATGAGTGCTAAATGATTAGTTGTTATTTATAAAGTTTCTTAAAATTATTTTAAGATTCTTTAATCCCATTAACTATCTGTATTCATTTTTCCTCTAATTTCAAAAGAAAAATATGGCATTGGTTTTGTCTTTATATAATCAACAATCTAATAAGGACACAATCATGAAAAAGTCAATCGTTATAATAATAGTAGTAATTGTATTATCAACTTTATCTTTAATAAATGCCCAACCAACCGGAAATACTTATGCTGAAAAAAATCCCTTCCTTGTAGAAAAACGTCATGGCGCAGTTGTTATTGTAAACTATAACTCTAGCATGAATCCAAGTGATGAGGTTTACGACAGAAATCCTTTTCTTGTTGAAAAACGTCATGGTGCAATTACGGTTGTAAATCGCCAGTCAAATATTAACCTGGTTGCCAACAATCTGATAGCTGATAGAAATCCTTTTTTAATTGAAAAACGTCACGGTGCCGTAGTTTTCCAAAATGTAAATAACATATCAGAAAATAGTAAACCGGCAATTGAGCAAAATCTTTTTCTAAGACAAAAACGCCATCAATAATTTCTAATTACTCAAATTTTAGGAGATGGGAGTATTTCCGTCTCCATTTATATCCATCTCTAACATTAAAACAATAATTTTTATGATTGGAAAAGAGGACTACTTTTAAACTGGTTTCTAGTAGCATGTCTTTACTTCATCACTCTCATTGCATTTAATATTGCAATTATTGCAACACCCATATCTCCAAATACTGCTTCCCACATTGTAGCAATGCCAAATACACCGAGCAGAATGAAGAATAATTTTACTCCCATCGCAAAAGAGATATTTTGCCAAACTATTTTCCGTGTTCGTTTTGCAACTTCTATTGCAGTTACAACTTGCAAAGGTGAATCTGCCATAAGCACAACATCTGCAGTTTCAACAGCGGCATCTGAACCAAGAGCGCCCATTGCTATTCCAACATCTGCGCGTGCTAAAACCGGCGCATCGTTTATACCATCTCCAACGAAGGCAACTTTACTTCCTTTAATTGCTGATTGAATAATTTGTTCAATATGATTTACTTTATCTTCCGGTAGTAGTTCAAAATAATATTTATCTATTCCAAGTTTCTTGGCGAAAGATTCTGCCGCCGTTTTATTATCGCCCGTGAGCATAACTGAATTAATATTTTTCTTTTTAAGCAAGCTTATTGTTTCTTTCGCGCCTTCTTTTAATGTATCGGAAATAATAATGTATCCGGCATACACTGAATTTGTAGCGATATGAATGACTGTTCCCTCGACATCACATTTATCGTGTTGTATATTTTCCAAATGAAGAAGTTTATCATTTCCAACAATGACTATTTGCCCATTAATTTTTGCTTTTATTCCTTTACCGCTTAATTCCTGAACGTCGCTAATCAATTTTTGATTAATCGTTCCTCCGTATGCTTCAATTACAGATTTAGCTATCGGATGATTTGAATGCGATTCAGCATAAGCGGCAAGCCGTAACAACTCATCTTTATCAAATCCATTTTTAACAATAATTTCAGATACTTTGAACTCGCCTTTGGTTAATGTTCCCGTTTTATCAAAAACTACAGTCTTAACTTTTGTGAGAGCATCCAAATAGTTTGAACCTTTAACCAGAATTCCTCTTCGTGAAGCTCCGCCAATTCCTCCAAAGTATCCGAGCGGAATGCTTATTACTAAAGCACAAGGACATGAAATTACCAACACAACTAAGGCACGATAAATCCATTCTGTAAAAGTTTGATTGGCAAAAAGCAACGGCGGAATAACTGCAAGAAGTAAAGCACCAATCACAACAACCGGAGTGTAATATTTTGCAAACGTTGTAATGAATTTCTCAGTCTCTGCTTTTTTAGAAGCGGCATTTTCAACAAGTTCCAGAATTCGTGAGATGGATGATTCACTAAATAATTTTGTAACCTTTATTGTTAGTAAACCGGATTGATTTATCATTCCGGCTAAGACAATATCTTTTTCTTTAACTTTTCTTGGAACACTTTCCCCGGTTAATGCTGAGGTATCAACAAAAGAATTACCTTCTAATATTTCTCCATCCAAAGGAATCTTTTCACCGGCTTTAACAATAATATTTTCACCAACTTTTACGCTTTCCGGAGAAACTCGTTTTATTTCACCATCGCTTTTTAGATTAGCATAATCCGGTTTTATCTCTAACAATGCTTTAATCGATTTACGTGAATGGTTAACAGCAATATCCTGGAATAATTCTCCAACTACATAAAACAACATTACAGTTACAGCTTCCGGCATCGCATCAATTAGTATGGCACCGCCTGTCGCAATCGTCATTAGGAAATGTTCATTAAAAACTTTTCCTTTCGTAATACTTCGAACAGCGCCTTTCAATACACCCCAACCGCTTAATAAATAAGCCGGGATAAAAACCAAATATTCGGCTATTCGATATGGTGTATTATGAATTTCTTTCTCAAAGATTAGTCCAACTGCCAGAAGCAGCAGCGTTAAGAAGATTTTTATCAGTTCAGTCCTGTTTTCCAACCAAATACTTTCGGCAGCTTCCAGTTTCTTATCTTGCGTTTCCACAACTTCAACTTCCGGTTCAATCTCTTTTATTTTCTTTTTCACAGATTCAATATTGTCTGTATCTATGAATAGAGAAGAGTTTGCAAAATTTACCGAGCATGATTTCACCCCCTCCATCTCCGAAAGCCCCTCTTCAATTTTTGCAGCGCATGAAGCGCAATCAATATTTTTTAATCGATATTTTTTCATAATTCCTCATTTCATTTATTTCTCACTTCAAAATAGTTACGCTCGCCGCATTAAAGTTACCGCCGTGCATATGTCCCATTAGCTCAACAACTTCAGCATTAACAATTTCTTCCGGTGCCGGTTCGTGAAGTGTAATTTTAATCTCAAGATTATTAATGTCTCTAGCATAAAACGATACTATTTTACCATCTGCATTTCTCCCAAAACCATTTTCTTTAACAACACTTACATTTATCTGCTGGTTAATTTCGCTGCCTCCGCCGAATTTACTAAAAGAACCCAATTCTTTGCTCGGCGCGAAATAGATGAAATAAATAACCGCTAAAACTGTTACGAATATAAATGGTAATACCAGCTTAGAAAGTTTCCTCATATTTTCACCTGCCAATTATTCTCAATGTTTGGTTATTTTTCATTTATTAACGGGTATTCATTATTTCACTTCGCTTCCTGGTCGAACGAAATAACGAGATCTTCCTCTAATGCTTCACCGGCAATTTCATTTAATCTTATTGTCAATTCATATTTACTCTTGCTTGTAAATTTATATTTACACTCATATTCATTTGTTATTTTGTTATAAATTAGCTCCAATCCGTTCAAGTAGGGAAACTTTTCTCGTGCGTATCTATGTCTTCGTGGACCATACCTTATTATATCCATATAAGATTTTATCCCTTCCAACGGTTTTATATCATTTCTATTAAAAAGTAAGAATGAACAAAGATATTCGTTCTCATCTGATAGAAGTGTAATCCGGACTTGCATTTTGTAGTTATCAACGTATAATTCCTGCACAGCGCTGTTTTTGCCTGCCTCAATAATAATCAATGGATTACATCCTGTTATAAAAATGGATAAGAATAATATAACCGGCAATACTTTCAGTTTTCTATATACTATTAATTCCATTTCATCCTCATCATATTTTGAATTTATATCTTAAATCTGAACTGCATCCCTTTCTCTATCATTCAATCTTGTCTTTAAAACATCTTCAATACAACTACAAATATTTTCATCGGTCTTTATTCTATATACGAATTATTCTGTATCACTTCATAATTGATTTTCAAATCTCATTTCCCGGCATATTTAATAAGATTGACTTTATGCCCTCTTCGCTGGTTTCAAGTATTACATTTCCATTGTGTGAATGTATGATTGAAGACGCGAGTGCAAACGAGTATCCTTTCTCCGGGTTAGATATTAAATCAAAAACTTCTGCCCCTCTATTTTTAGCAGATTTTCCTTTCCCATTCAGAGTTAAAGATATTTCAACCATCTCATTGTTTTTTGCTGCTAATATTACAAGCTCCTTTTTTCCTGTGCTTTGTTCAATAAAGCTTTGTAAAATTTGCGTAACAACAAATTCAATTTGCCTTACATTCATATAAATCGGCGGGAGCTTCGCTTCACTCATAAAAGAAAAATTATAGCCGGAATTGTTCTGCATTTTATTACTCCATACTTTTTGATTCCCCCAACCTCTTTATTATCATGAAAACAAATCCAACAACCATTAGCAGCACTCCTGCCCAAACAAGATTTATCAATGGTTTCTCTCTATATTCAACAGACAATATTTCGGCTTTAACTACTTCTTTATTGTTTAAATCCGTTACGTCGAATTTAATCGTTCCGCTTACATCAAAACTTTTTGCCGTAAAATTCAACTCTTCCTCTTTTATTTGGAAACTGTTTGGCGATTGATTATTTACAATGATGTCAAAGCTTTTTGAAATTCCATTAGAAGTAACTTTCATCTTAGCTCCAATGTCAAAAGGTTCTTTGTTCATCATTTTATCCATAGCATCTTTCGGAAGGTCAAACTTTTCAAAAAGAATTTCGGAATTACCTGCTTTATATGGTTCGCCTTTCTTCAAAGTAATTTCTTTAATGCCGGCGTCTCCTGCATCAGTAAAAGATAAAGGAGAAATATATAAATCTCTTGCGGCGGTAATTAAAATATCCGGCTCTCTCATCAAACTGTTGTTATATTCAGACATATACATGACCGGCTTCAGAGTAGAAATATTATTTCCATCTTCTACTTTAACAGTGAAAGCATATTTTTTACCGTTATCTACCGGTTCGTTTCCTAAATAGGTTAGCTTTTTATTAAATACTATTTGACTTTTATTTATCGGTAGGTCAACAGTTTCAGATAATGATAACAGACCGCTCAAAATTGCGCCGATAAGAAAAAGTGCAAAACCTATATGCGCAATATGACCACCCATTAAGATTAAGTTTTTGTTGAATTTGAAGATGAACACAAGGTTTACAACTATCGTAAAAACTGATTCAAATAAAATAAGAGAGTAAAGGATATCTGAAATACCAGCAAAAAATATTAGGATAACAGAAGCAATTAAAGCGGCCACACCGGTAATTGTTATATTTTTTATGAACTCTTTAACGCATGTGTTCTGCCAGTAAAAGTATAATGTCACCCCTATCAAAGGAACCATAAAAATTGCAAGGAGTGAGTTAACCCGGTTATAAAAACTTAAGTCAACTGAACTGCCGAAAATTGGCGCAGAAGTTCCGACAAGAATTGCTACTGCAGAACCAATCAACAACATTGAGCCGTAGAACAAGCCCATGTCTCGCGAAAAAATATTTTGCGATAGTTCATGCTGGTTATTTAAAGTTTTTCTTCTCATATAAATCCCAGCAAATACCGATAGGGAGAACCCTATCAGAAATATCAGTAGCACAGAATAAACAAACGAACCGGAGTCGCTGAATGAATGGACAGAAGCTTCGGAAAGAAGACCACTTCGTGTTAGGAAAGTGCTGTAAACAACCAGCACAAAAGTAAATACTGACAATATCAAATTTGTTCTTATCAAGCTTCCCAGCTTATGTTTTGTTTGGGAGTATTTCTGGATTATGAGCGTATGTATTAAAGCTATTGAGAATATCCAAGGAATGAGACTTGAATTTTCTACCGGGTCCCACGCCCAGTAACCGCCCCATCCCAAAACTCCATAAGCCCAGTAGCCGCCAATCATAATTCCAAGAAGCAGCGCCAGTGCAGTAGCTAACGCCCATACTAAATTTAATTTAATCCATACCCTGTATTCATTTTTAATTAATGCAGCTATTGCAAAAGCAAATTGTGTAGATGCAAGTGCGAATCCCAAAAATAAAAAAGGCGGATGAATCTGCATCCAGAAGTTTTGCAGCAAAGGATTCAGCCCTTTACCCTGAATTATTAAATTATCTATAGAATAACCATTTGCTTTAATTGTATTAATAAGCTCTTCACTTATTTTGACAAATGTTTTGCCGGCGTCTTTATCCTGAAAGATAAAATTTTGCATGAAAGAATACCCTAAGATATTCTGGTTAATAAATTTTGTATCAACAAAGGTGGGATCAGTCCATAAATAGTTAAAGGGACTTTTTAACAAAGGATTTACCATAACCAGCAGAAAGATTACGACAAGCAGATAAGGCATCATTACATGGGTTTCAAAATTTTTTTCTTCTGATACCTGGTTCATAACCACCAAACCAATCAGCATTGTAAATAAAAGCCAAAGTAAAAAGCTTCCTTCCTGCCCGCCAAAAAATGAAGAGATTAATAAACCGGTAGAAAGCTCGCTGCTGCTGTATTCAAAAATATATTTGTATTGATATTGATGTTGGAGTATGAAAAGAAGCAATAAGAACGAAGCAACTAAAACCGATATTGTTGTTAAATGATAACCAATTCTAGCTTTACCGATTGTTGCGAATCCTTTGTATACTCTGTAATACATTAACAATGAATACAGAGCAAATAGTAACGCTGCAACCAAAAAAATATTACCTAACATAAACGTCTCTCAGATTATTTAATAAATTTTTCTAAACTTTATCATTTTATAATTGTAATTTTCGCAGCCACAAGACTATTCCCGTGCATATGCCCGAATAGTTCAACAACTTCTGTGTTGGCAACTTCCGCCGGTATCGGCTCGTGTGAAGTAACCTGAACTTCAACATTGTTTTTATCAATTGCGTAAAAAGAGCTTATGTTGCCGCTTGCATCTCTTTCAATCTTTGATTTAACAACGCGCACATTTACTTCCTGATTTATCTCGCTGCCCGGACTGAATTTATCTAATGAACCAACTTCATCCGTTCTGGCAAAGTATGTAAAATACATAATGGCTATTACTACTATAAAGATAGCGGGCAATATTAGCTTTGATAATTTTTTCATTTGTTCACCTAATTTTTTTATTCTTAATAATTATATTTCATTTACCGGCATATTTAAATAAATCGACTTGATACCGCTTTCACCGGTTTCAAATTTTACATTTCCATTATGCAAGCTTATAATTGAAGATGCAAGCGCAAACGAATATCCTTTCTCCGGGTTAGATATTAAATCAAAAACTTCTGTCCCTCTATTTTTAGCAGATTTTCCTTTCCCATTCAGAGTTAAAGATATTTCAACCATCTCATTGTTTTTTGCTGCT
>LOEU01000041.1 GCA_001516025.1 bacterium BRH_c32 | reverse complement strand
CCTCAGCGCTTGCCTATTCTGCCACTCAGGCTCAAGCTCCTGTTCTTTAGTACTGCCATCTTTTAAGGCATAAATAGCCAGCTTCTTGGTGGATATCTTCTTATCGATAACCTTGCCGTTACGCACTTTATAGATATCAGCATTCACCAGGCCGGAGACCAAGGCCTCACCAAGCCCAAAGCTGGCATCAATGGATAACACCTTCCTGTTAGAATTGACGGGATCGGCAGTAAACAAAATTCCTGCCGCCTGCGGGAAGAGCATCTTCTGAATAACCACTGACAGATGGACTTTACGGTGGTCGAAGCCGTTTTGTAGGCGGTAAGTTACTGCCCTCTCGGTAAACAGCGATGCCCAGCACTTGCTGACGTGCTTTAGGATTGCCTTCTTTCCAATAATGTTCAAATACGTATCCTGCTGGCCTGCAAAGGAGGCCGTCGGTAAATCCTCTGCAGTTGCGCTGGATCGTATTGCATAGGCATTTTTTTCTCCAAGCCTGGAAAGGAAGCGGGTGATATCTTCATTAATGTCTTCAGGGATGGCTATCCCGACCATGACCCTGCGAATCTCACCGCTAAGTTCACCTATTTTATCACGGTCTTCTACCCTTAGAAGCGATAACTTATCAAGTAGTTCGTTAAACGTCGACATTTCCCCAATGATTCTTTTAAAGGCTTCAGTAGAAATACAAAAGCCATCCGGTACGTGTATTCCTTCAATCCTGGAAAGTTCCCCCAGGTTCGCACCTTTACCCCCAACAACCATAAGTTTTGTTTTGTCAATGTCCTGAAAACCAAGCACATAGGAACTCATATGTTTACCTCCTTTGGCAATTCCTTCTTTGATAATTTTGATGACATCCTTTCCATAATAATACTCTCCAGCAAATTGCATTAATATGCTATTGCATTATAGCACTAGCATATGAGAACAAATAGTCTACATTTACAATTTTTTATATGTTATAATTAAAGTGGAGAGAATTAAATTTTCAAAGGAGTAAACCTTAAAGACGCTAACCCGATGCCATCTTCATTCGATTTTACATTTCGCCGCTTTCCTGAGCATTTTGTCCAGCCCGGCTCTGCCACGTCGACGCAATCCGCTTCCAACATCGAAGAACACACCGGCAAAAAGCCAGTTGGGATGGCTTCGTATCATCTTAGTGTAGGTTTTTATCTGAATCTCCAGACTGCGAAGCTGCGCCGTTCCAAAGGTACTGACCCGGCAATAGGCGGCAACTTTGAGCTTTTTATTCTCTTTCGATATAGCCGGAATAATCCTGACATTTTTTATCTCGTTCCTTCATCGGAGTGTTTCTGGCTTTTTTAAAGAAAAACAAAATGCCAAGACACTCTAATAATTTAGCAATACTGGTTTATAGTCGTCAGGCAATTCTTCTTCACTTAAAAATTTGAAATTGTCATCATTCAGTATTGGTAAAAATACTTCGTATGGAATTCTGGAAAACTCACAGGCATAATTACTGCCTCCGAACCACATACCCTCTTTGCTGCTCAAATTTAAACCTCTAACAAATTTTGTATAGTTTGAGCAATCATGAACTGCTAAATCCCAGTTTTCTTCATCGGCTATTTTCATGAATTTCAGAGTTAATTCCCTACTCCAAATTGGAGATATATAGCCATGTCTGGAAATATACATGTTTTCTCCATAATAATTGTCTATGTTATTCTCATTTAAATGTAATTCTGCACAATTGATAAAATCGAGTTTTGTCTCTAAGATCGCTTGCTTTTTCTTAAAAAATGCTTCGAAAAACTCAGGAGTCATCGGAGTTTCAATACCTACATTTTTAATATATTTTTTCGCTGTTCCAATATTTTCAATAACTTTGTCTGAACACTTAGAAGCACCCAGGTTGAAACGTATCTCGTTAAGACCGGCTTCGCCTAATGCTTTCAATGTCTCTTCCATAGCTAAAGTGCCATTTGTGTATAAATGTTGATGAATTTGAGCATCACTAAATTTCTTTATAACGGAATAGTATTTTTCAATTTCCATGAATGGCTCTAAAAAAACGTAGGAAATGCCAGTGGGTTTCTGGTGAATGGAAAGAAGCAAATCAATATCCTTCTCATAAAATTTAGTGCCCCCAATTTCCCACATATCTTCTCCAACGGTCGGAATATCTTCTAGTTGTCCATAATTATAACAGAACTTACACTCTAAGTTACATTTATTCGTTTTCCTAATTGCACTCAAACCAGTGCCCAACAGACAAGAACGACATCCTTGAGGAAATTTGCTTTCATTTCCCACAAAAAAAGTTCTATTCTCCAAAGTTTTCAAACTTCTAATTTTCGACATTAACGTATCATTTCTATGATCGATCGCTGCCTCAATTTGTGCAAAGGTAGAGTAAATGATTTCTTCATGTTTTGTACTAATCTCCTCTTCCTCAGGCAATTGTGAAAAGAAATCAAACCATATCAACGCATCTTTCTTTGAAATTTTCATAATGTATCCTCCTCTAATTAATCCTCCTGAAGACTCAATTCAAATCTTCTTGCTATGCTTTTTAATGAAAGTACCATCTCCACGTGCCTTGAGTAGACAAAAATGATGTCGTTAAAACCCAGTGGTTCCTTGGCGGAAGGGTAGTTTTCATAAGTGGTTTATATTAATTTTTTACTCACTTAACAATGCTTGAGTAATTTCTGCATATCTTTCATCTGAGATACCAAGTTTTTTCTTAAACGGTTCGTCCTCCATTCGTACAACAATAACCTTACTTGGCGACAAGGACTTAGTAACCTCTTTTAGCTTCTGTACCGATGCTTCATCATCATTGTATCCCTTCACAATTGTTATTTCAAAAATGAACTTGCCTGTATATTGCTTGTTGAATGAAACCATGTTGGAAATATATTCTTCCAAAGTGTAGCCTTCAATTGGTCTCTGAACTTTCTGAAAATCTTCTTCTGTAATCACTTTAATCTCACCGATTACTTCGTCACACATATTGGCGATTTCTCTATACGTTGCATCACCCAATAAATAGCCATTTGAAAGCAGCTTGACCGGCAAGTCCTTGGATTTGATAAAACCAATAATTTCAGCAATTCTATCATGTACAAAAGCTTCACCTTTTGAATTGATAAAAATCAGTTCTGGCTTTGTCCTTTCAATCATGTTCTCCAAATATTGCATAGATTCTTGAAATCCATCAAAAGTCATTTGTGTATCCACTTTCTTTGGAGATCGCCCAATAGGACAAAATATGCAGTCAAAGTTGCAGTATTTTTCTGGGAGCACATTAACCTCAAGAACTTTCTTACCATCCTCTATATAGATATCTTTATAAGTGAATTTTCCCATTTAATAACCTCCTACTTAGTAATTGTAATGACCTGGTTGTCAATATCTAATACTGAAATTTGATAGGTTCCACCAAGGTGGTCTTGTACACTTTTCGCCAAATCTTCTAAAGCTCTTTGAAAGTCTTCCATCCTTTGATCATCCATCAGTTCGATACACAAGAATGCATTTTTTGTATGTTCAGTCAACATTGTTCTTACAGACTCTCGCCAGTTCCAGCATCTGCAAATGGCACCTTCATCATCTTTATAGACAATTTCACCTTCGTACGGCGGTGCATTTTCATCAGTTCCCAAGGTTATAAAATACTCGTCGCCTACAGCTTTTGTTAATCTTACATCCCCTACAAAGGTGTCAATGTCTTCTCCACCGCAAGGTAGTGCATATCTCAAAGAAATAGAGTTGTAAATGTCTACCAAAGGATTAATGGAGCCAATGTGGTTCCCATTGTGAACCCGTTTTAGCAATGCCTCAATTGAGGATCGAGCACCTTTCTTAGTCTTAAACTTTTGAAATGCCTCTCTCCACACTTTGATAACAGGGTTGTTACTAAATTCTTCTTCTTTAAAATACTTGGTAACTTCTTTTTCTGCACTTGAAAGCATTTCTTCATATTGCTCCCTGTCCCGAACAGTGTTATCAATATTATTGCAGACCACGATCCCTATTTTTGCATTGGGGAACACATTCCAGAAATCATCTTCAATTTTAAAGTTTTTCATCACATTTCCTCCTTGTATTTGATTTTGTATTTGAAACATAACAACATTGCATTAATTTGATATCAAATTTCGTTGTAACTCAAAATCTTGCCCAAGATCTCCATTCAAATCGCTATTGTTGTCATATTTCCTCCTAAAATATTTCCATGGATTTGATGTTTCTCATTAATTACCCGTTTTAACCAACATTCTTTAGTTTCATCGCTTTATTCTATTATAAAGCAAGATCCCGTTACTAATCCAATCCCACCTAATTACCTGGATACGAAGATTAAACCTGTGATGCATATAACCACTCCTATGACTGATGTAAGTGATATGGTTTCTTTAAACAACAAAAGTCCTACTGGAATAAGCATCAAAGCAACCAAAGTATTAGATAAAAGTCCCGCTATACTTATGTTCCAACCTGCACGATAAGCCAATAAAAACCCCAATTCCAAACCAACTACTGTAAATCCAAGCAGTAAGCTCGCCCAGTTTGCATTTTTAATAGCCTCAAGCAGCCCAACTAAATCTGATTTCGGAACGAATACAAAGTAGGAAAGGATAGATACTACCGAAGCCGTAACATACGTTACAATCAAGGCTACAATTGGATTTAAGCCAGATGGAGTTGATTTTTGACTTACATGATAGCAAACACTAGACAATACAACCAATGCTATTGGGATAAATTTCATATACATAATACCGCCTCCTTAATCGGATACTTTTTACTGACAACAAATGAATATAAAAAAAGCCTAAGGAAATATTTTAGAAATATCTCCCAGGCTTTTATCCTTCCGTGTACACAGTTTCCTGTGCGTTTTCTCTTGGACCAGCCAATACAAACTGCGGAACCCTAGAAAACTAACTTGATATTTAGTTATTATCTTATTCAAAGTTGCAACTTTGAGTGTATAATAGCACAATATTCAACATGCGTCAACACTTTTTCAAAACTTTCTGCCAGTATCTAAACACCAACAAGTTAAATAATCTCTATCATCATCAAAAAATCAATAGATATGTTCCCAAACACTAAAATCTGCAAGTAACCATCATTATGCTGTAGAGCTCAAATTCATTGCTACTACTTATTTACACACCTTCTCAAGCTTTACCACGCATTCACAATGCCTTGAGGATACAAAAAAGATGCCGCTTGAGCCTGGTGGGGCCTTGGCGGCAGGATAATATTGAAACTATAGGCATTATTGTCTTCTATTTGTGTAATAATTCTCGGATATTTTCTTTTGTATAGAAACGTTTGGTTTTTGGTCTCAGGTAGCAATGGTGTATAGCAGTTTTTATACATTCTATAGGTTCATTCCACCGAATACTTCAATTCGTTGCGCAGTAATCCAGCGAGCATCTTCCGTGCAAAGAAATGCGACCACTCCTCCAATATCATCTGGCTCTCCTACGCGTCCAAGTGCCGTAGCTGCTTTTACATTAGCATTATACTGAGCATTGTCTCGGATAATACCACCTGCAAAATCGGTAGCAATGGGACCTGGAGCCACTGTATTTATTTAATACCTCTTGAACTCAGTTCTTTAGCTTGGTATCGTGTAAGCGTTTCAATAGCTCCTTTCATAGACGCATATGCGGAATATCCCGGCATACTGGCTTGGGCTTATATAGGTGACAAGGGGACGGGGTTATCGTCACACTATACTTTTTGGATTATCCCCCTATTAATTCCTGTCAATCTTTCAATCTGTCTAATTGATAATCCATAACTTTCCTTAAGATCTTTTATGTATAAGTTTCTTATGTTTATCTCGAATTTTTGTAGATCTACCCCATGAGCAACTTTACAATGAGACTTGATTATTTTTATAGCATCATAGTCTGCTAACCTCCGCTTTCCAGGCATATCCATGCATTCATCATCATTCTCTTTGTTTACATACTCTATAAAGCTCCTTACGGCTTTTTCTCTATCTGTGCTGAAAATATCAAGGGCAAAGTCTGCATCAGACCTATTATTTCCTTCAATATAATCAATGTAATTAGTCCAGTTATAGTTTTGAATGTTTGTTACTATTCCAGCCTTTATTGGATTTTGAAAAATATATCTCATCCTCTACAGGCTCGCTTTTAAACCGATCCTGAAATAAATATCCTA
>LOEU01000040.1 GCA_001516025.1 bacterium BRH_c32 | reverse complement strand
CCCTACGTATTACCGCGGCTGCTGGCACGTAGTTAGCCGGGGCTTTTTCTTAGGGTACCGTCAATGCTTGCTTTCAACAAGCTTTTTCGTCCCCTACAAAAGAAGTTTACAACCTTACGGCCTCCATCCTTCACGCGGCGTTGCTGGGTCACCCTTTCGGGCATTGCCCAATATTCCTCACTGCTGCCTCCCGTAGGAGTCTGGACCGTGTCTCAGTTCCAGTGTGGCTGATCATCCTCTCAGACCAGCTACTGATCGTAGCCTTGGTGGGCTGTTACCCCGCCAACTAGCTAATCAGTTACAAGCCCATCTCTAGACGTCTACTACGACTTTAACAACATCACCATGTGGTGCCGCTGCATTATACGGTATTAGCATTTCTTTCGAAGTGTTATCCCATATCTAGAGGTAGGTTACTTATATTTTACTCACCCGTGCGCCAGTGTACTAAGGATATTGCTACCCTATTCCCCTTGACTTGCATGTGTTAAGCACGCCGCCAGCGTTCGTCCTGAGCCAGGATCAAACTCTCCGTTGTAAATTATTTTAATTTTCGCGTATTCGGTTGAATTACTCTTACTAAATATTTTATTTAGTCGCTCACTCTATCAAAGAACTATTTCAAAAACGGACTTCTAATGTAAAGCATAATCTTTACTTTGTCAAGTCCTTCCAAACTTTAATTTCATTTTTTCTTAGAACATGCTTTCTTTCGTGACATACTGTAAAAAAGCATAGTTCCTAATGTATAGTATCGAACTCTCTTTGTCAAGAGTTAATTTAAAAAAAGTTTAATCATTTTCTTTTTCTTTCTCTTTTTTATCATTTCCTCTGATTTCCCTTCCTTTTTCTATTCGCCGAATTACATATAATACATGATATAGGAACTTTAAGTTCCATTTCCTGTTTAATAACTAAATATTCACTTTAGATACATGGAGTTAATAATGGATAACAAAAAAATAAATAAAGATGATTTAACTGATAATCCTCTTTCTGATCTTATTAGCAATGATATATATTCAGTATTAAAAGAAAGAGACCTAATTAATGAGAAATCGGTTAGGAATCATATCATTAGAAAAAAATATCAAGCCTTACGTGATACAGAAATTTCTACTACGGATGCTATATATGAACTTCAACAGCAGTATCCTTATTTACAATTTGATACTATACGCAAGATTGTTTATAATATATAGCATAAAAGTGCTTGACATACACAACTAGATACTATATTTTTGATGTGCAATCCTGATTTAAATATCGGGGGAGCATTTTAGCCCAGTGATTCCCCCCAACACTGGGCTTTTTTTCTTAAACTAAGGCGACTTATTTATGGCTAAAATAAAAACGAAATCGAAAGAAATTAAAAAAATCCTGAAATCACCATTTACTGATTATTGGATTAAAGAAAACTATTTAATTCTTAGCGTTGGATTAGTTCTTCTTATTGCCGGCTTCTACTTTATGGGACAAGGTAATTGGGATAGCTCTTCTTCACTTGTTATTTCTCCAATTCTACTTTTTATTACTTATGTAGTAATTATTCCACTAAGCATTATGTTTAGAAAAAAGAAATCAGTTTCTATAAAAGAAGATTCTAATGTTCCTAGCGAAAATAAAGGGTAATATTGTTTCTACTCCAAAAGACAAAAGTCTTATTGGCCATAAATTGCTTTTGGCTCATGAAGTAGATACTAATGGTGAATACATTGGTGATAAAGATGTAATTGCTCTTGATTTGATTAGTGCAGGAATTGGCGACATAGTTTTAATTTGCCAAGAAGGAGATGCAATTCAACAGATGCTTGGACATGCCAATGCACCTGTAAATACAATGGTTGTAGCTATCGTGGATAACTTAGATATCAACGAATAAATTGAATTACAAAACTTTTAGAAATTATTATTTTATCAATTCCATCCTAAAAATTGATGGAATTGGTATTCAAAAAACAATCCAACTTTTATCTTCTTTTGAAGACCTTGATTTTATTGCCAATTCTAATATCGAATCAATTACTACCATTCAAGGTATTTCTCCTACTCAAGCTTCTCAATTATTAAAAATTAATTCAGATGAAAATTTTATAAAATCTGAATTTGATAAATACGCTTCATTCCTCGAAAAAAATAATACAGGATTAATTACATATTTAGATAAAGATTATCCTTACTTATTAAAAAATATTTACTCACCGCCATTATATCTATTTATCAAAGGAGAAATCACTAAAACTGATTTATCGGCGGTGGCTATTGTGGGAACAAGGCTGCCTTCCGCTTATGGAAAAATACAAGCCGAGTATTTCGCTTCCGCTCTATCCAAAAATAATGTAACTGTTATTAGCGGTATGGCTCGAGGCATTGATACTATTGCTCATCGTAATGCTCTTCAAAACGGTGGAAGAACAATCGCAGTTATGGGAACCGGGATGGATGTTATCTATCCTTCAGAAAATAGAAATCTATTTAATAGCATTATTGAGAATGGAGCTGTAATCACTGAATATGATTATGAAACAAAGCCCGATGCACAAAATTTTCCGCGTAGAAATAGAATAATTTCGGGCTTATCTTTAGGAACTATTGTAATAGAAACTCGCATTAATGGCGGTGCAATGCACACGGCAAATTATGCAATAGAACAAAACCGAGATGTCTTTGCAGTACCCGGTAATATTAGTTCAAAGCTTAGTGAGGGAACTAACCAATTAATAAAAGAAAATCGAGCTAAACTAATTACAAATATTGATGACGTACTATATGATCTAAATATTCCGAAACTTAAAACAACTTCTGATGAGAAAAACATACCTGAATTAAATTTCTTTGAAGAAAAAATTTATCAAATACTTAATGATGAGCCAAAACAGGTAGATGAAATTTCATCGCTTGCTAATATTAATACTTCAGATTGTTTAGTAAATCTATTTGGATTAGAAATGAAAGGTGTGATAAGGCAATTGCCCGGAATGTTTTTTATACGTAATTAATTTTTGTCTTTGTAGTTAATACTTTTTGAAATCTTTCCAAAGCTGTTTTAACCTCTCTTTAATATTTTTTTCTTGACCGTTTTCGGAAGGGAAATAAAATTGCATCTCTTTCATCTCGTCTGGTAAATAATTATCAATAACAAAATGATTATCAAAATCGTGAGCGTACCGATAATCTTTACCATAATTTAAATTTTTCATCAATGAGGTGGGAGCATTTCTTAATTTTAAAGGTACCGGAAAAAGTTTATTATTTCTAACAAAAGCTAAAGCTTTTTCGATACCCATATATGAAGAATTGCTTTTTGGCTGTGAAGCAAGATAGACTGCACACTGAGCTAATATAATTCTTCCTTCCGGCATTCCAACTCTTTCAACTGCGCTAAATGTAGCTTGCGCAATTAATAATGCGTTCGGAGATGCATTCCCGATATCTTCCGAAGCCAAGACTAGCATGCGCCGAGCAATAAATATTGGGTCTTCGCCCCCTTCGAGCATCCTTGCCATCCAATATAAAGCTGCATCCGGATCGCTTCCTCTCATGCTTTTGATGAATGCAGAAATTACGTTATAATGTTCTTCTCCATCTTTATCATAAAAAATATTTTTCCGCTGCAGTATCTCTTCAATCAATTCTTTTGATACTATTATTTCATCTTTTTTTATTTCATGAATTACTGTACTCTCCAATAAATTAAGAAGTATTCGTGCATCTCCCCCCGAACCATAGATTATAAAATCACTATCAACTGATTTTATATTTAACGAACTTAAAAATGGATCTCTGATTATTGCTTCATTAATTATTTCTCTAAGATTTTCTTCTGTAAGAGAATTTAATGTGTAAATTTTTACTCGCGATCTTAAAGCCGGGATGACTTCAAACGAAGGGTTCTCGGTAGTCGCACCAATAAGAATAATATCGCCAGATTCCACTGATGAAAGCAAAGCGTCTTGCTGCGCTTTATTAAAGCGGTGAATCTCATCAATGAATAAAATTGTACGTTTTTGAAATAATTTATTCTCTTTCGATTTTTCAATAATGCTTCTAATTTCTTTTACGCCTGAAGAAACTGCATTGATTTGAAAAAATTCCGAGTTTGTTTTTTCTGAAATGATTTTTGCTATTGTTGTTTTTCCTGTTCCCGGAGGACCCCATAAAATGACTGAACTTACGTTATCATTTTCGATCATTATTCTTAGTGGTTTTCCATCACCGAGCAAATGATCCTGTCCCTTAAATTCATCGATAGATTTTGGACGACTCCTTTCGGCAAGCGGGATTACCGGTATATCTATCTTCATTTTTCCTCTATCTCTATCGGCTTTTCATCTTCTCTAAACATTCTATATTTCTCTCTTGCCGTTTTCTCTTTTTTAAACCTATTATATTTTAGCGAATCAATCTGACTCTCAAGGCTTTTTATCGAATCATTACTTATTTCTATATCCCTATTTACTTCATCTAATCTATTCTTACTTTTAATATAGTTTAACAAACCACTTTCATTAAATACTATAAAAGAAATTGTGGAAATAACTAATAAAAAAATTATGAGAGATACAATTAGACCGCTGGTATTCTTCTTTTTCATTTTAATGAATAATTGACAATTTTATTAATTAATTCCTCAAAAGAAATACCCGCTGCTTGAGCCATTTTAGGCACTAAGCTTAAGCTCGTCATCCCGGGCAAAGTATTTACTTCGAGACAAAAAGATTTATTGCTATTTGTTAAACGGAAATCTATACGTGCATAATTTTTACAACCGACAGAATTATATGCCAGTAAAGCTTGCCTTTTCAAATATTCGGCTGTCTCTGCAGGAATATCGGCAGGAACTATATACTCACTCATTCCGGTTGTATATTTACATTCATAGTCGTAAATGCCATGTTTCGGCTTTATTTCAAGCACTGCAAGAGGTTGTTGATCTAACACCGCGACTGTCATTTCTCTTCCGGGTATATATTCTTCTATCAAAGCAACTTCAGAATATTCAAGTGCAGACTTGATTGCCACATCCAATTCGATTTCACCTCGGCAAATAGATAATCCTACGGTCGAACCTTGATCATTTGGTTTGATAACACATGGATAACCAAAAAATTTATTTATTTTTTCTTTGGTTTTTTCAATATCCACATTTGATTTCTTTACTATAAACCACTTTGGTGTAATTACATTAAAATGCTGAAACATTATCTTCGTCATGTATTTATCCATGGCAAGAGCACTCGTTAGTACTCCGCTTCCTGTATATCGAATCCCTTTTAATTCACAAAGTGATTGCACTGTTCCATCTTCTCCCCATCTGCCATGCAACCCGATAAATACAAGGTCTATATTATCAAAATATTCTGAATTAAAAACCTTCACATAATTTTCATTAGATAAATCGGAATAATCTTTCTCACTAAAAAAGTCATCTTCAATATTTGGCTGATTTAATCCATATCCCGGATCAATAACCCTAACATTATAGCCTAAGTTTCTTAAAGCCGTAAGGATCGATTTACTAGAATTTTTTGAGACAGCCCTTTCGGGAGAAGTTCCTCCCATTAACAACACAATATTTTTAGACATAGAATTTCTCTTACTAATTTTTCTTTAATTGCTCTATAATTATTAAATTTTTCAAACCCTCTTCGCCCGAAGTAAATGGAGGAAGATTTTTTGATAATGTTTTATGAATACTTCTTATCATTGCCGTAATTTTATTCGCACGTTTTCTAAAAACCATTTTGCCTTCTTTATGAACATCAATAACTAGGCGTGAAGAATTCATCTTTTTACCAAGATTGTTTTCAATTAGGAGTGTTCCATTTATTCCTGATATTTCAATGTGATTTATTCTCTGCTTTGCAAATGCTGATATACTAAAAATTCCATATCCTACCTTACTAAATTTAACTATCGCAGCCGAATAATCCTCTTTGGATGAATGTAGAATAAAATTATCAATATATCCCTTTATCTCAGATATTTCGCCTCCGAAAAAACGGAGCATATCAACAGCTTGAAAACCCAATTCGTTAATAATCCCATGTTCACCGGAATCCTCCGATTCATTTTTCATAATACTACTATGCAATGATACCGAAACCGAAATAATTTTACCAAGAAAATTAGAATCAACTAATTCTTTTGCTTTTATTAAAAGAGGATGAAGCCGATGTGCCTGATTTATAAAAAGATTTACATTTCGTTCGGAACATATTCTGATAATTTCTTCTGCTTCTTTTATGTTTAATGCTATCGGACTCTCACATAATATGTTTATCCCTTTAGTCGCTGCTTTTTTTATCATTTCTAAATTTTCGGAATTGGTATTTGCGAAATAGACGATATCAATTTCCGATTCTAAAAATTGGTCATAATTATTTGAATAGTTTGCAATGCTGAATTTTTCAGCAAGCTTCTTAACTATCGTCAGATTATGTGAATATAATGATGTTACTTTTCCAAATTGAACTTTATTAAATGCAGGAAGAAAATTTTCACCGATATTAATATTATCTCCGGCTATTCCCCATTTTATTCTCTTTGGAATTTTTGGGTTTATATTAAACTTTATTGCAGGCTTAATCATTTACATACCTACTTTTTTCATTAATTTTTTAATTGGCTCGGAATTTTGCATTATATAAAAATGTATTGCCGGAACATTTTTATTTAATAATTCTTCAACCTGTCTATAAGTCCATTCTATTCCGATCTCCAAAACATGTTCCGGTTTTGCTTTTGATACTTCTTCAGCTAATTCTGAAGGCACATCTATAAAAAAGTTTTTTGGCAGAGAGGTTACATGATTTTTTGATGTAAGAATTTTTAATCCTGGTATTATTGGAACATTTATTCCGGACTTTCGACATGTATCTAAATAATCAAAATAAAACTTATTATCAAAACACATTTGTGTAACGATATAAGAAGCGCCGGCATCTATTTTTGCTTTTGTATATTTTATATCAGTCGATAGATTAGGAGATTCAAAATGTTTTTCAGGATATCCACTTGTCCCAATGCAAAAATCCATAGGATAGGAATCCAAAATTGAATCTTCTATATATTTACCGTTATTTATCTCATTTATCTGTTTAACTAAATCTAGTGCATAATCATTAGCACTTCTGCCAAACTTTAAAGGTTTCTTAAATCCATGATCATCGCCCTTAATTGCCAGTACATTATCAATTCCCAAATAATGAAGTTCAATAAGAAAATCTTCCGTTTCCTCTCTCGTAAATCCCGAGCATAGTACATGAGGCACTGCATCAATATTATATTTGTTTTGTATTAATGCACATATACCTAATGTTCCCGGTCTTTTTCTTTTTATCTTAATATTAAATGTGCCCGAAGAGGTCTCTTCATAATAAGCTTCGGCTGCATGACTAGTTATATCAATAAAAGGAGGTTCATATTTTACAATATCCTCGAGTATTGATAATAATTGTTTTATATCGCCTCCTCTCTTGGGAGGTATAATTTCAAAACTTATTAATGTCTCTTTAGCTTTTTCTAAATGCTCAATTACTTTCATATTTTGGGACTTTATTTATTTTGGGATTAATTTAAAATTAAATTTAGCATTCCTCTTGAACAATTCATAATTGGTCGGTACTTTATAATATTTCCCTTTGAGCCAATTTGCTGTCAAATTTTTATAATAAGGACTAAAAAAATTGCCCGCTTCTCCTGTGGGCATTGATATATAAATATAATCGGGTTCTGAATAATCATAAATATATCTCATCGATGGGCCGAGCACTGTTTCATATGGCTTACTTCTATTATTAAAGCCTTCGCTTTTTCCATAAGAAAGTTCCGAAAAAGAATATTCGGTATTAAATATCGTTGTACCATCACCACCCATCTCATAGGGACCAATATTAATTAGCTTATCTAAAATAGACGACTGACCGCTAAAAAAATGTTTGATCGTTAATTTATGAATAGAACCCCATTGCCATCTTGAAATATCTTTTCCATATTCTGCTTCGAGCGAGCTTAATGCATCGGCAAGACTTTTTCTAATAATATAATCACCGGTTTCAATTTTATCCGTTTTAATGTTATCGAACCATATAGAATTTTTCTTATTTAATAAATCAGGCAATACTCGATAAGGAATATTCGCCACAAAAACAAATTCCCTTAATAAATCATCTCCCATTTCGTCTAAAAAAGTATTCTCAATTAATTTTTCTATGAATCGAGTATATATAGATGGAATCTGGTTATTAGAAGTAAAATCAAATTGCCATACTTTAAAAAGTTTTATTGTCTCTTTGAGATTATTATCTCTAATATTAACGCCCTCGAAAGCATTTAATATATGACGAGTAATAATTCTAGCATAAGGAGAAATAACATCAGTTTGATATTTCTTAAAATCATTTACTGAATGTTTCTCTTTTGAAGTAAGCAATTCTCTAATTCTTTCTATTCGTGATGACGGTTCCCAAATATTTGAAATATGATAAGGGAAATTCTTATCTACTTTATTATTTGCAGTAGCAATAAAATTTTCAGATGGATTAAATAATTTCGGCATCTCCTCGTAAGGGATAAATCCTCTCCAATCATTTAAAGATGTAGTGCCGTCATAAACCATAGTAGGACTATTGGTTCTTCTATTTGGCAGCTTTGCGGCACAGACGTATCCAATATTATTGTATTTATCAGCATAAACAAAATTTTGTCCGGGGACGTTAAAGCCCCGCAACCCTTCGGTGAACTCACCCCAGTTTTTTGCTTTGTTTACTGCCATCATTGAAGCTAATTCATTAGTGTAATCAAGTGCCACCCATCGCATGCTTATGAGATTCTCTATCTTCGATGAAGGATAGAATTGGTTATATATATGTACTGAATTAATTATCGGTCCACGGTGAGTGCTTTGTATTTTAATTATTTCCGGTTCTGAATCCTTTATGAAAATTGTATCTTGGAGCTCGGTAAACTGCTTTGAGACACCATCGACAATATAATTTCTCCCGGTGGAATCCAATTTCTCTATATAAAAATCTGCGTCATCTGACATAACATTAGTAACAGCCCATGATATATCTTTATTTTTACCAATGACAACCGCCGGAACGCCTGGTAAAGTATATCCTTCGACATTTAATTCCTTACTCCTAATTATTGCAAAGTACCATTTACCCGGCGCAGAAAATGCTAAATGCGGATCGTTCGCAATTATTGGTCTTCCGCTTTTGGATTTTGCTTGAGATACCGTCCAATTATTTGAGCCGATATGAGTTCCAACAGCACCCATAAACTTTCTAAAATTTCTGTCAGTTTTTATAAGACTTAATGCTTCTTTCGGAATTTTTATTCCATCAATTATAAAAGGACCATTCTCCGGAAAATCAGGTAAAATTTCTTTAACCTTTTCTGAACCAAATTTCTCTGCTAATAAAGAATAAGTAATATCAGTCCACCAGCTTATATTTAGTTCCCATGCCAATAATTTACCTATAATCAGACTATGCTCCGGCTTCCATCTCTCAGGTTTATATCCAAGTAAATCAAATTCTAATCCCACATTTCCTATATTATTTTCCAGGTATGAGTTTACACCCTTTGAATATTTCTCAAGAAAGATCCTTGTGGCAGAATCAATTTTTGAAAAATCTCTTTTAATTACTCTGTCTAATCCGATAATTCTAAACATTTTATCGAACTGTATGGTTTTATTTCCCAATACTTCGCTCAAACGTCCCTCGCCTGCTCTGCGTGCTATATCCATCTGGAACATTCTTTCTTTAGCATGCAAGTAGCCTAAAGCGAAAATAGCATCAAGTTCGCTCTCTCCTTTTATTAAAGGTATCCCCAGCGAGTCAGTAATTATTTCTATTTGTGTTGAAATACCTTTTACCCTATCTTCGCCCTGATAATTAGGGACACTGCTCTTTAGAACATAATAAGAGACAACTGTAAATACCGTAACGAGAGCTATTAGAAATACGAGTACTATTAGAAATTTTTCAAAATATCTTTTCATTTATTTTCAGTTTTTAGTAAACTCTAATTTATTAAATTATTCACTCTGCATAAAAAGAAATATTCTTAAAATAGGCAAAATATTTTTTTATTTGGAAACTTAGCTTAAAAGCAGACGTCTAAAAAAGTGGTGGTAAAAAAACATTAGAAAAAGTGGGGTTTTTATGAACGCAAAAAATGACAGCAAATTTCTTCCCGGATTAATCTTAATTCTTTTAGGTATTTTTTTCCTTTTAAGAAATTATAATTTTTTTGATTTCTACATTCCTGATTTTGTAAGAAGCTGGGAATTCTTCTTTATTGCTTTTGGTGTAATAATTATTGCCGCTACTAGAAATGTAGTTGCCGGTTCTATCTTCATATTTATCGGTTTAATTAATTGGACACCTGACTTATGGCCTCTTATTCTCGTGATTATCGGTATTGCAATTATTCTTAAAAGAAATAATTCAAAACCATCTATGGGTCTTAATGATTCTCCAAACGCAACTATTGGTACTGAAGATAGAATTAATATTAATTCAATTTTCGGCGGGGGGACTAACTTTGTTAATTCAAAAAACTTCCAAGGTGGCAAAATAACATGTATATTCGGAGGTGCTGAAGTTTATCTCAATAACGCACAATTAGCTGAAGGTAATAACAACATTGAAATTAATATAATTTTTGGAGGCACGACCATTTATATTCCAAATGATTGGCACGTGGAAACTAAAGTAACGGCACTTTTCGGCGGTTTCGATCAAAAAAGATTAAGTAAATTTGATGATACTTTAGATAAATCTAAAACTTTAACGATTCATGGTTTCGTTATGTTTGGCGGCGGAGAACTAAAATCGGTACTTTAATTTATTGAACTTTATTACCTCTATCAGTATCTTTGGATGTTCAAATCTTCACTGGAGAGAAATGGAATTTGATAAAGACTTAAAATCGATTCAAGAGGCAAGAACGCTTGCCGCAAAAGCAAAAGAAGCCCAGCTTGAGTTTAAACACTTTAATCAAGCTCAAGTGGATAAAATTGTTAAAGCAATGGCTGATACTGCTTTTAAGGATGCCGAGCGGCTTGCAAAAATGGCTTGTGAAGAAACCGGTTTTGGTAAATGGCAAGATAAACTCATTAAAAACCAATTCGGGAGCAGAGATGTTTATGAATCGATAAAAGACCTAAAGACTGTCGGTGTTATTGATATCCGTAATAACGGAAAATTATTAAAAATAGCAGAACCGATGGGAGTTGTTGCCGCACTTATTCCATCAACTAACCCCACATCCACAGTAATTTTCAAATCTCTAATTTCTTTAAAATGCAGAAATGCTATTGTTGCTTCTCCACATCCGAGAGCAGTCAATTGCACATTGGAAACTGTTAAATTGCTTAGTAATGCAGCTGAAAAAGCAGGTGCTCCTAAAGGGCTTATTCAGTGTATGACTACTCCAACAATTGAAGGTACGGAAACTTTAATGAAGGATAAGAGCGTTGCCGTTATATTAGCAACGGGAAGTAACCCTATGGTAAAAGCCGCTTATAGTTCCGGTAAACCTGCTTTCGGTGTTGGTTCGGGTAATGTTCCGGCCTTTATTGAGAAAAGCGCAAATGTTAATAAAGCTGTCGTCGATATTATAGCAGGTACTACTTTTGATAACGGCACTCTTTGCTCTTCAGAACAAGCTATTGTAGTTGATAAAACGATTAAAGAAGAAGTAATTAAAGAAGCTAAAAGACAGGGTGCTTTCTTCATAGAAGGTACTGATAAATTAAAATTAGAAAAGTCAGTTACTCCCGGCGGTAAAATTAATCCAGAAATAGTTGGTAAGAGTGCCGTTTGGATTGCAAACTATGCGGGCATTAAAGTACCTGAAAATACAACAGTACTTATTGCAGAATGCCAATCAGTAGGGAAGAAAGAACCACTCTCGGCAGAAAAACTTTCTCCGGTGTTAGCATTTTACACAGTGGATGGCTGGCTTGAAGGCTGCCATAGATGTATAGAACTTCTTGAATTTGGCGGTGTGGGACATACATTAGTAATTCATTCCAACGATTCAGAAATTATAATGAAATTTGGTTTAGAAAAACCGGCATTTAGAATTGTTGTTAATACACCTTCATCGTTAGGTGCAGTGGGATATAGCACCGCTTTAACTCCATCATTAACTCTTGGTGTTGGTACTTGGGGCGGATCAATTATCTCTGAGAATGTCAGTGCTGTTCATCTTATGAACGTCAAAACACTTGCATTTGAAACTACACAAATCAATCAGGGTCATTCTCTTAATTCACTCGATCTTAAAGACTATAACGGAAGTATTAATTCTCATAAGCAAGTTGGAAAAACTGATTTTACATCAATGATCGAAGAACGATTACGAGCAAGAGCCGGTAATCCTTCTTATTCGGTTTTTTTAGATTCTAAAGTCGAAACCGGAAAACAACCTGATAAAGCATTTGGAACAGGGATTTCTGAAAACGAAATTAAAAAAATCATTAGTGATTTTAGTAAAAACAGATAACAAAAAGAGATCAGATTTCGAAATTATTATGTGATAAAAATCATTTAGTGATTTCGAAATTATTGATATCTTTACTTCAAAGAAAGATTATATATGGAAATTGAAAATAAACACAAAAAATGGACTATTGAAAAAGGTGATTATAAAAGAGATGATACTGCTACTTGGCGGTATCAGAAAAAATTAATCAGAAGAAAAAAGATTTACACAGCTTTAAGTATAATTGCCTATTTAATCGTACTTTCCGTGGTATTACATTTAATACTATCCCGTTAGCTATAACGGTCTAATTTAAATTTTTCACCAAGATATAATTTTTTAACTTCAGGATCCTCTGCCAAGAATTGAGCCGTTCCTTCTTTAAAGATTTTTCCGCTTATTAATATGTAAGCTCTATCTACGATGCTAAGAGTCTCATGAACGTTATGATCGGTGATCAAAATACCTATTCCCTTATGTCGTAAATTTGCTACAATCTGCATAATATCTTCTACTGCAATCGGATCTACTCCTGCAAATGGTTCATCAAGAAGAATAAAATCAGGGTCATTAGCCAAAGCTCGAGCAATTTCACATCTCCTTCTTTCTCCACCGCTTAACTGATAGCCAATATTTTTTCTTACGTGATTAAGACCTAATTCTTCAATTAATTTTTCTAACTTCTCTTTTCGCTCAGTTTTTGAAATATCTAACATTTGCAATATGGCTAATATATTATCTTCAACCGTAAGTTTCCTGAAAATTGAGGCTTCTTGTGGAAGATAACCAACCCCCATTTTTGCACGTTTATACATTGGTTCATCGGTGATCTCTTTTGAATTAAGAAAAACTTCCCCGCCGTTTGGTTTTATCATTCCGACAATCATATAAAAAGTAGTTGTCTTTCCTGCTCCATTTGGTCCAAGCAATCCTACTACTTCTCCTTGCTGAACGTTCACCGATACATTATCCACAACTGTTCTTTTTTTATAGATTTTTTTTAGGTTTTCACTCTTCAATATACTTTCGTTCATTTCTTCTCTTCCAGTAAATTAAATGGAATTTTTCTGTCAAATTTTTCTTTAACCGGTCTATCAAATAAATTGAAGGCAGGTAATAAATAATCTCTTTCGTTCCCAATAATCTTTTGATCCGGATAATATTCCGTTGCGGGTGAACCGTATAATTTTACTTCGCCAACGCTTCCGTTTTCAAACCCGATCTTCATTCTCTCACCACTTGATTTTAGAACTCCGTTTCCCTCACCCTCTTCATATAAATAATAAATACTTAAGATCTTTCCCATAACTTCCACACTTTTAAGAGTATCATTCAAAAAAAAGAGGAATAAACTATCTCCTGATATCTGTTCATATCTTTTGGGAAATTTTTCGTTTATAGATACTAACATTGAATTTCCAAATACTTTTATATTTTCTAATTTCTTCTCAATCAATCTTATATTTATTGAGTCTCCGCTAAGCTGAGAATTAGAATACCATAAAACCGGCTGCGTTAAGTCTTCTTCTTTTTTCTTAAATCTAATTTCACCGTTAATTTGATCAAAGTAAGTTTCTGAATTTATTGAGTTAAGATTCTTGCTAAAAATACTTACAGAGTCTTTTGCTGTTAAAACATTTTTAGTACTATCCTTAATAGATTTCATTGAAACAGATTTAATAAATAACGTATCAAGACCTCCATTATCTAAAGTATCAACCTTCACTAATAGCGGATTCCCTTCAATTATAGAGAACCCCTCTTTTTTATTATCTTTTAGATAATCCGATAGTATAATCATGGATTCTTTAATATCTGCAATTGCCACATTTCCATAAGCAAAGGTTATTTCAGTCTCTCTAAAATTTACTAAGCTATCTGCCAGCAATACTGAATTTTTTGAATTTACTTTTACATTCCCCTTCCCGATAGATTTATTTTCATTATCGTAATAGTATAATGTATCGGAAGTCATCTCTGTTTCATTATCGTAAAGTTTCACATTCCCTTTAAAAAAAGAACGATTCTCATCGAAATAATAATACCCGGTTTTTGAATTTAACCGATAATGTCCATTAGTAAGATTAATTCCATTATTTGAATAAGCTATCTTTTTATTACCATTGTAGAATCCTCTGCTCGTATTAATTCTAATTGTATCTTGAGTAACTATAACGTTCCCTATTAATTCAGCTTCGTTTTTCTTTATAAATTGAATAGCTCTATCACATGTAATTCTCACTTCATCTTGCGTCATAACAACATTACCGATCACTTCACGAACGTTTTCGCCATCGACCACTTTACCAATCAAACTATCGCCAATCACAACCAGATTTCCTCTTTCCTGCGAAAAGATAATTACCGGAAGAAAAAATAATATCACCCATATTATAAATTTATTTTTCATTATTACTCTTTACCGCCGAATAAGTTATCTTTTTTATAACATAATTTTTTAAATGTTGATCCGATACTAAACCATATCCCTCTATTATCTCTTCGTTAGATACAATTCTTACAAATTTATCGGTAATGATTTTTTCATCGGAATTTCGCCACATCAATTCATCAGTTGTTAATACAACTCCGCTATCATTAGCCACAACAACATTTTCAATAGCAAACATATTTTTTGTTAAGTCATCCACTTTTCCATTTAATGCCGTAAGCTTAGTAGTCTTAACATTATTTGAGTCATAAAATTCTATTATAATATCTTTAAGAAAAGTTTCGTTTTTTTCATCAAACACTTCTAAATGTTTTGTATAAAGAACCGCTTTAATTCTTCCTTCTTGCGAAAATAGTATTTTTGAATTCCAACTCTCTTGAATCGGCATATCTTTAGAACCATTGGTATCAATCTCCGGTTTTAGTTTTTCCTCTCCGCATCCTATTAAAGAAATAATCAATAGCATTATAACAAGAAGATATTTCATCTTTTCTGAAGTCCTAGTTTTACTAAATCATGAAGATGTACGACACCAATTGGCTGCAACTTTTTATTGGTTACAATTAATGAAGTAATTTTAAATTTCTCCATCTGCTGAAGAGCAAATGACGCCAAATAATCATCTGTGATTGTTTTAGGATTCTTAGACATGACATCAACTGCTTTCAAGTCTTTAAACTCAAGAGTCTTTTCTAATAATCTTCTTATATCTCCATCAGTTACTATCCCCTCTAATTCCTTTTTATTATTTACAACACAAGTCATTCCGAGTCTTTTGGAAGTAATTGTGAGTATAGTATCCTTTAAAGAAGTAGAAGTCTTTACTATTGGTACATCTTTGCCTGCAATCATAATTTCGGAAATCCTGAGTGATAGTCTTTTACCAAGACTCCCACCCGGATGAAGCATTGCAAAATCTTGTGCTGTAAATCCTCTTAAATCTAAGAGAGTAACTGCGAGAGCATCCCCCATAGCCAAAGTCGCTGTTGTTGATGAAGTTGGCGCTAAATCATGCGGGCAGGCTTCTTCATCCACTCTTACATTCAAGACCACATCACATGATTTAGCCAATTTTGATTCTTGATTCCCAATCAATCCAATTAATTTTACTTTGATTCTTTTTAAAATTGGTAGAAGATTTAAGAGTTCCTCTGTATGTCCGCTTTTTGATAATAAAACTACTACATCCTGCTTTCTTACCATTCCGAGATCACCATGTAAAGCGTCCGTAGGATGCATATATAGCGCTGCTGTACCTGTAGAATTTAACGTTGCTACTATCTTTCGGGCAATTAATCCAGATTTACCCATTCCCGTTAATATTACTCTTCCTTTAGAATGAAAAATAATATTCACAGCCTTCAAAAAATTTTCATCAATTCTATCTGAAAGACTTAATACTGCCTTTCCCTCTATTTCAATTACTTGCTTGCCTTTGGCTATAATTGATTTTTCTTCTTGGCTTAATTTCATATCTCATTTACTCTTATAATTTTTTTTAGCGTTTATTTCTGATTATAATTTTCATTTGAATTTATAAAATAACATCGGAGTTCTTCAAATAATTTTGAAATATCAAATACATCAAATGTTAAATCTACTACCCTCTTTACATTCCGTTTAGCTGAAACGGGTGCTGCCTTAAATTTTACTTTCTGAAGCAAGGGTATATCCAGAACGTCATCTCCAATATAAAATATAGAGTCATAACTTATCTCTGAATCTTTTATAAATTCATCTACCGATTCTACTTTGTTAAGAGATCTGGCAAGAATATTCAGACCTTCAATTTGAGAAAGAAATTTAATATACCCATTTTCATCGCTAGCTGTTACTATACCTGCCTTAGCTCCATATTTACTTATTTGAACGACAAATAAGTTCAATTCACTAATTAATAGCTCTATTTTATCTTTAGTAAATTCATTTATTACTACTCCTTCTAAATCAAATAAAAATAATTTAATTTCCCTAAAAGAAGAAATTAAATCATGCTTCATTTTTCACCAAGTCATCAATTTTTTTTATAGATACTAATAAATCTTCGAGTTCTTCTAATTTTAATTGACTTCCAGCATCACTCAATGCCTTTTTAGGATCAGGATGTACTTCAAGAAATAGTGCATCAATCCCTATCGATGCAGCCGCTCTCGCATAAGTCTTAATAAAACGCGGCTCGCCACCGGATATTGCTCCGATACTTGGCTGTTGAACTGCATGAGTCGCATCCATTACAACAGGATATCCAAGTTCTCTCATTATTACTAATGACCTCATATCAACTACCAGATTATGATAACCGAATGTTGTTCCTCTTTCTGTAAGCATAATTTTATCGTTACCGGTCGATAGAACTTTATCAACAGCATGAGCCATATCTTCGGGAGCAAGAAACTGTCCCTTTTTAATATTGACTATTTTTCCTGTCTTGCCCGCTGCTACCAATAATTCTGTTTGACGACATAAAAATGCCGGTATTTGCAAAAGATCTACATACTCCGCCGCAATTTCTGCTTCTGCCTCAGTATGAATATCGGTTATTACAGGAACTCCCAATTTCTTTTTTATCGAAGAAAGAATCTCCAACGCCTCTCTATCACCAAGACCGGTAAATGAATTTACACTTGTTCTATTTGCTTTCTTATAACTCGATTTGAAAATGAATGGAATATTAAGGCGAATTGTAATCTCTTTTATTTTTGAAGCGGTATTAAAAATTAATTCTTCGCTTTCAATTACACAAGGACCTGCAATTAATACGAAAGGGTTGCCACCCCCTATTTTTATATCATTTAATTTTATCATTGAAATAAATTACTTTGGTCTAATTTAGAATTTCGTTTTTTATTAAATCTCTTATATGCTAATTCAGTTGCTTCTCTCCCTCGAGGAGTTCTCTGAATATATCCCTGCTGAATTAAAAATGGTTCATATACTTCTTCGATTGTACCTGCATCTTCATTTACAGATACGGCAAGATTATTCAGTCCTACGGGACCTCCGTTAAATTTTTCGATTATTGTAAGAATAATATCTTTATCCATTTCATCGAGACCATCATCATCCACTTCGAGTGCAGTTAATGCCTTCTTAGCTGTCTCTATATCAATGGCGTCTTTATTATCAAAATCTGCAAAATCGCGTGTTCTTTTTAATAATCGATTTGCAATTCTTGGTGTCCCTCTAGATCTCTTTGCTATCTCTTCGGCTGCATCTGAATCTATTTTAACGTTTAATATCTCTGCGGTTCTTATTATTATTTTTTGAATCAAACTGCTTTCATAGTAATCAAGTCGTGATTTAATACCAAATCGGTCTCTTAATGGTGCTGTTAGTAATCCTGCTCTTGTAGTTGCACCAATCAAGGTATATGGTGGGAGTTTGATTTGGATTGAACGAGCATTAGGACCACTATCGATCATGATATCTAGTTTAAAATCTTCCATTGCGGAATATAAATATTCCTCCACCACCGGACTAAGTCGATGTATTTCATCAATAAATAGTACGGATTTTTCTTCAAGATTTGTTAGAAGACCTGCAAGATCACCCGGCTTTTCTAATACCGGTCCAGAAGTGATCTTTATCTTCACTCCAAGTTCATTCGCAATTATATTTGCTAATGTTGTTTTACCCAATCCCGGAGGACCTGTAAGCAGTACATGGTCCAATCCTTCGTCTCTTTTTTTCGCCGCTCCAATAAATACTTTTAGATTATCAACGATTTTCTTTTGACCTGCGAACTCGTCAAAAGAACTCGGTCTTATTGAAGATTCAAAACTTTTCTCTTCCTCTTTCAAGGATGGATTTACTGTTTCCGATTTTCTCATCTTTTCTTCTGTTCTATAAATACTACTTTAAATTTTTCAATTGCCAATACCATTACAATCATTAATGTAATCATCACAATCCCAGCAATTGCAGAATGTAATGTATTAAAAGATTTAGCAAAATCCCCATAAATACCGGGAATCCAAGCACTTCCATATAAAATAATTACATGAACCGCATAAATTACTAATGTATGAGTTCCTACTTGCCTAATTAATATAGGGATCGAATTAACTCTTGAAGCGATAAAAGACATCGCCGAGTTTAGCAATAAAACCATACCTAATCTAAAAGTAATTAAACTTAATGGTGAAGTCCAGAATTTTACATTTGTATAAAAGTAATATTGAATTATATCCATCAATTCAGATGAGAGTATTAAAATAACTCCTGAAATAAGAAGCTTGATTGTCAAGCTCTTCTCTGATATTGCTGCTTTATTGCGCGAGAGATAAGTACCTAATAATGCCCCGCAAAGTACATAACCTGCCCAAGGAAAAAAGGGAAATAAAGAATTAGTTCCTGTATAAAAATATGATGCTATCGGCAGAGGGAAAAAACTTATCCAATCGATTCTTTCGGTGAATAAAGAAGCTAAGAAAAAAAATAGGGCTCCTGCAAAATAAAAAAAGTAATCATTCGCCTTAAATTTTTCCGTCAGATAAGTTAAAATAATAATAAACAATAATCCAAATCCGATTAGATGCAGCGCATCGACAACAAAGAATGTTTGCCATTGTTCTTTTGCAACCGAGGAGAAATCAAATATCTGAAATGTAGGGAAACGAAGAAAATATCCTAGAACTACCAAATTTAGAAATCGCTTAAGTCCTTTTCTTACTCTCTGATTTTCACGAAATGACTTTTTCTGATTCTTTAGGAGATATGTAAAAACTACTCCGGCAGTAAACATAAATATTGGGGCAGTGAACCCCCTCACCAAAAACCATACATTAAAAAAAGGGGATTCGTAAGTCCTATAAGGATCTGCAAGTAATGTATCAATAGTATGTCCTTGGACCATCATGAGAACAGCCAGTGCTCTCATAAGATCGATGAAGATTATTCTATTGCTTTTATTTTCCATTACTTCCGGTGATAATGATAGGGATTATTGACGCGGATGTTCAGAAACCCATTTTTCCAAAAATTTAATTATATCGGTCGTAGGAGTCCCCGGAGTAAATAATTCTCCTACACCCATCTCTTTTAATACAGCTAAATCTTCTTCCGGAATAATTCCGCCGCCGAATAATAAAACGTCATCTAATTCTTTTTCTTTCATCAAATCAAGTAGCTTAGGAAATATTGTCATGTGTGCACCGGAAAGAATACTAATTCCTATTGCATGAACGTCCTCTTGTATTGCTGCTTCAACGATCATTTCAGGTGTTTGTCTTAATCCTGAATAAATAATTTCCATCCCTGCATCTCTTAAAGCAGCTGCTACTACTTTCGCACCTCTATCATGTCCATCTAGTCCCGCTTTTGCTACTAATACTCTAATTTTATTTTCCATTATTTCACCATTTTATTTCAATTTAGTATAGAAAGATAGCAGTTATAATCAAAAAAGACAATCTTACCCATAATAAGCCGTCAATTTGTTTTTTACTTCCCTGCTTTGCTTTGCAGTTTTAGTAGTTTAGCATAATACTTCCTTGCATATTCTAAATCGGCAGGTGTATCAACCGAAAAACTCTCTCTTTCAGTTACAACTATCTTTATCTTAAATCCATTTTCTAACATTCTTAACTGTTCTAATTTTTCTATCTGCTCCAAATCAGTTGGTTTAAGTTCAGTAAATTTTAATAAGTAGTCGGTTCGATAAACATATAAGCCAATATGTTTATAAATCTCTCCCGTATCCACTCTTTCCCTTTTAGTCCTTGCATCCCTTACATAAGGAATTGGTGATCGAGAAAAATAAAGAGCAAAATTATTATAATCGAAAACTACTTTTACAACTGATGGAGCCTGAAGCTCATCTACCGTAGTTACTCTTTTTGCTAACGTAGAAACATTCACGCTTCTATCAAACAATAGCGGCTCTATCGCTTCATCAATCATTTCAGGTTGAATGAACGGTTCATCGCCTTGAATATTAACTACAATATCTATATCCTTTAATTTACGTGTAACAAAGGCAATCCTATCTGATCCGGTCGATATCTCTTTTGGTGTAAGGAAAGCTTCTGCATTGAAATCTTTTGCAACTTGCAAAAGTCGCTCATCATCAACTGCAATAATTACCTTATCTAAAAGTTTTGATTTTTTGGCTCTTTCATAAGTATGCTGTATCATCGGTTTACCACCGATATCAGCTAACGGCTTCCCCATCAAACGTGTGGAACCGAATCTGGCAGGTATTATTCCTATTATCATATTTCTTTATTTATTACTTTGGGAACTCTGAAATGTTCGTCTGTTCTATCCGGTGCGTTTTCCAGACCTTTCTCGGTTGGCAGTGAATCTCTTTCAACATCTTCTCTCAACACATTTTCATATTCAATCGGATAATATAATGGCTCTATATCATCGGTATTTAATTCATTCAATTTCTCTACATATCCTAAAATACTATTTAGATCATCTGTTATTGATGAAAGTTCATTCTCATCAAATTTTAGTTTTGCTAATGAAGCAATATATTCCACATCTTTCTTATTAACCGACACTAAAAAGTTCCTGATAATTTAGCAGAGAAAAAACTGCCGCTATTAAATGTTCCAGATAACTGAGCATAGCTTCCCGTATATGGATTATTTTTTACTCTGACTGTAAGCACGTGATTAAAATTCCCTCTCTTGGGACTCTTATATGTAAGTAGATAAAAACTATTTGCGTAGGTAACTATCTTATCTTGTATTTCTGATAAGCGAGATTCAATCTCAGTAGTGCTATTTACATTAAAGAACCCGCCCGTCCCTAATCTCATCAAGATATCCGGTTCTATCTCTTTGCCTAATCCGATTGTAAAAACTATTTTATTATGGATTGCATTTAGTGCTTGATTCAATGATGTCGATCCTTGTGTATCTCTTCCATCGGTGAATAGTACCATATAACCTTGAATTGTTTCACCTATCTTGAAAACATCTTTCCACTTATTAGCACCCTCGACAACAGCCCCGTATAGGTTTGTTGTCGGGAATCCTAATTGATATCTGCTAAGTGCATCTATTAAAATATTTTTATCCGATGTAAAGTCTTGCAATAAAATCGGCTTCTCTGAAAACGAATAAAGTGCCACTTCTTGATATGGCACTAAATTTCTTATAAAATCTGCTGCTGCTAATCGAATAGCATCAATGCTATCTGCCAAACTTGTACTATTGTCCAGCATCAATACCGTTTTAATTCGATAATATAAATCCTCTTTTTTTACTATCTTTAATTCTGATTCCGATGGTGAGATCGGAAGCCCATCCTCATAGACTTCAAAATCAGCTTCCGTTAGATCAGTAATCCCTTGATTATTTAGATCTACAACCTGGAACAAAACATTTACATTACTTGGTGTACTTGTTTCGATTGTATTTTTGAGTAGTACATAACCGCCCCCTATTGGCGAAGGTCTTCCTAAAGTTGAAAAATTCCAAACTGTTCCTTCTTTTACTACTCCATTTTTCTTTGAAACTACTTTCCAATAATATTTTGTTAAGTAATCCAATCCGGTTACAACTACCGATTTATTTTCGATATTTGAAACGAGCAATTTTGACGGTGAATTTTTTTTATCAAAATATACGTCAAATTTATCTCCTTCCGATTCCCATTTAAGAGTAACAACTAATAGCTCTTCGGTTTGACCATCCGGTGGATATGGATTGTATGGCACTAATCGATCTGTAACTTCGGGACTTGTCGCTGAGTCCTTGGTTAGATCGCAAGACGTGAACAAAACCACAATCCCGATTATCAGGAAATGCAAAATTTGTTTTTTCATTTATATAGTGTCTTATTTATGTTTTATGAAATATAAATATAATAATATAACATTAAAATGTCATTCGTGTTTGTGAGTTATATTTGAGGGGAGCACTCTAAATTATTTCAAGCGCATTTCTTTCTATCCAGCCAATCTTTCCGTCTGTAAGCCGTACCTTATACCAGTTATCAATTTTATCTTCGATCCTAAAATCCGCACCTTCATGCAAAATAAATGCATCGGAACTTTTTTCATCAGGGGCATATTTTACCGAAACCATATTAATTACTACCACACCCCTTACATTTCTTTCATTATAATTTATTCTCCCGATCAGAACAATTACAAAAAATATTAATAACGCGAAAAGGAGTGAACTTGAGAAAAATGATAATTTCTGCGTTTCGATACTTTTTCCTGTTATGTAATGAAACAGTGCAAATAAAAAGAGGGTAAAGAGAATAGTTAATACTATCAACCATCCGGTAACACCCAGAAGGTTGATTATACTTTCCCACCATTCAAATAGAAATAGCTTCGGTACTGGATTTATTTTATCGATTGTCCTTGCTTTCACAACTAAAAGATTAAATTCAGCGTCTTCAAAATTCGGATTTAGATTTAGAGCCTTCTCAAAAAACAATACCGCATAGCCAAGTTGTCCGATTCTGAAATAGCTATTTCCAAGATTATAATAAACAGATGAGTTCGCCCTATTTAAATTAAGAATCGCTCTATATTTTTCTATCGCTTCATTGAATTGCTTCTCTTTGTACAGTCTGTTCCCTTCAATAAAAAGTTTAGTTTCGCTTTGTGCAAAAACTAAAGATGACAAGATCAATAGAATTAGAAGAATCTTTTTCATTTTTTTAATCCCGGATTAGAATCGATCTCTAAAATAAAGTCAAATGCTTTTTTATAATAATCTTCGGCAGTTGACATATCTTTACTTGCAGGAGAGTATCTTGCTGTCTCGCAATAATTTGCAATCTCTAAAAACTTTTCAATAACACTTTCCGAAAAATTCCTTTGACGTAATTTCTCTGCCGCATATTCCAAAGTAAATATCGATTTATCTATTGCCAACTTATCTTCGAGATATCCATAAATTACTTTTGATAATTCTAAGAAGAATAAATTTTCATCTTTGCTATCTAATGCCTTCTTAGCCGCTCTCAACCTTTCTTTTGCAACCTTACCTGCTTTATAATATTTCAATAATGATTCATTACTATATAATTTTTGTTTTCTCTTTGAATAAATGAGGATTCCGATGAAACCAACCATAATCGAAGCATTCAATATCCAAAACCATTCTCCGATTTTATGTGATGTATAAATTGGTTCAAATTCTTCAGGTGAATTGCTTATATATCTGATATCCTTACTTAGCATTGAAACATCTTCTTTTTGATTTGGAGCAGGACTATTTGCATAACTTCCTGTTCCTTGTTCTACGTGTATGCTAATTTCATCTGTCCGCTTCGTGCTAAATGATCCCGTTGCAGGATTAAACGAGCTAAATTCAATCGATGGAATTTTAAATTCACCCGATTGACGCGGGACTATTAAATATTCAAAGATTTTCTTTCCATTAATCTTTCCAGTTCGATTTATTGTTTCAGTAATTTTTGGTTCATATTTATCAACCGTATTTGGAAGTATTAAATCAGGTAGAGTCAATAACTTAATATTTCCCGTGCCTTCTATTTCTACCTTTAGATTTATACTCTCATTTGTTTTTACATCTTTTTTATCGGTAAATGATTTAATTGAAAAAGTACCAACTGCGCCGTTATAACTATCCGGTTTATTAACAGGCAATGGAAGAACTTCAATTTTTATTGTATTTGATTTCGCAGTGTGTTGAAGAGTTTCGGTTCTATTAAAAAATGGATCATTAAAGAAATCATCAAAAACCGAATTACTCCTCTGCTGCTTCTTCCTCTGTATCATTACTGGTATATTTAATTCGAATGGAGTTACAGATAAGGTACCCGTTCTTGTGGGAAACAATGCCACTTGTTTTAATTTTGCCGCTCTGAATCTTTCACCGTTATACATAACAATATCAAAATTGATTGTATTTGAAGATTCAATCTCTTCCTGCCAAAAACCTTCATAATTTGGAAGTTTACTTATTTGGGGTGAATTAATATTTAGTTTTGTGTAAAGTTTATAAGTAATTGTGACTTGTTCACCTTGAAATACTTTTCTTTTATCCGCTTCGGCTAAAATAAAAACACTTTTAGACAAATCTTCTGTATCAGCTTTTTCGTCTTTTTTACCTGATTGCGGAGTTGTACTTCCTTGAACCACTTCTATTTTTATAGGCTTAGATGAATAATTATTCCCGTTATAATTTACTGTTGCCGCTCCAATAGAAAATTCTCCCATAGCAACAGGCTGGACTATATATGAAAAGGATACCGATCCATTCATCTTCCCATTTATTATCTGCATACTTGTGGATTGATTCGGTCCCGATAATATTCTAAAATTAGAAAATACCGGCGGCTTAAAATTTCTTATACCATTTACGTCTTCACAAGTAAATGCAAAATCGATCTGAAAATTTTCATTTAATCCGACTTTGCTTCTATCAACTGAAGCATTAAATTCCTGTGCCTTTAATAAGGTAAAGCAAAAGAAAATTAAAATGAATAATATCTTACCAGTCTTTTTCATTTCTAACAGGTTTACCCTTAATTTTTCTTATCTTTTTCTGAATATCATTTTCGTTATTTTTTAATGCCTGAAGAATACGTTCGGCTTCTTCTTTAGAAATCTGATCTTTTTGTTGCTGTTGCTGCGGCTGGTTTTGTTTATCTTGATCTTTTTTATCGTCATCTTTCTTTTGATCTTGATTGTTCTGATTCTGGTCTTGATTTTTCTGATCGTCTTTGTTCTTATCTTGTTTTTTATCCTGATTCTTATCTTGATTCTGTTGTTGCTGCTGTTGCTGTAATTGATTCAAGGCATAAGACAAATTGTATTTTGTCTCTAAATCTTTTGGATTCTTTTTAAGTGAATTTTTATATGCTTCTATACTCTCTTTATATTTCTGTTGCTTCAAATAAGTATTGCCAAGATTGTGATATGCTTTAGCTTTTAATACATCGTCATCAGTCATCTCAGAAGATTTCTTAAATAATTTTATTGCTTCATCTAATCTATTCTGTTTATATAAAGCATCACCAAGATTAAAATGAGGTTTGAAAGATGTGGAATCTTTTTCAATCCCTTTTTTAAATGCTACTTCCGCATCAGAATAATTTTTCTCTTTATACTTATCCACACCATCATTATTCAATTCTCTTAGTGACTGTCCCGAAACTATAACCGGTATAAGAAATATTACCATATATAAATAATTACGTGTCATTGCTCTCCGTTACTTTTATATAATTTCTGATATAATTTTGATTTTCTGTTTGATATGAACGCATCGATAAATAACAATAACAAAGCAGGAAATAAGAAATAATAATATCTATCCTCATATTCAGTTACTTTCTTAGTGCCATATTCAGATTGCTCCAAATTAGATAACTTATTATATATCTCATTTAGTTCATCCGAATTCTGCTGTGTCTTAAAATATTCACCGCCGGTATCTTTTGAAATCTGCTTTAATGTATTTTCATCTAATTTTGTAAGAACTGTGTTACCCGACAAATCCTTTTTGAATCCAAGATTATTTCCTCGTTCGTCATAAACTGGAATGGGTACTCCTGTAATAGACCCGATGCCGATTGTATATATTTTTATATTTTTATCCTTTGCTTTCTCTACTGCTTTTTCAATATCTCCTTCGTGATCTTCGCCGTCAGAAATTACAATAATTACTTTTTCTGTTACTTTATCTTCCTTAAATGATTCAGATGCTAAATCAATTGCTTCGGCTAACGCCGTACCCGGTTGCGGGATTGAACCCGTATTAACAGTGTTTAAAAATAAATTTGCCGCTCCATAATCGCTTGTAAGTGGAAACTGAATATACGCCCTGCCTGAAAAAATTATCAATCCGATCCGGTCACCCTCTAATTTTTGTATTAGTTTAGAAATATCAAATTTCGCCTTTTGTAATCGGTTCGGTTTAATGTCTTCGGCACTCATACTTAGCGATACATCCAATGCTATATATACATCTATTCCTAGCTGTTTTACTTCTTCTACTCGAGTTCCTATCTGAGGATTCGCTAAAGTCAATATGATCAAAACTAATGCAAATGAATAAATGCCGAATTTTATATGATTCTTTGTGGTACTTCTTTCCGATATCACATGTTTGTGAAGTTCTAAACCAATAAACATCTCTAAAAAAGAATTTTCCTTCTTATAAAAATAATAGTATATCAATACCATTATTGGAATAATATATAAAAGATGAAGATATTCCGGATTAGCAAATCTGAACATATTAAGGCATTTTCCTTAAGTATAATTTTGTAATAAAAAATTCAAAGAGTAAGAAAAAGAATCCTGCCCAAACCCAGTTATAAAAAAGCTCTGCTGCTTTTCTATATGATGTTACTTCCACTCTCGTTTTTTCTAATCTATCGATTTCGTTATAAATATTTTCTAAACTTTTATTTCCTGTGGCTCTAAAATAATTTCCACCTGTCTGCTTAGAAATATTCTTTAGCAAATTTTCATCAATCTCCACAGGCACCATCTGATATCTTCTTCCGAATGGAGTATTAAATGGATATGGAGCTTGTCCCATTGAGCCGACTCCAACTGTATAAATTCTTATGCCAAATTTTTGAGCAATTTGTGCTGCCGTCATCGGGTCTATTTCTCCCGAATTATTAACACCATCGGTAAGTAATATCATTACTTTACTTTTTGCTTTGCTCGTCTTTAGACGATTAACACCATTTGCTATCGCATTACCTATTGCAGTCCCATCCTCCACCATTCCGCTATACACTTCTTTGAGAAGATTTCTTAGTACCATGTAATCGATTGTAAGCGGAACTTGCGTAAAACTTTCACCGGCAAATATCACTAACCCTATTTTATCCGATGTCCTTCCTTTAACAAATTTATCAATTACATTTTTTGCAGCTTCTAATCTATTTGGTTTAAAATCCTCGGCTAACATACTCCCTGAGATATCGAGTACCATTGCAATATCAATTCCCTCTGTATATACATTCTCACCGGAAGAAAAAGATTGGGGACGAGCCATGGCTATTAAAAAAAGCGACAACGCAATCATTCTTAAAATAAACGGTAGATGAGCCAATCTTTCTTTAATGCTTTCCTTTGCTTCTCCAAATAGATCGAATGATGAATATTTTAATTCCGTAAAAAGATATCTGTTTTTCTTCCAATAAAAATAACTAAGCAATGGTATCAGTATTAAAAGATATAGGAATATCGGATATGCAAACGTTACATCACCCATTTATTGCAGCTCCATTATTTCTTTCCTTTATCTCTTTTACCTTCTTCACAAAATCATACGCTTGCCTCATCATCTCTTCATTTACTTTTGGCATCGGATTAAATTTCGCAAATTTTACCATATCCGCATTCTCAAAAAATCTATTTGCAGAATCTAAAATTTCTTTATCCTCAGTAATCACTTCACTTAAGCTTATCATTAATTCGCCTGATGTAATTTCCATTGCAGGAATATTAAAATCAGCCTCGATATATCTTCTTATAATTTCCGTAATCTCTGAGTGATATTCTTTGATTTCTCCCTTTTGCCATAATTTTCTGCCTTCTAAGGATTGCAACGCTTCTAAAGCAATATTATATGCAGGTATATAAATTGGTTTCTCTTCCGGTATTATATTCGCTTTCTTCTTTTGATATCGAGAGTATAAATAATATCCCAATAAAGCTAAAAGTAATACTCCGGCTACAATTAATACAATTATCCAAGGACTAAGATTAATCTCTAATGGTTCTTTAACATCTTTAATTTCTTCATCCGCATTTACCAATATTTTTCTTACAGTTAATTTTATCTCACTTGTTTGAGTAAGCTTTTGGTCGCCGCTATTTCCTTGAGTATAATAAATATTAATTGGAGGGATTTTTATTTCTGCCGAATCGTATTTTGAAAATATGAACGTATGCTTCTCAAATACATTATCCCCATCTTCTTTTTTCTCGATAGGTAGATTCTTAATAAATTCTAATTCCTTTACCGAATCTTTTACTGCAGGAATGATTGGTTTAATCCTTTTATTATACTTTAATTCAAGATGGAGCTGAATATAATCGCCGACATAATAGCGAGCAGAATCCGTATAACTTTGTACAGTTATATCCTGCGCATTTATTGTTACATACGATATAAATAAGAGAAGAATTAATTTGTAAATTTTTACCATCTTTTTTCACGCATTTTAAAGAAATTAATCATTGGTTTTATATACGACTCATTATCATCTTCCTTGATATTTACTTCTATTGAATCCACTCCGCTTGAGATAAAAATACTTTTTCTGATTTCTAATCTTCTTTTAAGTGTTTCATTGAACCATGCTTGAACGCTTTGCGAGCTTGTATCAAGATGCCTTACTATATCGCTTTCTGCATCATAGACTCTTATTAGTCCTCCCTTAGGAATAGATAATTCCCTTGGGTCAGTTATTGGTATCGAAATTAAATCATGTTTTTTGCTTACAGTCTTTATAATTTTTTCGTATCCCAAATCCATAAAATCAGATACAAGGAAAGCAATAGATTTTTTCTTAATTGCATGATTGAAAAACTCTAGTGCTGATTTAATATTGGTCTGTTTTGCCTGAGGTTCAAATGTTAAAACTTCTCTGATAATCCTTAGGACGTGGCTTTTCCCTTTTCTCGGTGGAACGAATTTCTCAATCTTATCCGTAAAGAGTATCAATCCAACTTTATCATTATTTTGAAGAGCCGAGAATGCAAGTACACCGCTTAATTCAGCGGCTATCTGTTGCTTAGTTTTGTGTAGACTTCCAAATCCCATCGAGCTGCTCATATCCACAATTAGCATAACGGTAAGCTCTCTTTCCTCTTCGAATATTTTTACGAATGGATGTCCAAACCGTGCCGTTACGTTCCAGTCAATACTCCTTATATCATCGCCGGGCTGATATTCTCTTACTTCAGAAAATGCCATTCCTCTCCCCTTGAATACAGAATGATATTCACCTGAAAAAATATCGTTGACTAATGCTTTAGCGCGAATCTCAATTTGACGTATCTGCTTTATCTGTTCGTTAGATGGCATTTTAAGGCACTTCTACTTTATTTAATATCTTCTGAATAATTTCATCTGAATTAATTTCCTGAGCTTCAGCTTCATAAGTAACGGCTATCCTATGTCTCATTACATCTGCACAAATACTTCGTACATCTTCAGGAACAACATATCCGCGTCTTTTTATAAATGCCATCGATTTCGCACCGTTCGCTAAATTAAGAGTTGCTCTCGGTGATGCTCCATAACTTATTAAATCAGTTAATTCACTCAAACCATATTCTGCGGGATTTCGTGTAGCAAATACTATATCAAGAATATATTTCTCAACTTTTTCATCAATATAAATATCCTTTACTACTTGACGTGCACGTATGATATCTTCTTTTGTAACTACTGCATTAATATTTTCAGAAATATCATTTGTGTACATTCGCATTATCTTTAATTCTTCTTCTTTGCTTGGATATGTAATTTTGATCTTAAGCATAAAACGATCAACTTGCGCCTCGGGTAATGGATACGTTCCTTCCTGCTCAATTGGATTTTGAGTTGCCAATACCAAAAATGGTTCATCCAATTTAAAAGTCGTATCACTGATTGTTACTTGGCGTTCTTGCATCGCTTCGAGCAGTGCACTTTGTACTTTGGCTGGAGCTCGGTTAATTTCATCGGCTAATATAAAATTAGAAAATATCGGTCCTTTTTTAATAGTAAAATTTCCGTCTTTCTGATTGTATATTAAAGTACCCAGTAAATCCGCAGGTAAGAGATCCGGTGTAAATTGTATCCTCTGAAAATTTGCTTTCATAACAGATGAAAGCGATTTGATTGCCAAGGTCTTGGCTAGTCCCGGAACACCTTCTAATAATACATGCCCATTAGAGAGAAGTCCAACCACCAACTTTTCAACCATATTTTTTTGACCAACTATTGCTTTACTGATTTCATGGAATAGAATATCGATAAACTCGCTTTCTTTTCTAATCCGTTCGTTTAAAACAGTAATATCCAAATTTTATCCTCCTAATTATGAAATCCCACGTAATTTTTACAAAATGAAAAATTAAAAGTTTCTCTAAATTCTTTAAAATCTTTAAATAATCAAAGAAAACTATAAATCTTTTACAAAAAAGAGCGCAAACTTAAGATAAGACGTTTCATTCATCTCCGGTAGAGACGGATGATCCATCGAAGCCGTATTGAAATAAACTAATTTGATCTCCTTTTTTGCTTTTCTTGCTGCACTATGAACTGCTTCTAAAAATTCTCTCTTCTTTAAATGAAACGAACAAGATGAAGTTACCAAAAAACCGCTATTAACAAGAACTTCCATACCAAGTTTATTTAATTTTTCATATCCTGCGATTGCACTTAGAAGATTTTTTTTATTCTTTGCAAATGCAGGCGGATCAAGATTTACAACGTCAAATTTTCTTCCCTCTGCTTTATATTTTTCTAACTCTTCAAATGCATCACCAATCACGAAATCAAAATTTGAAGAAAAACCATTGAGCTCAATATTCTTTTTTACGTTTTCTATTTCCGTCTCTGATGAATCTATAAATGAAACCGAAGCGGCATCTCCATTAATTGCATTCAATCCAAAACCTCCGGAATTGCAAAAGCAATCAAGGATAGTTTTACCTGAAACAAATTTTGCTAAGAAATGCCTATTGTCAGATTGATCAAAATAAAAACCGGTTTTATGTCCCTTAGTAAAATTAATATTGTATTTAACTTCACCATCTGATATTACTTCATCCGTAATTTCTCCAAGATAAATTTTATCTTCTGTGGAAAGTCCTTCAAGCACTCTAAAATACTCTTCGTTCTTCGAGAAAATATTTTTTGCTCCTAATTCATTCTTCAATAAATTGCATACAATCTCGATATTCTTGTCCATCCCAAAGGAATATACTTGCAATACATATGTATCATTATATTTATCTATAATTAAACCGGGGAGGAAATCACTTTCGCTAAAAACCAACCTATAAGAATCTCTCCCTGAAAGACTCGCTTTTCTTAATTCATAAGCATCTAATATTCTTTCCTTAAATAATTCATTTAAATTTTCAATTTTTCTTCTGCTTAGAATTCTAACCGAGATAAGAGAGTTCTTGTTATAAAATCCCGCCCCAAGAAATTTATTCTTACTGTCATATACATCTACAATACTCCCATTCTCCGGATTTTCTTCAATTAAATGTATCTCATTACTGAATATCCATAAATGACCTTTTACAATCCTTCTTTCTTCATTCTTCTTTAGTATTATCTTTGCCATAACCGCCTCATTTAAAATAAAAAACCCCGACATTGAAAATACACAAAATCGGGGGCAAAAAAATCTTATTTATTTTATAAGTTTTTCAAAACCTTATTTAATTTTTCTGTTATATCTGCAGCGGTTTCTGCAAGTAATGGATTTTTCACGTTCTTCATTGATTCCATAGGATTTATAAAACTGACTGAAACTGTTCCCTCTTCTTTCTCTTGAACTACTACATTACAAGGAAGCAATACTCCAATATTCTCTTCTACCTGTAATACTTTATATGCAGAAGGTGGATTGCATGCACCTAGTATTTTATATTTTCTAAAGTCAACATCAAGCTTTTTCTTAAGCGTTTCTTTAACATCTATCTCTGTAAGTATTCCAAAACCTTCTTTTTTCAATTCTTCGCCGATTTTTAGAATTGCTTCATCAAATCCTAAATTTAATACTCTATTATTATAATATGACATATCATTCTCCTTTTTTTATTTATATAAATTAGATGATAATTTTCATTAAACGATTCATAATGTTAATAGAAGATATGATAGCAAAGTAATAACTACAATGCAAATAAAATCCAAAAACACTCCCGGTTTTACCATATCGATAATTTTCAATCTTTCACTGCTAAAAATAATTGCATTTGGCGGAGTTGAGATCGGAAGCATAAATCCCATTGATGCTGCAATTGTAGCAGGAATCATAATTAATAATGGATCTGTATTTATCTGCACGGCAAGAGATGCTAATACTGGTAATGCTATCTGTGCTGTTGCTGTATTGGAAGTTACTTCCGAAAGAAATGTTATAACTAAACAAATAACTCCAATTATAACGATTAACGGAAAGCCATTCAATGCAATAAATTGCTTACCAATAATTTCTGAAAGTCCGCTCTTTATAAATCCTTCGGCAATTGCAAATCCACCACCGAATAATAAAATAATATCCCATGGTACTTTTCTTATTACATCATTATCAATAATATATCCTCTTTTTGATTCATCGGATTTAGCGGGGAGTATAAAAAGTAGAAATGCCATCATTATCGCCACCGTTCCATCATCTAATAATTTATAATGTGGAAGCAATTTCGACCAACCCGGAATTTTAACAAATCCCAAATCTAATTCTACTCTAAATAACCAAAGTAGCGATGTAAGGACAAAAACTGTCATTACAACTTTTTCTTCGTAGGTTGTTTTACCTAACGAATCCTTCTCTTTCCTTAAAATCACCGGGTCAAATTCTAATCCTTTTTTGACCGGATAGAATACCTTTGCAATTATATACCAAAAAATAATTAGTAAGACTACACTTATAGGAAATGCTATTTTAATCCATTCACCAAATAAAATAGCAGGTTTATCAGGAAAACTTATTGAATATACTCTTAAGAAAACTAAATTCGGCGGTGTTCCAATTAATATAGCTATCCCTCCGATTGTACATCCGAATGCAATCCCCAACATTAATGCTTTAGAAAACGGAAGCATATCCACCTTACCATATTCATCTTCAAGTTTATGCATAATTGCTAAACCGATTGGAAGCACCATTAATGCAGTGGCTGTATTTGATATCCACATTGATATGAATGCTGTTGCAATCATAAATCCTAAGACAACTCCCGAAGGAGATGAACCAAACCATAGAATTACTGTCAACGCCACCCTCTTATGAAGATTCCATTTCTCCATAGCTAACGCAATTATGAACCCGCCTATGAATAAAAATATTGTAGAATTTATATAAGACTGCGCGATTATATTAGCCTCTAAGACTCCGAAAAGAGGAAAAACAATTAACGGAATTAATGATGTAGCGGATAAGGGGATTACTTCTGTCATCCACAGAACTGCCATACTTATAGTTACTGCCGCTACTATCTCGGCATTAAATTTCCCAGGTCCAAAATCGACCAAAAACAAAACTAAAAAAAATGAGACTATCGAAAAAGAAATGATTCCATACTGTACAGAACGCTTCTCCATACTTTCTCCAATAAATTTTTAGAGACTTATTTCTTCGGATTTATTATCTCATAAAGTGCCGAATAATCTTTATCTCCAAGATTTTCTCCGACTGCATTTATTAGTATTTCCTTAACCGCTTCTAATATAGATGTATTTATTTTTGCTTCTTTGAATTGAGTCTCAATCAAATTTATATCTTTTAACATATGCTTAAGTGGAAAATTTGGATTGTCATAATTTCTTGAATCATAATTACTAATTTTTTTTTCATAAGTCGGAGCATATAACGCACTATGCTTAAGTATATTCATAAAGGGTACGGTATTAATATTATTTTTCAAAAGGTAAGAATAACTTGCCGAAAATATTGCTGCAAGTGAAGGGATAAATTGATTAAGTGCCAGTTTTATTGCCGCTGCACTTCCAATATTACCGACATAAGTGATATTATTACTAATGAATTCAAGTACAGGTTTGTATTTATTAACCAATTCTTCTTTGCCGCCGCATAGTATCATTAATGAGCCGTCTTTAATTTGTGGAATACTACCAAGCACCGGGGCTTCAATATACTCTCCTCCAAATGATTCTATCCTCTCCTCTAATAACTCACTTTCACCCGGTGAGATTGTGCTCATTTGTATGATAGTCCTTCCGGAAAAAGTATTATGTCCATCTGAAAAAAGTAATGAGCATAAAGCCGGATAATCAGTAACCATCGTAAAAATTATATTACTTCCTTTTATTGCTTCTGCCGGTGTTTCGGCTGCTATTGCTCCTTTCTTAATTAGTTCTTTCGTTTTACTTTTTGTTCTATTATAAATATATAGCTGTTTAGATTTACCAATAAATTTCTCTGCTAATGGTTCTCCCATTAATCCTATTCCAAGAAAGGCAATTTTCATTTTGCTCCCTCCAATAAAATATTTAAATCATATTCCATTAATTCTTCCGAGTAAAATGCTTCTCCATATTCTTTACCTATTTTGAAGCCAAAGTATTTTGCTCTCGCTTCCAAAAATTTAATAAATTCCGGACTGCTAATAAATGTCTCCGGTCCATTGCTCTCAACATCCGGATTATGAAATTGTGTATTGAATGCATAAACTGCATCCATTTTTTTCTTAAACGAGTTACTTATATCTATTATAAAAGAAGGCTGAAATTCATAAGTCTGCATAAAATAAAAAAGTTTCTTTGGTCGATATGCCGATTGTATAATGCCGTTCTCTTTCGTTTCATATTTGGTAACACCCGAGAAAAACATTGCTTCTTTTATTAACATACTTACACCGATATGATCAGGATGCCGATCATTATTATATGGAGCAAATATTATTTCAGGTTTGTATTTCCTTATAAGAGAAATGATGACTTTTCTAAATTCCAAATTCGGTTTTAAATTTCCGTCCGGAAATCCAAGATTTTCTCTATATGTCAGATTCAAAATCTTGGTAGATTCCTCAGCTTCTTTCTTACGTGTTTCTGCATTACCTCTCGAACCCAATTCGCCGGCAGATAAATCAATGAGCCCAACTTTCTTACCTTCGGAAGTCAAATTGGCTATTGTTCCGCCCATTCCCAGTTCTGCATCATCAGGATGCGCTGCAAATACCATCACATCTAATTTCATTTTATCCTTTGATTTAATTCACGTACTTAAATTAAAAAAAAATCATTCTTTATGTTATCTAAAAGTATGATTATATTTAATCATTACATTCGGAAGTGCATTAAATGAGAAATTCAAAAAATAACATTTGTATTTCTTTTATTCTGTTTTTAATCTCAATAGGAATATTTAATAGTTGTGAATTAAAGGAAGCTGCTCCAACCGGTCCGGTTTCTGATTCCATTAACGATATTAAGTTTATTTCCGGTAAAATCATTTCTGAGGAAACCGGTTTCGGTTTATCGGGAGTTTCGATTACTCTTAATAGCATTGTTGTTACTTCCGATTCGTTTGGCAATTTTGATTATGGCAATAAATTTATGATAGGGAGATATTCAGTTTCTCTTACAAAATCAGGTTACATTCCAACTACAAGACAAATTAATATATTTGATGCATCTGAAGGTAAATCATTTTTGCTTTTTATGAGTATGACTAAAAAAAATTCAGGGGTAGCAATTAATTCAGCAGCTACAAATACTATTACAACAAATGAAGGTTTATCACTTACGATAAATCAAGGTTCTGTTTCGAGCAATGCTAATATATCAATTACTCCGTTCTTTGGTGCCGGTAATCCAGCGGTTTATTGGTCTGACAAACTTCAACTCGGCGGGGCTTTAATAGAAGCTGATAATAATGTTTCTATATTGTCTCCTCTTACTTTACGAATTCCTAGAATTACTAATCGAGGTGATATTAACAAAATAAAAGCAGGCATCTGGGACCCGGTAACTTATTCTATTACCAAAGAACTTCCTATAAGGTGGGAAACTTCTTCATCTCAATTTCTTGTTGACGTTCCACAATTTGGATATATTCGCGCATGGTATGAAAATCCGGTTAGAATATTAGAAAATTCTTACCAAGATTCACTAGTTGTTACTACTTCCATTGCAGATTGCACTAATCTAATCGGAATAACTAAAAAGACATTTACTATTTCTGAAAGTAATTCAGAAAATAAATTATTACTTGAAAATCATACAGGTTTTCATACCGGGATCTCATTTTCAAGAAATCTAGTCGTAAAAAGAAATGAAAGCGAACAAAAGAAACAATTAACTTATCAAGAATCAGGTTTTGACTATAAAGTAGAATATTTAAATAGTGAAAACAATTCATGGGAACTTATTGGCGTTCATAAAGTACCTCATAATATCAAAGTAATTAGCCGACTGGTCGGCGTCTGCCATAATCAAGGCAGTGGCAATTAATTTTAATCATTAATCCCTTATTAATATGACAAAATTTGAAACTGTGATTGGATTAGAAATCCACGCACAATTATTGACTAAAACAAAATTATTCTGTAGTTGTTCTACAAAATTTGGTAACCCACCTAATTCCAATATATGCCCTATCTGTCTTGGACATCCCGGCGTATTACCTGTACTTAATAAAAATGTTGTTGAGTTTGCTATCATGATGGGACTCGCCGTTAATTGTTCAATACGAGAATTTTCTACTTTTGCTCGCAAGAACTATTTTTATCCCGACCTTCCAAAAGGATATCAAATTTCGCAATAC
>LOEU01000039.1 GCA_001516025.1 bacterium BRH_c32 | reverse complement strand
TTAACAAAAGTTGGGAGAATTTTAAAATTATTATGTTCAACAGTGGTTCAAAAGTTTTAGAAGATTTTAAGTTAACCTTAGAGTTGGATGGAAATTATAGAGGGCTTGATAGTGATGTTCCTAAATTATTCAGAATTAATCATCCAGTTACTATAACAGAAAATTATGTCGTTTATAAACCTAATAAATCAGAATCACTTATTGTTCAAAAAGATTGGAAACCTTTTATACTGTCTATTTTACCCAAATTTGAAGAGACAGAAATATTAATTAGGTGGAATTTTATCTGTAGGGACTTTGATAAAACTGGTGAAATTAAACTGTTTTCCAAACCCAATTATGTTGATGAGTATCAAAATATTGCTGTTTATGAAGAAGAAAATTTACATAATGATGAAATAAGCTATAAAGATATTTTAGAGTATACTAGTGGAATCAGTATATAGTGTATATAACGAGCAACTCAACACGTCTAGCTCATTTCAATTTAGTATTGTTTCAAATCTTGACAACGTAGTTATATCAATTAAGTAATGAAGATACTAATCAAAATAAGATGAAATTCTATCTTGATCAAAATGTAATCGATTACTTAATAAAAGGTAATCTTGATTCTATCAATGAGCTGATTTATCATATTGAAAACTCAGAAATAGTATATTCCTATGTGACGTTGAAAGAATTTGCACGAATTGAAAATGAATAACAGCGTAAGTATTACCTAGATTATCTAAAGGAGGTTAATGCTAAATATTTCTGGATTGATGATAATGAAATAGCACATTTTGAAGAAACTGTCCCATTCGAAAAATTCAATGAAATTAATTCTGTCAACAAGATTTATGTTGATCTAGAGGATTCCATGCTAGGAATGATGCATAAATTTTTAGGTGGGAAAAAATATTTATCTTTTGATGATATTGCTGTGTCACAGAAAAACTCCTTTCATCAGCTAATTGATTTCATAACTGTTACTCTAGATTCTTTAGAAGACAATCCATTTATTAATAAAGAATTATTAAAAATCAGGCTCAACAAATGAATTCAGTTTACTCTGAGTTGATAGACAAATCGACTAAGCAAATCAAAGAAAGTAATTATAACACTGAGAATCCATTGAATGATTTGCGTAAGTTGTTAGATATCAATTTTGATAAACTAAATGAAATTGAGCCCCCCAATATTATAAATAAAATATGGGACAAGATTAAAACGGGTATAAAAAATAATAATGTCAATTTAACTTATGACGATTTGTTTGGTGATGGATTGACTAAATATTATCCGAACCAGAAAATTTCGGTAGTAATGAAAGTGAATGGATTATACAATCTATTGAATAGCATTGGGTATCATCCTGACAAAAACCTTCGTAATGATAATAAGTTCATTCCCTTTATTAATGATCATAGACATGCCGGGAATGCTATCTATTCAGATTTCTTTATTACCAGAGATAAAAGGTTAATAAAAAAAGCTGAAGCTATTTATGAGCACTTAAAAATAGGCACTAAAATTATTTTTATTCATTAACATTGTGGTTATTGATTATAAAAAGTGTTAATGGATTCATTATATTTTTCTTCTTAATACTTCAATCCATCTTTCTGACAGATCATAAAAGTCTCTGGACAATGCTATGAGAATCAAAATGATGCAATTAATTAATTATAGTAAAAAACACCAAAATTTCACAACCTTAAAGCCATCCCTAAGATCATTAGAATCATTCCAGACCCTTTATTTAAATCAATTGAAAATTATATCAAACCAAGAAACGAACAAGGTCATAGATACATTAGACTGCTTTATTTAACAGGTTTCAGAGTATCAGAAGCAATTAATCTGGAATGGACAGAAATAGATTTCAGTAATAATATACTCTATGTCAAAAACACTAAAGCAAAACGAATTGATTCATTTCCATTATATCCAGAACTGAAGGAATTCTTATTATTATTCAGAAAAGAAACAGGCAAACTATTTGAATACAAAGATAGAAACAGTTTGAAATTCTGGAATAGGGCAAGAAAGACCCTAAAACATCCATACACACTTCATGATATTAGAAGAACATTTGGAACAAGAATGTCAAAGAAATTAATGCCAAATGAATTAATGAAAGTAATGCGACATGCTGATATAAAAGTTACTATGAGGCATTATATTGTAACTGATATGCAGAGCATTATTGATAAAATGTAAACTGTTTTTCGCTCGTCAATTTATACAATTTGGTAAGGACAAAAAAATAGCCACTGGATAAAAGTGGCTAAAGTGTTAAGTGATAACTGCTTAACAAGTGGAGCTAAACGGGTTCGAACCGATGACCTCTTGAATGCCATTCAAGCGCTCTCCCAACTGAGCTATAGCCCCAAACTATTTCTAAATTTACTTCTAATTTCTAAAAACAAATAACTTCGTAAAGTTACACCTTACCCATTATAATTACAAGAGTAAAAAAATGAGATTAAACTAAAACAAAAATATCTATTCAAAAACTTTTCAATCCTCTTTATAATCTCTTGTGATCCTCCCCCCAAAAAGTAGACAAAGAGAAAAGACAAATTGTTATAATAACGCAGTAGTAGAATCGTTTTACCATACTCTAAAAGTTGAACAGATTTACACAAGAGATTATTTGGAACGAGAAGAGGCTACAACAGATATCTTTGAGTATATCGAAATATTTTACAATCGACAGAGAAAGCATTCATCAATAAAGTATAATACACCGGTTGATTTTGAGAACAAAAACATTAAATTAATGGCTTAACTCTTGGTACTCTAAATGGGAGAAAGTTAATAGTTATTAATTGATATTAAATTAACAACTTAATAACAACTTCATGGTGTAAAAACTTCTCCGCACGATAAGCATACAAATTTCTTTTTATATTCTTCTTTCTCCTTTTCGAGAAGAGCGGATTGTCTTTCGGTTTGCTTGCTTTCAAAATAGTGGAAAAAGATTGCAAGTGCAGTAAAAAAAATCCCTATATAAATATAAATATCACCATAAAAAAACGATAGAACAATTGAGACAACTGCAACAAATAGCGTTATGATAAAACCAAATATTCCATATGAATTGGATTTAACTGAGGGTGGATTGATTGCCTCTGATAATGTTATTGAGTCCAGATTATAGGGATAGGTTAAGCTTGGATTCAGATTAGTTCTACGTGGTAATTCGGAGTCTCCTTGTTCCCTCTTTAAGCCTGAATTAAAATAATCAAAAGCATCTTGGGCAGATACCAAATTTTTATTTCCGCATTTTGGACATATGTTCATAAGGTTTCATTTTATTTTGAAATAATAGTTGCATACAATATTCTTGTTACAAATAATTTCTACACTCTTAAAAATCTGAATCGATCAAATAATACTCTCCCCGAGAAATGACGAGAAATTGTTTATTCATATTTACCTTTATAATTAAATAAGATTATACTCGTGCATTCGTTTATAGAGCAATGCCCTCGATATTCCCAATAGTTTTGCTGCAAGCGTTCGGTTATTGTTAGACCTTACTAATGCAAAGCTTATTGCTTCTTTTTCTGTATTATATAGAAGCTCATTTAGCGTGCAGTTTTTTGTCATGCAGTATTCTTCCTTCTTCGTTTGATTACCTTGGATTATAGTCCTTATATGTTCTTCAGTTACTATATCATGCGGCACTATCGCCATTACTCTTTCTAAAACGTTATTTAGTTCACGAACGTTCCCGGGCCAATTATATGCTTCTAAAGTCTGCAGTGCTTCATAACTAATTTTTTTATGATAGATACCATGCTTTACACTAAGTCTTTTCCACATTATTTTAATAAATGCCGGTATATCTAATTGACGTTCGCGCAGTGGCGGTATTGTTATCGGAATTACATTTAGTCGGTAGAATAGGTCACTTCTAAATTTCCCCTGATTTACCAATTCTTCCAGATTCTCATTTGTTGCAGCTATCAGTCTTACATCCACTTTTATTAATGCCTCACTTCCAAGTTTATCAATTTCACTTTCTTGCAAAACTCTCAATAACCTGCTTTGAACATTCAAAGGCATATCTCCAATTTCATCTAAAAATATTGTCCCGGTATCTGCAAGTTCAAATTTCCCCTTCTTCCCCCCTTTTTTTGCACCCGTAAATGCTCCCTCCTCATATCCGAAGAGTTCCGATTCAAATAATGTTTCCTGAATCGCAGAGCAGTTGAGTCGAATAAATGGTCCTTTGTTTCGTTTGCTTAAATTATGAATGCTGTGTGCATAAACTTCTTTGCCAACTCCTGTTTCCCCTAATAATAGAACTGTAGAATCGGAAGCTGCCGCTCTTAATGCAGTCTGTTTTATCTGTAAACTTGAGTTTGATATTGCTACTATATCATCAAATGTAAAATTAGTATAAGGATTCATTTTCGATCTGCTCTTTGAATTCTGAAGCTCAATCTGAAGTTTCTCCACCTGCTTATATGCGTTTTTTAATTCATCCGTATATTCAAATCTAATTAGCCCGATTACTCCAAGACATTTCCCATTTTCCAATATTGGAAGTCTTGAAACTACATATTCATGACCATGTATATGCTGAATAACATCCTTTTCCGGGATGCCCGTTTTTGCTACTAAATGCATTCTTGTGTTTTCGATTATCTCTGTTACATGTTTCCCGATTACTTCATCATGCGCAACATTATGTATCTCTTCAAAGCTCTTATTTATAAAGATTATTTTCCCCTCGCAATCGATAACCATTAATCCCTTAATTGATAGATCAAGTATTGTTTGAAGGAATACCTTATTTTCAGATAAGTTTTCGAGACTACTGTAATTTGCACTTGCCATGAATTTACCTCGTTTGTCTATGTATGTAACACTGTTACAAACATAGACAATATTTTTATCATAAGGAATATTCGAATAATTAAATAAATATTCTCCAATTTTAGCTCAATTAAGCATTTTATTTAATTCTTACTCATTTATATACTGGCTTTTAGGTGTCACATTCACGTACACTTAATATAATATTTATTTAATTTATCTCTAACTCATTATAAAATAACAACTTAGAAACTTGGCATGCTTCCTGTATAATAGTGTGAAATTCAAGATAGATTTGTTTCTATCGGAATTAAAATCAAATTAAATAACAAAGGAGAAGTTATAATGGCTAAGAAACTTAAAGAAGTTTTGGATGATGCCGGTATATCTATGGATCTTCAATACGGCGGAGAATCCCCCGAAGGTCTAACCGAGCGTGAAATTAAAAAATCACCTCATCCAAGAGTTCAGAAGTTGAAAGATATTTTTATGGATACATTATCCTCAGCGAATAATGAATTTCCATACTGGTACACTCGTGAATATATGATGCATGATAATGAGATTCCGGTTGTAAGACGCGCAAAAGCTTTAAGAACAGCATTTTCTCATTTAACACCTGTTATCTTCCCTGGCGAATTATTGGTTATGCGCAAAGCTTCTTTTTTCCGCGGCTCATTCCCTATGCCTTGGTTATCAGAAGGCTTCTATATGGCTCATGAAGATGATTTCTATCAAGAAGCTCTTAAAAGAGGTTCCGCTTCGGTTGATGAACATTCAAAATTCGGTCAAGGCGGCGGTAATGTTACTAAAAGTTTTGGTAAAGTTATCTCTATTGCCGGTAAATTCGGTATGCGTCAAGAAGAAGTTCCTGCTCTATTAAAATTAGCTAAAATGTGGGCCGGAAAATCAGTCGATGATTTAGGTAATAAATATGAGAAAATGGTTCCTGAATATCCTGTAAAAGAACAGATCATGAGAAGCATCGTTTGTATGTTCGATTCAGGTTTCACTCTTCCTCAAGGTCGTGAAGTTATTAACTATTATTACCCATTAGAATATGGATTCGATGGCATAATCAAAATGGCTACCGAATTGAAAGCTGAAGTTGCGGGTAAAGCTGATGGTGACGGAATGGTTGGCATGAACCGTCTTTATAACTATGAAGCTGTTATTATTGCTCTTCAAGGCGTTCAGAATTGGATTGCTAACTACTCTAAAGAAGCTCGCAGATTAGAAAAACTTACCACAGATAAAATACAGAAAAAAGAATATAAAGAGATTGCAGATAGATTAGATTGGATCGAACATAATCCTCCAAGAACATTTATCGAAGCTCTTCAAATGATTGAAACTATCCACTTAGCTGTTCTTAATGAAGATGCTATCTCAGGTATGTCTCCGGGTAGAATCGGACAGATTTTATATCCATACTTCGAACAAGATATCGAAGCAGGCAGAATTACTGAAGATGAAGTAATTGAATTATTGGAACTTGATAGATTAGTAAAAACATCTATCGATTGTTTCGCTTCCACAGGCGTTGTAGGCGGTGTTCTTTCCGGTAATACATTCAATACTGTTTCTATCGGTGGTGTTGATAGATTTGGTCAATCTGCTGTTAATCGCTTAGAATATTTAATATTAGAAGCAGCAGTTAGAAATGCAATGCCACAATCAACTATCGCACTTCTTTATGACGAAAAAATTCCTGAAGATTTCTTAATGTTAGCAATGGACGTAATTAAGAGTGGTGCCGGTTATCCTGCATTCATGAACTCACCAATTGCACAAGAATTCTTAATGAAACAATATGGTCCGGAAGGTATGAACCTTGAAGACGCTCGTGCTTGGGCTATCGGCGGATGCCTCGAAACATCTCCTTGCGCTTGGAAACCTCTTCACCTTAATGGTAAAGAATATTTTATTCCGGGCGGTGCAGGTCAACCTACTAGCGTTGGTGTTCACTTTATCTCCATGCCAAAAGTATTAGAATTGACTTTATTTAACGGTGTCGATCCAAGAACAAATGAAAAAGTATATGAGCCGCATAATAGAAAACTTAATTCCTATGATGAAGTATGGGATCAATTCACGAAATATTGGCAGAAGAGCGTTGAAGTATTAGCTTGGACTAATAATATCCAACATGATATCTGGCGTAAAAATAATATGGCTGTAATTAATTCTTTACTAAAACCTGATTGCTTAGATAATGGTCACTTAATTAATGAATTAGGTTATAGATACAATGGTACATTCAATATTGAAAGCGCAGGTACTATCACCTTGGTTAATTCTTTAGCTGCTCTTAAAAAATTAGTTTTTGATGATAAAGTCGTTACATTAGCTAAATTAAAAGAAGCTATTAAAGATAATTTCGGATTCAAAGATGCACGCGAAGTAAACTCATTCTCATTAGCTGATCAAGAAAAACGTGATGACAGTGCAGGTAAATGGGAAGAACTACACTTTAAGACTCTCCAAGCTCCTAAATATGGTAATGATGATAAATATGCAGATGAAATTTTACTTCAATGGGAAAACTTCTTCTGCGAAGATTCATCAAAATACGAATCACTTTATGGACTCAAAATGTATCCTTGCCAAATTTCAGTTTCTACTCACGGTGCTATGGGTTCTGCTACATTGGCTACCCCTGACGGTCGTCTTTCAGGTACCACTTTCGCTGATGCTTCAATGTCAGCTTATCCGGGTACAGACAGAAATGGTCCTTATGCACTATTAAACTCAGCTACAATTTGGGATCATTCAAAATCACAGAACTCACAATTGAATATTAAGATTCACCCGACTGCCGTTAGAGGTATTGAAGGTTCAAGAAAACTTCTTGATCTTACAAGAGCTTATATGAGAAAAGGCGGATTCCACGTTCAATATAATATTGTTGATTCTAAAGTATTGAAAGATGCTCAGTTAAATCCTAAGAACTACCGCGATCTAATGGTTCGTGTTGCAGGTTTTACACAGTACTGGGTGGAAATCGGTAAATCAGTACAAGACGAACTTATTTCAAGAACAGAATACGAAGGAGTATAAAATAATGAAAAATCTAATTTATAAAGACACTCGTAATTATTCACCAATTGATGTTACTAAAGGCGTTGACCTTTTAACAGGTAAAATTGTTATGGCTGATAATACAGCACCTGAGAATTACGAATTAAGACCTAAATGTAAATTCTGCCAGAACTACAAAGAAGAAAATGAATTCAATGGCGAATGCGAAGCTTCAATGAGCGATCCTAAATTCTTCGCTTATGGTGATATGGATTCCGTTACATGCGGGATGTACAAACAGATCAATTAATTGATTTGCTCTTAAGGGGTGCTGTTGCACCCCTTGTTTTATTTAATTCATAAATATATGTTTTAATATTATTTAGAAAGGATAAAAATATGGAAGACAGTAAAGCAAAAAAATACGGCTGGTCCGTAGTGGCTGCTTCTTGGCTTGCAGTTTTCTGCTTGTTCGGTTATCGTGCTACTTTTGCTATTCTTAAAGGTCCTATGAGCGTTGAATTAGGCTGGTCTCAAGCTCAGGTTACTTTAGGTTATTCACTCATGATGGTGTTTTATGCCATTACAGCTTTCTTTGCAGGTATGATACTTGATAAATGGGGTACTAAACCTGTTTATACAGTCGCCGCAGTTTTCGGTGCTTTAGGATTTTGGCTCACAAGTATGGTTCATTCTCATCTTGCTTATCTATTTACATTTGGACTTATAGCCGGAGTAGCTACAGGTATGCTTTGGGTTACTTCAACAGTTTCAGTTCGTAAATGGTATGTAGGTAAATCTTATGCCACTATGTGGGGAATTGCATTTGCAGGTGCTCCTATGGCACAGTTTTTATTAGCTTACGTAACTAAAGGTGCTCTTGCAGGCGGCGAAGTTGACGCTTGGAGAGGTGCAATGGTGCTTCTTTCTGTTATTATGTTTATTGCCTTAGTTATGGCGGTTGTTCTTGCTAAAAAATCACCCGAAAATTATGGAATAAAAGCTTTCGGTGAATTACCAACACCTAAAGGGGGAGTTGCTAAAGCTGAATATAATTGGACTACTAAAGAAGCTTATTCACAATATGCTATTTGGGCTGCAATTCTAACGTTCCTTACTTCTATGATGGGTGAATTCTTGATTTGGACTCAAGTTGTTAGTTATTGGACTGCTGATTTGGGATGGACTAGAGATACTGCAATTAACGTTTATGCAATTATCGGTTTAGTAGGCATCTTTAGTATGCCTATTCTTGGTATTGTCGCAGATAAAGTAGTTCAAAATGTTGGGCACGAAGCTAAAGGAAGAAAAATAATGTTGATCATTGGTCCTTTAACAGGCGTGATTGCTTGCGCATTTTTACTTGCATCAGCTGCAGGTATGGTTTGGGCTTATGTCGCATGTGTTATTTTCGCAATCTATTGGGCAATCGTTCCCGGCGGTGTTGTAGGTTATACAGGAGCTATCTATGGACGTAAAACATTAGGTAAGATTTGGGGCCTCGCTACATTAATTGTAATGGGTATCGGACCTTTCTTAGGATCGTTCATCGGTGGATGGTTAAAAGATTTTACAGGCAGTTATACTTATTCTATTTATTACGCATTAGGATCATTTGTAGTTTCTATTTTATTAGCATCTACTCTACCTCTTGCCGTTAAAACAAAAGAACCGGTAGAATCAGAATATGTATCCCCCGTAATCTCAGCATCAAAATAATAATATTCTTTAAATCCCTCTCCTGATTAATCGGTGAGGGATTTATTTATAATTAGAAAGTTTACAAATTCAAGCAGATTGGTTTTTATTCAGAGTTGTAAAACCGTTGGCTTTTGATTAGGAGACGAAATGGAAAATGGAAAAGTTAAACGTGATACAGATGTCGCTCAAGTTCCTCCCATCGAAGAAGAATTAAAAGGATTGGTTTTTGATGTTCAGGGACATTCAGTTCATGATGGACCCGGAACCAGGACGACTGTTTTTTTGAGCGGATGCCCATTAAATTGTATCTGGTGCTGTAATCCCGAAGGATTGTTTCATCATCAAGTTATGTTATTTAAAGAATCGAAATGCGTTAAATGTGGCAGATGTATCCAAGCATGCCCCTATGGTGCAATTACAGTCCAGAATGGAAAGATAGTTCACGATAGAAATAAATGCGACCATTGCGAAACACTCGAATGTGTTGGCGCATGCCTCCAAGAATCGACCGATTTAAGCGGACGATATTATACTGTTGATGAGATGATGAAAATTTTCAAAAGAGATCGTCAATTCTGGGGTAGCAAAGGTGGAGTTACTTTCAGCGGCGGTGAGCCATTGATGCAAAAGAATTTTATGCTCGCCATTCTCAAGGAATGTAAAAAAGCTTATATACATGTTGCAGTAGAAACTACTTCTTGTATTTCTACCAACTACTATATGGAAGCTATGAATTATATCGAATGGGTTTTTACGGATATTAAACATATGGACCCTGATAAACATAAAGAACTAACCGGAGTCGATAATAAATTAATACTAAAAAATATCGAAACTCTTGCAACTAAAGAAGATTGGAACGGATTTATTGTTCCCAGAATACCGGTAATACCAGGACTTAATGATTCAGATGAAAATATTATTGCAACTGCAAAATTTGTCAAAAGTATCGGCTTGGAAGTAATTAATATACTTCCCTTCCATCGCCTTGGTGAGTCGAAATATCGACAATTGGGTTTAGTATATAAATTTGCTGACCAAAAAGCTCCTACAAAAGAAAGTATGGATAATATTAAAAAATTAATTGAAGATGAAGGATTGGTTTGCTTTGTTGGCTATGAAACACCTTTTTAAAAAATAATTTATTGCCTGATTTGCATAATTTATAGCATGCTTATCAGTGTATCTTCTGTTTAATAAGGAATACAATAATGAAAATGATATCTAAAGTACTACTATTATTAATTATAGTTTTTTCGACTAATAATTTATTGATAGCTCAAGAAGAAAAATCAGATTTTAGATTTAGTTTTATTGAGCGATTTCGATTGGTTACATGGGATAACGCTATTACTTTATCAGATGCAGCTAAAGCCGGTAATACATTTAATAGAACAAGAACAAGTTTAATGGGTGAATGGCTTCCTAATAAAAATTTTGAAGTTGCATTAAAATTTACTAACGAATTTCGTTATTATTTCGTTCCGGGCGATAAAGTATTTGATTGGAACGAAATATTTTTTGATAATTTTTACGTAAAATATAAAGATACTTTCGGTTCAATTACTCTCGGAAGACAAAATATAATGCTCGGTGAAGGTTTTGTTGTAATGGATGGACATCCATTAGATGGTTCTCGTTCAATTTATTTTAATGGAGCAAGAGCTGATATTAATATTAGTCAAACAAATAAACTAACTCTATTCGCAACATATCAACCCGTAAAAGATGATATTCTTCCGAGAATAAATGATTTTGAACAAGCATTAGTAGAACAACCTGAAACCGGGATAGGAGGTTATTTAACTACTAATTTTGAATCGCTGAATCTCCAATCATATTATATCTTTAAAAAAATTGATACCGAGAAACCTACTCAATTCGAATCAAACATTCATACAGTAGGCGCAAGAGTTCAAGTACCTTTAGATAAATCACTCTCCTTAACCGGCGAAGCCGGCTATCAATTTGGTGATTATGGAAAGTTTGATCGTTCAGCTTTCGGCGGATATGCTCATCTTGATTATACTACAAATTGGGAGAAGATTTATACACCTAAAACATTAACCTTAGGCGCAATCTACTTGAGTGGGGATGATCCTACTACCACCGAAAATGAAGGTTGGGACCCACTTTTTAGCCGCTGGCCTAAATGGAGTGAATCTTATATCTACACACAGATTAAAGAATTTGGCGGACGAGTAGCTTATTGGAGTAATTTAGCATCGATTTATGGAAGTGCTAAATTTGTCTTCTCTAAAGAATTTAATTTTTGTTTAGATTATCATCATTTAATGGCTCCGCAAAAACCGCTTGCTACTGCCTTCCCGGGTGGAACAGGAACCTCTAGAGGCGATCTTGTTATAGCTAAATTGAATTATGTTATTAACGAATACGTAACCGGTCATATTCTTTGGGAATATTTTAATCCGGGTAATTTCTATTTCAATGGTGCAAGCGACTATAATTGGGCAAGAATCGAATTTCTATTCAAAATATAAAGGCGTCTAATGGAAACTTTAGATAATGTAAAAGAAACTTTGATAAAAGATATTATTCAGATTGAATGGGAGATGTTCAGCAGTGTTAATGCTTCTGAACCGAATAGCTGCCAGGAAGATAGAAAAACTTTTCAGCTGATGAGATGGATGAGCTATTCTGCATTTGATGAAAAATTATTAAAATCTTTCCTCGAAAACTTAAAACAAGCTAAAGAAGATGAAAGAAATTTAATGACTGAAAAATATGGACGTATGGAAGGCATTATACCCCATATAGCTGAATCATCTGATATTGAAAAGATAGCGTATGCTGAACAGATATGGATGAAAGAAGTTTCTCAAAAATACCCGTTGACTTTCCCTACTAATCCGAATAATTCAGAAAGTAATTTCACTAATTATCTTAAATGTGAATTAGAAACTTATTCCGAAGACACTCTTTCGCAATATGCTGCTTTAGTAAATAATTCATTAGATACCGGGAAAAATCTTGTGGAAGAAAGATATAATAATCTTTTCGTTAAGATAGGTTATAAATCTTTGGCTGATAAAGAATCTAAAGAAAAACAAAAAGAATTTTGGAATAATAATATTAATAAAGGCTGTTGATGAACGGCTTACTTCTATCAGAACGGTATTATAAGTTCTACGGGAAACCTATGATAGAAAAAAATTTTCCTGACTATCTTAATAGAATGGCAATAGGTCTAGTGGGCGAGGGCTCTGAATGCTTCGGATTCGATGATGAATTATCAATGGATCATGATTGGGGCCCTGCTTTTTCCATCTGGCTTAATGAACAAGATTATGCGGATATCGGAAAAGAACTGCAACTTGCTTATGATTCCCTACCTATTGAGTTTGCTGGTCTGAATTTTCGTAAACGAAGTAATGATTCAAAGAGAAGAGTGGGAGTTTTTGAAACTAAATCTTTTTACCAAAGATTTATTGGATCACGTGAACTGCCTTCCGAATGGGAAGAATGGATTGAGATACGTGAATCAGAGCTTGCTGCCTGCACAAACGGTAAAATTTTTCATGATGAATTTGGTGAATTTACCCATTTCAGAAATGAGCTATTGAATTTCTATCCTCATGATGTTCGACTAAAAAAAATTGCCGATAGGTGTTTTATAATCTCTCGAGCAGGGCAATATAATTATATGCGCTCCGTTTATCGCAATGATATCGTAGCTGTTAATCTTGCCGAATCGAAATTTATTGAAGCTTCTATTTCACTTGCCTTTCTAATTAATTGGCGCTATATGCCCTATTACAAATGGATGCACCGCTCTTTATATTCTCTTCCGGTTTTAGGACAAAAATTATATGAAATCATTAAAAAACTTTCATTAACTATACTGATTACAAATCCAATCGATTATTTTAATCGAAAATCGGAAATCATTGAAACCATTTGCGGATATTTTGTCGAAGAACTTAATCGTCAGCAATTGAGTTGTATAAAATCTAGTTTCCTTCTAGACCACTCTTTGGAAATATTAAAATGTATCGAGAATCCTGAACTAAGAGATTATAACATTAAAGATATTTACTAATTTCCTCTTTAGTCAGAAAACTGATTAAAGAACTTTGTTTCGGCTTCTGCATTCCCTATCAGTACTATTGATTTTCCTTTTTCAATCACCGAAGTTGGCTCGGGATTAATTTTTATTTCGTCTCCTGAAGTTATCGCAACTATACTGCACCCCGTTTTCTCTCTTACCGTTGAACTCATAATTGTTTTACCGATTAATTTTTTTGGAGAATCTACTTTGAATATATCCACTCCCTCGGCAATCATTAATATATTTCCCTTCTTTAGGAGATTGAATATACTATTGGCTCCCATAGATGAAAGTGAGATAACAAAATCACACCCGGCATAATAAAGATGCTCCGCTGCCCTATCTAAATTGCTCCTGCTTATTATCTGAATATCAGGTCGCAAATTTCTTATTAGAGTAGTAAGGAAAATATTTACGTTATCATCTTCTGTCGTAATTGCAACTGCCGGAGAATTCATAATACCTGAACTAATTAGAAAATCTTTATCAGATGCATCACCGACTAAATATTTTTCTGAAATGGCTTTATCGGGATTTTTCTCTATAATTTTATAACCAATCTCTTTTTCATCTAATGTTTTTCCAAGGGTTTTACCTACAACACCACCCCCAATTATTATTACCTCTCCCACTGAAATATTATAGATACAAAATATTTCATTGTATTGATCTATCTGTTCCTGTGAACCTGCTAGAACAATCACTGAACGCTCGGATATAACTGTTGTAGCATCGACAGTGGAAAAACTTCCCTTTTCCCAAATGCCTACAACCGAAACTCCCGAGAGTTCTCTTAGCTTTGATGAAGACAATGTTTTATTTACAAGCGGCGTTCCTTTGACCGTAGCTTCTGCAATCTTAAGTCGCCCGAATTCACCAATATTATGAGCGAGCGCATTACCTGCCGTAATTCTCCTCGCTAATAATCTTCCTAACATCTCTCCCGGTCTTATTACATTCGATGCACCGGCTAAATATAAAACTTCACTTGCACTCTCAGAATCTGCTGTCGATACTATCGGGACCACATTTGATTTCTGCCTTACGGCATAAGTAATTGACGTATTTGAAAAATGATTACCCGTTAATACAACACCGAGTGATTTATCAATATTAACTTTCTCAAAGGTCTCCTGATCATCCATTTCGCTTGAAACAACATTAAATCCCATATCCATTAATTCAGAGGCCTGATTAAGTTCAGGCACAACTAATACATACGCTATTCTATATTGCTTTAGTTTTTTTATTAATGAAGAAGAAATATGATCGAATTGAGTTAAAATGATATGATCCGAAATAGTATTTCGTAAGTCACGATGTATTCTTTCTGTCGATTGAAATAACTTTACGAATGTGTATGGAAATAATACAAAGATATAAACCAACCCTGAAAGCGATGCAAGTATATTAAAAAATCTCCCCAGATCGCTTTCAAATGTTATATCACCGAGACCTAGAGTTGACATATTGGAAATAGTCCAATAGAAACTTGTTATCCACGAGTAATAATGATTCTCCAATTCCATTATATATTTAAATAACCATGAGTTTATTAAAACTAGAGAAAGTAAAATTATTACCAGTCGGGAAATTAATACCGTATTTCTTCGGCTTGCTAATTGAAGCCTGTGTGAATATTTGTTTATTATTTTCAATTATCTTATCTCATTTTATTTTTAAAAATATGAAATATTTTGGTTTGTGACTATGAGATAAATTATCCCCCTCATTTAATCAAAAATATTTATTATCTTTTTTATGTCATTTTCAATTGAATTGTAATTATGAAACGAATAGAAATAAAATCAAAAATAATCAACTTAGCTTTGATAGTCGGATTTGCTTTAATTGTAAGTACAAGCTGTGATGATACAATAAATGTATTTGAACTGGATAATAAAATGATCCCATCTTCAAATGTTAGTTATAATCAATATATTCAACCTGTATTCACTGCTAAATGCGCTAATGCGGGCTGTCATGATGATCAGGTAAGAGCAGCCGGATTAAGTTTTACTTCTCACGTCAATGCTACCTCAGATTTTCTTGTCGTAGCTCCGGGATTGCCGGATAATAGTAAACTTATTTGGGCTATTGAAGGTAATTACGTTGACCCTATGCCTCCCCTTGGATATTGGGGATTAACATCCAATCAGATTGCAGGTATCAGAACTTGGGTTAAAGAAGGTGCTAAAAATAATTAAAGCCACTTATTTTCTTTGTACCATGCAATAGTTCTATTCATTCCTTCTTGAAGAGAGTATTGCTGTTTATATCCTAATTGCTCCTTAGCTTTCGATACATCGCAAGTCCAATATCTTTGTACAAAATCTCTAGCTTTTTCTATATTGAATGTAGCAGCGTTCTTGCTAAACATCGAAAAGAATTGTGCAATATATGCCACAACATATACTATCGAATGAGGAATCCTAAGTTTTAGTGCCCCTTTGCCAAATGCTTTTTTAATTGCTTCGCTTACTACATCCCAATCATAATATTCTTCAGGTCCTATATAATAAGTTTCTCCTTTTGAATTTTCCGAAATCCCTGCTAGGTAGATCCCATTAACTAAATCCTTTACATAAACAAGACTTAGTTTCTTTTTATCGAAACCGACTAATGTCATCAAACCGCTTTTATATGTTTTAAATACGAGATAGATTTCAGTATCACGTTCTCCATATACCGCCGGTGGACGAACAATCGTAATCGGTAAAATATCCATATATGATTGAGCTAATTTTTCCTGTTCGAGTTTACTCTTTCCATATCGAGTGATCGGTGAAGCCAAATCAGATTCAATCCTTGCTTTTTCGGATAAAGATGGACCGCCGGCAGTCTGGGAACTTACTATTACTATTTTTTTTATGTTGCGATTATTCTTAGCCACTACTTCTAATAATGATTTTGTGGTCTCTACGTTTCCTCTAGTATATCCTTCATCGGTTTTCGATTTTACTACTCCGGCTACATGGAATAAATAATCTGCATCTTTTAATACTTCTCTAAGTGCATCGTAATCAAATAGACCGGCATCAACAATTTGAACAGGTTTTCCATCAAGCCATTTTCTTGATGAACTTTTTCTTAATAAACATACAACTTCGTGCCCCTTCTCAAGCAATAAATCGACTAAATGACTACCGACAAATCCGGATGCACCTGTTACCACTGATTTCATTTTCTTTATTTCCATGTTCATATTAATTTGATTTTATACACTTTTTTAATAAATTAAACAGTTATTTTTGACAATTATTAAGATAACAAAAAAAAGTCAACCATAGTTAACATCCCGGAGGATAATTTTGGATTTATTCAAAAAATGTTACGATTTTACCAGAGCTGATGATATCAAAGCAATGGGCGTTTACCCATACTTCAGAGCAATTGAAGAGAATGAAGGTCCAGTAGTTCAAATTGAAGGACGTAAAATTATAATGGCAGGTTCTAACAACTATTTGGGGCTTACTGCACATCCAAAAGTTAAAGAAGCTGCAATTAATGCAGTAAAAAAATATGGCACCGGCTGCTCGGGAAGTAGATACTTAACCGGAACTCTAGACTTACATATAGAATTGGAACACAGATTAGCAAAGTTTTTTGGTACCGAAGCTGTTCTTTTATATAGTACCGGATATCAAACAGCACAAGGAATTATTCCTACATTGGTTGGTCGCGGTGAATATGTTGTTTCTGATAGAGATAATCATGCGTGTATTGTTGCAGGTAATATGATGGCTAAGGGCGGCGCAATCGAAGTCGTTAGATACCATCATAATGATATGGCTGATTTGGAAAGAGTTTTATCTAAGCTCCCACTCGATGCTCCAAAACTTTTAATTAGTGATGGAGTATTTAGCACCGGCGGTGAAATTGTTCATCTTCCTAAATTAGTAGAATTAGCTAAAAAATATAATGCACGTACTTTGATAGATGATGCTCATTCAGTGGGCGTTATCGGTAAAGGTGGAAGAGGTACCGCAAGTGAATTTAATCTCGAAAACGATGTCGATATGACAATGGGTACATTCAGTAAAACTTTTGCATCCTTAGGCGGATTTGTCGCAGGTAAGGCAAAAGTAATTGATTACCTAAAGCATCATTCTTCTGCATTAATTTTTAGTGCATCTCCAACTCCCGCTTCGGTGGCTGCTGCATTAGCCGCTTTAGAAATCTTAGAGCAGGAACCGGAACGCGTTTCTCGTTTAGCTAGTAATGCTGATTTTGTGAGAAAAGGTTTATCAGAAGCCGGCTTTAAAATTATTGATGGAAGAACTGCAATTGTACCTGTGATTGTTGGCGATGATGCAATCGCATTCCAAATGTGGAGAGCATTGTATGATGCAGGTGTTTTCGTTAATGTATTCATTTCTCCCGGTGTCCCTCAAGGTCGCCAAATGATGCGAACAAGTTATATGGCTACTCACGAAAAAGAACATTTAGAAAAAATCATCGAAACTTTCACAATGGTTGGGAAAAATTTAGGTCTAATTTAAATTGAACTAATTATTTTTTATAGAGCATACTTGAATCTTTTCGGGTATGCTTTTTTTATTTTGAGGATATTATATGAGTGAAATTACAATTACCAATGTAAAATCAAAATCTGAACTGAATAAATTCTTAAAATTCCAATGGGAAATTTATAAAGATTATCCTCATTGGGTTCCTCCTCTTTTATATGATAAAAAACATATTCTTGATAAAAAGAAGAATCCTTTTTTTGAACATGCTGAGATGGAGAATTTCCTTGCATGGCGTAATAATAAAATTGTTGGAAGAATTTCGGCAATTAAAAATGATCTCCATAATCAATATCATCACGATAAGGTCGGCTTCTTCGGCTTCTTTGAATCTATCAATGATCAAGAAGTTGCCAATAAATTATTCGATACGGCTAAAAATTGGCTGCTAAGCAAGGGACTTGATGTAATGCGCGGTCCTGCTAATCCATCATCTAACGATGAATGGGCAATGCTCGTGGACGGTTTCGATGATGACCCTAGATTATTAATGCCTTATAATCCTCCCTACTATTTAAAACTCGTAGATAATTATGGATTTAAGAAAGCAAAGGATCTTCTTGCTTTTAATATCGAAGCAGAAGAATTAAAGAAAGCAGACAAAGTAAAACGTGTGGCAGAACTCGCAAAAGAAAGAGCAGGCCTAAAAATATTCCAGATGAATCCAAAAGAATTTAATAAAGATTTAGAAAAAGTAAAATATATCTATAATAAAGCATGGGCTCCTAATTGGGGATTCGTGCCGATGACCGAAGCCGAAATTGATGCAATGGCGAAAGACCTAAAACCATTGGTAGAACCATCACTCGTTTATTTCGGTGAAGTAAAAGGACAATTAATTGGATTTGCTTTGGTGATGCCCGATTATAATCAGATTTTTAAACATATGAATGGAAGACTTCTCCCGTTTAATTGGTTAAAACTTTTTACGATGAAAAAGAAAATTACATGGAGCAGAGTAATTACTCTCGGAATTATTCCCGAGTTTCAAAGAAAAGGTTTGGATGCGGTTTTTTATATGGAAGCAATGGAAAGAGCAGCTAAACTTAATATACATAGAGGCGAAGCAAGCTGGATTCTTGAAGATAACGATATGATGGTGCGCGGTGCTCTTGCTATGAAAGGAGTTGTCTATAAACGTTATAGAATATATGATTGTGAGCTAAAATGAAAAAATTATTTTTAATATTTTTATTTGTATCCGTCAACCTTTGGGCACAGTTCAATAGGGATAATAGAGATCTAATCTTAACTGCTGCTAATCGTACATTCGATAAGGATATAATTTCAAAATATTTATCGAGCAGTAACGAAAGTGATGTTAAAGCTGCTTTAATTGCTTTATATCATTCAAATGATTCCACTTTTGTAGATGATATAAAAAAAACCGATTTTTCAAAATATGGACGTGAAGCAGCATTTGCATTAGGAGGTATTTCTAATTGCCGAAGTAGTATCGATCTGCTTTTTAGAGAACTTCAAATTAATGCAAACGCAAATTCATTCCGAGAAATTATTGAAGCAATCGGTAAGACCGGTAATCAATCCGACTTTCTGAAATTAATTATTATGACGGAAAAGTATAAACCATTCGCGATGAAATCTGCAATGGGAATACTTAATTTTCAATTACGTAATTTTTCTTTAGAAGGAAGAGAAGCTTTGATACTTCTTAGAATCATTAACGAATCTGAAGATAATAATGATATTGAAGAAGCACTTTTTACTCTTTTTAGAAAAACTCCTACTGGTATAACAGAAGCTCAATTTAATTATAATCAGCTACTAAAATCGAATGATAATGAAATAGTTATTAGTACAATTAAACTCATCCCAAAAATAGAAATTAAAGAAAAAGAAAAATTACTTCTATCATATCTATATAATGACGATTGGAGATTGAGAGCTGAAGCTGCAAAAGGTCTTTGTAATTTAACGGATTTGTCACTTGAGAGCTTTAAGCCAATACTTAAATTACTTTTAGATAAAAATCCAAATGTATCTCGCCTGACTGCAATCTCTTTGAGGAACATAAAAACAAGTCCATTAGGAATGGGTCTGCTCCTAAATGGTATTAATTATTATTTAAAGAAAGATTTAACGAAAAATTCTAAAGGTGAGCTGTTTATATCCCTCTGCAAATTGGATAAAGAGAATGCTTATAATTATCTAAATGAATATGCCGACAAGGTAAATGAAAATTATGTAATTCGCGTTTTGGAGGAAGTAAAGTCTTCTCCGGAATATAATTATAATTATCTCTCTAAAAACATCTCGAAAGAGAATGAAAAAGATGTAATGAATAGCGCACAAGCATTCTTGAATCTTCAAAAAGAACTTACAGATTCTATCAAATACAGAGATAAATTATTCGGGTTATTGGGAAGCAAATTCCCTTCAATAATTTCAATAATCGCCGATGGTCTTGATTCTACTTATATAGATAATTTCTCCAATGAAATAAAAGCAATAATTTTAGATCAGATTAAGAGATACAAAAATAATAGTGATTATTATGAAAGCATCGCTTCCTTAGGCGGGCTTTCTTCTAAATTCGGAAAAGAATTTCAAGAAATCGTACTCAAAGAATTATCTCAATCTAATGTAACATCTATTAAAAATTATGCCGATTCTCAAATGGGAATAAAGACTGTCAAAAAAGAAAATCCTCTTTTTGAGAAGCTATTAAAAAATAACTTTTTGATAAAACAATTTTTAGTAAAGACAAATAAGGGTGAGATTAAGATTGAATTGATGCCTGAAATTGCACCGATTACGGTCGGGAGTTTTACAAAATTAGTTAATGAAAAGTTTTTTGATAATATCATTTTCCATCGTGTAGTACCGAATTTTGTTATACAGACAGGCGATCCTAGCGGAACGGGCTGGCGCGGTCCCGGGTATGATATTATCTCCGAAACTTCAACTTTTCCCTATAAAGAGGGAATGATCGGAATGGCTAGTGCAGGAAAAGATACCGAAGGCTCTCAATGGTTTATTATGCATAGCTACTACCCCCACCTTAACGGCAAATATTCACTTTTCGGGAAAGTTATCTCCGGTATGGATACCGTTAATAATATCGATCAGGATGATAAAATTATTTCAATTACGCCTATTCGATAGCACCGGCTTCTTTTGCCGATTCTTCATATTTTGAAAGATGGGGCGGGTCAATCTTCTTTAGTATATCGAATATTGACTTGTCCCAATATGATTTCAAATAATCCGCTAATTCTCCGCTCTTTGCATCAAAAAATACTTTCATTAATACACTTCTCGGATCAATGGCGTCTTTCGCCTTTTCTAAATTTAATACCAATTTAGCAATATTAGTTAATGCTTCTTTTCGTGTCTGAGGATTATTGAATAGATCGATTCCGTTATAATGATAATCAAAATAATCTTGTCTGAACTGTTGATATTTTGCATTACGAAGATTATCCATTAATATTCGGCGGTTATATGTGGCGCTTGTACTCTGCCATCCTTCAGAAAATTGGCTCGATGCACCTCTCACTGCTAAATCTGATGCTTTATTAAAATAGTCTGTCCCACCGTTTGGATAATATGAATCCATATCAAATCCTATTATCAGTAGCGCATAAAAATCAAGAAAACTTGTAAGTCCATCAAATTCTGCCTGATTGAAATACATGGCTTGATTTTTTTCATACTTAAATGACCATTGATTATCGAGTATATTGAGCATTAACGAATGGTTTTGCATATTCTCGATCGGTCTTTGGCTTGTGATTACTACCTGCCCTGAATATCTCGTGGAGTTATCAGATGATGTGAAAAAAACATTAAAAGTACATTTTATTTTTTCACCTTCCCAATTGCCGTTAGTAAATTTATTACTATTGAAATAATCTTGCACCTGCTGTTGAAATTTTTCCAATTTCTCTTTTGCGACTGTTTGTAATTGTTCGTAATTGACAGTTACAATTACATCAAGTTCTTGTGCCCTCAAAGAGGAAGCAAGAAAAAGTACAATAATTATGGATAAGAATTTTTTCATATATATCTCTTAGGAATTATTGGATAAAGATATCTAATTGAGCTAAATTTAACAATCAAAATTGAGAATTTCCGATGAAATTCTTTATCAATATAACATTTCTACTCTTTGTAGGCATAAAATGTTTCTGTCAATCGTATGCCGGCGCAGAGTTTAACTCGATGGGTTATTCCTCATCACAGACTTGTTTTACCTCTTTTTCCCTCTTTAGCAATCCGGCATCACTCTCAGAAAATAAGATAATTCAATCCGGCATTAGTTATACTCCCGCTCCTTTCGGGATAAAAGAACTTTCCACCTTCCATGCTGCAATTAATTTCTCTTCCGATTTCGGTGGTGTCGCAGTCGGTTATAGCGATTATGGATTTGACCTCTATTCTGAAAAGAAATTTTTAATATCTTATGGAAGAAATATTTTTAACGATTTTTCGATAGGGGCTTCATTAATTTACAACTCACTTTCGATCTCTAATTACGGAAATAGCGGAATAATTTCTGTAAATCTTGGAGCATTATACCCTATTAGTGAAAAAATCAAGATCGGCGGAAGCATTGAAAATGTTACTAATACATCTTACCGTCAATACAATAATCAATTAGATGGAAGTTATTGGTTTGGTGCTTCATATATTTTTTCTGATGAATTAAAATTATCCGCAGCATTAAGTAAATATTATAGTCAGCGAGAAGCTTTTCGAATCGGTTGCGAATATTATCTTCTTAATTATCTGCCCTTGCGATGCGGATATATTTCAGACCCCGTTTCTTTCACTTTCGGAATCGGTATTAATCAAGGTATTCTTTCCGTAAATTATGCTCTTCTTACTCATGAAGTTTTTGAATTAACTCATAATTTATCAATATCAATCGATTTTGATTAATGTCGGGCGCAAGAATATTTTTTATTCTTTTTATTCTTAATTCACTCTTATCTGCACAAAGAAAGGACTCAGCATTTACTCATAGTAATTCAGATCTTGCACTGAGTGGCTCTATACTTGTGTGGAATGGCTTATCCCCTTCGGGAACTGATTCTAATATTACTCAAACTGTTTCAAAAATTTCGCAACTTGATTCCACACTCTCGCGACCCGATTCCGTTTTCTCCGAAATATTCTTCGAGTCCGATCAATTAGAAACAAACTATTTCGATGACCTCTTTGATATTATTTATACAATTCCGAATAATCTTCAAGAAGGAAATTTCTCAATCAAATCAAGACTCAAAAATCAATTCTTCCCTAAACAACCGGAAAGTTATAAAGGTGATAACTATAAATTATATAATCGACTTATTGCAGATGTTGGTAAAACTCGTTTTTCTATCGTTACCGAAAAAGATGCAGGTGAAGAAAATTATCTTGATTTTATCAATCTCTCCCTAATGATCAAAGATATTTATCCGATTAATAAAATAATTCTTGGAAGCTATAATATTGAGTTTGGAGAGGGGCTCATTCTCTGGAGCCCTTTTAGAACCTATAAATCCTCAAATGAGATTTTTAGAATAAGAAGTAATAAAAACAATCTTAATCAATATATCGGAAGCAATGAAACGACATTTCTCTCAGGTGCAGCGTCTTCTTTTACATTTGGTGATTTTTATATTACTCCTTTCTATTCTCAACGGAAATTAGACGGGTACAAAACTCCCACCGGTCTTCATAGAACCGAAAATGAAATCGCTAAGACAAATATCAATAGAGAAATTTTATACGGAGGTATGCTAAACTTTTTTAAGAAAGATATAATCGAAGCCGGATTTTTATTCTATAATCAAGAAAATCAAAATTTTTATTCCCTTTCTTATAAAAGCAAATATAATCGCATCGGCATTTCGGGTGAAGTTGCTTATCTCAATTCAACAGCTTTTTCTAATTCTATTACCTTACGTCTTTCGGGAAATAATTTCTTATATAGTAAGATCAGATATTTTCCAAAATATTTTTATAGCAGCTATTCGGGTGCATTTGCCGAAGGAGTTAATTCAAATAATGAAACAGGATTCTATTTAGGTATTAATAGCGAAATTATTCCCTCTCTGCGTTTGGATGCTTATGTAGATTTTTTCAAGAGAAGCTCACCCGATTCTCTTTTCAATTTCTTTCAAAACGGAAAAGAATATTTTATTAATCTAACTTATAAAATTCGCAAACAAGATGAACTCCGCATCTCCTTTAAGCAAAAAGAGAGTTTCAATTCAACAAAAAGAAATTCATTAAAATTCTATTACATATTCCAACTATTTTCGGAATTGAGTCTCTCCACTCGATTCGATTATGTCTCGGTCGATTGTATTATGAAAAAAGAAGAAGGTTTTCATCTATTTGAAGAAATTTCATATCGTCCTTCAAAGAAATTTCAGGTTAATTTTAGGGTAAGTTTCTTTTCAACTCCATCTTATGATTCAAGAATTTACGTATATGAAAGAGATGTAAATGGAATTTTTTCAAATTTTATTGCCTATAATCGAGGAATCCATGTTTACTTATTAAGTAAGTTCACTATTACTAACAGGTTTAAGTTGGGATTGAAGTATTCAGACTCCTTAAAAAGTGAGGAATTTGACTCGATTTCACTTAAAAAGAGTAATCGTAATAATAATTTGACCATTCAAATAGAAGCTGCGTTCTAACCTTGCTAAAATTGACTTTAATATCTAATTTTGATTTACTAATCTAAAAAATGAGGTCTTTCATGAGAACAATCGTAGCACTTCCCGGAGACGGAATCGGTAAAGTAGTACTTCCTGAATCAATAAGATTATTAGAAGCAGCTGGTTTTAAAGCTAATTATGTATGGGGCGATATCGGATGGGAATATTGGTGTAAAGAAGGGAATGCACTTCCGCAAAGAACAATCGATTTAATTAAAGAACACAAAATTGCTCTCTTCGGCGCTATTACAAGTAAACCTAAAGATGAAGCCGAAAAAGAATTAACTCCTGAATTAAAAGGGAAAGGATACGTTTATTTCTCCCCTATCGTAGGTCTTAGACAACATTTTAATTTAGATATTTGTATTCGCCCTTGCCTCTCATTCAAAGGCAATCCGCTTAACTTCATTCGTAAATCTGCAGATGGCGGGTATGAAGAACCATTGGTTGATTCTGTAATCTTTAGACAAAATACCGAAGGTCTTTATGCAGGTGTGGAATGGACTAATCCTCCTAAAAATGTTCGAGACGCTTTAGAGACACATTCAAAAATGAAATTTTTCAAAGATGTTCCGAGTGAGGATATGGCTATATCCACACGCATTATTACACGCAATGCAGCTCAAAGAATTATTAGAGCAGCCTTCGAATATGCCGATAAATATGGTTATAAGAATGTAACTGTTTGCGAAAAACCAAATGTACTTAGAGAAACTTCAGGTATGATGGTTCAAGAAGCTAAAAAGATTTCTAAAGATTTTCCTCATATAGCAATGTGGGATACAAATATCGATGCGCAGATGATGTGGCTTACCAAAAACCCTGAAGATTATGGCGTGATCGTAGCCGAGAATATGTTTGGCGATATAATTAGCGATGGCTTCGCAGGTTTAGTCGGCGGACTTGGATTCGCTTGCAGTGCTAATATCGGTGATGAATATGCGGTATTTGAACCAACTCATGGCTCTGCTCCTAAATATGAAAAATTAGAACCATCTATCGTTAATCCTATTGCGATGTTTATGAGCGCATGTATGATGCTTGACCATATCGGTGAGAAAGAAACTGCCGATAAGATAAGAAAAGCTATTGCGAAAGTAATAGAAGAAGGAAAATTCAGAACTTATGATATGATGAAGCTAAGAGGCAATGCCGAAGTATTTAATTATGGTGCTGTTTCTTCTATCGATCTTACCGATGCTGTTATTGCTAAATTATAATCGGAATAAAGATGAAAGATCAAATAAAGAAAATTTGGCCCGAAATCGAGTGGATTAAAGATGAATCACTGCGAGAAAAAGTTTTAGATTGCTGGGTTTATGCAATTGAGAATAGCGTCTTATCTCCCCAAGATTTGGAGGTAATTCCATTCTCACTATTAATTAAAAATTGCAATATCACTTTTATGAATCATAAAAGAACATGCGTTCATCTCGCTGTGGAAATGGCAAATATTATGAAGAAAAATTTCGGAGATGAAATAACAATTAATATGGATTATCTTATCGCCGGAGCTATACTAATTGACGTAGGTAAACTTATTGAATATGAAAGAATCGATGGAAAACTTACTACAAGCGAGGCAGGAAAATTAGTCCGCCATCCTTTCTCGGGTCTTGCTATTGCCGATCGATTCGATTTGCCTTATGAAGTTCAACATATTATTGCTACTCATTCAAAAGAGGGAGATCTCGGTAAACGCACCACTGAATCTATTATTGTGCATCATGCCGATTTTGTCTCTTTCGATCCATTTAGATAGAGGAATTTTATGAAACAAACATATACTGAAAAGATTGCACAGAAATTTGCTTATGGATTAGAGCCTGGACAGACGGTTAGAGCCGGTGATTATATTTCAATCAAACCTGCTTATGTAATGACCCACGATAATACGGGTGCAGTAATCCCTAAATTCAAAGGACTCGGCGCAAAAAAATTGTTTAATCCTCGTCAAGTGATTCATACTCTCGACCATAATATTCAAGATAAAAGCGAAAAGAATTTAGAGAAGTATCGTAAGATAGAAGAATTTTCTAAATCGATGGGAGCGGATTTCTATCCTGCCGGAAGAGGTATCGGACACCAAATTATGTGCGAAGAAGGTTATATATTCCCCGGAACTATGGTCGTTGCATCCGATAGCCATTCAAATATGTATGGCGGTCTTGCTTGTCTCGGCACTCCTGTTGTCCGCACCGATGCTGCCGGAATTTGGGCTACAGGCAGAACTTGGTGGCAAGTTCCTAATATCGTTAAAGTGGAATTGAATGGTACGCTTGCTAAAGGTGTTACGGGGAAAGATGTAATTATATCTCTTTGCGGATTCTTTAATAATGATGAAGTTTTAAACTGTGCATTAGAATTTACGGGCGATGGGATAAAATATCTTTCAATCGAACAACGTTTAACAATTGCAAATATGACTACCGAATGGGGTGCTTTAACCGGTCTCTTCCCTGTCGATGACGTTCTAATCGATTGGTATAAAAAGCGTATCACTTTTATTACTGAACGCGGCTTGCAAGGCGTTCCTTCAGATGCGGACGGCAATGGAATTCACCCACGCTTAAATCAAAAACATCTCGATGAATTAATAAATTCTAAAGATGAACTAAAAGCTGACTCCGATGCATTCTATTCAAAGACAATTAATTTCGATTTATCGACTGTTACTCCTCATGTTTCAGGACCAAATACAGTCAAGAAAATGAAATCGATTTATGAGGCACGAAATGAAAAAATTAAAATCCATAAAGCATATTTAGTATCATGCGTTAATAGCCGATTGGATGACTTGGCAGAAGCAGCCGAAGTTTTGAATGGTAAGAAGATTGATGAAACGGTTAAGTTTTATGTAGCCGCCGCTTCAAATGAAGTGGAAGAAGAAAGCAGGAAACGAGGTGATTGGCAGAAGCTATTAGATGCGGGAGCTATTGCTCTTCCGCCCGGATGCGGACCATGTATTGGTCTCGGAACAGGTCTATTAGAAGATGGGGAAGTAGGTATCTCCGCCACTAATAGAAATTTTAAAGGTAGAATGGGCTCGGCAAATGCTTTCGCTTATCTAGCCTCCCCTGCCGTTGTTGCTTATTCGGCTTTGAAAGGTTTTATCGATTTTGATTCCGCTTCCAATTGCAATGATATCAAAGGTGAAATCACTATCAACTCAAAAACTTCATCCGAAGAGATCGAAGTAAATATTGTCGATGGATTTGAAGAAATAGCTAAAGGTAATGTAATATTCTGTAACCAAAACAACCTAAATACAGATGGTATCTATCCCGGTAAATATACTTATAACGATGATTTCTCTAAAGAAGATCAGGCAAAAGTAGTTATGGAAAACTACGACCCTGAATTTGGGAAAATTGTTGAAGCCGGTGATATACTCGTGAGCGGTTATAATTTCGGTACAGGAAGTTCACGTGAACAAGCAGCTACTGCACTCAAATACCGAGGTATTAAATTAGTAATTGCAGGTTCATTCAGCGAAACTTATAAACGTAATGCAATCAATAATGGATTCTTAACTGTCGATTGCCCTAAATTCTACGAACACCTTAATGAGATCTATGGCAAAGAAAAATTATCAATTAAAATTAATTCCGAGATAAAACTGAATTTTAGAAAATCTACAATCGAATTTGAAGGACATGTATTTAGCTTTAGCCCCGTAGGGGTTGCGGCTCAGGAGCTAATCGTTATGTGTGGATTAGAGAATTGGATAATTAATAATTTATAAAATGGAGATTAGATATGGGAAAGACAATTTCTCGAATAATGTCAGAATATGCAGTTAATTTGAAATATGAAGATCTTCCTGAAAATGTAATAAACGAAGTGAAAAGATATTTATATGATTCGATCGGATGCGCACTTGGTGCGATGAGTACAAGAGATGTTAACGTAATAAGAGATATTTATAATGAAATGGGCGGAAAACCGGAATCGACAGTGATCGGATTTGGCGATAAAATTCCGGCAGTAAATTCTTCATTAGTAAATTCATTGATGATCCGCTCATTAGATTTTAATGATATCTATTGGAAAGATGATCCGAGCCATCCATCAGATATTATCCCGGCGGCATTATCCACAGCGGAAATGATGAATGCTTCGATGGAAGATGTAATCGTTGCAATAGTATTGGCTTATGAATTTGAGCAGCGTTTATGCGAATTTGCTAAACCCGGAGTAAGAGAAAGAAAATGGCATCACGCTACTCTCACTCAATTTGTTTCTCCTTTAGTTGCTGGTAAAATATTAGGATTGACGGTTGATCAGATGGTGAATGCTATTGGTATTAACGGGTCGCATAACCATACTATCGGTTGCCCCACCGCAGGTAAACTAACGATGATGAAAAATACAGTTGACCCTATGGCTGTTCAAGCAGGTGTGTTTGCGGCTCTTATGGCTAAAAAAGGTTATACCGGAACAGAAGCTGTATTCGAAGGCAAAGAAGGTTTTATGGATTGTTTCTTCGGTTGGGATGTAAAGGAACAGGCAGTATCTCCTATTCTAATGAAAGGTCGTGAACGTGCCGAGGAATGGGCTTGGGATATCGAAATGATGACTAAAAATTACGGTAATCCTTTCAAGATTCTCGAGTGCAGTATGAAAGCATTTCCTACTGAAGCATTAACTCACACTCATATCTCCGCCGCTCTTAATATCGTTAAGAAAAATAATATCAGTTATGACCAAATTGAATTAGCCACAATTACAACAATTGCACGAGCTTGTGATATCTTGTTCGATCCTCACAAATATCGTCCTGAATCAAGAGAAACTGCCGATCACTCTCTCCCTTATTGCATCGCTGCTGCTTTGGTAGATCATAAAATCACTACTGAATCTTTCAGTGACGAAAAGCTAAAAGACCCTCGTATTTGGGAAGTAATCGATAGAATTAAAGGTGAAGCATCGGAAGAATTTGAATTGATGTTCCCTGCTAAGCAACCATCTAAAGTTGTAATAACAACAAAATCAGGCCAAACTTATTCCGAGTATCTCGAATATCCGAAAGGCGATCCGAGAGAACCGATGTCTTTGGAAGATTTGGATAATAAATTTAATGCTCTTACTTCTTCTCTCCTTTCTTCAGCAAGACAAAATGAGATTAAAGAGATGGTATTTAATGCCGAGAAATTTAGCGCCAAAGAATTTATGAATAAATTGAGTATCAATTAAGGAATATGATTATGGAAAAAGCAAGTGCAGGTCATCTCGGTGATAAAGTAAGGTCTGACTGCTTCATCGAAATCGAAAAGAAAACTAAAGGCGGTATCGAAATAACTTTAGAAAGTAAAGTTATCGCTCTATATCGTGATGCTATATTATTTCAGGCAGAGGAGATTCTAGATTTTTTTGAAATTAAAAATGCTATTGTTACAATCAAAGATTATGGTGCTCTTCCTTATACTCTTGCGGCGAGAATGGAAACAGCTATCAAACGATTATTCCCCGAGATAAAAAAAGAATTTCTCATGCCGTTTAATAAGAAAAAATTAGCAGGCACAACTAAAGATCGATTAAGAAGAAGCCGTTTATATCTTCCGGGTAATGAACCGAAATTTTTTGTCAATGCCGGTCTCCATAGCCCCGATGGAATTATTCTGGATTTGGAAGATAGCGTTTCCCCGAATGAAAAAGATTCTGCGCAACTATTAGTTCGCAATGCTCTTAGAACCGTTGATTTCTATGGCTGCGAACGAATGGTACGCATTAATCAATTGCCTAAAGGTTTAGATGATTTGAAATATATTATTCCGAATGGTGTTGATATTGTTTTAGTTCCTAAAGTGGAAACTGCCGAACAGATTAGAAATGTGGAGAATGAAATCAATTCACTCAAAAAAGTATATAAAATAAAAAACGAAATATTCTTGATGCCGATAATAGAAAGTGCGCTCGGTGTGGAGAATGCTTTCCAAATTGCCTCTTCTTCCGATCTTATTTGCTCTCTTGCTATCGGTCTCGAAGATTTTACTGCTGATCTCGGAATTGAAAGAACTCAAGCCGGAACGGAAAGTTTTAGTATGAGATGCAGAATTGTAAACGCTGCAAAAGCCGCAAAGGTACAGGCAATCGATACAGTATTCTCAGATATTTCCGATATGGAAGGTTTAAGAGAAAGCGTAATCGAAGCAAAACGTCTCGGTTTTGAAGGGAAGGGATGTATTCATCCCCGTCAAATTCCCGTTATTAACGAAGCATTCCAACCGACTAAAGAGGAGATAGCAAAAGCCGAAAAAATCGTTGCTGCTTATAATGATGCCTTAGCGAAGGGTTCCGGTGTTGTTGCTCTCGGCAGTAAGATGATCGATGCGCCTGTTGTTAATCGTGCATTAAAGGTTATAAATATGGTTAAATCCGGAGATAAAAAATGAAAATGATAAAAAATGCCGCAGGAAGATTAGTCCCCGATGAAGTCAATGGAACCAAACAGATCCCTTTCAAAGGTGTAGGAAAATATATACCGAATGGATATACAGTCAGGACGAAAATAAGATCATGCGCTGAGTTCCCCGAAGATGGGAATAAGGTAATTAAGTCATTAAAAGAATCGTTAAAAAAAGCGGGTATAAAAGATGGGATGACGATCTCAACTCATCATCATCTCAGGAATGGAGACCTACTTACAAATAAACTATTTGACGAGATTAAATCACTTGGCATTAAAAATATCCGCTGGTTTCCATCAGCATCATTCCCCTGTCATTCACACCTAATAAAATATTTGGAAGATGGAACAATCCATCATATCGAAGGAAGTATGAATGGACCATTAGGCAGATTTACAACCGAAGGTAAAATGAATGGCGTGGGTGTTCTTCGCTCTCACGGGGGTAGATATCAATCAATCCAAGATGGTGAAGTCCATATCGATATTGCTATTATTGCCGCTCCTCAAGCCGATCCGTTCGGCAATGCGAATGGTGTTAATGGAAAATCTGCTTTCGGCGGTACCGGTTTTTCGCTCGCTGATTCTGAATATGCCGATAAGGTAATAGTTGTTACTGATAATTTAATTCCATTCCCGTGTGTTCCATGGCAGATTCAAGGTAATAATGTTGATTATGTAGTGGAAGTAGAATCACTCGGTGATCCGGCAAAGATTGTTTCAGGCACAACCGAAGTAACCAAAAGTCCCGATAGACTATTAATAGCTGAATACGTAGCCCAGTTTATGGAAGAAGCGGGAATAATGAAAGATGGTTTTTCGTTTCAAGCCGGTTCGGGGGGTACAAATTTGGCATTCGCACTTTTCCTCAAAGAGAAAATGAAAGCTAAAGGAATTAAAGCACGATTTATCAGAGGCGGAAGTACAAAATACTTAGTCGAAATGCTTGAGGAGGGATTGACCGATTACATCTTAGATGGTCAGACTTTCGATCTTGAAGGTGTCCGTTCAATGCGTGAAAATAGGAATCACGTTAGCACTTCCCCTTTTACAAGTTATAACTATCACGGTAAAGGAAATTTCGCTTCGATTATAGATGCAGTTGTTCTCGGTGCAACAGAAGTTGATATTAATTTCAATGCAAATGTAGTAAGCCATTCAGACGGATATTTATTGCACGGGATTGGCGGATGGCAGAATTGTATGTTCTCCAAATGCACTATTTTAGCCATACCTTCGTTTAGAGACCGTATCCCGGTGATACTTGATGAAGTTACCACATTATGCGCTCCGGGTGAACTGGTGGACGTTATTGTAACGGAAAGAGGCATTGCTATTAATCCCCGAAGAAAAGATCTCCTTGAGGCAGTGAAAAATTCGAATTTACCTATTAGACCGATTAAAGAGATACAAAAAGAGGTTTATGAAATTTGTGGCGGTGCCCCTATTAAACCGGTTGTTGATAAATCTAAAGTAGTCGCAATTATTAAATGGGTGGACGGAACAGTAATCGATTCGGTTTATAAATTAGAAGCAGGCTTGTAATACTATTTTAGTTATTATATAATTTTTGCATAGTAACATCAATTTTGTTACTATGCAAAAAACTGCAGTTCTGTTTAGAAATTTCCTTTTTTCAGTTTTACTACACCGTTAAATGAAATAAACCAAAGATTACCCGATTTATCGATTATAACATCATTTATAATATTGCCCGGAATTTTTGAATTTGTAGTATTATATAAAAAGGGGTTATTATAATCCGTAAATATTACAACTCCCTGCGTTGTAGAAATAAACATCTTCTCCCCATATGAATAGAAATTCCGGAGTCCTAATTTTTCTGAAATAACTAATCCCGGTATATTTAATTTTTCCCATTTTGTACCATTAAACCTTACTATCCCACCTGTTAGGTTCGCATTTGGTATTGGTAAAAAACTTGCCCACAAATTCCCATAATAATCGATTGCAAGTTTCCCCGAATAGTTCCCCATAGATGGATCTATCTGCATTTCAGTTACAGTATAACTATTCCAATTAGAACCATCAAATGAACGCAAACCAAGATTATTTAATAATCCGACCCAAACCTTGCCGGAAGCAGGTTCAACAGCAACATCAGAAATATAGTCGGCTTGAAGAGGAGAATTTGTTTTATCATATCGAGTCCAAGAGTTGCCTCTAAATGAATATAACCCATCTGCAGTTGCAATCCATGCTACACCTTGATTATCAATATCAATTCCCGTAACAGCCGCACTTATTATACTGCTATAATCAGTCCATCTATTATTTTGATATTTTGATACTCCTTTTAAAGTTCCGACCCAAACCGTTCCAAACCTATCTCCTTTGATTTCAGTTATATTATCTGAGGGAAGATATGAAAAGGGAAAGAAATCAAATTTTTCACCGTCGAATCGGCTCAATCCTCGATCCGATGAACCAAACCATACATATCCTTTTGAATCAACAAATACCGAAGTAATTGAATTACTCCTAATCCATGAATTTGACATATTATAAGAGACCCAGTAAGTTGTGTCTTCTAATTCTATGAATAAACTTGATGTTTTGCCGCCTCTTACCGTTACCATTAAACTATCTGAGCGATGTTCGGGATAACTATATTTTACTTCGTAGAAACCGGGGAAAAGTGATTTTAATGTGTTTGGCGTTTTAAGTCCGGTCGAGGAATCTTCTAAAAATATATTTGCGCCAAGTGGAAACGAATTACATGATATTTCTCCATAAGCACCATGATTAATTGTATAATCGATAAATACTTTCTTCGTTGCGTTAAGCTCGGGTCTTATTGTAAAATTACTATCGGGGAATAAATCTAATTTGAGAGTGATGTTATATTCTTTATCCAAAAGAAATTCTAATGAATCTGGTGTGATGAGTCCCATATTCTTTTTATCAAGAAAGATTTGAGCCCCTTGCGGATTGCTATCAATATATAGCTTCCCAAAGACTTCTTCCGGCTCCGGCGGAAGACCTTGAAAAACTTCCTTTTCCTGACATGCATAAAAAATAATAAGAAGAAGTAAAATTATTTTGAATAAAATTTTCATTTGACAAATTAAAAATTACCTTTCTTTAATTTCATTGTTCCATTATAAGTAACGAACCATAAATTGCCTGATTTATCAATTGTCATATCCTCAACGGCATCTGCAGGAATCTTGGAATTGTATCTATTAAATATGATAGGATTTTCAAGTAACCCCTTAAACATAGCAATTCCAAAAGACGAGCTTAAAAAATTGTAATCCCCTGAAAACGAAATTCTTTTTATTTTGTCTAACCCAAATCCCGGTATAGAAACATTAGTCCATTGATTGTTATTATAATAAACGACTCCGCCTCTTGCTCCTAAATTAGGTACGGGTGAAAAAGAAACCCATAATATTCCTTTATTATCTATATTTATTTTAGTGCTGAAATTACCTATTGAGGGGTCTAGTTTCATTTCGGTGATTGTATAAGTCTCCCATTTTGCCCCATCATAAGATTTTACTCCATAACCACCCATCATTGTAAACCATACTTTACCGGTACCTTTATCAACCGTGATGTCATAAATATTATTTGAAGGGAAAATTGCTTGCGAAACAGTAGAACTATTGTAATAATAAAATACTCCTCCCTCAAATTTAAAGATCCCATTCCCTGAAGTGGCACCCCAAATTACTCCATTATCATTAATCGATATTGAGTTAATACTTCCTTGCGAAGTTACTACATATTTTGTCCAACTATAATTGTAATATTTATACAATGTACTTTCAGATGCACACCAGACAGCACCATCTTTATCCACTTTTATATCAGAGATATTTTTTCTGATTAGTTCATTATAATTATTACCCATTATCTCAAAAACTTTGCCATTAAACCGGATTGGACCAGTATTAGATGATCCAAGCCAAACATAGCCTTGATGATCCACTTCCACACACTTCATAGAATTACTCCCAATACCGGAATTCCTATATAGATATGAGACCCATTGTGTTGTATCTTCCAAAATTATACTAGCCGTAGATCTTTGACCACCCCTGACTGTAACGATTAAACTATCTGCTCTATGTTCCGGATAAGTCAAACTCACTTTATAATCACCGGGTATCTTATCAACAAAAATATATGGAGTAATTCGTGCCGTAGCTGAATCATTTAAAAATATTGAAGCATTAGTTGGAGTTGATACAATATTTATCTCCCCTAAAAATCTTTTTGTATTATAATTGAATTTTAGGCTTGTAGTCTGTCCGTCATATACATACATTTTAAAAGTAGTATCCGGATATAAATCCTTCCTTAACTTAATTAGATATTCCTTTTGATATAGATAAGGGAGTAGAGCCGGAGTTGTTACCCCCATATTTTTACCATCCAAAAATATAAGTGCACCGGGAGGAGTAGATTCTACCATTATCTTTCCGGTAGCATAAATTTCCACTTCTTCGACACCGGTAAAAACCTCTTTTTCCTCGCAGCCATTTATCATTATTAGAATAATTATAATTAGACTGATATATTTCTTATTACCAAAAATCATTTTAACACCAGTTAAAAAATTATTTAGGAATGTTTTTTATTTTCATTGCACCATTCATTGTAACTAACCAAAGATCACCTGACTTATCTCTTTTGATTGCCCTTATATCTGCCGTTGGGATTTTTGAATTAAAGATGTTATATAGTGTAGAATTATTAGACTCATCAATAATTGCAAATCCCTGTTGAGTAGCGAAATATCCTTTATTATTATAGAAATAGATATCCTGCCAAACAGTTTCACCAACTCCTGAAATTTTCTGTTCTCGCCAAGTTGATCCATTAAAATAAACAAGCCCCCCTCTTAACCCGGCTTTAGTATTTGGAATATATCCTACCCAAATATTCCCTTTGGAATCTGATTTAATTCGGGAGACATTATTGCCGATTGCAGAGCTTAATCCGGTAGAAGAGATAGGATAGCTCTTCCAATTAGTTCCATCAAAACTTACAACACCAATATTACCAATTCCTATCCAAACTTTATTATCAGGGGCAATAGTTACCGAGGTAACTAAATTAGATTGAAATATCGCCGGTAATGTATTCTGGCTATATTCATACCATTTTGTGCCATCGAATCGAAATAATCCCGATAATGTGGCAACCCACATATCTCCTTTTAAATCAAAATCGATTGATCGAACATTAGATTCAAAAACTGCATTGGAATAGTTTGTCCAAATTCCGCTATGATATTTAACTAATCCTTTATTTGTCCCAATCCATACCGCACCGTTTCTATCTGTTTTAATTGCATTAATTGAATTATCGGGAAGGATGGAATTATCTAAATTAAATCGAACAAATTTTTTCTTATTATAAAACGATATACCGCTTTGCATACTTCCAAACCAGATATTACCGGAATTATCAACTTCAATTGATTGGAAATAGTTATCCCCTATATCCGAATTATAAAACTTATAGGAGACCCATTCAGTGGTGTCTTCGAGTGAGAAGTAAGTATCAAATAATCTTCCGCCGAGAAGAGTTACCGAAGAACTATCGGCACGATGTTCAGGATAAGTAACTTTTATTTTAAATATTCCCGGATATAACCCCGAAAAGGAATGCGGTGTAACTTCATTTGTTAATGAGTCATTGATATATATCGATGCTCCTTGAGGAGATGAATTACAATAGATCTTTGCATAATTATTAACATTTGCTCGATAATTAACAAATACATTTTTCTCTTCGGCAGTACCTAAATAAGTAAATAATGTGGAATCAAGAAAATATGGATGCTTCAATGTTATTCTATAACTTCCGGCAGGTAAAAATTTTAAGGTATCAGGTGTGCTTATTCCCATATTTTTATTATTAATGAATATACGAGCATTCGGTGGATCACTTGTAATTACTAGCTTACCATAAGACTCGGGATTCTCTACCACTTCATTAATTCCTGTAAAAACTTCTTTTTCCTTACACGAAAGTGATATCAAAATTATGCCGACTATTATTAATATATTTTTATTGGACATCTGATAATCCCGGTGTATAACCAAATGAATTTATAAAATCATGCTTCATCCTAAGTAAATAATAATTCCGCATATAAACTCCAAATATACCAGCACCATTGAGAACATTTGAAAAATCTGTCTCTGTCAATTTCACCGAATATGCATCGTTATTTCGTGCCGTTGCATTATAGTAGGTACTAAGATTTTCATCTAAAGAATAGACTTCCACAAATGTGCTATAAATAATATACTTGCTCTTGTCAGGATCTCCTTCGGATATTAATTCCATCGTTTTCTTGAATGTTTTCATCTCAACACTATATGCTAAATCACTTGATGGTTTTGCATAATTGGGTTTGGACTTACCATTAAATTCCACATAATTAAGCGGAACTACCGCACTAAATCGCACCTGCTTTCCATCAACCGGTTTTGTATAATAGATAAACATTCTTGGTATAAATACCGGATTTATTTGACCCGTTTTCCATCTTACTTGAACATAATCATTTGTTAAACGAATATTCGTATCGCTATTACTTTTAGAAAATGTTATTGAATAGGGAACTCTAGTCGAAGACGTTAATCTCTTTCCTGTAGGTAATAATGCTTCTACTTCAATCTTTGCGCCGGCTTTTGGTTGATAATTATTATTATAATAGAACGAAAATGGAGTCTTATATTTTGAATCGGGAGCTCTACCTACCGTTGTATCCTTGAATAAGGCAACTTTATCCTCTTCCCATACTCTAATCTGTACATTTTTTATTGATGGGTCTTGAATATTGCTATATGGTTCATAATTATCCACCATATAACTTTGAGTTACATACGCCGTTTGAAATGTAGTATCTCCTCGAATAACGCAGCTAAACACGTATTTATCCTTTAATTCACCATAAGGGTCAAAAGAATCTTCGCATGATACTATAATTAAAAATAGCATCGGTAATATCAAAAGCAATTTTTTCATAATTCCACCTTGATTGTAGCAGTTGGTAAAAACGGAAGCATATTTACAATCTCTCCTGTTTCACGTTTGAAATAGAAAATATTTTTTCTATCATAAACGTTTATAGCACTCACATCGATTTCTAAATTAACAAACCCTAACCGGATTTTTTTTGAAACGGAAAGATCGAGACGATGATAATCGGGCATCCTGCCAATATTCTGAATACCAAGCATTGAATATGGACGGCGAGGATCGAAAATTGTAGGAGGAAGAAATATATCATCGAGATAATATTTATCATAATAACCCACAACTTGGGTATATGGCAGTCCTGAATTATATATCCAAGATGCCGATGCACTCCATCCTGCTCCAAAATTAAGCTCCAATAAGAAATTAAGCGTATGCCTTACGTCATACTTTGGATAGTACCTTAGACCATCGACTGTTTTATATGCAAAAGCATTAGTATAAGCAGTAGAGAAAGTGGCTAACTGCGAAGAGAGACGTAATAAAAATTCAGCTCCATAAGATTCCCCTTCTCCGGCAATAAAATCCGGGTCTGAACTTAATATCTTCTTATCATTAAGCAATGGAAGATGTTCCACTTTTTTATAATAACCTTCCACACTGAACATCAAAAAATTCCAAGGAGTTAATTCGGCTCCGAGAATGTAATGAGTCGATTTAGATGGAGTTAAATAATCCGGTGTGATAATCCATGGTTCAAAAATATTGATAACTTCATTTTCATCGGAGACGGTTGTCATCTCTTGTTGGAAAATTCCCCAAGCACCTTTGATTTTAAATCCCGGAAATGCATTAAGAGTAAAACTTGCTCTTGGCTCGAATGATGCTGCTTCTTTGTTGCCTGATAATGTTGTCATATTTATACGAGTGCCTAAATCTATACCTACAAAATCGAATTGCAGAAATTTATATTTGGCATATAGACTAATATTAGCTGCAGACTTGCCTAGATCAGTAGTTATTCCTCTCCCATTTTCGATAAATAAGTTAGTCTGAATCTGCTGGACGTTAAACCCGATACCTATTTCATCTTTATAATCGAACATATATGTAAAATCCATATTGATTCCAACATCCGTAACTTCATTTTGATTCGCGCGTGTACTGCTCAATTTAGGAATAACTTCACCTTTAAAATCACTCAGGGATACGCCGATTTCATAAAATAATGGACTATCACCTACTTGAAACCATTTAAATCCAAGTACTTTATTAGACCACTTAAAATCTTCTACGAATGGATCAGCATTATTTATATTATCCCCTGAGAAAAATCCATTGAACGAGAACTTACTACCCTCGATAAAATCGGGATTAGCGTAATTTGCTTTGAATGAAAAATCATGAAAATCGATCGGTACCGTCTGATCGTTTAAGAATTTTTTTAATATACTGCTCGAATAGCTCTTCCTACCCGTAAGTATAAAAGAACCATTTGGAATCGGTCCTTCAAGAAGTAATTTACCGGTTAGGAAACTCGATGATGCTTTAGCACCAAATTTATTTTTATTTCCGTCATTTGTAGAAATTTTTAAAACAGAAGAAAGTCGTCCTCCGAAATTAGCAGCGAATCCCCCTTTGTAAAATTCGATATTGTTTATCATATCGGGATCGATTACAGAAAATAATCCTAAAGCATGGAACGGATTATAGATAGTGATACCATCAATCAATACAAGATTTTGATTGCTCCCGCCACCTCTTACGAAATACCGCGCCGATACGTCCCCTGTGGATTGAACTCCGGGAATGTATTGAAGAGAACGGAATACATCAGTCTCCACTCCCTGCGGAAGCGCTTCAATCTGCCTGATTGCCATTCGCTGAAGACTTATATCCGTTTCGTTTTTTTCAATTACCTTTTCTCCAATCTTCTCAATTGCCTGCATTTGAATAGTGGATGGGCTTAATGCAATATCATAATGAGTTACTTTTCCCTTAGTCAATCGAATAGTGATATCTTTTGTTAAATAACCTACATATGAGATTCTTAAAGTAAGATTTTTGTTCGCTGTTATTTGAGGTATCAGGAAATATCCCCTTGAATCTGTGGAGGCACCTCGATTAAGCTCGAGCACTATAACATTTCCAAAAGCAAGCGCTTCGCTGGTTGTTGAATCTGTTACCACTCCTCTTAGAGTTCCAATATCTTGTGAGTAAGTTTTTTCAATAAATGAAAAAGATAAAACAACAAAAAGGATTATGATTTTCTTCATCCGTATTTCCGATTATTAAGGAAAGTAATTATCTAAAATTCCGAAATACAAAATAAACAATGCTAATTAAAAAGCAGTACATTTCTTTTGGTATTGATTTTTTATATAATTCTTTATATATATCGTTTCTTATTACTAAATTTGATTAATGAAAATATACAAGAAAAAGATATCGTTGTTATTATTAGTGTCGTATATCCATTTAATTGGAGCTATAACACTTCATTTCCATTTCTCTAATTTAGCATTAATTCCTTTATTAACAGATAACTCAATTGAATCTAGCGTACTATTATCACATCCAAAAGCATATTGCAGTATAGTACAATCAGTTTCAAACCAAACAGCAATTGAAAATAATTTCAACTCAATAGAAACAATTGTAATTCCCATTTTTAATATTGAGTTGCTAAATTCTAAAGTCGTTCTTCTTAGAAACTATAACCTCTATAATCATTTCCGCGCTCCTCCTGCTGCATAAGATTTTTCAATTTTTTATTAATCTTATTTAAGGAGGAACTAATGCAAAGCATTAAGATCAAGTCAATACTATATATATCTATTATATTTTTCACACTATTTATTCTAATTGGATGCAGTAAAGATGATAATCCGGTGACTGCACAAGAAGACCATTTCCAAGCAATAGGAATGGCAATATTTGATGCTACCGGAGCATTGAACGTAAAGATTCTTCGAGGCGTTACATCTGATACATTAAAAGCAGAAGTCGGCAAAAGAAGCGATCATTATTCGATTCAGTTCTATAATAATGAAGAGAAATTAATTCCACCGCCTACAAGTGAAAATGTAAAACTCGATTGGAAAATCGAGGATACTTCTTTGGTCGGTATTTGGCAGCACCCCGGCGAAGAAGGCGGATATGAATTTCATCTCGAAGGAATTAAAAAAGGTAATACTACTATCGAATTTTATATCGTTCACGAAGGACATAACGATTATCGAACAGGACTAATTCCGGTTATCGTAAAGTGATTGAATTGAAAAATGGTATTTGGCTCAAAATAGTTTTTCTGTTTATACTCTTTTCTTCTGTCTTATATTCGCTCCCGATTAAGGGGGTTTTAATCGATATAGAGACAAATAAACCTGTGGCGAATGCCGCTGTTCAAATATTACGGCTGAATCGATTCACGACCTCTGATTCCTTAGGTGTATTTAATTTCGGCGAATTAAATCTCGAAACTTTCACCATAAAAGTATCTCACGTTGCGTATAAAGAATTTATGGAGATAATTGATTCAAAAAGAATCAGTAGTAAGCAGAATATAATTCTCTATTTAGTCCCGAAGGTGATAGAAATATCTACGGTAATAATATCCGATAGAACATCCACTTCCCTCTTTGAGGATATGAGTGAATTAACAAGTGTTCTCAAAGGGAAAACTCTTCAGAAAGATTTAAGTCAAAACTTAGCATCAACATTGAAGAATGAAACGGGCTTGGCAGTGCGGTCTATGGGACCTGCACCGGCTCGCCCGGTTATTAGAGGTCTCGGTGGTGATAGAGTTTTAATTAGTGAGGATGGTGTAAAAACTATTGATCTTTCGGCAACATCACCCGATCATGCTGTAACTATTGAACCGTTTAGTTCGGAGCGGATCGAAGTTATCCGCGGACCAAAAGTACTTACGAAAAATTCCAATTCATTCGGCGGTATTGTTAATATTATTAATAATGATATTCCAAATGGAATACATAATTCATTTTATGGGACTTCGGGATTTTATATTGAATCGGCTAATAAAGGAAAGTTAGGAGATATATCTGCCGAAATTCCATTATCACCTGTTGCTTTAAAACTGAGCTTTTCCAAACGAAAGACTTCCGACCTTTCCACTCCGATTGGCACATTGAAAAATTCATCTTCTGAAAATCTTAATTTCAGCGGTGGAGCAAATTATTTCTTCGGCGGAAGTTCACTTGGTGCTTCTTTCAATAATTATGAATTAGACTATGGAGTCCCTGGCGGATTTGTCGGGGCGCATCCGAATGGAGTCGATATATCAATGTTCCGCCGTCAGGTTAATACCCGCTTAAATTATATTTTGCCTAATTGCTCGTTCGATAAATTTGATTTAGGATTTACGGGAACTGTTTACCGTCATCAGGAATTTGAAAGCTCAGGGAAAATCGGTTCTGAATTTAGGATAGAAAATTATTCGGGTTATTTGGAATTTCACAATAACGAATTAAAGCCATTTAGCGAAGGTGTTATAGGGATTTCATCCGATTATAGAAAATTCACTGCTGGCGGATATGTGTTTACTTCACCCGCTAATTCATTAAATATTGCCGGATATATTTTTCAAGAAATTCATATTAGCGAGAAATTGCATTTAGAATCTGCACTTCGTTTTAGCTATGATAATATTAGTCCGTTGAGAGAAAAACAAAATTCTGCGATCGGAGCTATTAAAGAATTAGATTTCTATAATTTATCAGCATCTTTTTCCGGTTTGATTGAAGTATCATCTAAAGTATTTATAGGCGCGAATTTTAGCAAAACATCGCGCACACCAACAATTGAAGAACTATTTTCAGAAGGACCTCATCTTGCGGCATATTCTTATGAAATCGGTAATCCAAATTTGAAATCTGAATCGGGTTATGGTGGTGAGTTTTTTGCATATCATAAGTTCGGAGCACTTTTCTTTCATTTAAGTTTCTATGGCAATTATTTTACAAATTATATAATTCCAAGAAATAGCGGCGAGATTAACTATGCTACTTTTCTTCCCGTATATATCACTTCGGGAGTAGAGGCGAAACTTTATGGAAGTGAATTGCAGGCAGAATTATATATTACCGATGAGCTGAAATTTAGTGCTTCGGGAAGTTATACAATAGGTGAATTAGAAAATGGTTCTCCCCTGCCTCAAATTCCCCCTTTGAAAGGATTGGTGGAACTCTCATATACTAAAGAACAATTTATTACCGGAGTGAGTATTGAACTTGCGAATTCTCAAGAGAAATTGGATCAGTTTGAAGAATATACTGCTGGTTATGCTATCGCTAATGCTTTCGTTCAATATAGCTTTGAATCGGGCGAAACGATTCATAATATGAGTTTGACGGTAGATAATATATTTAATAAAGAATACCGTAATCATTTATCACGAGTAAAATCAATCATGCCGGAAGCAGGCAGAAATTTTAGACTAACTTATAAATTGTATTTTCACCTATAATTGATGTTTATTTCAGTAATATAATTAGAATGTGAGACAATTAGCAGATTCTCGATTTCGTAATGCATTATCATTAATAGATTTCCTTTAGTGGAGAATAAAGTTTGTTGCTTATTAAGAGAAGAATTTCGTAATTTACGGTTCTTAAAAAAATGAAACAGCTAAATACTCGGAGAGATGGGTGAGTGGCTGAAACCAACGGTTTGCTAAACCGTCGTAGGGGTTATACTCTACCGCGAGTTCGAATCTCGCTCTCTCCGCAATTACAAAAAGCACTAAACAATTAGTTAAATTTTTCAATTTCCTCAAACAATGCTTTCAATCCTTCTGGCAAGGATTTTTTTACAACCCAACCGAGAAATTCAAGAGAATGATCGTGATCGGGAAATGTAAATACATGTATATTCTTTTTATTAATTTCTTGTGCCTTTTTTTCCAATCGAATAATCCCTTCCACTGGACAGTTTGCATCATCTGATCCATGAAAGATATATATAGGCAAATCAAGTTTTAAAATCCTTGTACTAGTTGACTCAAGTGTTCTGTGCTCTTTTATCCATTTTGTTCCAACTCTAAAAAAATTATTCCATATCCATTCATTATCATCTTTTTCAATTGCATTTATAATCTGTTGTAAATATGGCTCAAGGAGTATTCCAAAATCTTTTGCCGTTAAAACAGAGTCTCCATTCAAATCCAGTTCTTCAAATTTCTTTCCGCCTACGCGAGCTATTGCCCTCGGATCAGCATTTACATATTCATTCTTCTGGATTATACTATCTTTATTTGTATCGAAAAATTTTCGATAGTTAATCATTGAGGATTCTCCGCTGAGCTGCCAAAGCATAGTTGTATAAACATCATCTGTTGGTGTTCCGGCAAGAAAAAGAGCATCCACAGAAACTACTTTTCTTTCTGCAACCAAAGTTGCTAATAGAGCCCCTTCACTGAAACCAAGAATTAGAAACTTACTCGAAGCTAATCGATGATCTTTTTTTAAGAACTTTATTATTTGTTCAAGATCTTTCACTTTTACATTTGGAGTGTATGAGAAAAATTTTTCTTTATCTACCGTGTCATAATTAGGTGGATTTGTGGAATCAGGCATAGTGTATCTAGTGCTATAACTGAAGTATGCTATTCCTCGTTTGGCAAATTCGTTTTGAAAATAGTCGTGATATTTGAAGACCAGACTTCTACCAATCTTGCGCATATTCTCATAAGTATGAGGACCAGAACTTGGAACATCTATGACTATGGTTTCCTTAAAACCATTTGATGGGACATTAAGTCTCCCTTCAATAATTTCATTATCAAAACTCGGAATCCGTAAAATCTCTTGGGCGTGTAGATTATAAGAACTAAGTGCAAGTAATATTAAAAGAATAATCATTTTGCTACTCCCAAATTTTGTGATATTATTTTTCCTTTTTCATACTAAATTCTGATTTGATAAAAAGTAAGTTTAATGCAAATGATTTGCAAGAAAAAAATGAGGGTTCTCAAACGGGAATAGTCGATAAAGCTGAACCGAAAGAATTACCCTAATATTACTTGTTTCAATCGTAAATTATCCTCATCCCATCCTATGAGTCATTAACTTTTACAACTCAATTTTATAATTTCACTAATGCAGTTATGTTTAAAGCAGGCGCTTTGAGATATTGGTTAGCCACTACATTGTGATATCTTTTTATAATTAACAGTAAACCCTTTGAATGAAGGATATTTTTCTAAAAAAACAAAACCATTATTAACAACTAATTGATTAATTTCATCTTGTGATAGAGCATCTGGATCACCCTCCATCTCGGTTATTGAAAGAATTCCTCCGACTCGCAACACTTTGTTAATAGAATGAAGACATATATTTGGATCTTCAACTTCACCAAGAACAGTTACTAAAAATACCATATCAAAAACACCAATATTAAACGGAAGAATAATCGCATTTCCTTGAACAGCTATTGCGTTTTTGATTCTTTCTCGTTCTAATTTCATACTAACTTTTTTTAGCATTTCATACTGTATATCAAACAAAACGAGAAATCCATCTGGTATTCTTTTAGCAACTTCAATACTGAAATATCCAGGTCCAGAACCAATCTCAAGAACCTTTGAGTTGTTAGATACATGAAGACGATCAACAAGCTTTTTCGGAGACAGAATTAGTTTTCGAATCGGACTATCAAGAAGAAAAGACAATTCATGTGGATATATTCCTTTACCAGCTATCCTTTTAAAAATATCTTTCCATCTTAATAATGAAGAATTAAATTTCATTTTTATTGATATCATATTTAGTTGCTAACAGCGTGTTATGTTAAATAACAACTCCTATTGATTGATTAATTCTGTTGAACTTTCTTAATTTTTCAAAAACCATAATATAATGCGAACCAAATCTGAATTCATTTTGGAATGCGAATTGTACTAGAAAGTGCACCATATGAAACCACTGATTATTTAATTTTCAAAATAAAATATAAAGATAGCTAGTTCAAGATAAATTGTCCTCTACAGATTCAATTGGAATAATAGATTTTTACATCATAAAACTTTACTCTTAGCATATCTCTATTGGCAGTCTTATTGTAAATGTACTACCCTTACCTTCTTCACTATCTACTAAAATAGTTCCACCTAATTGATTAAGCTCTCTTTTTACAATTGAAAGGCCCAATCCTGTACCTTGGAAGTTTCTTGCAGTCCCTTCACTTACCTGTCTAAATTCATTAAAAATAATGCTTAGTTTATTAGTAGGAATACCAATACCTGTATCAATTACTTTTATAACTAAAACTCTATCATTATCACCAACTTCAAGTTCAGAACAAATTTCAATCGTACCTTTTTCTGTATATTTAATAGCATTACTTAAAAGATTTGATAAAATTTCGGTAAGTATACTTTTATCAGCATAGAAAACTAATTCTTCATCATGATTATTTATAATTAAATGCAATGCTTTAATTGAAATTTGAATTTGGTATTCGGTTACTAATCTATCTAAAATATCTTTCAATATAGTCGGTTCAAGATTTAGTTCTAGTCCGCCAAATTCAATCTTTGTCAAATTTAAAATATTCTCTAATGTTCCAAGCATCCTTTTCGAAGCAGCCATTATACCATTCAGCATTTCTTTATGCTCTAAATTATCAATTTCACTATGCAAAAATTCTGTATATCCCATAATACCGACAAATGGGGTACGAAGTTCGTGACTCATATTAGCAAAAAAGAAACTCTTAACTCTATTCATTTCTTCGGCTCTATCTTTTGCCACCATTAAATCTTCTATCATCTTTTTCTTTTCAGTTATATCTTCATTAATAGCAACAAAATTTGTAATCTTGCCATCCTTATTTATAATAGGAGAGATAGATGAACGTACCCAGTAGAGTTCCCCATTTTTTCTCTTGTTTTGAATTTCTCCATTCCAATCTTTTCCTGATAAAATAGTATCCCAAAGTTCTTTATAGAACGAATTTGACTGATTCCCTGATTTTAATAAGCGGAGATTTTTACCAAAAATTTCTTCAAATGAATAGCCTGATATTGTAGTAAAAAATGGATTAGTATAAATAACATTTCCATCAGCATCAGTAATTTGAATTGCTAAACTGCTTGATTCAACCGCACGATTTAATAGCTTAAGTCTTTCTTCTACTTTTTTCTTCTCTGAAATATCATGAACAATGGAATGAAGGTATTCCTTATTACCAATTTTAATTATACTGCTGAAAACCTCAACATCAACAAAACTATTATCTGCCTTACGATGCTTGAACTCAAAGTGATTTTTTTTCAGAGTTCTAGCTTTATCCATTTCGATTCTTACTTCTTCAGCTGTTAAATCATTTAATTGACTAACATTCATATTTTGCAGAATTCCAATTTCCCAGCCATAGAAAGAAGCAGCAGCTTTATTGGCTTCTAGAATTTTCCCTGTATGAGGATCAATTATCAGTTTTACCGCAGCATGATTGTAAAATAGATTACGAAATTTT
>LOEU01000038.1 GCA_001516025.1 bacterium BRH_c32 | reverse complement strand
TTCGGCAAATCGATTAGAAGCAAATCGAACATCGAATATCCCCGATGGCGGCATCGGAGGGAGTTCATATAAATCAATATTCTCATCTCCACATGAAAGAATCATTAACTCTGCATCCTTACCATTATTATTAGTAAAATGAATGCGAAGAAATTCTTCGGTATTATCGATAGACTGAATCGATGCAAATGTAATTTTATCAGCCGGAGATTTCGGAATTTCATCTAAGCGTAACACTCCATTTTGTGAGACTTTAATCCAATAACCTTTTCCGGGCAGAAGGGTAGTAGCTTTTATATAACCATCTGAGAATGAAAAAAAATTAGTAGAGATAATATTTTGAGGTTCAGTTGTAATTGTTGCAGTCTCCACCTCATTATCAAATAAACCAATTAAATTCCAGCCGGCAATTACATACACATTTTTATTAATCTTCTCCTCGCCCCAAAATCCTTTTGCAAGAGCGGAGGGAAGCTTAATCCAATATCCCTTACCGGTAGTTAATTCATTTACAATCGTGTAACCATTATCGAATACAAAAGCGTTGGTTAAGGCGGTCGGGAATAATTGCGTTTTATTCATATCTTCTTCGATTACGGGAATCGATATCATATTCCAACCTTGAAGATAATTTACCTGTTTAGAGAGAAAAGCTTTTTTGAATAAAATAGTTCCATCGGTCTCCGATTGAATAATATTTTGCGAATTAATATTGGACATCACCGAATTTTTAATATCGATCGGGAATGTTCCGAGTACTTTTCCCGCTTTAGCTTTTAATTGTACTATCGCACCGCTATTACCTAAGAACGGTTTCATACTTAGCGAATAAGCGATAACACGATATGTATTGCTTGTTAATTGAGAGACTCCGATTACGTGATCCTGCTTGCGAGCGGTTAATTCAGCCGAAAGATACTTAAGCGAATCGGGAAGTTGAATATCAAATTGAAGCGCATAGATTGATTCGTAATTATCTGCATCTATCGATAAAGTAACATCATCACCCTGTCTTACCTCTGCATCTTGCACCTTTAGGAAATTGGGTATAAATGTGCTCGCAGAGAGATTAATTATAAATGGCTCTTCATCGGGATCGTTATTCCTGATAGTAATTTTTGTGCCTTTATTCCCTTTCGATGTAGAATGATATTTAATTTTTAATAAACTATTTTCGGAAGGTAGTATTATTGAGGGACGAGCGGTTGCGAGCCAAAACTCGGAATTGCTAAAAGTAATTGAATTAATTTTTAATGTATCGTTTCCCCAATTTGAAAGATAATAATCGTAGGTTATTGTATCGGTAACCGCAACTGAACCAAGTTCTATAGACTGCTGCCCAGATATATCGGGTGCATCGATAGAAACATAATTATCAAAGCTCGCTGAAATAATATTCTCGCTCTGAATATTTGTAATAAAAGAATTATTGAGATCAACATAATACCAACCGCCGGAGCCATCAAGCAAGAATTTAATATTGCCCATTTCACCATCAGTACCGGTAAAATTTTTATTAGTAGGTGAAAATGCGATAACTCTTATTCTTCCGTTTGAAATAGTGTTTGCGCTTATAACGTGATCAACTTTTCTAACTCCGAGTTCCGCTCCATTCGGTTGGAGCTGAAGGACACCGGGGAGATTTAACTCGAACTGAAAGCCCGTGAATTGCTCCATATTATTTATGGAAAATTTCAATTCGATTATAGTACCCGATCTTCCCGAGCTACCTTGCAAATGGATTTCATTAACGGCAAAAGCGACTACACTTAAAGGGATTTTTACTTTTGGCGAACCGAAATCGCCCGACTCGATATATAGATTTTTGTTATACGTTCCCTTAATTACCGAATTGAATTTAATTTGAACGTAACGCTCTTCTGCGGGTAATAGATTAAAAGCAGTATCACCGATAACTTCATAATATTGATTATCCGTATAAATACGAGTAATTAAAAGATCTGAAGTACCGATATTTTTTATCCTTAGCCATTGAGTATTAGAAGATAGAAGAGGCACTCTTCCGAAATTGAGTGTAGAATTATCGAGAGATATTTTTGGAGCAATAATATTTATATAACCGTTCTCGCTGCCGGTTAAGATATTCTGTGAAAGAGAATTAGAAAGGAGCGTATTGCTGAATGTAAGATTATAAATCCCTGGTTCGGATTTAAGTGTAACTTCAAAAGAAACAATCGCTCCATCATTGCCCGAAAAAGAATTCTTATTCATAGAGAAAGCAACGATTCGGAGGAGGTTATTATCTAATAAAGAAGCGGTCATCGCATGATCGTTTTTTCTATCGGTTAATGCAGCGGAATTATTAACATACCTGACTTCGCTCGGTAATTGAATATCGGTTTGGAAAGCAGTAAAAGGATCGGCATTTGCTACATTGATATTTATTGCGATTTTTTCAGTCGGTGATCCGGAGTAACTGCCGGCACTAATTACGTTTTGAGCCGATACTATTCCGCAAAAGAAAACGAGAATTAATATTAGTTTTTTCATAATTATCACTTCAGTAAAATCATCTTCTTCTGATTAACGTAATTGCCTGCTTTGATTTGATAAATATAAACACCGCTTGCAAGCATTTGATTATGGTCATTCCGGCTGTTCCATTTTATTTCATGATAACCTGCCGAGACGTTCTCTTCAGTAAATAATTTTACCCTCTGTCCAAGTATGTTATATATCGTAATCTCTACATTCTTCCTTTCGGGTAGTGCATATCTTATTGTTGTAACCGGATTAAATGGATTTGGATAGTTTTGATAAAGAATATATTCAGTAGGGAGAACTATATCATCGTTGCTGTATTCCACTTCCACTTTATTACCAAATTTATCGGCTGCTTTGAGATCAATTAGCTTAGTGATTTTACCTTTTGCTAATGTGAATAATGCTCCGTCCTCTCCGGATATTGTTTCGTTCTTAAAACTGTATGCGATTATTTTTATCGTATCGTTTTCTATTTTGTATGAGAACTCCATTCCTTTTAATAAACTTCCTGCAATTAGGTCTCCCTCTTTTACTCCCTGTGCTGCTATATTCAACTCTAGTCCTGCCACTCCAATTCCGTTCTTTAAGTAAGCTCCTGTATCAGTAAAACGAATCTTGGGAGCGTTGCCTGCAAGCATCTTAGCTCCGCCGTTAGGATTCAAGATTTTATTTATTATAGCTACGATATCGAGAATATTTACTTGTCCGTCATTATTAAAATCGGCGGCAGCGAGAATAAAAGGTTGAGGGTTTTGAGCAAGTATATAATTTACGACTGTTGTGATATCGAGAATATTAACTGCGAGGTCGCCATTTGCATCTCCTGCAGTTGCGGTAAGAACTGTTGTATTTACAACTTTCGAGAAATCGGATTCGGAGAAATCGGTTCTTACCACTTTATACTGATAGTAATATTTCTTTAATGGCTGAACTGCAAAATCGGTATAAAGAGTATCCGTGATTAATGAAGTATTAATCTGTTGAGGTGCGGTAAGAGTAGTATCATCTATATGCTCGAAACGATAGATATTATAGCCGAGGAGTGTCGGCAAGTCGGATGGAGTAGTCCATTCGAGATCAACCTTTCCGATACCCGGAGCGACAGTAAAATCAATAGAGGCAGAACCTGCGGCATTTATTAGAAATTCAAAACGACAATCTTCTATCGGAATTTCAAAATCCTCCGGGTCTCGTGCATCAGCCACGCGGATTGTATTTATTCCGTCTCCCGTATAAAGTTCTATTTTCTTATAAGCAGTATAAATTTTCCCGTCATCGGACCAGCTCCCGTTTAGCTTTACCGGCTGTTGCGTAAACGGTTCGCGTACTCCGAATGAAATATTGGGAGGGTAGTTTCTATCCATTTCTCTGTTGAAATAGACTTCAAACTTATGAATGCCGACTCCGAGAGGATCAACATATTCATCTTGAGCATCTTTACCATTAACCAACACTTTCCAAACAATTCCATGTGCCGAATCTGACGGAGCATTAAGTTTAGGCTCTATACTTAATAGAGGTCGAGTAGCATCACTACGAAAATCATAAAAACGTTTGCTAATTTTTTCAACATTAGATGTCCCCCAATATTGGTTAGGGAAGTTAAAATAATTAGAGGAACCGATAGTTTCACAAAAATATACCCATTTAGCACTTTTATCTAAAATATGATTGTTATTCTTGATTTTTGTTGAATCGGGATTTGAATATAAATAAATTGTTTTTCTTTCGTCCGCATAGTGGGGATAAAAGTAACCTAAATATGAAATTGCGTTAATAATATTATTATTTCTAACATTTTGCCATGCACCAAAAACAGGAGATCTCCCCTCATTAGAATAAAAAATATCATTTATAAAATTGTTCTTAAATACACTTATATCCTTAGGAATCCACGATCCACCAAATCCCATTACAACAGAATTTTTGACAATATTATTTTTTAATGTATCTGCAATATAATCACGGAATAAAGTGTACCCGTAATTTCCGTCTGAAAAGCCATCAACTATGCAATTATTAAGATTAACTCCTCCAAATCTTTTCCCTATAAGGAATTTACACTTGAAATAATCTCCCGTATTAATTCCACTATTATTTATATTGCAATATTCAAATCTTCCGCCAGTTAAATCATTTCCATTCATATTGAATGTTGCATATTTACTGTATGAGGGATTAATGGTTTTTCCCTCCATAATCACCAAACTATCGGGAGTTCCATGTATTTCAATAGTACCTCTATTATCAAATGAAGCATTTACAATTAAATGAGTACCGGCTTTGATTATCATCTTTTTCCCTTCCGAAAGACGTGCGCTATTATTTATCATCCATAATCGGTCGGGTGTAAGGATTATATCCTCTTCAATAATTCCCGCTAATTCGGTTCCATTAAATACGCTAAAACTATATTTTTGATATGTAGTATCTTTATAATGTTCATCCCACATCAATACTCCCATTTCAAATCTCATTTCATTCGGGAAATCGTTCTTAATTTTGAAAGTAAATGGAATTAGCTTATTCGATTTTCTTGCATAAGTAGAAATAGAGCCAAGAAAAATTTCATCACGTTCAAAAAGAATATAATCTTTATAATATGGATAGCTATCGGGATCGATAATTAATTTTATTTTCGCACTATCTGATTTAGCAAATGTATTACGAATAATAACCGAGAGATTAATGGTTTCACCCGCATCTGCTTGATTATCATTATCGGAGTCGAGAGTGGAATCGTTATATGCGAAAGAAATTAAATCAAAGATTGGCTTTCTAATTTTAGTCGGGAACATAGCTTCGCGAAGATTAACAAATTCAGAAGAATGAATAAAATCAGCCCATAGATCTTCATTATTTCTCTCTTTGAAATACGATTTATAGAGAGAGAGCATGCCGGCAGCGAGAGGAGATGCCATAGAAGTACCCGTCATTGATTTATATTTTCCACCCGGGAAGGTGCTTATAATACCCGATCCCGCTGTCTGTAATTCATAATTATAACCTTCATCATATCTTGAGTAGATAGGACCATCACTATCATAATTTGAGTATGGAGGTGATGTGTAGTTATCTTGAACACCAAGAACAAAGCTATATGCGGCAGGAAATGAAGTGCGATATTCTCCGAATAAGTTTTTATCATAAATATCATAATGATCATTTCCGGCTCCCGCCACTAAAACACAAGTTCCATAAGCAGCCGCCAAAACATTTTTCAATGTAAATGAATTAGCATAACTTCCAAAGCTCATATTAATAACTGTTGCTTTTTTACTTGCTGCATACTGAACTGCCTCACTTATTCTTGCGGCATCTCCGTACCCATTATAACTTAGGATTTTTAAAGGCATTATTTTAGCATTCCAATTTACTCCTGCGATCCCGATTCCATTATTACTTTCGGCGGCTGCAATTCCTGCCACGTGAGTTCCATGTCCATTATCATCCCGCGGATTATTATCCCAATTAATCCAATCCCAACCTCTAACATCATCGACTAATCCATTGCCATCATCATCCCATCCATTATCGGGTATTTCTTCGGGATTAGTCCATATCTTATTCATCAAATCGGGATGGAGCCAATCAATACCCGTATCGAGAATTGCGATCACCTGCGAAGTATCGCCGATAGCTTCAGACCAAACTTTATCGATTTCGGTGATATTGATTCCCCACTGCTCTGAAAACAAGGGATCATTCGGAACCACAGCTTCACCGACATCGGTTGGAGAAGCAGAAAAATTCGTTTTTGTATCGGGATGATCTTTTATCCACTCTATCATCTCCTCTTGGCTTAGCTCGGAAGAGAGGGATTTGCTATCGACCATTCTTAAAATATAATTCGGCTCCGCATATTCCACATTATCCGAATCCTCTTTCAGTTCATCAATAATTTGAAAAATGTTTTCGGTGGAATCGAATTCGAGTTTATAAATATTATGGAGATTAGGAATTGTAAGTTCATCGCCTGAAAATGTTTTTAGTTTTTTAGGGAATGGCTGCTTTATTTCATTTTCAAATAATTTTGCAGCCAATTGCATTTTATACTTCGAGAGTATTTGATCTATCTTTGCGATACCGAGAACTGAATTACCGCCTGAAGTTTTTGCGAGATAGATATTGGTATCATCCCTGAACTTAATCAGTATCTGCCCCGGCACAAAATTAAATTGATCCATTCTTGGATCAGATTTTATAATATCATTATCTTTTATATCGGCAGGATTATAACTCTGTGCGGAGATATTCGTAAGGAGAATAAATGTAATTAGTAATAGATATTTCTTCATTTCGCCCTCGAAGAAGATTTTATCTTCTTTTTTTTTTATAAGTTTACTTTATTAATATCATTTTTTTGATGCTATTAAAATTGCCTGCTTTTAATGAATATATATATACACCGCTGGAGAGATTTGATGCTTCCCATTTTATTTCATGATAGCCAGATTCCAATTCGGAATTTATTAATTCCGCTACTTTCTCACCGAGTACGTTATATACTTCCAAGCACACTCTCACCGCTTCGGGAAGTGCGAATTTTATGGTAGTAGTCGGATTAAACGGGTTCGGATAGTTTTGAAGCAATTGATATTCAGTGGGGATTTCAAGCGGTGAAATTTCTATTCTATCGATTGCAGGATTTGTAATAACGTAATTCTCTCCCTTTCGTAATATCTTCTCCGCACCGGAAATATCTCTGATTTTAAGTGAAATATTATTTGCTGATACGGTAACGGGATAATCATTAGAAGAGATCAAAACTTGCTGCCACTGCCCACTAATAAGAGCTTCGGCAAATCGATTAGAAGCAAATCGAACATCGAATATCCCCGATGGCGGCATCGGAGGGAGTTCTGACATTTCAAGATTATTCCCTGATTTTACTAATGAGAGAGAGGTACTTTTACCTTTGCTATCACAAAAGGTAATTTTCCCCGCATCTTCATCTAAATCAAATTTTTCGGTATAAACAGTATTTTTAGCTGAACCAGATGGTAAAACCAAATTGCCATCGGCATTTACTTTTATCCAATATCCTTTACCCGGTTCCAAAGTTTCAGCTTTCGTATAGCCATCATTAAAACCATAAAAGAAGGAAAAAATAGAATTTGCCGGCTCGGTAGTAATTTGCCCCACCGTAACTGGTGAATCATATACACCAATCATATTCCAACCTGTTTTAATCGCCACTTTATTAGTAGGCGAAGAAGAGCCAATAAAATTAATATTCTTCTCACTATTATATTTTACCCAATAACCAACTCCGATTGAAAGTGTAGTTTCGGTTGTGTAACCATCGGCGAATTTATATAAGCTCGATACTTTATCGGGATAGATCGAAGCCACACTCATATTAGCCAATGTTACCGGCACTGAGACCATATTCCAACCGACTGCAAGCGTAATACTTTGACTTAATAAAGTTCTGAAATTAAATGGTTCGGAATAATCACTATTACCTGCGGCATTTACTGCCCTAATTTTCCAATATATAGTTTTGCTATAATTCATATCAGGTGCGGCATAAGTAGTATCTATAATTGCCGTGTTGGTATGTACCGAAGTACTAAAATCGGAGGCTTCGTACATAATCAATTCATAGGAGGCGGCGTACTTTACCTTATACCATTTTAATACTACCGAAGCATTTTGATTAATTGAATTATTTGAAGGAGATAGGAGTATAGGTTTTGCGGGCGATATAAGTTTAGTCGTAATATTTGATGAAGTGCCTGTTAATGCCGGACTCGAATTATCGGTAGCTGTAACAGTATGAACAGCAGCCACAATGTCACTTACAGTAAAATTAATTATTGCTTTACCCGAAGCATCAGTATTTGAAGTGACTGCAGAAAACTTTCCACCCGAAGAAGAACTCCAAGTAATGATCTTGCCCGAACTTGCAACAGAATTATTATAAGCATCCGATAACTGAGCAGTAATATTTACTAGCGCATTCACGAATGGATTATAATCATTAGAAGTAACAATATATTTAGCAGGTGCTGCTGTAAGAGTAGTAACATTCCCGCTTTCTGCAAAGATTACAGGTGTGGTAGCGGCAGTTCCCTTTACTTTTGTTACAGTACCTGCAACCGTTAATGGTGTAAAAGTTACAGTGGCTTTACCTGTATTATCGGTATTGGAAGTTGCCTCGCTAAATGAACCACCATTAGAAGAAGTCCATGTAATAATGACTCCTTGAGTTTCAGAATTATTATTCCAAGTATCTTTTAGTTGAGCGGTAACGGTAGTATTAGTGCCGGCAAGCAAATCCATACTTGAGGGGAGTACGGAAATGCTTACAGGTGTACCCGATTTAGTTGTAAAATTCCAGTTCGGGGAAAAACTCGTAATGGGATATTTACCATCAGGATTTTTAGCTCTCACTTTCCAGAAATATTGTTTCTTCCCTTGCAATCCGGTTACAGTTTTGGAGGTGGTTGTGATTGTGGAATCTTGATAAACGATATTTGCAAAAGCATTATCTGTGGCAACAATTAATTTATAAGAAGTAGCGAAAGAAACTGCATTCCAAGCGAGAGTCGGAGAAATTAGCTGACCCGTAGAATTATTTGCCGGAGAATCCAAGACCGGTGCAGATAAATTATTGAGAAGATAAGTAATAGTAATTTTGAGTTTATCGAAAGTAGATGGATCGGAGACTGTATAATTTCCTGTACCCTTTATATCTTGGTTTATTAAATTGCCTGTAATGCGATCTTGAAGTTTACCAATAACACCGGCAGGTAGTTGCCAAGCGATATTGATAGTAGTGCCCGTACCCGGTTGATACTTTAAGTAATATATTTTTTCGCCGAGGAAATTATTTGAACCATTTCTATAATCGAATAATGAACCGCCAATAGGTGCCATTGAAGAATTATAAATAATTAAACGAGCATCAAAAATTTCTTCAGGTGGACTGGGAGGAAGTTCATCTTCGCCTAATGATACATCGAATAGATCAGTAGCAGAAGGGTCGAGACCGATATTTAATATTTTAGATTTGCCGAGATTATTACTGAGATTAATTTGGAGAGAGATGGATTGAGAGAAAAGGTGAGCAGGAATAAACAAAACGAATAAAACAACAAATAACTTTTTCATAATGCGCCCTTCATGAATAAGAAATTAAAATTGCTTAACGAATTATATTTATAAATAAAAGAATAGACAAAAAAAAGAGGCTGCCCGTTGCGCCAACAGGCTCACCCTAATATTCAATAGAAGAAAAGAGGTTATTTTTCAAAAAAAGGTTACTCGCTGCGCCACCAAGCTCACCTTAAAAATCATCAGAAAAAAAAAGTAATTATGTCTCAGAAAAAGATTGCCCGCTGCGCCACCAAGCTCATCTTAAACTTATTTTATGAAGGACGTAAATATCAAACAAGAGATCAGCAGAGAATGGAGTAAAATGAAAGGACAGAATTAGCTTACTAATTGTAGATATTTTTCGTATTGTTGCCCCTCAATAATTGTTATTAAAATAAAAAAAATATACTAAATAGTAAATAACTTTCTTATAAAAATTTAAAGCAAAACCGACACGGGGTCGGCTTTACTTCTGAGGCACGCGAATTTAGGGCAATTAATTTACTTCATAAATATCATTTTTTTAACGCTCGAAAAATTATTCGTAATTATTTTATAAATATAAATTCCGCTTGATAAATGAGATGCTTCCCAATTGATTTCATGATACCCTGCTTCTAATACTGCATTTATTGGTTGAGCTACACGCTCGCCAAGAAGCGAATAAATTTCTAAGCTTACATTAGTCTTTTCAGGAATACCAAATTTTATTGTAGTAGTAGGATTAAATGGATTAGGATAATTTTGCATCAATGAATATTCCACCGGAAGCTGCATATCTTTTATCTCTAATCTTTCGATAGCGGGATTATTGATAACAAATTTCTCGCCGGCAGAAAGCTTTATTTCAACACCGGAATAATCGCGAATCAAAATATTTTTTCCGGATTGAATAGTAACCGGATATTCGGCTGAATTAATAAGAATGGTTTTCCATGAGCCGGAAATATTTTCTGCCGATTTATTTGAATTGAAGCGGACATCAAACACTCCCGAAGGTGGAATAGGTGGAAGTTCATATTGTTCTCCTGTTTCTTCTTCGGCAAGATATAATGAAATTGAGTTGTTTCTGGCATCGCATAAAGAGATGGAACTAAATCCGTCTGTATTATATTCAAGTGTAGATGAATTTTTCTTTAGGAAGAATGGAACAGGCAATAAACTTAGCCAGCATGATTCATTACTCTTAACCCAATAACCTTTTCCCGGTTCGAGCGAAGTGGCAACTTGATAACCTGAATTAAATTTATAGAAAGGTGTGGCAATAGCTCGATGTACAGAAGTTTGGATAGATGCAGGATCTAATTCCCACTTACTTATACCAATTAGATTCCATCCGTTCATTAGGTAAGTTACAATTTCACCTGTAAAATCACCTCTGAATGGGATAGTCTCCGATGCGGGATATTTAACAAAGAAACCGCGAGTAGGCCATAAATTCAAATTGTTAGTATAACCACCCAAAAAAGAAAATACGGGAGATATTTTATTAGAGAAAATATTAGTAGCGAGATTCATATTTGTAAAATATGGCAATGAAAGTAGATTCCAGCCGGCTGATAATGAAAGATCTATCGATCCCTGCTGTGGTGTAATTATATAAGAATCTTGCTCTGACAAAGGGATATTTGGAATAAAAGCGATGCGATCCTCTCCGCTATAATTTATAGAAAACTTAGCATTGGGTCTGCGATTCCAAACAGCCGTGTACATAACTCGTGCATCGGAATATGCAATAGGATCCCAATAAATCGAATTTGGAGTCTCCGAATAATCTTCATCAAAAATAAAAAGCCATTCGCGTGGACTATTTGCGTTCACATTATCTATAATATTTGAGCTGCTTCCGGGCCAATATTTACCGTCAACTAATCCTCCCACGACATTATTTTCAAGGAAACCGACTGCCAATCTTCTTGGATTCGATGGATCGGTTACATCCCAAACCGAAAGAGGAACATTTTTATCAAATGATTGAAATGTATAAACGCTCGATACAGTATTATTAATATAAGGTGCAAATTCCGGACGAGCAGCGGGCAGATCGGCACGTCTTAAATACCGATAACCATAAGAAACATTCTCATCATTAATATTTATCGGAGGATTGTAATCACCATCGAAATCAACATGAGCAAGACGTATTTCGATCTTTTTTAATTCAGTCGGTTCAACTATCATTACTTGATCCGGATTGAAAATTTTTCGTGGACTTGTCCAGCCGATAGAATTTTGCGAACCCTCGGCTGCACCGAATGTTTCTAAATTGAATAAACCGGTCGGATTTCCATTAGCCCAAGTAAATCTTCTTGTGCCCGAGACCTCTTCCCATCCCCAATCGTCACGGTTCGAAGTCGAATTCTTTGAGTCCCATTTAAGTCCAAAGGGTTTATTGCTAAATTTGATAAACATCCCATCGAAATAAGTGCCATATAAAATTGCAGTTTGGTCAACTATATTTTTTGTCTGAATATTATCGATTTGATATTTAAATCGACCGTCATCATCGAAGAATTTTATATAATAATCGTTTTCGGTTAATTGTGAAAGATCGACTACAGTAAATTCAACATTAGGATTAGCTCTTCCTGTAATGTGAGATAATCGTGGTTCATTATTGGTAGCCACATTTTGCTCTTTCAATTGCCCTAATAAAAAGCTTGGCAAAATAGAGAACAAAATGACAAATATTTTAATATAATTTTTCATCTCTATTTTTCCTTATTTAACTAAAATCATTTTTTTGATATCAGTAAAATGATCAGTAGTGATGCGATAGAAATAAACACCGCTTGCATACGAAGCGGCGTTCCATTTTACTTCATAAAATCCCGGTTCATTTACTTCGTTAATTAATGTTTCCATTATTTCGCCGAGTGAATTATAAATAACCACTTTTACATTGCTCCTCTCCGGGATGCCATATTTTATTATCGTAGCAGGATTAAAAGGATTAGGATAATTCTGAAGTAATTGATACGAAAGCGGCATTTCAAGAGGTTCAATGATTAGTTGATTAAACAGGAGTTCATTAACAACAACCGGATCACTGCTTTTTAAAAGTGTTCCAATAACTTTACCGGAAGATTTTTCTTTTAATAATAGATCGATATTTTCTGATTTTAATCGAATAGGAAATACAGCTGAATTGAGAATCAATTCATTTGATTTGATACTCTCTACGAATCTATTGCTTCCCCATCTGACATCGAAAACACCATCGGGCGGGATAGGAGGAAGATCAAATTGACTACCGACTTCTCCGGTTGACAAGTAAAGGACGCTTGAATTATTCTTAGAATCAGAGACTGAAACCTTTCCCCATTCTTTATTAATTTCAAATCCCATGGCAAATATAGAATTCGCTTTTGGAGGCGCATAATTAATATTAATTACACCATCCTGCTTTGCGCGAATCCAATATCCAAAACCTGATTTTAATTCAGTTGGAATATTGTATCCATTAGCATAACCAAAGAAATTACTGCTCAGGTTATCTGCAGGTGTAGTAGTAAGATTATTTACCATTGCATTCTTATCATAAACTCCAATAAGATTCCACCCCGCGGCTACATCGATAGTTGTTTTATTAACAGTACTTCCGCATATATCAATATCAGCAGTGTTGGGGTATCTAATCCAATAACCAAAACCATTAGAGTAATTACTTTCCGAAATATAACCGTTACTATATTTCCAACCTTGTGAAGTTGCGTTAGGGAATAGTGTTGCATGAGTCATATCAAGAGCTGTTACGGGAATAGAAATAATATTCCAACCGGCTTGAAGCGGAACAACCGAACATATTTGGTTAGTTAATTCTATTGATAACTGTGTAATATTTATATTGTTAATTAAAACACTATCTTGAGTTCTCATATCTATATCAATAGATTTATCGACTGATGAAATAAAAATATCGCCTGAAGGAAGATCGGCAATATTCCATTTAACTTTCATCGGGTAGCCGCTTGCGCCGGGCTTAAAATCAAAAGTCCATTTAGCGGTCTTGACATTTTTAGCTCTAAAATCAGATTGAGTATAATCGGTAGTTTCCGGAATCTTAAATCGAGCATCAAGAATACCATCGGGCGGAGGCGGAGGCAATGGATTCTCACCGATTGTCAGATCAATTCCATCGGTAGCATTTTCGAGTAATCCAAAATCTATACCGGTACATATTCCGCTAAGATCCGAGACTATCAATCGTGTAATCGGTCCTTTATCATAAACTATTTTTAATTCGCTAATATCTTTATTATAGATTTCTGCTCTATCAAAGTAGCGCATATTAACATTTATAAAACGTGCCGTATTATCCTGCAAAATAAAATTGCCGGGCGGAAATGCATCTTTATTCCATTCTAAAATTATAGGATATTTATCCGGAGTAGAATTAATTTTTATATTCCAAATATTTCTCTCCGGTGAGATCGATTTGAAATCATTAATCGTTCCCTCCGATAATCCTTGAGAAGTGAAACGAATATCACGAACATCGTCATTAAAGGAGAATGGGAAATATGATTCACCTAATTGCCTGTCCTCGCCGTTTGTAGCAGATGCGAATTCACCGAAGAAGATATATTGCTGATGCCAGTCGATATCGTTATAATATTTAATTGCTTGGAACCAGTTGCCCGATTCTGCGGGAGTCATATTCTCGAAATATACAATTGGCAGTTCTATATCGGTAGTACCAACAGTAAATTCTCTTAGAGGATTCTTTTCCCAAATACCATCGGGCACTCCGTTTCTTTCAAGCAGAAAGCTATATTTATAAGTTTTATTGCCGGGCATTAAGGATGTAAATTCATAAATTCCATCTCCGTCATTATCTTTCATCATTTCATAAATACCCCAATTCCAGAACGTACCGCTTACGGCAAAATAATCGCTCTCCGGATCAAACATACCAATCGCTTTTAACGGATTTAAGTCAACCCTAAAAGTTACATTTACTTTTGGAGGAATCGGTTCAATAAAACTGTATCTCACAAATTCATTAACAAAATTAGACGGGGTAATATTTAAGAAACCATCACTATAATAAGGCAATGTTTGATTAGAGAAAAACTTAGCATAATCGAGTTTGAGCGAAGAGGATGGAGTGTAATCAAAATATTGTGTACCTCCGAATTTATTAATTGCAAATAGCTCGGGAGTGAGGAAATAACCGCTATAATTATTACCAAAGTTTTGCCATATTCCTTGGTCTTGGAGTTCAAATGGCGGATTGATTGTAATTTGATCAATTTGATTTATATTGAGATTATTATCGATGCTATATAGCATACAATTATATCTTCTATTCACAATCAGAATATCAGGTCTGACTTTACTTATAGTCCAAGAAATGGAATTATCCTGCCCGAGCTGAATTGTTTTTGCAAGTGTGAAATCGGAAAGATTATAAATATTAATTGAATGAGTATAATCATTAGTCCTTAATCCGAGCCAATATTTATCACCGACAACTGTTACTCTCGTTCTTATTTTATCATTAGGAAGATCATAAGTGCCAAGTATTTGTGGTGCAGTGGGATCGGTAAATAGATCTACTTTATAGATTTTGAAAACGTTAGAATATTCATTCATTAGTACATAATCATCACCGAAATTTTGTATGGATAAGACATCACCATTGATATTATATTTTTCAATCAGTGGAGTTAGTACCCAATCGCCCATTACGTTATATATAGAAAGGTGACCAGCGGCAGTAAAATAGAATCCATAATTATCCTCGGCATCCATCCATAAATAAAGTTTATTATTCAAATAATTAGCAATACCTGTAACACCGGGTATATCTAATTCCTTAACTTTATTTAAAGTAGTCGGCAGGATTTCATAAATATAGAGTTTATTTGCGCCATCGGGCACGACAAACATAAAATTATCTTTTATAAAAGTAGCTCTTCTTCCGCCTTGCCATTCGGGAAATGAAATAGAAAAATCCTTTTTAATATTATTTAGAAGCGGATTTACTTTTATTGTTTGCGTTATATTTTCAGCATAAAATTGATCTTTTACAGTGAGACCGATATCTTGATACCCGGCGGAATAGGGAATAAATTTAAATAAACGATTATCATCATAAGTGAAAGATTCAATAGCATTAGCTCTCCATTCAAGAGAGAGAGGATCATTATCAAAATCATCCGTTTCTCTTCCATCGCAATAAATATAATCACCCCAAGTTACTTCTGCCGGAGTAAAAGTAAAGGACGGAACCGGTGGTTTATTGCTTGTGGCAAATAATCTGATTTCTGCCGTTACTTCTTTACCGAGACTGGTATTTACTTTTTGATATACGGTATAATACCCTTCAATATCGGTCTGAAGTGAAACGCTTGCATCAGAAAAATTAGATAAAGTTGCATTACTGCCGGTTGGTTTAACGAAATACCATTCAGAAGAAGTGATAGTCTCTCCGGGTGTTAATGCTTTAAAGTGTGAGAGAATTTGAGTCAATGCAAAATCTTTTATAAGAGAAGGTCCATCGAGAGAAAGAATAATTTTATCATAATAAAAGTTCTGAATTGTAGCGGCATCTATTTTTAATTTATTAATTACTTGTAGATAAGGCTCACCTGCCATTTGATTCTGAACGGATTTTTGATTCGCCTTATTAAAAGCAATAACAGAAGGATTGCTAAAGATAGGATCGGGCTCAGCCATAATAACGGCATATACGATATCCTGAGATTCGCCATAAAATAGATTAATTGGACCGACCGGCAGCCCGAGTCTTCTATCGCCCGGAGGGAAGGACTGTCCATCAATCCAACCCATGCCAAGAAAAGGATCACCGCTAAACGGATATACTGTTGGCTGGCTTGTATTGGGATCAATAAATGACTGCCCATCCCTCTTTAGTCCTCGAAGAAAATTATAAAATTGGATCGTTCCGGTATAATTCCCCTGATCAGGATCAGTATATTCCGGTATTCCATTTAAAAAGAAATAGAAAGCATTCATTTGTAAATTAAGAGTATTAGGTTGCCACATACCGTTATAGAATCCTTGATCATTCCCATCGGCACTGTAAACTATGGGACCTTGCAGTAACTTATAACCGATTGCCGGTGGAGAGTCATTATATCCTCCTTCATCATAAGAATCACCATTATAGCAATAAGCAAGATTAAGAGCAGGATCACACCCTACATTATCATCATTTGCATTGCCGAGATCAGGATCAGACCAAAGCGAAAAATATAAGTCGGTAAAATCTTTTTGATCGATATTTTTATTTATCACAGTAAACTTCCTGAATGTGGTATTGTTAAGAGCAGTCTGATCAGCAAATCCCCAAATTGTAACTTGAAGCTCAATACCCATCGGTTCAGAGCCATACATTTGAGTAGTGAGATTTGAATTAAGATCGTTTGCTACATACCAGATAGTTTGCGAAGCATAAGGGACACCGGGGATATCAAATTCGGGTTCCCAAGTATTATTGCCATTCATATCCTGAAAAGGAGCACCGCGATCCACGGGCCAGTTATTCCAGCAATATTGATATTCAGCTCTTATCTCTTCGATACTTCCTTCACCTGAATTATATTCCTTGCTAAGATCGGCGGTGAGGTAATCGGGTCTCACTCTCCAAATTCTGTTTATTTCTAAATAAGGGTCTTCAGGGGTTCCATCGTCTTTTATTTTACCAGGTTGTAATCCGGTTAAATAGGCAGAACCACCGACATGGATATTGCCATCAATCTTACCACCCCATATAAATCCTGATTGATAGATTGCTACCGGACTTCCAACATAATTAGGGAAATGGAATCCGCCATTATTATCCGTGATATTATTATTAAAATGCCACGTATTAATATTGTTGATATTGAAATAAGTATGATCCCTATAATCATTTGCAGCAGTGGGAGATTTTAATTTCATCTCATTTCGCTTTAGTGGACTTTTATTAAATGCATTCTTATCGAACTGCGCATTTATTAAAGAGAACGAAATAAGAAAAAAGATGAAGCTAATAATTAACCGTTTCATTTTCTTGCGCCTCATTTTATTTTATAAACATCATTTTCTTTATGTCATTAAATTGCGATGTACGTATCGAATAGATATAAACGCCGCTCGGTAATGATTTTACATTCCAGGTTATCTCGTGGAATCCCGGTTCCATCTCCTTATTAATAAGTTCCTCCACCCTTTCACCTAGTACATTAAATATTTCGAGATGTACATTTGTCCGCTCCGGAAGTCCGAATTTTATAATAGTAGATGGATTAAATGGATTCGGATAATTTTGCATTAGTATAAAGTTTACGGGTATTTCAACTCGAGAAACATTTACTATTCCGGGCATCTCTTTATTGAGAGTAGTCTCTGTACCATTTTTAACGACTACACCTTCGATATTTAAATCCATTCCATCAGGTTTAATCTTAATAGGATATCTATCGGAATTAATTTTTATTGCTAATGTATTATTGCCTAAATTTTCCACATAGCGGTTTGATTCGTACCGGATATCAAAAATTCCGCTCGGAGGTATTGGAGGCATTTCATATAAATTTAGATTTACCTTCTCTTTATCGGTATCATAAAGAACGCCTTGTCTTCCATCTGAATCGGTTATTAAGATTCTTCCCCAATTAGAATTTATCTCCGGAGCTGAGGTGTATTGTGAAGCAATGAAATTCTCTTTCTTAATAGAAGGACTCTTGAATGGGGAGAGATCGATAGTGCCCGATGCGGATGTTTTCACCCAGAATCCTTTTCCATAAGGGAGATTGAAAGGAACATAATAGCCATTATTATATCCGAAGAATGAAGAAGAGATAATATTAGCAGGGCTAGTAGTGATAGAAGTTATAATAGCATCTCTATCGAATATACCGATAAGATTCCACCCTGATACAAGATTTATTATGAATGATTCCGGTTTAACGCCGCGGATATTGAACGATTCATCGATAGAATTTTTTAACCAGTATCCTTTAGTAATTTCTAAAGGTGAAGCAGCATAATAGCCGCTATTATATCCCCAAACCGAAGAGACACTATTTGAGAAAATAGCAGCAGGAGACATATTTGGAAGCATTACCGGTACTGAAACCAAGTTCCAACCGGAATTAAGTTCGTATTGCTTTGTTTGAAACTTTTTGCATATTATTTTTACCGATGTAATACTTTCATCCGTAATCTCGATAAAATCGGTTTCCATCATATTTATATCAAAAGCAGTTCCGTTCAAGTCAGAAATTTTAATGAGGATATCACCCGGGAATTCATTCGGATTCCATCTTAATTTTATCGGGTCGGTTCCGCTTCCTCTTTGGAAATTGATTATCCATTCGATTCTCTCCACAGAATCATTTCTGAAATCGCGGACTGAGAAATCACCTCCGCCCAGAATTGCAAAACGGAGATCAATCTTCCCTGGTTGTGGAACTGATTGGAGAGCAGATTCAAAAATATTTTGGTCAATTCCATCGGTAGCATTTGGATGAGTGCCAAAGAAACCCGAGAACAGATCGGCGCCGTCTTCAACTCTTATCTGTGAGTACCAAGTGAGTTCAGGTGACTTATTATCAAAAAATACAGGTTGTAAATTTAATTGTGTTTCATCCTCTAATAAAAGTACTCTATCACCATTTGGACCGCCGGATCCCACATTGCCTTCCCATCCGCCATTAAGTGCTGTTTGAGAATTTGTAAAGAATTTATATGTATAATTAGAAATATTTGTTAAAGATAAAGTAGCCGAAAAAATTCCATTACCATCAGGATCAGTCATTGGTTCTTCAGCCCAGCCATTAAATGACCCTCTGAGAAATATTCCATCGGTTAGTGGATCAAATTTCCCTTCGAGATGTTGAATTCTCATATCGACATTAAATTCTATATCACAAAGACTACCTGCAGGACCTAGCACCGTACCCCAATCACCGCAGATCCATATCTTCCCGTTATTAAGAGTAATTCTTTTTAATCTATTTCTTGTGCCGCTCTCGATTATATTATAATTATTACCACCATCGGAACTATGAAGAATCTCTCCTTCATCGCCAACAATATAAAATTCCGATGCAGAAACCATTTTTACGTCATAGTGAGTTTTATTAAATCCATCGCGGAAGGTCCAAGTTACACCGCCATCTGTTGTAGTAAGGATATTTCCCTGTTCACCTACTGCCACGCCATGATTAAAATCGAAAAAATCGATTCCATACAGATGCCAGCCTCTGTAATTATGTGTAGTAATTGAATTAGTAGCTCCGCCATCGGTAGTTTTATATATTGTATTATTATCACCTACGGCATAGATTGTATTTTGGTCTAACATTACCACACGGTTGAATCTTCTATCTCCGGTATAAATATGAGTTCCATTAGCCCCATTATCTCTGCTGATAATAATCTCTCCATCTCCGCAAAATACTCCGTTATTAAAATCAAAGAAATCGAGATCGCGCCAATTATTATTAGTGAATTCTTCATGTCCCCAAGTAACGCCACCATCCATTGACTTAACAATTATATGATTACCAAAAGTGGCAATTTGAGAAGTGCCTACACCTTCTATTGCGTAAATTTCTCTATAAAATGGAATTGCATTAACGTATTCCCAATTGTTTCCGAAGTCCGATGATCTATATATACTAGAGCCGACAGCATAAGCAGTTCCGTCACTAGTGAATTCCATATCATTAAATTGTCCCCCAACATTTGCTTTTTTTATAAAGTGTGGAGAAACCGGTGGGGTGGTAAATTTACCAAAAGATTGAATGGAGCCATAATCGCTTTCTAATGTTACCCTTACGTTATATTGCGTATTAGGAGTAAGACCCTCAAGTTTATCTGAATTTATCCAATAATTCCAAAATACCGGGAGAAAGCTTTGATCCGGGAGTGAATTATTATAAGAATAATCGGTAGAGTATTCAAACTTTATAGTAATATTATTGCCATTAGAAGCTGCTTCAATAGCAATTCTAGCATCATTACTGAATAGATCTGAATTATTAACTCTCCAACTTAATTCAGGCGGTGATATCTGCCATAATTTTAATTTTATTTTATAGGTACCTCTATCGACAGATTCTGTAATTTCAGAATTCTTATTCCCTTTAATAGAACTGTTCATATCAGTGTACCAATTCCATAGATTGGAAATACGTATATAATATTCACCCGTTTCAGGGAGAACATGAATAATTCGCTGACGCTGAAAATTACCTAAATATTCCTGAGAGCTATTTATTTGGTTTTTATTTACATCAAAAAGAAACAGCATCCCGGATAAATTTGAGTTAAGTGTGTTTGCTTCAATATCAATTGTATCCCCTGCATTTCCTGTGAATTTATAAATATCAAAATCCTCTGGAACTGAAATTTCTCCGGTTATTATACTTCCTATCTGAGTCTGATTAGCCTTAGAAAATCCATTATTATCTTCCGATTCAATAGTATAGTTTTGGTTTGTAATAATAAATGGGTCTCTATTTCTATATGAATAGAATTGATTATCAACATCACTAATTTTTAAATAGCAGTTTCCACTTTCGATATTTGGGACTGTCCAGTTATAAGTTTGGTTAGCAGGGACAGATGCCTCGACAACCGAATAATTAATGCCATTGCTGCTAAACTCAATTTTGATATTTGTCGCACCTGAATAGTTCCATTGAATAGGTATAATGGCATTAGGAGCGAATATATTATTTGCTTTAGGAGAAGTAAGAATCAAACATTTATCATCGGTCCAAGTATTACTCCATCTCTGCGGATTATTCCATGATTGATCTTGATTATTATGAGAAAAGAAAAGCAATCCTTCTCGAATTCCGCTCACATCTTGGTCATTTATATTAAAATCTATAGGAATTTTCATTCCGGGCTGCGGAACGAAAATTTTATCTTTTTGATCATTAAAATTATCTCTCATAAAAGCGAGGTCTGAAAGAGGGATTTTAGCCTCTACTGCATATCCGGAAGGAAAGGTTTCGAACCATCCATAATTAGGACCGGGCGAGAGTATATTATTAATAAGCATCGTATTATTGCCGCTGCTTAAAGAGTACTTATTAAATCGAAGTTGATAATCAGGGAAATCTCCTCTTTGATAGCTATCATGCTGCAAACCAAGCAGATTATATAATCCAATCAGCAATTCAGGTGAATCATTTTCATAAGAATTAAAAGCCGCATCAGGGAAGATAAGATCATCTTCAATATCAAAGGCGACATATAAATATTTATCATCAACAGCAATTCTGGCTTCGCAGGAAAGATCATTATCGTTATCAATTTGAAAAGGAGGTAATGTGAAACCGGTATTATTACTTAGTTTTATTTCAATCGGTTGATAAGCAGCCCATTCACTTAAATCGCCATCGGCAATAAAATAAGTTGGCGGATTAAGTGAAATTACTCCTATTCCTTTTGCCAGATTAGTAATAGAATTAGCAAATGCGAAAGGTCCTGCGTTCCCTGCTAAATCAACACATCGGATTCCATAATAATAAGTAACATTGGCATCAACTTTCGGTGAACGTAAATAGTGGATTGCGTTACCTACATTCTCATAATAGAATCCGATCAATTCAACACCCGGATCGGATGGTGAATTAAATGAAGTTTGCGATCCATAAATAAGATATTTTTCACCTGAACCTTCATTGGTTACATCATCCCAAGTAAAAGTATTAGAATATGTGGAAGCATTTACGGTGAAATTGCCCGGAGCATCCGGGACTTCAGTATCAGGTGCCGAACCACCCTGCTGGAAAAGATCTAGCATGAGTGTGCCGCTAATTAATTCGCCTTGAACACCGGATGAATTTCCTGCGGCAGCAAGTTCAATTCCATATCTCATTACGTGATCAAGATCAAAAATATTATCTCCTTCGGTATCGCCTATATATTTGGCAAAAGCATCAGTCGGGATAATATTACTCTCGGACGGTAATCCCTGCTTTAATGGAAGAATATATCTTATCCATTCAGAATTCTGTGAAAGATTAATTGGCACTCGAATGCGCCAAGTTTCTTCTGTACCGGTATTATCTTCAACGAGATAAACTAAAAGAGAAAGCCTATCGGGATTTACGGCCGTATGAGGAGTTGGATTCTTTATGTAAAGTACTAAGTTTGTTCTCTGCTCGAAATTTTCCGGTTTTACAATATCTTTATATATGCTAATATATCCTCCCCAATCTTGCGAGGCATTAACAGTATAATCCCATTGAAGAGAATTATTTCCTTCAATTTTATCTATGGTATTATCGGTTAATTGAATAGAACCCTTACCGGTAGGACCTGCCCATCCCATATCATCCATGTTAAAGAAATTTACTGCGGTATTATCGAATGTAGTTATTGGTGGATACTTGCTTCCAACTAATTCCCAGCTATCAACTATTATAGAACCCGACGCAGTGGGATTTGGAGTCATTCCACCCAAAGTATTGTAAACAAATGCCCACTCGAAACTTTTGACTTTATCCAAATCAAGCAGACCATTACCGAATGCAAATTGATTTACAAATCCGGTTGCCGGATCGTTAGTAACGTTTAAAGGAATCTGTACATTAATCCAGTTTCCGGAATTATCAGCAAGATCAATAGGCAGATGTTGTATCCACGTATCTGTATTGGAGTTTTCATCGTAATCAACTAATTTTAGCTCTAAATGAGTAGTACCATTTTTCGATAGAGCAACAGGAGAGATTACTTTAATCCACATTGATATATATTCACCTGCAGAGAAATCGTAATAACCTGAGATCGGAGTCGTAGCCCTTACTATAAATCCTCCCCAAGAATCGCCTGCTCCAATTGTATAATCCATTCTCAATGCGCCCGGTCCATCGTGCGAATCTGGTACATCAGTTAAGTTCAACTGTGCTAATGGACTATTATTATAATTGGCGTTTAAATCCCAGAAATTATTTGCTACTGAGTTATCACAATTTTGGAAAACCCATTGGGCATTTAATGAAATGGAGAAGAATAGAATTAGAAAAAAGAAAATCTTTTTCATGGCTGCACCCTATTTATGTAAAAAAAAATTAATTCAGTAATTACTTTTATTTACAAGAAAACTCGAATACGAATTTTTGAAAGGACGCTGAAGATACTGATTTTATTGCATAGGAATGCCACTCTCGGATAAAGAGATGTGAAACACTTTTTAGAAATGGGATATGCCAAGTCATGATTTGCGCCCTCATGTATATTGCCTATCTATTTTACAATGATTATAAAATTAATATAAAAAAATATTTGCTTTATGGGAATAAAAATCTAAAAAAACATCAGTAAATTCCGACACGATATCTTCTCATTTCTTTATCGAGAGTCTTTCCTCCGGGGAGAATTTTTTCTAAAAATTTCCAATATTCGGCAGAATGATTATGATGAACCGTATGCGCGAGTTCATGCATAATTATATAATCAATTAATCGATTGGGCAAGCGGATTAAATTAATATTAAGATTAATATTATTTTTTGCCGAGCAGCTTCCCCATTTAGTTTTGTGATTCTTGAGACGAATATCATTGACTTTGAGATTATGAATTTTTGCAAGCTCTCTTACTCGTGCCGGTAAATATTCCTTAGCCTCTTTACGCATTAGTATTAATAGCTCATCGCTGACGGGAGTTTTATCTTTTTCGATTTTCTTGATTCGTGCAAGGAACTTATTTACTCTATCACGATTGGAATCCAAATATTCCGCCGCATATTTTATTGACATAAAATAAGGGACAGTTACAACGAGATGCTCGAAAGGTTTATAAGATAGCTTGAGATGCTTTGCCCTTTTATTTTTTCTAAATTCAGTTTTTCCTATTTCGGGAAGTTCGATTATCAAACCGGCTCTCTATTAAATAATTATCGGGTATAAAGATAAGATTTTAGTAAAATAATTACCTTCCAAAAAATTGCCCTGCCAAGAAATTAATCCCGGCAGGGCGCCCTCAAGATGACTGTAACTACAGTCGGAATTTTTATTTAATTAAGAAAATGCCCTGCGTATTCCTCCAGAAAAAGTTTCCTTCGCGCACCCGATTCATTTGAAAAAGATATTATTTCCTTAAAGCATTCATATAGAGTGGAGCGTTCCGATAAATTCCGAAAAATTTCATTAGATACTTTCACGCCTGTTACTTTGCCTAATCTATATTTTTCATCTTTAATATTTCGGATTTTAGTTTTGGATAAATTTGAAAGCGAAGTAGAAATTAGATTCAAATTTTCCTTTTCGGTTTCAATTGCTCTAACCAATTCTTCCGAAAAAGTTAGCTTCCTCGGTCCGTAATGAGTTATCCGGTTAGTATCTCTCTTATTTTTAATCAACGCACCATTAGAACAAGAATACCCTCTGATATAACTATAAACAGCGAGCGAATGAAATCCTGTTTCGGAATTGATAATATTAATTCCATAACTGAAATTATCCCCTCCTATTGTAAATATTTCTTTCTCCGTTTCAATATAAAACCGTGTGAAATAATCATTTTTTTCTATTGATGAAACCTTATATTTTTCTAAAATGCGAATCAAACTATTATCAGATATTTCTATAAAATTTTTAGAAGTGATAGTAATAGCATTTAAATTTTCCAAGTGAACAGTAACCTGAATCGATTTTATATTTATTAAGTAATCATTAAGCACCGAGACTAAAGTTTCCCTATTGAGATACCGAAACTGCGAACTCGGAAAATGAAACCATCTGAATAATTTCATCACAAAACTTTTTCTTACCGGATAATATTCCAAGCTTCCTTCATTATAAATTGTTATAAATACTTTATTTGATTCAAAATCGAGCTTTATATTTTCCGGTTTAGTACTAATTTTTTTTATAGCTCTATATTGAAGATAATTTTTCATTTCATTTATAGATAGACTCAATTCCGGTCCATCTTCAAGTATATCAAGCATTACATCCATTCCTCTCATGCGGTATTAATTAATAATTGAAAAATAAATTAAGAAGAGGAGGAAAGAGTATCATTAAATGATATTTTTTAATAGTTTAAACCATCCACAAAAAAGAGCGAGATTATGAAAGACCTTCGGAGCAAAATAAAAAGGCAAACCGAATTACTTGGATTAGTTTTAAACGAACCCGCGAAATATTTAATACCCGACTTAGCGATGGAATATGAGATTGACGACCTTACGATAAAACGTGATATGATGGATTTCAGAAGCAGCGGAATCGGCATTCATTCGAGATCGAAAAAAGGTATTTCTATCGATGGCGAATTGCCCGATGGAGTAATAAAACCGATACTCGAATCATATATAGGAACAACTATTTATTCTAAATCATTCGATCGTGCAACTCAATCATTAACAAAAAAAATCGGCAGCAAAGCGATTGTGATAATGTCCTATTTGCAAAGAGGAATTGATTCTAATAAAAAAGTGATTATCAGTTACAAGAAACCGAATCAAAAAATATCTGGGGAACAGATTATCGGTGGAGAAAAATCGGAGGGAAAATTTAATCGAGAAAAACTTGATGGACGGGAATCCGTCGTCCAGGAATCTGACGAAAGAAAAATTGAACCGTTAATTATATACGAATCGGAGGGATGCTGGCGGCTATTGGCAAAACACGAAAATAATTATAAGCAATTTTTACTCGAGCGCATTCAGAATATTAAACAAACTAACGAATCCTTTCCCAAACACAATCAATCAGAGATAAGAGAGCTATTCTCGGGCTCATTCAAAAGTTATCTCGGCAAAGACAAGATCGAAGTAAAAATATTAATGGATACCGAATGGGCGGAGAGATTAAGACCGAAATTGCTTTTGGAGAATGTTAGTTATTCGCCTGCCGAAGATGGGAAAGTATTATTGGAGACAACGGTAAATTCATTCAATGAAATTGCGGCATGGATAGTAAGCCGTGGTAAAGGAGTGAAAGTACTTAGCCCCACACCACTAAAAGAGATGGTACTAAAACTCGCAAAAGAAGCACTCGAAAACTATGAGTGAGAACTAAAAATAAAATTTGCTTTACATATAGACTAATATAAACATCGCCGACATTTATAGGCATAATCAATATTAAAGAGAAATAAGAAAATAGAATAAAGTATTTGTAAATAGGAGTGTTTAAAAATAAAAAGCCCCACGGAGTACGCAGGGCAAAAGTAATTTCTTCGGCTTATAGCCTTATTGTGTAAAGCTTTCATAGGTAACTTAAGAATTATCTAAATAAATAACAATAGTAATTGGGAGAATAGTATGTCTAAAATTCTGGGCTTAGATTTAGGAACAAATTCTATCGGTTGCACTTTGCGGGATACTTCCCAAAGAGAAAATCAAATTGTCTTTTCTACTGTTTTAACTTTTGATAAAGGGGTAGGAGAAGAAAAAGGTGTGGAAGTTCCACTTGTACAACAAAGAACAATGAGCAGAAGTAAAAGAAGGAACTATAATGCAAGAAGATACCGCAAGTGGCAATTACTGGAAACGCTAATAAAAGCCTCACCTCCAATGTGTCCGCTTACTATGGATGAATTAAACCGATGGCGAAAATATGACAACGAAAACGGAAATGAGTACCCCTCTTCTCCCGAATTTTTGGCTTGGATTCGATTGGATTTTGATGGTGATAATATTAGCGATTTTATTAATCCTTATGAATTAAGGGCTCTCGCATCAAAACAAAAAATCAATAATCCCCTTATACTCGGAAGAATCTTTTACCACATAACTCAAAGACGCGGGTTTAAAGGAAGAGACGAAGCTGAGTCCGAAACAATTTTAAAAGGAAGCGATGAAAAAGGAATTGCGGGTGCAGATGCAACATTAAATATTATGAAAGATAAAAATGTTTCTCTTAGCGAAGCATTGTTAATTGATCATAATGAAAATTTAAAAAGAATAAGAAATCGATATAGCTTAAGAAAATTAGTAGAAGAAGAACTTAAATCGATCTGCCTTAAGAATGAGATAGATATTGAAAGTGAACTTTATAAAAATCTTGCAAAATCAATTCTATGGCAGAGACCATTAAGAACTCAAAAAGGAAATATCGGTAAGTGTACTTTCGAAATTAATAAACCTCGCTGCCCCATTAGTCATCCACTATTTGAAGAATATCGTGCTCTCGCATTTCTAAATAATATCAAAATTACTAATCTCGAAAATAATGAAGAACAAAACCTTTCTTTAGAAGAAAAGGAAAAAATTATTTCTAAATTATTCTTAAGAAAGAGTAAACCGACTTTTGATTTTAGCGAAATCATGAAACTTATCGATCCCAATAAAAACCAGTATAAATTTAATTTCAAAGACTACGTTAGCGTGAGCGGTATGCCCGTAACAGCAGCATTAAAAGAGCTTTTTGGTTGCAACGTTTATGAAATCTCAATTAATAAAGCCTCTTCGGCAAACGGAGAAAAAGGCTACTACGATTATGAAGACCTTTGGCATGTTCTATATACTTTTACCGATAGTGAAAGTCTGATTAAATTTGCGAAGAGTAAATTGCAGCTCAGCGATGAGGATTCGGTGAAATTTTCAAAGATAAAAATCCCACAAGGATTTGCTGCTTTAAGTATCAACGCAATTAAGAAAATATTAAAATACCTTCATCAGGGATATATTTATAGCGATGCAGTTTTCTTGGCTAATCTTAGTAAAGTTTTAGACCAATCTCTTACGAGTGAAGAAGAAGAAAAATTGATTGCTAATGTCCATAGATTAATGATTAATCAAAGATCCAATAAAAATAAAAGCGCCATAATTAATAACCTTATCAGTAACTATATTAATAATGAAGAAATGAACGGGAAGAAAGAAAGCTCCTACATTTCGGATGATAATCTAAATAAATTAGTAGAGAATGAGATAATAAATGTCTTGGGAAATAATAGATGGATTGAACTGGGCGAACAAAATCAGAATCATTTAATAAATGAAATAAGAGATAATTTCAAAAATTTACTAATTACCAGAGGCAATTTTTCACGAGGTGTCCTTTATGATAAAGTCCCGCGATTTGATGATCAGATAAAAACTTTACTTAAGAAAGAATATCCCGAATGGGATGAAGAGAGATTTAAATATTTATATCATCCTGCCGAGAGTGAGTTCTATCCGGCGGCTAAAGAGATAGACGGAAAGAAAATATTAGGTTCACCGGAACCGATATCCAAGGGATTAAAAAATCCAATGGCTCTTAAAACACTTTACGTACTAAAGAAATTAATTAATCATCTTATATTAACCGAAAAAATAGATTCGGAAACCAGAGTAGTAGTGGAAATTGCTAGAGAACTTAATGATGCAAATAGAAGAGCCGCTTATGAAAGATGGAAAAACGAAAGACAGAAAGAGAATGAATCCTTAGTTGATAAAATAACTCAATCAGCTTCCGAAGCAGGTTATCCCGATATCTCAGTTGATGATAATATATTAACAAAATATAAGCTTTGGTTAGAGCAAGGAATGCAATGCCTCTATACCGGCAAAGTAATAGCTTTTTCAGAATTACTAAATGGAACTTCGGTGGATATTGAACATACTATCCCTGCAAGTATTTCGTTTGATAACGAACTTTCCAATTTGACTTTAGCGAATTCAAGATATAATAGAGATATAAAAAAGAAACTAATACCTACCCAATTACCAAATTATAATACCACAATTGAGATTAACGGAGAATCTTATAAAGCAATTTTACCTAATATTAAATTTATTGAGAATAAGGTAAAGCACTATTCAAAATTAGTGGAAGATGCAAAGAAAAAATCAAAAAGTGCACAGAGCAAAGATCAAAAAGATACTCAAATTCAAAATAGACATTATTATAAAATGCATTATGATTACTGGAATAAAAAGTTAAGAACATTCACAGATACAGAGATAAGAAGCAGTTGGAAAAATAGCCAATTAGTAGATACACAAATTATTTCTAAATACGCATTCCATTATTTAAAGACCGTATTTAATATAGTGGACGTGCAAAAAGGTAGCGTAACGGCTGCATTCAGAGAAATATTTAATCTTGGATTTAAAAAGGATAGGAATAGCAGTATCCATCATGCAATTGATGCGGCAACATTAACACTCATTCCTTATCCGAAGAAAAGAGATTATCTATTACTAAAATATTTCGAAGCAACCGAAAGGAAATTAGCATTCCATTCGAAGCCGGAATATTGGAATAATTTTTCTTCCGAGATTATAAAGGAATTAGAAGAAAAAACATTTGTGAACTATTATAAGAAGGATACCACCTTAGTACAGACATATAAAAACGTAAGGAAAAGAGGGAGAATTCAATACATAAGAAAACAATTGGCAAACGGAAAGTTTGAGTACATCCTTGATGATAAAGGGAATAAAATACCGATGGTATCACAAGGAGATGCAATAAGGGGACAGTTACATAAAGAAACTTTTATGGGAGCAATAAAGCTTCCTCTCAATAACACAGGAATAAGGGGAAATTATAAAACCTCCGATAAACCATTAATTTTTGTTGAAAGAGTACCACTAAAATCATTAAAAAAAATGGAAGATTTAAAAAAAATCATAGATGATAAAGTAAAGGGTGATATTCAAAAAACTTTAGAAAGGAAAATATCTCAAGGAAAATCTTTCGTCCAAGCAATAAATGAAGATTTCTGGCTTTTAGATAAAAATGGAAATGAAATAAAACAGGATAAAAATGAGAAAGTATTGTTTCCTATGCGCCATGTTAGATGTATATCATCAGCCGGAGGAGGAATTTTAACACCCGAGAAGGCATTACAAATCAAACAACAGACTTTTTTATCAGAACATGAATATAAACAATATTATTATGCCCAAAATAAAGAAATGGCACTTTGTATCTTTTATGAAAAAAATGTTAAAAATAAATTGTTGAGAGAATTCAGATTTGCTGGATTATTTGAACTTGCCCAATTAAAAATAAAAAACGTGAATGAGCTAGCAACTATTCCAGAATACAATTTATTAGAGAAAAGACATATTCCTTCAAAATATTTTATTAAAACTGGATATAGAGTAATTGTTTATGAAAATTCACCTGATGAAATAAGAGAATTAAATCCTGATGAATTAATAAAAAGGATATACCGAGTATATAAATTTAATGATTCAGGAGCGAATTATATATTTTTGCAATATAACTCCGAATCCAGAAAAGATAAAGAATTAGGTGAAGGGAGTACAAAATTTGACCTAAGTATATATCAGCCTCGGCTTAAATTAACGGCTAATAATTTTAACTGCCTAGTGGAACACTATGATTTTAATATATCAATTGACGGAGAGATCATTTTCAAATGATAAAGCGGACATTATATTTCAGCAAGAACGCTTATCTCAGTACTAAAGATGAGCAGTTAATTGCAAAAATAAAAGAGCCCAATGATGAAAGTGAAAAAGAGATTACAGCCCCGATAGAAGATATCGGGATTGTAATTCTCGATGGTGCAATTACAATTTCGCAGCCATTGATAGCTTCATTATTGGAGAATAATTGTGCTTTAGTTGTCTGCAATCCCAATCACATGCCGACCGGATTATTCTTGCCTTTGACGGGAAACTATTTGCAGAGCGAAATTTTTCAAGCGCAGATTGAAGCCTCTCAACCACTTAAGAAACAACTATGGCAGCAGACGATTTCCGCAAAAATTAAAAATCAAGCTGCTCATCTTAAGAAAAGAAAAGTGCCGATTAAAAATATGATTTATTGGTCAAAGGAAGTAAAATCGGGCGACCCGGAAAATCTCGAAGGAAGAGCTGCGGCATATTATTGGAAAAATATATTTAAACAGATTCCTGATTTTATTCGGGATCGATACGGTGATCCGCCTAATCAATTATTGAATTATGGATATGCAATACTTCGAGCAATAGTAGCACGTGGATTAGTTGCATCAGGATTATTGCCAACTCTGGGAATTTTTCATCACAATAAATATAATGCTTACTGTTTAGCGGATGATATAATGGAGCCATATCGACCTTATATGGATAAAATTGTTGCGGATTTTATTGCGAATGGTGAAGACTTTTATGAATTGACCCCATCGATAAAAAAACAATTATTGGAAATTGCCACAACCGAAATATTTATCGATAATAATCGAAGTCCTTTAATGGTGGGATTGCAAAGGACTACATCTTCGCTTGCAAAATGTTTCAAAGGAGAATTAAGAAAAATTACTTATCCGGAATTTTTATGAGATTCAGCGAGTATAGAATTATGTGGATACTAGTGTTTTTTGATTTACCCGTGGTAACACAAAAGGACCGGAAGATATATTCCAAATTTCGGAAATTTTTAATGAAAGATGGATTTGATATGTTTCAATTTTCCATTTATGTAAGGCACTGTGCTAGTCGTGAGAATAAGAATGTACATATAAAACGGATAAAGCAGGAATTGCCGCCTAAAGGGAAAGTGGGAATATTATCGATAACAGATAAACAATTTGGAATGATGGAAATATTTGAAGGTAAGAATCAAGCAGATGGATTTTTAGAACCGCATCAATTGGAATTATTTTGAATGCCCCTTTAGGTTACCAAAAAGGTTATTAAAAGGGGCATCTGATTTTTTCGATCCTAATATTGGGCTAACTTATTGAAAAACAATAAGATAAACCGACCTACCATGAATCTAATATCAGTAAATCAAAATTTGAAAGCAATCCACAACAGAAAGATATTAACTCACCATTTGAAATTGCATGAATCTAATATCAGTAAATCAAAATTTGAAAGCAATCCACAACCGCTTGTGTCATACCCAATTCGAGCCGTCTCATGAATCTAATATCAGTAAATCAAAATTTGAAAGCAATCCACAAC
>LOEU01000037.1 GCA_001516025.1 bacterium BRH_c32 | reverse complement strand
CGGTATTAGTGGCAAGTATAATATTCTTTTCTTTAATTTGTTTTAATAAATCCGGCATCCCGGGGAAGATATCCGCCATCTCATGATGTTTATTATCGTAAAATTTATAATAATCTTCTCTTGCAATATCATATCTATCTTTAAACCATTTTTTCAATATAACGTCTTCAGTCGGTCCAAATTCTTTTTGTATCTCTTCGTTAGTAAAAATCTTTCCAAAATATTTATCGGTTACATGATTAAAAGAAGCAAAAATTAAATCGAATGTAGAAGTTAGAGTCCCATCGATATCAAAAATAATTCCATCAAATTGTTTCACATTATTCCTTAAGGTTCATTAATTATTGTTATACGTCCATTTAAGTCAGAGATCATTATTTTGTTATTAAATAATTCCAAAAAATTTATTACTCCATTTTTATTGGAGAATATTTTATTCACTCTATACTTATTATCTATTGAATAGAGATTTTCTCCCGAAGAAAAATAAACAGCATTTTCATTTTGTAAAATATCGGAAGGATAATTATCAAGATTAAAATTCAACCTAATCTCTTTAACAATTGTTCCCTTCTCGCAATTAATCATCAAAATTTTATTCGCACTCGATTTTGCGAATATATATTTTTTATCTAAAGCAATTGCGATCTTATCAATTATGTTATGTTTGCTTAGTTTCCATTCGGTTTTGCCAAGTAATAAATCTATTGCTGAAAGAGTACCGTCTTTGGATACTACAAAAATCTTTGTTCCGTCAGTAAGGGGCGAACCATCTGTTACGTTATTAGTATTACCTTCTTTCCATTTCCATATCATTAATCCGTTTCTTGAATCTATCGAATATAGAAACCCATCTCGGCTCGTAAAGAAAATTTTATTATCTATGCTCAATGGTTTATTGAGAATTAAATCTTTAGCAGAATTATTAACCCAATATTCTTGAAGGGTTTCTAAATCATAACAAGAAAGCTTGCCGGAGATTGAGCCAAAAACTATTGCCGTTTTTGATTTGGTCAATTTGGGAATCATTAATTCTTTATTCCCTTTATATTCGATAGTCAATAAATCTGTAATAATCGGCTCAGAAAAACCGATTGTCTGGATTTGTTCTCCCTCTAATTGACTAATACTTGAGAGGTCTCCATTTAGATTAGCAACTGTTACAATCCCATTTTCGGACACGGGTGAGGAGAGGGAATTTCCATAAGAATCATATTCCCATTTCTGTCTTCCGGTTGTATCATAGCAGCTTATGATTCCTTCTTCTGAAAATGAAATAATCTTATCTTTTGTTCTAATTGGTCGAGAATAAGTGGAAGTATTTGTCTCTATCTGCAATAATGATTCAGCTAATTTTTCTTCTTGAGTTGGAGATTTCAGTTCTGTAGAAGGAATATCGATTGATAGATCGAAATTCTCAATATCCTCTTCATTGCCTTCAATCGTAATTTTTGAAAATGAAGCAAAATTATTATCCAAAGACATTTTATGATAAAATATATTTCCTTTAGAATCGATAAAACCATCTTGAAGAGATATAGCTCTAATACCTCCAATTATTTCACTCGAGCTTTTTCCTTGTGTCGGCTGAATAATTACTTTAGCACCATTATTCTTCAATATTGATAAGTAGCTCTCCTTATTGGAAAACGAGCCGGAGAGAGGAAAAGGTAGAATAGAAATTATTGCACGATTTTTCCCATTATCTTTCAATGTGCTTCCTAACCAAGTAAGATTCTCAATTGAAAAATGTTGGTATTCAGAATATGGTAGATAACCATTTATTCCTGCAATCAGGAATTGGTCGGTTTCAATTAATAAATTATCTCCTTCAATTTTATCGAAATAATCTGTCCAGTCATAAGGATAGTTCTTGTTATCATTTCCCCCCGCTAAGATTGCGTAGGGGAATTCAAGTGTGTTCAATAATTCATTTAAAAGTTTATAATCACTGTTATCACTAGTATATGACAAATCGCCTGTTATTATTAAATAGTCAATCTCGTTTCTGCTATTTAATGAATCGATAAGTACGCTTAACTTTTGTAAATTATCATTATTGCCTGATTCGATATTGGATATCAAAGCAATATTTTTACCCTGTCCATATATGATAAAAGAGGATAGGAATAGAATTATAAAGAGATTTTTCATTTTTCAGACAATTAAATTATTTAATTAACTAAAATAGTAAAAATGAGCATCAAGTTAAATTGAATTTAGCAAGTTCTATGCCTATATTACTTGGTTAAATTTAAGATGGAATATGGAATTAATAAGAAACTTTTGCATAATTGCGCACATAGACCACGGGAAATCAACTATTGCTGATGGTTTACTCGAATACACAAAAACCGTTAGCGAGCGCGAATCTAAGCAGCAGCTTTTAGATAGCATGGATTTGGAGAGGGAAAGAGGTATTACAATCAAATCCCACGCAATCCAGATGAAATATAAAGCAAATGACGGAAATTCATATATACTTAATCTGATCGATACTCCCGGACACGTAGATTTTACTTATGAGGTCTCTCGTTCTTTAGCTGCATGCGAAGGTGCTATTTTAGTTGTTGATGCAGCGCAGGGTGTTGAGGCTCAAACAATAAGTAACCTTTATATGGCGATCGATGCGGGCTTAGAGATCATTCCGGTGATAAATAAAATTGATCTTCCTAGTGCTATGGTTGATGTCGTAAAAAATCAAATCATTGAGTTAATCGGATGCAAGGATGAAGATATAATTTTGGCAAGTGCTAAAACAAGAGCCGGAATTGATCTGATCTTGGAAGATATTGTAGCAAAGGTACCACAACCAACAGGTGATGAAAATGCTCCTCTTCAAGCTTTAGTATTTGATTCGGTATTTGATTCGTATAGAGGAGCGGTTTCTTACGTTCGTATATTTAATGGTAAGCTCAAAGAAAAAGACCAAATTCGCTATTTTGTAAATGGCAATCAATATCTAGCTGAGGAAGTGGGAACACTTCGATTAGGTAGAATTAGAACCGGAGAATTACAAGCAGGTAATGTCGGTTATTTAATCTCCGGAATTAAAGATCTTGCCGATTCTAAAGTTGGAGATACAGTTACACATGCACGTAATGGAGCAGAAAATCCGCTACCCGGTTACAAAGAGATTAAGCCAATGGTTTATAGCGGACTTTACCCTACAAATACAGATGAATATGAGAACCTACGTGATGCATTAGAGAAATTCAAGCTAAACGATTCCGCTCTTTCCTATTCTCCCGAGACTTCGGTTGCTCTTGGTTTTGGATTCCGTTGTGGTTTCTTGGGTATGCTCCATATGGAGATTGTTCAAGAACGTTTGGAAAGAGAATTTGATCAATCTATCGTTACCACTTTGCCAAACGTTGAGTATTGGGTAATAAATAAAAAAGGGGAAAAGGTAGTAGTAGATAATCCGGCCGATATGCCCGCTCTTGGTGAAATTGACCATGTAGAAGAACCGTATGTAAAAGCACAAATCGTAACTCCGAGCGAATATGTCGGGAACTTAATGCAGCTTGCGATTGAAAAAAGAGGTATATATATAAATACTTCTTATATAGATCCGACACGTGCGGATTTGCAATTTGAATTCCCTTTATCGGAGATAATTTTTGATTTCTATGATAAATTAAAATCGATTTCACGAGGATATGCTTCATTCGATTATGAATATATTGGATATAGGATTTCTGATCTAGTGAAATTGGATATTATGCTAAACGGAGAAAAGGTCGATGCACTATCTATGATAGTTCATGAAAAGAAAGCTTATGATTGGGGTAGAAAAGTTACAACAAAATTAAAGGACTTGATTCCAAAGCAGATGTTTGAAATTGCAATTCAAGCGTCCATTGGTGCTAAGGTAATATCAAGAACTAATATTAAAGCAATGAGAAAGAACGTACTCGCAAAATGTTATGGCGGTGATATTTCAAGAAAAAGAAAATTATTAGAGAAGCAAAAGGAAGGCAAAAAAAGGATGAAACAAGTAGGTAATGTTGAAATTCCTCAGGAAGCTTTCTTAGCTGTTTTACAAATTGATGACTAAAGGAATTTGGTAATTCTATGACAACAAATGAAACACCAAAAACTCAATTCAAAAAATTTCTTGAGTTTTTGAAAAATTTATTCTTTGCAGCTATCGCAGCATTAATATTAAAGACATTTATAATTGAGACTTCGCGAGTGCCTACTCCTTCGATGGAAAAAACCATTATGGTAGGAGATTTTCTATTTGTAAATAAATTTCTTTATGGATCATCATCTCCGAGAAGTATTCCATTTACAAATATTGCACTTCCATATTTTCAGTTGCCAGCTATTAGAGAACCGGAGAAAGGTGATATAGTTGTTTTTGAATTTCCGGGTGATAAAGACGAGCTAAAACCGGTTAATATCGATAACTATGTTAAAAGATTAATAGGCGAACCGGGTGATACGATTGTAATTAAAGAAAAAGTAGTTTTTATAAATGGGAAGGAAGCAGATATTCCGGTTCATATACAATATCTAAATTCTAATGCAATGCCGGCGACTGTTACAAATCCACGTATTTTTCCATCAGGTGCTCAATTCAATGAAGATAATTATGGACCTGTTGTAGTCCCAAAGAAAGGGGAAGTAATCCCATTAAATAAAAGTAATGTCGAGCAGTGGCGCACTATTATTGATCGAGAATATGATAGAAGAGTTGTAACTATTGAAGGCGATCAGATTTTAATTGATAAAAAACCCGTAACAAGTTACACAATAACTAAAGATTATTATTTTATGATGGGTGATAATCGTGATAACAGTTTGGATAGCCGTTTTTGGGGATTTGTAGCTCGTGATAAAGTTGTTGGTCAAGCATTTTTTATCTATTGGTCTTGGAATCCTGCAATTCCATTTTCTGATTTCTTTGAGCTATTAGGTTCTGTAAAATTAAATCGTCTTGCAAAATTAGTACATTGATTATAAATGATTGATTACATATAATAATAAATAAATTATCGAAAGGACAGTTTCTCTTATGAAAAGAATTATTCTATTTATTTTCTTTTTTGTTTCAATAAGCATCTCTGCCCAAACTAAATATATGATCTATTTCAAAGACAAGGGGATAGACTATAAAGATAGATTAAGTAAAACTTCTGAGTTTTATAAAGAAGCCGAGAAAGAGCTTTCTTCTAGAGCGATTGAAAGAAGAAAAAAAGTTCTTGGCGAAGATTATATAGATTATTCGGATATAAAAATTAATGCCGAATATATTAACAAGATTGAAAAAAAAGGGATAGAGATTGTCCACGTGCTGAAATGGTTTAATGCAGTTTCTGCTTTTTTGACATCTGATGAATATAATGAGTTGATCCTACTTCCATTTGTTGAAAAAATCGAGATTATAAAAACCCTAAAAAGTGAATCAAATTATTCCTACCTAATTGGAACTATTCCTGAAGGAAGTGATAAAGCCTCACCGAACTTTACTTATGATTATGGCTCTTCTTTAAATCAAAATATATTATCCGATGTTCCATTTGTTCACGATATGGGAATAACCGGTGAAGGTGTATTTATAGGATTATTAGATACCGGTTTTAGATGGAAATCAAATCCACCTCTTAGAGGAAGGAATGTAATTGCCGAATATGATTTCGTACAAAAAGATGGTGTTACGGCAAATGAGACCGGAGATGTTTTGGATCAAGATAGTCATGGCACTTCTGTATTTTCATTAATAGGCGGATTTCAAAATGGGGAAATGATTGGACCGGCGTTTAATGCACAATTTGCATTAGCAAAAACTGAATACGTACCAACTGAAACAAATATCGAAGAAGATAATTATGTAGCAGCAATGGAATGGTTGGAAGGTCTAGGAGTGGATTTAACAAGCAGCTCTTTAGGTTATTCAACTTTTGATAAAGATCAACGTTCATATTCTTATGCCGATATGAACGGCTCTACCTCATTAGTTTCTAAAGCAACGGATATTGCTTTTTCAAAAGGAGTTGTTACTTTTACTTCAGCGGGTAATGAAAGAAGTACTTCTTGGGGATATATTACAACACCGGCAGATGCTTATAATATTCTTTCTGTTGGTTCTGTTACAGGTTCAGGTGGCGTCTCTTATTTCAGCAGTTTTGGCCCTACTTCTGATGGAAGAATAAAACCTGAGATCGCAGCTCAAGGTTCTAATACGTATCGTGTTACAACATCAGGAAATTATAGTTATGGCAGCGGGACTTCTTTTTCCTGTCCCATTGCTGCGGGTGTTACTTCTCTTTTAATGTCTGCCTATCCATATTTAAAAAACACTCAAGTACGTGAGATAATGATGCAATCGGCAAGTAATTCTGAATCTCCTAATAATGATATCGGTTGGGGAATTGTTTCAGCATTGAAAGCTGTTACTTACCCTAATTTAAGAGAATCAAACGGAAATATTGTTATTACAAAAGCTTTTCAGAATCCTAATCAAATGAATCTTCAAACTCTTAAATTACACTTTAAAGGCAGCAGCGGGATTGAGCAAGTTATTGCAATGAATTATCAAGGCGGATATGTTTTTACGACTAATTTACCTCAATTCGTAAATGATGAATCAATTGTTTTTTATTTCACTTATGAATCTAGTGAAGGTCTTAGCAAGCGTGAACCGGCAAATTCGGAAAAAAGCTATAAAATGTATGGCGGAAAACTTAATATCATAACTTCTGCAAAAAGCGAAGAAGAAATAGTTTTACCTGAAGAATATATTTTAGTTCAAAATTATCCTAACCCATTTAATGGTTCTACTCTTATCACTTTTCTCTCAAAAGATAATAACTATGCAGAAGTGGAAGTCTTTAATGTATTGGGCGAGAAGATTAAGACATTATTCTCCGGAATCGCTTCGGTTGGGAAAAATAATATTTATTGGAATGGAACTAATGATTTAGGTGAATCGATTGCTTCCGGCTCTTATATTTATTCATTAAAAATTAATGGAACTGTACTAAATAAAAAATTATTGTATCTGAAATAAAGAGGTGAGATTTGAATGGTATATTGCATAAATCTCAAATAAAATATTTAAAGAGTTTAAGAAAAGAGAAAAATGAACTAATTCTTAAGATGGAAGAATATGCAGAAAAGAATAATGTTCCTATTCTTGATTGGAAATCAGCAGAATTTTTAGAATCTTTAGTGCAAGCTTTCCGTCCGCAAAATGTATTGGAAATCGGTACAGCCATAGCTTATTCCTCAATTCGAATTGCCCGCTCACTCGGAAAGAATGATTCTATTGATACAATAGAAAAAAGTAATGATAATATTGTATTAGCTTTGAAAAATATTGAAGAATCAAGCTTTGGAGATAAAATTAATGTAATCAAAGGGGATGCTTTAGATATAATTCCAAACTTAGAGAATAATTATGATCTAATCTTTTTAGATGCTGATAAAGAAGACTATGAAAAATTATTTGATTATTCATTAAAGAAATTAAATAGAGATGGTGTTATTTTTATTGATAATCTTTTATGGAAAGGATATGCAGCTTCTGATGATGTACCTGATAAATATAGAAATTCCACCGAAGCAATACGGAATTTTAATAACTATTTTTTAGAGAACGAACAATTGTTTTCTACTATTTTACCTATCGGAGATGGGATTGGCTTTGGAGTAAAACAGTGAAGAGAAAAGAATAGTAATAATTAGAAAAGATATAAAAAAAGCGGCTAATGCCGCTTTTTTTATTATTTAGCTTTTCTTAAAGTTTCTGAATATTTTTCGGCAACTTCTTGAACTGATTTGCTCGAAATGAGATTATAAATTCGATTTCTTAATTCAGCCCATTCATCATGTAGCGGACATGGACTTTCATCAGAGCACTCTTTTAGACCTGTAACGCATTTTAGGTTAATGACAGGTCCCTCAACACGTTCAACAATTTCGAGTATAGAACTTTTCTTTGCAAGCTCAGTAATTTTAAATCCCCCGCCTCTCCCTTTATAAGAATCAACGTAACCATATTTAGCCATTCTTTGAAGAATTTTTGCTAAATAGTGAGATGGAATATCTTCGCTTTTAGCAATTTCCGAAGACATAATTAAACTGTCTTTTGGTTGACGAGCCAAAAACAAGATCGCTCTAATTGCATATTCACCAGTTTTAGTATAAATCATTTTTTTCTCAATTTAATTATTTATTAAACATTAACTAAGACTATCGGGAGATTAATATCTTAATATAGAAATTAAGTAAATAGTACAGCTTTGTCAAGAAATAGTTGCAATAAAAGACTTTAAAGGTACTTTATTCCATTTATTATTTTAGTCTTGATTGAACCGCCCGAAAAATCGATAAGTTCCGAAACAAATTTATCAATTTCTGAAATTAATACCAAACATACTATTTTTAGATCGGGATCGTATATAATACTTTCTATTTTGACTTTGTTTTGATTAATCAAATAATGAATTTTACTTGTTTGGTCGTAATCGTAATATATTTCTAATGCTTGGTATGCATCTTTAGTGTTAATAGTTGTGCCGGAAAGTAATTGTTCTGCCGCAAAATAATATGCTTTACCAAGCGGACCTACTCCTAGCTTAACGCCGCCAAAATAACGGATAACGATTACAATTATATTAGTTAATCCAAAATGATTAATAGCATTAAAGATTCTGATACCGGCAGTTCCATTTGGTTCGCCATCATCAGAATATTTACTTATTTCATAATTAATAGAATAAGCATAGCAATGATGAACTGCATCATAAAATTTTTTCTTAATTAAACTTAGTTTTTCTATTGCTTCTTCTTCAGATGCTATATAGAAAGCATAAGAAATAAATTCGCTTCCTTTTTCTTTGAAACGAAATTCGTTTTCTGTTGTTATAATTTTTATTGATTTATTTAATTCGTTCATACTCTTTCAATATAAATAAAATTGATTTTAGGTCGGTTATTAAGTAAACTTCCTGATTGAACTTTTACAAATGTATCTAAATGGAATTACAAAATAAAATTATAATTAAAGGCGCACGAGAACATAATCTTAAGAATTTAAGTCTCGAAATACCTCGTGATACACTAATTGTTATTACAGGATTATCCGGTTCAGGTAAATCTTCCTTAGCATTCGATACGATATATGCAGAAGGGCAGAGAAGATATATCGAATCATTATCGGCTTATGCACGGCAGTTTCTGAACATACTCGAGAAACCGGATGTGGATTTGATAGAAGGATTGAGTCCTGCAATATCCATCGAACAAAAATCCACTGGCGGTAATCCCCGTTCTACAGTTGGCACGGTAACCGAAATATACGATTATCTTAGGCTACTCTACGCACGAGTTGGCATTCCACATTGTTATAGCTGCGGAAGACCAGTTCAAAAACAATCGACTAATCAAATTATAGATACTATCGTAACAAATTATAATGATCAAAGAATTTCAATACTCGCACCAATCGTCAGGGGTAGAAAGGGGCATTATAAAGAACTTTTTGATGAGATATCGAAAGATGGATTTATTCGTGTGAGAGTGGATGGTGAAGTATTAGAACTTGTCGATGGGCTTAAAGTAGATCGTTATAAGACACATGATATTGAGATCGTAATTGATCGGCTTAAAATAAACGAGCAGGCGAGAGGTAGAATTAGCGAATCGGTAGAAGCAGCTCTAAATTTCGGAAATGGTAATCTTATTATTAATGATGGGAAATTGGATAATTTTTTCAGTAGAGAATTTGCTTGTCTTTATTGCGGAATTGGATTCCAAGAACTTGCTCCAAATTCGTTTTCATTCAATTCTCCGTATGGTTACTGCCCTGATTGCGATGGCTTAGGCGAGAGAAGAGAATTGGATATAAATTTAATTATTCCTGACTGGGAAAAGAGTATTAAAGAAGAAGGGATAACAGCCCTCGGGAAACCTCGTAAAACTTGGTTTTTTAATCAAGTAGAAGGAATTGCCGAAAAATATGGTTTTGATTTTAATACTCCTTTGAAAGACTTAAATGAAGAACAAAAGAAAATTTTACTCTATGGATCTGAGGACAAATTACCATTCTCATATAAAATGGGCGGCGGAAGATCGGTAACCTATTATAATAAATTCCGAGGCGTTTTTAATTATGTACAGCATTATTATGATAATACTTCATCGAATCATATCCGTAATTGGGCAGAAGCCTTTATGAATACAAAAGTCTGTTCCACTTGCAATGGAGGCAGACTAAAAAAAGAATCTTTAGCCGTTAAGTTTAATGGCCTGAATATATCAGAAGTAACAAAAAAATCGATTGAAGAATCAAAAAAATTCTTTGAAAATATTACGCTCACTGAAAGAGAAAAAATAATTTCAAAACAGATATTAAAAGAGATTACTTCTCGTATAGAATTTTTATTAAATGTTGGATTAGATTATTTAACTTTAGATAGAAGTGCAAGAACACTTTCAGGTGGTGAATCTCAAAGAATTCGTCTTGCAACTCAAATCGGGACACAGCTTGCCGGTGTTCTATATGTACTTGATGAACCGAGCATTGGTCTTCATCAAAACGATAATGAAAAATTAATAAATTCATTAAAGCGTCTTCGTGATTTAGGAAATACGGTTATTGTGGTTGAACATGATCGAGAGACAATCGAAAGCTCAGATTTTATAATAGATCTTGGTCCACGTGCGGGAGTGCATGGAGGAGAGCTTTGCGTGATTGGTGATACAGAAAAAATCATGAGCAATAAAAATGATTATCATTCCTTAACGATCGATTATTTAAAAGATGACAAGCGAATTGAAATGCCTGTTGAAAGAAGGAAAGGTAATGGTAATTCTATTTCTATTTTCGGAGCAAACGGTAATAATCTAAAGAATGTAGATTTGGTAATACCGTTAGGAACTTTTACTACCGTTACAGGAGTCAGCGGTTCAGGAAAGTCTTCTTTGATAAACGAAACTTTAGTAAGAATTTTGATGCATAAGTTTTATCAATCAAAATTAATTCCGCTACCATATAAAAAGGTAACAGGAACGGATGAGATAGATAAAGTAATAGAGATCGATCAAGCACCGATAGGAAGGACTCCACGCTCAAATCCGGCTACATACACGGGTTTATTTACTCATATAAGAGATCTATTTTCACAGTTACCTGAATCAAAAATGCGCGGTTATGGACCGGGTAGATTTAGTTTTAATGTAGCCGGCGGAAGATGCGAAGAATGCCATGGCGATGGTCTAAAGAAGATCGAAATGAATTTTCTTCCTGATGTCTATGTCCTCTGCGAAGTTTGCAACGGTAAAAGATATAATCGTGAAACTTTGGAAATCCTTTATAAAACAAAAAGTATTTCAGAAGTGCTCGAAATGACTGTCGATGATGCATTAGAATTTTTTGATGACCTGCCCAGAATTAAAAGAAAAATTCAATCTATTCACGATGTAGGATTGGGTTATATAAAATTGGGGCAGCAGGCAACTACACTTTCCGGAGGCGAGGCTCAGAGGGTGAAACTTGCTACTGAACTTAGCAAGGTGAGTACAGGCAAAACCCTTTATATCCTTGATGAACCTACAACTGGATTGCATTTTGAAGATGTAAAAATATTATTGGATGTATTGATGAAATTGGTGGATAAGGGAAATACTGTAGTAGTAGTTGAGCATAATCTTGACGTAATAAAAGTTGCTGATCACGTAATAGATTTAGGTCCAGGAGGTGGAACTCATGGAGGTGAAATTATCGCTACCGGAACACCTGAAGAAATTTCTAAAATGAAGAAAAGTATTACAGGAATGTACTTAAAAAAAGAACTTAACAGGAAAAAATAGGATAGAAAATGAAAACAACTTTAAGTGAATTTAAAACATACCGCTCTGAGATGAATGATAAAATATTGAATTCGGGGTTCAGAGATTTTAATAAATTTTTTGCTTTAGATAATAAAGCTTACGTAAAAGGTACTCTCGATTCTAAAACAAAAGAATTAATGGGTTTAGTTGCTTCTATGGTATTAAGGTGTAATGATTGTATTCTTTACCATATCGATAGAGCCATTCAAGAAGGTGCCACTCGCGAAGAATTGCATGAATCGTTCAATATTGCACTCATTGTTGGCGGTTCGATCGTAATTCCACATTTAAGATTCGGTATGGAAAAACTTGATGAATGTATGAACGAGAAAGAAAGCAATAAATAATATGAAATTAATTTTTGCATCGCAGAATAAAGGAAAGACTAAAGAAGTAAAAGCATTATTTGAAGGTACAGGTATTGAAGTCTTTTCGCTTGCTGATTTAGGAAATAGTATCGATGTACCTGAAACAGGTGTTACATTTGAAGAGAATGCTTTTCTTAAGGCAAAAGCTATTTATGATATATATAAAGAACCGGTAATAGCCGATGATTCAGGGTTGACTATTGAGCAGCTCGATGGAAGACCGGGAGTTTATTCAGCAAGGTATTCGGGTGAAAATTGCACTTATGAAGACAATAATAAAAAAGTGATTTCAGAACTTGAAAATCTCCCCGAGCCTCATTTAGCTAAGTTTATTAGTCATGCCGTGTTTTTTGATGGTAAACAAAAGATTGATTGTATGGGCGAGCTGCCCGGCAGGATTATTTTGGAATCACGAGGAACCGCAGGTTTCGGCTATGACCCGATATTTATTCCGGATGGCTTTGAAAAAACTATCGCCGAATTGACATTCGATGAGAAGAATAAAATTAGTCATAGAAAAATCTCTTTTTCACAAATCAAAGAAGAACTACTTAAGTATATAAATAGCTAATAATTATTTATTAGCTATTGTAACTTGGCAGATTCCAAAAGTAAGAGAATGTTTCTCTACTTTTGCAAAACCCGCTTTCTTAGAAAGAGCAATAAGATCGATATTCTTATCAAAGTCATTTACTGATTCTGGTAAATAAGTGTATGCTTCATTGTCTTTTGATATTAATCGACCGACTGCGGGCAATACTTTATTAAAATAAAACAGATAAAGACTTTTTATAATTCCTTTTTCGGGTAAACGAAATTCCAATACGGTAGCTTTACCGTTATTAGATAGTACTCTATTAAATTCTATCAATGCTGACTGAATATCGAAGAAATTTCTTACTCCGAAAGCTACGGTTATATTAGTGAATGAATTATTTTTGAATGGAAGCTGTTCGGCGATTGTTTGAACAATTCTTCCATTGCTCCACTCCGATTTTTGATTAAATACTTTTAGCATATTAAAAGATAGATCCGCTCCGGTAATTTCATTCACCCCGAATTTTTTAGCTTCCAAAGCAAAATCCCCTGTACCACATGCTAAATCAAGTAATTTTGCTTCCTTGCCAATCTTTGTTAAACGGAGCGCTTTCCTTCGCCAATAAATATCTATTCCTACACTCAAAAAATGATTTAAGAAATCATATCTTGTTGATATCGAATCGAAAATTCTTTGTACTTGTTTTTTTTTATTTATGGTCATTATTAATCCGCTTGCGTAATGATTATCATATTACTAACTTTTTTAAACCAAAAAATGGAAATATCTCTAATGGATAAATATCAAAAAGCGATAAGAGAAAATGTATGTGCAATCTGTGTAGATTCAACAGATCATGGAGCATGTACTTTAACAAATAAAGAAACATGTGCAGTTCAATTATATCTTCCTGAAATTGTGGATTTAGTTCATAAGTATGACGGAAAGAATTTAGATGAATTAAAAATTCTACTTCGAGATAAAATTTGCAGTCACTGCCGAACATCGGGTGATGATGGTGATTGTTATTTAAGGGAAGATGCAAATTGTTCATTAGATCGTTATTATATGCTTATTGTTGATGTAATTAAACGAGTAGATGAATCGCCTAACTAACAATTAGAAAATGAGAAACTATTGTTAGATAAACAGTTAAACTAAATATATCATTCATTGTTGTAACAAATGGTCCTGTTGCAATAGCAGGATCAGCACCGAATCGTTTAAGGATAACCGGAACCATAGCTCCAACGATTGTTGCAAATATCATTATTATTAGTAAAGTTGACGATAGAACGACTGAAAACAATACTTCTGCTCGGAAGAGATAATGTGTTGCTGCTAAAAGCAATAATCCGCAGACCAAACCATTAATTACGGCAACGGCGAATTCTTTACCGATTTTTTTGAATGCTTCTTTAATAAATATTTCTTGATTCCCAAGGCGACGTACCATAACGATTGCTGCTTGAGTACCGGAGCTTCCACCCATTGCCATAACTATTGGAATAAAGAAACTCGCTATTAGAATTTTCTCAATTGATGCTTGAAAATTTGAAAGAACCATTGCACTTACAAGTTCTCCGACTAATGCAACGAGAAGCCATGGAAGTCTATTGCGTGAAATCTTAAATGAGCTGTGGCTCATTTCTTCTTCTTCGGATAGGCCAGCGAATTTCTGAATATCTTCGGCTGCTTCTTCATGAATAACGTCCACTACGTCATCGATTGTAATTCTGCCGAGCATCATCCCTTGAGGATTAATTACCGGAATAGTTACAAGGTCATATTTCTCCATAAGATTAGCCACTTCCTCTTGATCCATTTCCGGATTTACAGTAAGTAGCTCATCCTCCATTATGCTTTTTACTTTAGCATCTAATGGGTGTAAAAGAAGTGATTTTAATTGAACAAAGCCGAGTAATTTTTCTTGGTCATTAATTACATATATATGATAAATATGCTCAAATTCGTCTGCATTAAGGCGGACTTGCTCGATAGCATCTTTAACAGTGGCATCCGAAGGAACAGAAATAAAATCGGTGGACATAATACCACCGGCGCTATCCTCACGGTATTTTAATAGTTCCTTTACATCGTCAGAATATTCTTTATCAATATTATCTAATACATGGACCGCCACATCTCTAGGTAAATCACTTACGATATCAACTGCATCATCTGAATCAAGTTCATCAACTATATCGGCGATTTTTCCCGGATCAATCTCACGTAATATCTTTTCTCTTAAATCTTCATCAAGTTCAATTACAACCTCGCCCGCAACTTCTGTGGTTAAAAGTTTAAAGGCGTAAATTGCTTCATCTATTTTTATGCGATTAATTATTTCTGCGATATCGGCAGGGTGCAGACTGGCGAAAATATTTTTAACCGATTCGCCTGCTTCTTCTTCCAAGAGAACGGAAATATTGTCTAATATCTCCTGATCTATTTGAATCAAATTCTTAACATTTGTGGTGTTGTTATTCTCCGCCATGTAATTTTCCGAATATGAAATTTGTTAAGGTAATGTATTCAGTGTAGCTAAGGGTTTCCGCTCTTCTTGATAAATCAATAGGTGAACCTCCGAAATTAATTCCTCTAAATATACTATTACTTAACGAATTTTTTAAAGTTTTTCTTCTATTCCCGAAAGATGCTTTTACCACTTTAGAATAAATCTCCTCGAATTCTTTATCTCGTTGACTCTCAAGAAAATTTATATGAATTATGGCAGAATCCACTTTCGGTTTTGGATAAAAAACCGTACTCGGTACTTTAAAACAAAACTCGGTCTTTGTATAATAATCTAAAAATACAGTCGGGATTCCATATTCCTTACTGTTTGGTTTTGCTGCAAACCTTTTTGCTACTTCATATTGAACCATAAGCACTGCATCTTTAATTTTTTCTCTTTCATCGAGTAATTTGAACACAATAGGGGATGTTATGTTATATGGGATATTGCCTATAATTCTGATTTTTTGGTCTGTTTTGATAAATTGAAAAATATCCGTTTTTAGGAAATCCATATTTAATATAGTAAGAAGGGGGAATTTCATTTGAAGCTCTTCAATCACTCTAAAATCGATTTCCACAGCATAAATTTTTGCACCCGATTTTATTAATTCTTCGGTTAATGCTCCTTGCCCTGGACCTATTTCAAGAATTATTTCATTCGGCTGAGGATTAAATTCTTCAATAATTTTTGTGATAACATTCTTATCAACCAGATAATTCTGCCCGAATCTTTTTAAAGGTGCAATTTTGCTCATAATTAACTATTTAATAATACTTTATAGGTTTTAGAATATGTTTATAAATCAAATATTGCGTAAATTAAATTAAAGAACAAATGGAATTTATAAATGACTGCTTTTGAGCTCTTTTTTCTAATTGGACTAAGCTTATATCTAATTCAATTATTTGTTTTTACTATTGGTGCGAGCGCAAAATACAAAAAAATAAAAGAAGAACAGTATCCTACAGCATCATTAATTGTTGCTGCAAGGAATGAAGAATCAAATATTATCGAGTGCCTTTGTACCTTGGATAAATTAGAATATCCAAGTAATAAGTTAGAAATTATTATTGTCAATGATCATTCCACGGATAATACCGGAGCATTGATTGATGAATTTATCAAAGGGAAAGAGCGATTTAAGTGTTTTGTTCCTGATGAACCAATCGGAAACCTTAAAGGGAAAACTAATGCACTTGCTTATGCAATTAAAAAAAGTGTTGGCGAGATAATTCTTACAACAGACGCAGATTGCAGAGTAAATCCTAATTGGGTTAAAACTATTGCTTCTTACTATCAAGATAATGTTGCTTTTGTAGGTGGCTATACTTATCAAAAGGCTGATACGATTTTTGGTGGAATGCAGGGGATAGATTTTCTTTACCTTTTAACTGTCGGCGCAGGGGTGATGAATATCGGTAAGCCTTCGGGTTGTATAGGTAATAATATGTCTTTTAGTAGAAAAGCATATGACGAAATTGGTGGATATGAAAATCTTCCGTTTAGTATTACCGAAGATTTTAATTTATTGAAGGCAATTCACGAATTGAAAAAATATAAAGTACTTACTCCAATTGAAGAGGACATACTTGTGGTTTCTGAGCCATGTCTCACATGGAAAACTCTCTATTGGCAAAAGAAAAGATGGGGTGTGGGAGGAATGAAAAATGATTGGTTCGGATATTTCACCATGCTGGGAGGATATCTCTCCCATATTGCTATTGTTTTATTGCCTTTCTTTTTCACTACTCTATCGTTATATTTGGCGGTTTCTAAAATTATGTTAGATTATTTCTTTATCAGTCCCGTATTTTCTAAATTGAATCTGAAATTGAAATTGCGCCATTTTTTAGCATTTGAAATCTATTTTATTATTTATGTACTGATATTACCATTTATTGTTTTACCAAATAGGAAAGTAATGTGGAAAGGAAGAGAATTTTAATTTTTTCGTTTTTCGTTTTTTTTATAACGTTTTCAAATTTTAATGGACAAAATAAATCTGAAATATTCCCAAACGAATTAAATATACAACCCTATACAGCAAATTTTCTTGAACCAAAATTAGGTTTTTTATTTCAATTAAATAGAAATGAACTGCGTCTTGATATAGGCAACTCACTAGACATATTGCACGTTTATAATTCTAATACTACTTTATCTTTAGGAGCCGATTTATTTACCTATACGATGCTTCGCGGCGAAAAAGATTTTCATTTCCCCGTTGATGCAGTTGATTATCTATTTGGATTAAATTTTGGTTATAGATTAAAATTAGATAATAACCGTGAAACCGGCGTGCGAGTGAGGATTAGTCACATAAGTGCCCATTTTGTTGATGGTCATTTTGATGGTATTAATCATCAATGGCGCGATGGAAAAACACCGCGTGTTTTTAGCCGCGAATTTATTGAGTTTCTTCCTTATTACAAATTTGAAAATCTAAGAGTATATGGAGGATTTACATATTTGTTTCATGTTGACCCTACTTTCATAGGTAAAGATATTTATCACGCAGGATTCGATTTTTTTGATATAGGAAGAATTGACGAAACCATTACTCCATTTGCGGCTTATGATCTACGCGTAGTTAATATTAATGGATATAATGCAAACCATACATTAAGTATAGGATTGAAATTTGGCAAACCGGAAGGAAAAGGTTTCTCACTTTACCTGAATTATTATAACGGAATGAATATTCACGGGGAGTATTTCGATTCTAATAAAGAGTATTCCGCTCTTGGGTTAAACTTAGATTTGTAAAATGAAAAAAGATTCTGTTTATATAAATATTCTTTTGGTTATAGTTACATTCATTACTACAACAATAGCCGGAGTAGAATGGACCACCGGTAAAATGGGTCCTTATGAATATACTGAATTGGCAAAAGGATTGCCTTATTCACTATCGATTATATTTGTACTTGGTGTTCATGAGTTCGGGCATTATTTCGCAGCCGTATATCATAAGGTAAAAGCCACGCTTCCATATTTTATTCCATTCCCTCCGATCCCCGGTTTTTTTAATTTCGGAACAATGGGTGCCGTAATAAAAACTAAACAGGTGATCCCTGATAATAGATCGATGTTTGATATCGGTATATATGGACCTCTTTCCGGTTTTATAGCATGCTTGATTTTATTGGTTTATGGGTTTACTCATCTTCCGGCTGTAGATTATATCTTGGCAATTCATCCCGATTATTTTTCGCCGGAGTATGGAACGGGAGGAGCAAATTTAATTTTCGGAGATACTCTTCTATTTTCTTTATTAAGAAATATATTTGTATCTCCGAATGTATTTATTCCTCCTATGAGCGAAATTTATCATTATCCCTTTTTATGTGTCGGTTGGTTCGGACTTTTTGTTACTGCAATGAATTTAATTCCCGTTGGGCAATTGGATGGCGGCCATATTATTTATAGCATGTTTGGAAGTAAAATTCATGAAGCTATCGCCAGTATTTCTCTGATATTATTAATTTTGATTGGCGGACTTGGAATATTAGATACATTTTTAGAATTAAATTTTAGTTTTGGATGGACCGGTTGGCTTTTATGGTCTTTTATACTTTATTTTTTTATTAAAATTAAGCATCCTCCAGTTCCTAATTTTGAACCGTTGGATTTAAAAAGAAAAATTCTTGGATATATTGCAATTATTATTTTCTTTCTCTCATTTTCTCCTACACCTTTTATAATAACGATAAATTAAGCATTTATTTATCCACTTGACATTAAAAACAAAAGAGTATTATTTTACCTTACTAATTTTAAGGAGAAAAGCGAGAGAATCTTTATACTTTATTTATAACTAACTTACGAGTGATGAAGTTGATTAAAAGGTTCTCCATTATAGCTCTTTTTCTTGCGGCTCTACAATTTTACGCCTGCGAAGAAATCCCCTCTGAAGTAATTGACAAAGACTTTAATAGTTTTTCAATTCTCGAATTTCAGTCTCCCAATAGTTTTACCTATTCTGCTGCTGATTCAAATATTACGGCTTCTATAAAAATTGATAATACTTCTTATTTAAGAGAGGTCTATATGAATATTTTATCGAAGGATGGTGATAAAAAAGTTGCTGAAAAAGTAATTATGTACGATAACGGTGATATGGGTATGAATAGAGATACAAAAGCAAATGACGGTATCTATACTGCTTATGCTCCGATGAAAAAATCTTTTTCATCAGGCGATTACAATTTACAGATTTATGTTACAAATAATTCCGGGGTAACAAAAAAGATAATTTCCAAACAATTTTATTTTGATAATAGCCAGAATAACGCCGCTCCAATTATAGCAGATGTAGTTCTTGCCGCATCGGTAGTAAGAGGGGAGACTTTTACTTTTTCAGTTAAAGCATCAGATCCAAACGGTTATGATGACTTGCAATATGTTTATTTCAAATTATATAGACCGGATAATAGTATGGTCGATCCGGGAAATGGATTGGGATTTTTTGTAATGAATGATTTAGGAAATAAAGATGTATTCGGTGATGAAATGGCCGGTGATGGAATATTCTCTTTCAAGAACTCTTTTAGTTCTACAACAACATTAGGAACTTGGCGATTTGAATTTCAGGCCAAAGATAGAAACGGTGCTCTAAGTAATCTCATTTCACAAAATATGGAGGTGAAGTGATATGAAAAAAATTATTTTTATTATTCTTATTTCATCTGTAGTTTCAGCACAAAAGCTTCCTACTGATTTTGATCTTTCAAACAGGTTAAATAAAATTGAAGATGCTACTCCGCTTAGCAATGTTATTGAAAGAGTCTCTATCATTGGAGATACCATTCTTGTGGGAACTTCTAAAGGACTTTCAGTTAGTTTTGATAAAGGTGAGTCATGGAAAAATTTCTTTAATGATGAAATTTTCCGAGATGAGAGTGTCTCGGCAGTAGGATATGATAGAGGAACAATATGGGCAGCTACTTGGCATTTTGAAAATGTTGCGGGTTCTGATATCGCTACCGGTTCTGGTCTTCGCTTTTCAAAAGATAAAGGAAAATCGTGGACAATCATTCCACAGCCGATCGATAATCCTGCCGATTCAAGTATTGTTTACGGTATTAATAATATTAGAGCATTGCCGGTTACAACCGAGAAACAGAATTTTATAAGAGATATAACTTTTTATAATAATACAGTATTTATAGCTACAAATGCAGGTGGTATAAGAAAAAGCAATGATGAAGGAAAAACTTGGCAGCGTGTTGTTCTTCCTCCTGATTATTTAGATAGAATAAAGCAGACTGATACATTAAACTTCTCACTTCAACCCGTAGCCGGTGCTTTCGGTAAAGAAGCTAATTTGAACCATATCGGTTTTTCTCTTCTTACCGCATCGACAGGATGGATTTATGCAGGCACTGCAGGTGGGATTAATATCTCTGATGATGGAGGTGTTTCTTGGGTAAAATTAAATCATTCGAATCAAGAAGAGCCAATTAGCGGAAATCATATTCTCGCAATCGAAGAAAATCCGTTAGATAAATCAATATGGGCAGCCACTTGGAAAGCCGAAGGTGCTTCAGAATTTTGGGCGGTAAGCCAATCTCCAAATGGTGGTATCAGTTGGAATAATTTTCTTGAAGGGGAAAGAGTTCTCGATTTTGCATTTTCAAAAAATTCAGTTTTTGTTGCTTCACAAGATGGATTATTTCAGTCTGATGATAAAGGAACTACTTGGTTTTCGGCACCAGAAATTTCTGATAATGACAAAAAAATAATTCTCAATACTAAAAATTTTAGAGCACTCGATACATACGAAAATTCAGTAAATAATATTCTATGGATAGGGACATTAAGTGGATTAGTAAAATATGAAATTGGAAATTCTCTATGGAGCGGGAAATGGAACATTTTATTATCCTCCGGTGCTGCGGCAACTTCCAATACTTCATTTTCATTCCCAAATCCATTTTCTCCTGATTCCAAAAAAGCGAATATCAAGTATTCTATTGCTAATGATGGTGATGTAACAATTAGGATATTCGATTTCGGAATGAACTTAGTAAAGACAGTATTGCAAAATGCTCCCCGCCGAAGCGGTATTGATTTAATTGATACTTGGGATGGAAGAGATGAATCGGGAAGAATCGTTTCTAATGGTGTTTATTTTTATAGAATCGAATCCGGAAGCGGCGAACCGATGTACGGTAAAATTTTGGTGGTACTATGATTAAGAGAATATTAGTTATCGTATTTTTATTTTCTTTAGTTTTAGAAGCTCAGCCGAAATATTCTGAAATTTCAGGAATGGCTGGCTCATTTAGTCGTATGGGATTCGGTTCTCGCGGTATAGGAATGGGCAATGCTCTTTCTGCAGTTACATCAGGACACCTCAGCACTTATTATAATCCTGCATTAGCAGTTTTTCAAATTGATAATTCTTTCCAAACTTCATATTCCTTTTTGTCTTTAGACAGAACACTCAACTTTGTAAGCTTTACAAAGAGATTCGAAATGGGGAGAAATAGAAGCGATACTGCAAAAACAAGATCAGTTGCCGGATTAAGCGCAGGACTTATTAATGCAGGCGTTAGTAAAATAGAGCTAAGAGACGGACAAGGAAATAAATATGATGAAGTTTCTACTTCGGAAAATCTAATTTATGTTTCTCTAGCGAACCAATTCTCATCTAAATTAGCAATTGGTCTTACATTTCGTTTTTATTACTTTAGTCTAGTAGATGAACTAAGTGCTTCTTCTCTCGGTTTTGATATTGGAGCTCTATATAACTTTTCGGATAGAATAAAAATCTCGCTTGTACTTTCAGATATTAATAGTAAATATAAATGGGATACAGGGGCATTATACGGAGCTAATGGAAAAAATACGGATAATAAATTCCCGCTTTCCAAAAAAATTGGTATCTCTTATAGTCTTCCTGAATATAATTTGGTAACTGCTTTAGAGGTAGAAAATTATAATAGCACTGCAACATTCATTAGGGCAGGTGCAGAATATTTTGTTATTGAAGAACTTGCTCTAAGAGGCGGTATCGATAAGATGAACATAAGTAATGGTGATTTCCCGATGCGTTCTTCTTTCGGGTTTTCTTATTTTTACAAGTTAAGTAAACTGGTTATTGGTGTTGATTATGCTTTTGCAATCGAACCATATTCCACTCACGATCAACATATTTTAGGAATTAATTTTAAGTTTTAGTCTATGAAAAAAATATTAATAGTAATATTATTGACAGCTACAATTACGAGTGCGCAAAGCGCAGGCTCAACCGGTTTATCATTTCTTAAGCTAGGAAGTGGAGCCCGAAATATTGGAATGGCTGATTTTGGATCTTTAAATGGAAACGATATTTCAAATTACTTCTATAACCCTGCATTAATAGCATTGAATAATACAACTCGATTTTCAATTACACATAACCAACAGTTTTTTGATCTAGGATCAAATTCAATTTCTGTTGCTTCTAAGGTTTGGGGACTTCCACTAGCATTAAACGTAAATACCACTTCGGTTGATAATATTGAAGTAAGAAGCCAAGCCGGACCAGCAACAGCCACTTTTAATGCCAATTTCTTTGCAGCTACTTTAGGAAGCGGATTTCAATTCAACGATAATCTTTCGTTCGGTGTTGCTGTTAAATTTATATATGAAGAAATGTTTAATCAAGATGCTTCAGGTCTAGGATTAGATTTTGGCGTCGTATATTCGGGCTTAGTAGAAAATCTTTCTTTGGGTGCATCAATGAAAAATATAGGTTCAATGAGTGTCCTTGCAAAAGAATCAACAAAATTACCTACTGATTTCAGACTCGGCGGAGAATATTCTTTTCCGTTAGAATCCACTAAATTGAATTTGATTGGGCTTGCAGGATTTCAGAAATATTTAGAAGAGAATGAATCCCATATTCATGCCGGATTAGAAGTTATATATGATGATTTCTTTGCTGTTCGAGGCGGTTATATCACAGGATATGAATCGAAAAGTTTAACTGGCGGATTCGGTGTTCAATGGAAAGGATTTAAAATAGATTATGCTTATGTCCCTTTTGAGTATGGTCTCGGTGATAATAGTTCATTTACAGTTTCTTATACATTTTAATCGAAGAATATTTTAACAAATTTTAATAGTTATTAACAGAGATACTTATGGAAATTATTCCTTATAACGAGGACTGGAAAAAGAAGTGGGATAAGTTCGTTGAAGATTCTAATAACGGCACAATGTTCCAGATGCAAAAATTTTTTGATTACCATAAACCGGGTAAATTTTCTTTTAATCACCTGATGTATATTCACAAAGGGAATTTAGTGGCAGTAGTTCCGGGAGCAGTGGTAAATGGAGGTTCATTTGAGTCTCCCATAGGTGCAAGTTATGGCTCGATTGTAACGAAAGATGTAAAATTCGCCGAAGCAATGGATTTTGTTCAAATGCTTATCGATTATGGCAGAAAGAATAATTGGAAAGATATTTGCTTGACACCCGCACCAATGATTTACGAAAAACATCAAAATCAAAATCTTGATTTTGCTATGCTTTGGTCAGGTTTTTCATATAAGCTTCATTATATCTCAAGCGCAATTAAATTAGAAAAAAATGAAGATATTTTAGAAAGATGTTCGCCAACAATTAGGAGAAACGTCAGAGGCTCTCTAAAAAATCCCGATATTACGGTTGAGATTAATGATCGTTATGATCAGTTTTATCCGATATTATTAGAAAATAAAGCACGACATAACGTCAAGCCAACACATAGTTTGGAAGATTTAATTAAATTGACCGAATTAATGCCTGATAAACTAAAGTTATTTATGGTATATTATAAAGGAGAACCGATTGGCGGCTCCTCTATGTTTTTCCCAAATAAAACCGTAGCTCTTTGTTTCTATAATATGCTTCGTTACGATTTCGCAGAGTTTAAACCAATTCAAAGAGTAATGTACGAAATACTTAAATATTCTACCGATAATGGTTTTGATTATGTCGATATCGGAGTTTCACAAGATACAAAAGCAGAAAACCCAATGACACCAAGTATGAGTTTAATTGAATTCAAAGAAAAGTTCGATGCAAAGACAACTATGAGAAATACTTTTTATATAAAATTGTAATCTGATAATGAACAAAAAAGTATGTATAGCTTTCTTAGGAAATGCTTATCATGATTCACGCATAACTAATTTACGTGATTCTTTAATGGCAGATGGATTTGAAGTATCCGTAATCTCTTTTGATTGGCGTACTATTTCTGAAGATAAAGATTATAAAGATATAAAAATCTTTAAGCTCGATAGAAACAATAGTATCAGCTTCTATCTTCATTTTGGTTACCGTCTTTTCAGAGAATTAATAAAGACTGATGCTTCTGTAATCTTTGCAGAAGATATTTATACTCTCCCGATTGTAACTCTTATTGCAAAATTAAATAATATTAAAATAATTTATAATAGTCGCGAGTTATATGCTTTTATCGGTGGACTGAGTAAACGCCCTTTTATACAATATATCGTAAAATCGATTGAAAGCACATTCATTAATTTAGCTGATCTTATTCTTACTACGGGAGAAATGGATTCGCAATTTCTGGAAAAATATTATGGACTCCCGAAAACCTTAGTAATTAGAAATATTCCTTTATATCAAAGACCACAGTTCAAAATCAATATTCATGAGATGTACGATATCCCCACCAATTACAAAATACTTTTATATCAAGGAGTCTTAATAGCCGGAAGGGGCATCCCAACTGTAATTAAAGCAATTTCGCAGATACAAAATGTATATCTTCTCTTGCTCGGCGATGGCGAAGCTAAAAATAAATTTGAAGAAATTGCTCGGGAAAATGAAGTCTCCGACCGAGTTATCTTCGCAGGGACAATAAGTCAAAAAGATTTAATTAATTATACGGCAAGCGCAGATATAGGGATAGCACTAATCGAGAATATAAGCGTTAGTTATTATCATGCGCTTCCCAATAAACTTTTTGAATATATTATGGCAGGGATTCCGGTGCTTTCATGCCCGCTTCCACAGATGAAAAAAATTGTCGAGCAATATAATGCAGGCATAATTGCAGACCCTAATAATGAGACTGAAGTAATAGATGGAATTAGAAAATTGATAGATTCTGATGAAGTTATAAGAGATTATAAGTTCAACTGTAACAAAGCGGCATTAGAATTAAATTGGCAAAAGGAATTTGAAAGAGCGAAACCGGCTCTTTATAAGGTGATTAGCTGATGAAGCAAAAAAGAATTTTATTAGTAAGAACGGATAGAATTGGGGATGTGGTTCTTTCCACTCCTATCCCCAGAGAACTAAAGAAAAAATATTCTAATTGTTTTATTGCCGTCTTACTTCAGGAATATACCAAAGATATTTATCTGAATAATCCTCATATAGATAAAATAATTCTGATGGATAAAAGCACTAATCTATTCGATAAATCTTTCAGAGAAAAAGTAAGAGAAATTAAATCTTGTCATTTTACACATTCACTTACTTTGCTCCCGACAGAACGAATTAATTATATGCTTTTTTTTGCGGGCATTCCATATCGCCTAGGAGTAGGGAATAAGTTATACCAATATCTTACTTTAACTCATTTTGTCTCTAGAAAGAAATATATTCCACTTCGCCACGAAGCAGATTATTCTATGGATTCAGCTCGAAGGATTGGTGTGGAAACCGATAATTTGGAAACGGAAATTCATCTTACAAAAGTCGAATTAAATAATGCAAAAGAGTTAAGAGACAAATTTTTAAAAGGTAAGAAATATTTGATAGGTGTTCATGTAACAAGCGGAAACTCTGCTCCGAATTGGAGACCGAATCAATATGCACAACTTATCAATGAGCTTAAGAAAAATGAAGATTTTCAGGTAGTTGTAACAGATAATAAAATTCCTGATGAAATAAAAAATATTCCCGATATAGAATTTCCTAATATCGATATTCGCCTAAGAGAATCGTTTGTTACATTCAAAGCACTCAATCTATTAATTTCCGCAAGCACGGGACCAATGCATTTAGCGGCAGCGTTAAAAGTGAAAACTGTTTCTTTTTTCTGTCCATTAACTGCATGCTCACCAAAGCTCTGGGGACCAATGGGTAATGAAAGCCGAATACTATTACCAAAATCCGGTTATTGTTCTCTCAAGTGTCCGGGAGACCCTAAAAAATGTAATTTTGAGGGCAATGACGGAATTACAATTAATGATGTGCTGGAAAGTGTAAATAATTTTATATATTAGCGTTCGAGATTTGCTGAGCTCCGGTCGGCAAGTTATTACCCAATCCCGTCAGGTCCGGAAGGAAGCAGCGGTTAGTAATTAATTTGGGTGACCGGTAAGCTTGGCATTATTTTTACCCCTTCTTCATTTGCAGCCGTTAATTCAGTATAAATCACCGGTATCGATTCCTTAATTTGTATATCTTAATTCTTGTCTCCAACTTCTTCATTCAGAGTATTAGATCTGATAGAAGAATCTTTCGGAAAAACTTCAGATGGCTCTGAAGATTCCGAAGACTGCAGAGAATTCAAAGATGAATCATTCAGAGTATTGCAATAATTGAATATTACTTTCCCTTTTGCCTTACCGATTACTTTACTTAATTCTTCTTCATTTTTTGTTTTTATCTCTTTTAGACTTCCGAAAGCGGTCAATAACTTAGTTGCTACTTTTTCGCCGATTCCCGGAATATCGGTAAGCTCAGTTTTAAGAGTTCTTTTGTCTCGTCTTAATCGGTGGAAAGTAATTGCGAATCGGTGTGCCTCATCCCTCAAATGTTGAAGGAGTTTAAGTGAAGATGAAGTCTTGGGAATTATAACGGGGTCTGATTCTCCCGGCATAAACACCTCTTCCAAACGTTTAGCAAGCCCTATTATCTCGTAGTTTTTTAATCCGATCTCATTTAATATTTCAACAGCACTCGAAAGCTGCCCCTTGCCACCGTCCACCATAATTAAGTCAGGAGCTTTTTCATTCTCTGCGATAATTTTTTTATATCTGCGCCCTATTACTTCTTGCATACTTGCAAAATCATCCGGACCTTCAACAGATTTTATAATAAATTTTCGATAGAGACTTTTTTTCGGTTTGGCATCCTCAAAGACCACCATGCTTGCCACTGTATCAGTCCCTTGAAGATTCGAGATATCGAAACATTCAATTTTGCGAGGGAGATGTTTCAATCTCAGATCGCGCTGAAGAGAAGCTAATGTATATGGCACCGAACCTTCTTTTTTCATCTTCTGAAGTTGTATCTCTTTTAATTGTAATATGGCATTCTGCTTGCACATATTAAGCAAGGATTTCGTATCGCTTTGACGGATAGGAACAACGAATTTAGATTTGCGTCCACTTTTTTGATTGAGCCATTCCAAAATGCTTTCACCATCCGAAGGCTCAGTTTCTAAGACAATCTCTTTGGGGATCTCCACAAATTCATAATAATAAAATTTAATGATAGCCGAATAGATATTTTCTAATGAATCCCCGGGCTCGGCAGAAAGTTTTAATTGTTTTTTACCTGTAAGCTTGCCCGAGCGAATATTTAATATTGTCGCTGCTATATCTTTATCTTCCTGTGCTGCGCTTATAATATCTCGGTCTTCTAAGTCGGCGGCAACAACCTTTTGCTTGGATGAATAAACTTGTAATTGATTTATCTTATCTCTTAATTCAGCAGCTCTTTCAAACTGCATATTCTCAGAGGCAAAATTCATCTTCATTTTCAATTCTTCAATTAGGTCTTCTGTTTTCCCTTTCAATAATTTTATTACTTCATTAACCATTTCATTATAGTACTGAGCCGAAACAAGTCCTTCACAAGGGCCATCGCATTTTTTTATATGATAATCCAAACAGATTTTGAATTTTTTCTTCTCAATATTCTCCACCGTTAAATCGAGCCGGCAGCTTCTTATCTTAAAAATATGATTAATCATTCTTAGAGAAGATTTCATACTTCGGATATCCGTAAAAGGTCCAAAATATTTTGAACCGTCTCGAATGATATTCCGCGTAGGATAAATCCGAGGGAATAGTTCGTTTGTTACTTTTATATAGGGAAAAGTTTTATCGTCTTTAAGATTGATATTATAGCGCGGTTTTAGTTCCTTTATTAAATTATTTTCGAGTACCAATGCTTCTATTTCACTATCGGTAGCTATTATGATAAGGTCTTCGATCTTTCTAACTAACGCATCTGTCTTAGGTGAGTCTATACGTGAATGGAAATAAGAGCGGACACGATTTTTAAGTATCTTAGCTTTACCTACATAAATTACCTTACCGGCAGCATTAAGGAATTGATAAATGCCAGGAGTCCCCGGAAGATTTTCTAATTTATTTTTTAACGAATCATTCATCTATTACTAGTTATTATTAAAAATAAGCCCCTTTCTTTAGACACTTTATCTAAAAAGAGGGGCATTCAAAATATATCTAAACTGCTTCTAAAATTTGTAATTTTTCGGAATGATTACAATACCGGTATCTGAAACAGTAAAGCGTTTTTTATCTATTTCATTGTCAAATCCAATCTCAGTTCCTTCGGGAATGGTAACGTTTTTATCTATTATACATCTTCTAAGTCGTGTCCTTCTCCCGATATTACAATTATCGAATATAATGGAATCCGTTATATAGCTATAACTATTAATACGTCCATTAAAGCCAATGATAGAGCGCTCAACAAGTCCACCTGAAATCACTGTACCATCGCAGACAATAGAATTTAATGCACGTCCCACTCTTTCACCTTCGTGCGAAACAGTTTTTGAAGGGGGGAATTGCTGCTGACCTGAACGAATCATCCAATCGGGATCGTACATATTAAAATGAGGATTAACATTGATCAAGTCCATACTTGCTGCATAGTAGCTATCAATCGTTCCTACATCTATCCAATATGGTTGATCCTTTTTGTTCTCATCAAAAAACTGATATGCCATTACCTTATATTGGTTCTTAATCATATAAGGGATTACGTCCTGTCCGAAGTCATTATTTTTAAGTTTTTCTTTTTCCATCTGAAGAATGACATCTTTGAGCACATTTCTACTGAAAACATAAACCCCCATATTAACGAAAGACATATCGGGATTTCCCGGAATCGTAGGCGGTGATTTAGGTTTCTCAACAAAATTTTGAACTCTGAACTCTGCATCTACCTCAATACATCCAAAGCGATCGCTTATTGTTTTTGGCATTTCCATATTGGAGATAGTCAGCTGGGCTCCTGTTTCAATATGGTATTGGATCATCTTTAGGTAATCCATTTTATAAATATGATCACCTGAAAGTAATACTATCCATTCGTAATCTTCATCATAAATCAGATTGAAATTTTGACGGATAGCATTAGCTGTTCCTTGATACCAGTTATTACTGATTTTTAGTTGAGGAGGTATAGAATAAATAAATTCTCCCAATTCAGGATTGAATATGTTCCATGCTTCATATAGATGCCGATTTAGTGAGTCGGATTTATATTGAGTAAGAACATAAATCTTTCTAAGACCTGAATTTAAGCAATTGGATAATGCGAAATCGATTATCCTGTACTTTCCGCCAAATGGTACGGAAGGCTTTGTGCGTTCTAATGTAAGCGGATATAATCTTTCTCCTATTCCGCCTGCCAGAACCATCGTTAATGATTTTCGAAGTATTGATGAACCGGTTAATGCCATATTGTTTTCATCTCTGTTTTTGGTCTATTAAAATATATCTATTTATTAATTGATTGGCAATCATAGAAATTATTAACTTTGAATTAGGAAACACATTTTACTAAAATTATGACAAAACAAAGCAAACTTATACTTTTTTCCATCTTTCTTGTGATTATTCTCTCCTGGGTAGTCATATTTTATTTCGCTAACCCGATCGAAAAAATTAAATATTTAGAAGAAAAAGTAAGCGAAAATTCAGGGACACTTTCTCTCGCAGAAATTGATAAAGAATATCTCGATGAATACATTTCAAAAGAACAAAAATTATTGGATGTATTCCATTACGATATTAATATTGAACTTATTCCGGAAAAAAAATTAATAAAAGGGAAAACTATAATTACAGGCATAATGCCCACATCTTCGGATAAATTAGTTCTTAATTTTTATGATAATATGAATATAAGTTCATTACTTTTTAATGGAATTAAAGTTAATTATAAGCAAAGCGATACCAAAATTCAAATAGAAAGAAACCGGAGCCGAAGAGATTCATTCTCTGTCGAAATTAATTATTCGGGAACTCCCGAAAGTCTTGGTTTTGGTTCATTTGTAATGAAAAGGGTTAACGGCAAATTCTTTGTATATACTTTGAACGAACCTGTTTATGCCTCCACCTGGTTTCCATGCAATGATAACCCTGCCGATAAAGCACTGCTTGATATAAAAATAATCAATGATTCTTCAATGACATCTGTTTCCAATGGAAGATTAGTCGGTTCAAAGATTATCGGAAATAAAAAAGAATATCATTGGAAAACATTTTATCCTATTGCCACTTATCTTATCGCACTCTATTCGGCTGATTATTCTGAAATCAAGGATAAGTATATAAGTAATAAGGACACTCTTCAAATAACTCATTATGTACTTCATGAAAAGCTGGAGGATGCGAAGAAAGATTTTTCGGAACATCCAAAATGGATAAAATTTTTCGAGAGCAAGTTCGGTAAGTATCCTTTCCAAAAAGAAAAATATGGTGTTGCTGAATTTCTTTGGCAGGCAGGTGCAATGGAACATCAAACAATTACGGGAGTAGGTTCTAATTATATTTCGGGACATCGTTTCTTCTCCGATCTCTTAATTCATGAACTCGCTCACCAATGGTGGGGGAATGCGCTTACTCCAAAATCTTGGAAAGATATATGGCTAAATGAAGGTTTTGCTACTTATTCCGAAGCTCTTTATTGGGAATATAATTCAGGTTATGATGCTCTCGTTTCTACTATGGCATCAAAACAAAATAGTTACAAAAGTTCTACACTTTACGATCCTGAAATTGAACTTTTTAGTCGGCTTGTTTATGATAAAGGTGCGTGGGTACTCCACATGCTCCGATATGAAGTAGGAGATGATAATTTTTTCAAAATTCTTAGAACTTATTACGAGAACTTTAAGTATAAAAACGTAGAAACAAAGGATTTGATTGCAATGGCAGAAAAAATTAGCGGTAAGAATCTTAAAAAATTCTTTGAACAGTGGGTATTTAAAGGCAAAGGAAAAATCGAATTGGATTATTCTTATTCTCTTTCGGATAGCAATGTAAAACTAAATTTGAAACAAGTACAGAAAGAATATCCTGAATATAAATTTGATATAGATGTGGAAATACTATTTAGCGATAAAACAAAAATAAAGGAACGAATATCAATTGATAAGAAAGATTATCAGATAAATATACCGGTAACTAAAAAACCGGTGGATATAACTCTCGACCCTGACTTTTGGCTTTTGGCTGAATATAATAATCAAAATTAAGTTATATTTGCTAATTAATTAATTCGATTAATGGATAATTGAAAACTTATTTATTTATATCAGATATTCATCTTGGTTTAGAGACAAAACCGAAAGAGACAGAAAAAGAAAAGAAATTAGTTTCTTTTCTCGAATATGCAAAAGAGAATTGCGATGAGCTTTTTATTATGGGGGATCTTTTCGATTACTGGTTTGAATACAGAACGGTAGTTCAAAAGGGTTTCTTCAAAACAATTGCCGCATTGCAATATCTTTCGGAATCCGGAGTTAAGATTCACTATTTTATTGGTAATCATGATTTCCTTCACCGCGATTTTTTTGAAAAAGAGATCGGTGCTATTTTATATGAGGGACCAATTACTATTGAACTGAATGAAAAGAAGTTTTTTATGGGTCACGGTGATGGATTAGTGGCTAATGATACCGGTTATAAAATCTTAAAAATGATTTTAAGAAATAAATTTATTCAGACACTTTATTCGATTATACATCCCGATCTCGGAATTTGGATTGCTAGCGGAACTAGTAAAAAAAGCAGAGACTATACCGCTCAAAAAAATTACGGAGAAATTGATGGACTTGTCGCCACAGCTAAGAAAAAGATTGATGAGGGTTATGATTATATTATTTTCGGTCATTCTCACAGGAAAGAATTTTTGAATTACAATGACGGTTATTATATAAATTTAGGTACATGGTTGGAAACACCCTGTTATGGCAGGTTTACAAATAAATTTGAAATTATAGATTGGGAAAATAATGGCAGTAGTAAATAAACCAATAAAGAAAAATAATGGATCAAAAAAACGGACAATCATCTGGAGCACTGCAGGAGTATTATCTGTTTTGTTTTTAGGATTTATGATATATGTATTTACGGGGCTGCCATCATTAGAGGAATTAGAAAATCCTCGACCGCTTCTCGCGAGTAATGTATTCAGTGCCGATGGTGAACTTGTCGGTCAGTTTTATAGACAGAATAGGGTAGAAGTCGGTATAGAAAAATTACCTCCTCATTTAATTAATGCTCTTATTTCTACTGAAGATCGGGGATTTTATAGCCATTGGGGAGTAGATCTAAAACGTTTTATCCAGGCAATGATTAAAAATGTTTTTCTTTTTAGACGTGAAGGAGCAAGTACCATTACTCAGCAATTGGCAAAAAATCTTTATGAATTAAAAACAAGTAATGAATCGCTCTTTGGGACTGTTGTAAGAAAAGTGAGAGAATGGATAACGGCAATTCAAATCGAGAAGACATATACTAAACAAGAAATTCTTGAACTTTATTTTAATGTTTCTTGGTTTGGACATGGTGCTTATGGTATCGAGATGGCTTCAAAAGTTTATTTCAATAAAGATGTGGAGCAGTTATCTGTACAAGATTGTGGCGTAATAGTAGCCTTGCTGAAATCGGCTGTTTATTATGATCCGTTTGACCGGTATGAAAACGCTATAAGAAGAAGAAATCTTGTGATGAGCAATATGGTCGATGAAGGTTACCTTTCTGAAGATCAATATGAGAAACTAAAATTAAAACAGATCGAACTTTCATATAAAAAAATTGAAGAAGGAATCACGGGAAGTTTAGCTCCTCATTTTCTTGAATATGTTAGAAAGCAGATGGAAAAGATCGCCCGCCGTCATGGATATGATTTATATGAAGATGGATTGAATATCTATACAACACTTGATTCGAGAATGCAAAAAATAGCAAATAATGCTGTGCAAACTCACTTGACTGAATTTCAAAGACAGTTTGATGAAAAATGGGATTGGAATCGATATTCTAAGATTCTCAAAGAAGTACTTGATAAAGAGATTAAGAAACATAAAGATTATCGTGCAGCCGAAACCGAAAATGAGAAGCGGGCCGTATATCAAAGACTTTATAATGATAAATCGTTTGTTGATTACATAAAAAGATTAGAAAAAAATATTCAGGTTGGATTTGTAAGTGTGGACGTTAAAACCGGCGGGATAAAAGCAATGGTCGGAGGAAATGATCCTAACGAAATGCACGGTTTGAATAGAGCAGTACAAATTAGAAGGCAACCCGGTTCGTCATTCAAACCATTTGTTTATGCTACTGCAATTGATAATGGATTATTTCCTGCTTATCCAATTCTCAATCAACCATTTAATTATAATGGTTGGAGTCCACGTAATGATGATAGAAGCACAAGTGGATTTGTAACCTTAAGGCAAGGGATTACAAAATCACTTAATCTTGTTACAGCCAGATTAATTATTGAAGGGCATGTAGAACTTTGGCAAGTTGGCAGATTAGCAGAACGAATGGGAATAAAAAGCAAATTAGATTTAGTACCTTCGATCGCTCTTGGAACTTCATTAGTTTCACCATTAGAAATGGCGAGTGCATATTCCACTTTCGGAAATAAAGGAATTGCAAACGAACCTATTTCAATTGTAAGAGTTGAAGACAAGAATGGAATTTTAATTGAAGAATTTACTTCATTGCCAAGCGAGGCAATCTCGGAAGAAACAGCATATCTTACAACGGATTTGATGCGTTCGGTAATTGATGAAGGTACCGGTATGAGAGTAAGAGCCGGATATAATTTTGTAAGACCTGCGGCAGGGAAAACCGGTACTACTCAAGATTATGCTGATGCATGGTTCTGCGGATTTACTCCACAACTTTCAGCTGCTGTATGGGTGGGATTTGATGATCAGAGAGTTTCATTTACCGGAAGTTATGGGCAGGGTGCCAGAGCAGCTTTGCCAATTTGGGCACTTTTTATGAAAGGTGTTTATGATGAATTAAAACTTCCATTAGAAGATTTTCAAGCACCTGCAAGCGGTGATGTAGTGCCTGCTAATTTTTGCAGAGAATCGATTTTTGAATATGGTGATCCTAAACTTTATTCCAATCAATGCAGAGGTGGAATATATACTGACTTGGTAAATGTAAGGTCATTACCTGAGATGTTTGATCCGAGAAGGGATGCTAATATAAAAATATTTGATCGGTATCTTATGACAGATACAGTATCGAACGAGGCACAAGAGATTAAGTAATATAAGCCCGGGTGGTGGAATTGGTAGACACGCCAGCTTCAGGAGCTGGTGATTGCAAAGTCATGCAGGTTCGAGTCCTGTCCCGGGTACTTACGGATAAGTGTAATTATAAAATGTAATTACACTTTTTTATTGACCAAACAGACGGACTTTTAATTTATGAAGGAGCACGATATTGATGAAGAATAATAGAACTCCAATTAAGAACGAAGCAATTATAGTATTTGGTATTTCATTAGGAGCAGCATTTGGAGCCGCCACGGGAAGTATTTTTGAAAGTATTTCTATTCCGGTTGGAATTTCTTCGGGAATAATTATAGGACTACTTATTGCATCATTCTTCGGAAAGAAAATTGTACAAATGTTTGGCAACCCTGATAAAAAAGATTCAAACGAATAAAAATAATAGTTAATCCATACGTTATTCAATCCCAAATAAATTACACATAGTATTTCTCGCTTTTTGTTTGTGCACTTCTGTTATATAAATAGCTACGGTAGCTAAAGCGGCAGCGAAGTACCCCTGCATCATCTGAATATCCTAGTAATGGAGTAAAATCAGGAATAGCATCAAAGGGCATGATTAGATATCCAAGTGCCCCCATAATTACTGCTCCCGCCCGCATAGGAGTACTTGAATCAATTAAACTGTAATATAGCGTAAATGCAATCTCAATTGTAACTTTAACAATAGTCTTGAATTGGTTTAATAGTTTATTAAAAAAGAACTTTCTGAATAATATTTTTCTGAGGATGCCATTGTATTCTCTTTAAAATTAATTTTAATTTTTTAGTTTACCTTTATTAATATAGAGTAGAAGATTAGAGAATTTTCCAGGAATTGTTTTATCGTTTAATTCATTGTTTCATTTTGTCTTATTAATATAGAGTGGTGGTAAAAAGGATTTCCCGCAAAAATGATAATTAATTTAGAATTTATGTTTGAGAAGACTTTTTTTTATATGTACATTAAGACTATACAATCTTTTGTAATTTAATTTTAGGCAACCTGTTTTGAAAAAAGAACTTATTGATTCCTATCTAAAAAAAGTAAAATCTGCCAATAAAGAGCTTCCCAAAAAAGAGGCATTCAAAGACCTATTAAATCGGCTTTACCATAGTGATCAAGAAATATTAAGGATAATTGATAAAATATCTCTTGGTGCTGAAACAACAATTTTAAACATCCCTCGCAAAGATAAACTTCATCGTGGAAGTGCTGATTCCCTTTATAATAAAATTATTATTGAGTTTGAAAATGATTTGAAAGTAACTCTTAATCATGCTAAAGAGCAGCTCGCAGGTTATCTTTTGGGGCAATATAATGCAGGTGAAGGTTATAATTTTATCTTAATCGCTTCTGATTGTATTAATTGGAAAGTATTTTCTCTTGACATTTCCTGCATCGAAAATATAGCGCAATTAAGAGAAGATGAATTGATTTTAAATGAGGTAAAAAGTGTTTCATTTACTTTAACAGATAAAAATTCTGAAGATTTTTATTATTGGATTGACCGATTTCTCTTCCGAGAAGAAAAACAAAAAGCTTCATTAAAAAAGATTGAAGAGGCATTTGGGTATCAAAGTAATGTGTTCATAGAATGTTTTCGAGAAATGAATAACCATTTCCAAAACGCCAAAAAATTTGGCGAAGTTCAAGTCTCGTATGAACAATGGAGTAAATTCTTAAGCATTGCTTATGGGTCCTATGATGCAAGTGAAAATAATTTTATTATTCATACATATCTCAGCGTCTTTGCTAAATTATTAGCGTATAGTGTGGTTAGTAATGATGATTACATTGATGATAACGAGATAAAGTCAATTATTGATGGAACAATTTTTCATAATTATTCAATCAATAATTTTGTCGATGACGATTTCTTCCATTGGGTGAAGAATGAAAGAAATTTTCGACCACTTAAAAAGGTTTTTCGTTTAATAGCACAAGAAATATCTTTGTTCGATTTTCATAACGTGGATGAAGATATTCTAAAAGGGGTTTATCAAGAATTAATAGACTTAGATACGCGCCATGCCTTAGGCGAATATTATACACCCGATTGGCTTTGCCAAAGAGTTATGAAGGAATTTGATCTGAAGGAGGGGGATAGAGTACTCGACCCTGCTTGTGGAAGCGGCTCATTTTTAATAGCTGCCGCGCATCGTTTCCGACTTCTTAATCCTTCAATTTCAGTGGAAGAATTGAATTCATCATTATATGGAATCGATATTCATCCATTGAGTGTTCAGATAGCAAAAACAAATATGCTCCTTTTCCTTGGTAAAGAAGTTGTTAATTCTAAAACTCCAATTCATATCAATATAATTTTAGCAAATACATTACTTTCACCCGATGGGGTAGAGGACTTATTCGGAAAAACTTTTAAGATACAGATCGATAAAGAAACACTTGAACTAAGTTCCCATATTTTAGAAGATGTAAAAATATTCGATGAAGCTTTAGAGATAGCCGAAGACCTTGCCGAGCAAACTTATAATAAGAGTGAAACTTCTGCAAAAATATTTGAAAATATTCTAATTAAGCAAATAAGAGGCGGAGGACTAAATAAGTTAGTAATTAATAGTTTTTATAAAATCTATCTAAGCTTACGTACAGTTAAAGAAAAGGGGAGAGATAGTATTTGGAAATTTATAGTCCAAAATCTATATAAACCTTATTTCTTATCGGGCAAATTTGATTATGTAATTGGTAATCCACCTTGGTTTACATATAGTTCAGTAAAAAATGAAGAATATCAAAATATACTTAATGAATTAGCAATAAAATATGATATAAAACCGGAACGAGTTGCTAATTTTCCGCATTTAGAAATTGCGGCGATTTTTCTTGCCTATTGCAGTAGCTATTTCTTGAAAGAAAAAGGGGAGATCGCTTTCGTTCTTCCAAGAAGTTTTTTTAGTGCCGATCATCATGATAATACTCGAAGCGGTAAAGCTAAAGGATTTCGTTTAAACCAAATTTGGGATTTAAATGATGTATCGCCACTCTTTAGAATTCCAAGCTCAGTATTATTTGCATCTAAAGAAAAAGATAATGTAAAAAGAAATATTTTATCGGCAGGAATAGATGGTATTACTTTTAGTGGTAATCTGCTTTATCATAATTGCAATTTAGAATCTACTAAGGAATTAATAAAAGAAAATAGTTCTAAATGGTATTATTCCAAACAAGGTAAATCCACTGCACTATCACTTCATAAATACAAAAAACAATTATTATCAAATCCTTATAAAGATAGTTTTAGACAAGGAGCTACAATTGTTCCTCGTTCATTTTATTTTGTTGAATTAATGCAAGATGTTCCCGAAAATTTTCAAGATAGAATCATTAACATAAAAACTTCTGATGCTATTAATGCCGATGCAAAAATGCCATGGAAAGATATTGAATTGAAGGGAAGAATTGAAAGCAACTTTCTCTTTCGAACTGCATTATCAAAATCTATTCTTCCATTTGCTCTTTATAAACCGGAACTAATTATACTCCCTATTACCATAAAAATTGATGAAGAGAATAACAGAAATATTATACTTTACTCTGCCGATGAATTAATGAGTGAAGGTTATATTAATGCTTCACGATGGTTCAAAAGTGCTGAAAGATTTTGGGAACAATTGAGAACGGAAAATAATCAAAAATATTCTGCGGAATATTATTTGAATTGGCAAAACAAACTCACCTCACAAAGTTTATCCTCTCCTTATTTAGTTTTATATAATTCTTCTGCTGCTGACGCGAATGCAACAATTGTTAAAAGAGAAGATTATGATTTGGAGTTCATAGTGGAGAGTAAGACATATAGCTATGGAACGAATAATATTGATGAAGCATATTTTCTTACTTCATTTCTTAATTCTTCAATTCCCAATGAATTGATGAAAGATTTTCAAACTAAAGGGCTTTTTGGTCCAAGAGATATTCATAAAAAGATTTTAGATATTTATTTCCCAAAGTATGATGAAGAGAATGAAAAGCATATTAATCTTGCCGGATTAGGGGAGGAAGCGCATAAGAAAACATCTCAATATTTATTAACTAATCCCCCTAAAAAAGTTCTTTCACCAATGCATTTAGGGAGATTAAGAACTGATATAAAAAAACATCTACCAACAGAAATGAAAGAGATAGATAAAATCGTTAAGCAATTAATCAGATAAATATAGAGATATGAAAAAACAATTCCCGATATTAGAATATGACTCAGATAGGCGAGCAATAATAAGTCCTTCTGACTTAGTCAAAGAAATTCCTGATATTCCTAAGCACGCTGTTATTTGTTTCTTCAACGATGTTATTACACATTTAGCAGAAAGCGAAAAGCTAAAAATAATTCACTCTATTAAGAGTGAGATGGGATTTCATCATGTATATAGTTACAAATTTGAAAATCGCTCGATAGTTTTGTTTCATCCCGGAGTTGGAGCACCTTTAGCAGTGGCAACATTTGAAGATGTGATTCAAATGGGTTGTGATAAATTTATTGTTTGTGGCGGTGCAGGTGTATTAGATAAAGAGATTGCATCCGGGCATCTTATAGTTCCCAGCAGTGCAATAAGGGATGAGGGTACTTCATATCATTATATAGAGCCATCGCGCGAAGTATCTCCCACGACAGAAGCAGTCAATGCAATTGAAACAATTTTGAAAAAAAGAAATATTCCTTACCTTAAGGGAAAAACTTGGACAACCGATGGTGTCTATCGAGAAACTCCGGCAAAAATCGCACTAAGAAAATCTGAAGGGTGTATATCAGTCGAGATGGAAGCTTCGGCTTTATTCGCTGTCGCAAAATTCCGAGGTGTTTCGATAGGTCAGATTCTCTATGGGGGTGATAATGTCGATACAGAAATTTGGGATCATAGAGATTGGCAATCTAATTGGGATGTTAGAGAGATGCTTCTGGCTCTTTCAGCCGAAGCTTGTCTCCAATTATAAAACTCTCTGTTTATTATAAGTTACTATACCGAGTAATTGATCGCTATTTTACTTTGCGATAGGACAAAATCTTTAATTTCTCCGGGAATATTTTTCCCCAGCATCAACTTATGTGTATCAATTAGAACTTTTTCTTCGGTCAAAGAAATTCCTGGAGGAAAGGTTTTTGATTTTATTAACTCAGGTATAAAACTCTTAATAAGGTTTGCAGCTTGTTGCAGAAGGAATCCTTCAAATTTTGTTTCCCATGTAAATGCTATTTCACCATTCTTAAAACCATCATATACTAATTTAACAGGTATTTCTTCAGGGACTAGCGGAACGCCGGTATCATATAAAATAGTCATTCTGAAACCATCGCTAATTCCTTCCAATTGTTTTACATATTTTTTTATATAAGGTTTTGCAAGGAAAGCTAATTCATTAGTGGTAAGTTCTAATATTGCCATAAATTCCTCCATGCTCTAAAATGATAAAAATAGACAAAAATCATATTACTTATTAGCAATAATATTAGGTTTAGTAATATAAAGCAAAAAAAGCTTTTAACGGCACCCACCAAAATATCGCCCTCACCTCAGCAGGTGCCAATTAAAAGCACATTTTAATTTTATTCCCACTATTAAAATAATTTAATTCTCACTTTTGTTCAGTATCATTTAATGATATTAATATAGAGGGGAGAATTAGAAGTTTTTCCGGAAAAAATTTTAAAATGTATTTATGTAAAATAGATTAGAATGTATATTGAAGATTAATACCTGCGCCATTAGGCAGATAAACAGCTGAAAGGTTTATATTGTTTCCTTTTTGCATATTATCATATTTTACAACCGCTTTGCCGATTACATAACCAATTACAGAGCCTGCTAAGCAATCCGATGCCCAATGATTATCGCTATACATCCTTTGTATAATAGTAGTTGATGCCAATCCATATAAAAGAATGGAAGCATAAACATTATCAAGTCTTTCAGCGAGAACAGAAGAGAAAGCGAAAGCAACGGTGCAATGACCCGAAGGCATGGAATTATAATCATTCGAAGTTTGAAACCATTTGAAATTCGTATTGTCTTCATTCATATACGGTCGGCTTCTTCCGAGGACGGTTTTTAATATTATAGTAGTCGCACCCGCATAGAATAATCCTTCAATTAGCATTCGACCCGTAACCGAAAGATATTCACTTCCAAAAATCTTACCGCCTACATAAACCCCTGCAGATATTCCGCCCATATAATATAGGTCTCCATATCGATGTCCAATTTCACCGAGATTGTCCAAGGCTTTTGAATGGCTTTTACTAAGAGATGACCGTATATCGTCATCTAATAAAAATGTTAATCCGGTAGCTACAATTGCTGCACTTCCATATAACAAATCATTTGAATCAAAATGAGTCGGTGAGGAAACTAATTTTATTCCGGTATTAAATCCAATTGAAATATCCTGAGGTATAGTAGTGGTAAGCGTATCTTGTTCAATTTTTGCAGTAATTCCAAATGAACTGTTGCTAGAGAAGATATTAATAGGTGTACCCGGCTTTGGTACGCTATTAAATTCAGTAATGAATTGATTCGAGATGGATTGTGAGGTTTTATCTTTAAACTGCGCATTAATTTGCACAAAGCAAAGCAGCAGAATAGCTATAAGTGAAATACGCCACATAAAGCTATTAAGCCGCAACTACCGCAATAGAAGAGAGTTTCTGTTCTAATTGTTCTAATTCTTCTCTAATTCTCTCTCTAACTTTTTCAGTTTCTTCTTTTATTTCGGGAAGAAGTTCACGGTAGTAATTTATCCCTTCGATTATATTATTCTTAAACGTATTAAAAAGTTTTTCTTCGCTAACACGTTTGTGCATATAATCGATATAGAGTTGGATCTCTTTGATAAATATATTAGGTCGTTCTGAATTAGTAATTAAATTAATCCTTCCATAGATATGGTCAACCATCTCTTTGAGAGTAGAAATTTTAGAAAAATATGCAAGGTTAGGTCCGGGGCATACAGATACTGTTGTGCTTCCTTTTGGTGCTTGTATATTATTTGCTTTATAAACGGAAGCCGATAAACCTTCACATAAACATGATTTTTCGGCAGCCCAATTAAATTTATCATTTAGCTCTTGTGAATCAGGTTCAGAATTCTTGAGATCGCTAATTTTTTTCATAAATGTAATTGAAGCAGGGCATATTGGTTTATCTGAGTAATCTTTATTTGAAACTAAGAATTTTTTGGGACAAGGACTTCCGGGCTTCCCATTTATCAAACGATCCATTTTTTCTAAATCTTTTGTATTACCTTTTAGACTATTGAATGGTACTCCAAGCGGAGAAATATCGCTTAAATATAAATCTTCTTCACCTGCACAGCTAAGTCTTTCTAAAGTATCTGTATCAACATTCATAGCCTCAGGTACTAATAGGAAAGGACTCCCCCAGCCGACACTCTTTACACCGAAATAGCGAATTAAGAATTCATGCTCGCTGCTTTTTCCCACTCCTCCTTGAACTGTAATATCAATATTTAGATTTGTTTCATCTATGACTAATTCTTTATTGGCAATTGCAGGAATAAATAATTCTTTTATAGAATTAAATAGTTCCTCTTTCCGATTCTTAAATTCTTGAAGAATTGGTCCAAGTAAAAATCCATCCGAAGCGAAAGCATGTCCGCCGCAATTCAGTCCCGATTCAATTCTGAATTCCGAAACCCATAATCCTTTTTTAGCAAGATACTTCCCTTGAATAAAAGCAGAACGAAAATCACTTACTTTTATAATAATTTTCTTTTTAAAACTTCCCTCACTTGTAGGTAAAAATTCTTTTAATGTTTCTAAGTAATTATAAAGTCTTGGATTCATACCGGCGGAAAAAACTATTGAACTTTCCAAATCACTATTCGCAAAACCTCTTAATGCAGCATGTGCATCGTTAAAATGTTGTGGTAATTCTATGTTGTCGCTCGAATAATTTGTTTTATCAAGCTTTGTCATAATATTAACATCAATCGAACCGTGAAAAATATTTTCTCTTAGCCAGTTTTGAAGTTTCTCTTTTCTTTTCCCACGAGCAATCAACATCTGATTATATTTTTCTTTTAGTTCAGATAGGTCGGGAAGCATCTCAAAATATTTTGTTAATTCACTTCCTATTTCGAATCTGGAGTTTTTTAATTTTTCAAATTGGTCTTTTACAGTTTTGTTTATTGTATTTAAATATGCCGTAATTCTTTTAGCGCGTGAATCTTCTTCTTTAGTCGGAATTGGAGTGAAAGTTTCTTCATTATTTTCTTGATACATTTTTCTTAGATGTTCTAATAATGTATCATCTACCAAAGATATTACCGAGGATATTCCATATTTCGCTACTTTTGCCGGAGTATCGGCAGAGTATCCTATTCCGAGAACAGGTATATGAAATGTATGTCCCTTATCTATTTTCATTATTGAAATTCCGTTGTAATTTATAAGCTCTAATTTATATATTATAGGATATAATATACGTTAATAATAGTAAATTTTCTTCAATAAACTAGGTCAAAAAAGAATTTTAATATATGTTTTTGGAATTGATTTGAGAAACAAGGAAAAAAATGGAACATACTTATAAGGAATCTGAGGATTTAGCGAAAAAACATTATGAAAATTTCCCGGTTATATCTTATTTCCTTCCAAAAAAATTAAGAAAACCTGTTTCTTTGTTATATCAATTTTCCAGAATTGCTGATGATATTGCCGATGAAGGGAATTTATCTGATGAAGAAAGAATTAAAAAATTAGAAGTATATAAAAATTCATTTTCTAAATCTTTGGTAGGGAAATATGAAAATGATTTTTGGAGAGAGCTCCATTCCACTATCAAAGAATATAATCTAACACCAAAATATTTTTACGATTTATTGAATGCTTTCGAGATGGATTGCGTTAAAAAGAGATTTAATGATTTTGATGAATTACTTTTTTATTGCCATCATTCAGCTAATCCGGTTGGAAGAATTATGCTCGAGTTTATTAATATCCGTGCTGAAAAAGCAAAAGGATATTCAGATAGTATCTGCACCGCTCTTCAGCTTTCAAATTTCTATCAAGACATAAGCCGCGATATATTAAAAGATAGAATTTATATCCCTTTAGATGAATTAGAAAAATTCAATTTTTCACCGGAAAAATTTAAATCAAAAAATTTCAATGAAGAATTTCGCTCATTGCTAAAAAATCAAGTTAGTAGAACTTGGAAATATTTTGAAGAAGGTCGGAATCTTATTCCATTACTTCCGGGAAATTTTAGGAGACAAATTAAGATGACAATTCTTGGCGGTGAGGAGATTCTTAATAAGATTGAATCTCAAAATTATGATGTGATTAATAAGAGACCAATTTTAAAAAAAATTGACTATATTAAAATAATGATAAAGAGTATATTTGCTTAATGGAAGAAAATTCAAAACAGATCGCAAAGAAGAGTAAAAGCAGTTTTTATTATGCCTTTAGTCTATTATCGGCTCCTAAGAGAGAGGCGATGAATACTGTTTATGCTTTTTGCCGGAAGACAGATGATATTGTTGATGAAGGGAGCGAATCTGACGATCTTAAATATGAACGTCTTCGCAAGTGGCGCATCGAATTAGAACGGGCTTTAGTCCATGGCACTTCTGAGTATGGTCTTCTTAATAAATTGGGCGAAATTATTAAGCAATTTAATATCCCAATTGAACCATTCTTTGAATTGATATATGGAATGGAAATGGATTTAAGGCAGAAGAGATATTTTAGTTTTGATGACCTTTCTAAATACTGTTATTATGCTGCTTCCACTGTCGGCTTAATGTGTATAGAAATTTTCGGATATAAAAATAAATCGGCTCGTGATTACGCTATTAATCTTGGACTTGCTCTGCAATTAACTAATATACTCCGCGATGTAAAGACAGATGCAAATAACGGAAGAATATATTTACCTCAAGAAGATTTGGAAAAATTTGGTTATTCTGAAAAAGATCTAATTAATAATAAGTATAATGAGCAGTTTGTATCGCTAATGAAGTATGAAGCCGAGAGAGCAAAATCATTATTTAATAAAGCAGATTCCTCCTTAGCGTTTGAAGATAAGCCATCGATGTTCGCTGCAAGGGCAATGGAGCATATCTATTCCAAACTTTTAATAAAACTTGAAGAAGAAAATTTTGATGTGTTTTCTAAAAATATTAAAGTCGGAAAATTAGAGAAAGCAGCAATTAGTGTTGGAGTTTGGGCTAAATATAGTCTTGTATATTAATGAAAAAAGTAATTGTTATTGGAGGAGGTCTTTCCGGACTTAGTTCTGCTGTTTCTCTTCTTAAAAATGGTTATAAAGTTGAGCTTTTAGAATCTTCTCCTAAATTAGGAGGTAGGGCATACTCTTTAAAACATCCCAAATTTGAAAACGAAATTGATAACGGTCAACATATTATTCTCGGCTGTTACTATGCTACCCTCAATTATATTAATACAATCTCTTCCGAGCAATTTTTATTAAAACAAGATTTCCTAAAAATTCCATTTGCTGATAAAGGAGGAAAAATTTTTTATCTCAATTCCGAATCAAATAATTACCCTCTGAATCTTTCCAAAGCCATTTTCAAGTTCGATGCTTTATCTATTCGAGATAGAATAAAAGTTATTGATTTTTTCTTGGATTTATTTTTTGTTGATGAAAATGATTATATAAACCAAACCGTTGAGCAATTCCTAATTGAGAAAAATCAAAATCCTAAAATCATTTCGCATCTCTGGGACGTACTTGCTATTGGTGCTTTAAATACTACTATCGATAAAGCAGATGCTACTATATTTATTAAAATTCTCAAGACTATCTTCTTTGAAGGCAATGATGCTTCATGTATTTACATGGCATCTGGCAATCTTAATGATTTATTTATTAATAAGGCCATCGAGTATATTAATTCGCATACCGGGATCATTTCCTTAAATGAATCTGTCAAAGAATTGGTTTTTGAAAACGAAAAAACTATTAAAATAATTACAGATAAAAGAGAGATTCTTGATTTTGATTATCTGATATCAACTGTTCCGCCATATTCATTTCAAAGGATTACAAATAACAAAATTATTCCTAATCTCGATAAAGTATTTGACTATTCACCAATCTTAAATATCCATATTAAATTAGCAGAAGATATTTTTTCTGAACCTTTTTATGCACTTCTTGAATCAGATATACACTGGATTTTTAATAAGGGGAAACATATTTCCTTAGTTACAAGTTCGGCAGAAAAGTATATGGGGATGTCTCATAATAATATAATAGGACAATTTTGTTCGGAATTAAAAAATTATTTCCCTATATTAAATCATAGTATGATTCTCGATTTTTTAGTAATTAAGGAGAAAAGGGCAACCTTTATTCCAAATAAGAAAACCGAGATCTTTAGAAAAAATTTAACTAATAATTATGGTAATTTGTTTATTGCCGGCGATTGGGTGAATACAGGTTTGCCTTCTACAATTGAAAGTGCAATTCTTAGTGGTCATATGGCAGTAAACTCTATCGGTTCATTTTAAAGGAGGGGTAATGTCAGCTTTAAAACAAAAACTTCAAGAAAAAATTGCAGCTTGGCGTCCACGAACAGAAAGGTTAGTAAAAGAGTTTAGTGATGTTAAGCTTGACGAAGTCAATATCGGTCAGGCAATTGGCGGTATGCGAGATATTAAATGTTTGGTAACCGATATCTCATATTTAGATCCTTTAGAAGGTATAAGATTTAGAGGATTAACTATTCCCGAAGTGATTGAAAAATTGCCAAAGGTAGAAGGTGGTGAGATGCCTTCTGTGGAAGGATTTTTCTATTTTCTATTAACAGGTGATATTCCTACCGATGCAGAAGTAGAAGACGTTAAAGCGGAATTTACTTCAAGAAAAAATGTGCCTTCCTATGTCTTTGATGTAATTAAAGCAATGCCAATCGATTCTCACCCAATGGTTATGTTCTCATCGGCAATATTATCGCTGCAAAAAGAATCGGTTTTTGCAAAAAAATATCATGAAGGTTTGGCAAAGAATTTATATTGGGAAGCGTACTTAGATGATTCATTAAATCTATTGGCAAAGCTTCCTGAAATTGCTGCTTTTATTTATCGTTTTAAGTATAAAGAAGGAAAAACAATTGCTGCAGATCCTAATTTAGATTTAGGTGGAAATTTTGCTCATATGATGGGAATTGATAAACCATATGATGATGTTGCCCGCCTTTATTTCTTGCTCCATAGCGATCATGAAAGCGGCAACGTTAGTGCTCATACGGGTCATCTTGTTGCAAGTGCCTTATCCGATATTTATTATTCAATGTCTGCTATGCTTAATGGACTTGCAGGACCATTACATGGATTAGCAAATGAAGAAGTCTTAAGATGGATTCAAGGTGTAATGGACGAAATGGGAAACAAAGTCCCTACCGAAGAAGAGATGAGACAATTTGTTTGGGATACACTCAAAAGCGGAAGAGTAGTGCCGGGATTCGGTCATGCAGTTTTAAGAAAAACTGATCCACGATACATGGCTCAAAGAGAATTTTCTCTTAAGTATCTGAAAGATGATCTAATTTTTAAATATGTTGATCTATTATACAAAGTTGTTCCTCCGATTTTATTGGAGCAAGGCAAAGCAAAAAATCCATGGCCTAATGTTGATGCACAGTCGGGTGTGATTCAATGGCACTATGGAATAAAAGAATATGAATTTTACACAGTTTTATTTGGTGTAGGAAGAGCATTCGGTGTAGCCGCAAATATTGTTTGGGGTAGAGCATTAGGTTATCCGCTCGAAAGACCAAAATCAGTAACTACCGAAATGCTTGAAGAAGCAGCAGGTATTAAAGCTTAATCATTTCCGGTTGCATCAATTTTTATTTGATGCAACCTTTTCTTTTTTTTTGAAGGTAATTTTATGAAAAACAAAATCACACTTATTGTTTCGCTATCATTATTTGTATTTACTTCTATCTTTTTATTTCTAAATGCTTCAGGCGGTCAAAAAGAAAATTCAAAGGGGAATGAACTTCCGAGAGAATACAAAATTACAATGCCTCCAATGCCGGATAAAATTATATTTGCCGGAGAGGAGATCCCTATTTATGATTTTGAAGTGAAAGAAAGAGCAGAAAGAGAATTTTTGGTAAATACATATTGGCATTCTGCGGCGATTCTTTATTTAAAAAGATCAGGCAGATGGTTCCCGGTAATAGAACCGATTTTAAAAAAATATAATGTCCCCGATGATTTTAAATATTTATGCGTTGCTGAAAGCGGTTTAACAAATGCTATCTCTCCGGCTTCTGCAATCGGCTTCTGGCAGTTTATTGAACCTACCGGTAAAAAATTTGGATTGGAAATTAATAAAGAAATTGATGAACGCTATCATATTGAAAAAGCCACAGAAGCAGCTTGTAAATATATTTTGAGTGCTTATTCTAAGTATAATAGCTGGTCTGCCGCAGCTGCATCTTATAACGTAGGTTTTGATGGAATTGAAAAACAGTTCAGTCGTCAAAAAAGTAGAAATTATTTTAATCTCGTTTTTAATGAAGAAACCTCACGTTATCTTTTCAGAATTGCAGCATATAAATATCTTTTTGAAGACCCTGAAAAATATGGCTTCTTCTTAGATAAAGAAGAGTATTATAAACCGATCCCTACTTTTGATGTTAAGGTTGTTACTTCAATCGAGAGCGTTGCTGATTTCGCTAAGACCTATGGAATTAATTACAAAATTATAAAATATTTTAATCCATGGATTAGAGATAATTTTCTTAATAATAAAAGCGGTTCGGAATATATTATTAAAATTCCTGAACCGGGCAGCATTAAAATTATAGCAGAGTAAAATGGAATTAATAAATATAAAATTACTTATAGAAAAATTATATTCAGGCAAAGAATCTATTCTTCCCGATGAATATCCTTTAATCATTGATTCAATAAATAAACAATTAGGTGAATTTCAGAATTCACTTTTTGAAGATAATTTTTCTTTATTGATCGATGCTCTTTTTAAGTCTAGTCTTCACAACCAAATTTCCGAAGGTATTGATTTAGAAAAACTTTACCCAATAATAGATTTCCTTCTCAATCAAGAAAATTCCGAAATTAATAATAAAAATATTGCTGCGTTACTTGATTTAATTAGACTTTCAGGGATATTAAAGAAAGTAAAAAAATCTCAAGAATTAGCTGATTTAATTTATAAGCTTATAGAAAAAAGTAATTTTTCTCTTAGCGACTTAATGAAACAAAGAGTATCGGATTATTCTAATAAGAATTTATTTAACATAATTGACAGTAAAGGAATTAAAAAAATAAATTGGCTTACTTTAGATAACTTAGTTACAGAATATGGAAAATCTATCCTTGCCAATTTGGAGAACAAAGATTCTAAAGTCGCTTTCCTTTTGAACAATAGTATTGATATGGTTTTGCTCGATCTCGCATCTATATCTAATTATATAGTTGACGTAATGATACCAACGACAACTGTATCAGGACATATAAAACATATCCTTAATGAAACTGAATCTGAAATTATTTTTGTTGATGACGAAAAAGAACTGCAAAAAATTAAATTAATAAAAAAAGATTTACCATTTCTAAAGAAAGCAATTCTTCTTTCAGGTCATAGTGCAGAAGATTGGGTCATGCCTCTGAGTGAATTTCTGAATAAAAAATCGGATACTTCTCTTGAGAAAAAAGATATTCATGAGATAGCTACAATTATGTACACTTCAGGCACAACAGGCGAACCAAAGGGAATAATGTTTACCTATATGAATATTATTTTTAAACGCTTCTGTCGCGCTATTGCTATTCCTGAAATTAATGACATGGATAGTTTTTTGGCTTATCTGCCGATGTATCACACTTTTGGCAGATACTTTGAAATGATGGGTGCAATATTCTGGGGTGCTGAATATTCATTCATGGAAAATCCAAGTCTTGAAACTATGATAAATAATATGAATCGAGTGAAACCGACCATATTCATAAGCATACCTAAGAAATGGATGCAATTATATGAAAAGATAAATGAAATATGTGATGTTGAATTTGCTTCAAAGGAAGAGATAACAACTTCGGTGAAGCAAGTTACAGGCGGAAAACTTAAATGGGGACTTTCGGCAGCAGGTTATCTTCCGGCTGAAATATTTTTATTTTTTCAGCAACATGGTATTGAACTTATGAGCGGTTTCGGTATGACTGAAGCTACCGGTGGTATTACAATGACTCCGCCAAATAGTTACAAAAATAATTCTTTAGGCATGGCTCTTCCGGGTATAGAAATAAAAGTTGCCGATGATGGCGAACTACTTATTAAAGGTGGTTATGTCATGAAAGGATATTTCAAGGAAGATATTAATACTACTTTTGAGCCGGATGGCTTCTTCCGCACCGGCGATATCATGACTATGGATAGCGATGGTTTTATTGAAATTATAGACCGTAAGAAAGAAATTTATAAAAACATTAAAGGGGAAACTATATCTCCGCAAAAAATAGAAAACCTATTCCGTGATTTTGAATTTATTCATCAAGTTTTTCTTGCCGGCGATCATCGTGCATTTAATACGGTATTGATATATCCAAATCCCGAAATTGCTAATACTCTTTTTTATGATATGACAGAGGAACAAAAATTAGAATATTATGCTTCTTCAATCGTAACGATTAATAAATTTTTAGCTCCCTTTGAAAGGATACTTGATTTCCGTTTGGTCATGCGCCCCTTTAATGCAGAAAATGGGGAATTAACTCCTAAAGGTACATTCAAACGAAGGACAATTGAAAGTAATTTCAGAGAAGTGATCGATTCTATGTACACTAAGACAAGCATGGAATTGAAAGTAGGCAATTATGAAATTAATATTCCTAATTGGTTCCTTCGAGAAAAAGGGTGTCTAAGCAGAGATATTGAATACTCAGATAACAGATTAAGAATTCCCGAACAAAATTCTTCTTTATTGATTCAGAGTGTTGACGGCAACGGTATTATAATCGGTTCTTACCAATATAAAACTTCTACAAAGAAAATAGATTTCCAACTTCTATTAACAAACCCATCTTTATGGTTAGGAAACGAAGAATTAGTCTCTTTTGCAGGTAATACAATTTTTGATTGGGTTAGACAGCTAAGTCAAAAGTCTGATATCGATTTTGAAAAATCAGATTCCAACATTGAACTAGAGAGTGATTATTCAGATAAAGTAAAATTATTAAAAAAGAAAGAGGAGATGCTTTTTATAGGTCTTCATTATTCTTTATTGTTATTACAATCAAATGTAATACAAGATGTTCTTCTTGGCGCATCCTATATTAGTGATGTGCTAGATAATAAGACTGCTCTGGTTTCTAAATATGCGTATGAATTTCTTTTTAGACCTAAGATAACTTCAATTTTAGAAAACAAAAAAATCTTAATTCAGACGGCATCAAAATATATCGATATAACCGATCTTGAAAAATTGTTTGCTATAAATACTAAGGATGATGTAAAGGTTTTCGATGAAAATGTAATTCAATATTTATGTAAAAATATAAAAGCTGCCGAACTGATAACAATTCTAGAAAGTTTTATTGATAAAGAGCTTCTTAATAAACCGGAAAAAATATTAAGATCTCCTATCGTCCTTTATTTCAAAATGTTAAAGAAATATGGAATTAACCATCCTGTTTCGTATGAAAAAGTAAGACAGATTTTTGTAAAATATCAGATAATGAAAGAGAATAAGGAACTCTCTAGTATTGCCGCAGAATATAGAATTGGATTGAGGGAAGGATTTAGATCATGGCTCGGTGCTAATCAAATGATTGCTGTGGATGCTGAAACAGGTGAAGAATATTCGTGGAATGATGTTATCTCCATTGAAGATGGGATTGACCCGGAAGATGCATCAAAATTGATTGAAGCAATCTCTACAACATCCGTTCTTCGGGAAGCTATATTCTTATTCTCAAAAGGAAAGCTTCTTCGTCTTGATGATATTGTGCCAAGTGGTATTTGGATAAGTTTTATACGAAGTTATCATGATAAATCAGTGTATCGCATTTCTATACAAACTCGATTTATGGGCAGTTATGATATTCTTCTAAATCTAAATAAAAAACTCTCGCCTGAAAATATTTGGGAAGAAGTGAATTGGTTAATTCTTGCCGGTTCAAGACATTACCTTTCTGAATTGGTGGAGGACTTCGGCGGTTACTGGGATGAATACGAATTTTGGAGTAGTAAATTCATTGCTGGTGATACTGTCCATAAGCATATACAAAAAGAATTAAGAAGAAATGAAACATTATCCAATAACCGAGTAAATATATTACTTCCATTTTTTATTTGGAACGCATCTGCTTCTTACTGCAATTTCTGGCGGTTGACAGGATATTCATTAATCTTGGCTAGTCCGACTCCAAGCGGTTTTATTATCCCAACTCACGATTATCAGAGCGGTACACGTGTAGTTTCTTTTTCTGAAAGAAGGATTTGCACCGGAATAACTGACTTCTTTAATACTTTTTATGAAAATTTTGTAAAGAGCTTATTAAATGAATTTCCTTCTCTCGAAATTAGAAATCCTTGGCACTATATTTTTTCAGGTGTACTTAATACTTTTGGGGAGGTTGAAGGGTTCAAATATATTTTACAGTTCGAAGAAGAGTTAATAAATAATTCACCTAGGGATACCATTTTAGATTGGATTGAAGAATTTAAAAGTTTTTTTGCAGGCAATGGTTTCGTTCCGAAACAAATTTTCTTTGCTGTAAAAAGATTTTTAAGATGGAGCGAATTAAATGCAGACGCTGATTTAAGCGCACAAGCTGAACTAATATATGATTTATACAATACTTATAATTTATCGGAGTTAGAGGAAGTACATCCCGAGGCAAGAACTAAATTTTTCATGGAAACCGTTTTCAAAGATTCAAACGAGTCTTTCAAGAGAGTTTTGAATAACCTGATTCAAAAACAGAAGAATAAAGAAATAAGTAAAGAAGCTATTATTAAAGAATTCTTTAATCTTTCATCTGAATTTCAATTAAGCGTAAAAGAAAACTTTTTCTTAACACGCTTAACTTATCCATTCCTAAAACCTACTGATACCGCTGCTATTATTAAAACTAAAGCTGAAGGAGAAGAGAGGTCTGATCTTGTTATAAAACTATTTGATTCGGATGGTATTCCATTCTATATTCGCAGACCTTCAAATCCTAAAGAGATTTCCAAACTACATCAGATCTTCTTGGAGGCGAATTTATTAGTCAATTTTCGCTCGGAACATCAATTTTTAGTTGCTGTATCTGAAAGAGGTTTTATAATTGGCGGTTTATTCTATACACAAATGAATGAAACCGCAATCCACATGGATAAGATTGTAGTATCTAATAGATATAGGAGGAAAGGAATCAGCGAAGGATTAATGAATGAGTTTTCAAAGAGATTGAAAAATGAAGGATACAAATACTTAACAACAGGATTCTTTAGACCTGAATATTTTTATAGATTTGGTTTTAGCGTAGAAAGAAAATATACAGGATTAGTTAAGGATTTGTCGAATGAATAATTTTTCATATCTTTGGAAAACTAATTGTATAATCCAATCCCCGAAAAATCCATGTCATTGAAAAAGAAAGTAAAGTATATTTTTATAACCGGCGGCGTTGTTTCTTCGCTAGGAAAAGGTATCACTGCAGCTTCGTTAGGCCTATTATTAAAGCTTCGCGGCTACTCTGTTACAATTCAAAAATTTGATCCATATATTAATGTCGATCCCGGAACGATGAATCCATTTCAACACGGTGAAGTTTACGTTACCGATGACGGAGCTGAAACCGATCTCGATCTCGGACATTATGAAAGATTCCTTAACGAAGATATGTCCCGAGCCAATAATACAACTACCGGACAAGTCTATTTTGATGTAATTACAAAAGAGAGAAGAGGTGATTTCCTCGGTGCAACAGTTCAAGTGATACCTCATATCACTGATGAAATTAAAAATAGAATGAAAGCTCTGGGCGAATCCGGGAAATATGATATTATTATTACTGAAATCGGTGGTACTGTTGGTGATATCGAGAGTCTCCCTTTTATAGAAGCTATGCGACAAATTATGCTTGAGATAGGGAGAAAAAATGCTATCAATCTCCATGTTACACTTGTCCCTTATATTAAATCTGCCGGTGAAGTGAAAACAAAACCAACTCAACATAGCGTTAAAAACTTACTTGAGCTTGGAATACAACCTAATATTTTAGCATGCCGTTCAGAGGAGAAGATTGGGAAAGAGCTCCGTGAAAAGATTGCTCTATTCTGTAATGTCGAAAGGGATGAAGTTATTTCTGTTTATGATTGCTCTACAATCTATGAAGTGCCAATTGTCTTAAACAAACAGAATTTAGATCGCTTGGTTCTTTCTAAATTAAAACTTCCTGAACTAAAATTGAATTTAGATGATTGGAAAAATTTTGTTGAAGTTATTAAGTCTCCCGTAGGTGAAGTAAAAATTGCAATCTGCGGAAAGTATATCGAAAATAAAGATGCTTATAAAAGTATATCGGAATCATTTGTCCATGCGGGTTCTGAAAACAACGTAAAGGTTATTACTGAATTTGTCAGTGCAGAAGCAGTGGAAGCTAAAGGTGCACAAAATTTATTTAAAGGATTCCATGGAATATTGATTCCGGGTGGATTTGGTGAAAGAGGAATTGAAGGCAAGATCGAAGCAATTAAATATGCCAGAGAAAATAATATTCCTTTCTTCGGAATATGTCTTGGACTTCAATGTGCAGTAATTGAATTTGCTCGTAATGTTGCCGGTATAAATGATGCAAATAGTGCTGAGTTTATTGAATCAAATAAGAATAATGTTATTCATATAATGCCGGAGCAGCTAAGCGTAAAGGTTAAAGGCGGCTCTATGAGACTTGGTGCCTATCCATGTGTCCTTAAAAAGAAAACAAAAGCATTCGATGCATATAAAAAATCAAAAATTTCAGAACGCCATCGCCATCGCTTCGAAGTAAATAACGATTTTAGAGAAGTTTTGGAAAAGAATGGGTTAATAATAAGCGGATTATCTCCGGATGAAAAACTGGTAGAAATGGTAGAATTAGAAAATCATCCTTGGTTCGTAGGATGCCAATTCCATCCTGAATTAAAATCAAGAGCTACAAATGCGCATCCGCTGTTTCGTGAATTTATTAATGCGGCAAAGGAATACTCTAATAAGGACAATGCAATTGATTAAGAAAATAGTTTTTTTATTATTTATTTTTTCGGGTCTATTCGCTCAAAGCAATTTTAATGCGTTATTAAGCAGAGGTGTAAATTCTGCTTACAATTTGGATTTCACTAATGCCGAGCAGCTTTTCCATAAGGCAATAGAATTAGACCCCGATTCTCCATTAGGTTTTTATCATGTAGCGCAGCTTCATATCTGGATTTATCTTGGCTCTAAAGACCCCGGTGAGTATCTCATATTTCTAAAATATTCAGACATGGCTTTAGAAAGAATTAAAAAGTCTTTAGATAAAAACCCTAAAGATGAATTAATGCTATATTATCTAGGTAATCTAAGGACTTTAAGAGCTTTGGCATTTGCAATGAATGATTCGGCATTAGATGCTTTTTGGGAAGCCAAGAATGCCAGAAATTCTTTTGAAGAAGCATTAGATATTAATCCTGAATTTTATGATGCTTTTGGTGGTATCGGAGTGTTTGATTATTCATTGACTTATATACCGGGTATGTTTAGGTGGGCTATAAATCTTACAGGACTTTCATCCGATCCAAGCAGAGGTCTAAAATACCTGCTTACTTCTTACAAGAAAGGAAAGCTGAATAAAATAGAAACCACTTACCATTTATCAAGAATATATACTGAATACCTTGCCGACTATGATTCTGCATCAGTTTATCTTAGAGAGCTCCTTTCAAAGTATCCTAAGAATACTCTCTTCCTATACCAAAATGCACTTACGCTGATGAAGGATAAGGAACTAGATAAAGCAGAATCCGAACTAAATAAAATATTACGTATTGATAATAAAAAGCTTTCAGTGTTGAATTCATTAGCTCGATATCGTCTCGGGGAAATTCATTTTGCAAAAAACCAGTTCCAAAAAAGCATTAATGAATTTAAAGTCTTTTTAGAAAAATCGAAAGATTTTGATTTTGTCGGAATGGCAAATTTTAAAATTGCATTAGCTTACGCTTTTCTTGGGAATAAAGAAGAAAGTATAAAGCATTTAATTGATGCAAAATCAGGTAATCTTGATCTTTTTGAAGATTCTTATGCAAAAAACCGCGCCGAAAAATATAATGATAATGGATTCTCAGAAGATGCTCTTTTTGTCTTTAAAATGAATAATTATTTCGAAAACGGTAAGTATAAAATTGTTTATGATTCTCTTGCTGCTGAATTTAAAAATATTAAGGAAAATGATTTAAAAGGAGTTGCATTAGTTTTATTATCAGAATCTTGCATCAATTTGAAAAAACTTCCTGAAGCAGTATCATATGCTGAATTGGTTAATTCAAATGATTACTCTCATGAAAAATGGGTAAGACCATATGCAAAGTATTTGATTGGAAGGGCAAATTTTATTGTAGGTGAAGAAAAAAGTGCAACTAAATTTTTGGACGATGCAGAAGATTTAAATAATTATGATTTTAAAGAGAAGATTCAATCTCAAATAAATAATATTAAAAGAAAATTAAATAATTGATAAATTATTAGAAAATAATGCTTTAGCTAATGTTTTTATTGATTATTAAGCGTCATTTCGATAATTTTCCCAACCGAAAAAATGTTAAAAATAGCAGTTTTTGTATCGGGCAAGGGGTCTAATTTACAATCGTTGATTGAAAAGATTGATCCGAAAAAAGCAAAAGTCCTTGCTGTTGTTAGTAATAAATCAGATTGCTTAGCGATTTCTTACTCTGAAGGGCTTGGAATAGATACATTTATTGTAGATGATAAACATTTTTCTGATTCCTTATCCTCCGATGAAATAACAGACGTATTGCAAACAAAAGAAATTGATCTTATTGTACTAGCAGGGTATTTAAAAAAACTTCCTGCATCTATGGTGGATAGTTTTGAAAATCGAATTATAAATATTCATCCTGCACTGTTGCCATCATTTGGCGGAAAAGGAATGTATGGAATGAATGTGCATAAAGCTGTTTACAATTCTTCGGCTATGATTTCAGGTGCTACTGTTCATTTTGTAAATAGAAATTATGATGAAGGTTTGATTATAGCACAGCGCTCTGTCGATATTACTAATATCAAATCACCGGAAGAGATTGCTGCAAAGGTAATTAAAATTGAACATGAACTACTGCCTTACGTGGTTAATTGTATAGCAGAAAAGAAGATAATTATTAAAGATAACAGAGTTGAGGTCAGTCCATTAAATGGAGAATAGGTTGAAAAAATTTGCTTTAATTAGCGTGTCAGATAAAACAGGAATAGTAGAATTAGCACAAACCTTATTAAAAAACCACTATGAAATATTAGCAACCGGAAAAACAGCAAAACTCCTAATAGATAATTCAATTCAATGCATCGAAATAAGTGAATTTACATCATTCCCGGAAATATTTTCAGGTAGAGTAAAAACTCTTAATCCGAAAATATTTGGCGGAATATTAATGCGTCGCGATAACAAAGAGGATATTACACAAGCAGAAGAAAATGGTATTTTGCCGATTGATATAATTTGTGTTAATCTATATCCATTTCCACAGGTAGTTAATCGAACAGATATATCACTCGAAGAAAAAATAGAGAATATTGATATCGGGGGTCCAAGCTTAATAAGAGCTTCAGCTAAGAATTATAAATTTGTTTCTATTTTGACTAACCCCGGGCAGTATGGATCTTTCTTAAAAGAATTAGAATCAGGTGAAATTAGTATTGATACAAGAATAAAACTAGCTTCAGATGCTTTCGCACATACTTCTTTTTATGATACACTAATTGCAAATTTCTTTGAAGATAATTTTGAATTGGAAAAGAAAGATTTAAGAATTAACTTGAGCTTTGCTTCGAATATGAGATATGGAGAGAATCCACATCAAGAAGCTTCTCTTTATGGTTCTTTCTTCGATTATTTTGAAATTCTTCATGGCAAGGAAATATCATATAATAATATTATCGATCTTGCCGCCGCTGTCGATTTGGTAAATGATTTGGATAATAATTCTGCAGTAATAATAAAACATACTAATCCATCCGGAGCAGCAACATCATCATCTTTATTCGATGCTTATGAAAAGGCATTATCATGTGATCCCGTTTCTGCCTTTGGGGGAATTGTTGCTTTCAACGGGGAAGTAGATGAAAAACTTGCAAATAAATTAAATGAAATCTTTTTGGAAATTATAGTTGCTCCTTCTTTCTCGAATGAGGCTTTAGAGATTCTTAAAACAAAAAAGAATCGTAGAATCGTTAAAATAATCAAAATCCCTGATGAAAAAATTACTTATAAATCAGTACCTGGCGGATTAATAGCGCAAACAAAAGATTCTTCAACAATTTCAAAAGAGCAGCTTAAATTAGTTACAAAAAGAAATTATTCGGATTCGGAAATGGAAGATCTGCTTTTTGCCTGGGTAATCTGCAAGCACACAAAATCGAATTCAATAATTTATGTGAAAGATAAAAAAGCAATCGGAGTTGGAGCCGGTCAGATGTCAAGAGTAGATTCAGCAAAGATTGCAGCTTCAAAATCAAAACAATTCGGACATGACTTAAATGGTGCAGTAGCTGCTTCAGACGCATTTTTCCCATTTGCAGATGGTTTGGATGAAATAGCTTCAAATGGAATTATTGCTGTGATTCAGCCCGGCGGTTCGGTACGTGATAACGAAGTGATTGATGCAGCCGATAAACATAATATTACAATGGTTTTTTCAAGTATAAGAAACTTTAAACATTAGAGGGAACATGGGAATTTTTGATTTTTTTTCAACTGATGTAGCGATTGATTTAGGTACAGCAAATACTTTAATATATATAAAAGGTAAGGGTATTGTCTTAAACGAACCATCGATTGTGGCTTTTGATAGGAATACCAAAAAAATTATTGAACTTGGTAATAAAGCTAAAGAGATGCAGGGGAGAGAGCATAGAGAGATTAGAGTTACAAGACCAATGCGCGATGGAGTAATTACGGATTTTGAGATTGCCGAAGGTATGATTAGAGCATTTATTAAAAAAGTTACTCCAAATGGATTTTCTTCAAAGAGAATTGTTATCGCTGTGCCGAGTGGCGTTACGGAAGTAGAGAAGCGTGCCGTAAGAGATGCCGCAGAGCATGCCGGAGCTAAGGAAGTTCATTTAATTGCCGAGCCAATGGCTGCTGCTATTGGTGTCGGTATTGATGTGGAAGCTCCGGTCGGTAATATGATAATTGATATTGGTGGCGGTACTACCGAGATTGCAGTTATTGCTTTGGCAGGTATTGTTAATGAAGAATCAATCAGAATTGCCGGAGATGAAATGAATAATGCGATAATGCAATATTTTAAAAAATCTCATAGCTTATTAATTGGTGAAAGAACCGCAGAATCAATTAAATGTGAAGTTGGTTCAGCCGTTCCCCTTAAAGAAGAAATTACTATCCAAGTTAAAGGAAGAGACTTAATCGGCGGAATTCCAAAGACCACTGAAGTAGGGTCAGTAGAAATTAGAGAAGCATTAAATGAAAATGTTTCTCAAATAGTTGATACAGTAAAGCAAACCTTAGAAAGAACTCCTCCTGAACTTTCAGCAGATATTCTTGATCGTGGCATTATCTTATCGGGTGGCGGCGCTCTACTAAAGGGTCTTGACGAAAGAATAAGGATGGAAACTAATTTACCGGTTCACGTTGCTGATGATCCTCTTACAGCTGTTGTCAGAGGAACAGGAAAATGTATTGAAAACTTAGGCAAATATTCTAAGGTATTTATTCGTAAAAGAAGTTACTAATGCTGAAAACTATATTACGATATATTGCGAATTATAAAAATTATTTCGTTTATTTATCGATTGCTATAATTAGTATTTTTTTAATAAAATTTAATGACCAACCAAAGCTACGTCAATTTAAAGTTCTCGGTTTAACCAATTTTGCAATAATCAATTATACGATTGATTCAGTTATTGATTTTTTTAGAAATGACAGTGAAATTAATTCTCTTAAACATCAAAATGCCGAATTAATGATGCAGGTGAATTTATTGAGGCAAAACGGATTCGAGAATAAAAAATTAAAAGAACTTATTAGTTTAGCCGATACATCAAAATTTGATTTAGTCCCCGCAAATGTTGTCTCAAAATTAATTTCCAGAACCCAAGGAACTTATCTATTAAATAAAGGGACGAACGACACCATTTCTGTAGGTATGCCGGTAATTAATGAAAAAGGTTTAATTGGAATAGTAACAGAAGTAACATCAGAGTTCTCCGTAATTAAGACATTAAAAAATTCCACACTTAGTATCGCTATTACAATTCAGAGAACTAATGTCGATGGCATTATGAATTGGGACGGAAAAGAATTAATAATAAAGAATATACCCACTACTTATGATGTTGTCCCCGGAGATAGAATTGAGACTTCAGATTTCAGCACCTTATTCCCGCCGGCGGTTCCCGTTGGTTTAGTTTTAGAAAAAAAAGCTAATGCACTAGGTTTGCTTCATAATATTTCTGTTAAACCAATTGCTGATATCGATGGTGCAGAAAATTTATTTATTGTGAGATATCTATCTAATATTCAAGCAATGAAATTAAAGAATACATTAAAGGAGAGTAATAATTGATTAATATTGCTTTCCTCAAAACAGTTATAATTGGTTTTATTTTAATTCTTGCACAATTGATCTCCGTTCCTTTTATATCTATCGAAAATATTGTTCCATTTTTACCAATATTACCGTTAGTATATTTTACTCTTTTAAATGGTCAAATTTTTGGGACTATTTCAGGAGCAATAATAGGATTACTTTTCGATATTGTTTCAGGTGGATTATTAGGCGGAGGTGTATTGGCCTTATCAACTGCCGGTTTCATTACAGGATATTTTTATGGAGAAAATAAATCTGATATAAATAACCATTCATTTTGGTTTATTGTTTATCTCTTTATGGCAACTTTTATTTTTTCATTTTTATATGCATCTCTTTCTCCAAATAATCCAACAATATCTTTTCTTTCTCTGATAGTTTTTGAAGGATTATTGCCGGCTGTTTATACTTCCATTTTTGGGACACTATTTTATTTATTTATTTCGAAAAGAGATTAGAATGAATGATTCGTTTTTTGGTTCCTATTTTAGAAAAAATTTATTTTTGGTAATTATAGTTGGATTTAGCTTTATAGTTGGGATTCAACTTTTTAGTATGCAGATTGTTGAGCAAAGTAAATATTCTGAAAAGTCAGATGATAATAGTGTAAAGCCGGTTTATCAGACTGCACCGAGAGGAATATTTTTTGATCGCAATCATAGAGTATTAGTAGGAAATAAGCCCTCTTTTACATTACGTTTAACACCTGCTGATTATGATACAAAGTTAAATAGCTATATAGAATCAATGCTCGGCTATTCTAATGGTTCAATAACTAAAATACTTAAGGACACCCGCCAATATTCAAAATTTATTCCCAGAAGAATATTAAAAGACGCGAGCTTCAAGGTAATTGCTTGGTACGAAGAAAATCAGGCTAATTTACCCGGCATTGATTATATAATGGAAACCCAACGAGATTATTCATTTGGCGTTAATGGCAGTCACATGTTTGGATATACAAAAGAAATATCATCTGAAATGCTTCGTAAGAAAAAGGGCGATTATGAGATGGGGGATAATATTGGTTTTAATGGCATCGAAAAAACTTATGAAGAATACATTAGAGGTACAAAAGGAATTAAGTATGTTCTTGTGGATTCAAAACAAAAAACTATTGGAAGATATAAAAATGGAGAAACAGATAAACCTGCTGAAAAAGGATATGATTTAATATTATCGATAGATAAAGACGCTCAGGTAATGGCAGAAAGTTTATTTGTAGGAAAACGTGGGTCGGTTGTTGCTATCGAGCCATCCACCGGTGAAGTAATTGCATTTCTAAGCTCACCCGGATATAACTTAGCAGATTTTGCTTCTGTTACATCAAATAAGATTTGGAGTGATCTTAATAATGATCCCGAAAAACCATTGTTTAATAGAGCCACTATGTCGATCTATTCCCCCGGTTCAACTTATAAAATGTTAGCAGCAATTACTGCTTTAGAAGAAGGGATAATTGATACAAATTATAGAATTAATTGCGGTGGTGGTTTTCAGTTCGGTAATCGATTCTTTAAGTGTCTTCATGTGCATGGTTCGGTAGATGTAAAAACTTCTATCGAAAAATCATGTAATACATTTTACTATTCTTTGATATTAAAAATTGGTTTAGAGAGATGGGCTAAATATTCGAGGATGTTTGGTTTCGGTCATAGAACCGGAGTGGATATAACAGAAGAAAATTCCGGTTTAGTACCTGATCAAAAATATTACGATAGAGTATTTGGAAAAGATCGATATCCAAGAGGTATTTTAATCAGTCTTGGAATTGGTCAAGGTGAATTAAGTGTTACTCCAATTCAGTTAGCTCAGTACGTTGCTTTAATGGCTAATTATGGTAAATCTGCAAAACCACACTTTGTGAAAGGATTTATAAAGAACTTGACCAATGAATATTTGGAAGCAAAACCGGAATATTTTGATTTGGGAATCAGTAAGGCTTCGTTTGATATTGTTAGAGACGCTATGTTTAGAGTGGTAAATGGAGCCGGTACAGCAGGAAATATTAGAACTCCTGAATTTTCTATTGCAGGTAAAACAGGAACTGCACAGAATCCACATGGGAATGACCATGCTATATTCGTAGGCTTTGCTCCTTATGATAATCCTAAAATAGCAATTGCTGTAATTGTGGAAAATGCAGGGTTTGGTAGTACTCACGCTGCACCGATAGCCCGCGATATTATGAAAGCATATTTAGTAAAAAATAAAACCATTGCCGCTAATGCAAATTAATTATAAGCTTCAAGATAGATTTGATCTAGTAGTTTTTATTCCTGTAATGATATTAATTATTTCAGGACTCTTGGCTATTTATAGTTCTACTGTTAATCATCCGGTAGCAAGCGGAAATTTTCAAAGACAATTTGCAGCATTAATAATATCGTTGATGGTTTTTTTCGTTATCTATTTTTTACCCTCGCAATATCTAAGGACTATTGCGCTCCCTTCATATCTTTTTTCAATTTTCTTGCTTCTAGTTGTACTTGTCGCCGGTAAAACAGTCTATGGCGCAAAAAGTTGGATGGATTTTGGTCCGATTGGTTTTCAGCCTTCAGAGATAGCTAAGATAGGGACTATCCTTATGCTTTCACATTGGCTTACTGATAAGAAAGATGATATAAATAATTTCAAAGATATAGCAGTTGCTTTATTTATTGGCTTTCTTCCCGTTGCATTAATTTTATTAGAGCCCGACATGGGCACAGCAATTGTATTTTTTATAATAACAATTTCTCTTTTATTTTGGAGCGGAATTAGTTTGTTTGCAATGTTTGTTGTCCTCTCACCGGGAGTTGTTGCAATCTCTTCGATCTTCGGAACTCTTCCATTTATTGTTACAATTGTTGCTGTATTAGTTTCTTTAATATTATTTAAAAGAGACCTCTTTAATAGTATAACGGTTTTTGTTATTAATCTTTCATCCGGATTCCTAGTCGATTTTGTAATAAAATATTTAAAGCCACATCAACAAAGAAGAATTGCATCATTTCTTGATCCGAATGCAGATCCATTAGGTTCGGGTTATAATGCGATTCAAGCTAAGGTTGCAATTGGTTCAGGTGGTTTGTTTGGTAAAGGATTTCTTCAAGGCAATCAAACACAGCTTCGTTATATTCCTGCTCAATGGACTGATTTTATCTATAGCGTAGTTGGCGAAGAATTTGGATTTATTGGGAGTCTTTTTATTGTACTTCTATTTTTAATTTTTTTTATGAGACTTTTGAAACTCTCTTCTTTTGCAAAAGATAGATATAGCAGTTTATTAATTATCGGGGCTCTATCTTTATTCTTTGCACACTTTGCCATTAATATTGGTATGAATCTCGGAATAACTCCTGTAATTGGATTACCGCTTCCATTCGTAAGTTATGGAGGAAGCTCACTCCTTATTAATATGGTTTTTATTGGGATTATTTTAAATATTTATAGAAATAGGAAATCACACACATAATATGAAATCAAAAGAAAAGTTAAGTGCTGCATTTGAAAAAAATCTACATGTTTGTATCGGTCTTGACACCGATATTAATAAAATTCCTCAATTTCTAAAATCAGAGAAATCTCCCATTGCTGTTTTTAATAAAATGATTATTGAAAACACTTACGAACATGCAGCTGCATACAAAATTAATTTTGCTTTCTATGAACAAGAAGGTGCAAAAGGTTTTGAGCTTCTTGAAGAAACAAGAAAATTTATTCCAGAGAATGTATTTTCAATTGCTGATGCCAAAAGAGGTGATATAGGTAATACTTCCGAAATGTATGCAAAAGCTATATTTGATCTTTTAGATTTCGATTCTATTACACTACATCCTTATATGGGTTATGATTCTCTTTCTCCATTTATAAGTTATGAAGATCGACTTTGTTTTGTGTTGGCTCTTACTTCCAACAAGGGGGCAATCGATTTTGAAAAGCTTGAATTAGCTAATGGAAAATTACTCTATCAAGAAGTAATTGAAAAAGTTAGATTATGGAATACAAATAAGAATCTCGGTTTAGTTTTCGGAGCTACAAAATTAGAAGAATTGAAAGAAAATATTGGAAGATTTGATGAATTACCGATTCTTCTACCTGGTGTAGGTGCGCAGGGGGGGAGCCTAGAAGATGTCGTTTCTGCATTCCATAAAGCTCGCAATAACCGCTTCCTAATAAATATTAGCAGAGGTTTGATATATGTCGATAGTTCCAATGAATTTATCAGTAAAGTGAAAAATCTATTAGATAGTTTTAACAAAACTATTGAGACAATTAATAATTGTTAGCAATTAAAATTAAAAATTATTATTTTTAGTTATATATCTAAGATACGGGGGCGAATATGCATTCTGCTTCTGAAAAAGAACTTTACGACGTATGGACGAGGCAAGAATACAAAGATGTTTTTAGGACCATTGACGGTGAGGAAATCTCTGTTTTAGACCCGGGAATGAGAAGTGATGATTTGCCGGGGCCTGACTTCAAAAACGCTCGAATAAGAATCGGTAATATTACTTTCGTTGGTGATGTTGAAATTGATCCCGATTATAGTGACTGGAAAAATCATGGTCACAATATCGATTCAAGATATAATAAAGTTATCCTCCATTTATCACTCTCAAATAAAAATCATTATCATCATGTATATAATAAAGATGGAAGAAAAATCCCCACTGTCTGCATCCTAGATTTTATTAAAGAAGAAGTCACCACAATTCCTAAAGTTGATGAAAATGAACAAGGAAAGGGATATTCAATCAAATGCAGCGACTATCATCATACTTGTAGTTTAGAAATAAAAAATAATTTCTTAGCTCGACTCGGTTTAGAACGTTTTGAAAAAAAGTGCACTAAAATTTATGATAGACTAAAAGAACTAAAATATGTTAATGAATTCCATTTAAGTGAACCGGTAATTAGTTATGATTTATCTGAGAAATTTCATGAAAGAAATTTTACTAACAGAGATTTTCAAGACAAAGATATTTGGAAGCAAATTTTGTATGAACAAGTATTCGAGGCTTTGGGCTACTCAAAAAACAAAACGCAAATGTTAGAATTAGCACGCCTGGCTAAAATCAGCTATTTGAATAAAATGGATATTGACGGAATAACGGTTGATAAATTTGAAGCTATTCTTTTTCAAATTAGTGGATTGATACCTGCTTCGGATAAATTAAAGGAAGAGGAAACTAAAAAGTATATTGAAAGGCTTAGTTTAATGTGGGATTCTGTAAAACCATTTTATGATGGTGCTTTTATGGAAAAAGAAAAATGGAATTTTTTCCGTCTTCGTCCTCAAAACTTTCCTACAATTAGAATTACAGCCGGTGCAAAAATCCTAAATTCAATAATGCACGAAAACTTAATCCCTGTAATTGCAAAAAAAATAATTGAGATAAGAAATCTTACAGTTTTAATTAACTCGCTAAGATCCTTGTTTGTAATCAAATCCGATGGCTTCTGGCAGAATCATTATGTATTTGACCAAAGAGCAAATGCACAGATAAAATATTTCGTTGGGATATCTCGTTCCGATGAGATAATTATAAATGTAATCCTCCCATATTTTTCGGTATATTTTGAAGTATTTGGAAATACACAAGCGGCAAAAAAAATATTAAAGATTTATGAATTTTACAATCAGAAATCAGATAATAGTTTGATTACCTATATGGCAAAAGCGTTGGGAATCTTGGAAGAATCAAAAAGAACAATTATTAGCCAAGGTATGATTGAGCTTTTCCGTGGCTATTGTTCTAAAAATAGATGTCTCGAATGTGAAATCGGGAAAATAGTTTTTAATTAGAGCTACCGGTATATTTATTTATTTCGTCTCTTATTTTTGCTGCTCGTTCATAATCTTCTTTTTCAATTGCTTCTCGAAGTTGATCCTGAAGAGTAGCTACTTTGGTTTCGCTTTTTTGTTTTGGAATTATCGGATCCTCATCTTCTTCTTTAAATGGGTCCTCTTCGCCTTCCTCATCTTTATCATCACTTGATGGAACAAATGCTGCCACTTTCATTACATCCTCTGCAACATAAATTGCAGCACCTGTTCTGACTGCAATTGCAATTGCATCACTTGGGCGTGCATCAATTTCATTTGTCATTGTAGAAGCTTCGAACTTTATTTTAGCAAAAAAAGTATTGTCTCTTAATTCATTTATTAAAATTTCTATTACTACTGCACCAAGATTATCAATAAGATTTTTTACTAAATCATGAGTTAATGGACGTGGAGGTTTAATGCCTTCTAATTCTAATGCAATTGATTGAGCTTCAAAAGAGCCGATAATTATCGGAAGACGGCGAACGCCATAAGTCTCCTTTAATAATAGTGCATAAGCCCCTCCTGCGGAAGGGCTGGCTGATAATCCTAAAATTTCTACTTGTACTTTATTCATTTCCTTTTATCTTCTTTAGTTCATTAATAAGTTCAGGAACTACTTCAAATAGATCGCCAACTATTCCATAATCTGCTACCTGAAATATTGGAGCATCTTTATCTTTATTTATAGCAACAATATATTTAGATGAACGCATTCCTGCGAGATGTTGGATAGCTCCCGAAATTCCTAATGCAATATAGAGATTAGGAGAAACTGTTTTGCCTGTCTGACCTACTTGTTCTCCATGAGGTCTCCATCCTGCATCTACAACTGCTCTTGATGCTCCGGTGGCTGCTCCAAGCACTTGTGAAAGTTCTTCTACTATTTTAAAATTCTCAGGCGCTTTTAATCCTCTCCCGCCTGAAACAATTATATCAGCTTCTGTTACGTCAAGTTTTGAATCGGACTTTATTACTTCCAATACTCTAACCGATAAATCTAAATCATCAATCTTCTTCACTACTATTTCGGCATTTGATTCCGATATTTTATTTAGAGGAAAAGTGTTCGGCCTTATTGTAATTACATTTACATCACCTTTAAGTTCCGCTGCCATAAATGCTTTGCCTGCATAAACAGGACGTGTAACTTTTACGGTGTCATTTTCTATCTCTAACTTTGTGCAATCAACCGCTAAAGCCCCATCATTCATAACCGCTACTAAGGGACTTAATTCTTTTCCCATTGACGTATTAGAAAAAAGGACTAAGTTATTTCCGTTTTCTTTTATATGGCTGCTAATAATTTTTTTATAAGCAGAGGATGAATATAAATCGAGTTCAGCATTCTTATAAAAATAAACCTTAGAAATACCGTAATTACCTGTTTCTTCAATATTAGAAATTTCTTTTCCGATTGTAATAGCTTCTACTGAAGCATTTATTTTCTGAGATAATGAATAAGCATAAGATGCAATCTCAAAAGAAGATCTTTTTATTAATCCAGTACGTTGCTCTAAAAAAACTAAAATTTTATTTTCCATAATATCTCCTATATAACCTTTGCTTCTTCTTTAAGTAAACGGACTAATTCAGCAGCGGCAGAAGCATCTGTCCCAATAATTTTCCCTGCTTGTTTTGGAGCAGGTTTTGTAAATCCATCGATAATAACCTTATTATCACAAGATGAAGGTGTTTTCTCGACAATTACTTTTTTCTTTGCTGCCATAATACCTTTTAGTGATGCATATCTTGGCTCATTCAATCCTTTTTGTGCAGTGATTACAACAGGGAGCGATGTTATAACAACTTCTTTACCACCTTCAATTTCTCTCTCTGCTGTAACTGTTTTATCTGAAATTTCCAATTTAGTTACAACGGATACACAATTATAACCAAGTAATTCGGCAGTCAACTGCCCGATTATACCATTATCATAATCAACGGACTGTTTTCCGAAAAGGACTATATCTGCATTTAATGTTTTTATCTCTTCGGCAAGACCTGAAGCGATAGTCATCGAATCTCTATAAGAATCATCTTTTAATAAAATTCCATTATCGGCACCCATTGCAAGAGCTTTTTGTATTGATTCTTTGTTTTTATCGCCTCCAAGACTAATAATTTCTACTTCACCTCCAAATTTTTCTTTTAATTTCAATGCTTCTTCAATTGCAAATTCATCATACGGATTTAATATATATGTTACTCCTGCTTGTTCAATTGATTTCCCATCTAAGGAAACATTGATTTTAGATGCTGTATCAGGGACATAACTTACACAAACAACTAACTTCATTAAACCTCCATTTTGCTTATATTCTAATTCTGTAATATACTAAAATTTATTTTTGTGCTTCAATTTCATAAATTTGGGTCATGATGAAAAATAATATTAAAATGCAATTAGAACCGGGGAAATTCGAATCAGAATTTAATGAGGATTCCACTGATATTCTTACTCCTTATAAAGTAATTTTATTTAATGACGAATGGCATACTTTTGATGAAGTGATTGAGCAGCTAATCAAGGCAATTAATTGTCCATTTGAAACTGCTCGTAACTTTGCATTTGAAGTACACGTTAAAGGCAGGGCGGTGGTTTTTTCAGGCGAACTTGCTAAATGCCTTAAAGTTAGCTCAATTCTCGAAGAAATTGCGTTACATACTCAAATTGTAGCATAGTTACCCTTATTTTAGATATATTTATTAATTATTTATTAACAAAAAAGAATTTATATGCAAATAGGATTAGTAGGTTTACAATATTCAGGCAAGACAACACTTTTCTCAACATTGGCAGGTTTACAATTAGACCCCTCTCTAATAAAAGATGAACAATCAGTCGAAATGGTTAAAGTTCCTGATCTTCGATTAGATAATTTATCCAAATTATTTAATCCCAAAAAGCAGGTTAATGCCACAGTTGAAGTAATAGACATTCCGGGACTTAGAATGTCAGATGATAATAAAGTAAAAATTACATCTAATTTTTTAAATAGTGTTAGAAATAATGATGCACTTTTTTATATAATAAGAAACTTCAAAAATGATGCAGTTTCACATCCAATGTTAAGCATTAATCCTGCTCGAGATATCGATTTTCTCGAAATTGAATTTCTTCTTTCAGATTTAGCTTTCCTTGATAGCAGAATTGAAAAGCTAAAAAAAGAAATACTAAAAATGAAAGATGATAAACTCAAAAGAGAATTATTATTAATAGAAAAATGTCATGCTCATGTAGAAAACGAATTACCTCTCCGTAATTTGGAATTTGATGAATATGAACTAAAAATACTTTCAGGTTTCCAATTACTTTCAATTAAGCCTCTGGCAATTGCCATAAATTTTGATGAAGATTCTGTTGGTGAAGTAGATTCAATTATCTCTTCATTGCAAGAAAAATATGGCAAATCAAATGCAGTTATTATTCCATTCTTTGCTAAGATAGAAAATGAATTGATTACTCTCGATGATGAAGACAGAGAAGCTTTTATGACTGATTATGGAATTAAGGAATCTTCTTTATCACGTATAATTCGTACATGTTATGAGCTACTAGGTTTACAAGCATTTTTTACTGTCGGGGAAGATGAATGCAGAGCTTGGACAATAAAGAAAAATTTTACAGCTCAACAATCTGCAGGTGTTATTCATAGCGATTTCTTTAATAAGTTTATAAGAGCCGAAGTTGTTCATTATGATGATTATATTTTGCACGGTTCCATGAGTAAATGCAAAGAAGCAGGAAGTTGGAGATTAGAAGGGAAAGAATATATAGTTAAGGATGGTGATATTCTTAATATTCGTCATAGTTAAAAAAATTGGAGAAAAAAAATGTCAAAAGCAATTGAAGGATTAAACCCACAACTTTTATGGGAACGATTTGAAGAAATCAGTAATATTCCTCGCCCATCAAAACATGAAGAAAAAGTTGTAGAGTACTTAAGAAAATTTGCTAAAGAAAATAACTTAGTTATTAGAGAGGATTCAGTTTCTAATATAATAATGGAGCTTCCTGCTACTAAAGGTTTTGAAAATAAACCAACTATTGTGCTTCAAGGTCATATTGATATGGTCTGCGAAAAAAATAAAGGTACCGAACATGATTTTATGAAGGACTCTATAAAATTAATTAGAGAAGATGGTTGGATTAGAGCTGATGGGACTACATTGGGTGCTGATAATGGTATTGGAGTCGCTGCTGCATTGGCTATCGCCAATGATACTAGCTTCGAACACGGTCCTATTGAACTTCTCTTTACGGTTGATGAAGAGACAGGATTAACGGGAGCTAATAATTTAGAAGTTGGTTTTGTAAAAGGAAAAATTCTTTTGAATTTAGATTCTGAAGAAGATGGTGCATTTTATGTCGGATGCTCCGGCGGACAAGATACTGTCGGAACATTTAAGTGCGAATATTCTGACGCACCTAAGGGTTTCGATGAATATGAAATCTTAATTGGTGGATTAAAAGGTGGCCATTCCGGATTAAATATATCAGATGGAAGAGCTAATGCAATTAAAATTTTAGCTCGTCTTTTAAATAAATTTAATGATGTCCAATTTGCTATTAGCTCAATCAATGGCGGTTCAAAAAGGAATGCCATCGCCAGAGAAGCTGAATTAAAACTTTTTATAGAATCTGTTAATCTAGAGAAAATTAAAAAGTATATAGAAGAATTTAAGTATGAATACAAATCTGAATTTACACCTAAAGACCCTGAAATTTCTATATCAATTAAGCAAGTGGAAGAAAAATCAGAAAAAGTATTTTCGGAATCATTTACGCAAAAAATTCTTAACGTAATCCTTGCAATGCCTCATGGTGTTATTGCAATGAGTCAAGACATACCCGATTTAGTGGAAACATCTACGAATTTAGCAACAGTAGTTTATGAGAATGATGAAATAAAAATAGGTACCAGTCAAAGGAGTTCGATTGAATCTGCTAAGAAATATGTAGCCTCGTCAGTCAAAGCAGTATTTGATCTTGCCTGTGGCGAAGTAAAGGTTGGTGATGGATATCCCGGTTGGAAACCAAATATGAAATCAGAAGCTTTAATGAAAGCAAAGACGGTTTATCAAGATTTATATAAGAATGTACCGGAAATTAAAGCTATACATGCAGGTTTGGAATGCGGAATCTTAGGCGGTAAATATCCCGGTTTAGATATGTTATCATTTGGTCCAACCATTGAAGGAGCTCATTCTCCCGATGAGCGTGTAAATATAAAAGATGTAGAGAAATTCTATGATTTGTTAAAAGCAATTTTAGTGGAATTTACTAAAAACTAAATAAATGTGTGTGTGATATGAAAAGAGAAATCAAACTAAACAAAGTACCTAATATTGTTTCAATTCAAGATATGGTGCTTAATTCAGCTCGTGAATTTGGGTCTAAGCATGCTATTGAAGACCTTAATAATACTCCGATAAATCGTTTAACTTTTTCAGAACTTAAGCATAACATTCTCAAATTTGGAAACGCTCTAAAAAACTTGGGGGTAAAAGAGAAAACTCATATTGCTCTTATTGGCGAAAATAGAGTTCAGTGGTCTTTAACTTTTCTTACTAGTATGTGTTTTAATTATGTAATTGTCCCAATCGATAAGAATCTAACTCAAAATGAAATAATAAATATTATCCATGAATCGGATTCTGAAGTTATCGTATTCTCAGGAGCCTTTTCTAGCATGATTAGTGAATCGAAAGGTTCATTAAAAAGGTTGAAACATTTTATTTGTATGGATGAGACTTTTGAAGACAAGTCATTTCTTAATATGGTTGAAATGATGAGAAAATCAGATGCTGCTTATGAGTCTGATTTACCTAAAATTAATCCGGATGAGCTGGCTGAAATAATTTTCACTTCCGGTTCGTTAGGGAGAGCGAAAGGCGTGATGCTAACTCAAAAAAATCTTGCTTCTAATTTAGTTGATATGGTTAGTATGCTTTTAATCGATTCTAACGATCGTTTCCTTTCGGTTTTACCGATTCATCATACTTATGAATGTACATGCGGGATGTTGTGTCCTTTATATCGTGGTGCCTCAGTCTTTTATGCTCGTTCATTAAAAACTGTTGTTGACGATATCCAAAAAGTTAAGGCAACAATTTTACTTGGCGTTCCATTATTATTCGACAAAATGTTTAAACGTATTGTAAAATCAATAAATGAGGATAAAATAAAATCGAAAATTGTTCCTTCGTTAGTAAAACTTACAAATGTGTTTTCGCAAATAGGAATGAAGGATTTAAAGAAAAAAGTATTTTCCGAATTGCATGAAAAATTTGGCGGAAGTGTAAGGATTTTTATTGCAGGAGGCGCGGCTCCCGATCCATTAGTGGCAAAGGGACTTCGCGAATTTGGATTTAATTTCGTTCAAGGTTATGGCTTGACTGAGACTTCTCCAATAGTTGCTTTAAATCAGTTGAATAACTTTAAAGATAATGCAGCAGGAATTCCTCTTACAAGAGTTGAAGTTAAGATTCATAATCCGGGAGAAAATGGGTCAGGTGAAATTTGGGTTAAGGGTCCAAGTGTTATGCCCGGATATTATAAAAATGATAAATTAACTGCTGAAGCGTTTGAGGATGGTTGGTTTAAGACCGGAGATATCGGTTTTATTGATGAAGATGGATTCCTTCATATAAACGGAAGAAAAAAGAATGTCATAATTTCTAAGAGCGGAAAGAATGTTTTTCCTGAGGAAATTGAAGATTTACTTAATCGAAGCCCATATATTTTGGAATCGATGGTATTTGGTCAAGATGATGAGAAACAAGGTGAAATTATAGCTGTACAAATTGTAGCAGACGCCGAAGCTTTTATTGAATTGGCTGAAAGGCAAAATGTTCCGATAACGAAAGAACTTATTGAATCAAAAATTAATGAGGAAATCGCTAAGGTTAATAGTCAATTAGCAGCTTATAAACAGATCAAAAAAATACATGTAAGGGAGCAAGAATTTGAAAAAACTACAACTCAAAAAATAAAAAGATATTTAGTTACGAAGGAATAATGAGTAAGTTAATTGATATCGATTATTTTTTAGTACATTGTTTTATGGTATCAATAATTTTTGCTGTAAGAATAGGAGCTATTAATAGATGAGAGAGAAAAACCGCAAAAGCGATAAAATTATTATCGAAGATGCGCTCAAGCATATATATGATTTTGAACAGAAAAAATTAGATACTACTTCGGATTCTCTTGCCGGTAATTTGCAAATTAGAAGAAGAGCAAGTACTGATTTAATTGATAAATTATTGCAACTAAAGCTAATAACTAAAATCCATGAAAAAATATCACTTACAGAAAATGGACGTAGTTACGCACTTAAAGTAATTAGAATCCATAGATTATATGAACGATACTTGGCGGATAAGACAAGCGTCCATGAAAACGATTGGCATAAAGAAGCTGAAAAGCGCGAACATGATTTTAATGAAGAAGAAGCTAATAGACTTGCAGCTTCATTAGGTAATCCTTTATTAGATCCACATGGGGATCCAATTCCCGATGCGCTTGGTCAGATGCAAGTAAAGGAAGGAATATTATTAAGCGATGCTTTAGTTGGAAAGGTTTATGAAATTACTCATATTGAAGATGAACCAAAAGAAACTTATGCTCAAATTGTTGCTCAAAAATTATTTCCCGGTGCAAAACTAAGAATTCTTGAAAAAGATGATCGTAGAATTAGCTTTGAATCCGATATTGATGAATCCATACTTGCGCCTGTATTAGCAGCCAATATCACTGTAATACCGAAAGAAGAAAGAGCAGGAAAATTTGGTATTAATCGTCTCCTCTCCAGTCTTAATCAAGGCGAAACTTCTCGAATCAAAGAAATATCAAAGGCTATTCGAGGTTTGCAAAGAAGAAGACTTTTGGATTTCGGGTTTATTCCGGGGACTGAAATTAAAGCAAACCTTGTCGGACTTGGTGGTGATCCGGTTGCTTATGAAGTAAGAGGTACAGTCGTAGCTCTTAGAAAAAATATTTCACAACACATTTATATTGAATAATTATGAATCCGGACTTAAATAATTGTGCTAACTGTCCTGCTGCACATAATGCAAATAATTTAGTTAAGCTTGGGATTGATCTAAGCGATACTGATTATGTTGTGGCATTAGCTGGGAATCCAAATACGGGGAAGAGTACTGTATTCAATGCTCTTACCGGATTAAGGCAGCATACCGGGAATTGGCCAGGAAAGACTGTTGCACGTGCCGAAGGTGGATTTAAGTATGCCGAAAATCGTTATAAAATAGTTGATCTACCCGGGACATATTCGCTTCTATCGACAAGTACAGATGAAGAGATTGCACGTGATTTTATTTTATTCGGTCAGCCTGATGTAACCATTATTGTAGCTGATGCTACCAGGCTTGAAAGAAATTTAAATCTAGTTCTACAAGTTTTAGAGATAACAGATCGAGCCGTTCTTTGCGTTAATTTAATTGATGAAGCGGCTCGCCACAAAATTACAGTTGATGATAGAAAATTATCGAAAGAATTAGGAATACCAGTTATCCTTACAGCAGCGAGACAAAATCAAGGAATCAACGAACTATTAAGATTTATCGATGAAGTGGCAACAGGTAAATATATTTGCAAACCGCGAAGAATGTCTAATGAGATAAGCGGGGTTTCTCATGCAATTAGAGAGTTACAAAATAAAATAAATTCAGAATTTCCGGATTTACCTAATTCGAGATGGATAGCACTCCGATTGCTTGAAGGGGATCAACGTATAATTGATGCTCTCAAATCAGGGGAATTAGGTAACCTTAAGAAAAATTAATCTATGAATAAAAAAGAAGAGATACTTAATCTCGCAAATAAATACAGATGGGAAATCGGTGAAAATTTTCACGATGCAATTATAGAATCAATCTATAAAGAAGCAAATGAAATTTCTTCGGTTGCTGTAACCAAAGATAAAGATAAACCAAAATTTGATTGGGATAGAACTTTAGACCGATTGGTTACAAGCAGAACATTCGGACTCCCCTTAATGCTTTTAATGCTCGCAGTAGTTTTTTGGATTACAATTCAAGGAGCTAATTTCCCTTCGGGACTTCTTGCTAATCTATTAGTTGATTATCTGCATCCGGTAATTAGAACGGCATTTATAAATCTTTCTATCCCAATGTGGATTACGGGATTATTAGTTGATGGAGCTTATCTTGCAATGGCTTGGGTAATTGCAGTAATGCTTCCTCCGATGGCAATATTTTTCCCATTGTTTACATTACTTGAAGATTTCGGCTATTTACCGAGAGTGGCGTTTAATCTTGATAATATTTATAGACGAGTCGGTGCTCACGGAAAACAAGCTCTAACGATGAGTATGGGGTTCGGTTGCAATGCCGCAGGAATTATTGCAACAAGAATTATCGATAGTCCCCGTGAACGTCTCATTGCTATTATCACTAATAATTTTTCTCTATGTAATGGAAGATGGCCTACTCAAATATTAATTGCTACAATCTTTATTGGCGGTGCTGTCCCGGCTTATTTGGCAGGAATAGTTTCTGCTGCCGCAGTAGTATTTATTGCAGTTCTCGGAATTTTCTTCAGTCTTGTAGTCTCTTGGGGTTTATCAAAAACGGTACTTAAAGGGGAGGCTTCTTCATTCACTTTAGAACTGCCTCCATATAGACCGCCTCGTTTTTTGCAGACTTTATATACTTCACTTATCGATAGAACTTTATTTGTTCTGTGGCGCGCAGTTGTATTTGCCGTTCCTGCCGGTATGGTTATTTGGATGGTTGCTAATATTACTTATAATGATATTAGCATTGCAGAATATTTTATTAATTGGGTTGATCCATTTGCTTTATTTATGGGACTCAATGGAGTGATTATTTTGGCTTATGTAATTGCTATCCCCGCTAATGAAATTGTTATACCGACCGTATTAATGCTGACTGTATTGGTTTCAGGTATGACAGGTGGTTCCGGTGCAGGGGTAATGTTTGAACTCGATTCAGTTAATGATACTGCAATGATCCTACACAATGGAGGATGGAGTTTATTAACAGGGATTAACTTAATGCTCTTTAGTTTATTACATAATCCATGTTCTACAACTATCTATACAATTTATAAAGAAACAAAAAGCATTAAGTGGACTCTTATTTCTACCTTTTTGCCGATTGCAATGGGAATAATAATTTGTATAATAACCGCACAAATTTATTGGTTAATTTTTTAATTATTTTTTCCCGCGTTTTGGAGTCTTTTTATATGTGGTAACGCTATTTTCCATTAACCACTCTTGGTAATTGAAATGTTTCTCGTTACATACTCTTCTATTAAAAACGTATTTACCAGTTGGAAGTAATACTCTTGCTTTCGTTGTATCTTGAAGTGCAGGAATCATTATTTTTTCGATTACTGCCTTTTTAAGACGCTTATCACTAATTGGGAAAATGGTTTCCACTCTACGATCTAAATTCCTTTGCATCATATCTGCACTTCCTGAATACACTTCTTCTTTGCCGTTATTAAAGAAATAATATGCTCGGCTATGCTCTAAAAATCTTCCTACAATACTTATCACTCTAATATTATCACTCAATCCGGGTACTTGTGGAATTAAACAACAGATACCTCTGATTATCAAATCAATTTTTACATCCCTTTTAGATGCTTCATATAATGCGGCAATAATAGTTGGATCGACTAATGAATTCATTTTAAAAATGATTCTTCCTTCGCCTCCGAGCTTCACATTTTCGATTTCTCTTTGAATCAATAAAAGCATTTGGTTTCTCATATTAAGAGGTGCAACAAAAAGTTTACGATATTCTTTCTGCTCAGAGTACCCGGTAAGAAAATTAAATACTTCTGAAACATCTGAACATAACTCTTCATCGCAAGTAAAAATACCAATATCAGTATATAGTTTTGCAGTTGATATATTATAGTTACCTGTGCTTAAATGAATATATCGTTTAACACCTTCTACTTCTTTTCTAACTACAAGTGTCATCTTAGCATGTGTTTTTAAACCTAACAAACCATAAACAACGTGCACGCCTGCTTTTTCCAATTCTCTTGCCCAAAAAATATTATTCTCTTCATCGAATCTTGCCTTTAATTCCACCAATACCGCTACTTGTTTTTTTCTTTCGGCAGCTTCAATAAGATATTTTATTATTGGCGAATTATTACCCACACGATAAAGTGTTTGCTTAATTGCAAGTACTTCAGGGTCTCGAGCTGCTTGCTTAATGAAATCAATTACAGGACTAAATGAATCATAGGGGTGATGAAGCAATACATCATTTTTCTTTATGATTGAGAAAAAAGTTTCTTCCTCCTCGAACACCGGATTCAATACAGGATGAAACGGTTTTTCCTTTAACTGAGGCAGAGGCAGATCATGTAATATCATTACGTCGCTAAGTCCCAAATTCCCATCGATTATATGAACATCATCTCTTGTTATCTGAAGGTTCTCTACTAATGTATCGATCATAAAATCGGGCATATTTATTTCTACTTCAAGACGAACGACAGACCCAAATTTTCTTTGCTTAATATTTTCTTCGATTAGTTCCAGTAAGTCGTCTGCTTCATCCTCTTGTATTTCAAGGTCTGTATCTCGTGTAATCCTAAATCTATATGCTTCAAGAATTTCAAGTCCGGGGAATAATTTAGGTAAATTAAATTTTATTAAATCACCAATCCAAATATAATTTATATCTGTCTTCCCATTCTTGGAAGGAGTTTTTACGATGTCATTTACTCTTAAGAGACGAGGCAATAAGCTTGGTACTTTTACTCTTGCAAAATGTTTATCACCATTTTGTTTTTTAACTAATATTGCAAAACTAAGACTCAGATTTGATACATAGGGAAATGGTCTTCCTGGATCAAATGCAAGGGGAGTGAGCACCGGATATATTTCTCTCGAGAAATAATTATTTAATTCTTCTCTCTCGTTCTCTTCTAATTCTTCTAATTGCTTTATATAAACATTATTCTTTTCTAATTCAGGAATAATCTCATTAACCCAATATTTATGAATTTTATCAAGCATTGGACGAACACTTTTTTCTACCAAATTTAATTGTTCGATTGGTGTAAGACCATCAATTGTGGAATCAAATACTTTTGCGTGTATTTGTTCTTTCAAACCCGAAACTCGGATCATATAAAATTCATCCAGATTAGAAAAAAAGATTGAAATAAATTTTATTCTATCAAGAAGTGGTAGTTCAAGATTTAAGGCTTCTTCGAGCACTCTTCTATTAAATTCTACCCAGCTTAGATCTCGGTTTATAAAATTTTCCGGTCTAAAATATTTTTGGAGATATTCTTTATTTAACCACATAGTAAATTCTTATTTAGTTTTCTCAATTTTTTTTGCCGAAGTAAAGCTATCTAAATCATAATCGATATCAGAACTCGGTTTTTCAATTCTTCTAATGGGAACTTTTGCAATAGTAAAAAAGTGTTCTGCAAGAGTATCATGGTAATCAGAAAAAATAATTACCTCTTTGATGCCGGCTGCAATTAATGCTTTTGAACAGTTAGTACATGGCATATTAGTTACATAAGCAGTAGCTCCTGCCGTACTGATCCCATGCGATGAACATTGTAATATCGCATTCATCTCTGCATGAATAGTCCTTACGCAATGATTATCCACAACCATACAACCAATATCTTCGCAATGTTCATCCCCCGGAATAGAGCCATTATATCCGGTTGAAAGAATTTGCTTATCTTTTACTAATACGCAGCCGCAATGCATCCTCGGACATGTTGCTCTTTCCGATACTAACATTGCTACTTTCAGGAAATATTCATCCCAAGTCGGACGTTTTGTATTTCTCGACATTTTCTCTCTTTCAATAAAAGTAACTGAATCACAAAGATAACTTTTTTGTTTTTCATTTACATGATAATTATTGAATTTCAGGATTGCTTAGCTTAAATTTAACTATTAATCAAAATTGGGAGTGGTAAAATGGATTATAGAATAGAAACTGATTCAATGGGTGAAATTCAAGTCCCATCAGATATGTATTATGGAGCTCAGACTGCCAGAAGTTTAATGAATTTTAAGATAGGCGGAAATCGTTTCCCTCGCGAAATGATAAGAGCTCTCGGAATACTAAAAAAAGCTGCAGCTCTAACTAATAATGAATTAGGTACACTTAGCAAAGAAAAAGTTGATTTAATTGTTCAAGCTGCCGATGAAGTTATATCCGGTAAATTAGATGATCATTTCCCATTGGTAATTTGGCAGACAGGCAGCGGTACTCAAACTAATATGAATAGTAATGAAGTAATTTCCAATCGTGCCATCGAAATTTCGGGCGGAGTGATTGGAAGTAAAAAACCGATTCATCCTAATGATGATGTCAATAAAGCTCAATCTTCAAACGATACATTTCCTACTGCAATGCATATTGCTGCGGTTGAGGAGATACATAGACGACTCATTCCAATGGTTACTAAACTTCGTGATGCACTCGCAGTAAAATCAACAGAATTTATGGGAATTATTAAAATCGGAAGAACGCATCTAATGGACGCTGTCCCTCTTACTCTTGGTCAAGAATTTTCCGGTTATGTTCAGCAATTAACAAATGGACTTGATAGAATAAATAATTCATTGCCATATTTATATGAATTAGCTTTAGGCGGTACTGCTGTTGGCACCGGTTTAAATACTCATCCAAAATTTGCAGAACTTTCAGCAAAAAAAATAGCTGAAATAACCGGACTTAATTTTGTATCAGCTCCTAATAAATTCGAGGCTCTTGCAGCGCACGATGCATTAGTTGAATTTCATGGTACCCTAAAAACATTGGCATCATCACTAATGAAAATAGCAAATGACGTTCGGTGGTTAGGCTCAGGGCCAAGATGTGGAATTGGGGAATTAATGCTCCCTGAAAATGAACCCGGTAGCTCTATAATGCCAGGTAAAGTTAATCCTACTCAATCTGAAGCAATGACAATGGTTTGCGCTCAAGTATTTGGAAATGATGTGGCAGTTAATTTCGGTGGTGCTATGGGTAATTTTGAGTTGAATGTGTTTAAGCCCGTTATTATTTATAATGTGCTTAATTCAATCAGGCTAATTTCAGATGCGTGCGAAAGTTTTACTGATCATTGTGTTGTGGGAATTGAAGCAAATTCATCTGTTATTAATAATCATTTGAAAAATTCTTTAATGTTGGTAACAGCACTTAATCCTCATATCGGTTATGATAATGCGGCAAAGGTAGCTAAGAAAGCACATGCAGAAAATAAAACTCTTGAAGAAGCAGCGGTCGAACTTGGACTTCTTACAAGTGAAAAATTCAATGAGGTTGTTAGACCTGAAAATATGATTTAATTAAATTGATCTATAAAAAAAGCAGTAAGGATATCCTTACTGCTTTTTTTTACATCATTATAACTAATATCAAAAATGCCGACTTGTTTTAGTGGAGAACAAATTTGATAGAAATATCTAAATCAAATATTTTATAATTACAAACCCACCAATCAGTAGTACCGTAAAACCCATAGCCAAAATATTAAAATACTTGTCGATAAAAGTTTTTATTTGCGGACCGAATCTCCAGATCAGATAAGAAACCAAGAAAAATCTTCCTGCTCTACCTAAAATCGATGCAATAGTAAAAAGAATAATATTTACATTAAATGCACCACCGGTAATAGTAAATACTTTATAAGGAATTGGTGTAAATCCTGCAGTAAAGATTATCCAAAAATTCCATTCATCATATAAAGCTTTTACATCATAAAATATATGAGTAGAAAATCCGGGCACATTATTAAAGAAAAAATTAGCTAAAGAAGAAAAATCGTTAGGACCGCTCCACCAAAGAAAATGACCAATCATATAACCAAATAAAGCACCTAAGACAGAAGCTCCTGTACATATAGCAGCAAATTTAAATGCTTTTTTTTGTGCCCCCAAGATTAAGGCAATTAATAAAGCATCGGGCGGAATTGGGAAAAATGATGACTCGGCAAATGCAATTAAAAATAACGCATAAGCTCCATTCGGTGAATCTGCCCAGTGCAAAACCCAATCGTACATCCTTCGGACGAATTTCATTTAATTCCTAAATAATTTAGTGCCAAGTATAATAATTTTTTTTGAACGTTGCATATATTATTTCTCACTCGTAACTTAATAATCTTCTAAAAAAGGAGTGTGTGATGTCTATTTATAAGGATTTCAAAACTATTTCAGAACTCTTCAGAACAATAACTTTAGAGTTTGCAAAGGGAAAAGACCGTTATGTAATTAAGTACAAAAAGGGAGATACTTGGCTTGAGATCAAGTATCCTGAACTTTATGATATGACGGAATCATTTGCTTTAGGTCTAGCTTCAATAGGGATTAAACGTGAAGAAAGAATATCTATTATTTCAGAAAACCGCCCTGAATGGGTTGTAGCTGATTTTGGAATTTTATCGCTTGGCGCTGTTGATGTCCCTCTTTACCCTATTTCAACTTCTGATACTATCGAGTTTATCCTTAATAATTCAGAATCTGTCGCTGTTATTGTTTCAAATAAATATCAGTTAAATAAAGTCCTTAAGGTCAAAAATAATCTTAAGACTGTAAAACATATAATCGTAATGGATGAAGTTGATGTAACCGCCGATAAAGGTGTGGTATCCTTTAATGAAATCATGAATAAAGGAAAAATATTCAAAACTGAAAATCCAAATTACTTTAAAGAAAGTTCCGAACTTTGCCACGAAGATGATTTATGCACAATCATTTATACATCTGGCACAACAGGCGAACCAAAAGGAGTAATGCTCACGCACAAAAATATATGCTCTAATATTAAATCTGCACATGAAATTTTTGATATCGGAGAAACGGATCTATTCCTTTCGTTTTTACCACTATGTCATATTTTTGAAAGAATGGCCGGCTATTATACTGCATTCTCGTGTGGCGGTGCAATTGCTTATGCTGAAAGTATCGAGAAGGTTGCTTCAAATATGGAAGACATTAAACCAACAATAATGACGGCCGTACCTCGACTTTTTGAAAGAATGTATAGTAAAATTAAAAAGAATGTAGAAAACCAACCTGCAAGCAAACAGAAAATTTTTAATTGGGGTATTGAAATCGGTAAAGAATTTGCTATAGTAAAACAGAGCGGTATGCCAATACCAATCTCATTAACATTAAAACACAAACTAGCAAGTAAATTGGTATATGCAAAACTCAAAGATAAAACCGGCGGGAGGCTTCGCTTTTTTATTTCCGGTGGTGCTGCACTTGCTCGAGAATTAGGTTTATTCTTTGAAGCAGCAGGAATGTTAATTATTGAAGGGTATGGCCTAACGGAATCATCTCCGGTAATTGCAGCTAATAGACCGAATGATTATAAATTTGGAACAGTGGGGAAAGTAATGCCGGGAGTAGAAGTGAAAATTGCTAAAGATGGCGAAATCCTTGCTTATGGCCCTAATATCATGAAAGGATATTACAAGAATAAAAAAGAAACTGATGATTCAATTAAAAATGGATGGCTTCATACCGGTGATATTGGTGTTTTTGATGCCGAAGGTTTTTTAATTATTACTGATAGAAAAAAACATCTTTTCAAAACGACAACAGGTAAATATATAGCACCAACACCAATTGAAAATATGTTCCTTGCCAGTAAATATATTGATCAGTTTGTTTTAATTGGTGATAGAAGGATGTTTTTAAGTGCACTCATCGTGCCTGATTTTGAAGCACTAAAGGAATATGCTGATGCAAATCGTATTCAATATACTGATCCGATGGAATTAGTTAATCTCAAACAGATTTATGAATTATTGGATAAAGAATTAGATGTTTTTCAAAAGAAATTAGCCGGATTTGAAAGGGTAAGAAAATTCGCTATTCTTGATAAACCGTTCTCGATAGAAGGGGGGGAACTTACTCCTTCATTAAAAGTAAAAAGAAAAGTAATCGAAGAACGCTATACGAACTTAATTGAAGATATGTATAAAGGGTTAGATTAAATTATATGAACAAAATACTTTTTAAGAAACAGTTATCAAAAGATGTATATCTAATGAGAATTGCAGCCCCTATGATTGCTGAAGAGCGGGCTGCAGGGCAATTTATTATTTTGCAGGTTGATGATGATTATGGTGAAAGAATTCCACTTACTATTGCCGATGCAGATATTAAGGAAGGTTCTATTACAATTATTTATCAGGTAGTTGGAAAAAGTACTCATGCACTTTCGAAAATGAAGGTCGGAGATGCCTTACCTGCTTTAGTAGGTCCGCTTGGTACCGCTACACATATTGAAAATTTTGGAACAGTAGTTTGTGTTGGCGGTGGTATTGGTGTTGCACCCTTACATCCAATTGCACAAGCACTCAAAAATGCAGGTAATAAAGTCATTATAATCATTGGTGCTCGTAATAAAGAGCTAATCATTCTTGAAGAAGAGATGAAAACGATTGCAGATGAATTAATTATTTGCACTGATGATGGCTCTTATGGAAGAATAGGATTAGTTACTGAACCTTTAAAAGAAGTATGTGAAAGAGAAGAAAAGCCGAATATGGTAATAGCAATAGGACCACCTTTAATGATGAAATTCTGTTCCGAAACTACTCGACCTTTTGGAGTTTTTACTCAAGTCTCGCTAAATACCATTATGGTTGATGGAACAGGGATGTGCGGAGGATGCCGCGTTAATGTAGGCAATCAAGTCAAATTCGTTTGTGTGGACGGTCCTGAGTTTGATGGGCATAAAGTTGATTTCGATAATATGATTAATAGACTTAACTCATATAAAGAAATTGAACGGGATGTTCATAATTGTTATCTGGACGCATTGGTTGATGAAAAGGAATCTAAGATATGAGCCATAAAACTATTGAGCAATTCTCTGAAGAAGCAAAAATATTAATTGCAGACTACGTTACAAGAGTAGATGATTTAAAAGCAAAAGAGAGAACAAAGATTCCGGCGCAGGAGATGCCGGCCCAAGACCCATCTATAAGAGTTAACAATTTAGATGAGGTGGCACTCGGTTACACAATGGAACAAGCGAGAATTGAAGCTATGCGCTGCTTGCAATGTGTTAAAAAAAATTGTGTGGATGATTGTCCGGTGAAAATTGATATACCTCGGTTTATCGATCACGTGGCTCATTCTGATTTTGAAGGTGCTGCAGGTGTGATTAAAGAAGCCAGTTTGCTTCCTGCAATTTGCGGGCGTGTTTGTCCTCAAGAAGTCCAATGTCAACAAAGTTGCACAGTCGGGAAAGCATTAAAAGATGTTGATAAAGCAGTTGCTATCGGGAGATTGGAGAGGTTTGTTGCCGATTGGGAAAGGATGACAGGAAGAATTTCGATTCCTGAAATAAAACCTGAAACGGGTAAAAAAGTAGCAGTTGTCGGAAGTGGTCCTGCCGGTTTAGTAGTGGCAGCGGATTGCAGAAGACAAGGGCATCATGTTACAATATTTGAAGCTTTCCATAAACTTGGAGGAGTACTTCGTTATGGTATTCCTGAATTTCGTTTGCCAAACGATATTATCGATCGTGAAATTGAAACTCTTTCGGCAATGGGTGTAGAAATTAAAACCAATTTTGTAGTCGGTAAGACCCGCAAACTGATGGATTTAATTAATAAAGATGGATATGATGCAATATTTTTAGGTACCGGAGCAGGTCTTCCAGTATTCATGAATATTGAAGGAGAAAATCTAGTAGGTGTATTTTCTGCAAATGAATATCTTACAAGAGCTAACTTAATGAGAGCTTTTGAAAAGGGAAAAGCTGATACCCCAATTTATCCGTCTAAAAAAATTGCTGTTCTTGGAGGTGGCAACGTTGCAATGGATGCCGCAAGAATGGCTAAGCGTCTCGGCGCAGAAAAAGTATATGTGGTTTATAGAAGAACTGAAGTGGAAATGCCTGCTCGTAAGGAAGAAGTGATGCATGCAAAAGAAGAAGGTATCGAATTTTTATTCCTTCAGAATGCAAAAAGAATTCTCGGAGATGAAAAAGGGAAAGTCAATGGGATTGAATGTTTACGTTACGAATTAGGAGAACCTGATAGCTCAGGGAGAAGGAGACCTGTGGAATTAGCTAATAGTGAATTTATCCTCGATGTCGATACTGTAATTGTTGCAATCGGTAATAGTAGTAACCCGCTTATAAGTCAATCAAATCCCGAAATAAATGTTAATAAATGGGGAAATATAATTGTTGACGAAAATCAGAAGACATCTATGGAAAAAATATTTGCCGGCGGAGATATAGTTCTTGGAGCTGCTACTGTTATTTTAGCTATGGGCGAAGGAAGAAGAGCAGCTGATTCTATTAATAAACTTCTTTCTAGTTAAACAGAATCAGGAAATGTAATCCCGAATTAATTTTATCTTTGCTTAATTTTAAAAGCCGTTTCAAAATCGCTTGTAACGGCTTTTTTATTGGTCAAAAATTGCCCGATTTTTATTATATTAATAAGCTAATTACGAATCCCTGAGGTTACTTTTGAAAAAAGAAAAAATATTAGTTACATCTGCACTCCCTTATGCAAATGGCAAGATTCATTTAGGTCATCTTAGCGGTGCATATCTGCCTGCTGATATCTATGTCCGTTATAAACGTCTTAAAGGCGATGATATAATATATATATGTGGCTCTGATGAACATGGTGTGCCAATTACAATTTCTGCCGATAATGAAAAAGTGTCTCCTCAAGTAATTATTGATCGTTTTCATGAACTTAATAAAAATGCTTTTGAAAAATTCGGGATGAGCTTTGATATCTATTCGCGGACAAGTATTCCCATTCATCATAAAACTGCGCAAGAATTTTTCAAATGTTATCATGATCAAGGAATATTAGTTGAGAAAAAGACATCGCAATTCTATGACGAAAAAGTAAAGAAGTTTTTACCTGACCGATATGTAGAAGGTACATGTCCAAAATGTGGTTATTTAGAGGCTCGAAGTGATGAATGTGAAAAATGTAATTCATTATACGAACCGGCAGAACTTATAAATCCTAAAAGTAAAATCTCAGGGGAAACACCAATTTTAAAAGAAACATCTCATTGGTATTTCCCTTTAGGCAAATATCAGGAACGCCTTGAAGATTATATTAAAGAAATGAGTGAAAAGTATGGCTGGAAGGATAATGTTCTTCAATATTGCAATGGATGGTTTAGGGAAGGTCTTAAAGATCGTGCTTATACAAGAGACCTCGATTGGGGAGTGAAGGTACCCTTAGAGGATGCCGAAGGTAAAGTCCTATATGTTTGGTTTGAAGCTGTCCTAGGATATATTTCAGCAACAATCGAATTATCAGAAAAATTAGGTAAACCGGAACTTTGGAAAGATTATTGGAATGATGCAGATACAAAATATGTAGCTTTTATCGGTAAAGATAATATCGTATTTCATACCATAATTTTCCCTGCAATGTTAATGGGATGGAATGATGTTAATCCTTTAAAGTATATTCTCCCTCAAAACGTACCTGCAAATGAATTTCTAAATTTTGAAGGAAAGAAATTTTCAAAGTCTCGCGGATGGGGGATTGATGTGGATGAATTTCTCGAACTCTTTGATGCTGATACTCTAAGATATACTCTTGCAGCTAATCTGCCAGAGAATAAAGATACCGATTTTTATTGGAAAGAATTTCAGAACCGGACAAATAGCGAACTGGCGGATATATTAGGTAATTTTATTAATCGTACATTTATTTTTTCCTCTAAACATTTTGATGGTAAAGTACCTCCTCTCGGAAAACTTGACCTTATTGACGAGGAGATGATTAATAATATTAAATCAGCTCCGGAGAGCATAAGTGAATTTTTAGAAAAATATAAAGTAAAAGATGCGGTTTTTGAAATGATGTCATTGGCTCGTTCAGCAAATAAATATTTTAATGATTCAGAACCGTGGAAAACAGTTAAATCGGATAAAGAAAAATGTGGTACCACGCTCAATATCTGTTTGAATACGATTTATACTTTAGCTTCTGTGTTTGCTCCGGTTATCCCATTTTCGTCCGGTAAAATTTTCAATATGCTGAATGCTGAACCAAAGAATTGGACCGATTCTGGTAATTTGAATTTGCCGGAAGGTCATTCTCTTGGAAAATCTGAAATTTTATTTACAAAAATTGAAGACGCGGTAATAGATAAATTAGTGAGTAAATTAGGTGTAGTTGATGGTGCTCCTGTACATATTCCGGATGAGGAAATCACAATAGATGATTTCAAGAAAATAAAATTGCGCACTGCATTAGTAATTGATGCCGAAAGAGTAAAAAAGAGCGAAAAACTTCTCCGCATTCAACTTGATTTAGGATTTGAAAAAAGACAAGTCGTGGCAGGAATAGCTAAAAGTTATTCACCTGAAGATTTAATCGGCAAAAAGGTATTAATTGTCGCTAATCTTAAACCTGCAAAACTTATGGGACTGGAATCGAGAGGTATGATTATGGCTTTAGATACACCTGATGGTTTTGTTAAAATTTTAGAGATTAATGAATCGATTCAACCGGGAACCGCGGCTAAATAATTTTATGGATAAAAAAATAGCAAGCCGTAATCAAACTATTTCTTTAAGCAGGCAGGATAAAATTATTTTTTCTGATAATTTATTGAAGTTAAAAAGTGATTCTTCGATTAATGATATTGCTCTAAGGACAATTCAAGGAGATATTTTTAAGGTAGCGAAATATTTACCCGAAAAAAGTGTTGATCTTTTATTCATCGATCCGCCTTATAATCTTAGGAAGTCCTTTAACACTATTATATTCGCTCAAAAAACGATTGATGAATATTCAAAGTGGATTGAGAAACTGATAATTTCAATACGGCATATATTAAAAGATGATTCAACTATCTATTTTTGTGGTGACTGGCGTTCTTCTCTATCAATTCAGCGAGTGCTAGAGCAATTTTTCATAATTCGCAATCGGATTACTTGGGAAAGAGAAAAAGGGCGAGGATCATCTTGTAACTGGAAAAATAATACTGAAGATATCTGGTTTTGTACAGTTTCAGATAAATACAAATTTTATCCGGATCGAGTAAAACTAAAAAGAAAAGTACTTGCTCCCTATAAAAATTCAGAAGGTGAACCAAAGGATTGGCAAAAATCATCAAATGGTTCATTTCGGCTTACTCATGCATCAAATATTTGGACTGATTTATCCATACCATTTTGGTCTATGACCGAGAATACCGATCATCCAACTCAGAAGCCAGAAAAATTATTAGCAAAGGTAATTCTTGCAAGCAGTGATGAGGGTGATTTAGTTTTTGATCCTTTCCTCGGTTCCGGTACGACTTCGGTTGTTGCTAAAAAACTTAAAAGACTCTATTCAGGGGTAGAACTTGATAGGGAATTCTGTTGTATAACCGAAAAACGTTTAAAACTTGCCGATGATAATCCTTCAATTCAGGGCTATCAATACGGTTTTTTCTGGGAAAGAAATACTAAACCGGTAATGGATTAATACCGTTTTTTTGCTTTACCTTGATTTTTATTGATAATACAAATAATATAAACTTTCTAAATAAGTATTTTATGGAGGATTCGGTTACGATGTCTAAATTTTCAAAATTATTTTTCATAGTTGCATTGATATCACTTATTTCGGCTTGCTCTTATGATAGTTCCAAAGTAATCGTTGCAGAATATGACGATTCCACAATTAGCTTATCAGAATTTGAGCAAGCTTATGTTAAAAATACCGGCAATCTTGAAGCCGCTAAAAAAGATACAATTACTGCATACAAAAACTTCTTAGACCTTTATGTTAATTATAAAATGAAATTAAACGATGCAGAAGTAAGAGGTTACAAAAGTGATCCTGAACTACAAAGAGAAATTACAGATTATAAAGTGGCTATCGGACAGACAATCTATTTAGAAAAAGAACTTTTTGATCCATGGATGAAGAATCTTTACGAAAGAAGAAAAAAAGAATACAGAGTTTCTCATATATTTTTGGTGCCTGATTCATCTCGTAACGAAGAACAAACCGTAGCACTTGCAAAGGAACTTATTCAAAGAATTAAAAATGGAGAAGATTTCGGGAAACTAGCCTCCGAATATTCAAAAGATAATTATACAAAAGGCAGAGGCGGAGATGTTTATTATGTTGTCTCCGGAAATATTGTCAGCCCTTCATTAGATGATGCAGTTTATGCTATTAAAACAGCAGGTGAAGTTTATCCTGAACCGGTTAAATCAAGTTTCGGTTATCATATCATAAAAGTAACAGATATCGTAAATAGAAAACCATATTTGAAAGCACTCCATATTTTAGCAGCTTTTAAAGATAGCACCGGTACAACAGACACTGTAAAAGCTTTAGCAAAAATTAAAGATGTGGAAGCTCGTCTTAAAGCAGGTGAAGATTTCAAAGAATTGGCAAAGAAATATTCTGATGATCCCGGAAGCGGAAAAAGAGGAGGAGACTTAGGTAAGTTTGAACGTGGCAAAATGGTTATGGAATTTGACGATGCTGCTTTTAAACTCAATAAAGATGAAGTATCTTCTATTATTAAAACTCAATTCGGTTATCATATTATTAAGGTTTATGAAATTGGTGAATTACCATCCTTTGAAGAAGATAAAGAAAATTTAAAAGACCTTTTCCAACGCACAAGATATAAGAATGAATATGATGTTTTAGTTGATACACTCAAAGTTAAATACGGATTTAAGCTAAGCGAAGCAACACTTCAGAATATCATTGACTTTAAAGATACAACTAAGCTAACAGTTGATTATAAAGAGATGGAAATTTCAAAGAAATTCGGTAAAAATGAATTATTTGTTATGAAAAGTGATCTTTATTCGGTGGATAGCTTATTGGCATATATGACAAGACAAAAAAATATGCTCTTAAAGCCGATCAGTAAAGGTCTCTTAACAGATGCTCTTTATTTCTATTCTACTTCCTTGGCTCTTCGGTATAAGTCTTTAGAGTTCGATAAAGTGAATAAGGATTTTGCTGCATTAATGGATGATTACGAGAGTGGTGTTTATCTCTTTAAGCTTCTTGAAGATGAAGTATGGAATAAAATAGAAATAGATTCCGTATCATTACTTAATTATTGGAAAGGTACGAAAGAGAACTATAGCTTCGGAGATAGAGTTAAATATAATATCCTTTATTCTAAAAGCGATTCTACTATTTACAATTTTTATAGTATGTTAAAATCCGGAAACGATTTTGATACACTAATGAATAAAAATATTGATAAAAGAGAATTAGGTAATAGATTAAACGAAAAGGATTTTGTAGATGCCCAATCAGATGAATTGTCGATAGCAGCAAATAAGCTAACTAATGAAGGAGATTACTCCGCCCCCGTAAAATATAAGGATGGCTGGGCAATTGTTAGATTAGTCGCTAAAGAAAGTGCAAGAGAAAAAACTTTTGATGAAGCTAAAGCTGAAGCATCTTCATTATATCAGGAAAGCGAAAGCAAGAGATTAGAGAATGAATTTATTAATAGCCTTAAAGTAAAATATAAACCGGTTTTAAATTATGAAGAACTCGAGAGAGCTTTTAAATAAAGCTCTCATTACTATTTTTGCAATCTCTCTTTTTTATTGTTCCGATAAAAAAGAGGATAATTCTATTGTCGCTAAAGCGGGTAATAGTGTACTAACTAAAAATGCTCTCGATAGCTCTTTAAGTGATTACAAAAATAATAGAAAATTTAGAGATGAGTTTATAAAGGAATGGATTGAAAAAGAAGTTTTATATCAGGTGGCTGTCGAAGAAGGTTTAACCGAAGAAGCAGAGTTTAAATCAATTATTGAACAGAATAAAAAAGAATTAGCAGTGGCTTTATTTAAAGCAAAAGCTTTAAAGGATTTTTCTTTTTCGCCTTCACAAACAGAATTGGAAGAATATTTTGCAAAGTATAAGAATGATTTTATTCTAAATGATGATGCTTTTCGATTTAATTTAATTGTATTTAATTCGGAAGAAAAAGCGATTAAATTTAGAAATCTCCTTATTGATAGTGAATGGGATAGAATAGCAAGTGCATATAAGTCAGATCCGGGAGTTGTTAATCTTCTTAATTTAGGTTTTAGGTATGCACATGAGATTAATTCTGAACAAATCATTTTTAGTCTTAAAGTAATGGAACAAAATGAAGTTAGTGTGGTAATTAAATCGGAACCCGATTATTTTACTGTTGTTCAACTAATTGAAAAGTACAATAGAAATACTCTGCCAAAACTTGAGAATATTAGGGAACAGGTGGAACAAAGATTTTTAATAACTAAACGCATGGAATTTTTAAGAAATTTCATAAGCGAAATTTTAGAGGATAATAATTCGAAGATTATATGGCAAACAGAATAAAAATATTTTTATTATTAGTTGTTACTCTTTCGATTCAGAACAATGCTCAGCAGGTATTAGATAAAATTGCTGCCGTTGTCGATAAAGAGATTATTTTGAAATCAGAAGTGGAATTTAGAGCTGTTTATGAAGCAGCTCAAAGAAATCTTGACCCAAAAGATTCTACTTTATTAAGACAAGTACTAAATTCTTTAATTGAAGAAAAGCTTTTATATGCTCAGGCAGAATTTGATTCAGTAGTTGTGCCTGAAGAACAAGTGCAGCAGCAACTCGATTACCAAATTAACTATATCACGCAGCAATATGGCTCAAAAGAAAAACTTGAGCAAGCATATCAAATGTCCATTGATAAATTAAAGAGAAATTGGGCTGAAGATACTAGAAAAAATTTAATGGCACAGACAGTTCAAAATAAAAAATTCGGAGACTTAAAATCATCTCGAAAAGAAGTCGAAGATTTCTTTGATGCAAATAAAGATTCTTTAGGACTTATACCGGAAAGATTTGAAATCTCTCACATTTTTCAGAATCCTAAAACAGGCGAGAGAGTTAAAAATAAAGCAAAGAATTTCGCACTAGCATTATTAGATTCAATTAAAGACGGAAAAGATTTTGGTGCATTAGCCAGAAAATATTCTGATGATCCGGGCAGTGCTGCCCAAGGCGGTGATCTTGGTTTTGTAAAACGTGGTGTATTTTATCCTGAATTTGAAGCAGCCGCTTTCGCTTTAGGACCGGGACAATTATCGAACATTATCCTTTCACCGGTCGGATACCATATCATCCAACTTCTCGAAAGAAGAGGTGATGCAATCCATTCACGTCATATACTTATCAAAATTAAGAGTGATGGCGAATCTGATTTAGCTGCAATTGAACTTTTAAATGATTTGAGAGATAGCATTCTAAGCGGTAAAAATACTTTTGCTTATTATGCAATTAAGTATAGTGATGACCATGAGACAGGTAAGTTTGGAGGTTCTCTAGGCATTTTTGAACAACAGCAATTAGATAAATCACTTTCTGAGACCGTTCTTAAGTTGAAAGAAGGGGAGATTAGTTTTCCTAAACGTTTAGAAATTGATAAAAATTCTTATGGATATCATATAGTCAGACTTGTGAGAAGAATCCCACAGCATCAAGCAAGCATTGCTATGGATTATGACGAAATTAAGAAATTAGCTGAGTTTTATAAAAAACAAAAACTCTATTCAAATTGGATTCAAGAACTTAAAGATAAGATCTTCTGGGAAGTCCGCATATAAGGAATTTTGAGTGAAAGAGAATACTAATGATGTTAAATTAGTTAGTGAATTAAGTGATTCAATTCAAAAACTAAAAAAAGAGATCGCAAAAGTAATAGTCGGACAAAATAAAGTCATCGATGACCTTATCGTTAGTTTATTATGTAAAGGACATTGCTTATTAGTTGGTGTCCCGGGTTTAGCAAAAACATTATTGATTAAAACATTGGCTGAAGTATTAGATTTAAATTTTAGTAGAATTCAATTCACTCCTGATTTAATGCCCGGAGATATTACAGGTACTGAAATTATTGACGAAGATGCAGTTTCAAGGAAAAGATCTTTTCGATTTATAAAAGGTCCTCTTTTCTCTAATTTAATTCTTGCAGACGAGATAAATAGAACTCCGCCAAAAACGCAAGCGGCACTTCTTGAATCGATGCAGGAATATAAAGTTACAACAGCTGGTACCTCATATCAATTAGAACAGCCATTTTTTGTACTCGCTACTCAGAACCCAATAGAGCAAGAGGGGACATATCCTCTGCCTGAAGCCCAGCTCGATCGTTTTATGTTTAGTCTATGGCTTGATTATCCATCCTTCAGAGAAGAAGTGGAAATTATTAAATCAACAACAGGTGATTATATCCCTAATATAGAAAAAGTTGTTTCTAAATTAGAACTAATAAAATTTCAGGAATTAATTAAGCGTGTCCCTGTTTCGGATAATGTTATAGAACATGCGGTTAAGTTAGTGGCTAAGACTCGTCCTGTGATAAGCGATACACTTGACAGTGGTAATCTAATAAGTTGGGGAGCAGGTCCAAGAGCGTCACAATTTTTAATCTTAGCCGCAAAAGCAAAAGCTGTAATTGAAGGACGTTTTACACCTTCGATCGAAGATGTAAATTCATTTTTAGTGCCTGTGCTTCGGCACAGAATTATCCCTAGTTTTAATGCTCAAGCTGATGGCATTGATTCTGTCGCAATTATAAATAAACTCACAAATGCCAATTAAAATATGCTTAGAACAAATTTTCCCGGTTATTTCGAGCAATTATTATTTTTATTCTCCATAGTTTTTATATTTATTTTTTCTTCTTGTTCAGATAAAGATGAAAAGATAGTTCTCGAAATTCCAACACCGAATTCATATGGATTAATTGTTGACTCCCTTATCGAAGTGGATGGGACAATTGAAGCGAATCAGACTTTATCTGATATTCTTACCACTCACGGAATTACAACTTCCAAAATATATGATATTGCACAAACTGCTGAACCTGTTTTTTCTGTAAGAAATTTAAAAGCGGGTAATGATTATGTAATTTATGCTACATGGGATTCGGTAGAAACAGTAAAATATTTCGTGTATGTTTCTGACCCTGTTAATTATGTAGTATTTGATCTTCGTGATAGTATAAAAGTATATAAAGCACAGAAAGATGTGGTAATCAAACAGGATAGCGCTAAGGCTACAATTGATGGCTCTTTATATGGTACCTTTGAAAAATTAAATCTCGATCCTAATCTTGCCGTTAAGATGGCTGAGGTTTATGCTTGGCAGATCGATTTTTATCGTATTCAAGTGGGTGATCATTTTAATGTATATTATGAACAAGCATTTGTGGAAGGAAAACCTTATGGAGTCGCAAAAATATTAGCCGCCAAGTTTAATCATAATAAACAAGATTTTTATGCAATAAGATTTGAGCAGGAGGAAAGTCATGGTTATTACGATAATAAAGGGAATAGCGTAAAAAAAGCGTTTCTTAAATCACCATTGAAATTTAGTAGAATTACATCGCGATTTACTAATAAAAGATTCCATCCGGTTCTTAAAATAGTGAAAGCTCATCTTGGAACTGACTACGCTGCGCCTACCGGCACTCCAATTCTTTCGGTTGGTGATGGTGTAGTTTTAGAAGCACATTATAAAGTATTTAACGGTAATTATGTAAAAATTAAACATAACGGTACATATACAACACAATATCTGCACATGTCAAAAATTGCTCCTGGTATGAAGCCCGGTGTTCGTGTTTCGCAAGGGCAGGTGATTGGATTTGTAGGAAGTACAGGACTAGCTACCGGTACTCATGTCTGTTTTCGTTTTTGGAAAAATGGCAGTCAAGTAGATCCTCTAAAAGAAAAAATACCCGCTTCCGAACCGGTGAAGCCGGAACTAAAAGACGAGTATTTTGCTTTGCTTAATTCATGGCTACCTAAACTTAATAGCTAAAAGCTTTTTCTATCACTTCTTTTTGAGATTTTAAATATTTCTTTGAGGAACCGGAAGCAGGGCTTGGACTTTCAGGTCTCCCGGCAAATCTTAAATTGTATTTATTATCGATAACTTCATATAATTTATTGAAAATAAAATTCCAAGCACCCATGTTTTTTGGCTCTTCTTGAACCCAAATTAAGTTATCTAGATTTTTATATTCATTTAATAATTCGAATAATCTCTCCAAAGGGAAAGGATAATACTGTTCAATTCTTAGAATTAAATAATTTTTTATGTTATTTGACTCGTAATAATTTTTAAGCTCATAATAAATTTTCCCGCTTGTTAAAATTACGTTTTTAATAACTTCTGCATCGTCAACTCTATCAACAATAATCTCACTAAAATATCCTTCAGTAAATTCTTCTGAAACAGAAATTGCAGAAGGATGTCGTAATAAACTCTTTGGAGTAAATACTATCAAAGGCTTTTCAATTTCTTGATGGACTTGACTCCTTAAAAGATGAAAATATTGAGCGGGAGTTGTAGGATAACATATTCTCATATTTTCTTCTGCAGCAAGAATTAAAAATCTTTCAATACGTGCACTACTATGCTCGGGTCCTTGCCCTTCATAGCCATGAGGCAATAGAAGCACTAAATTATTTCTTAATCGCCACTTAGTATAGGAGCAAACAATAAAATTATCTATTATTACTTGCGCTCCATTTGCAAAATCTCCGAATTGAGCTTCCCAGATCACTAGTGCTAATGGATCAGTTATACTATAACCATATTCAAAACCAAGAACAGCGGATTCTGATAATAGACTATCAAGTGCTTCAATTTTCGCCTGCCCTTCTTGAATAAAATTTAGAGGATTAATTTCTTCACCTGTGTTGATATCAGTAAATACTAGATGCCTTTGGCTAAATGTACCTCTAACGCTGTCCTGTCCGCTTAATCTAATTGGTCTTCCTTCTAATAGGAGAGAACCGAATGCTAACGATTCACCGAATGCCCAATCTATTTTAGCATCTCCTTTTAAGAATTTTCTCCTCTTCTCGATATGCTTTTGGAGTTTGGGATTAAGTGTAAAATTTTCATTAAATGATGTAGTCATTCCTACGATTATCGATAATTCTTCAAAAGTAACTTTTGTTTCCTTATTTCTAATAGCTGCTGATTTCTTCTCAATAGGATAAGCAATCGAATGTTCCGGATTAAAATGTGTATCATCTCTTTTCTCTGTCTCTAAAGATTTTTCCAATTCGGAATAAATATTCTTATCGAGATTTTCAATTTCCTCAGAAGTAAATAAATTTTCTTTAATTGTTTTCTGTGAATATAAATTTTTCACTGAAGGGTGTTCTTTTATTTTTTTATACAGCAATGGTTGTGTATAAACCGGATCATCACCTTCGTTATGTCCATGTCTTCTATAACCGATTAAGTCAATTACAATGTCTTTATTAAACTTCATTCGATACATGAGTGCTAATCTCATTGCCCAAAGAGCAGATTCCGGGTCATCGCTATTTACGTGAATAATAGGAGATTGAATCATCTTGGCTACATCAGTAGCATAAGGTGATGAGCGAGCTTCTTCAGGTGTAGTTGTAAATCCAATCTGGTTATTAATGATAATATGTATAGTCCCACCTGTGCTATACCCCTTGAGTTGTGAAAGATTTAGAGTCTCTGCAACTATCCCTTGCCCTGCAAAGGCTCCGTCACCGTGGATAAGTACCGGTAGGTATCTATTCCTATTTTCATCTTCGTTTCTTGTTTGCTTGGCTCTAATAATTCCCTCTACAACCGGATTTACAAATTCTAAATGACTTGGATTTGAGGATATCGATACTTTTATTTCTTTTCCCGAAAGTGTTTTGTATATGCCGGTGGCTCCAAGATGATACTTAACGTCTCCCGTTCCTTGCGGAGAATCGGGATCAATATCGTCTTCAAATTCTGAAAAAATCTTTTCGTACGATTTTCCGATAACATTTGATAGGACATTCAATCTTCCTCTATGCGCCATTCCCAAAACGACTTCTTCTACATTTTCCTGCGCTGAATCGTTTAGTAAAATATCTAAGCAGGGGATTAATGTTTCAGAACCTTCAAGCGAAAACCGTTTATGTCCAATAAATTTTGTATGAAGAAAATGTTCAAACCCTTCGGCGATAACCAATTTTTCCATAATGCGCCTTTTCCATTCCGGTGAGAAATCATATTTATTCTCAATCGGTTCGATTTCGGTTTGGATCCATAATTTTTCTTCCGGATTCTGAATGTGCATATATTCGATACCAATATTGTCGCAATAGGTGTTTTTTATTCTCTTAAGTATTTCTCTTAGAGTCCCTGATTTTAGTCCTTGAAGATTTCCCGAAATAAAGAATCGATCATAATCCCAAATAGAAAACCCAAAATGAGACGGGTCTAATTCAGGGTGATAAACGGTCTTTTGGTTAAGTGGATTTAATTCAGCTATTAGGTGCCCTCTTACTCGATACATATTAATTAAGAGAACAATCTGTGCTTGTTTATTGATAGCTTCAGCTTCTTTATTAAAGGGATTGTTTGAATCCAAATCCTGTCCCCATCGAATCGGTTTTTGAAGAATATTTAATGATGAAAAAATCGATTCATAAAAAACATTTTCTCCTAATAATAGTTTATCTATCGTTGAAAGAAATTCACCTGATTCTGCCCCCTGAATAATTCTATGATCATACGTGCTCGATATATTCATTATCTTTCCGATTCCGAGAGATGCAATTGAGTTTGGAGTTAATGCTTTATATTCTGGTGGGAAATCAATTGCTCCGATTGCTATTATACATCCTTGTCCGTTCATGAGTCTCGGTGTGGAGGAGACTGTCCCGATTCCTCCGGGATTTGTTATTGTTAAAGTTGTCCCTTGGAAGTCGGTTGGATCTAATTTCCCGCTTCGTGATTTAGCTATTAATTTATTATACTCATTGGTAAATTCTTTAAAGCTCATTACTCCGGCATTTTTAATATTCGGTACAATTAATGAACGTGTGCCATCTCGTCTAATAATATCAACCGCTATTCCTAAATTGATATAGCTTTTATTGACCATATTTGGTTTACCATCAATCAAAGCAAAAGAATTATTGACATTCGGAAATTCTTTCACTGCCTGAACAACTGCAAAAGCAATTATATGAGTGAAAGATATTTTTTTATTTCCGCTTCTTAAAAGTTTTTCATTTATTAATATTCTATTCTCTTCTAAAATTTTTACCGAAATAGATCGCAATGAAGTAGCAATTGGAATTTCCAAGCTCCATGTCATATTCTCGATTACCTTAGCTCCAACACCCGTTATAATTTTTAATGAATCATCAGGAGAAATGGAATAATTTGGGGCTAATTTAATTTCAGTTTTTTTTTCAAATTTAGGATCATTATAGGAAGTGAGTTGATCGAAATATTCCCTCCAATAATTGGAAACACTCCTCCTATCGGATTGATACAAATCAAAAAGATCTGCTACAAAACCGAAATTAAAACCAAAGTGTTCAAATAAACTTTTATGATATTTTGATAAGTCATTACTCATATTTTAATACTTTCTTTTTTTTGATAAACAGAAAACTTCAACTATTCGTTCAATAAGATAATGAAATGGAATAATAAATGAATTATTATGAAAAAAAAATTGATAAAAAGAGAATATTTATATAGTTTCGCAAATCAATAATTAAAAAGGTTTAGAAATGAAAGCTGAATGTCCGGTTTGTGCAGCAACAATCGAATTATTAAAAGATGCAGTAGAGGGTGAATTACTTGAATGCCCCGATTGCGGAACCGAATTAGAGGTAATCAGTTTAGACCCGGCTATATTGGCTGAAGCTCCGAAAGAAGAAGAAGACTGGGGGCAATAAATTGGTATCAGTCCTTGATTCTACTCTTCGGGAAGGAGAACAAACTCCCGGTGTCTATTTTGATAAACATATTAAATTAGCTATTGCCACTCTTCTCGATGAAGTGGGAATAGATATTATTGAAGCCGGTCATCCAACCGTAACTCCCGAAATTCATGCTTCCGTAGAATCAATTGCTCAAAAAGGTTTTAAGTCAATTATTGGTGCTCATTCTCGTTCTCTAAAGACTGATGTTGATCTTGCTCTCCAATGTGGTGTAAATTTCCTCGGTATTTTTTATTGTGTTTCAGATGAAAGATTAACTACGGTATTCAAAAAGGATTTATCAACAGCTATTTCCCAAATTCAAGAAGTAATCTCGTATGCGAAATCCGTTAGACCTGATCTTTTAATCCGATATACTCCCGAAGATACTGTTCGCTCACAATTTGAAAACGTAATTATTGCAGCTTCTGCAGCTGTGGAAGCCGGTGCCGATATTATTAGCGTTGCCGATACAACTGGATATATGGTTCCCGGAACAGACAGGAATATGTACGATTATATATCTCGTCTTAAAGATGAACTCTCTAAGAAGGGACACAATCCTAAAATAGCTGTACATTGTCATAACGACAGGGGATTTGCTCTTGCTAATGCTTTAGAGGCTTATAGAGCCGGTGCTGAAATAATCGATGCCGCAGTTTTAGGTCTTGGCGAAAGAGCCGGAATTGTTGATCTCGCACAGTTACTTGTTGTCTTGACCGCAGATTTTAATCATACAAAATGGAATTTAGAAAAATTAAAAGACTTGTATAATCTTGTTAGTAAGCATTCACATGTTCCAATCCCTTCGAATTACCCGATAATGGGACAAAATGCTTTTACTCATTGCGCTGGAGTTCATACTCATGCTGCATCTGTTAATCCAATGCACTACGAAAGCTTAAGCCCTGAATTAGTCGGCAGAGAAAGAAAATTTGCTCTCGATCATATGTCCGGTATAGCTTCGCTAAGATATGCACTTCAACTAATCCAAGAAGAAGACCTTGGCAATGACCTCGAAAACGATATTCTTAGAGAAGTTAAATCTGTCGGTCAAAGAGGCAGAACTATCGATTTACCAGAATTAAAACACATTGTTGATTCCTGCAAACATCATAAGTCCTATAAGAACTGATCTAATCAGTTCTCCACCTTAAATTTAAAATAATTATTAATTGGAGAAGAAATGAAAGTCGGGTTGCTGCATTCACTTATACGTAAAGAAGAAAAATACTTAATTGAAGAATTTCAATCACGCAAGAATATCGAATTGGTATTACTTGATGATCGAAAGGCAGCTTTTAATATTGGTAAGGATAAGTTTGATCTTGATATTGTTGTGGAGAGATGTATTAACCATTCAAGAGCATTGCATGCCCTTAAACTTTATGAATCCGCAGGAATAAAATGTATCAATTCTTCTCATGTAGCCACTGTATGCGGCGATAAATTATTAACTTCTGTGGCTCTTGCAAAAGAAGGTGTTGCTCAACCTGAGGTAAGAGTAGCATTTACAGAAGAATCTGCTCTTCAAACCATTGAAGAAATGGGCTATCCGGTAGTCTTAAAACCGGCAGTCGGTTCATGGGGAAGACTTCTTGCTAAAATTAATGATCGTGATTCTGCAGAAGCTATTTTGGAGCATAAAACCGTACTCGGAAGTTACCATCATTCGATATTTTACATGCAAAAATTTGTGGAGAAAAAAGGAAGAGATATCAGAAGTTTTGTTATTGGTGATAAATGTATTGCAGCAATATATAGAACCTCACCTCATTGGGTTACAAATACAGCAAGAGGTGGAGTGGCAACCAATTGCATTGTAACGGATGAACTTAATGATCTTTCAGTCAGAGCCGCTAAAGCAGTCGGTGGTGGTATTGTGGCTATTGACGTTTTTGAAACGGAAGCCGGACTAGAAGTTAATGAAGTAAATTATACGATGGAATTTAAAAATAGTATTTCGACAACCGGAGTAAATATTCCTAAATTAATGGTTGATTATGTCATTGAGCAAATCGAGAAAGTAAAATGAATAAAATAAAAGTCAGCATTGCCGGCGGCTCGGGATATACCGGAGGAGAATTACTCCGTTTACTTTTATTCCATCCCAATATCGAAGTCGCTCAAGTAACATCGGAAGCTAATGTAGGAAAATTTGTTTATAAAATTCATCCTAATCTTAGAAAATCTACTCAATTAAAATTTTCTTCTATCAATGAATTAGAAAAATGCGATCTACTTTTCCTTTGTCTTCCTCATGGAAGTTCAATGAATAGAATCGATGAATTTAAAAATATAGCAGAGAGAATAATCGATCTTAGCGGAGATTTTAGATTAAAAGATAAAGAAGAATTTAAAAAATGGTATCATCACGAACATTCTAATCCCGAAATGCTTAATGATTTTGTATATGGAATACCTGAACTTCACCGCGAAGAGATGAAGAATGCTAAATTAATCTCGAGTGCAGGATGCAATGCTACAACTTCAATATTGGCTCTTTATCCTTTATACAAAGAAGGAATAATTGAAGAAGATAGAACAGTAATCGAAGTGAAGGTTGGCTCGAGTGAAGGGGGAAATAAATTTTCTGAATCTTCTCATCATCCTGAACGCTCCGGCTCTGTTCGTTCCTATATGCCCGTTCAACATCGTCATACTGCTGAAATTATTCAAGAACTGAGTCTCGGAAAAAAGATTGAAGTACATTTCTCTGCAACATCTATCGATATGGTACGCGGTATTCTTGCTACTTGTCATGTATTTACCAAGCAGCCGCTCGAAGAAAAAGATTTATGGAAACTATATCGAAAATATTATAACGATGAACCTTTCATCAGAATCGTAAAAGAGAATGAAGGCATCTATCGTTATCCCGAACCTAAATTATTAATTGGTACTAACTATTGTGATATTGGTTTCAAGAAAGATGAATTCTCAAATCGATTTGTAATTATTGCTTCGATAGATAACTTGATGAAGGGTGCAGCGGGACAAGCACTTCAGGCATTTAATTTAATGTATGGCTTTAATGAAACCACCGGATTAGAATTTCCCGGTTTCCACCCGATTTAATTATGTGCCGATTACTTTTAGTCAAATCGAAAGAAGCATTTAATCCGACGGATTATTTAAAACCATTTGCTAAAAATTGCAAAGAGAGCCGAGAATTTCAAGGTCATGGATGGGGTGCTTCTTTCTTTATTGATAGTAACTGGCGTAATTACAAAAATATTAAACCTATCTGGGAAGATGACTTCTCACAAATCCCACAAACAAACTATCTGCTGGTTCATGCTCGTTCTGCTTTTAAAGATCAAGGTATCATAATCGAAAACAATATGCCTTTTTATGATGATAAGTATATCTTTATTTTTAATGGAGAACTTCAGGGAGTAAAAATTAAGGAAGAAGGTAGAATAGGTGCAGAAAAAATCTTTAATTTTATTAAGAGATTTTCCGGGGATTCGATGGAGGTCGGATTAGAGAGAGCTGTGGGAATCATAAAAAACAGAACTTCTTATCTGAGAGCTATGAATATAATAATCGGAGAAAAAGATGCTGCTTATGTTTCTTCTAATTTTAGCGAAGACCCCGAATACTTTACTTTGAATAAGCATCAATCCGATTTGCTTACAATTGTATCATCAGAGAAATTTGATTCTTCTATAAATTGGATACCCATAAAAAATAATAGTCTGGAGATATTAAAATGGTAGTTGTGAAAATTGGAGGCGGCAAAGATATTAATCTCAAAGGTATAGCTGCCGACTTAAAAAATATTGATGATTCAGTAGTAGTAGTACTTGGTGCCAATTCTCTGCGTGATGATATTGCAAAAAAAATGGATTATGAAAAAAAAGTAATTACCTCCATCTCCGGTTATGATAGCGTTTTTTCAGACACGAATACAATTGATCTTATGATGATGGTTTATTCCGGTTTAAGGAGCAAACGCTTTGTAGAACTTTGTCAACAAAATGGAGTTAATGCTTTCGGATTCTCCGGCGTTGATGGTAAAATGATTGTTGGAAAAAGAAATTCAGGTATAAGAATTAGAGAAGATGGTAAGACAAAAATAGTAAGAGATTTCTCGGGCAAACCGGTTTCTATAAATGTGGAAATGTTCAATTATTTTCTTTCAAATAAAATTATCCCCGTTATTACGGTACCTCTAATTGACGAAAATAATTTTGCAATAAATTCCGAGAATGATGATGTAGTTTCACTTCTTCATTCCGAACTTAAAGCCGATAAAATAATTCAATTGATCGAAGCTCCGGGATTGCTGATAGATAAAAATAATCCCTCTACTTTAATAAAAGAAATGTCCTCTAAAGAAATGATCGAGTTTGAAAATAAGGTGGATGGGAGAATGAAACGCAAAATCCACGCAATTAATAAATTATTTGAAGTAGGCGAAACCGAATTAATCATTACAGATGGAAGAACAGATAATCCGGTTACTAACGCAATTAATAAAATTGGGACTTATATAAAATGAGTACTATTAAAGAATTACAGCAGAAGTATGAATTAGATGTATTCCCTAAAAGGGATGTAGTTTTAGTTAAGGGCCAAGGAGCTCATCTTTGGGATGAAGAAGGGAATGAGTATATCGATTGCGCTGCAGGTATTGGTGTAGTTAATATCGGGCATGCCAACCCGAAACTTGCCGAAGAATTAAAAAAGCAGGCTGATACATTAATTACTTGTCCCGGTACGTTTTATAATGATACAAAAGCAAAAGCTTTAGAAAAGCTTATATCTATTGCTCCCGAAGGAATGACAAAAGCTTACTTATGTAATTCAGGTACAGAGGCAGTGGAGACTGCAATTAAATTTGCGAGATATGTAACAAAGAAGAAAGGCTTTATCTCAGCAATGAAAGGGTTTCATGGCAGAACTCTCGGAGCATTAAGTGCCACATATAAAATGGAGTATCGAGAAGATTTTATGCCCCTAATCGAAGGATTCTCATTCGTCCCATTTAATAATTATGAGAAGTTAGAAGCAGCAATAACAGAAGATACAGCCGGTATAATTCTCGAACCAATTCAAGGCGAAGGGGGTATCAATATCGGTGAAAAGGAATATTTCCAAAAGGTTCGCAAACTTTGCGACGATAATAATATCATGCTGATTATTGATGAAATTCAAACCGGATTTTGCCGAACAGGTAAATTCTTCGCCGTAGAATATCTTGGAATAAAGCCCGATATGATGACTGTTGCAAAATCGATGGGAGGCGGCTTCCCGGTGGGTGCTACTTTATGCTCCGATAAAATTCAAATTCCTCCGGGTAAGCATGGAACTACTTTTGGGGGTAATCCATTAGCTTGCTCGGCAGTTATTGCTTCAATCGATTTTATGCTTGAAAATAAACTTGATGAAAAAGCTAATGAGCTTGGTGCATATTTCCGTGAAAAAATTTCTCAATATGAATTAAGCAAAGTAAGAGAAATTAGGATTAGGGGATTGATGATAGGGATAGAAATAAAAGAGAAAGTGCAGCCGATATTGCAAGAATTAATGGATAGAAAAATAGTTGCTCTGCCTGCCGGGAATACAGTATTAAGATTGCTTCCGCCGTTAGTTATATCAAAGGAGGATATTGACATTGTAGTTGAGAATTTGGCTGATGTATTAAAATAAGAATTATCCAAAAGTGGCTGTTTTATATTATGATTTTCTTATGTAAATTTTGAGATACATTTATCTAATTAAAAGAGGATATGATGAATATTACTCCAATTAAGCCTGCACATAGAACTGAAAATATTACTTATGCCGTTAGAGATATTATAGTATTAGCAAACGAAGTGGCAAAGACCGGTAAGAAATTACTTTATCTGAATATTGGCGATCCGAATTTATATGATTTTGCTCCACCTCAACATTTAGTAGAAGCTACTTATGAAGCGATGAAAAAAAATTTTAATGGTTATTCTCCTTCTTCAGGAATTAAGTCAGCTGTTGAAGCTATCGAAAAAGAAGCAGAGAAGAAGAAGATTAAAAATGTTTTGGATGTCTTTGTTACCACCGGAGCAAGTGAAGCAATTGATATCTGCTTAACTGCACTTGTAAACGATGGTGAGAACGTACTAACCCCGACTCCGGGTTATCCACTTTATACTGCTATCTCAAGCAAACTTCAGATGATGGAAAATCCATATTATCTTGATGAAAGCAATGGATGGCAGCCGGATATTAAGGATATTAAAAAGAAAATAAATCCTAAAACCAAAGCTATAGTTTTAATTAATCCTAATAATCCTACCGGAAGCAATTTTAGCCGTGAAACACTTCAGAAAATTTTAGATATAGCATTGGAAAATAATCTTGTTGTCTTTGCCGATGAGATCTATGATAAATTACTTTTTGATGGCAAAGAGCATGTATCGATAGCTTCCCTTAATTCAGAAGCATCTGTAATTACATTTGGTGGACTTTCTAAAAACTATATGGTTCCCGGTTTTAGAATCGGTTGGGGAATTGTTAGCGGCAATAGGGCAATTCTTTCTAATTATATAGAAGCAATCAATAAATTATTAAGATCGCGTCTTTCTGCAAATCATCCCGAACAATATGGCATTTCTCCTTCATTAATGGGCGATCAAAGTCATTTAACTTTAGCAATGGAAAAACTTACTAAGAGACGCGATTTGACTTATGAAATGTTAAATTCAGTGGAAGGTATTAGCTGCGTTAAACCGGAAGGTGCCTTCTATGCTTTCCCTAAGATTGAAATTGAAGGTTCTGATAATCATTTCGTAGCTGAATTAATTAAAGAAACCGGTGTGGTGGTTGTCCCCGGAACGGGTTTCGGTCAGGTGCCGGGCACTAACCATTTTAGAGTCGTTTTCCTACCACAAGAGGAGATTCTCGAAAAAGCGTATAAGAGTATTACGGAGTTTTACGTTAAATATAGAAACAGATAGAAATCGCATTCATATTATGAATTTGTAGTGTTTTAGTTGTAAAAAGAAAGCTGCCTAACGGGCAGCTTTCTTTTTATCTATACCTACTTTTAATAATTTATCTCAGGCAACATTCAATTATCCATTGCTGCAACTATCTCTTCTTCTAAACTTTCTGATGGTCTTGAGGCTCTTGAATTAACGATTTTGCAATTTTTATCTATTATAATATAAACGGGTAGATCATTGAGCTGATAATTCTTGAAAAAATCGGATTGACTTCCTCCTTTTGCCCAAAATTGCTGCCCATGTATATCTCTTTCTTTTAATAATTTCCTCCAAATTTCTTCTTTGTCATCAACTGATATTGCTATTAATTCAATATTTTGGTTCTTAAATTTTTCTGTTAATTTCTCGTAATAAGACATTTCTTTAAGACATGCTGAACACCAAGAAGCCCAGACATCTATGCATACCACTTTGTTTTTAAAATCCTTCAGCGAATATTCTCGTCCATTTTTATCCAAAACCTTAATATCAATCGCATCATTGCCAGGTCTAAGATTTATCATACTTTTATAATAGTCCGTTACCAGCGAATTAATTTTATTTATTTCTTCCAATTCAGCCTTCTTGAAATTAGAATATTCCTTACTGTCTATATTCTTCAATTCGAGTAAAGTTTTTTCCCATTTACCTAGCGTGCTGTCTATTGTACTCTGAAACTCATTTTCACTCATATTTGGAATTTTGAATCGATTTTCTTCCAATGATTCTTTTAATAATAATCGTTTCTTTAAATATTCATTTTCTTCTAATGCAGAACCATTATAGGTAATAGATTTGTCGAAATCTTTAGTGTCCAATGTAAGATGTAAAATTGAACTCGGTTTTAAAAATATATAAGTATAACCCCCATGATCGAATCTATATTTATTAGCTTCAGTTATATCTATCTTAAACTCAAATTTATTGCTATCATCGAGATTAGTCGAGAGTGTTGAGTCATTAACTGAAAGCCAAACCATATCAGAAGTTGGATTAATTATTTCACCTGTAAAAGTAACCTGCTTATTTTCTTGAGTGCACGATGCAATTGAAAGAATTATAACGATAAGTAAAGTATAAAATTTCATATTATTCCTTTTTCATACAAATAAATGATTTGGGATATTTTGCTAAATAATCAATTTGTTCTGAACCAATATTCAGATCGTATCCCCAATTTTTGAAAAATGTAAATGCATCTGTAATGTATTTTTTATTTATCTCGGAAGAATAATTTATGAATTGATTATCAACCTCTCCGGAGAATTTATCGTTGAGATTTAAAACTTTTACATCTTTGGAGCAATCAAAATCGAAATTTTTAAAACCCACAAATTTCATTTCCGCTCGACCCGGTTCTTGCAGAAATATCTTTTGAGCTCCAATAATTGTTGGTGTTTCGAAAATCTTGAAATATATTCTCATATCGGAAATATCGTAAACAATACTCCATTTTGTCCCAGGACCTTGACTTACTGATTTTAATATTTCAAATGTGTCATTAACACTCGAATTATTTGAAGATTTCTTATATTCTTCAATTTTATTAGCAACTGTACAAAAATTATATAATGAGCGATTTGAATCTGTATTTCCGTTGGTCTGGTAACATTCTAAAGAAGTATCATAAGTACTATTTGCAAGTACTGTTATTGGAATTGAAGTTTGAATATGACTCACCATTTTACCATTTAAAAATTCTATTGTAACTACATTCCCCGATCTATCACAAATAAGAAAATGATATTTTGAGGTAGCATCAACAATTCTTAATATGGAATCACTACTAATTACTTCTTCAATGGACGAATAATTATCTAACTGAAATTGAATCCATTGATTTGCACTAATTGCATGACGGTCATCTTTGTTTGGATATTGTGTTTCATCCAATGTCATATGCTCTACAACAAGTCCGGTTTCATTAATTCCGCCATAAGGTAAATCTCTTCCAATTTGGTTAAAGGTCATACTCCCATATTTTGAAATCCATTCTATTGCCTTTTCAGTTGAGTCAACAAGAGCTATTTTTTTTACATTTTTAGGGTTAGTCATAAGCAATCCTGAACCCGTTATCCAATCAAGATTACGTCCGAAAAATATCTTATTGCCCTTATGAAGTACAAAAGTCGTACATGGATACACAGAAGATGAGATGAGGCTCAGTAAAATACTCACTGTTAAAGTTATTCTTGATACGTTTTTTTTCATAATTACCACCTTACATTTCATTGGGACAAGACAATTATTTGATTCACTAAATATCGGTTAATGCGCTTGGCTAAAATTTATTGCAAACCTTTGAAATTATTATTAAAGTCGCCATGGATAACATATAATTTTATTTTGAGAATTTGATTTATTGTATTTATTTGGTGAGACAAATTTAGAGGAAGTAAAAGTACTTTTTTGTTAATTCGATTAATGTTTTTCATAATTTGAATTACCGTTTATGAATTAGACGCAGGTTTCCCTGTCATTTTAGGGTGAGATATAAAGATGGACAATTTACGGAGTATCATCCTTGTGAAAGGTCTGCCCTAAACGAGAAACCATAATAAACTGTGCTGAATCTCTGCTCACGGTGTTTTGAAGAGTCTCAAAACACCGCATGCAGAAAATATTTATTTCGCTTGCATTTCCATATTGAGTGTTACTTCTTTATCATCACGTAATACCACTACATCCACTTTATCACCCGGATTGCATTCGCCGATTGCATACATGAAATCATAAATATTATCAATTGTTTTGCTGCCGAATTTTATCATAATGTCGCCCGGTTTCATTCCGGCTTTTTGAGCTGAGCCACCTTCGGATACACCTGAGATTTTATATCCTTTCCCATTATATCCAAATTCAGGGACTGTCCCCACGGTTACTTTAGAGCGTGCAGCACCTCTCATTGAAGGAGCTTCCACTTTCACAAAGTCAGGTCTCTTTTCAGAATTTGCATTATCATAAGCAATATCAGCAGCTAATTCTGCCACTTTTCTTAACCCATCAAAATTAATTTTTTCATAATCATCACTCGGTTTATGATAATCGGTGTGAGTACCTGTGAAAAAGAATAGTACTGGTATATTTTTATTTGTAAAAGATTGATGATCGCTTCCACCAGAACCTGCATCATTCATCCCTAATTGAAATGCATATTTATTTTCTTTATTAAGTAAGTCTTTCCAGATCGATGAAGTTCCTGTTCCGATTACTGTTAAACTATTCACAGAATCGAGTCTTCCAATCATATCCATATTTAACATTGATATAATTGCTTCTAATTCAACAGGGGAATTGTTAGTAAAATAAGTTGAGCCGAGCAAGCCCATCTCCTCACCGGAGAATGTAATGAAGATCATACTTCTTTTTATATCCGACTTTTTCGCAGCTAATCTCTCGGCTGTTTCTAATACGCCCGTAGTTCCCGAAGCATTATCATCCGCACCATTATGAATCATAGGAACATCTCCCTTATACATCGATGCGGTTTTAAGTTGTTCAATCCCAAGATGATCGTAATGACCGCCAATTACTATATATTCATTTTTCAAAATAGGATCACTGCCTTCAAGAATGGCAGCTACATTTCTCCCTTTATTATGGATATAATTTGTTTCTGCGGCAAATTTTACTTTTTTATTATCTAAAGAAAAAGAGTTAGGTGTTTTTGAATCATCAATTCCTTTTTGAATATCTGCAAAATCCTTTCCTTTAGAGGAGAGTAATTCTTCAATAACATCTTTCTTTACTTGGAAAGCTGCAAGGTCATCAATACCCATAGCTCCATCGAAACGTAATTCCATTAATTCATCTGCTTCATTTTTCGGATGAGGTGGATTTACAAAAATTATCCCTGCAGCACCTTTTTCTTTTGCAGTATTTGCTTTAACTCTATATGAAGAATAACGATCAAATTCAGTTCGAGTACTGTCATATTCCGGGTTATATCTCATTACAACGACTACTTTATTCTTCACATCGATTCCTGCATAATCATCATAATTCAGTTTTTCGGATGAAATCCCATATCCGACAAATACTAGTTCATATTCACCTGATTTATTCCCTGAAAATGGGGCTGTAGTAAAATCTTTTTTAAGTTCAAGAGCTCTAGTCTTGCCATCAAACATTAATTCTAAAGAATTATTTTTTGTTAAATCGATTCTTTCGATGAAATCAAAATCTTGGAAATAAGAATCGCCGAAAGCCGGTTTAAGGCCATCTTTGACGAAATTATCTTTTATATAATTTGCGGCTTCTTTTTCTTCGGGTGAACCGGTAAATCTACCTTTCATCTTATCATCTGCGAGATATTTCAAATGTCCTTGAATATCTTTAACCGTTATTTCCGGGTCAGACCAAGTTTTTTGTGCTGCGGATTGTGAATATATTAGCATAAAAAGTAATAAGAATATACTTTTCTTCATTTTATTCCTCTATGATTTATATTATTGCAAAATAAAATTATTATCTGAATTGAACTAAACTTTTTTCTAAGAACTTTTATTTTTTTGTGCAATCGGGATTATCAATACAGTTACCATGAATATTTAATGAATAGCCTGTTATTGCAAAACCTTTTTGCAAAGAGATTTCTGAAACAATCTTTTGAATCTTAGGACTTGAAAATTCAGTTATTGTCCCACATTTTGAACAAATTAAATGATCGTGATTTTTTCTATCATAATTAGATTCGTATCTGGTTTTGTTTTCGCCGAAATTTCTTTTGCATAAAAGTCCGCATCGTATTAATAACTCAAGCGTGTTATAAACAGTGGCTCTCGAAATCCTCGATTTTTCTGATTTCATTTTGATATAAAGTTCATCTGCACCAAAATGTTCATCAAAATTTAAAGCTGATTCAAGTACTTCGAATCTTTCAGGTGTTATCCGATATTTACCTTGCTTTAAAAATTTATTAAATTCTTCTTTTGCTTTTTGTGAGTTCAATTTGTCTTAAAAATTATTTAGATTTAGTCTTCATAAAAATAGATATATGCTTTATTAAACGCAAAGCACTATTTTTGTATGTTATCCAGTATGGAACTTTTTATAACTAAATGGAGTTATTATGTCAAAGACTTTTGAAGTGGTCGAATTAGTGGGTATTTCTACTGAAAGTTTGAGTGATGCAGTAAAACAAGCATTAGAATCTGCAGGAAAGGAAAAGCCGGTTGGTTGGTTTGAAGTTACAGAACAAAGAGGCAGAGTTACTCAAGATGATAAAGTCGAGTTTCAAGTTACTATTAAAGTTGGCAGAAAATTATAAATAAAAAAAAGGAGATACATTATGGCTTTAACAGTAGGTTCAAAAGCACCTAATTTTACTTTAATGAATCATAATCTAGAATCAGTTTCTCTTAGCGATTTTGAAGGTAAAAAGAATGTTGTTGTTCTTTTCTTTCCTCTGGTGGGAACATCAGTTTGCGAAAAAGAATTATGTTCAACAAGAGATGGAATGAAAGATTATGAAAATTTAGATGCTCAAGTATTAGCTTTAAGTGTTGATAGTCCTTTCGCTCAAAAATTATGGGTAGATAAACATAAATTTAATTTCCCTCTATTAAGCGATTTCAACAAAGAAATTAGTAAAGCATATGAAGCATTTTATGATGTATTCGTACCGGGAAAGTTTGATTATGTCGGTGTTTCTAAACGTTCTGCTTTTGTAGTTGATAAAGCAGGAGTTATTCAGTATGCAGAAGTTTTAGAAAATGCAGGCGACGAACCTAATTATGCAAAGATTAAAGAGACATTGCATAGTTTACACTAGTTAATATAATATTTATGGGGCTTTACGTATTTTTATAAATATGCAGAGCCCCAAATTATTGGAGAAAATTAATGATTCAAGAAGGAAAAAAAGCACCCGCATTTAATTTACCAAACCATGAAGGGAAAAAGCATTCTTTGAAAGAATTTTTAGGGAATGATATTGTTCTTTATTTTTATCCTAAAGATATGACTTCCGGCTGCACTAAAGAAGCTTGCGATTTTAGAGATACCCTGCCTGAGTTTGATAAGTTAAATGCGATTGTAATTGGTATAAGCGGAGATTCACCAGAATCCCATCAAAAATTTATTACTAAAAATAATCTAAATTTTTTACTCTTAAGCGATGTTAATAAAGAAGTACTGGAAAAATATGGCGTGTGGAAAGAGAAAAGTATGTATGGCAGAAAATATATGGGAATTGAAAGAACTACAGTAGTTATCGACAAAGAAGGGAAAATTAAAAAAGTGTTCTCTAAAGTTAAGGTGCCGGGACATGTCGAAGAAGTCTTAAAGGTTTTAAAAGGATAAAACAATGATATATGTTACCCGAAGAGAAGTCTTTAGTTCATCTCATCGTCTCTTCAATCCAAAATATAATGAAGAGGAAAATAATCTGATTTTTGGCAAGTGCAATAATTTTAATGGCCATGGTCATAATTACATACTTGAAGTGGTAGTAGCAGGAGATATTAACCCGGATACAGGTTACGTAATTGATTTGAAAATGTTAAAGACTATTATAATTGAGAATGTGATTAAAAAAGTCGATCACAAGAATTTAAATATGGATGTTGATTTTTTAAGTGGGATCATACCAACTGCCGAAAACATAGCCGTAGGAATTTGGGATCAATTAAAAGATAAAATTCCTTCAGGCAATTTGTATGCAATAAAATTATACGAAACAGAAAATAATTATGTAGAATACAAAGGGGAATGAATTGGATAGCAACAAAATTGAAAAATGTATTACTTCGATTTTAGAAGAAATTGGTGAAGACACTAAAAGAGAAGGATTAATAAAAACTCCTCATCGTGTGGCAAAAGCATATGAATTCCTTACTCAAGGTTATAATACTAATATTGAAGATGTTCTAAACGGAGCTATTTTTGAAGAAGAGTATGATGAAATGGTCGTTGTTAAAGATATAGATTTTTATAGCATGTGCGAGCATCACATGCTTCCTTTTTATGGTAAAGTTCATGTAGCTTATTTACCGCAAGGGAAAATAGTCGGCTTAAGCAAGATACCACGAATCGTTGATGTCTTTGCAAGGAGACTTCAAGTGCAGGAGAGAATGACTACACAAATAGCTGAAACTTTGGAAAAATATCTTGAGCCGAGAGGTGTTGCAGTGGTTATTGAAGGTTTTCACATGTGTATGATGATGAGGGGAGTGCAAAAACAAAATTCAATTACTACAACTAGTTCTATGTGCGGAGTATTTAAAAATACTATGCGTACTAGAGCAGAATTTCTTGATTTAATAAAACTTCAAAATTTGCGATAGAAATGAAAACAATATTTATTACAGGAGCAAGTTCGGGAATCGGAAAAGAGATTTCATTAAAATTTTTATCGAACGGTTACAAAGTTGTTGCGGCTTCTCGAAGAATTGAGTTATTGGAAAAAATTAAAAGTGAAAATGAGAATGGGATTAATTATCTTCCATATAAATTAGACCTTTCTGATTTTATCAAAGCCGGAGCTATCCTAAAAAAAATCACTACTGAGAATGAAATTGATACGTTAGTTAATAATGCAGGGACAACAACATTTACTTCTGCTTCGGAAGACAGTGTCGAGAAGATAAAAAATATAATCGATATAAATTTGCTTGGTTCAATACTTGCCATTAAATCAGTTTTACCAAAAATGATGAATAAAAATTCCGGTACAATAATTAATATACTTTCTGTCGTAACAGAAAAAATATTTACTAAAAGTAGCGTGTATTCCGCATCTAAAGCAGGTTTACTTGCTTATACAAATGTACTTCGAGAGGAAGTAAGAACTAATAATATCAAGATAATTAACGTAATCCCCGGGGCTACCAAAACACCTATTTGGCATCCAAAAGCGATTGAAAAAAATTCTGAAAGAATGATGTCACCAAAAGAGATGGCAAGCGTTATTTATGAAATGCATTCTTTGAATGGAATTATGGTTCCCGAGCAGCTTACTCTCCGCCCAATCCAAGGTGATCTTTAAAATAAAAAAGGATAAGTAAAGGAGGGCTTATTGCACTTTACTTATCCCTAATTCATCAACTGCATTTTTTAGTTGATTTTATTTTCTAAGATATTTTATTACTCTTTAATTATTTTTTTCTCGATCTGGATCTCTTTATCGTTACCTTTCATTTTCCAAACTCCACTTCCTTTTCTATTACCCATATTATCGTGTCTAAATCCATTACCTCTCATATCGCCTCTGCCCATTCTTTCGCCCCTGTCGTTATTCATTTTTACTTTTTCTAGCCACATTTTTTTCTGATCATCATTAAGAATTTTGCTTACAGCTACTATATGCTTAGCATTTAAGGATCTTATTTCCGATTTTAATTTAGAAATATACTCAGTCAGCTTTAGAAATTCATCTTCATTCCTTAATCCATCAGAGAATAATTTTTTGATATCAATTTTCTTCTTCTGGATTTCAGCTTTGAGATCAATCATCTTTTTTTCTTTATCAGCTTTCAAATCACCGATGCTCTTTAGTTGTGCATCTGTTAAGTTCATCTCAGCGTGCATCTTTTCCCCGAAGGATTTAAATTCCGATTTTCTTTGAGCAAGCAGATTACCCGAAGAGAACATGAATACTGATATCATAATAAATACAATTAATTTTTTCATTTCCAACTCCTTTTGTGTTTTGCTATTTTGACACTCACTAATTGGAAATGGTTTAAAATAAAGTGCATTTAAACCCTTTCTCCTAATGATGTGTCCAAAATATTAGATAAAGTACAATTTATGGTTAATGATAAAGATTTCGATTTAATAAATAGATTTCGAAGCGGAGATGAATCCGCTTTCAATGATATTGTTAGGGAATATCAAAAAATCATTTATTGGCATGCACTTAGAATGACCGGTAATCATATGGATGCCGATGAAGTAACGCAGCAAGTGCTTATTGTAATCTATCAGAAAATTAGTTCTTTTAATTTTAAGTCATCCTTTGCAACGTGGATATATTCTATTGTTCATACGAGGAGCTTGAACCAAATCAGAAAGAATAAATTAAAAAAGATTTTTTCTTTTGATGATATAAACGAAGATAAATTATTAAGCAGCAATAACATTTTTGAATCGTTTGAAGATAAAGAGAAAATTGAAAAATTGAATAAAGTTTTGGAAACATTACCTATAAAACAAAAGGAAGTTTTTATAATGAGGATTTTTGACCAACTTACTTATGAAGAGATATCGAAAATTACCGGTAAAAGTGTTGGTGGTCTTAAAGCGAATTATTTTCACGCTCTAAAAAAAATTATGGAGGCGGGAATTGATTAATATGATTAATGACAATGAATTAAATAAAACTGAATTGGAAGCTGCTCCAATATTAGATAAAATTAAGTCACTTAATGAAGTCAAAATTAAAGATGCTTATTTCAATAATATGATTCCATTGGTGCATATTAGAATGTCAAAGAAAAAAAGCCGGTTGAAAATTTTCTCTGCGGCGGCTTATGCTTTAAGTTTTATTGTAACTATATTCGCTATGCTGCCTCTATTAAGTTCACTCGATAATAAAGAACAAAATTCGATTGCCGAGAGCATGAATGAGACGGTTTTATCTTCGGGACTTAATATTGTTGATGAAGCAATTTACGTTAATAGAAGTGATAAAAATATTGAAATAGATTTTCCCGATGATTGGGAAGATGCAATCAAAGAGTATTATGCAAATGAAATCAATCAATCGCCTTCATATTTTGTTTATCAAGATTTATCATCCGAAGAGATTGAAGCAGTTTACAAAAGATTAGAAAAATAAAAGGTACTATTATGAAAAAGATTTTAATTTTCAGTATTGTTCTTTTACTCCCAATATTAATACATGGGCAGGAAAAAAACAGTTGGAATGAAAAGAGAGAACGTGGAGATCGTTCTGAGCGAATGAGAAAAATGGAACAATATGAGCAAGCTAAGCTTATTGAAGCTCTTAATCTCAATGAGGATACATCCATACGGTTTTTTTCCAGACGAAATGAATTTCATGCTAAGGTTAAAGATTTAATCGATGAACGTGATAGAATGATTAATAAAATGGAAAAGGAAACAAGTGCTTCTGATAAGGTCAAAAAAAATGACCTTAGGGAACAAATTAATTTATTCCTTTTACAAGAAGAAAAGATTTTAAAAGAGAAAAATGCGTTTATTAGCTCATTGAAAGAACTCCTCTCGGAAGAGCAAATTGCCAAATTCCTGGTAGTGGAGAATAAATTTAGACATGGTGTAAGGGATTTCATTTTCAAAAAAGAAAGTAGAGAAACACAAAAGAAATAAAAAAACCTTGCATTTCTAAACTCAAGAATTTATTTTGCACATCTGATAATGCGGAAGTGGTGAAATTGGTATACACGCTACTTTGAGGGGGTAGTGCTCGTTCGAGCGTGCGGGTTCGAGTCCCGCTTTCCGCACCATCTCTTAAACCTCAATTTATAAGGATATAAGTATGAAGAAAATAACTCTATCTATGTTAATTCTGTTCCTTTTCTCGGTGATTACAATTAATGCTCAGGATAAATCGATGGCTCCGGATGCTGCAAAAGCATACAACGAAGGTAATAAGCTTATGAAATCCGGTAACTATGATGGCGCACTTAAACAATATGAAGAAGCTCTTAAAATCGAAAAAGACCATAGGACTTATTACCAGATGGGCGTTACTCTTCGTAAACTAAACAAATTAGATGCTGCCGAAAATGCTTTTAATTCAGCTATTCAGCATTCTCCTAATTTTGATGTTGCATATAATGGTCTTGGAGGAACTCTCTTCCAAAATGGTAAATATGCCGAAGCAGTAGATGCTTTCAAAAAATTTGAACAAATGACTAAACAGAAACAGCTTAAAGAAAAAGCTAAAGAATATATTTCAAGATCTTTAACTAAATTAGGCGATCAGTACAAGAAGGATGGTAATTATACAAAAGCAATCGAAAATCTAAACGAGGCTGTTAATTATTTCCCTTATGATGCTGCTCTTCTTTCTTTAGCTATTACATATATCGAAAACGGCGATTTTGATAAAGGCATTTCAAGTGCGGATAAGGTACTTGGGCTAAAATCTTCTTCACTTAAAGGTGCTGCATATTATTATAAAGGACTTGGTTTTAAGCGTAAAGATGATATTACCAAAGCAAAAGAAAATTTTGAATTAGCAAAAAAAGATGCACAATATCGTAAATTAAGCGAATATGAACTGAATTTAATAAAATAATTTTTTGAGCCCTCTTTCTTGAGGGCTTTTTTCTTCCCCCTCCTTCTTTAATTTCCTAAATATTATGGAACAGATATTAAATCTTAATCGTATAACCTAAAATCTCACTTAATATTTTCTTAAATTTGGCTGTCATAATAAAATAATTTTTCTATAAATGATAAGGCAATATGAAGAAACTCTTTTTACTACTATTTTTGGTAACAGGTGTGTTAAATGCACAATCCTATTATCCGAAACTTGCCGATGGAATTAACCTCCTAAATCAAAATGAATTTGCAAAAGCTTATGACTTTTTTAGTAATATTAAAAAAGATGTATCTGTTAATGATGATACTAGGTCGGCTGTATTTTACTACTCGGCTCTCTCTCTTTATAATCTAAAAGAGTATGACGGAGCAATCTCTGAATTTGAAGAGACATTGGGCCTTTTCCCCAATTCTACTTTTAATGAACAGGTATTATATCGATTAGGTGAATTATATTTTATCAATAAAGAGTTTAGAAAGAGCAGAGAGAAATTTTTAATTCTACAAAATATTTTCCCGAAGGGAAATAATTTTGAAGAAGCTCAATATTGGATAGGCGAAACTTTTCTTCAAAATAAAAGATATTATGAAGCAGAAGAGTATTTATTAAAGGCATATGATCTTAAAGAAAACAATACCAAATTAGTAAACGCCATCTATTCGCTCGGAATCGTCAACGAAAAATTAAATAAACACGACGAAGCAATAAAATATTATGATGAACTTTTAACTTACTATCAAGAAGATGAATTAGCTCCATTAGCACAGTATAGGATAGGCATTGCCAATTACCATTTAAGATCATTCAATAATTCAGTATTGGAATTAAGTGATCAATTAACTAATAAATTAGGTTTCGATGATAAAATTACAACTCAATATTATCTTGCAAGTTCATTAATAAGAACAGGGGAATATTCTAAAGCCGAAGATATATTCACGGATCTTTCATCGAATTTTAACATACCGAATGAAGTAAAGAATAAATCTCAATTATCATTAGCTTGGATCTATTTCCAAAAAGAAAATTACGAGAATGCTTATAAAATATTTGATTCATTATCTGTGAATGCAGATGATTCAGTGGCAATAACCGCATTTTTTTGGAAAGCAGAAACACAAAAATATATGGGTGATTTTGATCGATCGATAGAATTATTTAAAGATTTTATCGAAAAATATCCTAATCATAAATATACAGAGATGGCGCAATTAAATATCGGCTCTGTTAATTATAGAAAAAGTAATCCCGAAGAATCGGAAAAATTTCTTATTAAGGCACTTAAATCAAGAGATAAATCCACTAAAGCAAAAAGTAGTATTCTTCTTGGCGAAATCCGAATGAATCAAGGACGTTATTCTGATGCAAAATCCTTTTATGAATCGGGTCTTAATGATTTAGAATTAACCGATCCTCTTTATGGACGCGCTTTACTTGGCTTGGGTGTTTCAGAATACTATTTGAATAAATATGAAAACTCAATTCGATTCTTAAGTGAATTAAAAAATAGATTTAGTGATTTTGAGCAGGATAAAGTGAATTTCTATCTGGCTGAATCATATTCTGCCTTAGGTGAATTCAATAATGCGATTAAACATTATAATCTAGTTAAGAATTCAGAAAAAGAACTTGATAAACAAGTAATTTATGGAAAAGGATACGCATATTTTAATCAGAAAAATTTTAATAGCGCGGTTGCTCAGTTTAATGATTTTATAAAAAAATATAAAAATGATAATAGAGTAAATGATGCGAAGTTCCGATTAGCCGATAGCTATTACGGATTGAAAAATTATGATAGAGCAAGTGCTATTTATTCTGATTTATTTAGAGAATCAAAGAACTTGAATAGTGATGCAGCTTATTATCAATATGCCCAAGCCCTTTATAAATCGGGCAGATCGAATGAGGCTATTAATGAATTTCGTGCTCTTCAATCCAATTTCCCAAGATCAAAATTCAAAGATGAATCTCAATATGTTATCGGTTGGATTAATTTTCAGAATGGGCAATATCGTGATGCTATCGCAAGTTATAATCAATTAATCGATAGATATCCCTCATCTGAATTAGTGCCGGTTGCATTATACTCCAGCGGTGATTCTTATTTTAATTTGGGGGTCTATGATTCTGCCAATGTTTATTATAATAAGGTACTAAATGATTATCCAAAATCGCAATACGTATTAGATGCAATTAACGGTATTCAATACTCATATTTGGCTGTTGATAAGCCGGATGAGGCTGCAAACGAGATAGACCGTTTCTTGGTCAATAATCCAAATTCATCTTTCGGAGACCAAATATTATTAAAGAAAGGAGATCTCTATTTCAATTCGGATAATTTTTCTAAAGCCATTACCGAGTACGATAATTTGATTTCAAGATATCCTTCGAGCAAGTTAGTTGTAAATGCATTTTATTGGATTGCTAAAAGCAGCCAGAGCCTTAAGAGGGAAGGGGATGCAATCGAAGCTTTCAAAAATGTAATTAATAACTATAACAAGAGCGAAATTGCAGTCTCTGCAGTAATTGATTTATCATCTATCTATATAAATAAAAAAAATTATTCTGAAGCAATAAATTATTTGGATAAAATTATTAATGCTCAACCGAATTCTGTCCGTTTGCCTGAACTAAAGTTTATCAAGGCAAATACAGTTACAAAAAATGGACAGATTAATGATGCTTATAATCTATATGCACAGATAATTAATTATTATGATGGAAATATATTCGCAGCAAAATCAAAAGTGGAATTAGGTATAATTGAACTCAATAATAAAAATTATGAAAGTGCTGGTCTATTATTTAAAGAAGCAGGAGAAAATAGATTAGATGACATTGGTGCTCAAGCTCAATATTTATATGGGCTTTCGCTCTTCGGTGCAGCAGATTATAAAGAAGCAATAACCGCATTAGTCAGAGTGCGCTCTGTTTTTGGTGCTTATGATGAATGGTTTACAAAGTCGCTTCTTCTCCTCGGAGATTGTTACGTGAAACTTAACGACAAAAAACAAGCACGAGATATGTACAGAGCTGTTATGATAAAACATAATTCCGGTCCATATTATAAAGAAGCTAATCTTAAGGTAAAAAGTTTATGAAAAAATTAGTTCTTATATTATTATTTGCCGTTTCATTCTCACAAGTTTATTCACAGAATGAACAGAATCAAACAATCGAGCTTCCCGATTTTGTTATTACAGGTAAACGTAATGTGGATATACAATCCGTACCTAAAGCCAAAGCTGAGTTGATTCCGATTGTTAATACTGAATTTTTTATCCCGAAATTTTCATCTGATGAAGTGCCGCTCCTTAGCTTAGAAAGCGGATTTAGCAATAAATATCGATATCAATTCCCCGGTGATTATTTTACAGGCAGACTTCGTCTTGGCGGCGGGAATGTTGTACTTCCCGATGGAGAATTTTTCGCCTCGGCAAATATTCAAAACTTCAAATTATCAGGCAAAGTGTGGGGTAGCAGAATTACTGACTATATCCCGTATAGTAAATATGATGAATCTGGCGCATCGATAAATAATACAATATTTTTTGATACTAAATCGTCATTCTTGCCGGGAAGTATTATTAATATCGGAGGTAAATATCTAAGAAATGCTTACTCCTTTTATGCTGCCGGTAATTTATATCCTGAAAGGAAAACAACAACCGGTTCGATAAATTTTGAATTCAAAAACCGATATCAAAATTATGTTAATTTCGATTTCCAGTTGTCGATTGATAATACGGGGATAAATGATTTTGGACTCTCGGAAACTTTACTAAATGGAAAAGGAGATATTTTTTTTAGATATTCCGATTTTCAAATCGGGGGAGATGTTGATTATAAATTAAGAAAATATGATGATAATTTTCTTAACTATTCAGATCAGTTTATTAGTTTGACGCCTGTTATTAAATTTGCTCCGAGTACAAGACTATCGATTGCAGGAGGTATGACCATCAATTCCGATTTTGATGGTGCCACATTTTTACCATATGGGTTGGCAAGATTTGAATTCGCTGATGGATTTTTAGCTTTCGCTGAATTATCCGGTAAATCAGATTTCTTTTCTATAAAAGATTTTTTATCGATGAATAGATATTTTGACCCATTAGGAACTAATGGAGTATTTAGAAAAAATAAATTTGGTCTTTCAGCAGGACTACGATTCCAATTAAAAGACATAATTGATCTTAGTCTTAAGAGCTCGTATAACCGTTATAATAACTTTCCGTATTTTGGTAATTCAATTAATCCGGGGAAATTTGATATAAGAACGAAAGATTCGGTTGATAAATTGTCTTTTGAACTAAGCGGAATGATTAATTCCCCTTTAATGGGAAGACTATCTGCTAATCTAGGAATAAATAAAATTACAGATGAGAATGGATTTTACCTTCCATACTCTCCTAAAATAAAAGGAATGCTTAAATACGATTATCAATTCTCGAAAGTTTTCTCGGCAGGAATTAGTTACGAGCTATTATATGATTATTACACCGAAGAATTAAATTTAATAAAGATGAAAGATTTTCATAATTTTGGCTTTCATTTTAATTATTATATGATTGAGAGCATTGAATTATCTGCAAGTGTAAATAACTTATTTGATAATAATAATTACTATTGGCAGAATTATTTAGAGCGGCCGCTCGGCGTTTCATTAAACGTAATTGTACGCTGGTAATATTATATGACAAAAGCTGAATTTTATAATAAAATAGTAGAATTTCTTGGAGTCTCCTTTTCAGAACGATATTTGGCAGGGGATTTACTTATAGAAAAAATTGCCGGAAGCATATCTCAAAATCAATCATTGGAGATTAAAAATTTCGGTAAGTTTTCTAAGATGGAAAATAAAGAAAATTCTATCGTTTTTATCGATAATATTTCAGAGAATCCAATTAAAATTACTTTCGAGATAAAAAATCCTAAATCAAAAAGTGATGTTAATGAAGATACTGCATTTAGTCTCGGAGTTGGTAAGCCACTAATCCCATTAAAAAAAGATGATGAATGGGGTGGAGAATTAGATACTTCTTTAACAATATTAAAAAAATCACTCGGTGAAAGGATTAACGAATATTTATCTAAAGCTGTAATTAAAGATGTAAGTGATAGTAATCCTCATCGTGGAGAGAGTTCTGCTTTTCTTAATTATACTCTTGAAGAGGATGAAGACAAAAATGAATCTGAAACTAGTAATTCGGATAGAGATTTAATTAATCTATTAAACGATTTTTCAGAGATGTCAAATCCTGATTCTTTAATGAAGGTGGAAGAAGACGATTCACTTCCCGAAAACGAAAATGAATTTGATCAGATTCTAAAAAGTATGCTTGCCGAGCGCGATGATGAAGGCAATTATTCTCCTCCTGAACCAACTGAATTTAATGAAAAAGAAAAAGAAGAAACTATTGCATGGGATTGGGGTGATGAACTAAAGAAAGAAATTGCTTTGGAAAATGAACTGGACGATGATGATGATTCTCTTATACAAGATGAATCGGATTCGGAGGATAGATTTGTTGAAGATAAGAAAGAAGATCTTTTTGATAGATTAGCTAAAACAATTCAACAAAGTGAAAGCGATATTAGTAAGATCAAAATGAATTATGAGTATGAAGAGGAACAGGAATCCGAAAGCAATAAAGACGATAACGAAGATGAAATTGTAAACGATGACGAAATAGAAAGAGACTTTGAAGAAGATTCATTTCGAAGTACTAATAACAAAAGTTTTAAGCTAACTAATCTAAATAAAAGTGAATCTAAGACCGGTAGATATAAAGAACAAATTAATAAGGAACCTATTTTCAATAAAAAAGTTATAACAACTGTTGGATTATTTTTATTATTTATTGTCACTTCTGCCGGCGGTTATTATTTCTTTTTTATGAAAGATTATGCTAAAGAAGATTTAACGATAATGCAGAAATTAGACGATCCTGTGGAAATAAAAATAGATACTACAGTAGTTCCCCAAAAAAGTAATAATATTAATAATGTAGCTCCGGAGCAAAAATCAGCTGTAACACAAAAAGCTCCTGAAAAGAAAATCGAGCAAAAGAAAATCAATGAAAGTAAAACGCCGGTTGATCAAAAAGTAGCAAATTTAATTTTCTTTGATGGAAGCAGTTACAATGTTCAAGTGTCGTCATGGCGAAATCAATCAAAGGCAATTGTAGAGGTAGATAGATTAAAGAAGCAAGGCTTAGCTGCTTTTGTAATGGAAGCTTATCTCCCGGAAAAAGGGGGGAATTGGTATCGAGTAAGGATAGGTAATTTTAAATCAATAAATGAAGCAAAAACATTTTTATCAAAACAGAACTAAAAAATTAGGAGAAGTATGAACTTAATCGAAATGTTTACAAAAGGCGGATGGGTAATGTATCCTATCCTGATTAGTTCAATCATCGGTGTCGCAATTATAATCGACCGTTTTATGGTTATCAGAAAATCTAAAGTTAATGTCCCGGCTTTCCTTGTAAGGATAAGAGGGATGTTAAAGAAAAAAGATATTCAAGGTGCTATTAGTTATTGTCTGGAGGAAAAATCTCCGGCTGCTAATATTATCAGAAGAGGTCTTAAAAAGTATAAATATGGTCATCAAAGGGTAAGAGAAGCAATTGAAAGCGCAGGACAACAGGAAGTAACTAAACTCGAAAAGGGGTTGAATATTTTAGCTTCAGTTGCCGGTGTTGCCCCAATGCTTGGTTTTCTTGGTACAGTAACAGGAATGATTTCCGCATTCATGAAAATAGAGTCTTTAGCCGGTGCTGCCAGTCCTAGTGATCTAGCCGGTGGTATTTGGGAAGCTCTTTTAACTACTGCTTACGGACTTGCAGTTGGTATAGCTGCCTTGATGTTTTATAATTATTTCCTAACAAAAATTGGTAAGTTAGTTTCTGAAATTGAATTGATTACAAATGATTTTTTAGATGTACTTGACGATTCGAGTAAAGATATTCCGGTGGATGATGAAGAACTTGAAATTGATTTATAGGTGATGAAATGAAATTTCAAACGTCAAATAAACCATTAAGCATGTTCAGCTTCTCATCATTGACTGATATTGTGATGCTACTCTTGATCTTCTTTTTGCTTACTTCACAATTTGTGATTCAAACGGGAGTGAAAGTGAAACTACCGGGAGCAAAAAATAATGAGCAAACTGCTCCTTCAAAATTAGTTGTCAGTGTTACGGATGCTCAAAAAATTTATCTTGGTACTGAGGAAGTAAATATTATGACACTCCCCGGTAAATTAGAAATGCAACTGAATAACACGTCAGAATCGAATTTGATTATCAGAGCGGATAAGACAGTAAGTATAGAATTTGTAATAAAGATAATCGATGTGGCAAAAGGTATTGGTATAGATAAATTTACAATTGAAACTGAAAAAGAATCATACTAATGAGCTCTGAACAATCACAAAAAAATTCATTCATTATCTCGATATTTATCCATTTGATAATAGCGGTACTATTTTACTTTGTTTCTTTTAGTCCGGGTGAATCAGAAGAAGAATATGTTACCGTAGGATTTGGCAGCGGTTTCGCAGGCGGTGCGGGAAGAGTAGTAAATAATCTTGATCCTAATCCCGAAAAGAAAAAAGAATTAGAAACTAAAAAAGAAGAGAAAGACGTTAAACTTCCCGAAGCAAAAAATACTGATAATGATAACGTCAGTATCGCCAAAGATAAGAAGAACGAGAAAAAAGATAATAAAACAAACAACGAGAAAAATTTAGAAGATTTTGTAAATCAGTCAGGTCAGGGAATAGATGGTGCCGGTGCGGGAAGTCTCGGATTTGAAATCGATTTCGGCGGTAAAGGAATAAGAAGGATATATAGTTATACTTTGCCGGCATATCCTGAAGGTGTTGCTAAAGAAATTGATGTAAGAATAAAATTTTCTATTTTACCTGATGGTTCTATTGGGAGGATTATACCTTTGATTAAAGCGGATGCAAGGCTAGAATCAGCGGCGATAAATTCTTTACGTCAATGGAGATTTGAACCTCTCCCAAATAATGCAAAACAAATAGAACAATCTGTTATTATTACTTTTCCTTTTCGGTTACAGTAATTTTTGGCTTTTCTTTATAATACATTTTATAAAAAAAGAATTCTGCAATCGCAAGCAATGTTAATGCGATTGCATCAGAATCATAATGCATACCTAGACCCTGAGGTTCAAACACAATCTTTATCAAGGTTGTGGAGATAGACCAACCCACAGCAAATAAAACAACTATCAATGCAGCATTAGTTAATCCGCTTGCCAGAGATTCATCCTGCCATTTTTTTGTGAAGATTACGAGTATAAACATTATATGTGCAAAGAAAATAAGTGCAGTAATCATTTTATTCTAAATCCCTTTTTTCTTTGGAATCAATAATTTTTACTGCAACTAAACCACCGACCATTCCAAAAATTGTATTTACTATAAAATTATTCATAATAATTGAAATTGTGTAAAGAGTTGAGAAGCCGTACATAGCTATATCGTTATTTACTCCTGCAATCATATCGAGTACTTCCTGCCGTAATGCCGGAGTGATAGGAAGTGTTGAAAGCATCTGCTGGATCTGAGTAAAAGAACCGGTAACATCGTTTTGTTTTGTTATTAGAGTGATAATAATTTCAAAGAATGAACCGAAGGCAGCGGCAAATAAGCCGGTTAATAGTCCAATTACAAATCCGGTTTTATAATCTATTTTATTTGACTTACTAGATTTTTTATGAAGCACTACTGCTGCGTAAGAAGCCGCAGGAACGATTAAGCAGCACGCTAATCCTTTTAAAATTGGTACAATTTGTAATACTCCTGCTCCAAATCCTGAGACTATCGATGGTAAATATTTCTTCAATGCGCTTCCGTTATTATGAATAATTTATATAAAGCTGATCTGAAATATAAAAACATTACACCACCAAAAAAAATGCCCGTGGTAAATGCTACTAATTTTGAATAATCATATATCTTAAATGTAGTCATAAGTACATCAAATAATAATATAATTACCGATATATAGAATAATTTTCTTGATTCAATATTAATTTTTGGTTCAATTAAAGAAATCAATGACATAAGTAAAACTCCCGAATAAATTCCCGTACATCGAGCACAGACTAAAGTATGCCCACTATAAATTGTAATTAACTTTTCAGGGTTTTGATGGCAGACTAATGAATAAAGAAGATTTACTAATGGGAAAGTATAAACTAAAGGTGGATAAATTAATAGAATGAGATTAAAAAAAATCCCGCAATACCAAATAGTTATTAATAGAAAAAGCAGCCAATCAATTCTCCTTCTATTCATTTATCATTTTATACTTTGCTAGTGAATTACTTGTAAGAAGATAATATGAGTTATCGATTTTTTCGATTTTGATAATTGCTTCCGGCACCGGGATCGCCAAGACTTCAGTTATTGAGAAGTCTTGTGTATCTATTTTATAAATATTTGAACTGTCATTAATCAATAATTCACCTGTAAAGGAGATATGGATTGGAATAATGGGTGCTGATAATATTGCTCTTCCTCCACCAAATGGACCAAATATTACTATCCTTTCTCCATCGATTACATATAAATTTCCTTGAGAATCTAAACAAAAATATTTCGGAGAAATCAAGGAATAATCTCCGGCATCCAAACCACCTATTTGCATATTAAAATTTCCCGACATATCGAATTTTAGAATCCGGTTATTATCAGAATCAAGAACAATAAAATCACCTTGATTTGAAATTGCAATGCAAGTAGGGCGGCGGAAAAAATAATCCTCTTCCTTTTTGCTTTTCATGTTAAATTCTGATAAATAATTTAAGTCTTTATCGAAGATTTGAATCCTATCGTTATTTTTATCTGCAGCATATATCTTTAATGAATAAGCAAAAATGTCTGCCGGGAAATCAAAAGATGAGCTCCCCCACCCAAATCCGCCAATTTTTTTAAGTATCGTTCCGTTAGTATCTAACTTAATGATTTCGTTATTATCACCCTCAGAGACGTAAATATCTTTCAAAGCCCCAATTGAGAAAGATGAAGCATTAGAAAAAAAACTAATCTCATTTTCGAGGACAAGTGTTTGGCATAAAATTGGTATATTTAACGACATAATTAATAGAAATAAAATTGATCTCATAAAAAACTTTTTTATAGTTACTCATAAATTAAGAATTTTATGATTTATAAAAAGTATTATTTTTCGTAACTTTTAGGGTTATTCATTGAGGCATAAATGCGAAAATTATTATTAATAATGTTTGCTATGGTTTTTGTAGTTTCTTCCTGTAAATTGGATGAAAGCGAAGATGGCGATACCGGTACTGATACAGGAACAGGTACGACTACTACAACTATGAAGATCACATCTCCTAATGGTGGAGAATCTTTTTCAGAGGGTAGCAGTACAGAGATTAAATGGACTTCAAATGCTACAACATTGCTTAGGATTCAGTTTTCTTATGATAATGGTGCATCGTGGTATTTAGTAGCAGATAGCTTGGTTAATAGTGGTGTTTATTCTTGGTTCCCGTTACCAACAACAATCTCAAATCAATGCAAATTAAGAGTAGCTACAATTTCCGGCACTGCCGCAGATGAAACAGACCAAAATTTTAGTATAACAAAAAGCAATAGCCAAAGTATAACCTTACTTTCTCCAATTGGCGGAGAGAGTTGGGAAGCGGGTTCTAATCAACAAATTAAATGGTTTAGTATTGGAGTCGATTCACTAATTATTCAATACACTCCAAACAATGGAATAACATGGAGTAATGTTGGCAAAGTTGTAAAAAATACAGGTATATTTTTCTGGGAGCCGGTTCCAAATACACCTTCCACATTAGCAAAAATAAGATTATTAGATGCAGATGATAGCTCTCCCGTAGTGGAGAGTCCGAAAGTTTTTGAAATCCTTCCCGAACCCAAAATAAAAGTTAAAGCCCCAAACGGTGGAGAAGTTTTAGTTTCCGGTTCAGATAAGATGATTGAATGGGAATCGGAAAATATTGAGAATGTAAAAATTGCTTATACACTTAATAATGGCTTTGAATGGATTCCGATTATAGACAAATATCCAAGTACCGGATTTTACGAATGGAAAAATATCCCTATTGCAAATTCAAAATTATGCAAGATAAGAGTTTATGACGCTAAAGATAGCGAACCATGGGACGTTTCAGATAATGTATTTAGTATAACAAATCAAACCACCCAAGCCATAACGATTACTTCGCCTGATGGTGGCGAAGCTTGGGAAGGTGGTTCTTCTCATGCAATTACTTGGAATTCATCGGGAATTAAAAGAGTAAAATTAGAATACACACTTAATAACGGTCTAACTTGGAACCAATTAGTAAATGATTTTGAAAATAATGGTTCGTACCAATGGAGCATCCCCGATATCTTTTCCTCGCAATGCAAAATTAAAGTCTCAGATAGTGAAGATGCTGAACCTTCAGATGAAAGCAATGGAGTCTTTACTATTTCACAGGTTCCTACACTCGATTTAATTTCCCCTGATGGCAATGAAAATTTAATTGCCGGTGCACCGGTTGATATAATTTGGACTTCAAAAGGAATTGATAATATTAAAATAGAATTTACAGAGAAAAACGGAATCACTGAATCAGATTGGTTTACATTAGTAGAAAGTACTCCGGCAGGTGTTGGGAAATATAGCACTTCATTTACAAGAGCCTCCGACTTATATAGAGTAAGAATATCAGATGCTAAAGATGGCTCCCCTCGTGATGTAAGCTCGAGCACATTCAGAGTTACTCAGAAACCTACGATTGTAGTAATTTCACCGAATGGCGGAGAGAATTGGTTAGTGGGAAGCCCTTATGACATTACTTGGCAGGCAAATAATATAGAAAAAATTCGAATTGAGATTTCTGTAAATGGCGGAAAAAATTATGTCAATATTGATTCTAATTTAGTAAACAATGGTTATTATCGATGGACTGTGGACCCTGCAAAGATTAATTTTAATTCTGATCTATGTAAAGTAAGAATCAGTGAATTTATTGCAAGCGATCCAACCTCGAAGAGGGCTGTAGATGAAACGGATACTTATTTCTCAATTCACAAAAAGGAAGTCGAAAAATTGATTCGTGTTACTGCGCCTAATGGTGGTGAGAATTTTGGTTATAATGAGTTTAACGAGATAATTTGGGCAAGCGTAAATGTGGATTTTGTGAAGATTGAATATACAATCAATAATGGACAAAATTGGGTTACCATAATCGATAAATATCCTTCAACAGGAAGATATGATTGGAATCCGGTAGATCTTCCTTCTTCATTAGCCAGGGTAAGAATTACTGATTATTTTGATCCTTCTGTTAGAGACGAAAGTGATAACTATTTTAACTTAACTAAAAAACTGCCATCAGTTAAAATTATCTCACCAATGCAATTGCAGCAATTGGATGTAAACACTCAAACAGATATTAGTTTTATTTGTACTGAAGATATTGTTAAAGTCGGAATATATAGCTCGATTGATAATGGTGTAACTTGGAATTTAGTAACATACCAAAATACACCGGCGGATATTCAGCATACATTTAAGTGGATTCCAACCCAACAAACAGAAATGGGCAGGATAAGAATTGATGGTTATTTAAGCATAGACCCGAACATAGTCGGAGCATCAGATACAAGCGATCGGTTTATAGTAAAATAAAGGAAGAAAGTTCATTACTCCGTTTGTAAAAAAACGGAGTAAAATAAATCGCTGGAGATAGAAATTTATATAAATATAATTATATTAGTAGCTAAGAAATTTTAATTGTTTGATAACGATTCTAGTTTTTACAGGATGTGGTTTTTGCAATATCAATAAGAATAATAAAACCGTCTTTCACGACAAAAAAAACCGTCATTCTCAACATAAAAACCGTCATTCGATTTTCAGAAAATCTTGAAAAAGTTGCGATTTTGAGCTAAAAACAAACATTGCCCTGTAGTGTAATTGGCAACACGCCTGACTCTGGATCAGGAGACTTCAGGTTCGACCCCTGACAGGGCAGCTCTCTTAAACCCTTGTAAATTAATAACTTACGAGGGTTTTTTGATTTTAAAGGATATACGGCATAAAAAAGTTTCCCACAAAGTTTCCCCGTCTATTGTTTTTTTGAAGATAAATTTCGTTTCCATTTACGAATAGCTGCTTCGGAGACTCCATATTTTTTACCGATTTGAACGTTATTCATTCCTGCAGTTAAATCATTTATCAGTTCTATCGTTTGCACGCTCGTTTGAGAAGGAGATTTTTTCAATTTATTTAGCTTACTTTAAAAAATATATCTTTATAATGACGTCATCGGTGTGTAAAAACGTACGTAGAGATAAATGCGTTCTAGGCGTCAGAGATCTATTTGCTGGGATGTGGGTTCTTATTTGGAACGTCATCATAAAGATAATCCATATTAGATTTATAAGTTTTATAAAAGTCCCTGCTGCTTTATAAGCAACAGGGATTTTTAATCATTTCTTAAAAAAGTTATTTAATAATTCTAAAGACAATCCTTCTATTCATTGCTCTTCCTTCTTCGGTATCATTATCAGCAATCGGATTTCCTTTTCCGTATCCGACTGTTGTAAGCCTATTTTTATTAATACCATTGGATACAAGGTAAGTTTTAACAGTTTGAGCTCTAGCTTCAGAAAGTTCTTGGTTGTAAGAGTCTGTGCCTATATAATCTGTGTATCCCGCAATCTCAACATTTACGTTAGGTTTATTCTTTAATAGCTCCACTGCTTTGTCAAGTACCGGATAAGATTCTGGTAAGAGATTAGATTTATCGAAATCGAAATTTACACCAATCAGAACAAGTCTATCATTCGAAATCTCTTTGATATATCTATCAACAATTACTTCCTTTTCAATTACTTTAGGTATATGTTCAACTATCATCCTATCAATTTTGCCATAGTCGGTCATATCTCTCATTTCCATTGTCACACCCTGTGGACAAGGTTCACACATCTTTGAGGGTTCACCTTTTCCAAAGTAATATAGAAGACCAAGTTTGAGAGCCATATATGCATCAGTACCGTTTGTTTCTTGAGTAGCAACAGCGCCATCAAGTTCCGAGTTGAACATTGAATGATAACTGTATTCTCCCATTAATTTCCAATCTGCACCGAGTGCGACTTCTATACCGCCACCAACATTTAAAGCGAAAGCTGACCCGTTTTCATCTAATGATGTTGAAGCATAATTATTTAGAGTTCTTAACCCGCCTCCTAGTCCGGCAAATAAATATGGGGACACCGATGAGCATGGCACAAAATAATAGAGCACATCAAGATTACCAGTAATTAAATCTGTTGATTCAGTAATCATTGCTAAAGACTGATTAGTCCATTCTCCCTCGAGATGGGAATAATCTGCATTTAATCTTATTCCAACATTTTCAGAAAAATTCCTTTGTAAGGAAATATAAAAGCCGTAGTTAGAGTTAAGAGGTTGAAAGTTGATACTTACATATCTTGGATATGTTCCTCCAAAACCTAATGCCCAACTGTCTTTTGCTAATTGTGCCTGTGAAATATCAAAAGCAACAACCAAAAGCAGTAAGATTAAAGAAAATTTATTTTTCATGTTTGCATTCTCCTATTTATAAAAAGTTCTATTTTTGTAATACATTAATTTCTTTTAAGTAAACTTTCCGAAATAAATTATTTATCATAACCAAAACAATTGGCCGGGGAATTTCTAATTCCCCGGCTCAATTATTCAATTATTATTTGCGTTACCGCTTATCAACAATATTGGTATCCAATGTTACTGTTCCGATTCTCGTTAAAGCTCTTCCTCGCAGAGTAGCACCGGTAGTTAGAGTAATTGACTGATCAGCCAAAATATTTCCATAGAATATTGAATTTGTTCCTAATGTGGCTGAAGTACCTACCGACCAATAGATATTACTCCATTTAGCACCGCCAGCTAGGACAATACTAGTACCGGTACTTGTAATCAGTGTAGATCCCATTTTAAATATCCAGACAGCATTAGGATTTCCGCCGGCATCAAGAGTTAAGATACCGTTTGCACCTGTTCCTGAAATTCCTGTAGAAGTGGAATTAACGTAGAGTCCTGGTGCTAAAGTGAGACCTCCTAGTTGTCCGGGTAATGAAATTGCATTTAAAGATCTTGCCTGAGCATCATTATATGCAGCAGTCAAGGCATTTTTTGCTGCACCTACTAAAGGATCAGCGCTTGTATAAAGTATTCCTATTACATTACCTGCAAGCAAACCGTTGATTGTAGCGGTAGGGAAAGCTCCGACATCTCCATAAATTCTTGTAGTAACACCAGTATTGGATACCCCGGAACCGGCAAGTATTGCGAAATTACCAGCCGATCCAAGATTGACACTGGCAGGACCCGATGGTCCGCTAGCCGTAAAGTTGGCGACTAATATTTTATTACCTGTTATTGTAAATGTATAATTAGCATTCGATGAAGCAATAGTAATTCCTTCTGTCCAACTTGTAAATGTATATCCGGCATTAGGGGTGGCAGTAACAGTTACCAAAGTACCAGAATTAAATGATCCGCCTCCACTCGTAGTCCCTCCAACTAATGGATTAGAAGAAAGGGTAATGGAGTACTGAGCTGAAGCCGTAATAAAGTTAGCAATTAATGTTCTATCTTGAACTATTGTAAACTGATAGTTCGCATTTGTCGATACTATAATTCCGTTTTCAGTCCAATTACTAAATGTATATCCAGCATTTGGAGCAGCAGTTACTGTTACTGAAGAACCGGAATTAAATGCTCCGCCTCCACTTGTCGTTCCTCCAACTAATGGATTAGAAGAGAGTGTTATAGAGTACTGTGCTGAAGCTACCATAAAGTTTGCAATTAAATTCCTGTTCCCGTTAATTGTAAACTGATAACTTGAATTTGTCGATACTATAATCCCATTTTCTGTCCAATTGCTGAATGTATATCCGGTATTCGGGGAGGCAGTTACTGTTACTGAAGAACCTGAATCAAATGCACCGCCTCCATTTGTAGTCCCACCTACGGCCGGACTTGATGATAACGAAACCGTGTATGGCATTGCTGATGTTGTGAAAGTCCAGACATAATTACTCGCCATGGCATTGCCTGCGAGGTCTTTGATACTTTTAGTTAAAGTAGCTGTATATAATGTATTTGGCAGAAGATTGCTTAATGGAGTAAATACAGCCGTTAAACCGGAATAGGATACCGTTCCCGAAATAACGGTTGTGCTCAACATTAGAGTAAATGTCGCAGTTGTAATTGTAGAGGCGTCTATTGCTTCACTAAATGTAGCGGAGACTTTTTTTGTAAGGACTACACCGGTTGCTATATTTAGAGGATCGGTCAAGATAACTGTTGGTGCTGAGATATCTTGAGTCGTCCCGGTTGTAAAATTCCAAACATAATTACTAGACAAAGCATTACCGGCTATATCCTTAGCTGCGGTTGATACAGTGCCTGTATATATTGTGTTCGGAGCTAGATTGCTTGTAGGGGTAAAGCTTGCGGTTGTACCTGAATAAGTTACTGTACCCGGTATAGTAGCCGTTCCCTGCATCAACTTGAACGCCGTTGCCATTGTTGAAACATCCATTGCTTTACTGAACGTTACAGTAATTATTTTGTTCATTATAACGTTTGTGGCGGCATTTAGAGGATCAGTAAAATTCACAAGTGGAGAAGTAATGTCAGCCGTGGCTCCGGTTGTAAAACTCCACACATAATTAGCTGCCATTGCGTTATGGGCTAAGTCTTTAATCCCTGTTGTAATTGTAGCTGTAAATGTTGTGTTTGGAGAAAGATTATCCGATGGTATAAAGATAGCCGATGTACCTGAGGCAAGAACAACTCCGGGGACAGTGATTGAACCTTGTTTTAAAATGAAGGTTGCTGTGCTTAGAGTTGTAGCATCAATGGCTTCACTAAATAGTACTGTGATATTCTTATTTATTGCAACCCCTGTTGCGAAGTTCGTCGGGTCGGTTGAATTAACTACCGGAGGAGTGGATTCTAATGGAAATGTTATTCCATTTCTGTCCTCGCATCCAACCGTAATTGTAAATATCACAAAAGCTATAATCCAGATATTTTTAAATAGTTTGTTCTTTTTATGCATTATATTTATCCCTTTATAAAATTTATTTGTTGGTTTATTGTCTTTATATGTTAACTATATTGTTATGGCAAAACAATCGTGCAAAGGGATGATAAAGGGATTACATCTGATAGAGTAGAATTACAAATTTTATTGAGTTAGGAAATTATAATGGCTGCAAATTCATAATTAATTTTAAGAATCTTCTCGAATTTCCTTAAAAATGTCTTTTAACTTCGGATAAGAAATTATTGTAAAAATTATGATGCCTAACAAAAAGACACTAAGAATAATTATTTGTAATGTTAAAGTTGTCATCTTTCCCTCTTCACTTCTTATTCATTAAGCCGTTTTTCTAACGGCTGATAAGTATATTATTTTTAACAAAAATCATTAGAAATTTTTCTGAAATGAAACCCGTAGATCGTAAAAAGAATCGCAAGAGAAAATAGCTGAGGTTTACGGAACAATGTCCAAAAAAATAATTTCCAGTAATAAATTCTTTCTTCTCCAATTAAACCTAATTTGAACATTGATCTGAATAGTGCAAGAATGTAATTGGGATTAAGATGAAAAACTTTTTTCTTCTTTGGTTCAAAATCTCTCAAGAAGCGCATAACTCGTTCATAAAAATATTTAGGTGAATAAATCGTCATGAGCATTCCCTTGTAACCTTCTAAGAGAAGATTGGAATCCATCTTAGGGATGAAGTTTATCGAAAAATCAGTATTGTTCCCTGTAAAATCTGATAGCATTCTTCCTTCATGCTGCAATCTTTTTTGAAGGTTAGTTCCTTTAGGGGCATTTAATAGCCCAACCATTGCGGTTACAATTCCACTCTCTTGAATAAAGTCCGTAAGTTTTTCGAAGATAGTTGTTGGATCATTATCAAAACCTACAATAAATCCACCTTGTACTTCCAAACCGAATTGTTGAATCTTATTAATACTTAAAATAAGATCCCGATTCCGATTCTGATTTTTATTGCACTCGACTAGACTTTCTTCATTCGGAGATTCAATACCGATGAACACCGCCTCAAAACCTGCTTTCACCATTAGTTGCATAAGTTTATCATCATCTGCAAGATTGATAGATGCTTCCGTATTTAAATAGAAAGGATGATTTCTTTTCTCCTGCCATTCAATAATTGTTGGTAGAATCTCGTTTTTCAATTTTGTCTTGTTACCGATAAAATTATCATCAACAAAAAAGACAGGTCCACGCCAACCGGAATAATATAGTGCATCCATTTCAGTAATTATTTGTTCTTTTGATTTTGTTCTTGGCTTTCTACCATAGAGCACCGTAATATCACAAAAATCGCAATCATAAGGACAGCCCCGTGAATATTGAAGATTCATCGAAGTATAATTCTTCATAGATACAAGTTCCCAAAGAGGTAATGGTGTAGTTGTAATATCTGCCCATTCATCCGATGTATAGATATGTTTAGGTTTTCCCTCTCTTAGATCACTCAAAAATTGTGGGAAAGTTATTTCGGCTTCATTTAGAACAAGATGATCTACGTTCTCGTAATATTCAAAGCTGCTCGTAAATAAAGGACCGCCTGCTACAATCTTTGTATTTAATTTTATGCATCTTTCAATTACTTGATTTGCTGATTCACTCTGGATTGACATAGCACTGATAAAAACATAATCTGACCAAAGAATATCATCGTCTATAAGCTGATCAACGTTCATATCGATTAACTTTTTGTTCCAATCCTTTGGAAGCATTGAAGCAACTGTTAAAAGCCCTAAAGGTGGAAAACTTGCATTTTTTGATACAAATTTTAATGCATGTTTAAAGCTCCAAAAAGTATTTGGATACATCGGATATAACAACAATATATTCATAGGTTTAACCTCACAAAGATTTATTCACAAATTAATAATGGACACATACCGAATAAAAATCGAATTAATATTTTAGCCGATTTGAGATATTATTGATTATTTGAATAATCTGAATTTATGAGAATTAATTCAATAGGTTAAAAGGGTGAAAAATGGATTAGTCCAATTGGGTAGATAGATATAGACAATTATTCATCTAATAGAGAAGCAGCATCAATTTCAGATTTATAATTATCAGAAGTATGCGCATATTTGGCAATTTGAATACGTGCATGAAGGGCAAGCTTATCAAGAATATTATGGACATGACTCTTAACTGTAAATGGAGAGAGATGAAGTTTTTGCGCAATTTCTTTGTTTGAAAGACCATCTGAAACTAATACTATTACTTGACGTTCACGTTTTGTCATACGTATTGAATCTTCAATAAGTTTTTTTGATTTTGATCCATTAACTGCATATTCTACTATTTGTGAAAAAAGTGAACCGGTAAGATGTGGAGGTAATACTTCTTCTCCATTAAAGACAGATCTTATGGTTTTAAGAAAATCATTGATTGTAGCATCTTTGAGTATAAATCCCGAAACCCCCGCTTGAACAAATTCTAATACATCTGTTTGAAGCGGTACCAAATCCATAACAATTAATTTGATTTTAGGGAAATTCTTCTTGGTAAGTTTTACAATTTGCAAACTGTTCTGGTTTCTCAAACCAAGATCGAGTAGGATAACAGTTGGACTCACTTTTTCAATCAGCGCTAATATAGTTTCACCATTACTAACAGTGGCAACTACATTAATGTCGGGCTGCTTTTTAAGCATTGATGCAATACCTTCGCGGAGAAGACGATTATCCTCAATAAGCAGCAACTTGATGTTTTTCATATATTAAGCTCCGTGATTCTCACCACTAGTAAATCAAAATATACAAAAATATCAACCCAATTAAAATATAACTTTGGATAAGTTACGTTTATCAGATAGTTCTACGCATAAGTAACATAAATTTAGAATTCCCGAATAGGTAAATCACTTATCCAGTAACCCACTATTGGATTTCCCTGTTTTCTTTTCTCTTTTCGCAGCTTTTTTTTCTTTCATAGTTTTGGCAGGTTCTTTTTTAGCAACCTTTTTAGTGTCTTTGCTCTTACTCATTTATTACTCCACTCGATGAACAATATAATTATAGAAGTATAATAATTATTCTTAAGGGGTTTATGCAATAGTCCAAAAGGATGAAAAAGGGATTATTATCTATCCTCTCTTAAATAGAGTCCCTCTATTTACTATGTTGTTCAAAGCAAACTTCCGATCGCAATAACACCTGAGAGAATGATTAATATTCCGGCGATTTTATTTACCCACTTCAGTCCTTCTAAATCAAGTTTATTTCTAAAAAATGAAGCACCTGAACTTAGAATTAAAAACCATAAAGATGAGCCAATAAATACTCCAATCACGAGAGCGGATGCTGATAAATAGCTTAAATCGCTATCTAATCCTAATGCGGCAAATATTGCAAGAAAAGCAAATATAGTCATTGGATTTGTAAGTGTTAAGAATACTATTGTTAGATATGTCCTGAATAAACCTCCTTTATTAACATCTAATTTAGGGTCTTTTGGAAGAGCAAGAAATGTTCTTACACCTAGAAAGAGAAGAAGAGCTCCTCCCACCAGGCGAATCCAGGTTCTTTGGCTCATAAGTGTGTTTGAAATAATTGTTAATCCAAAAGCAGCGATACAACTATAAAGCAAATCGGCGGTTGCTGCACCAAGACCTATGATCAATCCTTTCACACGTCCTTCGGTAAGTGTCTTGCGGATACAGATAATCCCAATTGGTCCAATTGGGATTGCCATAGCAAAACCAATAACTATTCCCTTAAGGAAAAATATAAATTCCAAATTTGTTCCCTTTCATTTTTCATTTTCGGTTTCGTTAAAACTCTGTCATTGTACATCATCCTTATTTAACTCAAAAGGCAATGGCGCACTTAGACGTTCAGGTCCAAGGAGCACAGCAATCCACCGAGTGCTCTCAATATTTTCAAACACAAATTTCATTGTCATCGTAAGAGGGATACATAGAATGGCACCAATTAAACCAAGAAGACTGCCCCAAAAAATTAAGGAGAGAAAAACCACCAAGGTTGAAAGACCGAGTTTTCTCCCCATAAGTCTAGGCTCCACCACATTCCCAACAATAAAACCAATAACAACATTTCCTAATACTACAAGCAATGCACTTCCCATACCAAGTTCCACAAAGGCAAGGAGTACAGGCGGAATTGCAGCTATTATAGAGCCAATGTTTGGAATGTAATGAAGTAGAAATGCAAGAAATCCCCATAGTACAGGATATGGAACGCCGAGTATATACATCCATATTCCTAGGATAATTGCTGCTATCATATTTATAATTGTTTTAATAACCATGTAGCGTTTCATATCAATTAAAAATAATGTGAATTGCGGAAATGCCTGTTCCGGATCACCTAGAATTGTTCGGAGTTTAGTTGGAAAGCTGGAGACTTCAAGTAAGATAAATGTTACCGTTAAAAGAATAAGAATAAGATTAGATAGTACTGAGCTGAACCCGGTTAAAACATCGGTAGTAAACTCCATAATTGCTTCCGAGTTAACATATTCAAGAAGAACATGTTTGGGGGCTGCAATTCCATTGCTCGTTAATAGCACACTAAGCTTGACAATTTGTTCTCGAATTTTTGATTGCAATAGAGGTAATTCATCCGAAAAATTACTAAAGGAAGAACCAATTTGTGCGCCAATCAGAAGTAGAACTATTATCATAGCGGACATAACTATCAATACTGCAAATCCGGAAGGAATTCGTTTACTCTTTAGCCAAAGGAGAGGCGGGGTTGCAAGTATAGCCATGAAAAAAGATACAAGAAACAGGACAACAATCGATTGAGCAAGATTAATCCCTGCAATAATTATTACAAGTGCTGCGGTACTGATAAGAAATCGCATTCCACGCTGCGAATCACTCAAATCATTGATTGTCTTATTTACATTTTTCAATTTTTGATTCAAAATACCCATCGTCTTATATCCACTTCACCTTTTATTGAATAAATATATCTAATATGCGTTCAAAACAGTATAGTTCTTAAGGATGAAAAAGGAACTACACCGTTTTGACGAGAAGCCTTAAGCAAATTGCTTCGATACTATTAGCAAAAATTCTCCTTTATATTTATCAAAAAATTTGATATCATATATCATTGAAAAACATATAAAAGCTAAGTATTTTTATGGGCGCAATCATAAGATCAATTCTTGCTAGTTTCCTTTTTACTGCCATAGCACATGCTCAAATGCCACCTCATTCCAGGCTGATTGATAATCCACTAAAATCCCATCAGATACAAACATTTTTAGAATCCAAAAAAGATTATGAAAAAAGGGGAATTGATGCAGCGTGGTCTTCGGGTGAAAGATTGTTTGGAGCTAATTCGGCTCCAATCGGAAATTACAAAGTATTAGTTCTATTAGTAAATTTTCCCGATAAAATGTATAGTGTCTCATCAGAATTTTTTGATGCTCTTTTGTTCAGTAAAACTTCAGGCACACTTTGGGAGTTTTATAAAAAAACTTCTTACAACGTTTTGGATTTAATTACTAATAATAGCTGCGCATCGATTGGCTGGATTACTGTAAGTCAAAATTACGATTACTATGTTAATTCCAATCATGGTCTTTCGGGCGAATATCCAAAAAATGCTCAAAGAATTGTAGAGGAAGCAGTACTTCTAGCCGACTCCTATATAGATTTTAGTGATTACGATAACAACGGTGATGGTTTTGTTGATGCTTTATTTGTAGTGCATGTGGGGACCGGTGCGGAATTTTCCGGTTCATCGGAAGATATTTGGTCGCATGCTTGGTCAACGTTCGATCCTATCCGAGTTGATGGAGTGAATGTTTTTAGATATGCAATGACTCCTGAATATTGGGAGAACCCGGGAGATATGACAATTGGTGTCTATGCTCATGAATTGGGACATGCGGCATTTGGTCTCCCTGATCTTTATGATAGAGATAATACCTCTTATGGATTAGGATATTGGAGCTTAATGTCCTACGGAAGTTGGAATGGGAATAATGGTTCTTTCCCAGCCTTTCCTGATGCGTGGTCGAGATTGAAGATGGGTTATGGGACTTCAACTACTCTTAATGCACCTATAAGCAATAAAGAAATTCTAAATTCAGCGAATAACAACAATCAATTTTTTAGAATTAACTCTCTTAGTAATGGTAAAGAATATTTTCTTATCGAGAATAAGCAACCATATTCTTTCGATCGATATCTTCCGAGTAGCGGACTTATGATTTACCACGTGGATGAAAATGTTCAGACGCAAAATGACAAAGAATGGTTTTCTTCCACGGATTCGACTAAGCATTATTTAGTTGCAATTGAGCAAGCGGATGGACTTTGGGAATTAGAAAAAAAAATAAATAAAGGCAATGCAGGCGACACATTCCCGGGTTCAAGTAATAACACGAATTTTACGAATTCATCAAAGCCAAATTCTCACACTTACCTGCATGAAAATTATCCGATTCAAATTTCAAATATTGCTTTAAATAATTATGTGATTAGTGCTGATTTCGAGATACCACAGTCTTTATTAGTCAATGGTAAGGTAAAAGAGGGTTGGAATATCATTTCAATTCCTGTTATTACTTCAGAAAAAAGTTTTACTAAAATATTGAATGATAATAATGCTAAGGTATGGAAATTTGATGATGGTTATTCATCAGCGAATGAACCTTATAATGGCTTAGGCTATTGGTATAAATCTCCCGAAGAAAAAATTGTTTCTTATAACGGATTCAAAGGAGAGAATATAATAAGTGTGAAACAAGGTTGGAATTTAATTGGTCCTTTGGAAAATTCTGTTAGTGTATTTAACATTAATTCAAATCCTCCTGATATTCTTTTCTCTAAAATTTATAGTTATGATGGTTCGTATAGTATCGTTAATGATTTAGAACCAGGTAAAGGTTATTGGGCTAAATTCTCTCAAAACGGTGAGATAGATTTTAATAATAGCGGTGCTACATCTTTACATAAAAAAAATGAGGATAATAGTTTCGCTTATTCTTTAGTGATATCAAATAATAGTGATATTAGTTCTGCAATTTATTTATCTAATAAAGATGATCTTAATCGATTTGAATTACCTCCACAGGCTCCTGAGCCAAAATTAGATATTCGATTTGTTAATAATGGAATTGTAGAAAAAGCTAATGGAGAATTTCATTTATTAAAAATAATTTCTGATGATTATCCGCTTAAATTAAAAAGCTTGACTGGAGCTTTTGAATTAGTAATTAATAATATATTATATCACCTCAATCAGAACGATGAAATAACTCTCAACGAAAAGATCGAAAATCTATTATTACGAAATATTGAACTATCGAATGATTTTGAGATATTCCAAAATTATCCTAATCCTTTCAATGGTACCACTAAGATATCTTTTTTACTACCAAATGCCGGTCCGGCAAAAATCGAAATTTTTAATCTCATTGGGGAGAGAGTTTTCTATTTCCTAAAAAATGATTTTTATGCGGGAATCAATAGTATTGAATGGAATGCTTCAAATAATCCAAGTGGAATTTATTTATATAAAATTAGTTCGGGCACATTTTCAAAAACTAATAAAATGGTTTATTTGAAATGAAGAAATTATTAGTAATGATATTAATATTCTTCGGCGAATTATATTCGCAGCCGGTTGAATTGAAATTAAATTTTAATGATGGTACTAAGAATATTGAATTAAGATGCGGATTGCATCCGGAAGCGACTGATAATTTTGATAGAGCACTTGGCGAAGAATATATGCCCCCATTCCCGCCCGGTAATATTTTTGATATTCGATTTCGAATTCTTGATCCCATTAGTGGTATATATGAAACATCCTTGGTTGATTTCAGAAAAGGGGATAGTAAAACTAATACTGAAATTACATATCCGATATATTTGCAAACCACATCAGAGCAATTGACACTTAATTGTTCAATCCCCGAAGGTTTGACTGTTCATATTATGTCTGAATATTTAGATGTCAGAATATATGCTAAAATAACAAGCAATAAAGATAATTCAATTAGCTTTTGGAAAGAGAATAATATAATTAAATTAATCGTAAAATATTCCGGAACAACAGATTTTGAAAATGAATTTGAAAAAATAGATCAAACTGAATTATCAATTTATCCGAATCCGGCAAATTCATCTCCGAAAATAAATCTAAACCTTCAAGAGAATGACGAAATTAAATTAACTCTATTTAACTCGATCGGGGAGATTGTTAGTACTATATATTCCGGTTTTTTGATTAAAGGGGTTCATGAATTTTCTATTAATTCAGCGGGTTTAACTTCTGGCATCTATTTTATAACAATGAACAGTTCAAATAAAAGGATTTCAAAGAAAATTGTTTTACTTAAATAAATAAGTTGATTAAGTCTTATTTAGTAATTAAATTACCGAAAGACAAAAACACGTGGCTGTAAAAATATTTTCATCATAAAAATAAGGGGCGCTTATTATGTGGAAGAAAATTCTATTTGTTTTGTTCGTTATTATTACGAGCAATTCTCTTCTTGCGCAATCATTTGATTTCACGGGCAATGGCCCGCTGCTTAAAATACCTCTCACAATTAAATCCAATAGCGATCCAACAAAAACATTTAATCTGTTTTATGGTATTGATTCAAGAGCTACCGATGCTATTGACGCTTTGGATAAATTGGGTGAAGTATCATTACCACCATTACCTCCCGGTGGAGTAATCGATATTAGATTTAAGGTAGGTTCTGATGGGACATTAACTGATATTAGACCGGGAACAGAAACTCTAAAATCCGGAGCTTCTCCAAAACTTCATAAGATTTCATTCCAAGCAGGAGATTATGTTGCAGGGACTACTAACATTTCAATTGATTATGATATACCTGCTAATGTTTCAGTTACTTTAAGCTATATCCTTTTTCAACAAACTTTGACGGGTAAAGGTACTTTTACGCTAACTGATGGAATGGAACTTTTCACCGGTTATAATCTTGATCTATCTTCTCCTTTTACATTCGATTGGAAAGTAACTTATAATCTACCTGATTTATCAGTAAGTAAAATAGGTTTAACAGTACCAAACCTTAATCCCGCAGCAGGTAATAAACAAACCGTTGAAGCACAACTTCAGGATCAATATGATCGTCCATTTGCTACGGCAGGAACAGCAGTCAATTGGACAACAACTGGTGCGGGTGCTGCTCTTAGTGCATCTTCTACAAATACTGATGCCAACGGTAAGGCAGTTGTTGATCTAACAGTTGCTACCACTGCAGGTGTTACTCACACAATTAAAGCTGCATCGGGTGCAATTAATAAAACAAGTGATAATATAATTGTAAAAGCAGGAGCCGCTACAAAATTTAGCGTTACTAATGCTACAAATTCTCCTGCTGCAGGTGCTAATCTTAGAGTTACAGGGCAACTTCAAGATCAGTATAGTAATAATGTAGCGGAAGCCGATCGGTCTGTTACTTGGACTGCAACGAATGGAGCTACTTTAGTGCTTCCTTCAAGTGGCAGTGCTGATGGTGCAAGTATAAAAACTGATGCCGATGGTAAATCCGCGGTTGATTTTAAAGTAAGTCAAACTGCCGGTACAAAACACGTTTTCACAGCAGAAGTTCCAACTACACCAATCACAGGGAACAGTCCTGAAGTTACTGTAGTTCCCGGACCGATTGCTAAATTGAATGTAGTATCAAATTTAGCTGCTGCAAAAGCAGGTTCCAATGTTACAATTACCGCTCAATTAAGAGATGCTTTTGATAATGATGTGGCTACTTCAGGTAATGTTATTACATGGTCAAAAACCGGTGGAATTGACGGTGATGTGGGGGGTAAATTTGCTTCTGCTAATTCTACTACAAATGCAAATGGTGTGGCAACGGTTGTTTTCACTGTTGCACAAGCTTCCGGCATTGTTCATACAGTAACCGGAACAGATAATTCTACCCCTGCAAATACAGGGACGACAGGAAATATTGGCGTAACGCCAAATGATGCTAATAAGTATATGGTTACATCATCAGATGCTAACCCGACTGTAAATACCAATGTTACAATTGATGCGCAATTAACAGATATTTATGGAAATATTATTGCAACACCTACAGCTAAAACAGTTACATGGAGCTACACAGGAGGTACCAAAGGTACTTTTAGTTCTCCAACAAGTACAACAGATGCAACCGGAAAAGCTACTGTTACATTTACGGTAGATGAAAAAGCCGGTGTTACCCAGAATGTAAAAGCAACAGATGTGGCTCTTTTAACGGGTACTACTCCTAACATCATTACTAAAGCCGGTGCAGCTGTTGCTTATGATGTTACTGCCACAAAATATGGACCTGTTAATGGAGATACTGTTAAGATAACAGCACAAGCGGTGGATGCATTAAAAAACCCTGTTTCATTAAATGGGAAAATCATTACATGGACTAGTACTAATAATGGAACTTTCTCATCACCTACATCTACAACAAATGCAACCGGAAAAGCAACTGTTGTATTTACAACCAAGAACGTTCCTAATACAGAACATATTATTACTGCTACGGACGATTCAACCCCTGCATTAACGGGAGATAGTCCTAAAATAAAAACTGTTTCAGGACCGCCTGCAAAATATTTAGTTACACTCAGCACAAATAATCCTGCTGCCGGTTCACAAGTTACGGTAACTGCTCAATTGGTAGATGATGGAAATAACCCTCATTCAACTGCAGGGAAAGAAGTAACTTGGAGTACTACCGGAGGCGGCACTTTTGCTCAAGCTAAAACTCTAACAAATGCGGATGGAAAAGCAATTGTATTATTTACTGCGGGAACCATTGCAGGGAATAAACATAAAATTACAGCGACTGATAACACTGCTCCGACCGCGCTAACCGGGCAAAGCGAGGAGATGACGATTAAATCCGCTGCAGCTTCTAAATTCGCAGTAACACTTGATAAAGCTGATCCTATCGCTAATACAAAAGTTGCAGTTACTGCTCAATTAAAAGATCAGTATAATAATAATGCTCCCGAAGCAGGGAGAGAAGTTTCTTTTACTTCTACGAATGGTGGCGTTTTTGATCCCCCGGCAAGTGGTAGCCCGGAATTAACTCCGGCTAAGTATTTAACTGATGCTACGGGAATGGTAACCGTTAATTTTCAAGTTGTAATAGTTTCAGGAACAAAACATACAGTTACTGCAACTATCCCTTCAACTTCTCCTTCGATTACAGGTACAAGTCCTGAAATTACGGTTAAACCGGATATTGCCATAAAGTATTTAGTTACTGCTTCAGATACATTGCCAAAGGCAGGAAAACAAATTAATGTAACTGCACAATTAAAAGATCAATTTGAAAATAATGTTCCTACATCGGGTAAAATTGTTACCTGGAGCAAAACAGGCGGTACAGGAGCAACAGGCGGAAGTTTCGCATCTGCAACTTCAAACACAGATGCAACCGGTAAAGCAGCCGTAGTTTTCAATGTAGCTCAGGTTTCTGCCACAACTCATGAAGTAAATGCTACTGATAATACGAGTCCTACACCTCTTACCGGTAAAAGCGGAAATATTGTTGTAGTTCCGGACGATCCTTCAAAATATATTGTAACCGCAACTGACTATAATCCAATTGCCGGAAATGATATAGATGTAAAGGCACAATTAACGGATAAATATGATAATATTGTTAAAATCGCAGATAAAGAGATTACATGGACGAGTACAAATGGTGGATCATTTGGTTTACCTGATGCAGCTCCGGGAATGGCTCTGGATATTTTTAAGTCAAAAACTAATGCTAATGGTTTAGCAGATGCAAAATTTACAACTAATACCAAAGCACTAACCGAACATATTATCACAGCAACAGATAATTCCACTCCTGCATTAAAAGGAGATTCTCCAAAAGTTACAACCAAAGCTGGTCCGCCTGCCAAATATTTAGTAAAAGCAGATAGTTATTCGGTAATCAAAGGCGGAACAACATTAATCACAGGACAAATTGCTGATAAAAATAATAACCCAATTGCACTAGCCGGGCAAGTAGTTTCCTTCTTAACAGATAATGGCGGTGTTGTAGCTCCACTTGCTGATACTACAGACGCAAATGGAAAAGTAACTACTACCATAACAGTAACTATGGTCGTTGGTACAAATCATATTGTCGAAGTTAAAGGGGCTACATTTAGTGGGTTTAGTGCAAATATCCTTGTAGTTGATATACTTCCTCCGGTATTAAAATCTCCTAATGATCGTGCTATGTTCCAACCTAAAAGCATTCTATTCCAATGGGATAAATCTGTTGGTGCTACATCTTATCATCTGCAAATATCAAAAGATTCAACCTTCGCTACAGTTGATATTTCACTCGTTGGTTTATCAAATAATTTTAGTCAAGTTGATGGACTAGAAAATGATATGACTTATTATTGGAGAGCTAGAGGTGCAGATGGTACCGCTAATAGTGCTTGGTCCGGTATTAGAAGATTCAAGACTATAATTGCGGCTCCGGATGTTCCAAACTTAGCAACTCCGGGTGATAACGGGACAAATGTTAGCCGTAACGTTAATCTTGTGTGGAATGCTGCTCCAAGAGCTTCTTATTATAAAATTGAATTTGCTGATAATATAGCGTTCCAACCATTATTAAAAGCAGAACAAAATTTAACTGAAACCAAGTATGGCGTTTCAGGTCTTGAATATAATAAATCATATTTCTGGAGAGTAAAAGCATATAATGTTGGTGGTGAAAGTAATTATTCTGCTATTTTTAAATTCACAACTCTCGATACCGTACTAGCTCCAAGTCCTGTTTCTGCAATTGCTAATTCAGTTGATTCTGTTTTAGTGGAATGGCAAGATAATTCTAATAATGAAACCGGATTTGTCCTTGAAAGAAGGAAAGTAGAGACCGGTTCAACATTTTCTGTAATTGCTACTTTGAGTGCAAATGTTATTTCATATCAGGATGCAGGTTTAACAGAAAATACACTCTATGAATATAGAATTAAAGCCGTTAAAGGAACGATTAATTCCCCATATAGATTAGCGGTTGTGCTTATGCCGACAAAAAATATAACACCACCCTCAAATATGAACGTAGAACCGGGTGATAATGGTGAACTAATTGTTAAATGGGAGGATAATTCCAATAATGAAGATGGATTTATCGTTGAACGTTCCGGAGACGAAGGTGGAGGAAATAGCTCTATTAAGGATAGATATTTTAGTTCTGTCGCAGTAGGTGTTTTTGTTCCAATTGACACAATCCCTGCAAATAGCACTCAATATGTTGATTCAAAAACAGTTGAAGGTGGCAAATATGCATATAGGATAATGGGATTTAATGATGAAGGTGTTTCTGTTTCTACGGTTGCTGTTGCTCCTGTTGCTGTTGTTATCGCTCCTTCAGAATTTTCTACTAAGCTTGGTGATAATAATGCAATTACTCTAAAATGGAAAGATAATTCTAAAATTGAACTCGGTTTTGTAATTCAAAGAAGAATTGAAGGTGCTAACACTTTCATTACAATCGATTCAGTTGATGCTAATCTTGATACATATATTGATAAAAAGGCTGATGAGATTACCAATTACACTTACCGAGTATATGCGTTTAATGCAGAGGGCAATTCATCATTTACAGCATATTCAGAAGTAAAAACGGGTTTGATTTCTCCTTCTGAATTATTAGCGACTGAAAGCGCATATAAGATTACTCTTACCTGGAAAGATAATTCTAAGAAAGAGCTTAAGTATAAAATCGAAAAAAAATCTTTAGCTGATCCAACATTTAAGCAATTAATTATGGTAGAGAAAGATATAGTTACGTATATTGATAACGTACCAAATTCAAATGAAACTTATACTTATAGAGTTTCTGCTATCGCTGGTGATGTTGTCTCTAAATTCAGTAACGAATTTGAAATCAAGATAATTATGACTGACGTCGAAGAACTTGAAATAATTCCTACTGAATATGTACTTGACCAAAATTATCCTAATCCGTTCAATCCGAGTACATCAATTCGCTTCGGTCTTCCTTTTGAAAGTGAAGTACACATTAGTATCTTCAATTTAATCGGAGAAAAGATTGCAGAATTAGAAGGCGGTACCTTACCTGCCGGAACTCATCTTGTCCGCTGGGATGCTACTAATCTACCTTCCGGAATTTATCTATATTCTATTAATGCTAAATCAATCATTGACGGTAAATCATTTAATGCCGTTAAAAAAATGATGTTGATGAAGTAGGTTTAATAACACTATTTTAAAAAAAAGGGGTGTCATTTTGGCATCCCTTTTTTATTTTAAAAATGTTATCTATGTATCTAAGATTTATTTTTAAAGATCAATTTTTAGGAAATTTATGCAAAAAGTAGTTTTATTAATTCTAATAATTAGTTTATTCTCTCTAAAAGCAAATGCTCAGAATAGTAAAGTATTAGCCGAGGTAGGAGATATTAAGATTACAACACAAGAATTTTTAAAAAGATATGAATTAACTCCTCATGCCAATAAACAAAAAGATATTTCTAATCCTGATATGAAAAAAGATTTTCTTCTTACTCTTATTGCAGAAAAATTAATTGCAAAAGAGGCTCTTAAAAATAAAATAGATACTCTTAAGGAATTTAAATCAATCGAGGATTACATAAAAAATATCTATTTGAGGGATGCTCTTTATTTTAAAGAAGTAAAAGAAAAAGTAGTGATTAAACAATCTGATTGGGAAGAAGGCAAAAAAAGAATATCACAAAAATTAAAAATTAAATTTTTATTCTCTACTTCCGAAACTGAAATCAATGAAGTATATAAATTATTACAAAACGGTGCATCTTTTGATTCACTTCTTTCATTAAGAGACGAAAACAATGAACAACTTGCTCTTGCCGAAGTAACTTTTGGCAAAATGCATCCTGATATTGAAAACGAAATATATAAATTATCAGGGGGTGAATTTACTAAACCAATTAAGCTGAAAGAAGGATATTACATTTGCAAACTTTACGATAAAACTATTAATAGCGATTTAACCGATTCAGAAAAATCCTCAATCCGATCAGTAATTCAAACAAGAAAAGAGGATTCTTTATATCAAGAGTTTTATTCAAAATTTTTCAGGGATATAGTTGTAAATGTCGATACGAAAATCTTTGTTGAACTAGCTGAAAAAATTAAAGAACAATATTCTAAAAAGAAAGAGAGTGAATTAGGAAAAGAAGATGAAAGAAAATTTCTATTAGAAAAAGATTTTTTTGAGATAATAAATTCATTTTCAAAAGATGAATTGCAAAGTATTTTTGTAAAGTTTTCTTCAAGCCCGATTAGTCTTGAATCATTTATCTATTTCTTAATCATGGAAAATTTTGATGTTTACAATATTGATATATCTTCGATTCGAGGGAAATTAAATTATATTGTTCAAAATTATATTCAAAATAAATTATTGGAACGAGAAGCAGTAAAACGAGGTTATCAAGATCTGCCTGAAATTAAAAACGATATTGAATCATGGAGAACATTTTACTTGTCTCAAAGATATATGTCCCTGATTTATAAAACCGAAGATGTATCCAGTGAGGAGGCATTGGCATTTTATAATAAAACGAATCATACTTTTGAAAAACCAATGCAATATAGAATCAGTGAAATATATTCAAAAGATTTATTAAAGATAGAAGCCGCATTAAAAGAATTAGAATCAGGGAAAGATTTTGGAGAGGTAGCTTCCAAATATCACGATGTTGATTCGATTAAAATTAAAAATGGAGACATAGGATATATTTCATCATCCGAAAACAGTCTTTATTCTAAGACTCTATCTTCAATGAAAGAAGGTGATTATATAGGGCCTATTGCTTATAATGAAGGGTATTCGATAATTATGCTATCTGATTCTAAACAAGAATCATTAAGTTCGCCAGCTACTTATGAAGAAGCTGAATCTGATATAAAAGGGATATTAAAAAGTAAAAAACTTTATGATAGATTAGAAAATGACGTTGCATCTTTAGCATCAAAAAAAGGCGTTAAAATTAATACTAAAGAATTATCTGATCTTAAAGTTACAGATATAAATGTTGTTGTTTTTAGGCGATATGGTTTTGGCGGTCAAATGCTCGCCGTTCCTTATACTCCGCTTTTCTCTAATTGGTATGAAGTTTATAAAAAACAAAATATTAAAAACCCTTTATAGAAGTAACCAAGTGAATAAAAAAAATAAATTAATTGATAATCTTAAGCAGTACCATTTTGAGTTTAGGCATCTCACTGTCCTTTTTATTGGATTAATTGTATTCCAAATTATTTTATCAATGATCCATAAAACCTCATTAAAAGATTTTGTGGACAATACTCAAGAATGGTATCAAAAACATTCTGCGGAAAGGTTTACTAATCAATCAACTACAACGCTTGAGCTTTTATTTGAAACCGCTAGTTTGAGGAAGAATATATCTGAAGAAGAAAAAAGAAAAATAATTCAATTTTTTGATGCTACTCTTAATCAACAACTTCTACAGCAAAATGTGGAAGAAATTATTTTAATTATTGATAAGGATAATAAGTTATATCCAATAAAAGATGGAAGATTATTGTATGAATTTATTTTTGAGAAAAAAGAAATTCAGATAAAAGATTCTCTCAATTTTTCTTCGGCTTTAACTTTATATAAGCAGCATAAAGATGAAATGATTAGTAAAGAGCATTTAGTGAATTTATATCGTAATGATAAAACCTATTATACATTTGTACCATTTACTCCGGGCGGTAAATTTCTTGGATCGCTTTATATGAAGAGCACCCCTGATCTTTCTTTTATTACAAAAGAGATTGTAACTAATTATGAAGAGACATCAATCATTTATTCAGCATTATTTTTGTTGGGTCTTCTTGCTATGTATTATATCTCCACTTATACAGTAAAAGAAAGAGATGAAGCGCAAAAGCTTTTACTGGAGGAGCATGAAACAAATATTAAAAAACAGATCGATTATGAAAAAGAAGCCTTGTTTACGAAGCGAATTTATCACACTCATCATAAAGCAGAAAAAATTATGGGCTTCATTAAAGAAGATCTTAGAAAATTGAATGAAACGAATATACATGAAGTAAAAGATAGAGTAACTAAATATTCTAATTTTGTCTCACGCGTTATTTATGATATGAAATGGTATGATCCTCCTATTCAGACAATCAGAAATCCTGTATTTAGAACCGATCCAAATAATGTGCTCAGATTTCTAGTAGATAACATATTTAATAGAAATTCGACAAAAAGTTCCTCTTTTGAAATATCATTAGATTTAGATCCTAATGTCCCTCTTGTTCCTATAAATGAATTTGTAATTTGGGAGATAGTTGAACCATTAATACAAAACTCGATAGATCACGCTTCCGATAAATTAGTGAAAGTTGTAATTGAAACCTCTTATAATCTGGCAACTAATGTTACTAAACTAAAAATAAGCGATAATGGGAAAGGTATTAGCGAAGAACTATTAGAAAAAGATGAAAAGGGGATAAAAAAATTATTTTGGGAAAATGTAACAACCAAAACAAATCCGAAATATGGCGGGGGATACGGATGTTATATTGCTTATGAAATATCGAAACAAAGATGCGGCTGGAATATTGATGTAGAAAATTTAATTCCTTCCGGCTGCTGTTTTACAATTACAATTCCTCATTAAGGGTAACTAAATGAATAATGAAAAAATCAATGTGCTATTAATCGAAGATGAAGAGTTTGATGTTCGACGTGTAATGAATACTATCAAGCCTTATGAAAGTAAGATTATTATCTTAGATGTTGTCTCAGATGGTAATAATGCGATTGAACTTATAGAGAAACGAAAGAATGAATATGATATTGTTATAATGGATTTTCAGATTGCAGGGGGTCTGCGAGGTGAATACTTAATTAAGAAAATTAAAGAATTAGATTTTTCGCTTCAGATTATTGTTATCACAAAAATGACAATTAATATTAACGATTACGAGTTTGCGCATAATCTTCTCGAAGCAGGTGCATTTTGGTATTGCACTAAATATCCGGGCGATATTGAAGAATATATTTATCAACCAACTGATTTTGTAATTAGTATCTTTAATGCTTTTGAAAGAAGAAAACTTCTTAAAGATAAATTTAGATCAAACCAAAAATTAAATAAAAATATTACTGATGTATTAGCATCGAGGAGGATTGTTGGTGTTAGTAAGGTAATAGAAAATCTTAGAAATCAGATTGATAAATATGCAAATTCAAATGTGAATATACTTATTTCCGGTTCTTCTGGTACAGGCAAGGAATTAATTGCTTATAATATTCATTATAGAAGTCTAAGGAAATATGAAAATTTTGTTCCTATAAATTGCGGTGGAATCCCGGATCAATTAATTGAAAGCGAACTCTTTGGTTATGAAAAAGGGGCTTTCACAGGAGCCGATAAAGGGAAACTTGGGTTATTTGAATTTGCTCATCACGGGACAATTTTCTTAGATGAAATATCAGAACTTCCACTAAACGCTCAAGTGAAATTATTGCGAGTTATCCAAGATGGTGAAATTGAAAAAATCGGTAGAACAGATAAAACTAAAGTTGACGTAAGAATTATTTCTGCAACTAATAGAGTTTTAGAAGTTGAAGTAAAAGAAAAAAGATTCAGAGAAGATCTTTTTTATCGGCTCAATGTTGTACCTATTTACGTCCCTCCGCTTAGAGAGAGAGTTGAGGATATCTCGGTTTTGATAAATCATTTTTTAGATGAAATTGCAATCGATATGGGAAAAGAAAAACCAAAAATTCAACCTTCAGCGATGAAAGCATTAGAAGAATATTCTTGGCCCGGTAATGTAAGAGAACTAAAGAATTTTGTTCAGAGACTTCTTTTTTATGATGAATCTAATGTTTCAGTAGATCAAATTAATTCAATGCTTTTATTCTCTCAAAAATTTGTTACAAATACTCAAAGTGGAAGTCTTGTGAATTTTGTAAGCGAAGGAATGCTTCCATTAAAAGAGATGGAAAGGATATTCAGGGAAAAGTATTTTAAATATATGAGAGATTTATCGGATTCAGATGCAGATGCTGCTAAGAAACTTGGATTAGCTCCTCCTAACTATTATCGAATGAGTAAGGAGCTTGGACTAAAATAGATATCTTCGTTATATTGACTAAAGTATTTAATTATTGTGGAGGGCATTGTGAAATTCATTAAATATATAGCTTTTTTAATTATTGTATTAGTTTTCTCGAATTCGACTAACAAAATTATCGCGCAGACTAATTTAGCGGAACCGACTTTAAAGATATTGGATGTTTGTGGAATTGAAGTGCCTTTCCAAAATAATAAACCATTGCCAACTTTTGAAATGCAGAATCGTTCTCGCTATAACCTTGCCGGAGAATGGAGAAGGCAGCGCGTGCCAAGACCTTGGCCTGATGAAGCTACTTCAGCAGCCACTTTCATTTTAAGAGATCAAGCAGGGATTTCCTTAATTGAAAGTAAATCTGATAATAGATTTAAGTTAGATTATGATGATTCTAATTGGGAAACGCGAAATATTCCATTCCCCGATAATAATTTTAATGAATATCCTGTAAGACCCGATTTCTATCAAGATCTTGTTTGGTATAGAAAATCATTTGTTGTAAACGATCCTTCAATAGCAAATTTAACTGTTCGCCTCAATTTTCTTTCAGTCAATTATATGGCAGATGTGTGGGTAAATGGTGTGTGGGTTGGTTATCATGAAGGCGGTTATACTCCATTTTCATTCGATATAACTCAATTTTTAAATACCGGCGGAAATAATGTAATCGCCGTAAGAGTTGATAACCCTGCTTGGGGTACAACCAAATATTCAATCCCTAATATCCCATCGGATTGGTACAATTATACCGGCATTATTCACGATGTTTATCTTGAATTTGTTAATCCCGTTTCTATTGTCAGAAGCGATATCACTCCGTTAGATATAAACGGTGAAATAAAAACAAAAATCGTTTTTCAAAATATGAAATTAACTTCTGCCAACATTTCTGTATCCGTTCAAGTCTTTGATCTAAATTGTGACGAGGCGAATATTGGGAAAGAAGATATTTGGAATATGCTAGGGCAGGAATCAGTTTTAATAGGTCAGAAAGAATTTTCTTCATATATGGATTTTGGATCTGTTTGTGCTTTCGAAACAGATTTAAAAATCATGAATCCACGACTCTGGACTCACAAAAATCCTAACCTATATGTTATGAAAGTAACTCTATATGACGGAAGTATCATAACAGATGAATATTATACTCAGTTTGGAATAAGAACTGTAAAAACAGTTGGGTCTAAATTTTTATTTAATGATCGATTAATGTATCTGCCAGGTGTGGCTAGGCATGAAGATCACCCGGATTACGGAAGAAGTCTGCCAAGAGAACAAATTCTTGCTGATATGAAAATTGTGAAATCATTAAACGCAAAATTATTGCGTACGGCTCATTATCCTAATCACTATTATACTTATTTAATTGCGGATCGGCTTGGAATCTCAACAAAAGAAGAGATCCCTGTTTTTTGGTTTAATGATTCGGAATCATGGCGCATTCAAAATGAAGTAAGACAAATTCACAAACAGATGTTCAGAGAAATGGTTTATAAAGATTATAATAGACCTTCTGTTATTATTTGGAGTCTCTCAAATGAATGTAAAGATATTACAGGAAGATTAGCCTTCAACGAGATGATGACTAAAGACCATGCAGATAATTATGAAGATGGAAGACTTATTACTCAATCAGCGGCTGCAGATTCACCGGGTGCATCAGACCCAACGATAGCTCCTTTAGATTTAGCTTCATGGACTATTTATTTTGGAATCTTCTATGGAAAGAATGGTGCTTACTATGGACCTTCGTTTAATTTTCTTAGAGATGCCAAGGCAGCATTCCCAAATAAACCTATTTTATGTACTGAATATGGATATTGGTCAAGCGAAGATGGTTCAACTGCAGATAAACAGGGGACAGTATTTTCTGATATGATGAATGTATTTAAGATTTTTGCACTCACAAATGTAGATGGCTCAGAGAATAAAGCTTTTGGTTCCTTAATGTCTGCTGTTTGGTGGACTGTTTTCGATTGGTATAGAATGGATAACCCGGGAGGCTTCCAAAGTATGGGATTATATTCGATGCAAAGAGCTGCTAAACCAATAGCTAACTCACTTTCTGCTACTTATCTCCCATATTATAATCAGGATGGGATTTTAGTAGGCATCGAAAAAGAAGACGAAAGCATTCCTCTTGAATACGATTTAGAACAAAATTTCCCTAATCCATTTAATCCTACAACAAATATAAATTATAATTTGCCAAAAGGGGGTTTAGTAAAAATCGAAGTTTTCGATATTTTGGGAAATAAGATTCGAACTCTGATTAATTCATATCAGGACCCCGGATTTCATAAAATAGAATTCAAGGGTGATGATTTATCAAGTGGTATATATTTTTATGTTTTAAGCATAAATGGGAAATCATTTACGAAAAAAATGATGTTATTAAAATAATAATGAGGTAATTATTAATTTAATAACTATTGCAAAAGTTTAAATACAAAAACAGCTAAAATTGGCTGTATTATGTGATTATTTTTGGTACTAAAATTGTGAGTTAATAGTATATGCCAGAATCATTTACAATATTAGACAGCTTAATTATTTTATTATATCTTGCAATAGTTATATTAATTAGTTTTTATAACAGCAAGAGAAAAGACCCGACAGTAGAGAGTTATTTTTTAGCTCGCCGTGATTTGGGATGGTTTGCTATTGGTATCTCGTTATTCGCCACCAATATTTCAAGTGAACATTTTATTGGATTAGCAGGATCGGGTGCTTCTCGCGGACTTGTCGTTGGTCATTTTGAATTGTTTGCTATCTTCTTTTTGATAATTCTTGGTTGGTTTTTAGCACCTATCTATCGTAATTCAAATCTATTTACGTTCCCCGAATTTATTGGGAAACTATTTGACCAAAGGACCAGAAGGTTATTTGGTTCTCTTTCGATTTTCACATATCTGGTTACTAAAATTCTTGTAACGCTTTTTGCGAGCGGTATATTATTTAATAAAATTTTTGGATGGAGTATATTTGTCTCCGCTGTTGTCATTGTATTGATTACAGGAATTTATACGTTAGTTGGTGGATTTGATACAGTTATAAGAACTCAGATATTCCAAGGTATCCTTTTATTAGTTGGCGGCGGATTAACAGTATATTTTGGTTTAAATGAAGTCGGTGGTATTTCGGCATTAAAAGAAAAATTACCGGCTGATTTTTTCGTCATGTTTAAAGATATCAGTGATCCTGATTTCCCTTGGACAGGCATTATTTTCGGTGCTCCAATAATTGCATTTTGGTATTGGTGCGCGGATCATTATATGCTTCAGAGAATCTTTGGTGCAAGATCACTCAATGATGCTCGAAACGGAACTTTCCTTGCGGCATTTCTAAAACTCTTTCCTATGATAATTTTTGTTTTACCCGGATTAATTGCAGTTGCTTTATTCCCTGAAATTAGAGGCGATGAAGCATACCCACAGTTAATTGCAAGCGGTATTCTTCCTATCGGGATTAAAGGTCTTGTGGTTTCAGGTGTTCTTGCTGCTATTATGTCATCACTCGCTGCTTCGTTTAATTCTATTTCTGCTATTTATACAATCGATTTTTATAGAGTAAAAAATCCTGATTCTTCTGATAGAACATTAGTTCTTGTTGGAAGAATGACTACTATCTTTGTTGTAGTTGTGGTAATTACTCTTATTCCTTTTGTGAGATTAATCAGCTCACAACTATTTATTTTCCTTCAAAGCACTCAAGCTTATGTAAGTGCTCCTATAACAGCAGTTTTGGTTCTTGGCTTTGTTTTAAAAGAAATAAACGCTAAAAGTGCTTTTGCCTCAATTATTGTTGGGGAGATTTTCGGCCTTTCCAGATTCTTATTGGAAGTTCTAAATCAATACTCGGTTTTAAGCAATAAATTTTTGATATCGATTTTACAAATCAACTATCTCCATTTTACAATATTTCTTTTTGTTGGAACAGCAAGTTTATTGCTTTTCTTGAATTATGTAGTTCGCTATGGAGAGAATGTAACAGTTAAAAATTATTTAAATATACTTGAGGCGGGAACAGGCGGTTCATCAACTGTAAAAATGAATTTATTATATTCAGGTCTATTACTGATCTTAACGATCGGTTTATGGACAGTATTAATGTAACAAAATCAATAGTTCAATTAATTAAAAGAAGTTATTAACAAACAAAGGAGAGGCACAATGAAAAAGATGTATTTACTTTTTCTATTCCTGTTATTAGCAGGAACTACTCAAGCACAATGGGTTTTCCAATCAATGGATAACTCAGTAGCATCGGGATTTTGGTCACCTACACAGTATGATAATGGAGCCGGAAAAGCAGTAATGGCTTTATCTGATGATCCAGCCGGTGTAAATGGCGGCGGTGCAGTAAAAATTGATTATACAGTAGCAGCAGGAGATGGATGGGGCGGTTATACGGTAAGAACAACTCCAAATCCTTTACCATATAATTTGGATCTTTCAGCAGGTAAGGAAATCCATATTTGGTATAAAGTTAATACCCCGACTGTTCTTTCTCAAGAAGGTCAATTCTTTATGGAATTTAAGGTCGGTGATGTCAATGAGTTAGGACAAAGAGACTTATGGTTCTTTCAAACAACAATTGACTTATCAGATGCTTCGGGACAGTGGATTGAATATACAATTCCCTTAGTTCAAAATGATGATAAAACACTTGGGTTCGCAGGTCAAACATTAGATGGTGATGGCGAACTTCAGTGGGATAAAATCAAGACCTTTGAGTTCGCTTTAGTATATCTTACAACAGGAAATAATGTTACACCTCCGACAGCAATGGGATCAATTACTTTAGATAACCTTACTCTTAAAGGAAATGCTTATCCTCCTATATTCACATTTGATAATACAGCTGCTAGCTGGAATACAGATTGGATGGATTGGGCAGGCGCTGATAAAGGTGCGATTGCTCTTTCAGATGAATCTACAGTTAAAGCTGAAGGTGAAGGTTCATTAAAAATCGATTATACACTAAGTGCTCCATTTGCTTGGGGTGGATTCCTTTCTATCGATAAAGAAGTTACTAAACCTGAAAAATTTGAAGAAAGAACCGGTCTAGTTTTTTATGTTAAAAATGTTACTCCAATTGTTGCAGACGCTAATAGAGCATTTATTCGATTTTTTATTATGGAAAATAGCGATGGTGCAGGAGAAGAATGGATTATTGATGCCGGTCTTGATTTAAGCAAGCCATTTGATTGGACAAGAGTTGTTCTTCCATTTGTTGAAAAACCAATGGGTGCAAATGATCGTTTCCCACCTAAAGATGGTTTTGCTTCTAAAAATAATGCAGGGAATAAGCTTTTAGATCCCGCTTCTATTACTAGAATTAGAATAGAAATCTTCGGAAGAGGAACTGAAGACGGATTTGCAACACCATTAAAAGGATCCGGAACAATTCTTTTTGACGTATTACAACAATCAGGTTTCAAGATTTTTGATCTAGAATCTCCTGAAGCTCCGGGTAATTTCGCGGTTATTCCGGGCAATTATAGTAACTTAGTTACTTGGACTGATGTAACAAATGAAGGTGCTTCAGAAAGATATAATATATATTACAGCAAAACTCCTTTCACAAGCATTACAACTCCCGGAGTTATGTTATTGAAAAAAGGTATTGAAGAAAATACATTGATCTTCGATCATCTTCTAAATTCACCATTAACTGATAGACAAGAAACATATTATTATGCTGTTAATGCAGTTGATAAAGCAGGTAATATTGGTGCTTTAGCATTCTCAGATGCAGTTACAAATAATGCTAAAGGTATTCCTGTTGTTTCATTAAGTACACCTAACTTTGCAGCTGATGGAGATTTGAGTGAATGGACATACATTAGACCGTTCAGAATGTTCATTTCTGATGGCTCCGGTTTCTTATCTCCTAATTTCAAAGTCGATGGCGATGCTGATTTATCTGCCGAAGCTTATATAGCTATGGATGGACAATATCTCTATGCCGCTTTTGACATAAATGATGATATTGTAGCTCCTGATGAAACATATAGAGATTATACAGATGCTTCTTATGCTCTTGATTCACCTGATTTATTATTTGGTTTATATGATTTAGCTAAAAATGAACCTCATAGTGTTTATCAGAGAGGATCAAAATCAGATCAGTTTATTAGATTCAATAAACTTCGTGCAAGAAATGATCACTCTTCAAACGTTGAAGATACATTAATGGTAGCAGGTACAGAAAACTATTACTGGGGTGAAAAATTCACCGGTGGTTATGTAGTTGAAGCAAGAATTCCTTGGACTCTTTTGGAGACAAGAAGAAATAGTCTTACTGTTCAGAATAGAGATACAATTAATGTTCATGCCGGCTGGAAGATTCCTATTGACTTTAACATCAATGATAATGATGGCAGAATTTCTCCTGATTATGTTGGTGGAGATAATAGACAAGGTATGATTCACTGGTCCCCATTCAATAGAGGTGCAGGCTGGAATAACCCATCTCTTTGGATGTACACTTGGATTGGTGATACTGATGAAGTCAGTACAGATGTTGAAGATAATAAATTACCGGAAACTTATTCATTGGCACAGAATTTCCCGAATCCATTCAACCCTACAACTCAAATCAAATATAATCTTGCAAAAGCAGGAATGGTTTCTTTAAGAATATTTGATGTTTTAGGACGTGAAGTTTCTCAATTAGTAAATCAGTTCCAAGAAAAAGGAAGCTATACAGTTAATTTTGACGCTTCTCATTTGGCAACAGGTATGTACATTTACAAAATTGAAAGCGGTTCATTCTCAAGTGTCAAGAAAATGATGTTAGTAAAGTAGAAGATTTTTTAGATGCAATCCCTCAAAAAGGATTGCATCTTTTTGATTTCATAATCAGATGTTAAGATAAGATGGTATGAAATATTTTAATAAATGGAGGACACAAATTGAGACGAATTATATTTGCACTCTGTGCAATAGTCTTATTTAGTACAGCAGTTTTTGCGGGCACTACCGGAAAAATTGCAGGTAGAATTATTGATGCTGAAACTAAAGAACCTCTCTTTGGAGCAAATATAGTTCTACAAGGAACCAATTTCGGTGCTGCTACCGATTTTGAAGGAGAATATTACATTAATAATATCTCTCCCGGATATTATACCGTTATTATAAGTTCCGTTGGTTATCACAAAGTTACTATTGAAAGAGTAATGGTAAGAATTGATCTTACCACAAGGGTTGATGCTGAATTAACATCTACCGCAATTAATCTTGGCGAAATCGTTATCCAAGCCAAACAGCCTCTTATTACAAAAGATTTGACTTCTTCTTCAGCAATTGTTTCTGCTGAAGATATTAAAATGATGCCTGTTGAAAATATTCATCAGGTAATTAATTTACAAGCAGGTGTAGTTGGCGGTCACTTTAGAGGTGGTCGTTCTAATGAAGTTGCTTATTTAATAGACGGTATTTCAGTTACAGACGTTTTTAATGGTGGAATGTCAGTTGAAGTTGAAAATAGTTCTATCCGTCAAATGGAAGTTATAAGCGGTACTTTTAATGCAGAATATGGACAGGCAATGTCCGGCATCGTTAATATTGTTACTAAAGATGGCGGTTCTAAATATGAAGGTTCTGTCTCTGCTTATGTTGGAAGTTATCTTTCAAACCGTTCAGATTTTTTTCCTAATTTGAATAAAATTAATGCAGATGGACCAAAAGATGTTCAGTTTAATTTTGGCGGTCCTACTAAATTAGTTGATAATTTAACGTTCTTTGTTACCGGAAGATACTACAAAGATGATGGTTATTTATATGGTAAGAGAGTATTCAATACGAGTGATGATAGACCAATATTTCCAAATCCACAAGACCCGACTTTCTATATAAATAGAAATACCGGAGACGGGGAATATGTGCCTATGAATCCCGGAGATAAATTATCTCTAAACGGGAAAATTAGTTACAGTTTAGAGAATTGGAGATTTAGTTATAGCATTTTCTGGGATGATAACTGGAATAAATATTATAATCATGCTTATAGACAAACTCCTGATGCTATAAAAAATCACTATAGAACAAATACGATCAATAATATTCAAATATCTTTCTATCCAACACAAAGTACATATTCTACATTAAAAATATCGAATAACGTACATAAGTATTGGGGCTATTTATATGCGGATCCTTATGATCCTCGTTATGTAGAGCCTAATCAAGGTACTCCGATTACAGGATATACATTTAATTCCGGCGGAAATGAATCTGATAGATATTCGAGACATACTAATACATTACTAGCTCAATGGAATATAGAATCACAATTATCTAAAGAGCATAAAGTAAAACTTGGAGTCGAAGGAAGATTTCATGAACTATATAACCACAGCCGTTCTATAAGAAATTTAACAGAAGGGCAATTGGATTCATTGAATCAACCGATTTTTACTTTAGGATATAGTGCTGAAAATACAAAATTTAATGGCACATATACTCGCCGTCCTATCGAAATTTCTGCTTTCATTCAAGATAAGATGGAATATGATATCATGATTATTAATGCAGGTATCAGATATGATTATTTTAGCGCAGAAACCGAATTGCCTGTAGATTTAAGAAATCCATTGAATAATCCCAACTTCCCAAATGCAAATACGAAAAGAAGTTCTGAAGGCGAATATCAATTTAGCCCTCGTCTTGGTGTTTCTTTCCCTATTTCTGATAAAGGTGCTATTCACTTTTCTTATGGACACTTTTTCCAGATTCCTACATTTGAAAACTTGTACTCTAATTATGCTTACATAATTGATCAAACTACTTCATTATCATCAATTGTTGGTAATCCTGAGCTTAAAGCACAAAAAACTGTTAAATATGAACTTGGTCTTCAACAAGTTGTATTCCCGAATGTTTCAGTTGACGTAACTCTCTATTATTCTGATATTCGTAATCTTCTCGGTATGGAAATAAAAAGTACTTATGAAGGGTTTATTTATGGTCGATATGTTAATAGAGATTATGGTAACGTAAAAGGGTTAATTCTTACACTTGATAAAAGATATTCTGATTACTTCAGTGCGAAAGTAGATTATACATATCAAGTAGCTGCGGGCAATGCTTCTGATCCAATGACAGTATATAATAATAATGCTTCTGATCCACCTGTAGAAGTAACCAAAAAAACTGTTCCACTTAATTGGGATCAAAGTCATACAGTTAATTTATCATTAACCGTAGGCGATCCACGGGATTGGACAGCAAGTATGGTTTTCTCGTATGGTTCAGGTATGCCTTATTCAGAAGACCCACGATATTCTCAAGGTGTAAGGTTTGAAAATGGCGGCAGAAAACCTACAACCATGAATGTGGATTTAAGAGCAAATAAAAATTTCAGAATTTTCGGACTAGATTTTAGTGCTTTCTTACTCGTATATAACTTATTCGATATTGCCAATGAATATGGTGTATATGGATCTACAGGAAGAGCAACGACAGATTTGAATACAAAATTTGCTTCACCGGTTATTGGTCTTAATACAATTGATGATTACGTAAAAAATCCTACATTATATTCTTCACCACGAAGAATAAGTGTCGGATTCAATGTAGGATTTTAATACATGAAAATGGAGTTTATAATGAAACGCAATTATTTGGTAATACTTTTCTTTTTGTTTTCTACCATCCTAATTGCTCAATCACAGGATCAGATAATGAAATATCGTTCTGAGCCCTATGGAGACAAGACATACCGAAAAAAAGGTATAATGGATGGTAATTTAATCAGAACCATCTTTAGGAATGATGGGCAAGTGGGAACCTGGCCGGATAGACCATCCGGAGAATGGCCTGCAGGTAGTGATCATCATTACTTAGATGGTGTAACACCAATTTTTACATCGGCAGTAATCGCTCCGATGAATAAACAATTAATTCACCCGGTAGCAGCATCATATCGTGAAGAAGTAGATTTTGATCCTGTAACTAATGATTTATGGGTTAATGAACCTGTACCCGGATATGCAGCCGCTAATTCCGAAGAACCTGCAATAAGCGGAAAGAAATTAACCTGGCCGGAAGTATGGCCTAAAGTTCTTCCAAATATTGATAATACTTGGGATGGCTTTTGGTTTGGTTATTTCGGAAGAGGAATTATTAATTCCGATTACGAAACATTCTATGTAATGGATGATTCTAAGGATAAAGAATTTACTCGTGCTCCTTATGGCTATTTCCCGGTTGCTTCCGATCAAAATAGAGGGGGACTTGGATATAGAGTTGAAGTAAGAGGTTTCCAATGGTCTCATGTATTAGCTGAGGATATTATCTTTTGGCATTATGATATAATTAATTTAGCAGATGCTGATTATGATACCACTTTTTTCGGTTTCTATTGTGATACCGGTGTGGGCGGTGTCAATGATAATGGTGATGATAATGCTTCTTATGATATAATAAGAGATATCGCATATGCATTTGATAAAGATGGAAAAGCACCACCTGATAACTGGAAAACCGGTTATGTCGGATATGCATTTCTTGAAAGTCCCGGTGATGGTTTCAATGGTATTGATGATGATTTAGACGGCTTAACAGATGAAAGAAGAGATGACGGTATCGATAACGATGGCGATTGGTTGACATTTACGGACCTTAACGGCAATGGCAAATGGGATCCGGAAGATAACGAACCACTAAATAATGACGTTGGTAAAGATGGTGTGGGTCCTTTCGATTTGCAATATGCAGGTCCTGATCAGGGCGAAGGTGATGGAATCCCTACTGCCGGTGAACCAAATTTCGATGCTACCGATAAAGATGAATCGGATCAGATTGGACTTACCAGTTTGGTTATCGAACGTCTATCTAATAAAGGCCCAAATTCTGTTTGGCCTAAAAATGATGAAGTGGTTTGGAGAAAAATGAATTATAATAGTTTTGATACCCTTCTCCAAAATTCAAACATACAGATGCTTTTTGGTTCTGGTCCTTTCCCAATCAAGCAATATCGTAGAGAAAGATTTTCTATGGCATTACTTTTTGGCTCTGATTTAGAGGATTTGATTTTCAATAAAGAAACAGTTCAGCAGATTTATAATGCAAATTATAATTTTGCTAAACCGCCACTTAAAGCGACATTAACAGCAATTGCAAGTGATAAAAAAGTTTTTCTTTATTGGGATGATATCTCTGAACAATCAGTTGATCCTTTCTTGGGATATAAGAAAGATTTTGAAGGATATTTAATTTATCGTTCAACTGAACCTCAATTTACAGATATAAAATTAATCACAGATTCTAAAGGTGAACCGAAATATTGGAAACCGATAGCACAATTCGATCTTAAAAATGGTATTAAAGGTCCTGATCCGGTTGGTATTAATGGTGCTCATTTCTGGAGAGGAAGTGATACCGGATTACAGCATTCTTATGTCGATACTACCGTTACTAATGGTATAAGATATTATTATGCAATAGTAGCTTATGATCAGGGTGACCCAATGTTTGGTACCAAAGGGCTTTTACCTTCAGAAACTACAAAAATTATTTCTGAAGACCTTGTTGGCAATATTAAATTTGTAGATATTAACTGTGCGGTAGTAATTCCAAATGCCCCTGTTGCCGGATATATCCCTCCTGAGATTGTTGGTGAAACTACTTCAGTTAAAGAAGGTGTGGGTACTGGCTCAATTAATATATCTGCACTAAATCCTGCTCAAATCCAAGAAAATGCAACTTATAAGATTCTATTTAGATCAGGCGGAGAAGTTCCCAATTATAAAACTACTTCTTATGCAATTGTAAGAAATCTAAATGGAGTAACAGATACAATTGAGGCAAGAATCGATTCTGCTGATATTGGTCTTGGTAAATTCAGTCCTCCGTTTGATGGTTTGGCTGTTGAAGTCAATAACGATAAAAAAGTAGTTGTCGATCTTGAAAAAACCGGATGGGTTAAAGGTTTCAGTAATGTAATTGTTGAAGTAATGCCTGATGCGAGTTCGCCAATAAGAAACGTAGCTTGGCCCTCAAATTATGAAATTACTTGGGTTCCTGAAGCTGATAGACCATTAACACCATTTACAAAAATCAAAGTTCCATTTAAAGTTATGAATACTACACGCGGCGATATTGTTCAAGCCGAAGTATTGGATAACAATAAAGATAAACAGTTTGGTATAGGTGATGATATAGTAATTATAGAATATGTTGGAAATGCTTATAAACTAACATGGAAAATTACTTATCAAGATCCGGGCGGTAACTGGGGTCCTCCGGTTGTAGGTGATATTTTTAGGATTACCACAAAAAAACCATTTATGAAAGGAGACTATTTTGAATTTTCAACTAAATCTGCAAAAGTTGATTCAAAATTAGCATCGGATGTTATGAGCAATATTGCTGTGGTTCCTAATCCATATATAAGTGCAGCAGGATGGGAGAAGAGGAACTTCGGTCAAACCGGTCGTGGCGAAAGAAGGCTTGATTTTATTCATTTACCGGCAGTTTGTACTATTAGGATCTACACGGTTACAGGAGCATTAGTAAAAACACTATCCAAAAATTCAGGACCTGAAAATGGTTCTTTAACATGGGATCTTGTTACTGAGGATGGTATGGATATAGCTTATGGTATATATATATATCATGTTGATGCTCCCGGAGTAGGTGAATATATTGGCAAATTTGCGATAATTAAATAGGGACGGAGATAATAAAAATGAGAGCAATTACTATAAAAGCAGTTTTAATTCTTTTAACATTTGTATTTACTATAAATGCTCAGCAAGATATAGTATCGAATGTTTCTAAGAAAGGCACCACCGCCGCTCCGTTCCTTTCCATTGCACAAGGTACCAGAGCAAGCGGTATGGGAAACGCTTATGTCGGCGTAGCAGATGATCCAAGTGCTTTATTCTGGAATCCGGCAGGGCTTACTAAAGTTGCCGGCACTGCCGTTACTTTTGAAAGAACTAATTGGATTGCGGATATTAATTACAATTTCTTCGCCGCTTCTTATAATCTTGGCGATTATGGCGCACTTGGTGTAAGTTTCATTTCTTCAGAAATGGATGAAATGAAAGTAAGAACGATTGATGAACCTGAGGGAACCGGAGAAACTTTTAGAGCTAATGATGTTGTCATAAGCTTGGGTTATGCCATTTCCTTAACAGAGAATTTCTCAATTGGTTTTAATCCTAAATTTATCCAACAATCAATTTGGAAAATGTCAGCTTCGGCTTTTGCTATCGATATGGGTGTTACCTATGTAACTCCATTTGATGGAATTGTCTTAGCTATGTCAATATCTAATTTCGGTACTAAGATGAAACTTGACGGTACATCATCTTTGGTGCTATATGATCCTGATCCTACTTCATCAGGAAATAATGGAAATATTCCTTCTTATTTGCAGACTGATGAATGGGAATTACCATTAAATTTCCGTGTCGGATTAGCTTATGATGTAATCAAGTCGGATATGCATAGACTTCTTTTAGCAGTTGATGCAATGCATCCTAGTGATGACTATGAAAGTCTAAATGTTGGTGGAGAATATACCTTTAATGATATGTTTTCTATTAGAGGTGGTATGAAATCTATATTCTTAGAAGATTCAGAAGAATCATTTGCTGTTGGTGTTGGTATCAAGCAGATGTTATTAGGTAATCTAACATTCAAAATAGACTATTCTTATTCTGATTTTGGAAGATTGAAAGATGTACAGAAATTTTCACTTACTGTTATGTTCTGATAAATGGTGTTTCTCCATTTCCCTTTATTCCCTTTATGGGTGAGGATTCAGCCTCACCCTTATTTTTAAATAATATTAGGTAATTATGATTAAGAAAATATTTATAATATCTCTGTTAGCAGTTATTTCCTTAAGTGCTCAAAAGAATTATAAAGGTGCCGAATACAGATCAAAAGAAGCTTATAAATATGGAAGATTCGAGACCAAACTTAAGAGTATGGAAAAAGATGGAACACTTTCAACACTATTTACTTATTTCGAACAAACAAGCGTAGATCGATTTTGGAATGAAATTGATGTCGAAATTCTTGGAAGATATTCAAACGAAGTACAGTTTAATACAATTCTTAATAGCAGTGCAGGAAATCATGTAAGACATGAATGGGTTGATTTTAATCCTGCAGATGATTATCACGAGTATGCATTTGAATGGACTCCTGATTATGTAGCATGGTTTATTGATAATAAAGAAGTTTATAGACAAACCGGTGATTTCATTAAACAGTTGACAAGACCTCAAAAAATTATGATGAATGTCTGGCTGCCTGCTTATACTAATTGGGTTGGTGAATTTAAAGAAGAACATCTTCCCGGTTTCGCATATTATGATTGGGTTAAGTATTATTCTTATAAACCGGGAGCAGGTAATTCGGGATCAAATAATAATTTCAATTTAGAATGGGCTGATGAATTTGATACATTCGATGAAAACCGATGGCAAAAAGCAACTCATACTTGGGATGGAAATAACGTTAACATGACTCCCGAAAATGCAGTTATAAAAGATGGGAAACTAATTCTTTGTATTACAGATAATAATAATCTTGGTTATATCGATAGAAAACCTCCTGTTATTCATTCAGCTCGTCAGCAAAATGGGAAAGTGTTTATGAGATTCTCTGAAGAAGTGGATAGAGCTTCGGCAGAATTAAAAGAAAACTATATTATACCCGGAGTAACAGTTGAAAAAGTAACTTTATTACCTGATATGAAAAGAGCACTTTTAGATGTAACCGGATTAAAAAAAGAGATTGTATATACTATTATCATTAGAAATATAAAAGACATATTTGGAAATTTTGACACAAAATCAGGAAGAGTGGAAGTTGAAAAACAATTACCATTCCCTATAAAAATTGATGTAGGTGGAACAGGTAATTCTGAATTTTTGCCTGATCAATATTTTGATAATAGCAAAGAATATGGTTATTACGATGGAACAAAAGCAATGGCTTCAGGCACTTTAGAAATAACCAATACCGATCTCGACCATATATATCGCAGTGAAACCTATTATATCCCTAATTATATCGTTAGAGTACCGAAAGGGAAATATAACATAAAATTGATGTTTGCAGAAAGTTACTTCACTGAAAAGGGGAAAAGAATATTTGATGTATTAATAAACCATAAAATGATTTATGATAATCTCGATATTTTTGAAAAAGTGGGTAAGAATGCTGCATTTGATATTGATGTGAAAGATTTTCAAGTTGACACAAATTATATCGAAATTCAATTTGCTTCAGAAATTGAAAATACTGTATTGAATGGAATAATAATTGAGGAGGCAAATCCATCCACAGTTGATGAAGCATCAGTTATCCCATCTGAATTTCTGTTATATCAAAATTTCCCTAATCCATTTAATGGGGAGACAGTCATTAATTATTATCTCCCGGATCAAGATAATCTTAATTTTTTTGTTTATGATCTTCTCGGGAGGGAAATCTATTCTCGTGAAATTGGTGATGTAAATGCCGGTTCTCATACAGTTAAATGGAATGCAATGAATAAATTCGGCAGTAAAGTTAGCTCAGGTGTTTATTTTTATTCAATCAAAGGCAATAATATAAGTGCTGTACAAAAATTAATGTTGTTGAATTAACATAATCAATTAATAATTCGGTAAGGGTGATGATAAAATATTTAGTATTATTATTAAGTCTAACAATTCTTTTTTCAAATAATTCTAATGCACAAAAAATGAATGAACAACAGATTGAAACAAAAGTAAAAGAACTCTTAAGCAAAATGTCGCTTGAAGAAAAAGTAGGACAGATGACTCAAGTAACACTTCAGGTAGTATCTAAAAAGCAAGGCACAAAAAATCAAAAACATGAATTGGATTTAGTAAAATTAGAAGAAGCAGTAGTAAAATATAACGTTGGTTCGATGCTGAACGTTTATGATGTAGCTCATTCATTAGAATATTGGCATGAAATAATTAATAAGATGCAGGATATAGCACTAAATAAGACTCCTAATAAAATACCTGTATTATATGGAATTGATGCAATTCATGGAGTTACTTATACTAAAGGAGCTACATTATTTCCTCAATCAATAAATATGGCAGCAACATTTAATAGAGCATTGGAAGAAAAATCGGGAGAGATCACTTCCTCCGAAACAAGAGCATCACAAATTCCATGGAATTTTTATCCTGTACTTGATATGGGAAGAAATCCACTCTGGCCTCGATTATGGGAAACGTTTGGTGAAGATGTTTATTTAACAACCGAAATGGGTTTATCCTATATTAAAGGTGCACAGGGAAGCGAAATGGATTCAGATTCTAAGCTTGCAATCTGTTTAAAACATTTTGCAGGATATGGATTTCCATTGAACGGTAAAGATAGAAGCCCTGCTTGGATTGGGGAAAGAATGATGCGAGAATATTTCCTTCCACCATTCAAAGCTGCTGTTGAAGCAGGTGCAATGACTGTAATGGTAAACTCCGGAGAAAACGAAGGTATCCCAACACACTCTGATTATCATCTGTTAACAGAAATTCTTAAAGGAGAATGGAACTTTAAAGGTTTTGCTGTTTCCGATTGGGAAGATATAAAAAGACTTTTTACGAGAGATAGAGTGGCAGATTCTCCCAAAGAGGCTGTTCGTATGGCTGTAATGGCCGGTATTGATATGAGTATGGTACCAATGGATTATTCTTTTTATGAATACTTATTAGAACTTGTAAAAGAAGGTAAAGTACCGATGTCCCGTATTGATGATGCAGTTACTAGAATTTTAAGAGTGAAATTTATGGTGGGATTATTTGATAATCCTTACTCCAAAAATAACAATTCAGAAATATTTGCTTCTGCTGAACATACAGAAGCTAATCTTCAATCTGCAAGAGAATCTATTATCTTAGCAAAAAATCAAAATTCAGTTCTGCCAATTAAAAAAACTTCTAAAGTATTTGTGACCGGTCCAACTGCTAATTTATTATCTGTATTAAATGGCGGATGGACAATAACATGGCAGGGGAACGAAGAATCATTATATCCAAAAGAAAAGATGACAATTTTAGAAGCTATTGAATTTCGTGTCGGTAAAGCAAATGTTTCTTATTCAGAAGGTGTTACTTTTAACAAGGATATAAATTCCATCAATGCTATTGAACAAGCAAAAAATTCAGATATAATAATAGCATGTATCGGAGAATCAACTTACTGCGAAACCCCTGGTAATATTAATGATTTGACTTTAGAGGAAGCTCAATTGAATTTCGTTAATGAATTATCAAAGACAGGAAAACCGATTGTGTTAGTTATGATTGGCGGAAGACCAAGAATAATTAGTGAAATTGAAAATCTTGCATCCGGAATTTTATTGGCATTTTTACCCGGTATGGAAGGTGGAACTGCAATTTCTGAAATCCTTTTTGGTGATTTTAATCCTAGCGGTAAGCTTCCTATTACATATCCTAGATTCGTAAATGATTTTGTTCATTATGATTATAAACCAATGGAAGTTTTTGATGCTAACGTATTCAATCCGCAATGGACATTCGGGCATGGACTTAGTTATACAAAATTTGATTATTCTGATTTGAGTTTGTCTTCAAGTACATTTTCTAAGAATGAAAATGTAACAGTGAAAGTGAATGTAAAAAATTCAGGTGCTTTAGAAGGAATGGAATCCGTTTTATTATATGTAACAGATTTATATGGTTCAGTTTCTCGACCGGTATTACAATTAAAAGGCTTTGAAAAAATTGCATTAAAACCGGGTGAACAAAAGAAAGTTGAATTTACTATTACTCCTGAACAATTAATGTTTATTGGGCGGGATAATAAAGAAGTGTTAGAAGCCGGCAAATTCGTTATTACAGTCGGTGGATTAAAACAAGAATTTGAATTAAAATAAATAAATTTTTGTAAAAGGAGAAAATTATGGCTGTATCTGGTGCACCTAGTAAAGCGTATGTTTCTAATTCATCGAACAAAAATTATACGTTTGCATTATCATCATTGACAACATTATTCTTCATGTGGGGGTTTATCACATGCTTGAATGATATTCTAATTCCTCATTTAAAAGCAGTATTCACTTTGAATTACACTCAAGTTATGTTAATTCAATTCAGTTTTTTTACCGCTTATGCATTGGTATCATTGCCAGCGGGAAAAATTGTAAAAAAGTTCGGTTATAAAAATGGAATTGTAATTGGATTAATCACAGCAGGCGTTGGATGTTTGGGGTTTTATCCTGCTGCTGGAATGGAATCTTATGCAATTTTCTTAACTGCGTTATTTGTATTGGCTGGTGGTATAACTGTCCTTCAGGTTGCAGCTAATCCTTATGTAGCAATTTTAGGCAAGCCTGAAACAGCTTCGAGCAGATTAAATTTGACTCAAGCATTTAATTCACTTGGAACAACAATAGCTCCAATTTTTGGATCACTTCTTATTTTATCTGTTTCGGTAAAATCAGGTGAAGCTTTAGCAGGAATGAGCCCGGCAGAATTATTAATTTATAAACAAGCAGAAGCTGGTGCAGTACAAGTGCCTTATCTTGGATTAGCTGCTGCACTTTTTATTATTGCAGCAATATTTGCATTTATAAAATTACCGATTATCGAAGGTGGAAGTGCTGAAGGTACTGATACCTCTTCACATATTGATCATCTTCATAAAAGTGCTTGGGGCTATACACATTTAGTTCTCGGTGCTATTGGTATCTTTGTTTATGTAGGTGGCGAAGTCGCAATCGGAAGTTTCTTAGTTAATTATCTTGGTGAACCTTCAATTGCCGGTCTAAAAGAAGCAGATGCAGGTAAAATGGTATCACTTTATTGGGGAGGTGCGATGGTAGGTAGATTTATCGGTGCAGTGGTTCAAAGATATATTAAACCAGGACGTGTTTTAGCGTTCAATTCATTCGTTGCCGGTATTTTAGTTATCGTATCAATGCTTACTTTTGGTGATATTGCAATGTATTCAATCTTGGCAGTTGGACTTTTTAATTCAATTATGTTCCCAACTATATTTACACTTGCAATAGATGGTCTAGGAAAACATACTGAACAAGCTTCCGGTATTCTATGTACAGCAATCGTTGGTGGTGCTTTAATCCCTCTTGCTCAAGGTTTCTTGGCTGATAATATTGGAATTCATCACGCATTTATTCTGCCGGTACTTTGTTATTTATACATTGCCTATTATGGTATTAAAGGACATAAACATAATTATCGTTTAGCAGCTTAATAGCAGGAGAGGATAATGAAAAATTTTGTATTGGCTTTATTAATGATTTTATTAGTTGCCTGTTCTCAAAAAGGCACTGAATCTATTAATGAATCTGAATATAATGACAGAGTTGAAAACTTGATTAATAAAATGACGATTGATGAAAAGATCGGGCAGATGGTTCAAGTTGACGTTTTGGCATTAACTGATGAAAATGATTTAAAAAATTTAGCGATCGGTTCAGTTTTAAGCGGGGGAGATTCAGACCCCGCTGATATATCTCCATCCGGTTGGGCAAATTTGTATGATCGGCTGCAAGGTATTGCTCTTCAATCCCGTTTAAAAATTCCAATTATTTATGGCATTGATGCAGTTCATGGAAATAATAATGTTTATGGTGCTGTTATTTTCCCTCATAATATTGGTTTGGGTGCTTCGGGCAATGAAGATTTAGTGAAGAAAGTATCCGAAATCACCGCAACCGAAATTGCAGGTACGGGAATCGATTGGACTTTCGCTCCATGTGTTGCAGTACCGAGAAACGAAAAATGGGGAAGAACTTATGAAGGATTTGGGGAATCTCCTGACTTGGTAAAAAAACTTGGTGCAGCTTCTGTAAAAGGTTTTCAAGGTATAAATCTAAATTCTTCTACTTCAGTTTTAGCATGTGCAAAACATTATCTTGGAGATGGCGGTACTCAAAATGGTATTGACCAAGGGAATACAATTCTTTCAGAAGCTGATATGCGCCAAATTCATCTTCAAGGATATCTCACAGCTATTGATGCCGGTGTTGGAAGTATAATGGTTTCGTATAGCAGTTGGAATGGTCAAAAAATGCACGGAAGTAAATATTGGATTACTGATGTGTTAAAGAAAGAATTAGGTTTTGAAGGATTTGTAGTTTCTGATTGGGCCGGTATTGATCAGCTCCCCGGCGATTTTAAAAGTGACATCGAAAATTCTATAAATGCTGGTTTGGATATGATTATGCTTCCTAATAATCATCGTGAATTTATAAAATTATTCAAGCAGTTAGTTACAGAAGGAAGAATTAAAGAAGATAGAATTAATGATGCAGTTAGAAGAATTTTAACAATTAAATTTAAGATGGGATTATTTGAAAGACCATTAACTGATAGAGCTCTAACAGCTCAGATCGGTTCAAAAGAACATCGTGAAGTTGCCCGTCAAGCTGTACGCGAATCTCTAGTATTATTAAAAAATGATGCTAAGGTTCTTCCACTTTCCAAAGAGAATAAAAAGATTCTTGTTGTTGGATCAGCCGCTGATGATATTGGTATGCAATGCGGTGGCTGGACTGTTACATGGCAGGGGAATACAGGTAAGGTACAACCGGGGACTACAATTCTTCAAGCAATTAAATCATCGGTTTCTTCGAGTTCTAAAGTTACATTTTCAGCAGATGGTAATGGAGCTGAGAATGCTGACGTTATAATTGCTGTAATTGGCGAAACACCTTATGCTGAAATGAAAGGAGATAAAAACGATTTATCTATTTCAACTAAAGATGCTAATTTAATTTCTAAAGTAAGTGCGAGCGGGAAACCAATTGTAACAGTACTTCTCTCAGGAAGACCAATGATAATAGATAAAGTACTTCCACAGTCAAGTTCATTTTTAGCGGCATGGCTTCCGGGGACAGAAGGTGAAGGAGTTGCAGATATATTATTCGGTGACTATTCGCCGAAAGGAAAATTATCTCATTCGTGGCCTCGAAGCAATAATCAAATACCCATAAATATTGGCGATGCAAATTATGATCCATTATTCGCTTTTGGATTCGGATTAACATATTAGATTTTTTGTTCGCTTAAATTAAATTCAAGCCGGATATATTTATAAGTATCCGGTTTTATTTTTTCCGTAGTTTATCTCCATCTATGTACTGCTATTCAATTATTCATAAATTATAATAAGAGACTAAAATGAAAAAGACTATTTTTTATTTAATTTTATTCGTGCTCACTTCATTATCATTCTCTCAAAATTATTCTCGAACAGAAGGAAAGGAAGTATTGGATATAAACGGAAAACCGATATTGCTTAAAGGTATTAATCTCGGAAATTGGTTAGTCCCGGAAGGTTATATGTTCAAGTTTAAGAACACAAATTCGCCCCAAATGATTTATACATTATTTAATCAGTTATTAGGTCCAGAGGAATCAAATAATTTTTGGGAACAATTCAGAGAAAATTATATAACAGAGGAAGATTTTAAGTTTATTAAAGAGAGTGGATTTAATTCAGTTCGAGTCCCTTTCAATTTTCGTTTGTTTGCTTCAGAAGAAAATCCTGATGTCATTTTTGATCTTGGATTTAAGTATTTGGATAAGGCAATAGACTGGGGGAATAAATATAAACTTTATATAATATTAGATATGCATTGCGCACCGGGTGGACAAACAGGAGATAATATTGACGATAGTTATGGTTATCCTTTCCTTTTTGAAAGTAAAACGATGCGTAAACTAACTATCGATATCTGGTCTAAAATTGCTAACAGGTATAAAACCGAAAAATATCTAATGGGCTACGACTTATTAAATGAACCTATTGCCACATATTTCGATAAAACAAAACTAAACCCATACCTTGAACCATTCTATGTCGAACTGATTACCGCGATGAGAAAATATGACTCGAATCATATTGTGTTTATTGGCGGTGCTCAATGGAATAGCGATTTCTCGGTGTTTGGTCCACCTTTAGATAATAATTCAATTTATACTTTTCATAAATATTGGACTGCAACCGATAAATCAGTAATTCAATCTTATATCGATTATAGCGATCAATATAAAGTGCCAATATGGATGGGTGAATCGGGTGAAAATAATGATCAATGGATAAATGAATTTAGAACTACTTTGGAAGAAAATAATATTGGCTGGTGCTTCTGGCCTTATAAAAAATTGGATGCCTCAAGTAACGTTTTATCTATTAATAAACCGGAAGATTATGACCTCATCATTAATTTCGCTGAGTCCGATAGAAAATCTTATGAGAATATCAGAAACAATAAACCTGATGCTGCAAAAACTAAGAAGATATTAGCAGAGTATCTAGAAAATATCATTATGAAAAATTGCAAAGTTAATAAAGGATATCTCAATGCCCTTGGATTATCGGAAGTAAAATGAAAATTGCAAATATATATATATTCTTTTTCGTTCTAATGACTACTAAATTATTTTCTCAAAATTTTAGCAGTGGTTTTAATTTTAATTTATCCACTTATGATTCGACTGAACAAAAATATTTACCTTTATTTGATAATTATGATTTAGGCGGGAATGATTTTATATCGATATCAAATGACGGACATTTTTCTTTCCGTGGTGATAAGATTAGGTTTTGGGGAATTAATATGGTTGCTGACGGTGCATTCCCCGCAAAAAATGTAACACGAAAGATTACTAATCGATTGAAAAAATTTGGTGTTAATTTAGTTCGCCTTCATCATATCGATAATGGCTGGTCTAAAACCGGCAGTCTCTTTACAGGATTAGATACAAGAGAAATTGACCAAGTACAATTAGATAAATTAGATTTTCTTATCTATCATCTAAAACGAAATGGTATTTTTGTAAATCTAAATCTTAACGTATCACGTACATTCAGTGCCTTTGATGGAGTGCCAGATGCTGATTCTCTTTTAGAATTTGCTAAAGGTGTAACCCTCTTCGATAGGCAGTTAATAGAATTGCAAAAAGAATATGCAAGTCAAATACTCACGCATGTCAATCCATATACCGGACTTGCAGTCTCCGAAGATCCTGTACTTGCAATGGTAGAGATAATTAATGAAAATTCACTATATCGCCTATGGAAGGATGATAAATTAAAACCGATTAATAAAGGCGGACAATTTACTTCTCGACATTCGATAATGCTCGATAGTTTATTCAATTTATACTTGATTGAAAAATATAATTCCAATCAAAATCTTGTTACTGCTTGGAACAAGGATGTCATTCCTGAGGGTAACATTAATTTGGTAAAAAATAATGGATTTGAAACTTATATCTTATCACCGGATTGGATGATGGAAGTTCACTCAACTGCAAAAGCAATACCGGAAATTGATAAGACTACTTCTTATACAGGCATTAATTCAGCAAAGATAAATGTAACTTCTGTTACTGATCAAGAATGGCATTTGCAGTTCAAACAAGCAACATTATCAGTTCAAAAAGATACTGTTTATTCAATATCATTCGCTGCCAAAGCAGATTCACCTAAAAAAATCTCATTAACGATGTCTCGAAATAATGATCCTTATACGTGGTATAATGGTTTTTCATTTAATCTAACCACCGAGTGGCAATATTTTACCGTTAAGTTCAAAGCTACCGAGACTAATCTCAATAATACCCGTTTAGCATTTTCCTTTAATAATACCATTGGTACATATTGGATAGATGAAGTATCTATGAGAAAATCAGGACTCAAGGGATTACTCGAAGATGAAAATCTTGAACTAAGAAATATCAATAGAATAGCATATAATGAATGTTCCGGTTTTACGACTTCTCGTGTAGTGGATATGAGTGAGTTTTATGCTAAAACTCAATCTGATTTTCAAAAAGAAATGAGTAGTTATATTAAAAATGAATTAAAAATAAAAGTACCTATTGTTGGAACAAATTGGGGCAATGGAGTTTTAGATTCCTATTTTCAATCGGGAATGGATTATGTCGATAATCATGCATATTGGGATCATCCTTCATTTCCGAATGAACCGTGGTCTATTACAGATTGGAGAATAGATAATACACCAATGGTAAAGAACGCTTTTGGTGGAACAATAAACACATTATTCAAACCAAAAGCAGAATTAAATAAGCCTTATACAATAAGTGAGTATAATCATCCATTCCCAAATCGTTTTCAAGTAGAGAGTATGATTTTTCTTCCGGCGTATTCGTCTTTCCATAATGTGGATGCAACAATGTTATTTGATTATTATGGAGGTAATAAATGGGAAGATGATTTTATTGATGGTTATTTCTCTGTTGGGAAAAATCATTTGATTATGTCAATGTTTCCAACAGCAGCCCTGGCTTTTAGAAAAGGATATATAAAAAATGAATCGAATCCAATATTATTAAATTTTTCCAAAGAATTCCTTTTAACCATCCCCAAAACAGATGATAGCGGTTGGAGCGGGAATACATTTTTACCTGATGGTCTGCCATTGACAAATTCCTTCAGAGTAGCTGATTATTATGCTTCATTTACAACGGCGATTAGTTCGCTGCCTTCTACCTCAAAGGTGAAATTTACTTCATCTACTAATGAAATTAAATTGGACACAGAATCAGGATTTCTTTCAGTTGACGCAGAAAAATATTTTGCAGTAACAGGATTCTTAAAAAAAACTAAGAATTACGAATACTCTTCAGCAAAATTATTAAGCGTAAATGATGATGATTTCGGTGCTATTTCTTGGATCTCTCTAGATGATAAAGCACTATATCAATCAGAATATTCATTAATCACGGTTACTTCAAAAATTCAAAACAGCTCAATGATTTGGAATGGAACAAATACAATAAATAATAATTGGGGTAAAAAACCAACGCAGATTTTTCCAATGAACATTGAAATTGAATTAACATTAGAGGCAGATTCAATTTCTCTTACTCCATTAGATAATTTAGGTATGGAAATAATTTCTTCATCAAAATATATAAAACCTATTTCATCTAATAAATTCAGAGTTGTATTAAATCAAAATGAAAATCGAACTGTTTGGTTTGGTATAAAAAAATATGGGAATGGAATCGGGACCGGAATTTTAGATGGCAAAGAGATCGATTATAATTACCAACTGAATCAAAATTACCCTAATCCATTTAACCCAACTACTACTATCAGTTTTTCACTAAAAACTAATAGCATAACAGAACTGAAAATATATGATCTTCTTGGCAGAGAAATTAAGACATTAATCGAAGGAGAAGAACTATCTGCAGGTAATCATTTCTATATGTTGAATTCCGAAGGCTTAGCCTCCGGAATCTATTTTTATAAAATAACAGCAGGTAATTTTAGTGATACCAAGAAATTGATAATCCTAAAATAATTGCTTTAAGTGTTAAGGCAGTCTTTCACCGCGGGAAGCAGCTAATATTTTGTACCAGTCCTCCCGATCTAATTTTATAGCTAAGCTATTTAATGCTGATTTTATTCTCTCAATCTTTCCTGTTCCGAGTACGATATGAAAATCTGCCGGATGATAATTAATCCAAGCTAATGCAATCTCATCAATTGGCTTACTATATTTTTGAGAAAGTTCATTGAGGAGGCTACGAACCCTATTTGTCTTTTCATCATTATAATTATTAAATAATCTCCCGCCGGCAAGGGGAGACCATGCCATAGGATATATTTTTTCAGTTTGGCATTTTGCTATCGACCCATCAAACAGTGGATCTGAATATAATACGCTAAATTCAATTTGATTTGTTACCAATGGGAAATCTAATCGCGAAGCTATTAAATCATATTGAAAAGGCAAAAAATTTGATACTCCGAAATATTTTACTTTACCTGCATTCTTAAGTTGTGCAAAAGCTTTTGCAACTTCGTCTGGGTCAGTAAGCGGATCTGGCCTATGAATTAATAAAACATCAATATAATCTGTTTTAAGATGTTCTAATGAATTCTCAGCTGATTTTATAATATTATTATAAGACGTATCATAAATTGTCATGCTAAGTTCAGGATTTTTTTCAGTCCCAAGTTTAATGCCGCATTTAGTTACAATAGTCATCTTTTCTCTTAAAGAGGAATTATGATTTAATACTTTCCCAAATTCCAAATCACATTCATAATTCCCATATATATCAGCGTGATCAAATGAGGTAACCCCATTTTCAAGACAGAAATTTGTTAAGTTCTCGATATCTTGAGTAGAGTAATTCCATTCTTTTAATCTCCAGAATCCGGCTACTATTTTTGAAAGATATTTCATGTTTCCTCAATATTTATTTATATCTAATTTAATACTTTCCTCCGATTTAAGTATATTTTCATAATAAAATTTGGAGAAAAATATGAATAAGTTAATTAGCAATAATGAAATGAAATTTTTAATGAAAGAAAACGAATCCGACATTTTAAAAAATATCGATAAATTAAAAGAAAATAATATCGTTGGAAGAATATGGCAAAAAGATTTTACAGTATGGTCAAATAAGCCTGAGGAAGTTTCTAATCGATTAGGATGGTTAGACTGTAATCAAATTCCAAATTCTTCTCTTACAGATATTAATTGTTTTGTGGACGAAATAAAAAATGAAGGATTTGAAAATGTTGTAATAATGGGAATGGGTGGATCGAGTTTAGCATCTGAAGTATTTTCTAAAACTTTTAATTCCAAGTTCAATATTTTCGTTATTGATAGCACTCACCCGGATGTGATTAATGATTTAGAACAAAAGGTTTCGCCGGAGAAAACTCTCTATATAGTTTCGACTAAATCCGGAGGCACGATTGAGACTATTTCATTAATGAAATATTTCTTCACACGAGCAGCGAAAAAATTGGGTAATGAAAAAGTTAAGAAACATTTCGCTTTTATTACCGATCCCGGTAGTGGCTTAGAGGAGATGGGGAAGAAATTAGGGGTAAGGAAAATATTTATTAATGATCCGAATATTGGCGGAAGATTTTCTGCGCTATCTCTTTTTGGTTTAGTTCCCGCTGCATTCGCCGGAATTGATCTTTTCAAATTGATGATAGAACTTAATAATGTTGTAAAAGAATCTCAACTTAATGATTTAGAACTAAATAGTTCTGCGCAGCTTGGGGCAGTTATCGGCACTTTAGCTAATAAAGGTATCGATAAACTAACATTTTTTATATCACCCAGACTCCCATCTTTTGGGGCTTGGATTGAGCAATTGATTGCCGAAAGCACTGGAAAAAATGGGAAAGGAATTTTACCGATAGACGGAGAACCAATTACATCAATTAATAATTACACAAAAGACCGTGTCTTTATTTTTATCCAATTAGAAAATGAATCATTTTTAGAAAATGAAGTACAAGAATTTGAAAATACGGATATTCCTGTAATAAAAATTAAATTAAAAGATATTTATGATATTGGGAAAGAATTTTTTAGATGGGAATTTGCCACTGCTATTACCGGTTATTTAATTAATATCCAACCTTATGACCAGCCAAATGTAGAATCGGCAAAGATTGTCGCTAGAGAGATGATTACAAATTATATTGAGACTAAAGTATTGCCTCAAAATAATCCTAAATTTGCAGGAAGCTCATTTGATATTAATTCAAGTGAGGGATATAAAGAATTAGAATCTGAACTTCAGTTTGATAAATCTAATTATGATTATATCGCATTACAAGCATTCATTAACCCAAATTCCGTCTCTGAAGAAACAATAACAGAATTAAAGAAAGCAATTCAGAAGAGATACAATCTTCCTCTTACTTATGGAGTTGGTCCAAGGTTTTTGCATTCTACGGGACAGCTTCATAAAGGAGACAAAGGAAAAGGATTATTTATCCAATTGATAGAAGAAAATAGTGCGGATTTGATGATACCTGATGAACCACTAGCTGATTGCTATTCTTATTCATTCGGAGTATTAGTTAAGGCGCAAAGCCTCGGTGATAGAAAAGCACTTTTGGACGCGGGTAGAAAAGTAATTACAATCGAGCTGGGCTTAGACACAGAAAAATCGATGAATAAATTAATTGGAGTGTTTAATTAAAGAGAAGCGGTTATAAAGTTCTCCACCCATGAGCTTTATAACCGCATTAAGAATTTTTGTTAGTTACTGCTATTATCTTTAAGAGTTTGGGCGTAGAATTTAGAGCACATCCTTCTTACGTACTCACTATCATCGAAAATAGCTGCTCTTTTAACTGCAAAAACACCGCGTGAATCATTAATTTTGATTAGTGATAATGCTGCCGCTACTTTTTGGCAATCTTTCTGATTGCTTTTCAATATAGCCATTAAAGGTAATACAGCATTGTCTAATTGATACTCGCCAAGATAGTATGCGGAGCTTAGTTTCAATCCTTCATTATCTGAATTTAAGCCGATAATTAAATTCTTTTCGACTTGATTGAAATCGTTTTGCACTTTTTTCTTAGTTGGTTCTACTGCTTTTACTGCGATTGATGAAACTAAGAGAAGAGCAATTACAAAGAACATTTTTGAAGTTTTCATTTTGGTTCCCCCCAATTTGATTTATTTGTTTCTTCACCTATTAAGACGCTCCATTAAGTAATTAGTTCCGTGCTAAAATCTCAAAATATCTTTCCGAAATAGAGCAATTTTCTTTATCTTTAGATATCCATTAATAATTTGAGGGCAGAATGTTAAATAAAATTAAATATTTCATAATAATGACTCTTTTCGTTACGGGCTTTTCAATCGCACAGATGAAAAGCGGCGATTTCTTCTTTGATAAAAGTGTTTCAGGATATACTTTAGATAAGAATAGTGGATCCAGAGTGGTTGAAAAAGAGATTAGTTTCTCTGTCCCTTTTGAATCAAAACCACAAATTTATACTTCTATAACAGTAGTCGATGCTGCTAATAAAGCGAAAATTCGTTATTCAGTAGAAGCTAAAGCAGTATCGCGTGATGGTTTTATTCTTAAAGTAACTTCATGGGGTGACACTCAAATTAATGGTATAGGTGGAAATTGGTTCGCCCATGCTGAAAAATTAGAGATTAAAAAAGAAGAAATTGCTGTTGGAACAACATTCCAATTAAATAATGTTTACTTCGATTTCAATAAATCTACGTTATTAGCAGATTCTTATGATGAACTTGATCGAGTTGTAAAATTCTTAACTGACAATGCAAAAGTAGAAATTGAAATTTCAGGGCATACAGATAATGTAGGCGCAGATAAATATAATATGGAACTATCACAGAAAAGAGCAGACGCTACAAAAGCATATATCGTTTCTAAAGGTATTGCAAGCAATAGAATAACTACAAAGGGATATGGTAAAACAAAACCATTAACTTCGAATGCAACAGATGCAGGAAGAGAACAGAATAGAAGAGTTGAATTTACTATTCTTAAAAACTAATTTTGAGCAAAGTTTCAAGGCGCGTTCGTCTAGTGGCTTAGGACGCCGCCCTCTCAAGGCGGAGATCACGGGTTCGAACCCCGTACGCGCTACTAAAGGGAAATATTTTAATTTCCCTTTTTGTTTTTTATGAATACAGATAAAAAAGATAAAAATAGAGCTATTGAGATTTTTAATATTCTTAAGGAAGAATATCCCAATGTCAAACCGGCATTGGATTACTCTAATCCTTTTGAATTACTAATTGCCACAATTCTTTCTGCACAGTGTACTGATGCAAGAGTAAATATCGTTACCAAATCTTTATTTAATAAATATCAATCGCCGGATGATTATGCAAATGCAATTCCGGAAGAATTAGAAAAAGATATTTATTCTACAGGTTTTTATAGACAAAAAGCAAAATCAATTATTGTCTGCTGTAAAGAACTAATTGAAAAGCATAATTCAAAAGTACCGTCTGATTTTGATGAATTAACTAAATTAAGCGGGGTAGGGAGGAAAACTGCCTCGGTAGTTGCAGGAAATGCCTTTGGTATTCCTGCCATAGCTGTCGATACTCACGTTAAAAGATTATCTAATCTCTTGGATTTTATTGAATCGGATAATCCTGATAAAATAGAATTGAAATTAAAAGAATTATTGCCGGAAAGCTATTGGATTAATTCCTCGCATTTGTTAGCAACTCATGGCAGAATTATTTGCAATGCAAAAAAACCTAAATGTGATTTTTGTAATCTAACTAATTATTGTATCTTTTATAAAAAGAACGCCCGTAACTAAGCAAATATTGTGAAATAAAGATTTTTCCATTTTTACCAGAATGCATTAAAATGTACACCCAAAATAAATGGACTTGACATTTAAGTCGATGTTTGACTAATTTTGCCTAAACTTAAGGAAAAAATTATAGAGAATTTGCTACGGGACATTTTTACACTATTTATTAAATAGGTTTAATGAAATATATATTCTCTTTATTTTTATTCTTAGTATCTGCCTCGGTTCTATCCGCTCAAGATGTAAGAATTTTATCGTCTAATAGTAATTCTATTCTAATTGAATTTACTCCTGTGGTAATTGATACGCAAATTGTTAATAGCCCTTCAGGTAAGTTTTATAAATTTACTATATCCAATTCATTTATAGATAACCAGTTAGGATATGGACTTCCCGGGATATTAAAAAGGGAATTAAACATTGGTGTACCATCTTCATCAAATATTATCAATATTGTTTCAGCGGAGTATTCAATAATAAATGGGGCACTTGCTCCGAAACCATTTCTTAAAAATGTTAATGGATTCCCGGAATATGATTATAGAGTTACACCTGAATACCATAACCGGTTATCGTCTTCTCCAGCTGAATTTGGTGAGTTCGGACTTGTTAGAGAATTAAAAGTTCAGACTATCAATTTATTCCCAATTAATTTTGACCCAGCTACAAATCAAATAAAAATTTATAAAAAAATAGTTGTTAATATTTCTTTTGGTCAATCTGATGGAGAGTTCAATGAATTAAGCGATAAGGAAATTAATAGCTCTATTCTTAATTGGGAAGTAGCAAGAAAATGGGGAGAAGTGAGAAACAACGAATTAAGACTTCTCAAAACTAACTCTATTTTTGGTTCTGCAATTTATCGTTTCTTAGCTCCTGCAGAAGGAATTTATAAAATTGATAGGGCATTCCTTCAATCTGTCGGAATTAATGCTGATAATGTTGATCCTAGGACAATAAAAATTTATAATAACGGCGGTTATCCGCTTAACGAATCACAATTAGAATCAACTGATAATCTTAAAGAAATTGCTCTTTTTTCTGTTGGTGAAGATGATGGTGTGTTTAATCAAACTGATTATATTTTGTTTTACGGTAGATCGGTTGATTTTTGGGAGTATGATAAAAAATCAAAAATTGTAAGAAGTAAAAATCCATATACTAAAAAGAATTATTATTGGATTACTTCAGGCGGCGAACGCGGTAAAAGAATGGACGTTAAGCAATCTGTAAATGAACAGGGCGGATATACGCAAACAACCACTACTTCTTTTAGGTTTTATGATAAAGATAGTACCAATATCGGAAAAAGCGGAAGAGAATATTTAGGCGATGAATTAGATCAGACAACAAAAAGCAGAAATTTCATTAATACTCTAAATAATGTTATTCCTAATAGTCGAATTAACTATCGTTTCAGATTGGTTAATGCCTCTGATCCGACTATTACTATTAGAATTACTGAAAACAATTCTCAAATTTATTCAGGATCGTCTATCGGTAAATCAATTTATAGATATGGAAGGGAACATATTGGTTCAGCATTTTATACCGGAGCGGTTCCTGAAGAACGAAGCAATCTAAAATTCACAATGGAGAGCAGTTCTACGAGTGCTCGTCTTGCCCTTGATTATTTTGAGATTGAATTTACTTCTCAATTAAAAGCTGCTATGGATAATTTAATAGTATTCTCTAAAGATACTACTTCTTTAATTTCTTATAATTTCTTTAATTTTTCAAATAGTGCAATAAATGGTTTTGACGTAACAGATTTTAAAAATGTAAAAATTATTCAAGGTGCTAGTATTAGTGGTGGTGAATTTAGATTTGCTTCTTTTGAAACAAGAAGCTCCGTTTCAAAATATTTTGTTGCCAATCAATCTGCTTTCAAAGTTCCTTCGGGAATCGAGAGAATTGAAAATCGCGATTTAAGAGCGATTACTTCCGGATCAGAATATGTAATTATCACACATAAAAGCTTTAAATCACAAGCTGAACGTCTAAGGGATTTCAGAGCAGGTGATAATTTTTCTCCATTATCAGGGGACGTATTTTATATTGATGAAATTGTAAATCAATTTTCAGGTGGCAATCTTGATCCTACGGCGATTCGTAATTTCTTATCGAATGCATATAAAACTTGGCAAACAAAACCGTTTTATGTATTGTTATTCGGTGATGGTGACTACGATTACTTAAATTCTGAGAAGCAGGATAAAAATTTTGTTCCTACATATCAAACAAGAGAATCATTAGATGAAATTTTAGCTTATCCAACGGACGATTATTATGCCCGAATTAATGGTAATGATGCTAAGGCAGATCTTGCAATGGGCAGACTAAACATTAGCTCAATACAAGAAGCAGAAACAGTTGTTACTAAAATTATTGAATATGAAGAGAATATAGATAAAGGGTTATGGAGAAATACTATTACGCTTGTAGCAGATGATGGTCCTGCGGCAACAGGTCAAGATGACGGAAGTATTCATACTCGTCAAACAGAAAACTTAGCAAATAATCGAGTACCAAAATATTTCGATCAAAATAAAATTTATCTTGCAATGTATCCTACTGTTGCAACGGGATTAGGAAGAAGAAAACCGTTAGTCAATCAAGCGATTATCGATGCCGTTAATAATGGCACATTAATTCTAAATTTTATTGGTCATGGTAATCCTGATGTATGGGCTCATGAATCAGTTTTTGAAAAATCAACAACAATTCCGCAACTAAAAAATGATAAATATTTTTTCTTAACTGCGGCTACATGCGATTTCGGGAAATATGACGATCCTGCACTTCAAAGTGCAACAGAAATAATGATAACAAAACCAAATTCAGGAGCAATTGCAGGTTTCACTGCCGCCAGAGTTGTTTATTCTTCTTTGAATGCTGCTTTGAATGATTCTTTTTACTCTAATATATTTAGAAATCGCGATGCTAATAACCTTCCGGTTCGTTTGGGGAGAGCTTATTTCTTAACAAAACAATTTAGAACTGAAGAGAATGATGAAAAATTCCATTTCTTTGGAGACCCTGCTCTTAGATTAAATGAACCCAGAATACCGGTTCGTATCGATTCTATTAATGGCAGTGCTCTTAACACAGATATCCAAGTTACTGCTCTCGGAGAAGTAAGTATTAAAGGAACTGTAAGAAATTCAGCCGGGCAATTGAATAATTTTACCGGAGAAGGTATCGTAAGTGTTTATGATTCAGAAAGAAATGTCGAAATTAAAGAGATGAATTATACTGTTACTATGCAAGGCGGATTAATTTATCGAGGAAGAGTAGCTATCAATAATGGCTTTTTCCAAACTGATTTTACGGTTCCTAAAGATATTTCTTACGAAAATAAAAATGGTAAAATAATCTCATATATATTTAATGAAGATAATGATGGTATAGGTGTAACTAATAAAATTCGCGTTGGCGGTACTAATCCTAATGCTTCTAATGACGGTAAAGGTCCTGAAATCGAAGTCTATTTTGATGATATCTCTTTTGAAAACTCTAATCTTGTCAATCGTGATTTTACTTTACTCGTAAAGCTAAAAGATGAGACTGGATTAAATACAACTGGTACTGGAATTGGGCATAAATTAGAAGGAATACTTGACGGTAACGAAACGGCAACATTGGACTTAACTAATTATTTTATAGGCGATCTTAATTCAGGCGGTAAATCGGGTTTAATTAAGTTTAAGTTTACTGGAATAGAATTAGGCAATCATAATATAAGAATTAAAGCTTGGGATGTATTTAATAATTTCTCTGAATCAACTACATACTTTACTGTGGTAGACGAGGGAACAATTACACTTAGTGATATTTATAATTATCCGAATCCTTTTTCTAACGAAACGGATTTTACTTTTCAGCATAATCTTACAAAGCCAATTGATATTAAAATTAAGGTTTATACAGTAGCGGGCAGATTAATTAAAGAAATTGAAGCATTCAATATATTTGATAAATTTGTCAGAGTTAATTGGGATGGAAGAGATGCTGATGGCAATCAGATTGCTAATGGAGTTTATTTTTATAAATTAATTGTTGAAACTGCAGATGGCGAATTTAAAAATTCTTATCTCGGTAAATTGGCAGTAATAAGATAATAGCAAATAATTGGAGGTAAATAAAGTATGAAAAGAATGATTTTTATTCTGATATTAATGATTTCGGTTGTCTATACAAAAGCTACGTATGCGCAAGGTGAATCGGCAGTACCATTTCTTTTATTAGCGCCTGATTCAAGAGCCGGTGGTATCGGAGAATCCGGAGCAGGATTAGCTGATAACTCTGCTGCAATATTTTGGAATCCTGCCGGTATAGCGTTTTTAACCGGTTCGGAAGTTAGTTTCACCCATAGCAACTGGTTGCCACAATTTCAACTTGATCTTTTCTATGATTATGCAACTTATAGACAGTATATAGATGATTTAGCAGGTAGTGTTACTGCAAGTGTTACATATATGAATTTTGGAGAATTTGTAAGAACATCATCAAACTCACCTGACCCTATTGGTACTTTTAGGTCATTTGATGCTGCTTTAACTTTAGGTTATGCTACTAAGGTTTCTACTGATTGGGGATTAGGATTTAATTTCCGTCTTATCCATAGTCGTCTATCCGATAAACCAACCGAACAGGAGCAGGGTAAAGGTGTAGCTACATCTGTAAGCTTTGACGTAGCAACAATGTGGCGACCAGAAAATTTGGAAATTCCGTTTATCGGTAATATTGGCAATAAATTTAGTGTTGGTATAAACCTTTCTAATATTGGTCCTAAAATATATTATATAGATCAAGCGCAGGCAGATCCGATCCCTACAAATTTCCGTCTCGGATTTGCAACTCGTTTTTTTGAAGATGATTATAATTCGCTTACTATGACTCTTGATTTCTCGAAACTTTTAGTAAGCCGTCCCGATTCCACCAAAAAGAAAGATGAGTTTTATAAAGCAATTTTTACCGCATGGGCAGATCAGCCATTGAGCGAAGAACTTAGAGATGTAGTAACATCGATGGGATTAGAATACTGGTACGGAATTCCCGAAGATTTTATGTTCGCCCTTCGCTTAGGTTTCTTCTATGAAGATCCTGCTTATGGAAACAGAAAATTTGCTACTCTTGGTGCAGGTATAAGATATGATTTATATGGATTTGATTTTAGTTATATAACTACTGATCTATTCAAGAATGGCGAAAACCATCCTTTATCTAATACATTGCGTTTCACTCTTCTTATCGGATGGGGCAATACTACTATTCAAAAACAAGGTTTCCCTCGCGGAATATAATTTTATATGAAAAAGTATCTCTTATTAATTTTTACGATTTGCTTGGGCAGTTTATCTGCCCAATCTTTTAACGTTAAAGCCAAAGAAGTATCTCACATTAAAATACTTGCTGTCATGGCAGAATTCCAACAGGATACCGATCAAAATACTTTCGGTAATGGTAAGTTTGGTTCAATCTATTCTAAGAACTATGGCGATACTATACTTGATCCCTTGCCATTTGATAAGCAATATTTTGAGAATCATCTTTTATTCGCAAAAAATTACTTTAATAAAGTTTCTAAAGGTAAATTTTCTATTGATTATACTGTACTTCCGGAAGTAATTACTTTAAATGAAACAATGAGAAATTATTCACCGACTCCACAGAGTCCCAATGATTTAACTCCTCTCGGTAAGTTTTCGCAAGAAGTTTGGAATAAAATATCGCAGCAAAATTCTAATTTTGATTTTAGCTCTTACGATTTATTTATTGTATTTCATGCCGGAGTAGGTAAGGAGTTTAACCCACCGGGTAGCATAGGAGGAGAGCGCGATATTCCTTCAATTTATCTTGGTCTAAAATCGCTAAAAGAAATTTTTGGTACATCATTCACAGGGTTTAATCTCCCTAATAAATTATTAACTAATACCTTAATTCTTCCTTCGACTGAATCAAGGGAAATCAGCACAATTTCAGGTAATGTTCTAATTGAATTGACTATTAACGGATTGATTGTTTCAAGTATAGCGAGTCATCTTGGTCTGCCTGATCTTTTTAATACTAAAACAGGGACAAGTGCAATAGGCAGAACCGGGCTTATGGATGGTGAATCGATTTTCGGTTATAGCGGCACGTTTCCTCCAGAACCCTCGGCTTGGGAAAAAATATTTCTCGGTTGGGAATCACCTATTACAATAACAACAAATGAAAATATTTTTTCAGTTGCTTCTTCTCAATCTAATATTCCCGGAACACCCCATATCTATAAAGTACCTATTAATAATAATGAGTATTATCTAATCGAGAATAGGAATAGAGACGCTCATAAGGATGGAGCTACCGTTACTTATAAAATCGGTGATCAAACTTATACTTCAAATTATACTAAAGGTGGTAATAGCTTCCAATGGTACTCCGCTGATACGCTTAAAGGTGTAATCGTGGATATTGATGAATATGATTGGGCTGCCGCCGGAAACGGTATATATATTTGGCATATCGATGAAAAGATTATAAATGATAAGATTGATAATAATGAAATTAATGCAGACCTATTGAATAAGGGTGTTGACTTGGTTGAAGCAGATGGTATCCAAGATATCGGAGAAAGATTCTATGATATTTTTGGAGAGACTGTCTATGGACAGGCAACCGAAGATGACTTCTGGTTCAAAGGAAATAAATCGAAATATTATAAAAATATTTTTAACTATGATTCCAAGCCTGATTCAAAATCAAATAGTGGTGCTAATTCACTTATAACTATTGATAATTTTAATGATGTTTCACCGATTATGTCATTTAATGTTAGATATGAATCAGATGCAGCAAATAGAATCCTATCAACTCAAATGTTAGTAGATAATAACTCGGCTAATCTCTTTGGGATAAATTTCGCAGGTGCTAATCGATATTATCGATTATATAATGGAAAGTTATTTCAATTAGATGATAAAGGCAACTATAAAGCAGAATTTGATTTCTTCTCAAAAATTACTCCTGCAGTATTTGATTATGAAGGAAATAAATTTATTATGGGCGGATATGGAAGAAACCTTAATATCCTTAAAGTAGGAGCAACTGATAATATCAAAACTATCACGTTTCCGGCCGATATAAATTGGGTATCTGTTAATACTATTTTGAATAGCGGAGTAAAAATTATCATTGGTGTATCAAACAACATTTATTCTGTCTTTTTTGATATTAATACTTTATCATTAGAATCGTTTACTGCCGATAACATTATTCATAATCTTAAAGATGAAAAGTTATTGCAAGTACTAAATGACGGAATCCCTTATTATATTCTTACTGATAAAAACTATTACTCTCTTTTATCAAACAATATTTACTCATTTATAGAAACACCGATAAAAGCAGCCTTAACAAAGAATAAAAATGGAAAGTACGTATCAATAATTCTTACGAAGGGGAATAAATTTATAGTCTTTAATGAAGATAATAGTTCGAAAATATTTACTGTGGAATCTCCGATAGAAATAAATAGTTTTATGCTTGCTGATATTACGGGTAAAGGAGAAAACTCAATTGTATTCAATAATGGGAATAAAGTAATTGCTTATAATTTAGTGGGTTTATTTGAGGAGAATTTCCCTTATTCGATTAATGAGAATAAAACTTTTGTTGGCGAACCTGTTGCTTCGGATATAGATAATGATGGAATTAATGAAATTATTTCAGCAGCAAATTCAGGTGAATTATATGCTTTAAGAAACGGAAAAGTGATAGAAGGATATCCATTAGCAATCAATGAAAGTAGTAATACAAAACTATTTCTGTTTAATGTAGCGGTACCAGGAAATACCAGCCATACAGCTTTAGGCGTAATTAGTAATTCATTCGATGTTGAAATAATAGATATAGGTATTTCAAGCGGTAAAATGTGGAGTTCGGAATTTGCTGATTATCAAAGAACTTCCTTCTTCCCAATGGCTACGGTGAAAAATATCCCGTCTGAATTTTTACCTGAAAAATCAGTTTATAACTATCCGAACCCTGTTACAGGTAACAAAACAAATATTCGCTACTATTTACAAGAGAGTTCAGAAATAAAAATTATGATATTTGATCTTTCCGGTGCTCTTGTGGCTGAATTAAATTCAACCGGTATTGGCGGATTCGAAAATGAAACTGTTTGGGATGTGACTAATATCTCAAGTGGTGTTTACTATGCACACGTGGACATAAAAGGCAACTCCGGAAATTCCGGCAATAAAATTATTAAAATAGCAGTTATTAAGTAATCTCTAAAAATTCGAAGAATTTATTATGTTAAAAAAAATCCTCTTTTTGCTCTTTTCGTTAACGATTGTTACAAATGCACAGTTTGATGAATTTCATCCTGAATATAATTGGTTTACTATAAACGGGAAGTATGTTTCAGTTCACTTTCATGAAGGTGCAGAAAGGACTGCCAAAACAATTGCTCAGATTGGTGATGACGTTTGGGAACCGATCACATCTTTGTATGGATATGAGCCCGAATCAGTGCATTACGTTGTAAAAGATATTGATGATTATTCAAACGGTGCAACATATTTCTTTGATAATAAAATTGAAATATGGGCTTCAGCTCTTGATATGGATTTAAGAGGATCGCATAATTGGCTTCGTAATGTTATCTCTCATGAGTTTACTCACCTCGTTCAAATTCAAGCGGCAATGAAATTATCCCGTGCTATACCTGCTGTTTATTTACAATTCTTGAATTATGAAGACAAGAGAAGACCAGATATTCTTTATGGATTTCCTAATTTTATAGCTTCCTATCCTGTCGCTACTATTAATATACCGGCTTGGTTTGCAGAAGGAACCGCCCAATATATGCGTAAAGAATTTAATTATGATAATTGGGATAGCCATCGAGATATGATCCTCCGATCCTATGCTCTAGATGGAAAACTTCTCACTTGGAATCAAATGGGAGTTTTTAATAAAACAAGTTTAGGAAATGAATCGGTTTATAATTCAGGTTTCGCATTAACGAGATACCTTGCCCAAAAATATGGTGAAGATAAGATTGTTGAAATTACACGCAAACTTGGTAAATGGTCTAATTTTACTATTGATGCTGCATTTAAGGATGTTCTCGGTAAAGATGGCGATGAGATTTATGATGAATGGAGCAAATTCCTAATCGAAGATTATAATTCAAGAATCAGCGATGTTAGAAAAAATGAAATTGCAGGAAAAGAAATTCTTTCTACCGGATTCGGAAATTTCTACCCTAATTTTTCGCCGGAAGGAAAGAAATTTTTATATGTAAGCAATAAGAAAAATGACTATTTCGGGCTATCTTCAATCTATTTACATAATCTTTCTGATTCAACAGATAAATTATTGGTTTCACAAGCAAGTTCCACCGTTGAATTTGTCGGAGATAAAAATCAGATTATATATGCAAAATTAGATTATGATAATCCCGGTATGGCATATATACATGACTTATTTATTTATGATATAAATAAAGACGATGATAAACGTTTGACTTTCGGATTAAGAGCAAATAACCCATCAATTTCTCCCGATCAAAAAAGTATAGTGTTTGTTTATCAAAAAGATGGTACTACTAATTTAGGAACAGTTGATATTGACGGTAAGAATTTTAAGAGGATTACATTTTTTGAAAAAGGAGAGCAGGTTTATAATCCCAAATTTTCTCATGATGGCGATTGGATTATATTTGATTATTCTTATGCTAATTCAAGAGAGATAGCAAAAGTAAATAGTGACGGTTCCGGTTATGAAGTAATAATCGAAAATGGCTCTGATAATCGTAATCCGGTTTTTAAGTCTTCGAATGAAATTCTTTATTCATCCGATGAAACGGGAATTTTCAATCTTTATACCTACAACATAGAGACTAAAACAAAAAATAGAATTACAAACGTAATTGGCGGAGCTTTTATGCCCGCAATAGATAAAGAAGGTAATATACTATATGCCGGTTATACATCCACAGGTTATAAAATATTTTCTTTACCGGTCTCATCCCAATCTGCAGTCAATAATGATGCGAAATACGTTAAAAGAGAAAATCCACCTTTAGATACTGATCTGCCAAAAGGAGATATATCAAAAGATGCATTCAGAAAATTTACGAATTATAACGATAAAGAATTACCGGATTATGATATTGAAAAATATACCGGTGTTTTCTCTAAGTTAAGCATTATCCCTTTCATCCGTTATGATAACTATAATATTTCTAATTCCGCATTAGATAGAATTAAACCGGGAGTATTCTTAGCTTCAAACGATTATCTTAATCGGTATAGTATTTTTGCGGGGGGGTCTATAAATAAAAGATTTGAAAGAGACCTTCTTCTTCAATTCGATTATAGAAATAAATTACCGATTTTCTATGGCTTAGGTTTAAGACCAACTCTTACATTAGAATTATATAGTATTTCGAGAAAAACTAATACTGATTTGATTTTTGATTCGTTGGATAATTCACTTAATACTTCAACCGATGTTACTTATAATCTTTTTGAAGTTGATCTTGCAGCAAAGAATAAATTTATAAACGATGAAAATTTTATTGAGCTACGATTTATCTTTAGCCGTTATTCAGCTGAAATTGGAAGTTTTATTTTTCCTAATACCACGATTCTTTACCCTACTTCCAATGATGTTTATTTGATCGGTAGGAATCTTAGGCTTAAATATAATCTGGCAGGTATTATCCCATCTGTCGATTCGGATATTAATCCGATTGGCAGGAAGGTAGAATTCCAATATGATTATGAATTTAACCGGTTCAATAAAGATAATAATTATGAAATTGTAGAAGGAATGTTAAAGCCCCTTTACAAGAATTTTAATTTTCACCGTTTGGAATTAAACTGGAAAGAACATATTGAATTAATGAAGGATAATGTGCTTACATTTCAATTTAGAGGGGCTACGATATTAGGTCCTGCGGTTCCTGATTTCTTCGATTATTATTTGGGTGGGCTTATCGGTATGAAGAGTTATCCATTTTATGCAATTTCAGGCAATGAGCTATTATGGGCTAATTTAACTTATCGATTCCCATTGTTCAAAAATATAGATAAACGTCTTGGTCATCTTTACATTGATAAAGTATATTTTTCGGTATTTGGTGATTTGGGAAATGCTTGGACGGGTGGAAGTGTTCCTGCGATTGATAATTTCAAAAAAGGTGTAGGGGCTGAATTAAGAATTAAGGTTAATTCCTTCTATCTGTTCCCAACTAGCGTTTTCTTTAGTTCTGCTTATTCTTTTGATAAAATCACCAAAAATATTCTTGGAGAGACTATTAACTATGGTAAGGAGTGGAGTTTTTATGGAGGGATACTTTTTGAATTTGATTTCTAGAATAGTATTGATTGCAGTTATTTGCACATCTATGATTTCTGCGCAAAATAAATTATCAGGCAACATAGATTTGGATAGAAAAATTTCTTTCGATAATACTTATTCAGAACAAAAACCGTTATTGAATGAAGAGATGAAAAAGTCTCCGTTTGTTGCTGGACTTCTTTCGCTTGCTGTTCCAGGCGCAGGTCAATTATATTCCGAAAGTTATATAAAAGGAGCTGCTTTCCTTATCTTAGAAGCTGCGGCAGTTTATACCGGCTTGGTTTATGATAGGAAAGGGGATGACCAGACTAATGTATTCCAAGATTATGCCAATCAACATTGGGATGTAAAAAAATATGCTAAATGGACAGTAACGAACGCTTCAAAAATAAATGAAAGTGTTAATACGGCAAACTACAATGTTTTCGATAATACAGGTAATGTAAATTGGAATGAGTTGAATAGGTTAGAGAATGCAATCAGTGCCTATTATTCGCACAAATTAGCCCCTCTAGGCGATCAACAGTATTTTGAGATGATTGGTAAGTATCCCCAATTTAATCCCGGCTGGGACGATTTTGGCGATGAAAACACCCCTTATGCTTATGGTGATCCATTGACTCCGAGATTTCATATCTATTCAGGTAAAAGAGGTAAGGCAAATGATTATTATAATGTTGCCTCCAAAGCAGTTATTGTTATCATAATAAATCACATTATTAGTACAGTAGATGCTATATTTACAACTAAAAGTTTTAATAAAAAGATAGAATTGAATACGGATTTGCAAAAAGTGCAATTTGGTTTTGTAGAAGACCTTAATTATAAAATTAATTTGAGAGTAAGATTTTAATATGAAATTACCTTTAGTAGTAATTGTAGGACGACCGAACGTTGGAAAATCAACCCTCTTTAATCGATTAACAAAATCCACTACGGCAATTGTTGATGATTTTAGCGGAGTTACACGTGATAGAAATTATGGCGAAGTGGAATGGAACGGAAAGCTTTTTCGTATTATAGATACAGGCGGTTATGTACCAAATAGTGCTGATTTATTTGAGAAAGCAATCAAAGAGCAGATTACAATTGCAGTTGATGAAGCTGAAGCTATTCTTTTTCTAGTTGATGGCAAAGCCGGTGTTACTCCGATTGATCGTGAAATCGCCGGAATTTTAAGGAAATCATCTAAATTAGCTTACATTTTAGTAAATAAAATTGATATGCAATCCGCCGCTTTAAATGCTGCCGATTTTTATAGTCTCGGTCTCGGTAATTTATATGATGTATCTGCTCTTAATGGCAGAAATCTTGGTGATTTTCTTGATGATATAATGGCAGAACTTTCATTTGCTGATGATTATTTAGAAAAGGATGAAAATTTAAAGATCGCTATTGTAGGTAAACCAAATGTTGGGAAATCTTCCTTGGTTAATTCACTTCTCGGTTTTGAAAGAAGCATTGTAACCGATATCCCCGGCACTACTCGCGATAGTCTGGATTCTACTCTTAAATATTATGGCGAGGATATTACACTCGTTGATACGGCAGGATTAAGAAAAAAAGCCCGTGTAACAGAGAATATTGAGTTCTTTTCTACTGTAAGAACGTATAGAGCTATCTGGGATGCTGATGTAGCTATTCTTCTAATTGATGCAGTTATCGGTATTGACAAGCAAGATCAAAAGATTCTTGATGAAATTATCAGAAGAAGAAAAGGTGTAATTATTGCGGTCAATAAATGGGACTTAGTTGAAGAAAAAGAAACTAACACTGCAAAATTCTATGAAGAAGAAGCTAAGAAAAAGTTAGGTAACGTCGATTATGCTCCTGTAATTTTTATTTCAGCGCTCACTAAACAGAGAATTTATAAATTAATTGATATAGCCAAGACAGTAGATCAAGAGCGAAAGAAAAAAATTGCTACAAGCGAACTGAATGATGTGCTTCTCCCTGAAATCGTAAGAGTTCCACCACCGTCTTCACCTACCGGTAAGGAAGTTAAAATAAAATATATTACTCAAGTTGGGGATTACTATCCAATATTTTTATTCTTTACGAATGAACCCCGTTTTATACCTGATAATTATAAAAGATATTTGGAGAAATTGATAAGAGCAAAATTTGGATTCCAAGGAGTACCGATTACCTTATCCTTCAGAGATAAATAAGCCCTATCTTTGAACATTCTTTATTATATTTAATTTGGTAATTTCTAATTATTATCTAATTAATTATGCTAATAAAGAGACCTCAAAATATCGTTGTTGTTGGCGGAAATGCAGCAGGAGCTGCTGCGGCTGCTAAGGCTAAGAGAAATTCTCCTTCTTCTAACGTTTTTTTATTTGAGCGAAGTAAATTCATTTCTACCGGCACCTGTGAACTGCCATATTTAATCTCCGGTGAGATTAATGACTATAAAGATATAGTTTTTTTCTCTGCAGAATCATTCAAAGAAGAGAAACTTGTAGATGTCTTCATAGAGCATTCAGTCGAAAGTATTGACCGAAGAGATAAAAAAATTGCTATTAAAAATTTAATTTCAGGGCATACCTATTATCAAGAATATGACAAACTTATTTTAGCTACCGGTTCATCGGCAATAAAACACCCTGATTTATTAGAACAGAGCCAAAATCTTTTTTACCTCAAATCTGTTCCTGATTATATAAAAATTGATAACTACGTTAAAACGAATAGATGTAAAGATGTTTTAATAATTGGTTCCGGTTATATCGGTTTAGAAACTGCTGAATCATTTCAAAAGGCGGGTTTTAACGTTACAATTATTGAAAGAGATTCTCTTCCATTGGGCAGTTCAGAATTAGAACTCAAAACCAATATCAAAGAAATACTTGAGAAAAAAAATATCAGATTTTATGGTAATAGCGAAAGAATAAAAGTATTCAAAAATGAAGACAAAATTAAAAAAATAGTTGTAAATGGAATAGTTTTAGAACCGGATTTGGTGATAGTTACTATCGGTTTTAAACCAAGAACACAAATAGGTCAGGCTACACTTTTAACTCTAGGACGATTAAATGGATTTAAAACTGATGCTTTTCTTAAGACTAACGATCCCAATATTTTCTCTGCCGGTGATAATACCGAAGTTATAAACTTCATTACAATGAAAAATGATTATATTCCTCTTGCCACAATTGCTCATTCTATGGGGCATACGGCAGGGGATAATGCTTCTGGAGCATTTGTTAAATTTTTACCCGTTATTAAAAATATAGCTGTAAAGTTATTTGATAATTGTTATACACATGTAGGATTAACTCAAAAAGAAGCGGAGGAACATCGTTTTAATTTTGAGGTGGTTAGTGCCGTAGCTCCTAATCTAGTAAAAGTTATGAGTAATTCTAAACCCACTTTTGGGAAAATTATATACGAAAAAAATAGTAAGCAGATACTCGGAGCATCATTTTTTGGTCAGCAGGAAGCATCGGGAAATGCTGATATTGTCTCTATGCTAATTCAAAATAAGATTAAAGGGAGCACACTATATAACGCCAATTTTAATTATTCTCCTCCATGCTCCCCATTTATAAATCTACTCTCAATTTTGGGTAGAAAGATCAATAAGGATTAATATGAATAACTTAATTAAAGTTCAGAGTCCCCTTATAAAAAGAGATATTACAATTCTTAGAAATGTTGAGACTAATACGGAACAGTTTAGAAACGCATTATCAAGAATTACTTTTGTCATGGCGAGTGAGATAAGTAAATCATTTGAAGTAGAAGAAATAGATGTTCAAACGCCACTTGAAGTAACAACAGGTTATCTTATTAAAAAACAAATAGTTCTGGTGCCTGTCTTAAGAGCCGGATTAAGTATGATACAACCATTTTTGGATATGATCCCAAATGCTAAAGTAGGCCATATTGGGTTACAACGAGATGAGAATACCTTGCTCCCGATTGATTATTACTATAAAACACCAAAAGAATTGCCCGGAGCAAAGACGATTTTATTAGATCCAATGCTTGCCACAGGAGGAAGTGCAGTAGCGGCTTTCAATTACTTAAAGGAGAAAGGTGCTAAAGATTGTATCCTCGCATGCTTGATAGCTGCTCCCGAGGGAGTTGAAAAAATGCATCGGGAGCATCCTGAAATTCCTGTTTATACTGCTTCATTAGATCGTGAATTAAATTCCAATGGTTATATTTTGCCGGGTTTAGGTGATGCAGGAGATAGAACTTTTGGTACATTTTAGTCTTGATTTAGTAATCCTCTTTTGATATATATCAATTTAATAATTAGAAAAAACAAATTATGCCGGAAGAAATTCAAAATAGCAAATTAAATAAAATGCTTGAAGATTTATTAATTCTTTGCAGAAAGAACCTACCTATGGTTAATGAAGAATTGATAACAAAAGCATTTATGTTCAGTTACGAATCACATAAGAATGATTTTCGTGCTTCCGGTGAACCATATTTTAATCATCCGGTAGAAGTAGCTTCAATTATTGCGCGTGAAATTCCTTTAGATGATGTATCGGTGGCAAGTGCACTTCTGCACGATGTTGTAGAGGATAGTGATATTGAACTTGGATTAATAACCAGAGAATTTGGTAAAGAAGTAGCAGAAATTGTTGATGGTGTAACAAAGATAAGCGGTGTTTTTAGGGGACAGGAAATTGTCCAAGCAGAAAATTATAGAAAGCTGCTCCTTTCAATGGTCAAGGATGTAAGAGTAATTTTAGTGAAATTTGCTGATCGCCTCCATAATATGCGTACTTTAGAATTTGTCCATCCCCAAAAACAGAGAAGAATTGCTAAAGAAACTTTAGAGATATATGCTCCATTTGCAAACAGATTTGGTCTTGGAGCTGTTAAATGGGAAATGGAAGATCTTGCCTTTAAATATCTAAATCGTGAAGCTTATGATGATATTGCAAAGAGTATTAATAATACCAGAAAAGAGAGAGAAGCTTTTATTGGAAGATTTATTAAGCCGATTGATGAGAAACTTAAAGAGATTAAAATAAATTATGAACTTGGCGGCAGGGCAAAACATCTATACTCAATTTATCGGAAAATGGTTAAGCAGAACCGTCCTTTTGAGGATATTTACGATCTTTTAGCTGTCAGGATTATTCTTGAATCTAATGATCCGAATGAATGCTATTATGTTCTTGGAGTTATCAGTAATCTTTATAAGCCAATAGGCGAGCGTTTCAAAGATTTCATTTCCATACCAAAAAAGAATAATTATCAATCTATTCATACAACGGTAATCGGACCGGATGCAAAGCTTGTGGAAGTTCAAATCAGAACGAGAAAAATGCATGAGATTGCAGAAAAGGGAGTGGCTGCCCATTGGAAGTATAAAGAAGGTGTAATGGCTTCCGATAAAGATTTGGAAGATTGGGTTAACTGGGTTAGGGACGTTTTTGAGAACGCATCTAAAGATGAAGCTACTAAGGAAATTCTTGCGAGTTTTAAGCTAACTCTTTATCAGGACGAGATTTACGTCTTTACACCTAAAGGGGATTTAATTAAGTTGCCTCTTAATTCCACACCTGTGGATTTCGCATATGAGATACACTCCAAGGTGGGAAATAGCTGTATCGGAGCAAAGGTAAATGGTAAAATAGTACCATTAGATACCATGCTCCATAGCGGAGATCAAGTTTCAATTATAATGGGGAAAAACCCTCGTCCTAATAAAAGTTGGCTTCAATTTGCCGTTACACACAAAGCTAAAACTAATATCCGCAAATTCTTAAATAAAGAAGAAGAAAGAATTGTGGAGCAAGGTAAGGAAATTTGGGAAAGGAAAATAAAGAAACTCAAACTAGCATTTACTCCGGACGATGTTTCAAAATTATTTAGAAAACTCAAGTTTGAAAATTCACAGCAGTTTTATAGTGCAATTGCTCAGGAAAGAATAAGTCTGGATAATATTCTTAATCCTGTTCAAGAAGCGGAGCAGAAGGAAGTACCGGAATTAGAATTTGAAAAATTTGCCACCAGTGTTAGAACAAGTGCCGGGGGTGTCATAGTAGAAGGGGAAAATAAGGGTGTAGCATACAGTTATGCTAAATGCTGTAATCCTATTCCGGGAGATATCGTAGTTGGTTATATAACAATTGGAGAAGGAATAAAAATCCACCGTAAAGATTGTAAGAATTTGATTAATATGGTTCGTTACGGTGAAGATAGATTGGTGGCAGTGCAATGGCCTAAAACAGACGGAGCATCCTTTGTGGCAGGTTTAATTATCAAGGGTGATGATATGCCCGGAATACTCAAAGACCTCTCCAATGCGGTAACTACATATCAAAATACGAATATTAAATCAGTAAATATTTCTACGACAGATTCTATGTTTAGGGGAACTATTACCGTTTACGTAAGAGATCTTGTTCACTTAAGAGGATTAATAGAGAAAATTAAAAAAACCCGAGGTGTTTATTCGGTAGAGCGTTTTGATGCAGATAGTTGAGAATAGAATTATGGCTATCGATTATGGTGAGGTTAGATTAGGAATCGCCATTACCGACCCATTAAATATGTTTGCTTATCCATTGGAAACTATTCCTAATAATAATTTATCTATATTAAAGTTGATAGAAATTATTAATAATTATTCGGTAAAGTTTTTTATTATTGGGATGCCCGTAAAAGAGAGCGGGGAGCAAACAAAATTAATGGAAAAGATTCAGAAATTTTCTCTTGAGCTAAAAGAAAAATCGAATATTGAATTCGAATTTTATGATGAGCGATATACATCTAAAATGGCAACACAGATGATCAATGAATCTAATCTATCAAAGAAAAAGAGAAGAGACAAGAGTTTGATTGATAAAACTGCAGCATCTATTATGCTTCAGGACTATTTAAAAAAAATAGAAAATCAATCATTAAAGGTAAATAAGGATTGACATTTTTAACTATATAAGCTATTTTTTCATTACTTTTCATTTTAATTGGGAGCACATTATATGACACTTGACGCACTTGGAATGGTGGAAACCAAAGGGTTAGTTGGTGCAGTCGAAGCAGCCGATGCTATGGTAAAAGCTGCAAAGGTAGAATTAATCGGTAAAGAGACAATCGGCGGCGGTTATGTAACTGTTATGGTTCGTGGCGATGTTGGTGCAGTTAAAGCTGCAACAGATGCCGGAGCAGCAGCAGCTCAGAGAGTTGGAGAATTGGTTTCAGTTCACGTAATTCCACGTCCACATACAGATGTCGAATTAATTCTTCCTAAAAGACCAAAACTTTAATTCGCTATTATGCAATTAGCGCTTGGGTTAATAGAAACTAAAGGTTTAATTGGAGCAATTGAGGCTGCCGATGCTATGCTTAAGGCAGCCAATGTTAAACTAATCAGTAAAGAAAAAATTACAGCCGCTTTAGTAACTATTAAAATAGTTGGTGAGGTAGCTGCCGTTCGTTCTGCTATTGATGCCGGGGCAGCCGCTGCGCAAAGAGTTGGGCAATTAGTCTCAACTCACGTAATCCCAAGACCTGACGATCAGCTAGAACCTTTTATTTATGATCTATTCCCTGAACAGAATCAAAAAAAATCTAAATCAAAGAAAGAAAAAAAATCTTCAATTGAGCATCCAAATTTATTTTCTCAAGATGACTCTTTAGAGAAGGTTTCTAGTGAGTTTTACGATGACGAGGATTTACTGGATTCGGATGAAGAAGAAATATCAGATACTGAAATTGATATTATGGAAGGTGAATCGGATAAAGGTATTTCTAAAATAGATATATCTGTAGATATTGTTGAAGTTGAAGATCTACCTGAATATGAAGAAGAGTTAGAGGATGAATTTCCTGAAGAAATTGATGGTGAGCTGGTCGATACTGATAATGAAGATATTGACAGTGAACTTGAAGATGATATAGATTCAGAAATTGACGGTGTTCCGGTCGATAAAGAAATTTCTGAAGAGATAAACAGAGTAGCTGATGAAGCTGAACAGGAAGAACCTCTTGAAAATGATGTTGAGGATTTATCTTCAAAAGAATCTGAAGAAAGCCGAGCGAATATCGAAGACACACGAGCAATCCCTGAAGAAGAAGTTCTAATAAAATTAAATGTTCATGATCTTCGTAAATTAGCACGCTCAATGTCTAATTTCCAGATTAAAGGGAGAGAAATCTCCAAAGCAAATAGAAACCTTCTTATAGATTATTTCAATCAATTAAGAAAATAATTTTCCTTAAATTCCCATCTAAACAATAACTTTTTTTATATTGAGAGTATGAGTAAAAAAATTATAACAATTTCTTTTATTGTCTTCTTCTCTTTAGCTCTTTGGGTTTCTGTTTCGTTATCAAACGAATATTATACAACTATAACAGTTCCCATTGTCTTTACAGATCTGCCTGAAGATTATATTGTCGGGAGTTCATCGGCAAAAGAAGTTCGGATTGGGCTTAAAGGAGAAGGATGGTTGCTTACTAAACTTTTCACTGGTAAGCTGCCTATTTTTGAGATTACTCTTAATAAAAGTAGTTCAATAAAAAATTTGTCCGCTCGTAATTTTACCGAAAATAATAGCTGGATAACTTCCAGAATGCAAGTTGTAGATATTAATCCAAGTCAAATAACTATTGATATCGATCGTGTTTTTATCAAAATGGTTCCTATAATACCTAGAACGAAACTTTCTTTTAAAGAAGGATATGGAATAGCATCTAAAGTATTTATCGATCCCGAATCGGTATCTGTATATGGTACAATGTCTAATATAAGAAAAATTAATAGTGTTGAAACTTTTGAAAAAGAGTTTGAAAACATTGACGAAAAGGTTGGATCTTCACTTACCCTAAAACCGATACCAAGTGTATATTTCAAAAGAGATAATACTTTAGTTTATTTTGATGTACAAAAGACGTCTGATAAATCTTTTAATGATTTAGATGTAGAGATTATAAATGTACCGAGGGGGAGAGAATTAGTATTATATCCTTCTAAAATATCTATCACTTTCCGTGGAGGTATGCTTAATCTTGGTAAACTAAATAAAGAATCGATTAGGGTTTATGTTGACTATTGGAAAGTTATTAGAGATACCTCGGGAGCAATCGAACCAATAGTGGAATATCCGCAAAATATAGAACTATTAAATAAAGAACCAAATTCCCTAAAATATATAATTAAAGAGTATTGATATGTTCATTTCCTTTGAAGGGTTGGATTTTTCCGGAAAATCAACGCAGGTAGAATTATTAAAAAAATATTTTGAAAGTAGAGGCGAAGATGTTCTTTTAATAAGAGAACCGGGCGGAACATCTATTTCAGAAAAAATTAGAGAAATACTCTTAGATAAAAAAAACTCCCGGATGCATATCGAAACTGAATTATTACTTTTTTCAGCGAGTAGAGCTCAATTGGTAAATGAAGTTATTTTACCTGCATTAAATGAAGGTAAAATAGTTATTTCAGATCGATTCCATGATTCATCAATCGCATATCAAAGTTATGGGCGAGGGATTTCACTTGAGTTTGTCATGAACCTACAAAATTATATTATAAGGAATGTTGTTCCTGCATTAACGTTTTTTATTGATGTCGATATAAAAGAAATGTTTAACAGAAAAAATGGTATTCTTCCAATAGATTTAGACCGTATTGAGTTGTCCGATGAACAATTTTATAATAAAGTTAGAAATGGTTACTTAGAGATTGCGAAAAAAGAAGAAAGATTTATTTTAATTAATGGTACTGATTCTATTGAAGCGATCCACAATTTTATTCTTAATAAAGTATTGAATTATGAAACCACTATATAAATTATCTGTAATAACGATAGTAATTATTTCATTAGGATTTTTACCCGGTGATAATGATATCTATTTCCAAATATCGAAAAACATTGAGTTATTCGGTAGAATATATAAAGAAGTGGCAGTTAATTATGTCGAAGATGTTGACCCTGAAGAATTTATGTTAGCCGGAATTAAAGGGATGCTCTCATCTTTGGATCCATACACAAATTTTATCGATGAAAATCTTCAAAAAGATATAGATGTAATTACAAAAGGGAAGTATGGAGGTATTGGCGCCAGTGTCGGAATTCGAAATAGCGAAGTTACTATTGTCGATCTCCTTGAAGGTTATTCAGCTCAAAGACAAGGAATAAAGATTGGAGACATTATTTCAAAAATCGATGAAAATAATATTTCTGTTGAAAACTATGAACGGTTAACTGAATTTCTCAAAGGGGAACCGGGTACATCGGTTAATATTCTTATAAAACGAGATGGCGAATCTAAGCTCATGAATTTCAATATCTTAAGAGAAGAGATTGAAGTCAAGAATTTGACTTACTATGGTTTCGTACCTGAGAATTCTGATAATGTATATCTTAAACTAAGCAGCTTTAATCGGAGTGCAGGAGATGAAGTAAAAAAAGCTCTTGTTGAATTAAAGTCAGCTAAAAATATCGGTTCGATAATACTAGATTTGAGAGGGAATCCGGGAGGTCTATTAGATGCCGCGATAGATGTATCAGAGAAATTCTTAAAGAAAGGTCAATTGATAGTTTCAGTTCAGGGGCGTGATTCTTCTGAAACAAAATATTACTATTCGAAGGAAGAACCGGTTGCACAAGAAATTAAACTAATTGTTCTAATCGACGAAGGTTCTGCCAGTGCCTCTGAAATTGTGGCAGGTGCTATTCAAGACCACGATAGAGGTTTAATTCTTGGTACTAATTCATTTGGTAAAGGGTTGGTCCAGACCATTGTTCCATTGAGTTATAAAACATCATTAAAAATTACTACTGCAAAATATTATACACCTTCGGGGAGATCGATTCAAAGAATTGATTATGGTAATAAACGAGTACTCTTGAATAACAAAGGGGAAGATACAACTTACTTTACTGATTCAAAAAGAAAAGTAACCGCCTATGGTGGTATTAAGCCCGATTCTGTTGTACAGAGCGAATCTAAATCTAAATATATCCGAAACCTAAAAGCAGAAGGAATGTTTTTCCGATTTGCAACAAAAATGAATCAAAAATCGAACGAAAATTTATTAAAAAATATATCGGATAATAAACTTGTTGATGAATTTAGTTCTTTTATTAAAGAAGAAAATTTTGTTTTTAAATCCGACTTAACAATTTTATCAGATGAGCTTGAAAAGAATGCTCGAGAAGAAAAAAACAATAATTCTCTATTAGAGGAGATAAAATCATTAAAAGAAAAAATAAGTTCATTTGAAAAAGGACAGATAAATCTTTATAAAGATGATCTTCTTATGGAGATAAAATTGGAGTTAGCAACTCACCTTGAAGGAAGAAAAGGAAGAATAATTGAATCTCTTAAAAATGATAAACAATTTAAAGTGGCTTGTTCTATAACTTCAAGAGAAATTAAATAATAACTAACGAATAATTAGATTTTTAATTATATTTAGTTTCAGAGTTGATTCAAATAAGTCTCTTACTCTTTTGATAGTTCTCATTATAAAGTAAGGTTAAATGAAAGAATTAAAAATATTTGCTCATAGCAATCCGCAGTTTGGAAGATGTCCGGAGTGCAATGAGGTTGGTACTCTCCACCGGTCTCGAGCAAGAAGTATGAAAGAGCAAGTAATTAAGAAAATCACATTTTTCAAATTATTTAGATGTAAAACCTGTGGCTGGCGTGGCTTTAAATCAACATTTTCATTTACTCAACAATCTGTAAAAACAATAATTCTCTATGCTTCTATTATTATAGCTACTGCATTAATAATAAGGTTTGTTTTAACCAAATTTATTATCAGGTAATCTTATACCTGTTTTGGCTGCCAGATCACTTATTCCCAAATAATTCTTGAGATAATAAATATTAAACAGAGTTTTGTTTTTTGATAGCCAACTCATTATAATTTTTATTCGTTCAATATCCTTAATATCCAAGTCTTCTTTCAATTGTAAAACGGTTTCAAAATGTTCTTCAAGTAAATTGAAGAACTTCCAATTCTCACTATTAAAATAATTATATATAGCAACTCTTCCATCTTTCATCAAAATAAAATCTGAACCAATTTCTCTTTTTATTTCAATTAAGAGATTTGCTTGATTAATCGGTTCTTTAATAGAAACAAGACGATGAAGATTATTTAGGAGAAAATTAATTTCATCTCTCATTTTTGCTGCTTCCTCATACTTCATATTGTCTGAAAGCATCTTCATTTTTTTTAGCATCCTATCTAAAATAGTCTGCTGATCTCCTTTTAGAAAATTAGATAAATTTACTAATTCAGCCTCGTAATCTTCTTGATTATATGTTTTTACGCAGGGACCGATACACTTTTTTACTTCATGTAAAAAACAGAGTTTACCTTTAGAAAATTCTTTTTCGCTGCATTCCCTTAGCATAAAATTTTTGTTAAGCAATTCAAATAATTGATTAACGCTATCTCTGCTTGAGAAGGGACCATAGTAATCGCCTCCGTCCATTTCAAATTTTGTTTTTATTTCCACTTTGGAAAATGGTCGTTCCGTTATCTTTATGAAATAGGTATTAGAAAATTTTTTTAATAGTTTATTTAGTGTCGGCATATTTTCTTTTATTAATTCGGATTCCAATATTAATGCCGATAGTTCTGAATTTGTATTAAGAAATTCAATTGAGGAAGCTCGTTTAGTAATTTTCTTCTGTTTAGAATTAGAGGAAGAAGTGAAATAACCTGTTACACGGCTTTTAAGAGATTTAGCTTTTCCAATATAAACAATCTTTCCCTTAGCATCTTTGAATAGATAGACACCGCTATTTTTGGGGATTTCTCTTTTCTCGTCCGAAATCTTTTTTAATATTCTATTATCAATTATTCGTTTAGATTCAGGATATTGGAAATCAAGAAGTGTTTTAACAGTTCCTGAATCATATATCTCACAATACATATCGACAAATTTTAGAAATAATTTTGCAGTTGCATATGCATCACCCAATGCTCTATGAGTAGATTTATGCAATATCTTCAAAGTCCGTGTAAGATTACCTAAAGATTTTGGTTTAATCTCGGGTACTAATTTTTTTGCTAATCTGACTGTACATATTGAGGGATTATCCGGCGGATCTTCCGATGCTCTTCGATATTCCTCTTTTAGAAACGACATATCGAACGGAGCATTATGTGCCACCACTACCGAATTATATAAAAACTTCTCAATTTCAGGTATAATTTGATCAAATGTAGGTGCATCTTCAACGTCATCATCCGATATCCCTGTGAGATTTGTAATAAAATAGGGGATTCGACAGCCCGGATTAATTAAAGAAGAATATTTATCTTTTATTTTTCCATTCTTAATTTTTACTAGACCAATCTCGATAGCCTTGCTATTTATAGCCGAAAGACCTGTTGTTTCAAAATCGAGTACACAAAAATCCGAATTTTTTATGTCTAAATCTAAAATAGAATTTAATTTTGCCATTAATAAAGTGTATTTTTCAAATTATGCTAAAATTAGATATATTTCAGTAATATAAACAGGACAAAATGAATCTGAACATACTTTTTGTAGGAGATATCGTAGGGAAGCCGGGATTGGACATGGTTCAAACGTGGTTACCGAGTTTAATAAAAAAATATAGAGCCGATTTCGTAATAGTTAATGGAGAAAATGCTGCAGATGGCAAAGGGCTAACCGAAAAAGAGGGAAAAATATTATTCGATCTCGGTGTTCATGTTATCACCGGTGGTAATCATACGTGGGATAAACATCAATCTCAAGAATATCTTAAAGTAGAGCCGCGCGCATTAAGACCATTTAATTATCCGCGTGGAACACATGGTAACGGATATTTTATTATAACAAAAGATAAATATAAATTAGCTGTTCTAAATTTGCAGGGTCGAGCTTTTATGGCTCCAATCGATTGTCCATTCCGTTCTGCTGAATGGGTAATATCGAAGATTAGGCAAGAAACGAAAAATATTTTTATAGATTTTCATGCTGAAGCAACTGCAGAAAAATTAGCGTTGGCTTTTTTTCTTGATGGTAAAGTCTCGGCGGTAGTAGGAACTCATACTCATACTCAAACTGCAGACGAAAGAATTCTTCCTAAAGGAACCGGATTCATTACTGATAGCGGAATGACAGGACCTTATGAATCTGTTATCGGGATGAAAGCAGATGCAGCAATAAATCGTTTCTTATATCAGACGCCCCAAAAATATCAGACTGCCACAGATGACCCTCATTTATGCGGTGTGTATTTGAAAATAGATTCTGAAACCGGAATGGCTACATTTATTGAAAGAATTATACTCCCGGAATTTGAAAAAGGTATTGCATAAATGACTCAAATAATTGACGGCAAATTCGTTGCTTCGCAAATCCGAATTGGATTAAAAGAGGAAGCAGAAAGTTTATTAAAATTAACAAATAAAAAACCGGGCTTAGCAGCCATTTTAGTCGGCGATAATTCTGCTTCTAAAATATATGTTAACTCAAAAAACAAAGCGTGCAATGAAGTAGGTTTTCACTCTGTAGTAAAGATTATGGAAAGCAGTGCTACTGAAAATGAACTACTTGAAGTAATCCAAAAATTTAATTCTGACGATGAAATAGATGGAATATTGGTTCAGTTACCCCTTCCAAAACATATTGATGAAGATAAAATAATCGAAGCTATTTCACCTAAAAAAGATGTGGATGGATTTCATCCGATTAGTTTTGGCAAACTTGTGATCGGTAAAGAAACATTTTATCCCTGTACACCATATGGTATTATGGAATTATTAAAATATTATAAAATTGATTCAAAGGGTAAACATGTTGTAGTAGTAGGTAGAAGTAATATTGTCGGCAAACCAATTGCAAATATGCTCGTTCAAAAAAAAGAGGGAGCAAATGCAATTGTAACAATTTGTCATACAGCTTCTCCGGATATTTCATATTACACCAAACAAGCAGATATTTTAATCGCTGCCGTTGGTAAGGCAAATATGATTACTAATGATATGGTAAAGGATGGTGTTGTAATTATTGATGTAGGTATAAATAGAATTGATGATGCTAGTTCGCCTAAGGGTTATAAAGTAGTCGGCGATGTGGATTTTGAGAACGTAAAAGAAAAATCATCTTTTATTACTCCTGTTCCGGGAGGTGTGGGACCAATGACGATAGCTATGCTTTTAACTAATACACTAAAATCGTTCAAACAAAAAATGAATATAAAATGAGCACAACAACAATTGATAAGATAGTATCGCAAGTTTTTATGGAAAAGGCATTGCGAGATTTTTATTGCACCGGCAATACATGTGTAGGTTGGGAAAGAAATGTAATTGACCAGCCAACCACTGTAAAAAAAATAATCGAAACCGGAGCTGAAAGAATTGCCGCCGGTCCCGGAGTGGGAGTTCAACTTCCGGATCATAATATTGCAAAATATATAGATCATACTCTTCTAAAACCGGATACAACACCGGACGAAATAAAAACCTTATGTAAAGAAGCAAGGGAATATAGTTTCGCATCAGTATGTATTAATCCTTCTTATGTGGAGCTTTGTGCCGAATTATTAAAAGGTAGTTCTGTAAAAGTATGTACTGTTATAGGATTCCCATTAGGAGCTAACACCACAACAGTTAAAAGGGCAGAGGCAGAAGAAGCTCTTAATCATGGTGCTAAAGAGATTGATATGGTTATAAACGTAGGAATGCTAAAACAGGGTGAATATGAATATGTTTTTAATGATATTAATCAAGTGGTTTTGGCTGCTAAGAAGAAAAATGCTTTATGTAAGGTAATTATAGAAACAGCACTTCTAACTGATGAAGAAAAAATAAAAGCATGCTTGATAAGCAAAAATGCAAAAGCGGATTTCGTAAAAACTTCAACAGGTTTCTCTAAAGGTGGCGCAACTGCCGGTGATGTAGCTTTAATGAAATATGTAGTTGGAAGTACTGTGGGAGTAAAAGCCTCGGGTGGAATTAGAACTACCGAGGACGCTTTGAGCATGATATCAAGTGGTGCCGATAGAATTGGCGCAAGCGCAAGCGTCAAAATTGTTACAAATCAAAAAACATCTGAAAGTGGTTATTAGTGGTATTAACTCTTCATGTAATAAAAACTGATGACGGTTACGATGCGATTGTGCCATCTTTAAAAGGTTGTGATACTTGGGCGGCAAATGAAGATGAAGCAATTGAAAAAATTCTAGATTTGCTTAAGTATTATACTAAACTACCGGAAGATAAAAAACTTGTAATTGATAAAGCTGCACAAAAAGGGAATAAAGCTATTTATAAAATTCTATTCGAAAAGCCATGAAACTAAGAGATTGCAAATCGGAAAACAGAATCAATAAGATCAAACGAACTCTTAGTTTGAGGCAGGAAAATATAAGAATCGTACTTGAAAATATTCACGATCCCCATAATGTGAGCGCAATATTTAGATCATGTGATGCAACCGGTGTTCCGAAGATTTCATTGGTTTATACAAATGAGGCATTTCCAAAAATTAGCAGAACATCCTCTGCTTCTGCAAAGAAATGGGTTTATTCAGAACGATTTGAAACGGTTAAAGGTTGTTTTGATGATCTTAGAAGTCAAGGATTCAAAGTTTTAGCAAGCTCATTGAAAGATGACTCCAAAAATTTATATTCATTAGATTTAACAAAAAAAGTAGCATTGGTTTTTGGTAATGAGCATAGAGGAATCTCAGAAGATGTGGAAAAACAAGCCGATGGTTTATTTTATATCCCAATGAATGGAATGATACAGAGTTTGAACGTCTCGGTAGCAACAGCCGTTACGCTTTATGAAGCATTAAGGCAGCGTACAGAGGCAGGAATGTATAGTAAGCCATCTTATTCCCTTGATAAATTAGAATCGCTTATAGACGAATGGTGTGATAAATGAAACAATCATTTAATAAAATTAATAAAGTTGAAGGAGAATTAACTTTTCGTGGCGATAAATCGATTTCTCATCGTTCTGTGATATTTTCTGCTTTAGCTCATGGAAAATCGTTAATCAAGAATATTTCTAATTCTGATGATGTCGCATCTACAATCGCTTGCTTCAAAGAACTTGGTGTAGAATTTAATTATGTCGAAGAATATTTGGAAGTTATTGGCAGGGGAATAAATTCATTCAAAGCACCATCAAAGCAATTAGATGCTGGTAATTCAGGCACAACAGCGCGCTTACTATCGGGCTTCTTAGCAGCACAAAATTTTGATAGCGAATTAATTGGTGATGAATCTCTTTCTAAAAGACCAATGAGCAGAGTTGCTAACCCATTAAAATTAATGGGAGCTGATATCACTCTCTCGGATAATAATTATCTCCCAATGAAAATTGGGAAGTCATCATTAAATCCAATAGAATATGAGATGGAAATTGCAAGTGCTCAAATTAAAAGTGCCCTCCTCCTTGCGGCAATTCATCTTAATAACGAATCTAAAATTATTGAAAAACTCTCTACTCGCGACCATACAGAGAGAATGCTTCAATTACCTACATTTTATGATTCCGGGAAAAAAATAATTCATGCGTCGCTATTGAATTATCCCAAAAATTCAATTTATAATGTCCCCGGGGATATCTCTTCAGCTTCATTTTTTATTGTGCTTACTCTATTATCAAAAAATTCTGAATTAATAATTAGAAACTCCTCATTAAATGAATCGAGAATAGGGATAATTGAAGTATTGCAAAAAATGGGTGGAGACATAACAATTGTCAGTCAGAGAAGCGATATGGGTGAGCCGTTAGGGGATTTACTTGTCCGTAGCAGTGAACATCTTTCAAATATTAAATTAGACGAAAAAATAATTCCAAATATTATTGATGAACTCCCGATTCTATCTATTGTCGGAATTTTTGCCTCGGGTGATTTTGAAGTTCGAAATGCAAAAGAGCTGAGAGTAAAAGAAACAGACCGCATTAATGCTATATGCAGAAATATGGAAAGAGCGGGAATAATGGTAACAGAATTTGAAGATGGTTTTAGATTATCGGGTCCACCAATTCCACAATCAAATATATTTGAAAGCTATGGCGACCATAGAATTGCAATGTCTTTTGCAATCCTGGGTATGCTTATAGAAAATGAAACTACAATAAACGATTTCGAATCGGTCTCAATCTCAAATCCATTATTCTTAGAACAGATTAAAAAAATTACAAGTTAGATCTCTATTATTTGGTGCTCGAACTTATTTATTTTCAGTTGATTGAATAATAATTTTACGAAATCGATACCGTATTTATTTGTAAAGTGAATAAAACTAAGTTCTCTCTCCTGCAAATTATTTAATGGATATAGATTATTCTTCATCTTCTCCAATTGTTTAATAGCAACATCATGTTTTCTTATCTCGGCTTCTTTTGTTTTATCCTTAAGATTATTTAGAAGCTGAAGAATCTTTGATAATGTTTTCTCCGAAACCATCATCAGATTTTTATCTATAATTTCAATACGGCTATTAAGCTTATTAAATTCATCACTATAAGTTTTCTCTATCCCTTCAAAAAGATCATTACTTGCAAAATCAGAAATCTTTGACAATACTTTTTCGTTCAGTGATGATTCATCTCTAAATAGGTCTGTGTAATTCAATTGATATTTTGAAAGCAAATTAGAAAACTGTTTTTCAATTATTACCGCTGATGCTCTTGGATATATAATAGGTTGCACCAAATTATTTAATTCATATAATGGAGTAAGTTGAGCGAAATAGCTTATCTCACTTGGTCCACCGATATAAAATGCAGTCGGTAGCAGAGTATCTTGACATATTGGTCTAAGCAATACATTAGGACTGAATTTTTCCGGATTATTTTCTATTTCATTTAGGATTTCTTCTTTAGAGAATTTTTTCCTTTTCCCTTTGAGTCTAAATTCATTTTCGACAGGTTCAATTAGAAGTCGCTCGTTACCATCGTTATAAAAAAGATTTATCGGTTTTACTTTCACTTGTGCATGATACAACTCTTCTAATTCTGCGCTTCTTTCAACTAAAAGAGCAGAACTTTTAGAGAAATTTGTAACCTCATTTTGAAAAATTGGTTTTAATGATTCTTTTACTTTTTTGTCTGTTGGGTCGAAAACTACTAATCCATATTCATCAAATAGCAGGATTAGCAATTTCTTCATTGAAATATTAAAAGTAGAACCTATGTAGTAGCATTTTTCGATTAATTCAAATAAATCTTTAGTAAAGTCTGTCTCTCTTAAATTTTCTTTTATCTCACCTAATAATTCATTAAAAGAATCATTCAATTTAAGAGAAGCAACAGGACCTCTGTTTAGATCATTAGCTATTTCTTTATCGTAGGTTAATTCTTTAATTGAATTATCGTTTGCAATAATATTAAGCGAACGAATTTCATCGAAGTCGTGGTCATCTCCTTCAAGCCAAAAAACAGGTATAAAATTATAACCCTCAAAATTTTCTTTTAGCCATAGGGCAAGTTTAATTGCCGAAATTGTTTTGTATAGAGTGTATAATGGGCCTCCAAAAAATCCTAATTGCTGTCCAGTTACTACCGCCAATGTTCTTTTTGATTCAAATAAGTTTATATTTATTTCGGTCTGTTTAGAAATTTTAAAATCTTTATATTGATTTTTAACAATATCTATTAGAACTTGTCTATTGCATTTATCACTTGTTGACAATTCTTTGAAGTGATCGGCGTAATTATCTATATCTCTAAAATTCTTTGAAAAAAATTTAGTTACATTATCAAATTCATGCAGGTAATCAAGAAACAGATTTTGACTACCGGGTATATCTGAGAAATTAACAAACATTTAATCTCCTTAATTAGAAAAAATATCAAATAATAAGATAAAATTTAATAAATTAGTAAATAACATAATAACATAACTTTGGAAGAGCCAATGGAAACAAAAAAAATAATTGCAGTAGATTTAGGCGGAACAAAAATATTATCAGCTTTAGTTAATTCAAAAAATGAAATCGTGTCTCGTGTTAAGATCCCAACTGATCCTTCCAAGGGAAAAGAAAGTCTATTAAAAGGGATTGCGGCTTCTGTGGAACAACTCTTAGGTGAAAATCAACTAACACAAAGTGATATTAAAGCAATTAGTCTCGGAGTTCCCGGAACAGTAAACCCTAATACCGGAATTATTGGAGACGCTCCAAATCTGGGTATTAAAAACTTTAATATAAAAGAGGGAATGGCTAAATATGTAAACATTCCTGTTTTAATTGAGAATGACGTTAATCTAGCCGGACTCGGAATTAAAAGATTTGAGTATAATGATGAAGTAAATAATATGCTCGTAATATTTGTTGGGACTGGTATTGGTGGTGCATTATTCTTTGATGGTAAAATATATCGCGGCTCTTCTTTTTATGCCGGTGAAATTGGTCATATTCATATCGATCCAAAGGGTAATTTCTCAAATAAATCAAGAATTACTTTTGAACTTTCTGCTGCGAGACCTGCAATAGTAAAGGGAATCACTAAAGATATTAAAAGTGGAAAGAAAAGCGTACTTAAAGAATATATAACCGAAAAGAAGAGCATAAAAAGCAAAGCTCTCTTAAATGCACTTAAGAAAAAAGATAAAGTTGCAATTCAACATATTAATAATGCCGCTGATATAATCGGTACGGTTCTCGGAAACGTTACAACAATTCTTAATCTTGATACGATTGTTGTAGGTGGTGGTGTGGTCGAAGCAATGCACTCTTACTTTATCCCGAGAATTAAAAAAACTTTCAAAGAGAATGTTTTAAAAGAATCAGGTGCTCACGTTAAAATTAATTATACAAAGTTAGGCGATGATGCTCCATTATTTGGGGGCATTGCTTTAGCCGAAGAATTTCTAAAGTAGTTTATTAAAACTTTCCTCAATCTCAATTAATTGGGAAGTTAATTCTTCCCAATTAATCATTTTCTCTTGCAATATTGCCTTTGAACTATCATAGAGTTTGCTTTTTTCTTTCGCTAAAGCCGGATTACTGAATATTTCCGGGTTTAGTAATTCTTTTTCAGTCGTACTTATTAGTTCTTCCAAATTTGCAATTTCTTCTTCAATTGAATCAACTTTTTTCTTTAATACTTTCGTGGCATCATGTCTTTTTTTTCTTACTTCGGCTTCTATTCTTTTCTGGTCTTTACGAGTTTCTTTAGATGAAGTGAGAGTCTTCTCCTCTATCATTCGATCGTTTTCTGATTGTTCCTTCTTTTTATAAAAATAATAATCGAGATTACCCATATAAAAATTAGCACTGCAATCTCTTAATTCCAGAACCTTATTAATTATAGGATTAAGAAAATCAATATCATGCGAAACGATTAATAAAGTCCCGGGAAAATTAATTAAAGCCTTTTGAAGTTTGGCTTTTGAAGAGACATCCAAGTGATTAGTCGGTTCATCTAAAATAATAACGTTTGATTTGGTTAGAAGAAGCTTAGCAAGAGCTACACGACTTTTCTCCCCGCCTGAGAGAACCTTTATTTTCTTAAACACATCATCTTCGGAAAAGAGGAAAGAACCAAGAAGAGATCTCAATTGTCCTAAAGTAACATCTTCATTAATTGCAGAAACTTCATCAATGATTTCATTTTCCAGATTAAGATCTTCGGTAGCTTCCTGTGCGAAAAAGGATAGAAATGAATTATGTCCTAATTTTACTGTACCCGAGCTTGGTTCAATTTTACCTGCAATTAATTTTGCGAATGTAGTTTTGCCTGCTCCATTTGGACCGATTATAGCGATTTTATCCCCACGATGAATTTCTAAATTAATATCGGAAAAAACCTGAAGTGAAGAATAATATTTTGAAAGATGACTAACTTCAATAGGTACGCTTCCGGAGGCAGGTGGATTGGGAAAGCGCATCGCTAAATTATTTTCTTTTTCGCTTACTTCTGTAATTTCAATCTTGTCTAGCATTTTGATTCTGCTTTGAACTTGTCGCGCTTTAGATGCCTTGAAACGGAAACGTTCAACAAAACTCTCAATCTCTTTAATTCTTTTTTCTTTATTTTTTAATTCGCTTCTAAGTTGAATTTCTCTTTCTTCTTTATAGCGCAGATATTTATCATAAACTCCATTATAGAAAGTAACTTTTTTATTATATATCTCTATTGTCTTGCTTGTTACTTTATTAATAAAATAATGATCATGTGAAACTAGCAGGATGGCGCATTTTAGATTTATTAAATAATTTGTTACCCAATCTACTGTATCAATATCAAGGTGATTTGTCGGTTCATCTAATAGAATTAGATCATTATTGCCTAGAAGGATTTTCGCTAGATGAATTCTCATCTGCCAGCCGCCTGAAAATTCCTCAGTAAATCTTCTGAAATCGCTCTCTTTGAATCCAAGTCCTATAAGTACTTTTTCGATCTTATTATCGATGCTATAAAATTCGGAATTTTCTTTCTCGATTGTAATTTCGCCTAATTCATCAAGAATGCTATTTCTTTCTTCAATTTCAATTCCTTCAGAATTCAACATTTCAATTAAGTGTTCTTCACGTTGATGAAGGCCTATCAAATTTTCCATCGAACTTTTTACTTCATCAAAGAGAGATCTACCCCGAAATGCCAAAAAATCTTGCGGCAAATAACCCTGTCTAAAATTTCGAGGAAATAATAGTTTGCCTGTTTCCGGTTTTTCGGTGCCGGTTAGAAGTTTTAGGAATGTTGATTTTCCGCTCCCATTTGAACCAACTAAGGCAATTTTATCACCACGATTTATTTTTAGATTTACATCACTAAATAAATCTTCACCCGTAAATTGAATAGAAAGATTTACAATATCTATCATTTATTAATTACCGCCACTTTTGAAGTAGTGGAATTATTTCCTTCGGCATCATAAGCGACAATGATATAAATACCGCTAGCAACATATTTACCATCTAAATCTTTTCCATCCCAAAAAGCAACACTTCCGCCCGGAGTCGTAATTTCATTAATCATCTGACCCGAAACTGAGAAGATTTTTATTTTGCTATTTTGCACCAATCCTTCAATAGTAAGTTTTACACTATTCCCATCAAGATAAAGGGGATTAGGATAAACGAATAATTCTGTAAAACTCTCCTGTGGAAGTAGCGCTGACGTTTTTAATGAAGTTAATCCATAATCTGATCCGGCATATAAAATCCCTTTCTTTTTATCGAAAGCAAGATTTTTAATATCGTTTGTCGGTAGTGGGCTATTTTCTATTGTGTAATGCTCTAATAGTTGAATTCCGTCAGAAGAGAAATAATAGATTCCATTTTTTGTGGCAATCCATTTATTATTAAGCGGATCAACTAATATCGATGATATAGATTGGCTTCTTAAAGATAGTGCCACAGCATTTGTAATCTTGGGTTTTGCGACATCCGGAATAAGACTTATTCCTTGATTCGTACCAATCCAAAGCTGTCCCCTCAGATCAACCGCTAAACTTGTAATCTCATCACTAATCAACCCATCATTACGTCCAAAATAACCTAACTGATCATCGGTTAGGTTATCAAAAGTTTTATTCTCATCATAGTAATATAAACCTCGGTCGCCGACTGTTACTGCAAACCACTTTCTATCGTTCTGGTCAATTACTAAATTACCGATTAATTCATTCTCATTAATTAGTGGGCTTTTAAATTCATAATGATAAAATTTCTTCTCAGGAGTCATCACAGATAAAGGTTTTCTGGAAGCGGATTGAAGATTAGTCATCCAAATATTCCCGCGTGAATCTGATTTTAAATCATATATTACAATAAAACTAGGATCGGCAGGAATTCCTACCAAGTCGCTTGTTTTGGCATTATAGTTATTAAAAACACCATCTTTAAAAGTACTAAAACCACGACCCCAATTAGCAAAATAAATTGTCCCCTCCGAAGAAGCAAAAACATTATGATAAGCATTTGAAACTAATTCTGGATTAGTTGTGATATTGTAGTCTTTCCAAGAAGAGCCATCGAATTGAAAAACTCCGATACCATAAACATCTCTTCCGGTTGCAACCCAGAGGTTACTTTTATTATCAACTGATATATTTATAAAGTTATTACTCGTTGGACCTTCGGGAATAAGAATATTAGAATTGTTCGCAGATACTTTAACCAATCCCTTATCAGAACCAATAAAAGTACCTAATGAATTTTTAACAACAGATGTGAAGATTAATTGATTATTTGAATAAATGGAAATTATAGAATTGATTTCAGAAATCGAATAAAGTTCGCTTGAAGTAACCATTAAAAGTTCATTTTGAAAAGTATAAATATCTTTTACATTAATTCCGCCAAGAGCAATGAGATTCCAAACATTATTCTCTCCAAGCGAATAAACGCCGGTATTAGTTGCAGCTATTAATTTATTTTGAAAGAAACCAATTTTATTAATATTAGAAACTTTAATATCAGAAAATAGATTAAAATTATTCCATGATTCAGGAGCTAATAAATTTTGTGCTCCCAGTTTTTGAACTGCAATACCACTTTCAGTTGCCACATATAATAGATTTTTCTTGAAAGAATTTCTTACTTTAACTTCAGAGGCAAATGTTCCGAGTTTTAGAAATGAATCTAAAAATGTAAAAGTTGATGTGTTTATTAAAGATAATCCAAAGTCAGTAGAAACAAATGCTGTATCATTCGATATATAAATATCGTTGATCTGCTTTTGACTTTTAGTAGTATTAGCAATATCGTTTATTTTAACGAGAGATTTATCTTTCGGGTCATACACATTAATAAAACCTTCAAAAGAGCCGATCCATATTTTTCCCGATTTATCTACACCAATTGAAGTGATAATTTGACTGCTCAAACCGGCAGTTTTATTTATAATCTCAAATAGGTTTTCTTTGGTATCGAATGCTGAGATACCTCCGCTTGTAGCACTCCAAATATATGTATCGGAAGCGGCAATTCCTTTTATGTTTTTCATATCGGAATAGTTCTGCCATATTTGAGCATTTGTATAAGTAGTAATTATTAATAGAAGTATCGAGATTTTTAATCTCATTTATATCTCCATGAAAAGTTTTTACAAATTTACAATTTTTTGTTGATTAAGGAAGTATAGAATTTAATACCTTTGTGGATTATCGTAGAAGCATTTTTTTCATAGTATTAATATAAGAGGGTGTAATATAAAACTTACCTAAATAGGCATCATCATTTTTCTTACCACCATGGAAATCAGAACCGCCCGATGCTAAAAGACAATATTGAGCAACGATCCCTTTATAAAATTTGACTTGTGAATCGGAATGACTTGGATGAACCACCTCAATTCCATCAATCCCGGCATTAATTAATGCAAGTATAATTGATTCTTTCATATTAGCAGGATGAGCAATAAAAGAAAGCCCGCCGGAGTCACTTATTATTTTTAGAGCACTTTGAGGTGAAACGTGAATTTTTCTTTCATAAGCAGGCCCGTTATCTCCGATATATTTGTCAAAGGCATGATAGTAATTCTCAATATATCCTAAATCTAAAAGTGCATAAGCAATATGTGGTCTTCCTATCGCAGAATTATTTGCATGGACCAGAACGTCGTCCATTGAAATCCTGATACCTAATTTATTCAATTTCATAATAATTCTTTTTGCCCTATGAAATCGTTCATCTCTGAAGAAGGAGAGATACTTTTTAAGTTCTTCATCCTTTAAATCCATAAAATAGCCGAGGATATGGACTTCACGGTCTTCTATATCTGTACTAATCTCTACTCCGGGAATGATCTCAATCCCATATTCATTCGCTGCCGAAATAGCTTCCTCTATCCCACTCATATTATCATGATCTGTAATACTAAGTATAGAAATTCCTCTATCCGATGCTAATTTCACTACTTCAGTAGGCGAATATACACCGTCTGATAAATATGTATGAGTGTGAAGATCGACTTTTTCCAATTAAATATATGTTTCTTTAAATTTTTCGTAATCTAGAATTCTTAATTTAGAGACTTCTAATTCTATTAAACCTTTTTTTGCAAATGAATGGAGTGTTCTTGAAATTGTTTCTCTCGAAGTTCCTGCCATATTTGCTAAATCTTGCTGCAAAGGAAGTTTCTCAATTTCCACGATACCTCGCTTTATCATTCCGATATCATCTGCAAGCTGCAAAATAACAGTAGCTACTTTGCCTTCCGCATCTTTTAAAGAAAGAGCTTTAATTTTCATATCAGCGGCTCGCAATCTTTTAGTTAGTTCTTGCAAAAGAGATATGGATATTTCAGGATATGTCTTTAATAAATCCAAAAACTCTTTTCTTTGGATCATAAAAAGTTCTGTTGGTTCAGTAGCAGTTACAGTCGCCGAACGTGTAAGTCCATCTAAGATAGCCATTTCACCGAAGAAATCACTTTCGGATAAAATCGTAAGAATTACTTCTCTTCCATCGCTGCTGGAACGAGAAACTTTTACTTTTCCGGTTACTATCATAAAAAGAGCAGAACCGACTTCTTCTTCCAACAATATAATCTGATCTTTTTCGAAATTTCTACGAGAGCCAACTAACTCAATTTTTTCGAGCGTTGCTTCAGGAAGTTCCATAAATATTGGAACATATTTCAAGAAATCTGAAGAGGGCATTATTCACCTGCGATATTTAAAAATTGTGGAACTTAAATAAAAATATGTTTTATAAAAATTAATCAATTATAATACGATTATTTACACAAATAATCTATTAGTTCTAAATTGAATAATCGTATCCTTTTTGTTATATTTAAGATTGAATTTAACTAAAATAATTATATATGGAGGAAAAATGGCCGTTAAAGTTGGTATCAATGGATTCGGAAGAATTGGGCGCTTAGTTTTTAATGCTTTTGTTGAAAAAGGTTTATTAGGCAAGGAAGTTGAAGTTGTTGCCGTAGTTGACGTTTCAACCGATGCTAAATATTTCGCGTATCAATTAAAATATGATTCAGTTCATGGTCAGTTAAAAGCTGATGTAACAAGTGAAAAGAGCAGTGCAGATGTTGAGTCTGATGATGTATTGGTAGTAAACGGCTATAAAACAAAATGTGTTCTTGCTCAGAAAGAACCATCACAGCTTCCTTGGAAAGAATTAGGTGTTGATTACGTTATTGAAGCTACCGGATTATTCACATCATCCGATAAAGCAAAAGGACACTTAGATGCAGGTGCTAAAAAAGTTATTATCTCGGCTCCTGGTAAAGGAGACGTTAAAACACTCGTAATGGGTGTTAATGATAATGAATATGATGCTGCTAAACATGATATCGTATCTAATGCTTCCTGTACAACCAACTGTTTAGCTCCGGTTGTTCATGTTATTTTGAAAGAAGGACTCGGAATTGAAACAGGTTTAATGACAACGATTCACTCTTATACTGCAACTCAAAAAACAGTTGACGGACCATCGAAAAAAGATTGGAGAGGCGGAAGAGCTGCAGCTATTAATATTATCCCATCATCAACAGGTGCTGCTAAAGCTGTTGGTGAAGTTCTCCCGGTTACAAAGGGTAAATTGACCGGTATGTCTTTCAGAGTTCCTACTGCTAACGTATCAGTTGTAGATTTAACTTTCAGAACTGAAAAAGATTCATCAATTGAAGAGATTGATGCTTTATTCAAAAAAGCTTCTGAAACTTATTTGAAAGGTATCTTAGGATATTGCAATGAAGAATTAGTTTCTACTGATTTTATTCATAATAACCATTCTTCTATTTATGATTCATTAGCCACCGTTCAGAATAACTTAAAAGGAGAAAAAAGATTCTTTAAAGTTGTTTCATGGTATGATAATGAATGGGGCTATTCTTGTAGAGTAGTTGATTTATTATTGAAAATGATTAAAGCATAATTGTAATGTAAATAGTTTAATTAGACGCAGTCCCTTTTTAAGGCTGCGTCTTTTTTATTTGTATATATTTTTTGGAGGAATAAATGAAAAAATTATCTATTGATAATGTGGATCTTAAAGGAAAGAGAGTACTTGTAAGAGTAGATTTCAACGTACCTTTTGACGAAAATCTACAGATAACAGATGATATAAGAATTACGTCAGCATTGCCTACGATAAAAAAAATAATTAAAGAAGGTGGAAAAACTATTTTAATGAGCCATCTTGGCAGACCAAAAGGTTCTCCAAATCCTAAGTATTCATTAAAGCCGGTTGCTGTTCGTTTACGCGAACTTTTAGATTGTGAAGTTAAATTTGCTTCTGATTGTATCGGTGATCAAGTGAAAGCAATCGTTAATTCTCTTAAAGATGGGGAAGTGCTTCTATTAGAAAATTTACGTTTTCATGCTGAGGAAGAAAAGAATAATCCTGAATTTGCTTCTCAATTAGCCGAATTAGGTGATGTATATATTAATGATGCTTTCGGAAGTGCTCATAGAGCTCACGCATCTACAGAAGGTGTAACCAAAAATATTAAAATTAATGCTGCCGGTTATTTAATGCAGAAAGAACTTGATTATCTAGGAAGTGCTGTTTCTAATCCTGAAAGACCATTCACTGCAATCCTCGGAGGTTCTAAAATCTCAGGAAAGATTGATGTTATCGAAAATTTATTGCCTAACGTTGATTATTTATTAATCGGCGGCGGTATGGCTTATACTTTCTATAAAGCTATGGGTTTGGAAATTGGGGGTTCTTTATTAGAAGCTGAAAAAATTGATTTAGCTAAAGAAATGTTAGAAAGATTTAAGACTTCTAAAGCAAAAGTTATATTGCCTAAAGACGTAGTAGTTACAAAAGAATTTAATAATGACTCACCTTCACATGTAGTTGAGATTGATTCGATCCCTTCCGATGAGCAAGGATTAGATATTGGTCCAAAAACAATTGAAGAATTTGGTGTGATTATCAGAAAGAGCAAAACAGTTCTTTGGAATGGTCCAATGGGTGTTTTTGAATTTGATAATTTTGCTAAAGGTACAGATGCAATTGCCCAGGCATTAGCAGATGCTACTGCGGATGGAGCAAAAACAATTATTGGAGGCGGAGATTCTGCTGCTGCAATTAAAAAAGCCGGACTTGATGATAAAGTATCTCACGTTTCAACAGGCGGTGGTGCTTCTCTCGAATTCCTTGAAGGAAAAGTTCTTCCGGGAGTTGCAGCTCTTAATGAAGCTTAATCTATTTTATATATAATCCCGGTGTAATTCCGGGATTATATGACTTTTATTTTATTAAAAATTAAATTAACTTGAGAATTGATTAACAGGGGAATTGATGGGTTTGGATTCACGCGATTATTATAAACCTTCGGGTTTGGGAGGGTTCAGTTACTTCCCGCCGGTGCTTAAAATACTGCTTATGATAAATGTAGCGGTATTCTTCATTCAAATGCTATTTGATAATGTGATGTTCGGCGGTTACCCGGGTGCATATATACTTAATCGATATTTTGCTCTCAATCCAATAGGCGGGTTCGACCAAGCAGGGTTTAGTTATAATTTCCAAGTTTGGCAACTAATTACATATCAATTTATGCACGGCTCATTTTCTCATATTCTGTTCAATATGTTTATGCTCTGGATGTTTGGAATGGAGATTGAGAATATCATGGGTTCAAAGAAATTCCTGATTTTTTATCTTGCTTCCGGAGTTGGGGCGGGACTACTTCAAATTCTTGCTTCTCCATTTTTAGAAAGTACATTAGCTCCAACAATTGGTGCATCAGGTGCAGTTTATGGAGTAATGATTGCTTTTGCAATGTTTTTCCCTGATAGATATATATTTCTTTATTTCCTTATACCTGTAAAAGCAAAATACTTAATTGCGTTTCTTGTTGTTTTTGAATTTTTATCAATTAATACGAGTGGATTCGTAGCACATTTAGCTCATATTGGCGGTGCCTTAACTGCATTGATTTTTATTCTTTCAGATAGAAAAAATAATTTTAATTTCAATCGGATGTTTAGTTCATTCAAAAAGCCAAGTAGTTCTTCAAGGCAGTTTTCATCAGGATTTAGAAAACCAAAAAATCCGTTTGAAAAAGATGTTCAAGAGGCAAAGTATTACGATATAAATGATAAAAATAATGATGAGCCAATTGATGCTTCTCAAGAAGAAATTGATCGAATACTCGATAAAATTAGTCAAAGTGGCTATCAAAAATTAACCGATCATGAAAAGAAAGTATTGTTTGAAGCAAGTAAAAAGAAATAATATCCTTCTTTTTGTAAGTCTCTTTATTCTTCTTTCATGCAGCGGAATAAAGGATGAAGATTATAAAGATTATGCTAAATTTTATGTCGATAAAACCGTTTTGATTGAGACTTATAATCATGATTCTATAAAATTAAATTCATCGCTCGATAGTCTTTATTCAGCTACTAAAATTAATCCCGATCAGTTCAATAAATTCATTTTATCTCTTAAGGAAAATAAAGAAAAATGGAATCTCTTTTATAAAGAAGTAGATGAATATTTAGAATTGCAAATCAAAAAAGAGAAGTAACTATTCATTTAATAATTCTATAATTTTCAAACCAATTTTATTATATCTTGAAAGAGAAAATCCCTTTAAGCTCATAAGTTGTGCAGGTGTTTTTGGTTTCTCTAATACAATAGCTTTTAGTAGCTCATCTTTACAAATCAAATATTCGGGTTGATTAAATTTCCTTGCTGCCTCGGCTCGAATTCTTCTTAGCTCCAAGAATAGCTCTTCTTCTTTTTCATAATCAATTCTTGAAGAAGTTAATTCTCTTTGATTTATATCGAAATCAAGTTCATTTTCAAATGAATTGCAGTTATCACATTTGCCGCATTTAAAATTAGAATGCTTCTCACCAAAATAATCAAGAATAAAATATGAACGGCATATTTCGCTTTCAGCAAAACTTTGTATCTGATTTACTTTTGAAAGTTGATAATCGCGGTGTTTGAATGCAGCGATAGAATCAATCTTTAGTTCATTGGCTTTGATTCTAAATCCAATAAGTTGGATTGCACCTTTACCGGCAGGTAAATTAATTTGAGCAAGACCCATATTTGATAGATTTTTAATTTTATCTAGAAATTGATCAGGAGTAATATCTAATAACCCGGAAAGATGTTCCACATTTAATTTTACTAGTGAGTTAAAAAGTTTTAGACCTTCAATCCTAAGTAGGGTAATCGTTATATCCTTAAGTATAGAATCGGGAGTGGAATCGATAAATTCTCTTAGATAATGTTGAGGTACAATAAATTTCATCGAATAAGAGGAATGTAAGGAATTTAGCTGCTTGAAATAGCCGGAATGAACTAAAGCATTTATTGCCACTTTTAATTGTGATTCTGAAATTTTCTTTAATATCGCGAGCTTAATAATATTTTCGTCAACATTCATAAAAGATGTATTAGAGCTTCCAAGACCAATTTGGTAATAGTTTAATATAAGATCATAGACCAGCATTATTTGAGAAAAATCGGGATAACTGCTACTAATTATCTGTCTTTGTAAAACTATATCTCGAGGATTGTATAATAAAACTGCCTTGGATTCATTTCCGTCTCGTCCTGCACGCCCGATTTCTTGATAATAATTTTCAATCGAAGAGGGTATTTCGAAATGGACGACAGTTCTGATATTACTCTTATCAATGCCCATACCGAACGCATTAGTAGCACATATTATCTCTATTTTCTCATTAATAAAATCATCTTGAATCATTTTCCTTATCTCTGCATTTAATGCTCCATGATAGTAAGTGGCATTAAAACCAAATTTTTGTAATTCACTTGCTGTTTCTTGGGCTGATCGGCGTGTAGCGGTATATACTATTGCCGGTAATTCTAATTTATTAAATAGCCTTACAAGGTCTCTTTTTTTATTCGCCGAATTAATCACTTTTATTGCAATATTAGGGCGTTCAAATCCCTCTACATACACTGATGGATTTTTCATTTCAAGCAGTTTTACAATGTCTTCTCTAACAATCTGATTTGCTGTTGCCGTAAAAGCAGATACACTTTCAATTTCGAGAAATTTCACAAAATCAATTATTTTTCTGAAGCTTGGTCTAAAATTATGTCCCCATTCACTAATGCAATGTGCTTCGTCAATAAATAAATAAGAGGGTTTTAAGTCCTTGAGAATTTTTATAAATGTTGTGTCAGTTAATTTTTCGGGGGAGAGATAAACTAATTTCACTTTCTTTAGAGTGATGAGATTCATGGCAATTCGGTAATCGCTATGATCTAAACTGCTATTAATAAATACTGCATTCAGATTATTTTTATTAATTGAATCTACTTGGTCTTTCATTAAAGAGATTAATGGGGATATGACAATTGAAATAGAATCACTTAAAAGTGCAGGAAGCTGAAAGCATAATGATTTACCTCCACCGGTTGGAAGTATTGCAAGAACACTTTTCCCTTTAATAATATCTTTAATAATCTCTTCCTGACCGCTACGGAATGAGGTAAATCCAAAGTGTTCTGTTAATTGTTCTTTTAAATTCATCTGCTAATTTTACTATATAGAATACTAAATTCCCAAAAATATTCTTAAAAATCTAATTTTTATTAAAAACAATAAAAATTACTTATAATTAAGCTGAATTAAGAGGTAAATATTTGGTATAATTATTGTATCTAATTTTTGTTTTTAAATAAATATTAATGGTTAATTATGGCAAATGACAAATTGAAACTCGAAGACTTGCTTACCGGAGTGCAGCGCACAGACGATAGTGATCGAATTGAGTATGTAGCAATTATTGGTGGTGGAGTCATGGGGCAGGGAATTGCTCAAACAATCTCCGCAGCCGGTATTGATGTTCTTCTCGTTGAAAGAGATAAAGATGGGTTGGAAAAGGCTAAAGATAGTCTTAAAGCAAGTATGGAACGTGAAATTGCTCGCTGGGCTATGACTCAAAGTGAAATGAAATCGATTTTAAGTAGAATAAAATGGACATTTGATAAGAATGAAATTCCTGAATGCGATCTGATAATCGAAGCAGTTGATGAAAATATTGAATTAAAGAAAAAAATCTTCCGCGAATTAGATGCTATAGCTCGCCCTGATACAATCTTTATTTCTAATACATCTACTCTTAGTCTTACAAAAATAGCAGATGCAACTAAAAGGAAAGATAAAATTATTGGGATGCACTTTTTAAATCCGGTTCCAAAAGTAGCTCTTGTAGAATTAGTAAAAGCACTTGAGACCTCGGATGAGACTGTTGCAAAGATGAAAAAATTCGCTGCTAAAATTGGAAAAACAGCAGTTGAAGTTTATGAGTATCCCGGATTCGTTACTACAAGAGCAATTGTTCCGCTTCTTAATGAAGCAATGTATATCTTATTAGAAGGTGTAGCAAAAGCTAAAGATATTGATACTGCGATGCGTCTTGGTTATCATTTCCAAATGGGTCCGCTCGAAATGGCTGATTCAATGGGACTTGATGAAGTACTTGCTTGGATGGAAACCTTATGGAATACTCTTGGCGAACCTCGCTATCGTCCTTGCCCAATCTTAAGGAAATTAGTAAGAGAAAGAAAATTAGGCAAAAAGACTTTTGAAGGTTTCTATCTTTATGATAACGAAGGTAAAATAATTGAAAAGAATTAGGGGATAAAATGAAAATCTTAGTATTAAACTGCGGTAGTTCTTCTATTAAATATCAATTTATGAATACTGACGATCGCATTGAATTAGCAAAAGGACTAGTAGAACGAATAGGGATGTCGAGTGCGGTACTTACTCATACACCAATCGGAAAAGATAAAATTAGAATAGTAGGTGAAATTTTAGATCACTCAATTGCAATAGAATATGTGATTGCTGTTTTATTAAGTCCCAATCATGGTGTAATTAAAGACAAAAAAGAGATTGAAGCTGTGGGGCATCGTGTAGTCCATGGAGGCGAAACATTCTCCGGTTCTGTATTAATTACATCACAAGTGATGAAAGCATTAAAGGATAATATTGAACTTGCTCCGCTTCATAATCCACCAAATATTAAAGGTATTCAAGCGGCAATAGACCATCTTCCTAATACTCCGCAGGTTGGTGTTTTTGATACTGCATTCCATGCAAAGATGCCTTCGCAAGCATATTTATACGGTCTTCCTTATGAATTATATAAAAAATATAAGATCAGAAGATATGGTTTCCATGGAACATCACATCGATATGTTTCTGAAAGAGCTGCTGCGATGTTAGGTAAAGATTTAAGTGAAATTAAATTAGTAACCGCACATCTTGGTAATGGTTGCAGTATTGCAGCAGTTGATAAAGGTATATCGATAGATACCTCAATGGGTTTTACGCCGTTGGAAGGTCTCTTAATGGGAACAAGAAGTGGCGATATGGATCCATCAGTCATTCTTTACATTATGGGGAAAGAGGGTCTTTCACTTTCAGAAGCAAATACTTTACTCAATAAACATAGCGGACTTATAGGTTTAAGCGGTGAAAGTTCTGATATGCGAGAAATTGAAGCTGCTGTTTTAGAAGGTAATAAAAAAGCCACATCCGCATTTGATGTATTCTGTTATCGAATTAAAAAATATGTAGGCGCTTATGCTGCTGCTATGGGCGGAATCGATGCACTCGTTTTCACCGGCGGTATCGGTGAAAATTCTACTATGGTCAGAGAAAAAGTTTGTAATGATTTGGAATTTCTCGGAATTAAATTTGATAAAGAATTAAATGAAAACGTTAAAGGCGAATGTGAAATTAACACTCCAGATTCTACTACAAAAGCATTAAGAATCCCGACTAATGAGGAATTAGTTATTGCATTGGATACTGTACAAATTGTATCCGAGCAATTAAAAAGCTTAGAATAATTTTAATCCCGCCATGTGCGGGATTTTTTTTCCTCACTCTTTTATGTAAATTGCATTTTTAAAATTAGGACCAAAATGGATTTTAACTTATTTCTATTAACATTTATACCACTATTCGTTGCTATCGATATCATTGGAACTACACCAATCTTTATTGGTTTTACCGAAGGAATTTCTTCTATTCAAAGGAAGAAATTAATTTTTGAAGCATGTTTAACTGCGTTTACGGTTGCAATATTATTTCTCTTCGGTGGAAAAGCAGTACTTAGATTTTTGGGAATTACTATCGATGATTTTAGAATTGCAGGCGGTATCCTACTTTTGATTCTAAGTATCAATGATATAATTAGCTCATCGGAGAGCAGAAGAAATCCTCATACTAATATTGGTATTGTCCCTCTCGGTATTCCATTGATAATGGGTCCGGCGGCATTGGCAACGATTATGATTTTAACTGATAAAAATGGCTATCTACCCACAATAGCTGCACTATTAGTTAATTTTATTATAATAATTACCATCTTAATAAATGCAAAGTGGGTTGCAAAGGTAATTGGCGAAGGGGGTTCTAAGGCATTCGCTAAAATCGCATCGTTATTCCTCGCTGCTTATGCAGTTATGATGATCCGAGAGGGTATTTCAGAAGTAATAAGAAAATTATAGGTGTAAAATGGAACTTTATCTTAAAAATAAAAACGTACTTATTACAGCATCGAGTATGGGTATCGGAAGAGTTACAGCCGAACTATTTTTATCCGAAGGAGCTAAAGTTGTAATCTGTTCAAGAAATAAAGATCGTTTAATCAAAGCATCTGAAGAGATCAAACATGCTTATGGAAAAGAAGTATTATGGGAAGTTTGCGACCTTGATAAATCGGCAGATATAGAAAATATGGTAAAGTTTTGTGAAACACATCTTGGTTCTATAGATATTCTTGTAAATAACTGTGGAGGTCCTCGTCCCGGATTCTTTGAAGACTTGGATGAAGCTGATTGGCAGAATGGCTTTAATCAAGTATTATTAAGTGCAGTACGGTTTTCTAAATTAGTTTTGCCCGGGATGATAAAAAATAATTGGGGTAGAATTATAAATGTAACTTCAATATCCGTAAAGCAACCGATAGATAATCTGATCCTATCCAACGCATTTAGAAGTGCTCTTACGGCAATGTCTAAAACAATCAGCTCTCAAGTAGGCAAAAATAATATTACTATAAATAATGTTGCTCCGGGATATACACTTACCCAACGATTATATGACTTATCTGCAAGTAGAGCAAAATTATCGGGTGAATCGCAAGAAGATATTTTGACAAAGATGGCGAATGATGTCCCAATGAAGAGATTAGCCAATCCGGAAGAAGTAGGTTCATTAATTGTATATCTTGCTTCTGAAATTGCCGGTTATATAACAGGTACTACTATTCCCGTTGATGGCGGAATCACTAAATCGACTTATTAAATCGAATGATTAAAGAAACCGAAATAGTTGTCCCACTTGATTTTATTAACAACTCCGAAAAGCTAAGAGAGTTGACTGCATTAAAAATTGGAATTGATTTAAGTGAACTCAATTTTCTAAAAGTCAGAAAACGATCAATTGATGCACGTTCAAAAGAGCCAATATATAGACTTTCTGTTATTGCTTTTGTAAATGAAGACCCTTCGTTAGAGATTTTCCCAATAATGTTTACGCCTGTAACGAGTCATTTAACTTGTCACATTATCGGCAGCGGTCCTGCCGGTTTATTCGCGGCGCTTAAATGTATTGAACTGAATATAAAACCGATAATATTTGAACGAGGGAAAGATGTTCAATCAAGAAGAAAAGACCTAAAAGCAATACAGCAAGATGGATTTGTTAATTCCGATTCTAATTATTGTTTTGGCGAAGGAGGAGCTGGTACTTATAGTGATGGTAAATTATATACTCGCTCAAAAAAAAGAGGAGATGTTGATTCCATTCTCTCACTATTTGTTTTTCATGGTGCTTCTCCCGATATTCTTATTGACGCACATCCTCATATCGGTTCAAATAAACTTCCAAAGATTATTAATGCCATTCGTGATACAATAATTCAATGCGGCGGAGAAATTAATTTTGAGAGTAAACTCACCGGTATCTCATTAAAAAATTCACTCATCAATACAATAACAATTAATGAATCAATTGAACATAAAATTGATAAATTAATTTTAGCTACGGGTCATTCGGCTAGAGATATTTACAATTTACTGCACAGAAAAAATATACTTATTGAATCAAAATCTTATGCTATTGGAGTTAGAATTGAGCATCCTCAAAGATTGATAGATAAGATTCAATATCATTCAGAGATACGTCATAAAAATCTTCCGGCATCTGCTTATAATTTTGCATGCCAAATAGGCGAGAAAGGAGTATATTCATTTTGCATGTGTCCAGGTGGAATTATTGTCCCCGCATCAACAGAAGATGATGAATTAGTTCTTAATGGAATGTCTGTTTCCAGAAGAGATTCACCTTATGCTAATTCAGGATTTGTTGTTACCATAAACGAACAAGACTGGGGAGAAAGTAAAAATATTTTTGCAGGTCTTGAATATCAGTCAATGATTGAAAAAGATGCTTATAAAGCAGGCGGAGGTAAACAAAAATCTCCCGCTCAACGAATTACTGATTTTGTAGAAAATAAAGTATCAAGCTCACTTCCTGATTCATCATATATTCCCGGTACTGTTTCTTCTCCTCTACATGAAATATTGCCAAAGAACATTTCAGTCCCTCTCCAAAAAGCATTAATAGAAACGAATAAAAGTATGAGAGGATATTTTACTAGTGAAGCGCAGATTTTAGCAGCTGAAACAAGAACGAGTTCTCCAATAAGAATACCTCGTGATAATGAATTAAAAAACCATGTTGAGATAAAAAATCTTTATCCATGTGGGGAGGGGGCAGGTTATGCGGGTGGAATCATCTCTGCTGCAATCGATGGGCAGAAGTCAGTTGAAGCAATTGCTAAATCTATTTATTCCTAATAGTTATCTTTTTTAGAATTTTTGCCGCACGTTCCACATCCCAAGCAGACTCAAACAACAATCTAAATGTACCTCCAAATCCTTCTCTAATCTTAATTAGTTCTATATCTTTGATATTTATATTCGCTTTGTACATTGATGTTGTTATATAACTAAGCACACCCGGTTTATCTTCCACTAAAAGATTTAATTCATGTAGAGGAGATAAGAAACCCTTGAAATTTTGGGGTATTTTATTCCGAGAATTTTTTGATTTTAAAAAATCGTTACCTATTTTTTTTGTATTACCTGAATCAAGATTTTTGATTGTATTTTGTATCTGTTTTTCTATTGTTCGAAGCGATTTAATTATGTTAGATTTATTAGAAGAAAGAATTGGTTCCCATACATTAAAATTACTTGAAGCGATTCGAGTCATATCTTTAAATCCACCGGCCGCAAAATCAATAAACTCTTTACCATCCTTATTCTTTGCCACACTATTTACGAGAGCAACCGAAATTAATTGAGGCAGATGACTTACATAAGCAACTATTTCATCATGAAGTTTTGCGCTCAAAAAAATGATTCTTGCACCAAAGACAGAATAGAATTTTGCAAGTTCTTTTACTGCAATTCGATTTTTAAATAGATCTGAAAAAATAAAAACAGAATTTTGAAAAAGGAGTATATCTGAATTGATAAATCCTCCTTTTTCTTTTCCCGTCATCGGATGAGTTCCTATATATATACCATTTCCAGATTTCTCCTTCCATATTTTTTCGAGTGGTTCTTTAATCCCGCAAACATCTGTAATTATCTGTTTCTTATTTAAAAAGGGGACAAGTAATTCGAAAATATTTAACGCATGATCCACGGGAGATGCTATAATTATTAAATCGCTCTTTAATGCATCAAATGGATCAAATAATTTAATATCGATTACTTTTTGATTTAATGCGATATCAAGGGTTTCCGGCAAATCAAATGCTGATATCTTAATTCCCGGAAAATATTCCTTAAACCCTTTTGCTAATGATCCGCCAATTAAACCAAGTCCAATAATGGAAACAGATTTTATTCCCAATTTATAATGTCCTACCGATAGCCTGAGCAATAAGTTGAAGCTCATTTATAAGCTGTAAATAATTAACAGGAAGCAGAGCTTGAGGTCCATCAGAAAGAGCTTTCTCCGGTTCATTATGAATTTCAATCATGAGTCCATCTGCACCGGCTGCCACTGCAGCTCTAGCCATTGAAGGCACTTGATCTCTTAATCCGGTTGCATGAGATGGATCGGCGATTATCGGTAAATGGCTCTTTTTATGTATCACAGGAATTGCAGAAAGATCGAATGTATTTCGGGTATAACTTTCAAAAGTCCTGATTCCTCTTTCGCATAAGATAACATCCGGATTACCACTCGATAAAATATATTCTGCGGCCATTAAAAGCTCTTCAATTGTAGCGGCAATTCCTCTTTTAAGAAGTATCGGTTTATTCACTTTTCCTAATTCTTTTAGCATCGAAAAGTTTTGCATATTTCTTGCGCCTACCTGAAAAATATCGGTGTATTTATAAATTAGATCGATTTGATCATTTTGCATAACTTCTGTAACTACCAATAAATTATTATTATCGGCTGCCTTGCGCATTAATTGAAGTCCTTCTTCGCCAAGGCCTTGGAACGAATAAGGAGAAGTTCTAGGTTTAAAGGCTCCGCCACGTAGTATTTGAGCGCCTGATTTTGCTACTATCTCGGCAAGGCGATTGATTTGGTCTTCATTTTCCACCGAGCATGGTCCGGACATCATAACTATTTTATTACCGCCAATTTCCACACCTTTGTAATTTATTACAGTATTCTCTTCATGGAAATCTCTTCCGGCAAGTTTATATGGAGTAGTGATTCTATATACATCAGCCACACCCTCCATTACTTTTATTGTTCTTGTATCAAAATTAGGTTTTACGCCAACTGCACCAATAATTGTTCTTTCCACTCCTACAGATTTATGAATTTGGAATCCGAAAGATTTTAATGAATTCACAATCTTTTCAGTATTCTCTTCTGTTATATGATTTTCTAAAATTACGATCACTTCATACTCCGATTTTTTATTTTAATTTTTTCTTTAATTCATTTAGTTTGTTTAATGCGTCGATAGGTGTAAGCCCGTCGATATCGATGCCCGATAATTCTGTTCTTAATGCATCATCTTTAATTTCAAAGAGGCTCAATTGATTAACATCTTTTAATTTTTTCTTATTATTTAAAAGCTGCTTCGTCTCGTAAGGAGTTAATTCTTTGCTTTCTAAATTAAGCAAAATTTCTTTAGCTCGATTAGTTACGAAAGTTGGGAGTCCTGCCATTTGAGCTACTTGAATACCATAACTAAAATCCGCTCCCCCCGGCTTTACCTTATGTAAAAAAATTACTTTATCTTCGATTTCTCTTACGTCAACTCTAAAATTTTTTATTCTTTCAAAAATTTCTGCCATCTCATTTAATTCATGATAATGTGTTGCAAATAAAGTTTTTGCTGCTTGATATGGATTTTCATGGAGGTATTCTGTAATCGCCCATGCTATTGAAATACCATCAAAAGTACTTGTCCCTCTACCCACTTCATCTAATAAAATTATACTTTTATTTGTTGCATTATTAAGGATATTTGCTGCTTCCTGCATTTCAACTAAGAATGTACTTTCGCCTGCAGCCATATTATCATTAGCACCAACGCGAGTGAATATCCTATCAACAATTCCAATCTCTGCCTCTTTAGCCGGCACATAAGAACCAATCTGCGCCATTAGAACTATTAGTCCAACCTGTCTTAAGAATACTGATTTCCCCGACATATTTGGTCCAGTAATTATAATTATTTGTGTATCTTCATTAGCTAGAATAACGTCATTGGGAGTAAATTTAGTTCCCGGAGGCAAAATTCTTTCTACAACAGGATGCCTTCCATCTTTAATATCTATCCTTCCTTCCGTATTTAATTTCGGCTTTATATAATTATATACTTCAGCAGCTTGCGAGAGTGATTGAATACAATCTAAGACGGCTATTTGCCTGCTATCGCTTTGAATTTCATTGCTCTGCTTTGCCACTTCGGTTCTGATATTATTAAAAAATTCAGATTCAATATCAATTATTTTATCTTCGGCAGTTAGTATTTTCTCTTCATATTCTTTTAATACCGGAGTGATATATCTTTCAGAATTAACAAGTGTTTGTTTTCTTATATAATCGTCCGGCACTTTTTCTTTATGAGCATTGCTTATATCAATATAATAACCGAAAACTCGGTTATAAGAAATTTTCAAAGAATTAATCTTTGTTCGTTCACGCTCACGCGATTGAAGGTTTGCAATAAAATTTTTGCTGTTATGAGCTATATCCCTAAGTTCATCTAACTCTTTATTATAACCTTTCTTAATTACACCACCATCCGATATTGCAAGCGGGGCATCATCATTTATTGTTTCTTCAATTAATTGTATAGTATCTTCTAAGACAAGGAGATTATCATTAATCTTCTTTAGTAGTTCTGAATGCGCTTGATCCAACAACTGTTTTACTAATGGAATTTTTTTTAGAGACATTTTTAAATTTATCAGATCTTTAGGATTAGCTCTTCCTGTACATATCTTCGATATCAATCGCTCAAAGTCATCTACTTCATCCAACTCACTCTGAATATTCGTTCTCAATTTTTTGTTGTTTACTAATTCTTCTACTGAATTTAACCGAAGATTAATATTGTCGAGTTTTAGTAGTGGCTTAATTAACCATTTTTTAAATAATCTTCCCCCCATAGAAGTCTTAGTAAAATCGAGAACATTTATTAATGTACCTTCTTTAGAACCATCTTGAGAACTATAAATTATTTCAAGATTTCTCATCGTTGCAATATCCAAAACCATAAATTCAGAAGCGTTATATTCTGAAATTGTGCTTATATGAGAAAGTGAATTTTTTTGAGTTTCTTTTAAGTAAAATAGTGCAGCACCGGAAGAGATTATCTCGAGTTCATTTTCTTCAATTCCAAATCCTTTCAAATTTTTTGTTTGGAAATGATTTGTTAATAATTCATAAGTGAAATCGCGATTATAAATCCAATCATCTAATCTTGAAATGCGAATTGAGGGAAGCGATTTTTTTACTAAATTTTCTAAATATTCTCTGTTCTTTTTATTAGTAACTATTTCGGCAGGGAAGAAATTAAGTAACTGCTCTAATAAATGTCTCGTATCGGTTTCAAAAGTAAGGAATTCGCCAGTCGATACATCACAAACTGCAATACCGACACTCTCACCTTCAATTGCCACTGAGAATAAGTAATTATTCTTTTTGTTATCTAATAATTTATCCGAGAATGTAACGCCGGGAGTAACAATTTCCACTACTTCACGTTTAACAATTCCTTTAGCGAATTTCGGGTTCTCAATTTGCTCACAGATTGCAACTCTAAGTCCACTTCTTACCAATTTCGGAAGATATGTATCAATTGCATGATGCGGGAATCCGGCTAAAGGGACATCATTTGCCGCTCCATGTGATCTTTTTGTAAGAGTTATACCTAATACTTTTGATGCCAATTTAGCATCTTCATCAAATGTCTCAAAAAAATCCCCGACTCTGAATAAAAGAAGCATATCAGGGTTCTCTTGCTTGATTTTATAATACTGCGTCATTAATGGAGTGGTAATCATCTTCTTGATTTTTTTTAGTCTTTGAATATAACCTAATAGCTCTTTTTTATCAATTTTATAAGAAATATAAAATTAAGTTTAGAATATGTATTATTTTTGCTATCTATATAGATGTAATTGATTATTTTAATTGGAATTTCCTTTCGGAGAAAATGATGAAGTTAAAATTTGAATTTCATATCGCTAAATCGATTAGAAAAAAGTATCATTTAGATGATGAACTTTTTTCGATTACCGGTAATGTTATATTCGCAGATTTTAATATTGTAAGAAACTTTGTTTATGATGTTAATAAATATCGAGAACCACATCTTCAATTAAGTCCCGGATTAGTAAATGCTGCCGGATTAATCGATGAGATTTTTCATTACTTAATTAGAGAGTATGAAAATAAATTCAATCCCAACGCATTCAAAAAAGCAATTCAGTCCGTGAATAAGAATCTTAATGAGGATGAAGTATTTAAGGTTCTTTCAGAATTTTGTGAATTATTTCCTCCTCAAGCAGTATATAAATATGGAATTTCAGTCTATGATTATCTAAATGGCTATACCGAAAGTAAATCAAATATTGAAATTGCTTTAGAAGAATTAATCCTTCTCCATTTCTCGAATATAAATCCGGGAAATAAAAAGTTAATCGAGTTTTTCAATCAGGATTATTTTTCAAATAAAAATTCTTATTTCACACTTATCCAGACTTTAGAGCGTTTCTTTAAGGAAGAAGTGAAAATTGGGGCTAGGAAATTAGATCTATTTAGTTTCTTAAAAGAACCACTACTCTCATTTCCCGATGATTTAGAAAGTCAGCTTAATTACATGTTGGAGAACTGGACAGAAATAATAGGGGATAATCTTAAGATACGGATATTAAAGAGTAAAGATTTTATAAAAGAAGAAACACAATTTGAAAGTAATAAGGAAGGTGGAGGAGGCGGAGCCTGGTCCCAACCATCCACAGTACCAAGTTATGATAAAGAAAGTTATGATGAATTCCTTGTCCTAGGTAAATCAGGATATAAATATGCTAAAGATATTTGGAAAGATTATGAAGAACCGGAGAATTTCACGGCTGATTTGGATTGGATGCCGAATGTAAAACTCATAGCAAAAAATAGTTATGTATGGTTGGATCAACTTTCAAAAAAATACAATCGTTCGATAAAAACTCTTAATGAAATTCCTGATGAAGAATTGGATCAATTGGCAAAATGGAATTTTAATGGATTATGGCTTATAGGAATCTGGGAAAGAAGTAATGCTTCAAAAAAAATAAAACATATACTTGGAAATATTGATGCAGTATCTTCGGCGTATTCACTTTTCGATTATGATATCGCTGCTGATCTTGGTGGAGAAGCTGCTTATCAAAATTTGAACGAGAGGGCAAAACAAAGAGGCATAAGATTAGCAAGCGATATGGTGCCAAATCACACCGGAATTTTTTCTAAATGGGTATTGAGTCATCCCGAATATTTTATTCAATCTCATCAATCACCATTTCCTAATTATAGATTTACCGGACCTGATCTTTCAGATGATTCAAATTATGTTATACAAATTGAAGATGGATATTGGGGCAAGACCGATGCCGCAGTGGTTTTCCAAATGATTGATAAAAGAAACGGTCAAACTCGATTTATCTATCATGGTAATGACGGAACAAATATGCCATGGAATGATACAGCACAATTGAATCTATTAGATGCAGATGTCCGCAAAGCAGTTATAGATAAAATATTCGATGTCGCAAAAAGATTTAGTATAATTCGTTTTGACGCGGCAATGACATTGACTAAAAGGCATTTCTCACGTCTATGGTATCCTGAACCGGGGAGTGGCGGAGATATTCCATCACGAATAGATCATGCACTTACGAAAGAACAATTCGATTCAAAATTTCCCGAAGAATTTTGGAGAGAAGTAGTGGACAAAATTAATTTAGAATTGCCTGAGACACTTCTTCTTGCCGAAGCATTCTGGTTAATGGAAGGGTATTTTGTTCGCTCTCTTGGTATGCACAGAGTTTATAACAGTGCTTTTATGCATATGTTTATGAAAGAGGAAAACGATAAATACCGTGATCTGATAACAAACACACTTGAGTTTGAACCGGAGATACTTAAGAGATATGTAAATTTTATGAGCAATCCTGATGAAGAGACTGCAATAAAACAGTTCGGCTCTGACGATAAATATTTTGGTGTTTGTTTGATGATGATAACTCTCCCGGGTTTGCCGATGTTTGCTCATGGGCAAATAGAAGGATTTACTGAAAAATATGGGATGGAATATCAGCGTGCATATTATAATGAGCTGCCTAATCAATGGTTAGTAAATAGACATGAAAACGAAATATTTCCATTGATGAAAAAACGATATCTATTCAGTGAAATAAAAAATTTCTGGATCTATGATTTGCTTGATCATTTTGAAAATATAAATGAAAATATTTTTGCTTTTACGAATTCAGTAAGAGACGAAAAAGCACTTATACTCTTTAATAATAAATACGATACCGCTTCAGGAAAAATTAAATACTCAACGAAAAAATTAGTGAGCGATGGTAATAATAAAAATCTTGTTACGATATCTTTAGCAGAAGCATTGGGAATAAAAAATGATAATAAAATTTATTATATAGTTACTGAAACAATTTCTCGATTGGAATATTTATTTAATGGTGCACAGCTTCATAGAGATGGTTTTGGGATTACTTTAGAAGGTTTCAAATCTCGAGTTTATCTCAATTTCAAAGAAGTGTATGATGAAAAAGGTGAATATGAAAATCTGTTTAATTCACTTAATGGGAATGGATTAGATAATGTAGAGATTAAATTAAAAGAAAATATATTAATACCTGTTCACCAATCAGTTGATGAATTTTTTAATGAGAAAAGAAAAGAAATAATTAAAAATCTTTTTGATATCAAAGAGATTGCTTTGCCTGCTAATGATATTGAATATCTAAAATTAGGCTACTTCGCATTCCTTAAATCAGTGGAAGCACATCTCGGTTTGCAGTCTGATGATGAAAAACTTGAAACGATGTTTGATGAATACCTATCAACATTTTTAGGAATTAAAAAATTATTAGAAAAATCATTATCAAAAAAACTTAATGGATTTAATAATGAACTCCATTCTTCAGTTATGTTCTTTAATAATGTACTTGAACCTGATAATTATCTTATTAGTTCTTTCTGGGTATTGATAAGTAGTATGAATAAATTACTGCCCGAAAACGAAAAAGAGACTTTAATCGATTCGTTAATGATTGAAAAACCGATTAAGAAATTATTACAGAAAACGGGTAAAAGCGAATATGATTTAGTTACAGATTTTGCTTTGATAAATATTCTAAATGAAGAACTTGAAAATATATTTGAGCTGCAGGAGCTAAGAGAAAGTAAAAATTGTATCAATAATATAATTGCAGAACGTGTAATAAAGATGTTAGAAAACAAATTTGTAAAAAAATTCTTAAGGCCAAATATTTATCAAAGAAAAACATATTATCGTAAAGAAAGCTTTGAGGAATTAATCTATTGGATATTTAGTAAGAAGCTATTTGAAATATATAAGATAAATAAAGTAGTCAATATGAAAGAATTAGAAGCTATGCTAAGAGTAATTGAAGAACTAGTTGAATACTCGACTTTTAGCGGATATCAATTAGAAGTTTTAGAAACAAATCTGAAAGCAAATATTAATGAAACGAAAATGAGGTCTATGTGATAATAGGAATTTCAAAAGAGATAATTGATGGGGAGAATAGGGTAGCTCTTACTCCCGATGTAGCTGCAAAGTTAATAAAGAAAGGTTTCACGGTAATTATTGAGGAGAATGCCGGACTGAGTGCAGGTTTTGAAAATGAAAAATATATTGTCGCCGGAGTGAAGATTGTTCCTGACGCTATTGAGCTTTATAAAGAAGCAGAGATTGTATTAAAAGTGGGAAGACCTATTAGCCACCCTAAATATGATAAATCTGAACTCGAATTAATGAGACCGGGAACAATATTAATCTCATTCGTTTATTCTCTCCATTATCCTGAAATTGCAAAGAAAGCTGCTGAATGCAAAATAAATTTGATCTCGATGGACGCAATACCACGCACGACAATTGCACAAAGAATGGATGCGCTAAGTTCACAGGCGAATCTTGCAGGTTATAAAAGCGTTATTCTTGCAGCAAATTATTTAAAGAAAATATTTCCTCTAATGATGACGGCTTCCGGCACAATATCACCTGCAAAAGTAGTCATTATGGGTGCTGGTGTTGCAGGTCTTTCAGCTTTAGGGACTGCAAAGAGATTAGGCGCAGTGGTTGAAGTTTCAGATATACGTCCTTCAGCCAAAGAAGAAGTGCAAAGTCTCGGCGGTAAATTTATTGAAGTACCTGTGGATGAAAATATGCAGGATGAAAAAGGTTATGCTAAAGAGGCCTCAGAAGAGTTTTTGAAAAAGCAGAAAGAACTAATATTCAAGCATATTACAGAAGCTGATATTGTAATTACGACTGCTCTAGTCCCGGGACGGAAATCCCCAATATTAGTTACCGAAGAGATGGTGAAAAATATGAAACATGGTTCTGTAATACTTGATATGGCAGTTGAATTTGGCGGTAACTGCGAATTAAGCGAAGCAGGTAAAATTGTCAACAAATATGGAAATACAATTATAGGAGAAGGGAATCTTCCAAGTTTAGTTCCTTATCATGCGAGCGAAATGTATGCAAAAAATTTGCAAAATCTTTTAGAATACGCCTCTAAAGAGGGAGTTTTTAATTTTAATTTAGAGGATGAGATTATCTCGCAAGCAGCAATAGTAAAAGATGGTGAGATAGTTCATCAAAAAACTAAATCTATTTTAACGAATTAATCGGAGTAATTTGATGGAAATATATGGCTTTATGATGATGGTCTATGTATTTGTCTTAGCAATATTTATCGGGTTTGAATTAATAGCGAAAGTACCTCCTACATTGCATACCCCATTGATGTCGGGTTCTAATGCGATCTCGGGCATTACTATTGTCGGTGCTATTATTAGTGCCGGTTTAGAGGATTTCACAATTAGTACGATTCTTGGATTAATTGCGGTAATCTTTGCTACAATTAATGTCGTAGGCGGATTTCTTGTAACCGATAGAATGTTAAAAATGTTCAAAAAAAAGTGAGCTAAAAATTGAAAATAATTATTGAAATAATTTATCTGATCTCATCTGTACTTTTTATTTTTGGTATAAAACAGTTATCCTCTCCAAAGACTGCACGTAACGGTAACTTCCTTTCATCGCTTGGAATGTTTATTGCGATAGTCGTAACCTTATTCGATCAACATGTAATGACTTATGAATATATATTAATAGGGTTAGTAATCGGTTCAGGAATTGGACTCTTATTTGCATATAAAACCCCAATGACGGGAATGCCACAAATGGTAGGATTGTTGAATGGTTTCGGTGGCGGTGCTTCGATGTTAGTTGCTCTATCTGAATTTTATAAAATGAAAAATTTCGATGTCTTCTCTCATGAACTATCCACTGATGTATCGGTAGTCCTAAGTATTTTTATTGGCGCTGTTACTTTCGCAGGTTCACTTATTGCATTTGGTAAACTACAAGGAATCGTATCTGGTAAAGTCATTAAATATCCTTTACAGAATACGATAAACGTAATCCTTATAGTTGCTGTTCTAATAGGAGGAACTTATTCCGCTATTTATAACCCTACTTTAGAGTGGATCATATTATCAATCTGTGCAATAGCTTTAATACTTGGAGTATTACTTGTTCTCCCTATTGGGGGAGCAGATATGCCGGTTGCTATTTCATTACTTAATTCTTATTCAGGAATTGCAGGTTCAATGACCGGTTTTGTATTAAAGAACAATGAGTTAATTATAGCGGGAGCATTAGTCGGGGCGTCTGGATTAATACTGACAATGATTATGTGTAAAGGGATGAATCGTTCGTTGATGAATGTTTTACTCGGTGGTTGGGAATCGGCCGGTACTATTTCAACTCCCTCCGCAAAAACATCTTCAAAGGGATCAGTTAAATCGGTTGACCCTGAAGAATTAGCAATGATTTTTGATGCAGCTTCTAATATAATAATTGTTCCGGGATACGGAATGGCAGTTGCGCAAGCTCAACATGCCGTAAGAGATTTAGTAAACTTGCTTGAATCAAAAGGTAAAAATGTTCGTTTCGCAATTCATCCTGTTGCAGGAAGAATGCCGGGGCATATGAATGTTCTTCTTGCAGAAGCACAAGTCTCTTATGAAAAAATGTATGCAATGGAAGATATTAATGATGATTTTAATAATACCGATATTGCATTTATTATTGGGGCAAATGATGTTGTAAACCCTGCCGCAAGACATGATAAAAATAGTCCCATATATGGTATGCCAATTCTTAATGTGGATTATTCAAAAACTGTTATAATGAATAAACGCTCAATGAATGCTGGTTATGCCGGGATTGATAATGAACTCTTCTTCTATCCAAACACATTAATGTATTTTGGTGATTCAAAAGATGCTGTGAATAAATTAGTTCATGAATTAAAAAACATATAAAAAAATCTTTCTTAAATAGTTACATTATTTTTCAAAATAATGTAACTATTTTCCCTTTTGCCGAGTCTAATTAAATAATCATTAATAGGGGGTTTTTATGAAGGCGAAATTAACACTATTCATTTTTTTATTTTTATTAGTATCTGTTATCAAGACTCATGCAGAAGAATTGAAGGTAATAAAATCAGAATCCTACACCGTTCAAAAATGGCAATCTCTTTATGTGAATGTTCCCGGAGCCGATGTTAAAGTTGTTACCACAAATTCAAATGAAGCTAGGTTGACTGTCTATGGAAATTCCAAAGCAGAAGAAAAATTAAATATTACGATGGAGCAGACCTCTAAAGGGCTTAAATTAATTATTAAAAGAAAGGGCACTTTTAATTGGTTTAATTTTGGCAGAGGAATTAAAGTAAAAGTAAAAGTAAAAGCTGAAATCCCAAATCAGTTTAATGCTTATATAGAAACTTCAGGAGGGGATATACTTCTTTCAGAATTAACGGGAAATATTAAGTTAGAAACTTCAGGCGGTGATATCATTACTTCAGAGACAGAAAGTGATTTAATTTGTGAAACCTCCGGCGGAGATATTGAAGTTACAAATAATAAAGGTAATGCCGATTTAAGCACTTCAGGGGGGGATATAAAGGCAAAAAATATTAATGGTAAATTAAATGCAGAAACTTCGGGTGGCGATATAACGGTCGAGACACAAAATGGTTCGATTAATGCAGAAACTTCAGGTGGTGATATTGATATAAAATATTATGGCAGAGTAGAAGGAATAAATGCAGAAACTTCTGGCGGGGATATTAACATAACTCTGCCTAGAGATGCTAATGCGGATGTTGATCTCGATTCCAGCGGAGGTGATGTTTCTGTAAGGCATAGTCGTTCATCTGATACTCGAGTTAAAAGAGGGGAATTCCAAGGAAAGTTAAATTCGGGTGGTGCAAAGGTATCCGGTTCCACAAGTGGCGGAGACATCACATTAACAGAAAACTAATCTCTTTCCTTTAAATTAATGATTGTTTTTGATACCTTTATATTCTAATAATTTTGTTTTTTATGAAATCGTGGCACTTTAGAGTGCCACGATTTTTGAATTTAAAGGGTCTTATTAATGCGTAATTTCTTTTTTATTCTTTTTTTTGCTTCACAATTTATTTCTGCGCAAGATATAGTCATAAAATCTTTGCAGACTTATTTAGATGATAAAGAAGTATTAGTCCCTATAATAGATTATAACCAGGAATATGAACAAACCTTTACAATCAATTTTGATGTTGCAACACAAAATTCGCCAAATCTAATCATAGTATTTAAGTTCTGTAATCAAAATTGGGAACCCTACAATAGTATATTTTTAACTGACCCAACGTATAATACAGAATATAATCTATGGCTTTATGAATTACCTTCAAACGTAAAAGAAGCGCAATATCATTATTCAGGTCAATTCCCTAATAATAATATTCGTTTCCCTTTTTCAGGGAAATGGAAATTTTTTATTATGGAATCATATAATAGAGATAATGTGATAGCAGAGGGGAAGTTTGTAGTAGTTCATAAATCAAAAATAAGACTTAGACCAAGCATCACTCGAAGCCGAGCTGAAAATGAGATACCCGGCAATTCCGAATTAGGAAGAACTTTTATTTTGAAAACTGATTTTGTTTTACCTGATTCTCTTTATCCTAACTTAGTAAAAGGAATGGAGATAATAGAGAATGGGAAAATTGAATACCCATATTTCATAAATCGTGATTTTAATACCGAAAATAAATTTGTTGATTGGAACGGTTCTAATAGATTTAGTTTTTTAATAAGGGATTTGAAACCGGGGAATAATTATAGAACATTAAACCTTCGCAATAAATCAAAGTATCAATATCCATCCGGGGATGCTCAATTCGGCGGAATTGAGACTTCTAATTTTTATAAATTTAATCGAGACGACAATCAAGGTGCATCTTTAATTAATGATTATAATAGTGATGATGCTCAATATCTTAATATAAGATTTAGGATTCGTCCACCAGAGGAAGTTATGGCTCCCGTTTTTCTAGTAGGTTCATTTAATAATTGGATCGTCTCACCTGAATATGAAATGTATGATAAAGATGGTCTCCTTAGTTTGATAGTACAACTCAAAAGAGGAATTTATGATTATCAATATGTAACCGCTGAATATAAAAATGATAAAATCAGTAATATTGATTGGAATATATTAGAAGGGAACTTCTGGGAGACAGATAATATTTATCATATTTTCCTTTATTACAGTAATCCGGATAAAGGTGGTTTTGAAGAAATAATTGCATATAAAAAAATCTCGAGTAGAGGAACATGAAAAAAATTAAAGTAGGCGTAATTGGAACGGGACATCTTGGAAGACATCATGTAAAGTTATTAAACGAACTTGAAAATGTTCAATTCGTTGGTGTTCATGATATTAATGAAAACAAAGGAAAAGAAATTTCGGAAGAATTTAATACGGTTTATTTTCCAGATTTAGATGACTTGCTCCATAATGTGGATGCAGTTTCGGTAGTTACAACAACGAGTTCTCACTATGAAATAGTTAAAAAAGTATTCGATAAAGATATTCATGTATTTGTAGAAAAACCCATCACGGCAAAAATTTCAGATGCCGAGGAATTGGTAAAAGTTGCAAGCTCGAAAAATCTAGTTTTTCAGGTTGGGCATATCGAACGCTTCAATCCGGCTCTTTTAGCTCTGGATAAATTTAATCTTAATCCCACTTTTATTCAGACCGATCGCTTAGCTCAATTTAATCCAAGGGGTACTGATGTTGCGGTTGTTTTAGATCTCATGATTCATGATATCGATATAATTCTTAGTTTGGTAAAAAGTGATGTGAAAACAATTAGTGCGAGTGGTGTGGCTGTAGTCTCAGATAGTATTGATATTGCGAATGCTCGCCTCGAATTCGAAAATGGTGCTGTCGCAAATGTAACCGCTTCCCGTATATCTCAAAAAAAGATGCGAAAAATGAGAATGTTCCAAAAAGATTCTTATATTTCAGTTGATTTTATGTCCGGCGTTTCGGAAGTTTTCAGATTGATTACTCCCGAAGAAGTAAATAGCGGTCATTTTATGACTTTTGGCGAAATGGGTGTTGGGGATAAAAAAAGATTTGTCGTTTATGAGCAGCCGGAAATTGTTGAAGTAAATGCCCTTAAACATGAATTAGGATTATTCGTGAATTCAGTTCAAGATGGATCGCAGCCCGTTGTATCCGGTAATGATGGATTGAAGGCATTAATTGTAGCTGAAGAAATAATTTCTAAAATTGAGAATTCAAAAATAAATTAAATACCGTTGGGGATAGAATGTCAAAATCAAAATATGCTGTGGGAGTTGACCTTGGAGGTACATCCATTAAAATAGGATTGGTCAATAAGGAAGGAAAAATAGTTAAAAAAATATCGATTGATAGTAATGCTCACAATGGACCTGATGAAGTTGTAAGTCAAATTAAAAAAGGTATAAAGTTTCTATTAAAAAATAGCAAAGATAAAGTTGAAGGTATTGGGATAGGTTCTCCGGGAACAGTTGATTCTAAAAAGGGGACAGTAGAAAATCCGCCTAATTTTCCAGGTTGGGAAAAAGTATTCCTTGCCAAAAGAATTAAAAAAGAATTTGGTGTCGATTGTTATGTTGAAAACGATGCCAATGCCGCTGCAATAGGTGAACTAATTTATGGCGCAGGAAAAAAGTATAATAATTTTATTATGATTACTTTAGGAACAGGAGTAGGAAGTGGGATAATTATAAATAAAAAAATCTATGGCGGCGAAACAGGCGGAGCCGGAGAAATTGGTCATACCACAATTGATCATAACGGCGCACAATGTAAATGCGGTTCTAAAGGTTGTATAGAAGCTTATGTAGGTAATAGCTATATTATAAAAAGAGTAAAGGAGGAACTTCCTTTTCAGGCGGATTCGATCATAAATAGACTTATTGAAAATGATATGTCTCCTCTTACACCTAAAATTATTCATGAAGCCGCACTTCAAAATGATACTTATGCAATTAGTTTTATTGTCGATATAGGTACAAAAATTGGTCATGGTTTAGCAAATGCAGTGAATACACTAGATATAACAAATATAATTATCGGCGGTGGAGTTGCCGGTTTCGGAGATCTTCTTTTTAATGCTATTAGAGAAGCCATGATCGACAGAGTTATGATTCCATTTAAGCCGAGAATAAAAGTTAAACCTGCAAAACTAAAGAATGACGCCGGTATTAAAGGTGCAAGCGCTTTAGTTTTTTATAAATCTTAATGGTATTTGATGAATATCAAAGGGATCTTTTTCTTTATATTTTTTTATACGGTTTTATTTGCACAGGAAAAGGATTCCCTTTTTGTACCTACTGATTCCACTAAAAATAAAAGTCAAATTGAAGATATAGTTTATTCCGAATCGAAAGATTCCTTAGTATTTGATGTAAAAAATAAAAAGATGTACGTTTATGGTGCAGGTGCTCTAAAGTATAAACAGACTAACCTTAATGGCGGATTAATCATTGTCGATTATACAAAAAATGAATTAGAAGCATTCGGAAGAATGGATTCTTCAAAAACAAAGTTAATCGAAACTCCAGTACTTAAAGAAGGTGGCGATGCTTTTGAAGGAGAGCGGTTAAGATATAATTTCAAGACTCAACAAGGTTTTATTTCGGCAGCAAAAAATAAAGAAGTTGGTTCGCGATACGAAGGAGAAAGTGTTAAAAAAGTTGATAAAGATACTTACTTTATCGATGAGGGTATGTTTACAACATGTGATAGCGATACTCCTCATACATATTTTACAGCAGATAAAATGAAGGTAATCCAAAACGACAAGATAATTGCCGATTGGATTTTTATGTATATCGGAGGAGTGCCTTTGCCATTACCGATACCATTCGCAGTATTCCCCAATGAATCGGGCAGAAGAAGCGGAATAGTCGTTCCTACTTACGGGCAGATAGCTGACCGCGGACAATATTTCAGGAACTTTGGTTATTTTTGGGCTGCCAGTGATTATTTCGATATGTCTTTTACTGGAGATTATTATACCAAAGGTGGATATGGATTTCGCAATAGAACTCGATATGCTAAGCGTTATTCTTTTTCGGGAAATTTTAATGCAGGTTATTCCAGAATTATAACCGGCGAAGAAGGAGACCCCTCACGCAGAAATCAAACCGATTGGAATATTAATCTTTATCATAATCAAGAGATAAATCCTACTACTCGCTTGGATGCTAATCTCCAATTCTTATCCTCTACATTTTTGCAAAATAATGCAATTGACTATAACGATTTATTATCTCAGGACATTATTTCGAATGCCACTTTTAATAAAAGATGGGAAGAAAGCGGCAGCAGTCTTACTCTTAACTACTACCGTTCACAAAATCTTAGGACCGGGGATACTTATGAAACCTTACCGAGTCTTAATTTTTCAAAATCACAATTCAGTCCTTTCAAAAAGAATTCAAAAGAATATTCCACCGAACCGAGTTGGTATGAATTAATAGCCCTTGACTATAATGGACAGTTTAAGAATGATAGAAGTAAAGTTGGCGGTAATTTAGAAAAAAAACTTGGCGTTAATCATAGTGTTAATCTAAATTTTTCTCCAAAATTAGGCTATTTTAATATATCTCCGAATTTTAGTTATAATGAAAAATGGTACAATAGAAGATTAGTTTTAGAATCAATTCCGTTGCTTTCAACTAATCCCGAAACCGGTGCACCAATGGTAAGAGACTCCATCAGCGAAAGGTATGTAAATGAACTTAACTTCGTAAGAACCTTTGACATGAGTGTTTCTGCATCGACAAAATTATATGGAATTATGCAAACAAGTTTCTTGGGTATTGAAGCATTCAGGCATACGGTACGTCCTTCGATTTCATATACTTATCAACCTGATTTCGCATCTGATAGTTGGGATTATTACGACTCATATAAATTAAGCAGCGGAGAAGAAGTCCGATATGATAAATTCGGAAGAGAGATTTTCGGAGGTGTCAGCGGTGGCAAAAGACAGAGTTTGAGTTTTTCTCTCGGAAATATTTTTGAAATAAAAACATTTAAAGATCCAAAAGATTCTACTAATAGCGACAATAAAATTACGCTTCTAAATTTCGATGCAAGTGTTAATTATAATTTTGCTGCCGATAGCCTTAGAGTGAGTGATCTTAATCTTAGTTATCGAACTCAAATAGGTCAGCTTTTGAGTTTTCAAGGATCCTCATCTTATACATTTTATGATTACAACGGTCCACAAAGAATTAACCGGTTTTTATATAAAGAAGGGAAGGGATTGTTTCGTTTGACTAATTTTAGTTTTTCAATCTCAACTTCTATAGCAGGCGATAAAATTGAGAAAAAAGAAAAACAAGATACAGCTAAGACTGATGAATTAGACGCATTCAAAAAGAAAGATTTCATTGCCTTATATGATAATAGTGAACCTGCTGATTTATCAATCCCTTGGGATTTAAGTCTCTCTTATTATTATAATTTATCAAAGAACAATCCAAATATCGTAAATAAATTTTCTAATTTAGGATTGGATTTAAGTTTTAATTTAACGGAGAATTGGAAATTTAAAGTAAGAGGAAGCTACGATATTGAGCAAAAACAGATTTCTGCGCCACAAATAACCGTATATCGAGACTTACACTGTTGGGAATTTAATTTTACTTGGAATCCTTTAGGTACTTATCGAGGTTATCATTTTGAAATAAGAATGAAAGCTTCTGAATTTCAGGATATTAAAGTAACTAAGGCACGCGGACTTTATTCGGGGAGAAGGTAATTTAATTATGCTAAATTATATTTGGATCGCCCTTGCAGCTATCGGTATTTTATCAGGTATTATTATTGATGTCTCTGATTCGTTTAATGATAAATATGCAAACGGAAAAGAGATAAATGCCGTTTTCCTACTTAATGATTCTACAAAAACTAAAGTCGCATCAGAACTAATAATACCTAAAGAATCACTAAGAACAATTTATGGAATAGATGATTCAATTAATTTTAAGGGAAATACAGAATTAACCTTTATAAAATCAAATTCTGGCTCTTTTGTATTAAATGTCAATTCTAATTCTCCCGAAATTATTCAACAGATTGCATCTGCCGAAGGGAAGAGTGATGATATATATGGCACTTTTATATCGTTAAAAAGAAGTGAAGCAAATATAATAGAAGCAAAAATTGTATTTGAAAAAGTATCCTTTCTTAAGATGAAAGGAATTACAAATGCAATTCTGGATTATGCAAAAACAGCTGTAAATATAGCTTTAGGACTTATTGGAATAATGGCTTTGTGGCTAGGGATTATGAAAATTGCTCAAGAATCAGGTCTTATTACAAAATTTGCTAACGCAGCAAAACCGATTATGAAATTTCTATTTCCTGACGTCCCTTCCGATCATCCGGCAATAGGATCAATTTTGATGAATATTTCTGCCAATATGCTCGGTCTTGGTAATGCGGCAACTCCTTTCGGTCTTAAAGCTATGGAAGAGCTTGATAAGCTTAATCCTGAAAAAGGAACAGCTACAAATGCAATGTGTACATTTCTAGCTATAAATACTGCCGGGCTAACACTTATCCCGGCAACTGCAATAGCTGTGAGAGCGGCGGCAGGGAGCAGCAATCCTTCCATTATAATCGGCACTTCATTCTTCGGTGCACTTTGTGCTACTTCGGCAGCTATTATCTCAGTAAAAATTCTTGAAAAATTTTCTATCCCTGATTTTAAATTCGGCGATTGGATTAAGAAAAGTTATAAACTTTTTATCGGGATGTTTTCTTTTTCATTGATAGCAATTACTCTCTTTACTACCGATATCTTCAAATTACCTTCAATTAATATCGATATCATTAAAGAAATCATTCAATTTATTTCTATATTAGCAATCCCATTGATAATAATTCTTTTTCTTTCTTATGGAATGTATAAGAAAGTAAAAGTTTATGAGACATTTGTTGAAGGGGCAAAAGAAGGTTTTGATGTAGCTGTAAGGATTATTCCCTATTTAGTTGCAATGTTAATGGCTATCGGGATATTTAGAGCCGGTGGTGCAATGGATTTTCTAATTATATTATTAAATCCCTTAACAAATATAATCGGATTTCCGGCTGAAGCATTACCAATGGCATTAATGAGACCTCTCTCCGGTAGTGGATCGCTCGGAATAATGACGGAAATTATTGCAAAACATGGTGCCGATTCATTTATTGGCGTTTTGGTATCTACAATAATGGGGAGTACGGAAACCACCTTTTATGTAATTGCTCTTTATTTTGGTTCGGTAAACATAAAAAGGACCAGACATGCTTTGGCTGCAGGATTAATTGCTGATTTTATTGGTATTTTAGCAGCACTTTTTATTACTCGGATTTTATTCGGATAAGTATATATAGTTAAAAAAGAATTGGATATATTGTTGTTAATAATTATTTTTCTTTAAAAAATTAAGACTTAATTATGAGAATAGGAATTCCAAAAGAAACACAGCTTGAAGAAAAAAGAGTAGCATTGGCTCCTGCCGGTGTTGATTCTCTTATAAAAGCCGGTCATACAGTTTTTGTTCAATCCGGTGCAGGAGATGGCAGCCACTGTTCTGATCAAGAATATGCAAAAAACGGAGCTAGTATAGTTTATACAACCGAAGAAGTTTTTCAAAGATCTGAAATGATTGTAAAAATTGCACCTTATACAGAAGAAGAAGCTGAACTTTTACAAGAAGATCAAATTACATTTTCATTTCTTCATCTTGCTCTAAATAAGAAAAACGTTCTTGATAAGATGATGAAGAAAAAGGTAACAGCAATTGCTTATGAATTAATTGAAAAAGACGGTCAATTCCCCGTGCTTGAATCGATGAGTGAGATTGCAGGACAATTAGCCATAGAAGTGGGCGAAAGATATTTAGGAAGTGATAATTCAGTCGGACGTGGAATTGTAATGGGAGGTATTTCTGGAGTTGCTCCTGCGGCAGTCGTTATTCTTGGAGCCGGTGTTGTGGGATATAATGCTGCTCGTGCCGCTCATTCAAGGGGTGCACATGTAGTTGTTCTTGATAAAGATTTAAGAAGATTGAGACGAATTCAATCTGAAATATCTAAAAATATTACCACTGTTTCTGCAAATCCATTTACCATTGCACGCGGTGCTTCATTTGCCGATCTATTAGTTGCAGCCGTTCAGATTAAATCGGAAAAAGCTCCAAGTTTAATTACTGAAGAGATGGTTAAGTCGATGAAAAAAGGTGCAGTTATAGTTGATGTTTCGATTGACCAAGGTGGTTGTGTGGAAACAAGCCGACCTACTACGATTTCAGACCCGATTTATATCGAACATGAAGTGATTCATTATTGTGTCCCAAATATGCCTGCGATAGTTGCACGTTCTGCAAGTTATGGACTAAATAATGCATCAATAGAATATATATTAGAGATAGCAAATAATGGATTGTCTAATGCTCTTATCGGCGATACCGGATTAGCAAGGGGAGTCTGTTCTTATAACGGATATTGTACTAATGAAATTATAGCCGAAGAATTTAAGATTGAGTATAGACGGCTGCATATTTTTTCAAAAAACTAAAAATTTTAGAGATGGTTATGACAATCGAAGCAACAAAATCAACACTAAATGCTAATGCTCCTTGGGTAGCAAAATATAATTCTAAGTTAGTAACTGCCGATGAAGCAGTAAGAGTTATAAAATCTAAGGACAAATTGGTTATTCAGCCCGGATGCGCCGCACCATTTGATTTAATTAATGCAATGGTAAGAAGAAAAGATGAATTAGAAGATGTAGAAATTTATCATATACTTATAGTAGGTGATTTGCCATACCTTAAACCGGGAATGGAAAAACATTTTCATCATAAAGCATTTTTTATAGGCGGAAATGCCCGCGGAGCCGTTAATGAAGGGCGCGCAGAGTTTATTCCAATATTCCTTTCGGAGGTTACACAGTTATTTAAAAAGGGAGTTCTCCAAGCTGATGTTGCACTTATTCATGTTTCTCCACCCGATGAACATGGTTTCTGTAGCTATGGAATTGATGTAGGTAATATTAAGACTCCTACTGAAAAAGCAAAATTTGTAATTGCTCAAGTAAATAAAAATATGCCACGCGGGCTAGGCAATAGCTTTATTCATGTTAATAAAGTTGATCTATTTGTAGAATCAGATACTCCTTTATTAGAATTACCACAAGTTGATCCCGATACTACTCCTGAGACCTTAGCCATATATGATAAAATCGGCGAGAATGTTGCATCTTTAATTGAGGATGGTTCCACTCTTCAAATGGGTATTGGTGCGATTCCGGATTCAGTATTGAAATATTTAAAGAATAAGAAAGATCTCGGAATCCATACTGAAATGTTTTCTGATGGCATTGTCGAATTGGTAGAAAATGGGATTATTAATGGCGAACAAAAAACATTACATCCCGGTAAAATTATTGCTGGATTCTGCCTTGGTACTAAACGCTCTTACGATTTTATTCATAATAATCCTGTAATAGAATTTCACCCACAAGAATATATTAATGATCCATTTATAATCGCTAAGAATAATAAGATGATTGCAATTAATTCTTCAATTGAAGTGGATCTAACCGGGCAAGTATGCTCGGATTCAATTGGAACTCGTTTTTATAGCGGTATAGGCGGACAAGTTGATTTTATAAGAGGTGCTGCTCACTCAGAAGGAGGCAAACCAATTATAGCTCTCCCTTCAGCTACAAAAGATTTGAAATACTCGCGCATAGTTTCGATGTTAAAACCGGGTGCCGGAGTTGTAACATCTCGCGGCGATGTTCATTATGTTGTAACCGAATATGGAATAGCGAATCTTTTTGGCAGAACTATTCAAGATAGAGTAAGACAATTAATACAAATTGCACATCCAATCTTTAGAGATGAATTAACTGAATATGCTAAAAAGGTTTTCTATATTTAATTATGGTTGCTGTTATTGGTGATATACACGGTTGCTACTATACTCTTGTAGAACTTTACAAAAAGATAGTTAAAAAATATCCTCGAATTAAAGTCGTAACTGTCGGGGATATGGTTGATAGAGGAAATCATTCGCGTGATGTAATTAATTTTATTATTGAAAATAATATTAAGTTTACACCCGGCAATCATGATTATATGTTCTATCATTTCTTTAAAGAACCTTCAAGTGTATTTGCGCGTTCTTGGCTTTTTAATGGAAGTGAATCAACTTTAGAATCTTATGAACATTATGAAAATGATATCTTTGCTCATATTGATTTAATTAGTAAAGCACCTTTGTATATGGATTTAGATGATTGTTTTATTTCTCATGCAGGTGTATCAAAAACGTATAGAAAATTTCTACCTAATAATTATAAGGATGATCTTTCTGTTTTAGAACCTATGATAATTGATGATCTAAGAAGTGATAAAGGTATATTGTGGAATCGCGATTCACTTTTAGACTTGGGGAAATTTCAAGTGGTTGGTCATACTAAACAGTCGCAAATTACAGTCGTTGAAGAATCTAATTCGTGGTATATTGATACAGGTGCTTGTGTAGGAAATAATTTAAGTGCCATTATTGTTCACAAAAATCAATTCATTGAATCGATTGAAGAGAAGACGCAAATAAAAGATATCATATAATCAACGTAAAAATTTTTCCCTCAAAAAGGAATTGCAAATGAATAGGATTTTACTATATTTTTCATATATAAAAAAATCGGAGGGATTATAAGTAAAATTCTACAATTAATTTAGATGTTTAATTTATATCAAAGGTATAATATCCATAATTCTCTTAAAAATATCTTAAAGTTGGGACTGAAGCTTTTCTTTGTTCCATTTTTTATTTTATATGTAGCTATCTCTCTTGGATTTTCAAGTCAGAATAATTCTCAATCAAATGATCTTCTATTATTTGATAATTGTTTTGAGCTATTATCAGTTGTCAAAAATGATCTCCCTGATCAAAAATTTGCTACCAATGGACTATCTTCTAATTCAGAAAAAGACTTAATCAAAACTGAACCTTCTAAAAAGGTTATCGATTTATTTGACATTATCGCCGATACAACAAAGAAACCGGCAACAGATTCATTAATGAGTCAATTCAAAATCGACTCACTCAAAAGAATCGATTCCTTATCTCAAGATTCAACTGCAAGAATAAAAAATTTCAAATATGAACGAGAAGACAAGGCATATACTGAATTTAGAAAAAGCAGGAAGCTTTCTCTTTTCGCTTATCCCTCTATGAATTACTCAAATAGAATTGTAAAATTAGATTCTACCGGAACTAAAGTTACTATTACAGATATGTTAGTAGGGAAAGAAGCTCGACCTTATTTAGAGATGCCATTAGAGGAATATATAGATCTTAGACTCGAGGCGATTAATCGTGATGTATGGGAACAAATTGGTTATAAATATGAATTAAAGAAGAGTACTAAAGATCTTAGCCAATTACTAACCGATATTACGAATATCGAAATTCCTCTTCCGAGTACTTCATTCTTATCTATTTTCGGTCCTCCGAAAATAAGTTTAAAAATTAATGGTGCTGTGGATATTCATGGTGCTTGGCGAAATGAAACTACTGAGGGTATTACAACATCAGCGCTTGGTAATACAAGAAATGAACCTGATTTCAAGCAGCAGGTTCAAATTAATCTTAATGGTACAATTGGAGATAAACTTACTATTAATGCGGATTGGAATACAGAAAGAACTTTCCAATATGAGAATCAGCTCAAGATTAAATATACAGGTTACGAAGATGAAATAGTTCAAAGCGTGGAAGCAGGAAACGTTTCATTGCAGACTTCGTCATTGGTCGGAGGAAGTGAAGCTCTCTTTGGTGTAAAAGCTCAATTCCAAATGGGCCCATTAAGCTTAACTGCATTAGCATCACAGAAGAAAGGTGAAATCCAAGAAGTATCTGTTTCCGGTGGAGCTAAGGCGCAGCAATTTGAAATACATGTTTATGATTATTCGCCAAATCATTTCTTTTTGCATAAAATGTATGCGGATAGAAATTTATCAATATTTAATAATTTTTATAGCAGTCCTATCCCTCGTGTTACAGATTCAGTTCTCGTTAAGGATATTGAAGTTTGGAAAACTATAACTGGCTTAGCAAATCCCAATGAAAGAAAAGGTAATGCCTTTATTAATTTAGAACCGAGGAGAAAGGGTGATCTATTAAATAATCAGAGAGATAGTACTCTCCAATCAATTCCGGGTATTCAGGAAATCGGAAGACGGTTTATGCTTTTGGTCCAAGGTGTCGATTATGATTATCATGCAGAGACAGGATATATAAGTTTTAGAACACAAATTCAGGATCAAGATGCAGTGGCAGTAGCATTCCGAACTGAAGGACCTACAACTTCTTCAGATGACGATCGGTATTATGGGGAGTTTTTATCAGACGTATCGGCTGATACAACCGCTCTAATTGTTCTCAAATTAGTTAAACCGGCAAATCTCCAACCCCAATTTAAGGATGCTTGGGTTTTGCAACTTAGGAACATATATCCAGTTGGTGGGCGTGAAGTAAAAGAAGAAGGATTTAAGCTTGATCTTCTATATCGAATTGAAGGTCAGGAACCGAGATCGGATTATAACGGTGTTAAACTTCTTGAAACTTTCGGTCTTGATAGAACAGATCAAAGTGGAACAAGTGCAACGCCTGATGGGGCATTCGATTTCTTCCCAAATAAAACAATAAAACCATCAACGGGTGAAGTTATATTTCCATTCTTAGAGCCATTTGGTAGAGATTTACCAAAAACTTTACCTGATTCTCTAAAATATAATGCGGTTTATGATACAACGGTTACATTTGCTAAGCAAGACCGTAGTAAAGATAAATTTTTAATTTCCGGGGAATACTCTGCAGCCGTATCTTCTGTTTATACAATTGGATTTAATGTCGTAGAAAATTCAGTAAAGGTTTTGCTTAACGGCATGCAATTGGTTGAAGGTGTTGATTATACGGTTGATTATAATATTGGGCAAATAATAATAAGGAAGGCAGAAGCATTAGTCCCAGGGGCAGATCTAAAAATCACATACGAGCAGAATGACCTTTTCCAATTAGCTTCCAAAACACTTTTGGGTTTAAGAGGTAATATCCAATTTAGTAAAAAGACATCTCTTGGATTCTCTTATCTAAATCTGAATCAACAGACACTTAGTGATAAAGTAAGAATAGGCGAAGAACCATTAAATAACTCAATTTTCGGAGCCGATTTCCAAACCAGTATTGATCTTCCTTTTATAACTAAAGCTCTTGATAAAGTTATCTCTACAAGTGCAGTTTCTAATTTCTCACTAAAAGGAGAATTTGCTTATATAGATCCCGATCCAAATACAAAGAAAAGTACTATCACTTCCGATGCGGGAAAGAGTATTGCATATATTGACGATTTTGAAGGTGCAAAGAGAACCATCCCAATGGGTATGGCTTATGGTTCATGGAAAGATGTCAGTGTCCCGAATAATTTGCCTGTTATAGGGAAATTCCCGGAAATTCAACAAATGAATTATAAGGCTAATGCTTATTGGTATAATATCACACCATCTGATGTAACGGTTCAAAATTTATATGGCGATAGGAAGCAGACTAGCCGTGACCAACAGCAAATAACCGCATTAGATTTTATTTATACACCTACTCAGAGAGGTTATTATAATTGGAATCCTACATTAGATCAGACTAACTTAAATTGGGCGGGTATGATGAAACCTCTTTCTTCGACTGCTAATAACTTAGTGGAAGAGAATATTGAATTTATTGAATTTTGGATGTACACAATTGTTGCACCTGAAAATTTAAAATTACATATAGATCTTGGACAAATAAGTGAAGATGTAATTCCGAACGGACGATTAGATACTGAAGATAAGAACTCGAATGACCTTGTTGATGAAGGGGAAGATACCGGTATCGATGGACTTAGAGATTTCGAAGAACCCGGTTATAATGCAAGCACTAATCCGGATCCAAGTAATGATAATTATTCATTCGTTTATAGCACAAGTGCAGATTACTCACGTATTGTAGCAACAGAGGGTAATGCTAAATCCACAGATTTGGGAAGACTCCCTGATTCAGAAGATTTAAATAGAAACTTTACTCTCGATAGAGTCAATAGTTATTTTAGATACGAAGTACCGTTGGATACAAGTAAAACAACTAATCCATTTATTCAGGGTGGGGGTTATAAAGGAAGCAACTGGTATTTATTCAAAGTACCGTTGAAAGATTTTGTTGAAAAATTTGGTGATCCGAGTTTCTCTGTCGTTGAAACAATCCGTTTATGGGTTTCTGGCGCTTCCACACCGGTACATATAAGATTCGCTGAATTAAATCTTGTCGGTAATCAATGGCAGAAAGTACTCACACCTCCAAGAGTTACTGCTGAAGATACTGTTATGACGGTTTCAGTAATAAATTACGAAGACAATCCTGAATACTATCTACCTGCCGGTGTTCAGCAGGAAAAAGACAGAACCAAGCCGGATGAGCAAGTTCTAAAAAATGAACAATCTCTCAACCTTATTATTAATCAGCTCGAGGATGGTGATAAAAGAGAAGTAGTTAAATATCTTTATAAACCTTTGGATGTTTTTAATTATCAGGAGATGAAATTATTTATTCATGGAGATTTAAGGGATGCCCCCGGTTCAATCTCCCATTATTCAGGTCCGGAGGATTATGCTTCCGAGGTTTATTTACGTTTTGGATCAGATACATCCAACTACTATGAATATCGTCAACCGGTTCAAGCAGATTGGAATGAAGTAAGTCTTGTTTTCTCTGAATTGACCGCTATTAAACAGAGAAGAGATAGTACTCAGATAAAAGGTGTTTATCTAGTCCCATTAGCAGATCTTCCCGGACATACTTATGGAGTAAGAGGAAATCCTACTCTTACCCGAATATCATTTTTCCAAATAGGAATTATAAATCCTACAAATAAGGGGTCAAAAGGAGAGCGCATTTCAGGGGATGTATGGATTAATGAATTGCGTGTTCTTGGAGCTGATGATACTCCCGGCTGGGCTTATACTGCTTCGACTTCATTTCAATTGGCTGACCTATTGAAAGTCAATTTTAATATTAACCAAACCAATCCATATTTCCATAAACTATCGGAAAGGTTTGGTACAAGAGATGATAGAAGAAGCTGGGGTGTTTCGGCAGATCTTGATATACTAAAATTGATTCCTTTAAATCTTTCCGGCAGTAATTTTAAAGTAACTTATTCCAGGAATGAATCTACTGTGAATCCTCTTTATATGCCCGGAACAGATATCAAAGTAGATGAAGCTCAAAAACAAATCGAAGCAAATTTAATTGAAAAGAATGTTGATCCGGCAATTATACAAGAGCAATTAAGAAGTATTAAAGGGGAGACACAAACGGTTTCGGTTTCAGAAATTTGGAGTGTCCAAAATTTTAGAATTAAAATACCAACAGATTTTTGGCTTATTAGGGATACATTTAATAGTCTGGCATTTAGCTTTACATATAATAAGTCAATGAGCCGAAATCCAACTATAATAAATGAATTCAAATGGTCTTGGAATGCAGGTGCATCATATTCGGTAAATCTAAGTAGAGATAATTTCTTTAAACCATTAGATATTCCATATCTAGGGGACGTATTAAGTTTCTTTACTGACTATAAAGATGTTAAAATATTTTATTCTCCTACTTCTATCTCCTCTAATCTTACTGCTTCAAGAAATCGTTCTTTCAGAGTGAATAGGACTTCGCCGGATAAACCGAACGTTCAAAGAGACTTTACTACTAACCGCGGTGCCGGATTGGCTTGGTCTCTTACTGAAGGTGGATTTTTTAATGTCGGATTTAATTATAATTTTGATATACAATCATCATTGGCTTATCTATTAACCGAAAATGATATGGAGAGATCCGAAAGTGAAATATGGAAAGAAATTTTCTCCGGCGCAGTATTTGGGAAAGATTATAATTATAGACAAAATTTTGATTTAAGACTTAATCCAAAAGTACCATCGATTTGGGACTTAAATAAGTATATCTCGATTACTACAAATTATTCTGTCTCTTATACTTGGCAAAATAATTTCCAACAGGAAGAGCTAGGTAGATCGGCTGGATATTCTAATAGAATAAGCGCAGGATTAAACATAAGGTTAAAATCAATTTTTGCACCTTTATTTAGAGTAGAACAAGTAAAAGATGAACCAAAAGCACCTACTCAAGCTCCGTCTCAAGGAGGTAGAAGAAGTGGAACAAGAGAACAGACTCAACAACCGCTGATAGAAAAACCGATTCAGCAAACTCCTCAGCCACCTCCGACTGCGGCTGCTTCACCTACACGCAGGAGAAATCCTCGTGCATCAATGTTTGCTAATAATACTAATATCAATCCGGCAGATACCTCAGGATTAGGTACGCCGTTAATTCAGCAAGATTCAGTTGCTCGAACTCGTCCCATTATTCCGGTTGATTCTATTACTCAGAATCTCAACTTAGCTCAGATCGATTCCGTATCTCGTAATCGACCTTTATTCCAAGCAGATTCAACTTTCGATAAAAGTTTTGTAGCACATAGGGATAGTTCAGTCTTTGGTGATTCGTTAGCTTTTTCAGATTCTACTTATGCAGATTCTTTGGATGTAGAAGTTCCATCCGAACCAATTTATACGATTGGATTAGAATATCTAAAACTTGGCGTTAAATGGCTCTTGCTAGATTACGATCAAATAAGTCTAAATTTTTCTCAACAAAGTTCTCTTTCAAGCAGTGGTCTTAAAGGAACAGGTACAGGTTTTAATAATTTCTTCGGTATCAAACAATCCGAAAACAAAGGTCCAAATAGACTATTTATGCTGGGACTTTCTAATAAAGTGGGTTCGCGTGCACCGAATGGTAATCTTTCGGATAATTATTCTCATAAGAATCAATTTGATATAAAAACTTCCAGACCTCTTTGGGAAGGTGCTCAATTAGATCTCAATTGGACGGTCGGTTGGGGTTTGAATAAAGCTACTACAATTCAGACTGATTCAATGGGTGTTGTTTCTATTAAGAATTTGACTTCAACCGGTGATATTACTCGCTCATTTGTTAGCTTGCCTTCGTTTTTATTTATTTCAGGCGGTATTAAAAAAGTTGCAGAACTATACGATAAGACTGCTCCACGTCCAACTGAAAATTTATCTAAAGCATTTGTTGAAGGTTTAGAGACTTTCTCACTATTTTCTAAAGTGCCTGTACTCAAAGATGTAATGAAATATATCCCACGTCCTAACTGGTCATTAACTTGGAACGGTTTAGAAAAGATAGAATGGTTAGATTTTGCTAAGAAAGTTTCTTTGCAACATGCTTATACTTCCACTTATAACGAAGGATGGAAAATTAATACTGACGGGCTTCATGAAGTTCAGTCGCAGAAGATAGAATTTGGATTCAATCCTCTTCTTGGCCTAAGTATGCAATTTGATAAAGTTCTTGGAGGTAATTTAACCAGTTCGATCAGGTTCTCTACTAAAACGATCTATAATCTAGGAGCTACTACTAGAAATATTACTGAAAGCTTTACAAGAGATATTAACGTATCAGCAAGTTATCAAAAATCGGGATTTGAACTTCCATTATTTGGAATATCACTTAAGAACGATTTGGAAGTATCAATTTCCTATACAAGCGGAAAATCATCGAGTTTAGTTTATAAAATGGATAACTTCAAAGAAGCCGGTGAACCATTGGATGGAACTACAAGAACTACTATCGAGCCAAAAGTTAAATATGTAATGAGTTCACGTGTTACACTTTCTATATTCTATCGCCGGACATCGGTAGAACCTCAGGGAGCTTCAAGAATTCCTCCTACTACCACAAATGAAGCAGGTATTGATGTTCATATTTCGATTCAGTAAATAAAGGATAAGAATATGTCTCCGAAAAGAAATAAGATTTTATGGGTAGATGACGAAATTGAATTATTGCGTTCGCATATAATTTTCTTAAACGAAAAAGGTTATGAAGTACAGACAGTTACAAATGGCGAAGATGCTATTGATGAAATAAAAAATGAAAATTATGATCTGATATTTTTAGACGAGATGATGCCCGGACTTGGGGGGCTTGAAACTCTAGCTCAGATAAAAGAAATTAATCCGGCTTTGCCTGTTGTAATGATTACCAAGAGCGAAGAAGAAACATTAATGCACGAAGCTATCGGGAGCAAAATAAGTGATTATTTAATAAAACCCGTACTTCCTTCACAAGTATTAATGGTATGTAAAAAATTTCTCGAAAGTTCAAAAATCTCAGACGAATATGTAGCTAAAGATTATCTCGAAGCTTTTAATGAGATTACACAGCGATTGATGTTAAACCCAAATTATAATGATTGGATAGAGATCTATTCCAAGTTAGTTAATTGGGAATTAGAATTAGATGAACACCCGGAAGTGAATCTAAGACAGACTCTTAATGATCAAAGGAAAGAATGCAATAAGGAATTTTCAAAATATGTAGAGAAAAATTTTTCAGATTGGCTTTATAGCACAAAAGGGGATGCTCCGGATTTCTCACCTTCAATTACAGAAAAATATGTCTTCCCGCATCTGATTGACCATAAAGGACCTGTCTTTTATTTCGTAATTGATTGCCTTCGCCTTGATCAATGGTTGATGATGGAAAAAGTATTAAGAAATTATTTCAAGATAGAAAAAGATTACTATTATTCTATACTACCGACATCGACACCTTATGCCCGAAACGCACTTTTTGCCGGATTATATCCTTCGGAAATTGAAAAGAATTATCCTGACTTATGGGCTTCTGATAATGATGATGACGAAAGAAGCATGAATAAATATGAAAAAGATTTATTACAGCTTTTATTAGATAGGAAGAGAATCAAGTTAGATAACGAAATGAAGTTCATGAAAATTATTGACCCGGATGTGGGAAGGTCGTTTGAAAACAATATTGCCTCGCATAAAAAAACTCATTTCATGGCTGTGGTTGTAAACTTCCTCGATATGATTGCGCATGGCAGATCAGATTCTGAAATACTTAAAGAGATTGCTCCAGATGAATCCGCTTATCGTTCACTAACTAACAGCTGGTTTCTTCATTCATCGTTATTGGGAACACTTAAAACTATTGCAACTATGCCAAATGCAAAGGTGATTGTTACAACAGATCATGGTAGCATCAGAGCATTGCGAGGGGCAAAGGTCTTAGGTGATAGAGAAGCGAGTGCTAATCTCCGTTTTAAATTTGGCAGAAATCTGAAGGTTGATGATAAACATGCAATCTATATTAAGAATCCATCTGATTTTAAATTACCGAAGCGTGGTGTTACGATAAATTATATTATTGCAAAAGAAGATTATTATTTCGTTTATCCGACCGATTATCATAAATATTTAAGTCATTATAAAGATAGCTTCCAACATGGCGGAGTATCAATGGAAGAGATGATTTTGCCGATAATTACAATGGAAAGCCGAGCTTAATTAATGGTTGGTACTTTTTTGTGCAACTCCGAAGATGAAACGAGAATATTAGCAGAGAAATTTGCTTCTCATCTTGAACCGGGGACTATCGTTCTTCTATGCGGTAATCTTGGTGCGGGCAAAACATTTTTTGTAAGAGCTGCTTGTAATTTTTTAAATATCACTGAAATTTCCAGTCCATCTTTTTCTATTATTAATTTGTATTCCGGTAAATATGAAATAACCCATATCGATTTTTATAGAATAAATGATATGGAAGAGCTTTTCCCAATAGGTTTTTATGATTACCTAAATGATGACTCAATAAAATTTATAGAGTGGGCAGATATGTTTCCCGAAATATTTACATCGGGTTATTATATGATTAATTTTATTAACAAAGATGATGTTTCGAGAGAAATCACGATTAAATATTATGAATAATTATTTTCCATTCCTAGCAATTGAAACATCGGCAAAAGTATGTAGTACTGCACTTTTGATTAATGAAAAAGAATACTATGAAATGAACTTCAATAAATCTCATATCCATTCAGAGAAATTAATTTATTGCATTGATGAATTACTTAAGAAATCGGGATTAGATAAAAAAGATTTGAAGTCAATTGCCGTATCAAATGGTCCTGGTTCTTTTACCGGTTTGCGAATTGGATTAGCTACCGCTAAAGCATTGTCACAGGCACTCGATATTCCTATAATACCTGTACCTACATTCCAAGCTATGGCTTTTTATATATCCCAATTTCTTAATGAGGGGGAAATCTTTTATATAATTTCTAAAGCAAATCTTGGAGAATATTATTCGGCAAATTTTATTTCTAAATACAATTCTTATGAAATGGTAAAAGAAGTTACGATTATAAATGATGAAAAATTAGAAGAGATAAAAAAAGAGAACAGAATTTTTGGCAGTTACACGGGTTTTTACGAAAATCCGACTGCAATTTCAATTGCTTGGTGGGCTTATTTTTATGGTAAAGATTTATTAACTTCCGATATCGATTATTTAGAACCTAACTACATCAAAAAATTTGTTATAAAGGTGAAGAAGTGAAAAAGTATTTATATGTCTTTTCGGTCTTATTGTTTGGGAACTTATTTGCGCAGCCGGCTATATCAGTAGAGAAACCAAGCTTTGATTTTGGAGTAATTCACGAAGGGGAAAACGTTACTCATTCTTATGAAATTATCAATACAGGAAATAGCGATTTAAAGATTACACGTGTTTATGCTTCTTGCGGATGTACGGCAGTAGAACCGGAAAAAGATTTATTAAAACCGGGTGAGAAGACTTCGGTAATGATTGAATTTAATTCTATCGGAAGATTAGGGGCGCAAGAAAAATATATTTTTATTAATTCAAATGATCCAAAACAGAAAGAATTGCGACTTCATTTCAAAGCAGATGTTCAGCCAAAAGTGGAAGAAGTCAATAATACTGAATCAAAATTAACTCTTACAAAAAATTATTTTGATTTTGGAAATATTAAAGAAGGTAAAATCGTAGAAGTAACTATTGCATTCAAAAATAGCGGTAAGAAAGATTTAATAATAAAAGACGTCAAGACTTCATGTGGATGTACGGCAGTACTTTTATCAAGTAAAAAACTTAAGCCGGGCGAACAAGGTGATATGAGAATTGAATTAGATACTTCTAATAGAACCGGGAAATTGACCAGAACAGTTACACTATATTCCAACGACCCTGTGGATCCAAGTCAAGCAATAACAATTTTTGCAAACATAACCGAGAATAAATAAATATATGGGATGGTTTAAAAGATCCAAACAAAATATATCGCCTGAAAGTAAGAAAAGTGATATCCCCGACGGGCAATGGTCGAAATGCGGAGACTGTGGAGAGATTGTACACAATAAACAGTTAGAACAAAATTCATCAATCTGTCCTAAATGCGGATTCCATTTCCGAATTGGCAGTCAGCAATATTTTGAACTATTATTTGATGGCGGAGAGTTTAAAGAACTTGATAAGAAGATGAGGTCAGCCGACCCTCTCGAATTTACTGACACCAAAAACTATGGTGAAAGAATTATCGCGACAATTAAAAAAACGGGATTGAACGATGCAATAAGAACCGGTGTCGGGAAAATCGAAGGGAAAAAAGCAGTTATCTCTTGTATGGATTTTGGGTTCATTGGTGGAAGTATGGGCTCTGTAGTTGGAGAAAAAATTGCGAGAGCAATCGAAAAAGCATGTGATGAAAAAATTCCTATGATTCTAATCAGCCAAAGTGGTGGAGCAAGAATGATGGAAGGAGCTTATTCATTAATGCAAATGGCAAAGACTAGTACACGTTTATCACGTTTATCTGAAATGAAACTTCCATTTATTTCGGTACTTACTGATCCAACTACGGGTGGAGTAACAGCGAGTTATGCAATGCTTGGAGATGTTATAATAGCAGAACCGAAAGCATTGATTGGGTTTGCTGGACCAAGAGTGATAAAACAAACAATCGGACGTGATTTACCTGAGGGATTTCAACGTTCTGAATTTTTATTGGAGAATGGATTTCTTGATTTTATTGTGAATAGAAAAGAGCTAAAGGGAAAACTCTCTCTCTTAATGGAATACTTTTCTTAAAATTATTTCTTGAAGTTTTGGCTTAATTTATAAAAAACTTCAAGGGCATAATCGAGGTCTTCAATTGTATTAAAGGGGCTAAACGATATTCTTATAGTCCCTTTTGCTTCTTCATAATCAAATCCGCTATTTAGAAGAACATGAGATGGTTTCAAAGTTCCCGAAGTACATGCAGCCCCTGTCGAAACTGCAACCCCATTCAAATCAAGATACATTAACATAGCTTCCGAATCATTATTATAAATATGATTATCGAAACTAAAATTGAGAATAAATGGAAATTCGTTTGATGGTTTATTGATCTTAATATCAGAAATATTTGATAATAAATTACTTCTGAAATAATCACGAAGTTTTGTAACATATATATAATTTTCTTCAATCTTATCTTGAAGTAATCTAACGGCTTCTGCAAACCCAATAATAGCTAATGTATTTTCGGTGCCACCTCTTCGATTTCTTTCCTGCGAACCGCCAATAATTAACGGTTCTAAAGGAGTACCACTTTTTGCATAAAGAAAACCCGCTCCTTTTGGCCCTGCTATTTTATGAGATGAAGCAGCAAGTGAATCAACCCCCAATTCCTTAACGTCAATTTTAATTTTACCGAAAGCTTGCACTGAATCTGTATGAAAAAAAGTATCATTTTCTTTTGCAATAGATGCAAGCGATTTTATTTCATTAATGGAACCAACTTCGTTATTGACAAACATAAAAGCTGCTAATGAAACTTCATCGGTTAGTTCTTCTTTTAAATTTTCTTTGTTAATTGAAAAATCTTTTCCGTTTTCAATCAAAGAAATTTGAAATCCGGTATTACTAAGTAATTTTGTATAATCAAGGATACAATGATGTTCGATAGGGGATGATATAATTTTATTTCTTCTTCTATCTTTTCTATCGCCGTTTGAGATTCCATTTAATGCGAAATTATTTGCTTCTGTGCCTCCACTGGTAAAATAGATCTCTCCCGAATCGGCATTGATAAAATTTGCTATTAACTCTCGAGCTTCTTCTAAAGCAACTCTCACATTTCTTCCAAATGAATGAATCGAAGATGGGTTGCCATAATTCTCTTTCATGAAAGGAATCATCTTCTCAATTACTTTGGGATGGATCGCAGTAGTAGCGGCGTTATCTAAATAAATTTTTTTCATCGAATACTATCTAAGGGTTACATCACCATAATGAATCAGTTCAGAATTTTCTCCCTGTTTAAGAACGAGAAATCCTTTTTCATTGATATCTTCTAGAATACCATATTTAGCGTTTTCGCCTTCAATAATTTTTATTTTCTCACCTATCATTTTGCATCGGCTTTTCCAATCAGAGAGTATTTTATCGCTGGAATGATGTAACATGGTCAAGATATTTTCGAAGTTATTTAATATATCGCTTAGTAATCTTTCGCGAGAAATTAATTCATTAAACTCAGATCTTATTGAAGTAGGTGGAATTTCAAATTTTGTTTGGAAACTTGGCTGATTAACATTTATTCCAATTCCGACTACCAGACGATCGATTTTATTTCCTCTCGATACAGATTCTAATAATATCCCTGCAACTTTTTTCTTATTTATTAAAACGTCATTAGGCCATTTTAATTCAACTTTTAATTGGTATAAATTTTCAATCGATTGAGCTACTGCCAGAGAAGCTCCAAGATTTATAAAATTAACATAATTTTCTTTAAGTTTTTCTTTAAGCAAAATGGAAAAAGTTAAATTTTGACCACTATTGCTTAGCCAAACTCTCTCTTTCCGTCCCCTTCCTTGACTTTGGAATTCAGCAAGAAGAACTGTTCCATGCTTTGAATATTCGTCTGTTTCTAAAAGTAGTCGATTTGATGATCCAACTTCATCACAATAAACGAAATTTCTCCCAATAACTTCAGTATCTAACTTAATATCAAATTCTTCAATATTGAACATAATGGCTCCTAAGTCTTGATGTCATAGTATCATTAGATATGACATACATATTATCAAATATAAATAAAGTACGACAAAAATACATTTATACTATTTTTTAGTCGCTTAAGCTAACTCTTTATAATACAATAAGTTAACAGAAACAAAAATAACGGCACAGTTGTTGATTATATAGTATGCAATAAATATAATAATAACAAATATGCTGAAAACAAATTTAATAAATTGTGATTAAAGTTAATATAAAGATTATGATAAGAAAACAAAAAGGAGATAAAAAATGGGAAAAATTATAGGAATTGATCTTGGAACAACAAACTCGTGCGTTTCGGTTATGGAAGGAAACGAGCCGGTGGTTATACCAAATTCGGAAGGTACTAGAACTACTCCTTCAGTAGTTGCTTTTACTAAATCAGGAGAAAGATTAGTAGGACAGCCGGCAAAACGTCAAGCTGTTACTAATCCTAAAAATACAATCTTTTCTATAAAAAGATTTATGGGAAGAAAAAAAGATGAAGTTGGAACTGAAATAAATGAAGTCCCTTATGAAATCGTTGCCGGAGATAGTAATTCAGCAAGAGTAAAAATTACAGATCGTTTATATTCACCGCCTGAAATATCGGCAATGATTCTACAGAAAATGAAAAAAACTGCTGAAGATTATTTAGGTCAGGAAGTTACAGAAGCTGTTATTACAGTACCTGCTTATTTTAATGATGCTCAAAGACAAGCTACTAAAGATGCAGGGGAGATTGCAGGTCTTCAAGTAAGAAGAATTATTAATGAACCAACTGCTGCTGCACTTGCATATGGATTAGATAAAAAACATAAAGACCAGACAGTTGCAGTTTATGATCTTGGTGGAGGTACCTTTGACGTTTCTATTTTACAAATAGGTGACGGAGTCTTTGAAGTAAAATCTACTAATGGTGATACGCATCTTGGCGGCGATGATTTCGATCAAAGATTAATCGATTATTTAGCTGATGAATTTAATAAGCAAGAGGGTATCGATTTAAGAAAAGATCCTATGGCTTTACAGAGATTAAAAGAAGCTGCCGAGAAAGCAAAAATTGAACTTTCATCTTCTGTTCAAACAGATGTGAATTTACCGTTTATTACTGCAACACAAGATGGTCCTAAGCACTTAAATCTCAATTTGTCTCGTTCAAAATTTGAGCAGTTAGTTGATGATTTAATTACTCGTACAGCCGGACCATGCGAAAGAGCAATGAAAGATGCCGGGTTAGATGCTTCACAGATAGATGAAGTTATTCTAGTCGGTGGTTCAACAAGAGTTCCTAAAGTTCAGGAATTAGTAAAGAAACTTTTCAATAAAGAACCACATAAAGGTGTCAACCCTGATGAGGTTGTGGCAATTGGTGCTGCAATTCAAGGTGGAGTTTTGGCCGGTGACGTTAAAGATGTATTACTATTAGATGTTACGCCGTTATCTCTTGGAATTGAAACTCTTGGCGGAGTAATGACAACATTAATTTCGGCAAATACTACAATTCCAACAAAAAAAGGTGAAACATTCTCTACGGCTGCAGATAGTCAACCATCGGTAGAGATCCATATTGTTCAAGGTGAAAGACCAATGGCAGCAGATAACAGATCGCTTGGTAGATTTCATTTAGATGGGATTCCGCCTGCACCTCGTGGGGTTCCGCAGATTGAAGTTACTTTTGATATTGATGCTAACGGTATTTTACACGTTTCAGCTAAGGATAAAGGAACAAATAAAGAGCAGAGTATTCGTATTACATCATCAAGCGGATTAAGCAAAGATGAAATTGAAAAAATGAAAAATACCGCCAAAGAACATGCTGAAGATGATAGAAAGAAAAAAGAGGAAGTAGAAATAAAGAATCAAGCAGATAACTTAGTTTTCCAAACCAAGAAACAGATTTCAGAGCTTGGTGATAAGATAGAGGCTAATGATAAATCAAGACTTGAAGCTGAAATTACTAAATTGGAAGAAGCGATTAAAACCAATAATAGCGCGGAGATAAAGAGCGCCACAGAAAGTCTCCAAAAAATATGGGGAGAAGCTGCACAGAAACTTTATCAACAGCCGGGTGCTGAACAAGGAGCAGATCAAAATGCAGGTACTCAACAGCCACCACAATCGGAAAATCAAGCTAAAGACGGTAAAGAAAACGCTCAAGATGCTTCTTATGAAGTAGTTGATGAGGATAATAAGAACTAAGGATGAAAATGAATTCACTTCAGAAAGTAAAAAGCTGGGATGAAGCTCTTGAATCAGAAAATTGGGTAGCCCCATTAGTTGATATTGAAGAATCGGATAAAGACTATATAATTATATGTCAATTACCCGGTGTAAGCAAAAACAATATGAAAATAAAGATAGAAGATGGGTATTTGGTGATTATGGGAAGAATTGATTATGAATGGAGAAAGAATAAGAAATATGCACATAAGGAATCAGAATTAAGTAATTTCTATCGAAAGTTCAAATTGACTGATGGAATTGATGGTAATAGCATTGAAGCAGAATTAGAGAATGGTATATTATCAATTAAGCTTCCAAAGAAGGGTAAAACCCAAAAGCGAATAATAGAAATAAAATAAAAAAAGAGCCGGTTATTAACCGGCTCTTTTTTTTTATTGCAAAACGAAAATGAAATAGCTATTTTTACATTCTATTTTTTAGGGCTCGTAGCTCAGTTGGTTAGAGCATCTGACTCATAATCAGAGGGTCGTTGGTTCAAGTCCATCCGGGCCCACTTCTAAAGTCTCGTTTTTATTCTAAAAGCGAGACTTTTTTATTTTAATTACATTTCATGAGATACTAAAACCGTCATTTTTTATAAATAGAATTAATCTAATTTTTAGCAAGCTTCAATTTCCATTTTTTTATTGTCATCATAAGGGAGGCTTCTATTAAGGTTAGTCTCTATATCTGCAATTAAAAAATCTACTGCATTTGGGAAATCGAGAATTACCGGCATTCGATGATGAATAGTCGATATATATTTATTCGGGGTAGTTGTTATTAAAGATGCAAATCGATTTTTCTCTTTGTCTGTATAATATAATGCCGGTACATAAAAAATATCTTTATCCGGCAGTGATACTCGATATTTAATTTTCTTCTTACCTTCCGTTTTCCATTCATAAAATCCTGTCATAGGAACTATACATCTATATTTATCAAATAAATTTTTCCAATATGGTTTTTCTTTTATCGTTTCAATTCTGGAATTAAAAATGAATGGTGAACCTTCCTTAAATCTAAATCCCCAATTTATTCTGCCAAGATGATAATTCGAGTTATCATACGAAATTGACAATATCTTTTCGGTAGGTCGTATATCAAAATTTGAACGTGCATATAATTCGTCATCCATAATTAAAGGTAATTGAAGTAAGCGAAATTGCTCTATGATTTGTTGCTCTATTTTTTTAGTTTCAAATCTACCGCACATTTATAATCTCCTTATCATTATAAAAGGCAATATAAAAATTTATGATTCATTAAGTAAAATAGGACTAATAATTTTTTTGTTATAAATTAAAGGAGCTCAATGAAGTTTTTAGCTCCGAGTAATTATTTCCTTTGCTTTTTCTTTCATTTTCATAATAGTATATTTAAGTAATAAAAATAAAAAGACTTGTGGTATGAAAAAGAAAATAATAATAATCGGTGGTGGTTTTGGTGGTTTGAACGCTGCCAAAGAGCTTGATGATGTGGATGCAGATATATTATTAATTGATAAGGCTAATCATCATCTTTTCCAACCATTGCTATATCAAGTTGCCTCGGCAGCTCTTTCACCTGCGGATATTGCCTCTCCAATTCGTGCAATTTTGAGAAAGCAAAAAAATATAACTGTTCTCATGGGGGAAGTGATTGATATCGATATTAATTCGAAGAAAGTTTTTACTGAAGACTCGGAATATAGGTATGATTATTTAATTCTGGCTCCGGGAAGCCGCCATTCATATTTTGATAATGATGGATGGGAAAAATATGCTCCCGGTCTTAAAACTATTAATGATGCGATAACAATACGGCAAAGAATTTTATTATCATTTGAAATAGCCGAAAAACTCCATCAAAAATCTGAACAGGAAAAATATTTAACTTTTGTTATAGTAGGAGGTGGCCCGACGGGTGTTGAAATGGCTGGTGCTATAGCAGAAATTACAAATAAAATTCTACTCAAGGATTTTAGGAATATAGATTATTCAATGACTAAAATTATACTTGTCGAATCATTAGAGCGCATATTAACGATGTACGACTCTGAACTAAGTGAAACAGCAAGAAAAGATTTAGAAAAAATGGGAGTGAATGTTTTACTAAATACTCGTGTAACAAATATTGATGAAAAGGGAGTATATATTGACGGAGTTTTGATGGAAACCCCCAATATAATATGGGCAGCAGGGAATACTATTCCAAAGATTACGAAGACATTAAAAATCGAGACAGACAAAGCGGGCAGAATACCAGTAGAAAAAGATTGTTCGGTTAAAGAGCATCCTGAAGTTTTTGTTATTGGAGATGCTGCTTCATTAAATCATGAAGGAAAACCTCTTCCCGGTGTTGCACCTGTTGCAATCCAACAAGGTAAATTTGTTGGGCGAACAATTTCTGATGAATTAAAGGGGAAAAAAAGAGAAGAATTTCATTATTTCGATAAAGGCAATCTGGCAACTATTGGCAGAGCAAAAGCTATTATGCAAATCGGAAAAATAAAAGCATCCGGTATAATCGCTTGGATTGCATGGATATTTGTTCATATAATGTATTTAATTGGTTTTAGGAATCGTTATAAAGTTATGTCAGAATGGATCTGGTACTATTTCACTTACAGACACGGTATGAGGCTTATTACATTTCTAAAAAAATAATTTTGTTTATGGAATGATCTTAAAATTTTTTGATACACCGGAATCAAAAAAGTCTGCTTTAAAGTCGATAAAAAGAGAATATTTTTCTTCTTCTTTTATTAGTAAGATATTGCACAAAGTGAAATTAAATTATATATTTGTTCTTCCGTTTTGAAGTAAAAATTAATATTTATTATTTTTTTTGTAATGTTTGCGCCGGGATGGCGAAATTGGTAGACGCACAGGACTTAAAATCCTGTGGGTGGAAACGCCCGTGCCGGTTCGACTCCGGCTCTCGGTACAACATTATTTTTGTTTTTTTAGTTTTGTAGGAAGACATTTTTGATCTTATGGGTTCTTAGCTCAGTTGGTTAGAGCGTCTGCTTGACGTGCAGAAGGTCATAGGTTCGAATCCTATAGAACCCACTTAACCGGAGTTAGCTCCGTTTTTTTTTAAATAAAATTATGGCTGAAAAAATCAATATAACATTCCCGGATAGTTCGGTAAGAGAATTTGAAAAAGGAATATCTGCTTTTGATATTGCTAAATCGATCTCTAATCGCCTCGCTGATGAAGCTCTTTCTATTAAAATTAATGGAAAAGTAAGAGACCTAAATACAATCATCAACGAAGATTCAAAACTTCAGATTCTTACATTTGACGATCCGGATGGTAAAGATACTTATTGGCATTCTACTTCTCATTTAATGGCTCATGCCATTGAATCTCTTTTCCCGGGGGCTAAATTTGGCGTAGGACCTTCTATCGATGGCGGTTTTTATTATGATATTGATATTGATAAAAATCTAACCGAAGAAGACCTTGTAAAAATTGAAAATAAAATGATGGAGATTGCAAAAAGCAAAAATCCATTCTGCAGAACTGAATTAAGTAAAGCTGATGCAATAAAGTTTTTTGAAAACAAAGGCGATAATTATAAATTAGAAATACTTAGTGAGCTTGATGATTCTAATGAGATAATTAGTATTTACCAAGAAGGTGAATTTACTGATTTATGTACCGGTCCACATCTTCCGGATGCAGGCAAAATAAAATTTATAAAACTTCTTAGCGTTTCCGGTTCATATTGGAGAGGGGACGAGAAGAAGCAGAGAATGCAAAGAATTTATGGTATCTCTTTCCCTAAGAAAAAAATGTTGGAAGATCATCTTAATTTCTTAGAAGAAGCTAAAAAACGAGATCACAGAAAACTCGGTAAGCAGCTTGATCTTTTCTCTATTCATGAAGAGGCAGGTCCCGGTTTAATTTATTGGCATCCGAAAGGTGCAAAAATTAGAAACGCTATCGAAACATTCTGGAGAGAAGCACATCTTCAAAATGGTTACGAATTGCTTTATACTCCTCATGTCGGCAAAAGCTGGCTTTGGGAAACAAGCGGTCATCTTCGTAATTATAAAGAAAATATGTATGCTCCGATGACTCTTGATGAACAAAGTTTTTATATGAAACCGATGAACTGTCCGTTCCATATTTTGATTTATCAGACTGCACTTCGCTCATATAGAGATTTACCGTTTAGATGGGCTGAATTAGGAACTGTTTATCGTTACGAAAAGAGTGGTGTTCTTCATGGACTTTTAAGAGTAAGAGGATTTACTCAAGATGATGCTCATATTTTCTGTACCTATGAACAGATTGAAGATGAAATTAAAGAAGTAGTTCGATTCTGTTTATTCATGTGGAAGTCATTTGGCTTTGAGTCGTTAAAGTTTTATGTGGCTACAAAACCGGAGAAAGCTGTTGGTGAAGATGCTCTTTGGAATGAAGCAATTGGTTACTTGAAACATTCCTTAGCGGATATGGGTATTGAATACGAAATGGATGAAGGCGGTGGAGCTTTTTACGGTCCTAAAATCGATATTAAGATTAAAGATGCATTAAACCGTGAATGGCAGATGAGTACAGTTCAGTTTGATTTTAATCTTCCTGAACTTTTCAAGATGTCATATATTGGTGAAGATGGTAAAGAGCATAGACCATTTATGATCCATAGAGCATTATTAGGATCATTGGAAAGATTTTTCGGAGTTTTAATTGAGCATTACGGTGGAGCATTTCCTACATGGTTAGCTCCGATTCAAGTTGCTATTATACCTGTTTCTCAGTTATATTTAGAGTTCGCACAAAAAGTTGCTGATATTTTGAAAGAAAACGGTATATTTGTAGAATTAGATAAACGAAATGAGAAGATTGGATACAAGATACGTGAATGGGAAACTCAAAAAGTCCCTTATATGTTAGTTGTCGGTGAAAAAGAAGTTGAGGCTAATTCAGTATCTGTAAGGCAACACAAAGTTGGCGACAAAGGAAGTATGTCAATTGAAGCTTTTACCGAAATGGTAAAAGATGAAATAAAAAACAAAGTTAATCACATATAGAGAGGTATTACATTTCACAAATTAAATATCGTGTAAATTACGAAATTAAAGCACCTATGGTAAGGTGTATTGATGCTGATGGAGAGCAATTAGGTGTAATAAGTGTTAAAGATGCAGTTAGGAAAGCTGAAGAACAGGAGATGGATTTAGTGGAGATAGCCCCACAAGCAGAACCTCCGGTTTGTAAAGTTATTGATTTCGGGAAGTTTATTTATGAATTACAAAAGAAGGAAAAAATTCAAAAGAAAAAACAAACCGTTACGATTCTAAAAGAAATTAGATTGCATCCAAATACTGATACACATGATTTTGAATTTAAAGCAAGACACGCTGTTAATTTTGTTGAAGAAGGTAATAAAGTAAAAGTCTCTGTAATTTTTAAGGGACGTGAATTAGCTTATACAGAAGTTGGCGAAAAATTACTAAAAAAATTCATTGAAAAATTGGAAGATGTAGCTAAGGTAGAGCAGGAAATTAAGTTCGAAGGTAAAGCAATGACTACCATCTTGGCACCTACTAAAAGTAAAAAGAAAAAATAGAGCAAGGGTTATAAAAATGCCTAAAATGAAAAGCAACAGAGGAGCTGCAAAAACTTTTAAGAAAACCGGAACCGGTAAGATTAAAAGACATAGTGCGTACAAATCTCATATCTTAACCTCTAAGACAACAAAGAGGAAGAGAAAATTAAGAATGACCGCTTTGGTGGCTAAGTCAGATGCAAGAAAAGTTAAAATAATGATTCAATAACAGGAGTTGATTAAAAATGCCTAAAGCCAAAAATAACGTGGCATCCCATAGAAGACGTAAGAGAATGATGGAGCTTTCTAAGGGTTATTGGGGTGCAAGAAAGAACGTTTGGACTATTGCCAAGAACCATATTGAGAAAGGTTTAGTTCACGCTTACAGAGACAGAAAATTAAAAAAGAGAACATACAGAGCACTTTGGATTACTCGTATTAATGCTGCTGCAAGATTAAATGGTACTACATATTCCCGTTTGATTCACGCTTTAGATGATAAAGGTGTTTCAATTAATCGTAAAGTACTTTCTAATTTAGCTGCTGAAAATCCAAAAGCGTTTACTGATATCGTTACTTTTGTAATGAATTAATACTCATCCCTCCGAAAGATTTCTTTTTTTTGATTTCCTCGGAGGGAATTTTTTTAAATATTTGGATATGCCATGGAACAGAGAATTATTGAAATTGGCGAAAGTTTCACTAAAGAATTAGATATTGTTAAAAACTCTAAAGACCTCGAGGAAATTAGAATTAAATTTCTCGGAAGAAATGGTCTCCTATCTCAACTATTTGAAGATTTTAAGTCCCTGCCCAAAGAAGAAAAACCGAAATTCGGACAGACACTAAATGTCCTTAAGAATGATCTTCAAAATAAATTTGATGCTAAATTTAATGAAGTATCTGCGAGCGAGAAATCAGAAAAATCATTTGTAGATTTTACTTTACCCGGTAAAAAGAAATCGAAGGGGAGTAAGCATATTCTTATTCAAACACTTGATGAGATTAAGAATATTTTTAAAGGATTGGGTTTTTCTGTTGCCACAGGACCTGAATTAGAATCTGATTATAATAATTTTGAAGCTCTGAATTTTCCTGCTGATCATCCCGCACGCGATATGCAGGATACATTTTTTGTTAACCCCGATTTTTTATTACGCACTCATACATCACCGGTTCAAATAAGGACGATGCAGAAATATGCTCCGCCAATTAGAATTATCATTCCGGGGAAAGTTTATAGAAATGAAGCTGTTAGTATGAAAAGTTATTGTCTATTCCATCAGGTCGAAGGACTCTATGTTGATAAAGATGTAACATTTGCCGAACTAAAGGGAACGCTAGTTTCATTTGCAAAACAACTTTATGGCAATGATATACAGTATCGTTTTAGAGCGAGTTTTTTCCCATTTACCGAGCCAAGTGCGGAGATGGATATTTGGTGGCAGCCCGCAGGTAAGGAAGGGAGATGGCTCGAAATTCTTGGGTGCGGGATGGTGGACCCCAATGTTTTGAAAAATGTTGGTATCGATCCTGAAGTATATTCAGGATACGCTTTTGGTATGGGAGTAGAACGTATGGCAATGAGAAAATACGGTATTAATGATATTAGAAATTATTTTGATAATGATAAAAGATTCTTAGAACAATTCTAAGTTGAGGTATTAAAAAAAGTGAAAATCTCATTTAATTGGTTAAAAGAATATATTGATCTTAGCGGCATTGACATCCAAGAAGTAATTGATAAAGTTACACTTGCCGGTTTAGAGATTGAAGAAGTAATAGATCAATCCAAGATGTTTGAAAATTTTGTAATCGGTCATGTAAAAGAAGTTAAGAAACATCCGAATGCAGATAAGCTACATCTATGCGTTGTTTCTGATGGCGTTAATGATTTAAAAATAGTTTGCGGTGCTCCAAACGTAGCAGAGAACCAAAAAGTAGTAGTCGCAAAAATTGGCGCAGTAATCCCCGAAAATAATTTTGAAATCTCCAAAGCAAAAATCAGAGGAGAAGAATCCTTTGGCATGCTTTGTTCAGAGAGAGAATTAAATATTAGTGCTAATCATGCTGGAATTTTTGTTCTCGATAATGAAATTGAAGCAGGTACCACAGCGGCAGAAGCTATCGGACTAAATGATGTGATTATTGAAGTAGCTATTACACCAAATAGACAGGATGCTCTTAGCCATATCGGTTTCGCTCGTGATGTTGCAGCAATATTCAATAGACCTGTAAAATTTCCATCTCTTGATATTAATGAAATTGATGAAGAATCAAGTTCATTAGCTTCAGTAGAGATATTAGATCCTGATTTATGTCCGCGATATGTTGGTAAGGTTGTTAAGAATGTTGTAATTAAAGAATCGCCTGAGTGGTTAAAAACAAGATTGAAATGTATTGGTTTAAGACCGATTAATAATGTAGTGGATGTAACAAATTTCGTAATGCACGAAGTCGGTCAGCCATTGCATGCTTTTGATTTGGATTATTTATCAGGAAGTAAAGTTGTTGTAAAAAAAGCAGGGGATGATAAATCGTTCACTACACTTGATTCTAAGAAAAGAGAATTGCAAGCTAACGACTTAATGATTTGCGACGGTCAAAAAACAGTTGCTATTGCCGGAGTTATGGGTGGAGAAAATTCTGAAGTTACAGTCAACACAAAAAATATTTTAATTGAGAGTGCATTTTTTAATCCAAGTTCAGTAAGAAAAACTGCAAAGAAACTTGGTCTTCAAACAGATGCTTCATATCGATTTGAAAGAGGCACAGATCCTGAAATTACAGTATGGGCAGCTAAACGTACCGCACAATTAATTCAATTAACTGCCGGCGGTGAGATATGCAAAGGCGAAATTGATGCTTATCCGGTTAAGTTCGAGCTTAAAAAAGTTGAACTAAGATTCGAAAGAATTTCAAAAATTCTTGGTTACGATGTTCCAAATGAAAAAGTAACAGAGATTTTAACAAATCTTGGATTTGAAATAGTTTCGAAGAATAATGAGTCGGTTACTGTTGCTATTCCTCTTCGCCGCCATGATGTAGAAAGGGAGATCGATTTAATTGAAGAATTAGCGAGAATATATGGCTATGAAAAAATCCCTGATATTGAAAGAGTAAAAGTTACACTTGAACCAAAATTTGATGAGACTGCATTTGAAAATCAAGTAAGAGAAACTCTTAATGGATTAGGATTTTATGAAATAATTACTAATTCATTATTAAGTGAAACGGTTTCAAATCGATTTGGTAATTCAATAGGTGTATTAAATCCACAGAATATGGATATGTCAAATCTTCGTACATCTTTATTACCCGGAATGCTGACAACAATTTCGAGGAATTTAAAAGTAAAAGAAAATAATTTACAGTTGTTTGAAATTGGAAAAGTTTTTAATAAAAAGAACGATGTAATAAAAAGCTTTGATGATTTTTCAGAAGACTCTATGATTCTTGGTATTATTACGGGTAGGTCAATTGATACAGAGTGGTATTCTAAGGATAATAATTTTGATTTTTATGATTTGAAAGGGTACGTATATGAATTTCTCAAGTCAATTACGGATAAAGAGATAGAGCATTCATATAAAAGTGAGAGTAATCAATTGTTTGAATACTCGGTAAAATTAGAATTGGATGGCGAAGAATTAGGAATTATTGGTAAATTAAATGATGAATTATGTGGAGGGTATGATATTGAACATCCGGTTTTCGCATTTAATTTTAATTTAGAAAAACTATCGAGTATCCCGGTTGAAGAGAAGAAATTCAAGGAATTATTAAAATATCCAAAGGTTTTTCGTGATTTGGCATTTGTAATTGATAATAATATTACGCATAATGAGGTATCGGAAACTATTAAGAGCGGAAGTTCTAAGTTATTGCATAATATTAAGTTATTTGATATCTTTCAAAGTGAAAGTTTAGGTGAAGGCAAAAAAAGCCTTGCTTTCCAATTAGAGTATTTTGATGAAACACGTACTTTAACTGAAGATGAAGTAGAAAAAGATTTCAAAAACATTATTAAAAATGTTGAAAAGAAATTTAATGCAAAACTAAGAGGTTAAGATTGCCCGACGCTTCAAAATATGATCTATTTATTGATGAATTAAATGCTTTAGAAAAGCAGGTATATTATTTCATTCAATCTAGTGGTGAATTGGAAGAAGCTAATAATGCATTAAAAGAGAAGTACAATAAGATTAAGAGTGAAAACTTGATGCTTACGGAAAAAATTAACGAATTAGAAAAAAAATTAAGTGATCCCTTAGTAAAAGGAGTAAGAGAGCTTAAGGATTCTGTTGAAGCGGAGGGTAAGGAAGATTTGAAAAATAAAATAGATGAATTAATCGAAATAATCGATTATCATTTGCGTTCTTAGAAAAATTGTCTTTAACGGATAAGACATAAAATGGAAAAAAAGAAGCTAAAAGTAAAAATATTTGACCAAGATTATTCTCTATTGGTAGAGAACGAAGAGGTTGCCAGGGAATTAGCAGAATATGTTAATGATATGATGGAAGATACAAAAGAGGAACTACCGGGGCAGCCAAAAGATACAATAGCAATAATAGCAGCGTTAAATATAGCTTATGATTTATTTGTTGAGAAGAATAAATTTCTTGAATTTAGCATACAAGCAACAGATAAAATAAAAAAGATAAAGCTTCTTATGAATAATTCCAAGTTTATGTCCTCCGAATAATTTTACCGCGCTGCCGATTCGAATATAAAAAAGAACTAATGTTAAACTACAAGGGTTATTGACTTGCGGCGTGTATTACAGGCCTCAACCTGTTTCGGCAGGTCTGTCTTTTTAAGACAGCTAGTGGAAGTAAAAAGCGTTGGGCAATTTCCCGCACTGTGTAGGTAGGGTTCTTTCTTACTTACCAGATCGGCAGATGCGGCTTTAATTTTCTATTTATGGAGGTATATTTAATGGAGAACATTATTGTTCTTATTGGTGTTGTTTTAGTTGTCGCTGGAGTGGCTTTTTATTTTGGTTGGTTTATTAATAGTAAGATCGGTTCAAATAGTATTTCAAGAGCAGAAGATGAAGCTAAACGTATAAAGGAACAAGCTCAGAAATTTCTCGAAGATGCAGAAAAAGATGCTAAACATATAAAACGTGAAAAACTTCTTGAAGTAAAAGATGAATGGTTAAAGAAGAAACAAGAATTTGATGTTGAGGTTAATACCAGAAAACAGAAACTCCAAAGTCAAGAAAAACAACTTGAAGTAAAAGAAGATTCGCTAAATAAAAAAATTGAATCGATTAATCTAAAAGAAAAATCGAACAAAGATTTAGAAAATCAGCTTACTAAATCAAAAGATGATTTAGAAAAGAAGCATGCTGAATTAGATAAAAAGATTTACGAACAAAATGTTCGTTTGGAAAAGACTGCAGGTTTAACTTCAGACGAAGCTAAAAAAATGCTAGTAGAGAATATGCTTAGCAAAGCCAAGTCAGATGCTGCACAATCGATAAAAGAGATTCGCGATCAAGCAAAAGTTGATGCAAAAAAGGAAGCTCAAAAGGTTGTGGTCCTGGCAATTCAGAAGACCGCAGTTGATCATTCTGTTGAGTCAACTGTATCGGTAGTACAAATACAAAATGATGAAATGAAAGGAAGAATCATTGGTCGTGAAGGAAGAAATATTCGCGCATTTGAAGCTGCCACAGGTGTGGATGTTATAGTTGATGATACTCCGGAAGCAGTAATCCTTTCTGCTTTCGATCAATTCAGAAGAGAAGTTGCACGTATTTCATTAGAAAGATTGATTGGTGATGGAAGAATACATCCGGCAAGAATTGAAGAAGTTGTAGCTAAGGTTGAGCAGGAATTAGATGAAGAGATACAAAAAGAGGGTGAGAATACACTTATCCAATTAGGTTTGCATGGACTTCATCCCGAACTAATAAAGTATGTCGGGAAAATGAAATACCGATCGAGTTATGGTCAGAATTTATTACAGCATAGTATTGAAGTAGCATATTTAACCGGTGTAATGGCAGCTGAATTAGGATTTGACGTTAATCTCGCCAAGAGAGCAGGGTTATTGCACGATGTGGGTAAAACGGTCGATAAAAATATCGAAGGTCCTCATGCACTATTAGGATATGATTTAGCTAAGAAATATAAAGAGCATCCGATAGTTATTAATGCAATTGGAAGTCATCATGAAGATATTGAAATGGAACATCCGATTTCTGCATTAGTTCAAGCAGCAGATGCAATTAGCGGAGCAAGACCGGGAGCAAGAAGAGAACCACTTGAGAGTTACGTTAAAAGATTAGAGAATCTTGAGACTCTTGCTAAGTCGTTTGAAGGTGTTGCAAAAACATATGCAATTCAGGCAGGCAGAGAAGTTCGTGTCGTTGTAGAACCCGATAAAATTGATGATATTCTTTCAGATAGATTAGCTTATGAGATATCACAAAAGATCCAAGAAGAGATGCAATATCCCGGACAGATAAAAGTAACCGTGATAAGAGAAGTAAGAAAAATTGCTTACGCAAAATAAAATTTAAGAGTGCTTTTAATTAAGCACTCTCCTTAATTATATCAATATGCCTTCAAAATCATTATTAGTCGGAATAACCGGCGGAATTGGGTCAGGAAAATCTTTAGTATCAAAAATACTAATTGATAGTGGCTATCCTGTACTTGATGCAGATTCCATTTCTAAGGAATTGGTTAATTCTGATCCTAAAATCAAATCTTCTTTAATAAAAGAATTTGGTGAATCAACTTATAAAGAGAATAAACTGAATGCTAAATATCTTTCGGATAAAGTGTTTGGTGATGAAAAAAAATTAAAAATACTCAATTCTATTACCCATCCAATTATAATAAAAAAGATCGAAGAACTTTCTGCTGAATTAGCATTAAATAATAAAATAGTATTCGTGGAATCTGCATTGATTTTTGAAGCAGATTTTGAAGATATATTTGATTATTTAATTCTTGTTTATACCGAAAAAGATAAACGAATTAAAAGAGTAATAGAAAGAGATAAAATTTCTAAGAAAGACGTTGAAAAAAGAATTGATTCTCAAATAACAGATGATGAAAAAAAAGGTTTGGTTGATTTTGTTATCCAAAATAATAGCACGATAGATGAATTAAAGAAAAAAATAGATTTTGTTATAATGATACTTAGATCGATAAACATAAATAAAAAGGATAGCGAGGTCTAAGCTTGATTTAGAGCTCTCCTTAAACTAATTTTGAAAGTTCAATCATTGAAAAAGGTGCATCGTGAAAATGCTTAATCAGTTAATTGTAGCCACGGTAAAATTAATGCCGAAGGCTATTGTAAAGATTTTTGCTCAAAAGTATATGGCCGGTGAAAAATTAGAGGACGCTGTTAATGCTGTAAAGAATTTGAATGCTAAAGGTATTGTCGCTACTATGGATGTTTTAGGTGAAGCTATTAAGAACAAAAAAGAAGCTGAAGAAGCTAAGGATGAATGTCTTCAAGTTTTGGATGCTATTCATGATAATAATCTTGATAGTAATTTATCGATAAAACCTACACAACTAGGTTTAATAATCGACCCTAATTTGTGTTACCAAAATTTATGCGAAATTTTGGATAAGGCGAAATCTTTAAATAATTTTGTGCGAATTGATATGGAAGATTCTCCTGTTACAAGTGACACTATCGCTCTTTTTAGAAAGCTAAGAGAAAAATATGATAATGTAGGGATAGTTGTCCAAGCATATTTAAAAAGAACTTATGATGATGTTGTAGCTCTTAATAAAGAAGGTACAAGCTATCGTTTATGCAAAGGTATATATGTAGAACCTGCCGAAATTGCTTTTAAAGGAAAAGAAGAAGTTAGAGACAATTTCTTAAAAATATTAAACCGAATGTTAGACGATGGTAATTATGTAGGTATTGCTACTCATGACGATCCATTAGTAGTAGGTGCTTATAAAATGATAAAAGAAAAAAATATCGATAAGAGTAAGTTTGAATTTCAGATGCTTTATGGCGTTAAAGAAGATTTGCGCGATAGAATTAATAAAGATGGTTATAAGATTAGAATTTATGTCCCTTATGGAGAGCATTGGTATGCTTATTCGATTAGAAGATTACAGGAAAATCCGCAACTTGCATGGTATATAACAAAAAGTATTTTCTCATTTAGTTAATGAAGGTATTAGGATTAGAAAGTTCCTGCGATGAGACATCGGTCTCGATTATTGCAGAAGGTGTAATAAAATCGAATTTAATTTCTTCACAAGATTTTCATATTAAATACGGCGGGGTAGTTCCAGAGCTATCCAGCCGTGCTCATTTACAAATTATTAATCCTTTAGTTAAACAATCATTACAAGAAGCTAATTTAACTCTTGAGGATATTGATTTAATTTGTGCTACTGCGGGACCGGGTTTAATAGGGGCTTTATTAATTGGTCTTACTTATGGAAAAGCATTAGCTTATGGAATCGGCAAACCATTTATTCCGGTCGATCACGTGGAAGGGCATCTTTTCTCAGGATTTTTGATGGAAGAGAAACCGGAATATCCATTTCTCTCTTTAACAGTTTCTGGCGGACACACACTTTTATTATTAGTAAACAGTCCGGTTGATATAAAAAAATTAGGGACAACGATCGATGATGCAGTTGGTGAAGCATTCGACAAAGTCTCTAAGATGTTCGGATTCGGATATCCCGGAGGTCCGAAAATTCAAGAAGCTGCTTCAAAACATTCAGGGGAATTAATCCCATTCCCGATTTCAAATACAAGAGGGAAATATGATTTTTCTTTTAGCGGAATAAAAACGGCTGTACTAAGGTATATCCAGAATAATTTTGATGATGTAGAAAAATTAAGTGATTCCAATAAAAATATGATAGCGGCATCATTTCAATATTATGCTATCAAGGCATTAATCCAAAAGGTAGAGAAAGCAGTAAAAAATTATTCAGTAAAATCAATTTCTCTATCGGGTGGTGTGGCGGCAAATAAATTATTAAGAGAAGAATTTTCTATTATCGCAAAAAGAAATAATAAGAAATTAATTATTCCTGATATTCAATT
>LOEU01000036.1 GCA_001516025.1 bacterium BRH_c32 | reverse complement strand
AATTTCCAGACAACAGGATTGAACCAGGTATGGACATCGGACATAACATATATTCACACCATGGAAGGCTGGATGTACCTGGCAGTTATACTTGATATATACAACCGGGAAGTAATAGGCTGGGCATTGGGTCAGAGAATTACTACAGAACTGGTTCAAAGAGCATTTACAAAGGCTGTAATGAACAGAAAGCCAGGTAAGGGAATAATACTCCACTCTGACAGAGGCAGCCAGTATACAAGCCATAAATTCAGAGCTATACTTGAGCATTATGGCTTCAGGCAATCTATGAGCGGTAAGGGTAACTGTTATGATAATGCAATTACTGAAACTTTTTTTAGTACTTTTAAGAAAGAACTTATTTATCTTGAAGAATTTAAGACAAGAGAGAAACTGATGAGTTCTGTTTTTGAATTTATTGAAGTATATTATAACAGGCAGAGATTACATTCATCTTTAGGTTATTTAAGCCCGGTAGATTTTGTAAAAGGAAATTTGAAAGAGAAACAAGAATTATTAAATTCAAAAGTTGCTTAACTTATTGTTTACTAAATAGGGAATAGTTCAGATATGAGAAGAATAAATACAAAAACATTACAAATAGTAAATATTTTTTCATTTAATTCCTCTAAAACTATTTCTTAAATAAGAATAATTTCGTGTATAATTATGGTAATGAGTATTTTTCTCAAAAGCAATGCAAAAATCCAGTACCTCTTATTTTTGAATAATCATCTTCTTTGCTTGTGCAAAGCCATCTATTTTAATTCGATAGAAATACACTCCGCTCGATAAATTATCGGCATTAAAATCTACCCTATATGTGCCGGCGGATTTTTGTTCATTGGCGAGTTCTGCTACTTCATTACCCAAAATATCATAAACTCTCAGACTTACAAATCCCTCTCTCGGCAGCGAATAACTAATCACAGTCGCCGGATTAAATGGATTGGGATAGTTTTGGTATAAATTGTAATTATCAGGAATGGATGAAGGTAAATAATTAACATCAGTTACAATCCCACCATTATTTGCAGTATAATAAATAATTCCATCATCGCAAAGTATCCACCCATTTTGTTCATCAGCAAATACTATGTCTCTTCCCATAAGGTTTCCATTACTCAATTCATGTTTAGACCAATCAACTCCCCCATTTTTACTAAAAAACAAATCATTATAAGAAAGAAACCAAATAAAATTTGGATTTTCAGGAAGGTATTCTATGTCACTCATTACGGTGCCGGGCATATTAGTGGAAATAGTTTCCCAGAAATTACCACCGTCAAAAGTTCGATAGATAATAAATTTTTTTCTATCCCAATCTGCTCCACAAGCAATCCCAATATCTTTATTATAAAATTTTATTAATTGAGCTGAAACCTCAGGAAAATTTGTCTGAACCCAATTAGTTCCGCCGTCAGTTGATTTATATAGTTTTTGTTTATTGGTATTAGAATAGAAATAACCCGTATTGTAATCAACGAAATCAATGGTTCTCCAATCAACAAAAACTAAATTAGTTGGATTACTAATTCGATTCCATCCAACACCAAGAGAGGCAGTACGGAAAATAGAGAGTTGATTTGCAGAATTACCTTCGCCGGCAGCTACTCCATAGAATTTATCAAAAACCTCGATATATCCTAAACCATAAGAGGAAATGTTTTGCTTCTCCCAATTTAAACCTCCATCAGTTGAAAGATACATTGAGGCAGAGGTAGTGCAATACCAAAGAGTATCACGGTTAATCATGCAAATATCAGAGACGAATCCTTCGGGAATTATACGTGGATTCCAAGTTTGACCGCCATCGAGAGTCATGTAAAACCCCTGTTCACCCGAAATTAATGTAGAATAAAAAGCAGCACTATTTTTATCTGATGCGTCAATTGTCCTACCGGTATTCATTTTTGGGATATAGTTTCTTTGCTGAATCCATTGCGAATGAAGAATATTCGGAACAATAAATAAAATAAGAAAAACAAGTATATTCATATAAATATTCCTTAATTTATAATATCCACAAATAAAATTTGAGATGTTACTGTGCCCGAAAAGGAATTAGTTACTTTACATTTTAACCAAAAATTTCGAGTATCCGATCGACTAATAAGAGAAGTATTTCCACCAAAAGTATCCCAAACACCACATGGAAGTTGATCAATTTCCTCTGTAATCGAATCTACTTTATTAGTTTTTAAATTAATTTCACAAGGATAATAAATATACCATTGTAAATTATTTGGGAAACTTAAGGTGCATCCTCCATATACAACAGCTTCAAAATAACCAGAATACCCAGAATATAATGAAGTTGGTCCTTCAATCGAAATAGATAGAGGCACTTCAAATCCACACCACGAAGAATATCTAACACCACCAACTTCATTATCAATACAATATGTATATCTTGTAGTGCCAGAACAAGTCTTATTACTCATAATTGCGTCTACACATTCTTTACATGTTACTGTTTGTTCCTCATTTGGAGGACACCCATATAGAGTGAGACTTATTGTGGCATTACTAGAATAGCAGTCTAGACCATCGCAGCTTCCGTTTTCACAACATAGCATTCTTGCATCAGTTAGAATAAAAGAATCACTTGAATATTGTTGAAATCCAAGAAAAGAAAATATAATCAAAGAAAAAAGAATTAAAAGTTTTATTCTAGAATTCATAACTCCTCCCTATCAATAAAATTAAGTCTTTTTTTTAATGAATATAATTGATACAAATTTAATGTTCCAATATAAGATTTTTCAATTATTCCACTCGAATTAATTAATAACGTTTGTGGAACAAATTGTGTTTTATAGATTTTAATAAAAGTGCTATCATCAGAAGAATAACTTGGAAATAAAACTTGTGTATTTTTTTTTAATAGGTTAAGTTTTTTTAGTGAATCTGTCGTTATTCCAAGAATATTAATATCGTCCGATTTATATTCTAAATAAACTTCATTCCAAATCTTCAAATTATTTATACACGAAACACATGAAGTGAAAAAAATAAAAATTAAAGTATGTGGTGTAGTAAAGTGGATATCTGAAATAAAATTGTTTTTTCCATAATAGGAAAATGGGATTGCATGATCCCCTTTATTTAAAATCAACTCATTTTTTGTTAATTCATTTATTTGCATTTTTAGTTCACGGTTTTGAATAAATAAACTCATTTCAATAATAATGAAAAACGCAATAAAGCTATAAAATGTAGGAATTTTTACTGATTTTAAAATATTATTAAAATAAAGAATGGGTCTATTAGATTTTGACAAATTTTCATAAATAATAAGGTAATAACAAATCAAAATAAAAAGGATATTTCTATACAAAGTAAAACTACTAATTTTATTATCAAAGTAATTTCCAAAACAACCACATAATAATTCTTCGTGATTAAGCAATTTTAAAATAATAGCAGCACAAAAAATATAAAGCAGTATTGATATAGAGACCAAAGAAAAATAATATTTATATTTGAAAATAATAAAAAAACCAAAACAAATTTCAATTGAAGGAAGAATATAAACTATTGGAAGGATTAATACATCGGGAACTAAATTAAAATCTTTAACAGCCAAAGAAAAACTTTTTAAATCAATTAGTTTTAAAAATCCAGAGACTATGAAAATAATACCAAAACATATTCGAATGAATAAAGTCGGTAGTTTCATTTTACATTCCATTAATGCCATAAGCTAATTAATAATTAATAAAAAGTCAATTAATTTCTTATTGAGGTCATCACTCCCGCAAAAAGCAGGAGCGGTGATTAAAATTATGTTGGAATTAATTCTTTATATAAGAATTATTTTTATGCGGGGATTACTTCTATAGATGGGTTAATCTCACGGCGGAGAAGATTCTCTATTGCTACAAGTGTTCCGCGTATTGAGCTTGGACAGCTTCCGCATGCGCCTTGATAACGGATTTTAAGAGTTAAACCCTCAAGTCCGATAACTTCAAGTCCGCCGCCATCGCCTGCTAATGCAGGTCTTACACGAGTATCCAAAATTTCATTTATTTTTTTCAATAGTTCAGTCTCTTCCTGAGAGCTAAGTTCAATCTCCGTTTCAACAGGAATTAATGATTTATCGAAATTGCGAATAAATTCTACAAACGGACGCTGAATCTGTCCCCAACCCGTTGCAGCATCTTTTTCGATAGTAATAAATTTATCCATATAAAAGACACCAACAACGCCATCAATCCTAAAAATGCCTTCTGCTAAGGGGTCGTTCTTTGCTTCTTCGGCTGATTTATAATCGCGTGTTTCGCGCGCTAATATTCTTTCGTTTAATACAAATTTCAATGCCTGCGGATTCGGTGTTAAATCAACATCCTGTACGTTTAGCATAATTTTCTCCTTTATAATGTTACTCTAAAACTTATTTAATCAATCTCTAATTTAATCAAGTATCAACTCAAATGCATTATAGGTCATTTATTATTGATAAGAAGCACGAACTCTCCTTTGAGTTTATCCTTCTGAACATAATTATCAATATTCTCCAAATTGCCCCGTATATACTTTTCTTCCGGCAGTGTGAGATCGAAAGCCACTACCGCAGGAGTCTTGTCTCCGAAAATTTTTCTTACATCTTTTATTAAAGCTCCCAATCTATAAGGAGTTTCCATTATCACTAAAAGATCTTTTATATTTTTGAGGCGCGAGAGTTCTCTTTGACGAATATCTTTTTTAGGTGAAAGCCAGCCCGAATAATAAAAAGTATCAATTAAAAATCCCGAACCAATTAACGCAGGAAGAAGGGAACTCGCTCCGGGAACGGGGACAATTTTTATTCGCGAATTAATTGCAAGACTCACGAGAGTTTTTCCGGGATCAGAAAATAACGGTGTACCACAATCGGAGATAAGTGCCGCCGAGCCTGCAATTTTTACCTTTGCAAGTATCTCGCCCGCCTCATCCTGTTCGTTATGTTCGTTTAAACAGATTAATTCTTTTTCAATATCATATTTAGATAATAGCCGGCGCGCCTCTTTATATTCTTCCACGATAATAAATGGCACTTCCCTTAGTACGTTTAATGCGCGAAGGGTAATATCATCAGGATTACCAATAGGTGTAGATACTAAATATAATATAGTGCCGTTATTACCGCTCATATAATTATCATTAAGCTAAAAGCTCTTTTACCTTCTCAATAACTTCGCCAAAAGCCACCTTAAATCGTTCGCCTGTTTTTCTGATCTTTATTTCTACCATATCTTCTTTGAGGTTTTTCTCACCAACGATCACTTGAATTGGTAATCCGAGCAGATCGGCATCATTAAACTTAAATCCTGCCTGCGCATCAATTCTATCATCATAAAGGACTTCAATACCGGCAGAGGATAGTCCCGCATATAATTCATCTGCTTTATTTACTACAATTTCCTTTTTCATATTGAGACCGAGCAGCTGCACCTGATAGGGGGCTAAAGTCTTATCCCATATAATACCATTTTCATCATAATTTTGCTCTATGTAGCATGCAAAAACTCTTTCGACTCCAATACCGTAGCTACCCATAATAATTGGGTTCTCTTTTCCCTCTTCATCAAGGAAATTAACTCCGAGAGCTTCCGAATATTTGGTGCCGAGCTTGAATATATGACCTAGTTCAATTGCCTTAAAGACATCGAGACTTTCGCCGCATCGTGTACACTTCTCACCAGATTGAGCAGAGCGAAGATCGAAAAATTTTAATTCAGGCACGTCTCTTTTTACATCTATTCCACCTACGTGGTAATCATTTTTATTAGCGCCCGAATAAAGATTATTAGCATTCACCAATCTTAAATCAGCAACAATCTTTCCATTGAATCCAATTGGACCAATAGAACCGGCATCTGCGCCTGTAATCTCTTTTAATTCATCGGGATGACAAGGTCTTACGTTACCGCCGAGTGCATTGCCTAATTTTGTTTCATTTACTTCATCGTTGCCGAGCATCAAAACTAATACCGGTTTATCGTCGTGAATATATACACGGCTCTTAGCGCATTCTTCTTCAGTAATTTTCAAAAATTCCACGAGTTCATCAATACTATGAACATTAGGAGTCGATATTTCAAAAATTTCTTTGCTTTCTTTATTTCTAATTGCAAGATCAACAATGGATTGAGCAACTTCGATATTAGCTGCGTAGCCGCATTTTTCGCAATAAGCTACCGTATCTTCGCCTGCATCGGATTTTACCATAAATTCTTCCGATTTGCTTCCTCCCATTGCACCGCTCGAAGCCCCAACAACAAAATACCTAATTCCGCATCGATCAAATATTTTTCTATAAGCTTTATCTTGTGCGCTGTATGATTTATCAAGTCCCTCTAAAGTAGCATCCAATGAATAAGCATCTTTCATTAAGAATTGTCTTCCTCTAATTACGCCGCTTCTTGGACGAGCTTCGTTTCGGAATTTTGTTTGAATCTGATACCACATTTGTGGTAAATCTTTATATGAAGTTACGGCTCCTTTAGCGTGGAACGCAACGATTTCTTCATGAGTCGGAGCCAATACATAATCACGGTTTTTGAGATGGAAAAGTGTATCGCCGAATGCCTCCACTCTTCCGGTAGCTTCCCAAATCTCTTTTGGATTGAGTGCCGGAAAATGAAATTCCTGTCCGCCAATTGCATTTTGTTCTTCTCGGATGATTTCAGAAATTTTTCTTATTACAAGATATCCGAGTGGAAGAAAAGAATAAATGCCCGCTGAGAGCTGGCGCACCAATCCGGAACGGATCATTAGGATATGACTTGGTATTACTGCCTCTGCAGGTACTTCCTTTAATGTAGGCACAAAGTATTTACTTAAACGCATAAATTTTTCCGTAATTATAATTGTATTTCTCCCCTTTATTTAAATTGGGGAAATGATAAAGAAATTTAATCCTTAAAATAAGAAATGATGTACTAAATAGCTGTTATTTCCACATTTTTTTAGAGAATAGAATCAAGATTCCATAGATCTCAAGACGGCCAAGAAGCATGACGATACTAAGTACGACTTTACCGGCATGTGTAAGATGTTTGTAATTTTCGAATGAACCGACCGAACCAAGTCCGGGACCGGCATTACCCATGCATGCCGCAGAACCTGAAAATGCCGATACCACATCTAAACCAAAACCGGTTAAAAATAATGTCGAAATAAATACGATTCCAAGATAAAGAAGTATATAAATAAGATTCATTTCAAGAGCCACATCCGTAACTTTTATCTTATCTACCGAAATATGGAAAACCGCATTTGGATAAATGATATGCTTTATTTTTCTTACAATCGATTTATATAGAATCACAATTCTATCGGTCTTAATTCCACCTGATGTGGAACCGGCACATGCGCATTGAAGTGTAAAATAGATTAGTATCATCTGCGCAAATGGAGACCACACCGAAGAATCCGCAGATGCGAATCCCGTGGATGTGCCAAGCGATAACACCTGAAATGAAGCATAGCGCAATGATTGTATAAATGAATCGTATTGAGAACCATACAGATCAAAAGCAACTATTAGGATGCCGATGATATTGGCAAAGAAATAATATTTTAATACTTCAGAATATTTAATAGCGGAAAAATTACCGATAGTTATTGCAAAAAGAAGCCCAAAATTCATACCCGCAATAAACATAAAGATCATTATTACTACTTCTGCGGCGGGATTATTAAAAGAGGCGACAGATAAATTTTTTGTAGAAAATCCACCGGTAGCTATTGTTGCAAATGAATGTGTGATTGCATCAAAAAGCGAAAGTCCGCAGATCATTAATGCTAATGTTTCTAAAAAAGTTAATACTACATAAACGCTCGCAATTACTCTTACTGCTTCCTTTGCTCTCATTTTGAATTGCCTTAGTGCGGCAGGGGACATTTCGCTTCTATATAGCACTAAAGAAGCTCCACCCATCGAAGGAAGAACGGATAAAATAAAAACTATAATTCCAACTCCACCGATCCAATGTGTCGATGCCCGCCAGAAAAGTATTCCGTGCGGAAGTGCCTCGATATTACTTACAACCGTTGCTCCTGTGGTAGTAAATCCAGAAACAGATTCAAAAAGCGCATTACTGAGAGTAAATTCTCTTCCCCATAAAGCATAAGGTGCAGCTCCAAGAATACAGGCAAGCATCCACGAACCCACGACTATCATCATTCCTTCCGAATTACTAATTTCCGCCGTATTTGGTACGAAAATTAATGGAATAATACCCGAAAGGGTACACAATAGTGCGCTAAAAAGTAACTGCGGTACAGCACCATCGCCGTAATATACTGCTACTCCGGTGGAGATGAATAGAAAAATGGAATTTAGCAAAAGCACCATTCCGATATATCTGAATACAACATTAAATCGCATACAAAAATATAGTGTATTTATTTTTATTCATCAAAGTGAGCTTAAATTCTAACTCATATTTCCTTTCGTTTTTGTTATTTTTATTTATTCAATATTTGGGAAAAGATTAAATGGAAAACGAAAAATCCAAAAATAGAATCACCGATATGCCCTCCAAAGAATTTAAGAAATATGGTAATGAGATAATTGAATGGGTAGATGAATATTTATCAGGAATAGAAAAATTTCGTGTTCTACCGGAAGTTAAGCCCGGAGAAATAAAAAAAGAATTGCCGGATTCGATGCCCGATAAAGGGGAATCGTTCGATAAAATCTTTACCGATTTTCAAGAAAAAATATTACCCGGAATTACACATTGGCAGCATCCAAATTTTATGGCGTATTTTAATTCCACTTCCACAGCACCGGGAATATTCGGCGAATTAATCAGCGGCGCATTGAATGCAAATGGAATGCTTTGGAAATCTTCCCCCGCAATAAGCGAACTCGAAAGAGTAACTACAAATTGGTTCAGAGAAGCGGTTGGTTTGTCTAAAGATTTTTGGGGGATTATTTATGATACCGCTTCAATCAGTACAATGCATGCAATAGCTAATGCCCGCGAAAATATATCGGGATATGAGATTAGAGAAAAAGGATTAGTAGGCAGCGGTGTCCCTCCGCTTCGTTTATACGCATCTGAATATGCTCATTCATCTGTTGAAAAAGGAGTTCTCACTTTAGGTCTTGGTCTCGAAGGTACACGCAAAATAGCAACTGATGAACAATTTAGAATGATCCCATCCGAACTCGAAAAAGCAATTCAAGAGGATATCACCGCCGGAAATAAGCCGTTCTGTGTGGTTGCTACAGTTGGAACAACTTCAATTACAAGCATTGACCCGGTAAACGAGATCGCTCAAATTTGTAGAAAGTATAATTTATGGCTTCATATAGACGCTGCACATGCGGGTGTAATTGCAATGGTACCGGGTTATGAATATCTCCTTGATGGTGTGAATGAGGCAGATTCTATCGTAATAAATCCACATAAATGGGGATTCGTTCCAATGGATTGTAGCCTGTTTTATACTAAGAATCCCGACTTGTTGAAAAAAGCATTTAGTATTGTGCCCGAATATCTTAAAACAAAAGAAGATTCAGAAGTAGAAAACCTAATGGATTATGGTGTTCAATTAGGCAGGAGATTCCGCTCTCTTAAACTATGGTTCGTTTTACGATACTATGGAAAAGAAGGATATTTTGAAATTTATAAAGAGCATCTTCGTCTCGGTAAACGATTTGAAAAATTTGTGTCTGAGGACGATCGTTTTGAATTAATGGCTCCCGTTACATTAAGCACTATCTGTTTCCGTGGAAAGCCAAAAGGTATGAACGATGAGGAACTAAACTTATTCAACGATAGTATGATTAATTCAATTAATAATTCAGGTGAACTATTTCTCTCACATACAAAGATTAACGGAAAATTTATTTTACGTTTGGTAGTTTCCGGAATTAGAACCGAAGAACGGCATATTACGAATGCGTGGGAAACAATTAAAAAACATTATCTGTTATGTAGTATTAAATAATTAATCGTCATTACCAAAAAAATTATGGATGAGCGAAAATGAAAATTATTTTTAAATCAATTTTATTTACGGCAATTATTATATTTATAGCCGCCTGCCAAAAGGAGAATTTAATGGAAAAAGAATTTGCATCATTCCTTAAGGACTACGAATCTAAAGTGATACCACTTTCTAAAGAATCAGCTTTAGCCGATTTCGATGCTTCAATTAGCGGTAAAGAAGAAGACTATAAAAAAGCTGCGGATTTTAGACTCGAACTAACGAAATTTTATTCCGATAAAGAAGCATTTCAAAAATTAAAAAAATTCAAAAACTCAGGCGAGATTAAAGAACCATTACTAAAACGTCAACTCGATGTAATTTATAATTCTTATGCCGCGAATCAATTGGACGAAAAACTTCTTGAGGAGATAGTTAATCTCTCTTCCAAAGTGGAAAATAAATTTTCTACGTATAGAGCAGAATTCAACGGAAAAAAATATACTGATAACGAGATAGATGAAATTTTAGAAACTTCAAAAAATTCAACCGAGCTAGAAAAAGCATGGAAGGCAAGTAAACAGATCGGTGCCGAAGTTGCTCCCGATATAATAAAATTAGTTAAACTCAGAAACGAGGGTGCCATTAAACTTGGTTATAAAAATTATCATCAAATGAGTCTCACTCTGAGCGAACAGAATGCCGATGAAATAGAAAAATTATTCGACGAACTCGATTCGCTTACGCGAAATGAATTTACTCAACTTAAATCGAGAATCGATGACTATTTATCAAAAAAACTAAACGTTCCAAAAGATAAATTAATGCCGTGGCATTATCAGGATAAATTTTTTCAGCAGGGACCAAAAATTTATGATGTCGATTTCGATGGTTACTATAAAGATAAAGATGTAGTAGAAATTACACGGAAGTATTATGATGGATTGGGACTTAATATAGATGACTTAATTAAGAATAGCGATCTTTATGAAAAAGAGGGGAAGTATCAGCACGCTTATTGCACTAATATAGATCGCCTCGCTGATGTAAGAGTGGTATGTAACGTTAAGCCCAATTATAGATGGATGGGAACAATGATGCACGAATTTGGGCATGCAGTTTATGATAAATATTTACCGGAGGAATTGCCTTGGACTCTTCGCACTCCGGCACACACATTTACAACTGAAGCGATTGCTATGTTATTCGGAAGAATGGCTTCTTCGCCTCAATGGATTTATGACGTAATCGGAATTTCAAGAGAAGAAAAAGAAAAAATAGCCGCTGAAAGTTTTAATGCGCTAAAACTCGAACAGCTTACGTTTTCGCGCTGGGTGCAAGTAATGTATCGATTTGAAAAAAGCATGTACGAAAATCCCGATCAAGATTTGAATGCATTATGGTGGCAATTAGTAGAAAAATATCAGATGATAAAAAAACCGGAGGGAAGAGATAATCCCGATTGGGCTTCAAAAATTCATGTTGCACTTTATCCGGCTTACTATCATAATTATATGTTAGGCGAGCTTCTCGCTTCGCAACTTTTTCATTATATAAATAAAGATGTTCTTTTTAATGAAAACGTGGCGGATGCAAGTTTTAATAATTCGGAAGATGTGGGTAATTATTTAATGGAAAATTATTTCAAGCATGGAGCAAAGTACCCATGGAATGAAATGATAGAAAAAGCAACAGGCGAAAAACTTACGGCAAAATATTACGCCGACCAATTTGTGAAGTGAAGTTTTATATTATTAAAATGATATTAAGAGTAACTTCCCTATATATTAAGGGAAGTTACTCACAAAAGAAATTACTATATATCAAACCAATAGGAAAATTTTACCATAAATACATCATTGCCATCGGCTCTTATTAAATCCTTAAAATCTCTTTTCAATTGGAAGTCGCCTGCATTTGCATAATCTGCTTGTTCGTGAGACCAAACAAAATAGAATACCGAACCGGGCATTAATTCCCACCTCAAAACTGCATTTCCGCGAAGCGATTTGAAATTAAAATTGGGATTTCCAAATGTAAATTTCTCGGCAGCTCCCGCTCCATCCGGATCCACTTCATAACTATCATCTTCTTTATTATAATTTATTGTCGATCCATTCGTACCATAAATTGTGTAATCTTTTGTGCGTGGTGCATTGAGTTCATTAAAATTATTATACTTTCCTACCGCCAGTAATGGCTGCATAAAAAGCTGCAAACTAAGTGTAGGTGTAAAAGTCCAGCTCAATCGAATATTAGCCGAAAGAGTTTTCTGTTCAATTCTGCCAAAAACATATCGAGTATTATAAGTTCTCGATGCTGTCGGATCATCAAAATTTCCGACCCATTGATTATTATCATTAGTAATTGAAAACTGCGGTCCAATACTGAAATTAATCTGTGAATTTGGTTTCCATTCAATATCAAGTCCGGCTTCCCAATAAACATTTTTTAATTTATCATGCGAAATTGATCCAAAAATACCGCCAATTATTTTTTCACGGCTATCGGAACTAATAGAACTACTTAAGCTATATCCGGCGGGTGAAAGCGATAAAACCCCGCCTCTTGTATAATTTCTATTCAGCGTTTCAAAACTATAATTTGCTCCTACTTGAAGGCTATAATAGTTCATAAAAGTATAGTTGCTATTTAGCCAGAGAAAATTAGAGATTGAATTTCCTTCGAAATCATAAGAGCGTGCATGGGAAACATAAACTTGTTTTCTGCGGAAGAATCCATCGGGTTCATACCATCTATATCCTAGTACTATATGCCCATTGATTCTATCAGCCATCCATTGCGAACCCAGATCACTCTGCTCGAAGCCGGGAGATACTGCACCAAGAGCAATATTAGTATAAAAGTTTCCTTGCTGTTTATTAAGCATAATTCTTCCGTAATATCCGCTCATTGAAGTAATATTAGGATCATAAGTAGCATAAGTGGCGTCAGGACGTTGGAAATAACGATAAGGACGTTTTTGTACGCGCTGCATAAATTCTTTAGTACCATGAAGGTAAGTGCCTGCAAATGCTGCGGCGAGTGCATAAGTTTTATCATCATCTAGCATTGTAAAAGCATCCAATCCAAAAGCAAAGGCATTCTTTGCCGATAATTCTTTCATTAATGGAGAATCGGTGCTTCTGTTTACGCTTGTAGCCATTATTCCAAGTCCCTGATTTCCTTCATTATATTCCTGTTTTAATCTTAGAACACCGAAATGCGTAAGCGGTTCAATCTCTTCGCTGGTTCTAATACCATCATTCCAAAGAGTTCCATAAGTTCTCTCGGTAAGGGCACTAATTGCTCCGATGGTAGTAGTTTCATTAATTTTTCCTGTTAGTTTTGCGGCTCCGAGTATTCTAGTTTCGGAAGGTACATCGGCATATTGATTATCTGATAAGTATCCGCGAGGCGATGCACCGATTCTTCTTGAATAGAATAAATTGGGCCAACCAAAATTGAACCCCCAGTTATTATTTATTCCACCAATTCCGAAATTAAACGTATTAGAACCTTCCATAAAAAATGGTCGCTTCTCTTCATAAAAAGTTTCAAATGCAGATAGGTTTACTACTGCGGGATCCACTTCCACTTGCCCGAAATCAGGATTAAATGTAGCATCTAAATTGAGGTTACTACCGATACCTATCTTTACATCTGCACCGAGGGAAGTCTTATATTGGTTGCTTTTATAAAATGGATCGTTTTCATCATGGACTAAATAAGATGCTTTTTGAACGACATAAGGGAGCACTTCAAAACGTTGTTTTGGGTTTATTCCCGTTAATCCCTCCATTGTAGCGAATCGAGATACAAATCCACTTTCACTTTTTGGAACCATTACAAAATAAGCTCTCTCTTTGTTTCGCTTTATGCTTCTCGAAAAATTAACACCCCAGCTCATATTATCCGAGGCATTAAATCGTAATTGGGAAAACGGAATTCTCATTTCTACCGACCATCCATCGGAATCGATAGAAGTTTTTGCCTGCCAAATTCCATCCCAAGACCAATCATCCCAGCTATCATTAAAGAGTACTCCATCGACTAATGTACCACCGGGATTAACTTCAAAAAAATAACCGGTTGTTTTATCGTTATATGGATCTACATAAAACATAAACCAATCGGTATCGAAATAACTATCCCTGCGAGCCAAACTTGCATCTATTTTTTCAGGGTGTGAATCTTTTAGTTTCGCACCTACATAGATATAAGTATCATCATAAACCACCCAAACATTTGTTTCTTCGGAAGCCGGATTTCCTTCATTGGGGTCTTTTTGTGTAAATCCCGTTATAGGTTCTTGAAGCCATATTGCCTCGTCCAACTTACCATCAAAATTAATTGTTTGGTTTGTGAGCTTAAATGCGGATATTGTTTTTTGCGGGCTCGATCCTCTGCCGCCTGCATAAGAATCTACTATAAATAGTAAACAACAAATTAGTAATAGTTTTTTCATAAATTAGTTTTTCCCCCAATCCAATAATATTCTTGTTATGTAATTAGACTAACGAGAAAAAAAAAGGTTGCTTTAAAAAGAAAAAACCCTGCAATATTTTTGCAGGGTTTTTTAGATGCTTTCAATATAAGAATATTATTATTTATCTTTTTTTCCGTTACCAAGATTCTTAAGACCGTCAAAATCGAATTTTGTAGAAATCTTGCCGATAGTATCAAGATTAATATCTCCGACAACATTAATAAAAGAAACTTTATTATTCATCCCAAGAGACATTACGGCCATGCCGGAATAATTACCCTTGCCGTCAGATTTCATATATACATTGGCTGATCCGCCTTTAGATTTTGATTTTACGATTCTCTCCCATTTACTATTAGTAAATGATTTATCGAGTTCATCAAGCTTCGATTCAAAATCATGTTTATTATTAATGGTTAATTCGTATTCAACTACTTTTACCAGTTTGAGTGCATTAAGTAATTGATTAACGCCTTCCTCATCTCCAGCCATTTTGGCTGCCATTTTCAATAGTGGTTCTTCAATTTCCACTTGTGTTACGGGATCGCTTTTAGCGATAGAAGTCATATCACCGAAATTATAGTAACCCGCCATTTTTGTGTAGTCTGTCTGCTGTGCATTTACTGATAATACAGTAAAGAATAGAAAAGCGAATAATGCTATTATTTTTGTTTTCATTGTTTGTTCTCCTTTAATAAGATATTATTTATTATTCCTAAACTTTGATTTATTGGGGTGGCAATTTTTTCTTTAATTACATCGTTCTGTAAATGAGTGCTTGCATCGTTTAATATTGTACTTACAAGATATAATGCCTCGTGTGCGTCTTTATTTGCTTGGGCTATTTCTTGTTTTGAAAATTCGTTTTGATTCATATTTCTGTTTTGAAAAATCGAAACAGTTATAGAAACCATAATCAATGCTGAAAGAGTATAGACTAATGCCGGTTTACGAATAAATACGGAATATAAATCGTTCCAAAATTTTGGCTGCTTTTCTCTGTCAATATTTAATTTTCTCGTTACTTCTTCCAAAGATGAAGTAGGGAATTCTTCTAATTCAATCGAATGGATTTCCTCTGCTGTATTCTTATATTCATTCAATAATTCTTTCACGTTGTCATATTTTGAAGCTAGATAATTAATTTTAATTTTATCTAAGAATCCGGCATCTTTATAAGCAACCGAAATTATCTTTTCTAATAACTGATCATCTATTTTATAATTATTCTGATTCATACTTTTTTAATTCCTCCTGCAGTTTTTTTCTTGCTCTAAATAGATTCACCTTAACGTTATTAATCGGCATCTCAAGCGCGGTACTAATTTCTATATACTTCATTCCCTGCATTTCGTGCAGAACGAAAACACTTTTCAGGTTTTCGGGCAATTTCTCTATCGCTTCTTTTATTTTTTGCTTTGCAATTTTCATCTGCATTACCAAATATGGGTTGCTTTGTGAATTTTCATCATTGAGGGTCTCCTCAATATCTTCAGTAATCTCCAGTTCTCTATTAACTAATAAATTCCTTTTCCTTAAAAAATCGATACAAAGATTATGAGTAATGCGCATTATATAAGATTTGGCTGACGCATAATTAAATTTATCGATGTTATTCCACAATCTTATTAACACTTCCTGCGTTGCGTCATCTGCATCCATTCTGTTTCTTAACATATACATCGAGTATGTATAAATGTTGTTCTTAAATTGCTTTACAAGCAGGTTATATTTAATAGTCTTATTATTCATAATCTCTAATATAAAGACGAAATCAATTATTAAAATGTTACAAAATCTTTTCTTGTTTAGAGGGTATAGAAAAAGTCCCATGGATTGATTATTATTCTTAATCATATCGGAATGAAAATGAATGAAAAAAAGATAGAAAAGATATTTCAAAATTCCGCATGCAGAAATGAATTATTTGATGCCTTCGGCGATGCAATAAAGAGCGGAATTAGAAATACAGAATTATATAAAATACTACTTGCCAATCCGGCTTTATCTACCGACGAATTAGAGATGTATTCGCAGGAACTCGTAAAGAAACTAAAGGGAAGCGAGTATGATTTTTATTTATGGACAGGGCAAATATTTGAGATGGGAAGCGGGAGAGAATCTGAACACGCTAAAGCGTTTGATTATTATTGCAAAGCAAGTTTAATAAATCCTACCGATGCAGAGCCATTAATAAAAATTCTTCGTCTATATAATTACGATTACCAATATGCTATTAATAATTCTATTGAAGAAATTGTAGAGAAAAGAGTTCGGTTTGTGAATAAAAAGAGCGTTATCTATTCTCTATTAGCGGATCATTTCAAAGCGAAAGGAGATACATTAAAATTTACAGAATATAAAACCCTCTCTGAACTCTCTGCTTCAAGGGAATAGACTCTAAAAATAATATCCCGCTGTGAAATAAAAATAAACCGGTCCTTTAACGAGTGTATTCTTTTTGAATACATCACTAAAATAAAAACTTCTGCCCACTGAAAATTCCGCCGGTCCTATCGGTGTATCAATTGCAACTGTAGCACCTACTCCATGGCGCAGATCTTTAAACCGAATAGCTTCTCGTTTCGCCCAAATAGATCCAAGATCGTATCGGAACTTAAAATAGGTATCAAATAAAAGTTTGAAAGGAAGCTTGTATCGATATTCCGCCGAAGAGGCAAAAATTTGTCTTCCTCTAAATTCATGATTACGAAGACCAAAGAATGAATTTTGCCCGCCTAAAGAAAAATTTTGACTCAATGGTAATGTTTCATCAGCGAATCCGGCTATAAATCGAAAATTAAAATTATGTCGTGGAGCTAAGTTTAAATAATTTTTATAATCAAAAAGAACTTTTGTATAACCGATATCCCCGCCTAAAGCAGTTTGTGCTGTTTCATAGTAGCTATTAATTAAAAAACCACTTCTCGGGAATGGATATTCATTTTGAGAATCGATTACTAACGAGATTCGAACGCTTGATATATCTATCGAATAATTTGGTCCAGGATAATCATACTTACTTTTTATTTGATCATTTTGATATCGACCTTCAAAAAGCAGACTGCCAAATTTACCCGTTTGTGCACCTATTCCGAACGAACCGCCGTAATTTATTTGTCGATATTCTCCCGTTTTAATTCTACTAAATTGGTTGAATGGAACATCGTTTTCATTTTTATAAACGCTTACGTCGTCAAATTGATAAAAACCACGTATCTTATAAGTCAGATAAGAATTAAAAATACGATTTGATTTGTGTTCTAAAATATAAGAACGATTTTTCAATCCGCCCGAAAGGATTACTCCGAGTTCAGTTGCCGTTCCGAATAAATTCTCGTCTCTTATATCGAATGACAGTTGCGTGAAGTATTCATTATCGATTCTAAGTCCAAATCTTAATACCGCCGAAGGTCTTTCCGATACTATTATATATAGCTCATTACGCTTGTCTTTGTCTTGTATCTGCAATTCAATTTTATCAAATAGATTAGTGCTGCCGAGACTTACAAGAGCATTCTTAATCGCATTATAATTAAAATAGTCTCCTTTATTAAAATTAAATTCTCTTGTAATAATTTTGGGATTGGTTTTAGAATTGCCCATCACTACAATATCATCAATCAAACCCTCATTTATTTTTATACTTAATACACCGAACGTAGAATCAAAATTTACCGATTGAATATCGGCTAGGAGATAACCTTTCGATTTATAATTTTTTAAAAACCGGATTAAAGAATTTAGAACTTTCGAGGAATTGAATGGGGTATGCAGAATATCAATGAATGCGGAGTCTCCCTTTCCTTCCGAAATTTGTGTCAATCCAATTAACTCAATCTTATTTATAATTGGTTTTTCTTGATAATTTATTTTGATGATCTTGTTATTATCTAATGTTAATATAGTAATATTTGCATCTTCGAGATCGTATTTATCAATGAGTAGATAAAGCTCATAAAGCAGGTCCTTTGAATTTAGATTTGGAATATCCTTTGTCTTTTCAAAAAGTTCTTTTTCGTATTTATTGGGATTATCAGAAAGTGATATCGTAGATAAAGTAATTTCGGGCAAAGGAATAGATTGATTAAATAATTCTTTGAATTTATTTATAAGTGTTTCTTTTTTCTCTTTTCCCGCATCGTATCCTAAATTGACAACATTTTTCAGCGTGTCGAAATCGTTATTTTTAAGTGCACCGAGTGCCGGCTGAATTATGATATCTGCTTTTTCAAGTTGTTGATTATTTAGAAGTTGCATCGGAATGCTAACTAATTGATCTGCCACGACCCAAGGAAAAACTAATTCTTTTTCCTCATATAATGGACTTGAGGCATCAGAAGCAATAATGAAATCTGCACCAAGTTGGCGCGTGATATCAACCGGAACGTTTGCAACCAATCCCCCATCTACTAATTTAAGTGAATCTTGTTCTAATGCAGGCAGAAGAAAAGTAACCGAGGAGCTTGCTCTCATTGCGCTTGCAAGTGAACCGGAAGCTAATATTATTGCCTTTCCGGAAATCAAATCTGTGCTCACCGCACGATATTCATATAAAAGATTATCGAATGAATTGTGTGCGTGTATTGGAGAGTTTAGCGTAACAAGTGTAAGAAAGTTCGAAACTTCCTGACCGGTGTTTAATGAAGTCGGAATAAGAGGCTTTAATCCATCGAGACGAAATGCTAATATTGCACGGTCTTCTGTTATTTTCTGATCTACAAATAATTCTCTTCTATTTGTTTTCTTTGCAGAAAAAAAATCATTCCAATTAAGCGAATTAACTATTGAATCAATTTCATTAATGGAATATCCTGAACAATAAAGTCCACCTATAATACTACCCATGCTTGTGCCGGTAATGTATTTAATAGGTATTTGAGATTCTTCGATAGCTCTTAGAACTCCGACATGAGATATAGCACGAGCACCGCCGCCCGATAATGCGATGCCTACTTTTGGAAGGTTCTCCGGTTCTTTTTTTGTAAGACCGAATGGTAATTTTTTTTCAATGAGAGGAAGCTTTAAACTTATTTCATTCTGCGAGTAAACTGCACTTGAGAAAATCAATAACAATAAAATAAGTTTAATCTTCATCTCATATAATTTTTTTATTTTCTTTTACCGGAAGCTTTCTTCTGTTCGGCAGATTGTTTCTCTGCCGCTTCCATCATTCTTGCCATAAATCCTTTTTTCTTTTTAGGATCTTGTTTTACCGGTACTAGCTCTTCGTTACCAAGATGTTTATTTACCCACCATTGCTGTCCGACCGTTAGCAAGTTAAACATTATGTAATACAAATTAAGTCCCGACGGGAAAGTCATAAAAAGAATCGTCATCATAACAGGCATCATATATAGCAATGCTTTTTGTGATGGATCTTTCATAGTTTGTTTCTGTTGAAGAAACATTGAAATTCCGAGAATTAGAGCAAGTCCGCTTATTACATTCACACCAAAGAATGGAATGTTGAATGGGAGTCTATAAATTACATCAGGTGCAGAAAGATTATCGATCCATAAAATAAACGGCTGTTGGCGTATATCAATAATTACGCTGAATAAGCTATAAAGAGCAATAAGAATAGGCATCTGAAGAAGCATAGGGAGACATCCGCCTGCGGGATTCACCCCGTAAGTGGAATAGAGCTTCATAGTCTCTGAAGATACTTTTGTGTTATCGTCTTTATATTTTTCTTTTAGCTCTGCAATCTTCGGTTGAAGCTTTTGCATCTTCGCCATCGATTTAATACTTGTTCTTGAAAGAGGGTAAAGGGCAAATTTTATTAATATCGAAAAGAGAATAATCACAAAACCGTAATTTGGAATAAAGCCGTGTAAGAATTGCATTAATGGTAATAGTAAGTATTCCGAAATCGGGCGAATAATAAATTTTAGACCAAAGAAACTTCCAAAATCAAATATCGCTTCAAAATTATTTCCGTAAGATTTTAATGTTTTGTAATCAATTGGTCCGGCATAAAGATTAAAAGAATCTTTTTGATAATCGGTTTCTTTGAAGGGCACTTTTAAGCTGGCACTATAATATTCTCTTATACCATATTTAGTAGTTTTATGTTCACCTTCAAAATAAGCTCCGCCATCTTCGCTCGGTTTTTCAGGAGCCATAATTACGGTAAAGTATTTGTTTCTAACTCCCACCCAATCAACTTTACCATTCATATCCTTATTTAATTTTTCACCTTCGGAAGTGGCATCTATAACTACTTGTTCGCCGCCCGAAAAAGCACTTGCATTAGACCAGTTTGCTTCGTCTGTTGCATTTTTTTCTAAAAAATTTATTCCGTTTGCCCAAACTACATCGTAACGATATCCTGCTATATAATCTTTAAGACCATTTAATTCTATATCAACTTTAGTATTGTAATTATTTCCGCGAACGTTAAATGTTTTTACAATACTTTTTCCATTGCCCGCATCATAAGTAAATTGGAGAGAGAATATACTATCGCCCGAAACCTTATAATATTTATTTGGTTTATTAACTGAGAAATCCACTTCGGCGGTATTAACAACTTGACCGCTCTTAGTTCCGAATAAAAGACTAAAATCGCCACCGTTTTTCGTATTGACTAATTGAACATGTTTATCAAAGAAATTATTTGCCGATACGGAATCGTGATACCAAGTATTATATTTTTTTAGATATAGCTTATATATTCTTCCGCCGGATGTAGAGAATAGAATTTTTGAAAGATCAGTCTCAATTATAATAATATTAGCATCTTTTTTGGGGAGATTAATAAACGAAGAATCATCTATTAATTTTTTAGCATCTTGAGCGAGACTTTTCTTAGCTGTATCGATAGTTTTATTCGAATCTACTGTTTTAGTGGTATCCGGTTTTTGGGGAGGAGTCGGCTGCGGTTCAGGCGAATTTAAATAAAGCCATCCGATTAAAATAGCACCGATTAAAATAAAAGCGATAGTTGATTGTTTATCCATTCTTAATTCCGTTATTATTCTACAGGGTCAAAACCACCCTTGTTAAAAGGATTACATCGAAGAATCCGCCATGTAGCTTTAGCCCCGCCAACAAAAACACCATATTTAGAGATAGCTTGGGCGGCATATTCGGAGCATGTCGGGTGAAACCGGCAAGAGGGCGGAAACATCGGTGATATAAATTTTTGATAAAGTCTGATTATAAATATAAATATTTTACGCATCGTTTATCTTACCATTAGTTTTCTTCATCAGTTCCTTCATTTCGGTAATTACATCTTCGAGGCGTATATTATCCACATTTTTTTCATTCAAATTACCCGATAAAAAAGCTACCAAAAGCAATTTGTCTTTTTTGCAAACAATTAAATCTTTGTTAGTTCTATAAGATTCCTTCAAAAGTCTTCTTAATCTATTGCGCCATACAGCATTACCGCATCGCTTAGAAATAACGAAAGCCGCTTTAATTCCCTTGCTCGGGGAATCATCAATCAGACAAAAAACAGCCTTAAGTTTACCGGCACTTGTATGAATAAAAGTGCCCGTAGAAAATAAGATTTCAAATAACTTCTTACTTTTGATTCTTTCTTTTGAAGAAAGACCAAATCGTTTCAATTATTTTTCGTCGCTTACTGTTAATTTATGTCTGCCTTTTGCTCTTCTGCTTGCAAGAACTTTACGTCCGTTTCTTGTTGACATTCTTTCACGGAAGCCGTGTTTGTTCTTTCTCTTTCTGTTGTGTGGCTGAAATGTTCTTTTCATGATTCTACCTTTAAAATAAAGAAGACTAATTTAAATAAATTACTCTAAATAATCAAAAAACAATGACTTACACAAAATTATTTAAACTTCGAGTGCTTTTTGTGTTTTTTTCGATATTTTTAAATTAATTTTTTTGAGGATATATGGAATATACGATTTTTCAAGTTGATGCTTTTACGAGCGAGCTATTTTGCGGCAATCCCGCTGCCGTTGTTCCTTTAAATAATTGGATAGATACCGATTTAATGCAGAAAATAGCTTTTGAAAATAATTTGTCGGAAACCGCTTTTTTCGTTCCAAATTCAAAAGGATTCCATATTCGCTGGTTTACGCCCATCGAAGAAGTGGATCTTTGCGGTCATGCTACTTTAGCTTCTTCTTTCGTGATTTTTAATCATTTATCTCATAATAATGATAGAATTTATTTTGAATCACAGAGCGGCGAACTAGTTGTTGATAAAAAAGGTGATTTTATAACATTAAATTTTCCTGTAAGAATTCCCGAGCCATTTACACCCCCTGCCGGATTCCTTGATCTTTTCCCCATTAAACCGATTGAAGCTTTGTTTAATAAATCAACTGTTCTCGTATTTGAATCGGAAAAAATCATTAGAGAAATAGCATTTGATATTAAAGGACTTTTGAAATTTAATACTCATGGAGTAATAATAACCGCAAAAGGAGATAATGTAGATTTTGTATCTCGATTTTTCGCACCGGATGCCGGAATTGACGAAGACCCCGTTACTGGATATGCACATACTATATTAGTACCATACTGGTCAGCTAAACTTGGTAAAAAGAAACTTCACGCTCTTCAAGTGTCTAAAAGGGGAGGAGAATTATTTTTAGAAAATTTGGGCGAAAGAGTAACTATTTCAGGAAAAGCCGTTATTTATTCAAAAGGATATTTATATTTATAAGATTAATTAAAATTTACTTTAACGCTCTATGAAGCCAAAGCTCTTAATATTTTTATTAATAGCGATATTAATTTCTTGTGATGCTGAAAGAATTAATCCGCTCGATCCAAAGAACCCTAACTATAAGTTAGTGAGTCTTGATGGATTTGTAAAAACATTAACTGGTCCGCCGAGACCATTAGCCAATGTTAATGTTTTATGGAAGAATAATAATATTTTGATTGAGACGAATTCACAAGGTTATTTCAAAATTGAAAATCTCGAGACAAAAGATGGGTGGCTATTTTTTGAGAAAGAAGGTTTTAGTCTCGATTCATTTTTTGTAACATGGGGTTCGGAAAAAAATAAAACCGTAGAATCATTCCTTAATGCTAATCCCGTTTTGCAGAATCTCACTATCTATACTATTGTCCAGAATCGATTCCCTGATATTCAAACTTACCGACTTGGAATCCAAGCGGATATTTCAGATGAAGAAAATGATGTCGATTCCGTTTTTGTTATTAATAAAAAATTGAGTTTCAATAGAATTTTATTATATAATCCTTCTACACGCTATTATGAAAATAATTTTTCTTTGAGTGATCTTAATCTTACATCTATTGATGATGCTGTTGGAAATAATTTTAATATAATTATAAAAGATAAATCGGGAAAAATCTTTGATGTAGGAAGTTCTAGTCTTATAAGAATCATTAAGCAGGAGATAGTAATAAATTCTCCTGCGAATAAGCAGGTAGTTACTACTAAACCAAAACTCGAATGGAAAAGATTTTTACCCGGTTTTAATTTTAGGTATATGGTCGAAGTATTTACCGATGAAATTTCTCCGATATTGGTATATCAGAAGGATAATATTAATAAGGATGAAATTAATTATATATTAGAAACATCAATACCTGCCGGAGATTATTTCTGGGTAATTTGGTGTATTGATGATTTTCAAAATCGTTCCCGATCAAAACCGGGCTCATTTGTAGTACAATAAAATATAGAATATGGAATACATAAATAAAATATCGCAAATAAAAAATATCGATAGAGAAAGCTATGAAGCCCTCTATCGATTTAGCAAAACGTTAAATGAATCTACTCGTCAAGATTCATTAATTGAAGAGACGATAGATATTGTCCTTAAAGTTATCAATGCTGAAAGGGCTCTTTTTGCTAAGTATGATGAGCAAAGCGATGATTTTATTGTAATTAGCGGAAGAAAAATTTCTAATGAAAGTATAAGTAATCTAAATGAATTTTCTTCCGGGCTTCTGCAGAAAGTTAAGAAAGAGCGTAAACCTCTTTTATATCATGACGTAATGGGAGATCCACAGTTCTCACAATTTCAAAGTATTCAGATACAAAAAATAAAATCTGTCATCGGAGTTCCAATTATAAAAGACGATAAAGTATGGGGAGTAATAATTGCCGATAGCTCGCTTGATAGACGTGAATTTACAGACGAAAACTTAATCTTCTTACATTTCTTTTCTAATCTTGTAAGTCTTGCATTAGATCGTATTATAACGATAGAAGAATTAGAAAAAGAAAACAGCATTTTAATTAATAAATTGCAGTCCGCTATCGATATACCTGATATGATTGGCGATAGCCAAGTAATGAAAAATTTAGCTAAACTTATTTACAAGGTTGCACAAACAGATGCAACTGTATTAATAACAGGTGAAAGCGGAACGGGCAAAGAAATTGCTGCACGAGCAATTCATCAATTAAGCAAGAGAAATGAGAAGCCTTTCCTTGCGCAATTTTGCGGATCAATTCCCGATAATTTATTAGAGAGTGAACTTTTCGGTTACAAAAAAGGGGCTTTCACAGGTGCAAATAATGATAAGATTGGTCTATTAGAAGCCGCCGATAAAGGTACTTTCTTCCTTGATGAGATTGCAGATATTTCGAGTGCACTTCAAGCAAAATTACTTAGAGTGCTTGAAAATAGAGAGATCATTCGTCTAGGTGACGTAAATGTAAAAAAAGTTGACGTAAGAATTTTAGCTGCAACAAATAAAGATCTGCTTGATTTATCTAAAGATGGAAATTTCAGAGAAGATCTTTTTTATCGATTGAATGTATTCCCGATTACTATGCCTCCTCTTAGAGAAAGAAGAAGTGATATACCGATACTCGCAAAACATTTTATCGAAAAACTTTCAGGTAAAAAATTTGTTATTGATCCGGATGCAATTAAAAAACTCGAATCATATTACTGGCCCGGGAATATTAGACAATTAATAAACGTAATTCACAGAGCATTAATATTATGTGATGGCAATAGAGTCAGTCCCGAACATTTAATTATTGAAGACGATAAAGATTTAGAGGAATTTAACGGGACCTTGAAAGAGTTTGAAATAAATTTATTGAAAAAAAGATTGGATCAATTCAAGGGTAATAGAACATTGGCTGCAAAGTCTCTCGATGTATCGGTTAGGTGGGTGCAGCTAAAATTAAAGGAATATGGATTAGAATAAATGCAAAATTTTACATCCAGCATTTTATTTGAACGTTTCGAAGTCATTGATCTTCTAAAGAAAGATGAACATGCAGCCGTGTTCCTTGCCAATCATATTTATCTCTCAAAAAAAATTATTCTAAAAGTATTAGATACCGCAAAGATCTCAGATCAATCTCTTGTTGACCGATTTAAGAGAGAGGCAAAATTACTAGCTCAACTCGATAATCCAAATATTATTAAGGTACTCGATTTTGGTACAGATAAGGATTATTTCTATATATCGTTTGAATATTTTGAAGGTTCTAATCTCAGAAAAGTAATTAATGATCCTTCTTTGGATTTAGAAAAGAAGCAACGGATAATGATTCAAGTGCTTCAAGGATTAAGTTATGCGAATCATAATGGAATAATTCACCGTGATATAAAACCGGAAAATATTTTCGTTAATTCTAATCTTCAGGCAAAGATAGGTGATTTTGGTCTGGCTCTTTCGGAAGAAGAAAGTTTTGTTACACAGCCCTATTCTATTGTTGGAACTCCAAGCTATATGTCCCCCGAACAAATTAGAGGAGAAAAACTTACCCTTAGAAGCGATCTATTTTCTGTTGGTGTGGTTTTTTATGAGCTTTTTACCGGAAAAAATCCGTTCCTCAAAGAAAATTTAAATCTCACAATAAATGAGATTATGAGTTACAGCTATGATTCGGTAGTTGAAGATTTGAATGTTCTGCCTGAGGATATAAAAAACATTATCAAAAAATTATTACACAAGAATCCCGCAGATAGATATGGTTCTGCCGCTGAAATTTTAGAAGAACTCGGGGAAGAGTTTGATGATGAAATCGTAGATGCCGCAAAAGAATTAAAAAATGAAATTGTCAAACCAAAGCAAAATAACAAAATTCTAGCTTTTGCTCTTTTCATAGTGTTTGGAGTGGCCGTCGTTGCCATCTATTTTTTTAATTCAAAAACTGAATTAATAAATCCAATTCAAGCCGATTCTCTAATTGCAAAGAATAATAATCAAATTGAACCGAAAACAGAAACAACTAACGATCTAAATAACGATGAACTAAATTCTAAACAAATAGAAGAAGATAAGTTAAAAGATAAATTAGTTGCCGAAGAAATAGATCAGATAAATAACAAGAACAACTCAAATTCCGACGAACCGACAACCGACAACGAAAAAGGAATCGTCAGGAGCGGTACCTTTTATGTGGAGTGTTTTCCTTGGGCTGATATCTATATTAATAATGAATTTATGAAAACAACCCCACTTAGAGAAGCTATTTCTATGCCGGAGGGAGAATATTCCATCCGTTTGGTACATCCCGATTATCCGGTTTATACCGGGAAAATAATTATTAATCCTAATAGAACAACAAATCTTAAAATTTCTTTAGATACATTATTCGCATATCTAAGTTGCAGAGTTTATCCATGGGGAGATGTTTACGTAAATAATGTCCTAAAGGGAACTACACCATTAAAGAATCTAATTCGTATTATGCCGGGTGTAAACAACAAAATATTAATTAAAAACTCATCTTTTAAAGATATTGATACAGTAGTCAGAGCTGAAAGAGGAGATACGGTAAGTCTGCGAATTTCATTTAAGTAAGTGGTATAAAAATTGAACAATAAATAAAAAGTTTATTATTATGAAAAAACTAATTACACTATTAATATTAGTAATTGCCGCAGCTGAAATATCGGGGCAAGGAGAATGGCGGCAGATGGGAAATATGCCCTATCCTGTTTCCGGTGGTGCGGCAATTTTTAATAACGATTTAAAAACCCCTAAATTTTATATAATCGGAGGTTATTCCGATTCACTTCAAAGTGCCGTTAATTGGATTCAGGAATATGACCCTGTTAATAATATTTGGAAGATGGTTGGCGCTATGAAAGAAGCGCGGTACTTATTATCAGCAGATTTTTATAAAGGAAGTTCAATCTATTTTGGAGGCAATCAAGCTAATTCTACTATTAAAGAATCTTTAGAGAGTTTTGAATTTACCAATATTAATCCCGTAGTAAAAGATAGTAAGCCAACATTTGCCAGAAATTTTTCCACAGGACACGTCGTAGGAGATAATCTATATATTATTGGTGGCAATTCATCCATTTCGGGAGTTACTCTTCCATACATTGTAGAATATAATCTTATAACAAAAGAAGAGAGTATTAAATTTGATTTAGGCAGTGCCGATAAGCCCGAAGCGCACATGACTGCAATAGTAAAAAAAGATATCTTTATTTTCGGCGGTATTTATAACGGCATTAAAAACTGGATTAGAAAGTTTAATATAACCGAACGGAAATATTATTATTTAGATGCAGCTCTTTTTTCTCCTCGTGCAGGCGGCGCAGCGGTCTATAATGAGTTTCTCGGAAGAGTATTAATTATCGGTGGTTATGATGAAACTAATTCAGCACTTTCTACGGTTGAATCGGTGGAAATAGGTAATAATGATTCGATAAAAGTAAAACAATTTATACCAATGAAATTTGCGCGAAAAAACTTTATGGCAGTTAACTATCAAAATAAAATTGCAGTTTTCGGCGGGCGCGATGCTAAAGGTGAAGTAGTAAGAGCCGTTGAAATCTATTTCGATACTACTATGGTTAGCAATCGTGATAGAACCGAAGAACTACCAACATCAATAAAATTGCATCAAAACTACCCTAATCCGTTTAATCCTTCAACAACCATATCATTTGATATAAGTAAAGAACAGAAAATCAGTATATCGATTTATAATTATCTCGGAGAACATATAAAGAATCTATATAGTGGCATTTCAGCTACGGGCACTCATTCGCTTAGTTGGGCTGGAGATGATAATTATGGTAATAAGGTGAGTTCAGGAATCTATTTTGTTAAGCTAAGCAGCGAGAATTTTTCTGTTACAAAAAAAATGGCACTGCTTAAGTGATGAAAAAATATTTTATTCTTCTCTTTTTTATCTCAATTACTTGTATGGCGCAGGTAGCGAGTCTCGAAAATCTTCGCACTCAATTTGAGGCGTTTGAATACGAAAATGTAATTCGTACGGCAAACGATCTATTGGCATCGGCGGAGATAAGCGATTCACAAAAAGTAGATATATATGAGATACTTGCGGTATCATATTATTCCATAAATAACGAAAATGCGGCTAAAGAAAGTTTCGCGGAAATCTTAAAACTTAGGAGTAACTATACGCCCAGTCCCCTTAAAATGTCTCCCGTTATTATTCCTTTATTTGAAGAAGTAAAAAAGAAATTTAATATCGCCAATCGAATAGATGAACTGCTTCCCGGAAATGTTAATCAGAAGCCGGTCATCAAATACATTGATAATAGTGCTAATATTTTTAAAAATTTAGTGCTGCCCGGCTGGGGTCATCTCGGTGTAGGTAATACCGCTAAATCTATTATCTATTCCGGACTTAGCTTAATTAATATTGGTCTTATTGTATATTATTCAAATGATACCAATAAAAAGCAAGATGCTTATTTAAACGAGTCAAATAGACTTCTGATAGAAGCAAAATATAATGAATATAATAATGCATATAAAACGCGTAATTTATATGCCATATCGTATGCTGTTATTTGGGCTGTGAGCCAGTTAGACTTGTTGTTTTTTTCCGACAATCAAATTATAGATCAACCGATAAGTCTTGGTCTTGAAAAAGAAACTGTTCGATTTAGTTTATCATTTCCGCTTAATTAGTACGCATATATTTCGTTTGGTGCGAAAAATATTCGCACCTAAAAGCAGCTGTTCTACTAAATAACTTCAATTTAGTTCTATTAAGAAGCAATAAATAATTGGCATACGGATTGCTATTACTGTAGTAATCCTCCGTCCTTAAGAGTGGCGAAGAAACAAAAGTTTGATAAATGTTCTTCGCCTTCTTTTTTTTAAAGAAGTCGCTTTTCCTTAATCATCCGGTTAGTTTCTACAATTTTCTTAGTTTGGATTTCGATTAAATATACATATATTTCCCTTTCAATTTATTTAATTAAGATAGGTTTATGGATTTTAAAGCAGAAAAATTTGGTGATGTAACGGTAATACATATTTTCTTAAGCAGGGCAACTTTGGCTAAAGCAGTAGAATTTAAAGATTACGCAATCTCGATGATAAATAATGGGAATACTAAGTTAATAGCTGATTTAAGTATTTGTGAATATATTGATTCTACGTTCCTCGGTGCAATGGTTTCGGTATTGAAAAAAACTAATACTATGGGCGGTGATCTTCGTTTGGTTTATAATAAAGAAGTTACAAATCTTATGTTCGTTCTTACAAGAATGGATAAAGTTTTTAAAGTATTTACTGTCTTGAATGATGCAATTTCAAGCTTTAATCCCGGCTTCGGAACCCTTACCTGGAAATAATTATTGAATATAATTATTTCTTTTCTACCGCTACGACCTTATAGACTTTATCATTGGTTCTAATTATCTCAGGGCACTTGAATGTTATCTCTTCCCCTTTGGCTGCTGATTCAGCGGGCTTATCGTTAAAATAAAAATCGTTAAGCTCAAGCTCCACAACTCCTGTCGTGTCCCCAATGATATAAAGCTGTTCTCCTTTTTTTACTTCACCCGACAATATACGTATATGCCCCACGCTTTCTTTTTTGAAATAATTAAGAACTTTACCCAGATAAACTTTTCTGGTTGAAGCATGGCTTCCGTAAGTATCAGAAAATTCTTCGCTTCCCGGAGTTCCGAAATAAAATCCGGTTGAGAATCCGCGATTATATACCTTTTCTAATTCTTTTAAGTAATCGGCTTTTTTCTCATCTGTCAATTCGCCATCAAAGTATTGATCAATTGCTTTGCGGTAAGATGAGACTACCTTGGAGATATATTCGGGACTTCTTTTCCGCCCCTCGATTTTAAAAATATCAATCTTCGCCTCAATTAATTTATCTATAAATTCTATTGCGCATAAATCTTTTGGAGACATCACATAATCTTCTCCAAGAATAAATGAATGCCCTTCCTCTTTATCGATTATTTCATATTCTCTTCGGCAGGGCTGGATACATTCTCCTCTATTTGCGCTTTTATTAAATACGTCATGGCTCATAAAGCATCTTCCGCTTATTGCGACACACATCGCACCATGTATAAAAGTCTCTATCTCGATATCCACTTCTTTTTTAATCTCTTCAATTTTATCAAGAGTACATTCGCGTGCAAGGACAATTCTGCTCGCTCCCATCTCTTTGAAAAATTTTGCTGATTGAGAATTAGATATTGATGCTTGAGTACTGATACAAAAAGGAATATTTAATTCTCTGCATTTTTGAATTACTGCAAAATCCCAACAAATTATCATATCGATTCCGGCTTCCTTTGCCTTTATCAATATAGTATCTAATAAATTAATCTCATCTTCATAAACAATAGAATTAAGCGTTAGATTTGTTTTTACATTATTTTCTCTGCAGTATGATGCAATTTTTTCTAAATCTGCCAATTGGAAATTTTCTGCTTTGGAACGCATATTAAGATTTTCGGTACCGAAATAAACTTCATCTGCTCCATTTTTTATCGCTGTTACAAGCATTGTCCAATCCCCAGCGGGGGCTAATAATTTTGGCTTCTTCAATTCTTCCCTTTCGTGTTCCGGTTTCGTTGATTTTATTTAAGACATCTAATATAATTAAAAACTCTATCGCAAGTAAGGCATTTGCTCTTATATTTGGATATTCAATTTATGAGAATATGAAAAAGAATTTCTTACTCGCACTCGTAGGTATTACAATCGGAGGAATTGGTTTCGGGCTCGTTACACCCGTAACTGTGATTCTATTAGAAAAATCGGGCACTCCAACTGCAATAACGGGTGTTCTTACTACAATTGGTCTTCTTAGTATTCTTATTTTCTCTCCTTTAACGGGCAGTTTAATTACTAAATTCAACGTTAGAAAAATTCTGCTGATTGGTCTATTAATTTGGGCATTTGGCGCACTTGGGCATATCTATTGGTATAATCTTTATCTTCTTTTTCCGCTCCGTTTTATAATGGGTATTGGAGGCACTTTTATTTTTGTTAGTACCGAAGTAATCATCAATACTATAAGTACAGAAAAAAACAGAGGGAAAAATATAGGGCTTTATGTAGTTCTTCTTTCTATAGGAATAGCAACTGGTACAATGCTGATATGGACTATTCAGATTGCCGATTGGTTTCCTTTCGTAGTTAGTTTCGCAATAATGTTTATTGTACTCATAATTCAATTTTTCTATTTCGAGGAGATTGTAATAACGAAGGAAGAGGAAAAATCCGCCCCGATGAAAGTATTCGATATGCCGCCCCTTAGTTTAATCTCTTCTTTTATTTATGGATTTTTTGAATCATCAATAATAGTCGTTCTTCCGATATTTGGTCTTAGAACTTTATTTACTGAAACCGACATCTCTATTTTTATGACCTCTTTTGTAATCGGCGGAATTGTTATTCTCTATTTTATAGGACATCTATCGGATAAAATGGATAAGAGGAAATTAATTCTTTCTATTGCACTTATCTTATCGGTTTTTATATTGCTTCCCGTATTCACACATAATTTTTATCTACTTATTGCAATTTTTCTTATGATTGGGGGAGTAATCCCTTCGTTATATACACTCGGATTAAATTTTGCCGTGGATAAAATCAGGAAGGATCAGATTCCCAAAGCAAATGGTTTTTATATTATGATGTATGGGGCAGGTACTATGACGGGACCAATTATCGGATCATTAATGTTGGAATTGAATAAAGATTATGGATATTGGGTCTTTTCTTCTATAATCTGTCTCATTTTTGTATCTTATTTCTCTTTTATCAAAAAGAGAACTGTTGTTTAGAAGTTATTTTCTTATATTTCGTAATATTCTGAAACAGTATCTGTCTTATAATGGGAAATCCGGACGGGAAAACTATATTGAAAAATAATGAAGCTGAGAATAGTGTACGAGAAGCGTTAAATAGTATTCATACTATTTCGTATTCTACAAAGGCAGATCTATCGGAGTTCAGTTTTATCTCCGATGCCGTAAGGACAATCTATGGCTATTCTCCGGAAGAGATTTATAAAGACAATTCTCAATTGGCACGCTCGGTGCATCCGGAAGATTTTGCCCGTTTCAAAGAATTTGTCAGAAAAGCCAAGTCGGGCGAAGAATTCACATTAGATTATAGAATTAAAGACCGTTTCCATAAAGAGCATTGGATAAGGCATAGTGCTACTCCAATAATAAAAAATAATGAAGTCGTACGCATTGTTGGATATATTAATGACGTTACTGATGAAAAAATTATTCAGATAAGGCTCGAACGCTCCGAAGAGAGATTCAGACTTCTTATTAATACTGCTGATGATTTAATCTTTATATTAGACGGATTCGGATATTTTACAATGGTAAATAAAAGCGGTGCTACGGTTCTAGGTTATACACCAAGTGAAATGATCGGGCGGCATTTCTTAGAGTATATTTCCAAAGACGATGAGCCGAAGATTGCCTCGGCTTTCGAGAAAATTTTATCCTCAGACGAAATTACAATCTTCGAGACCGCATTTATAGATCGATACGATAAAGAAGTGATTTTTGAAATCCACGCTAAGCCGATGTTCGCCAATGGCGAAATAACGGGAATGTTCAGTATTGGCAGAAACGTCACTACAAGAAAAAGAGACGAACGAAAAATTAAAGAACTTAATTCCAAGCTAGTAGAAGCAAACCGAATTATCTCTATCGAAAGAGAAAGAGCAAAAAATAAGATTACTTTATTAGAAGAATTAAATCAATTAAAGAGCGAATTTATATCGAATATATCACATGAATTAAGAACACCACTTGCCTCTATTGTGGGGTTTGCAGAGACTATAAATTCCGATCCCGATCTTCCGAAAGAGATGATGAATGAATTTACCAACATTATTTTATCGGAAGGGAAGCGTTTAGCCAAACTGATAAATGATGTTCTCGATTTCTCCAAACTCGAATCGGGTGAAGAAGAATTAAAGATAGTTAATGTCGATGTCAATGATCTCCTTAATGAAATAGTCGATTCTCTTCAGCCCTCAATCGATGGAAAAAAATTGAGCGTTACAAGATCATTGCCCGATGAAGACCTTGTGATTAAAGCCGATAAAGATAGAATGTCTAAGGTAATATATAATCTACTTTCTAATGCAATTAAATTTACGAATATTGGCGGAAGAATTACTGTACTTGCTCAAGATTTCGGTAAAGAGATTGAGATAGCAATTAGCGATACGGGAATAGGTATCCCGGAAAAAGAGATTCCTAAACTTTTTCAAAAATTTTCTAAAGTTAATCGACCGGGGACTCAAATAACGGGTGCCGGATTCGGTCTAACCGCAGTTAAACAGATTGTGGAACTGCACAAAGGTTTAATAAAAGTAAAAAGCGAAATAAATAAAGGATCAACTTTTATTGTAAGATTACCAAAATAAGATGAAGGGTGTGGAACTTGAGTAAATTAGTATTTATTGTTGATGATGAAGAATCAATATTAAAAATGCTTGTTCATTGGCTTAAAAATCAATGGGGCTATAATGTAAGATCATTCACTAAAGGGATGGATGCTTATAATTCATTAAATGAAAATCCCGATTTAGTTCTGCTTGATATTATGCTGCCCGATATTAACGGTATTGATCTTTTAGTAAAAATAAAACAAAAAAATCTAAATCTACCGGTGGTTATGCTATCAGCTCAAGGCAGTATAGAAGTGGCATTAGAATCTATCCGACAAGGGGCATTTGATTATTTCCCTAAGCCGATCGATAAAAATAGATTAGAGCCTGCAGTAAGGAACGCCATCCGAAGTTATGACCTTCAACGAGAAGTTGAAAACTTAAAAGAAAATTTACAAAGAGAATTTAGTTTCGATAATATCATATCGGCAGATAAAAAGATGCAAGAAGCATTTAAAATGGTTACTAAAGTTCTCGATAATGATATAACAGTTTTAGTTCAAGGAGAAAGCGGTACAGGTAAGGAACTTTTCGCCCGCGCAATCCACTATAATGGCAATAGGAAAAACGATCCTTTTATTGTAGTTAATTGTGCTTCAATTCCGAGAGAATTACTTGAAAGCGAACTCTTTGGACATGAAAAAGGTGCTTTTACCGGAGCGCATCAAAGGAAAATCGGAAAGTTTGAACTGGCAAAAACAGGAACTATATTTTTAGATGAGATCGGCGAAATGGAGATGTCGCTTCAAGCAAAAATACTGCGCGTAATTCAGAATAGAGAATTTGAAAGAGTCGGCGGAAACGAAGTCCTTAGATCGGACGTAAGAATCATCTCCGCTACTAATATCGATCTTAAAGACGCAGTAGATAAAAAACTATTTAGAGAAGATTTGTTTTATAGGCTTAGTTCTTTCCCGATAAATATAATTCCGCTTCGTGAAAGACGCGGTGATATTGTCGTTTTGATTAATCATTTTATTGCTATCTTCAATAAGAAATTGAATAAGAATATTACGGGTGTTACCAAAGCCGCATTAAAAACATTGTATGATTATGATTGGCCCGGGAATGTACGCGAACTCGAAAACTTGATTGAAAGAAGTGTGATCCTTACAGATAAAGATGTAATAGATAATGATGTTCTTCCCGATCATGTCGTTAAAAGGGATCAACCAATGGTAAATATTTCAGGTGAATATTTTTCTTTTGATGCTCCGATAATTCCTTTTGAAAAATTGAAAGAAGAAGCGATACGCCATTCACTATTGGTTACCGAAGGCAATATTGTCGAAGCGGCTCGAAAACTTAAAATAGGAAGAGCCACTTTTTATCGCCTATTAGATAAATATAAAATTAATTGAGAGAATTAAAATGAACATAATCGAAGAAGTAATTGATGACATATTAGTCGAGATAATTAATTATGACCGTGCTACTTTAAGCGAGGCAGAAATATTAAAGGATATGATTAATAAGAAAGTCGAGTTGGGATATAATAAAATTATTATCGATCTCTCTTCGTGTACATTTATGGATTCTACATTTCTCGGAGTATTAGTTAATACACTCAAAAAAGCAGCTAAGACAGGCGGAGACTTAAAATTGGTCGGCTTCCAGCCTGCAGTGCGTTCTATGTTTGAACTTACTCGCCTTTTTAGAGTCTTTGATACATATTCCGAATTACAAACAGCTATTAAGAGTTTTTATAACTAAAAAAAATATGATGAATAACGAAAACGCAAAAGGCACCATCCTTCTTGTAGAAGATGAATTTAATATAGCAAAACTATTTTCTTATAATTTGACTAAAGCGGGTTTTAAGGTTGAAGTGGGAACTAATGGGCAGGAAGGTTTTGTTTTAGCTCAAAAAATTATGCCCGATATTATCATAAGTGATGTAATGATGCCCGTTATGGATGGATATGAGTTTAGAAGAAATTTACTTAAAGACCCCGAGCTTAGAGCTATTCCATTTGTTTTCCTCACTGCTAAAGGGGAAGAAGATGACGTGCTTCAAGGATATGATCTTGAGATAGAAGACTATATAATTAAAACAGCAAGTCCTAAAATTGTTATTGCAAAAGTTTCTGCAATACTAAAAAGTTTAGAAAGAGAACGAGTAAAAGTAGTTGATGAAGTTCAGAAAGCTGCGGATTCGATGGGAGCAAAAGTTGTCCCGGATGAAGTTCCGCCATTTTCTGATTTTTCTGTTCGGCATTGGCATCAACCATATAAAAATGTTCCCGGTGGAGATTTTATTGATTATGTGAAAGTCGATGAAGACCAGATGGTAATTGTGTTCGGCGATGTAATGGGTAAAAGATGGGGAGCTTGGTATTTTGCAGTAGCTTATGCGGGCTATGTTAGAAGTGCCACACGCTTCGTATTAGAATCCTCTTCCACGGAACTTCAACCAAGCGAAATAATTAAAAAAGTTAATGATTCTGTTTATAAAGACGAACGCATTTCTGAAGTATTTGTTACTCTTACGATTGTAGTTCTCGATAGAAAAAAGAAAGTGGCTAAGTATGCCGGAGCAGGAGATTTACCATTAATTTTCAAGAGGAAAGAGGTAAAAACAGTTCATTCAAAAGGCTTGCTTTTAGGTTTCTCGAATAATGAAGAATATGAAAATATTGAAATGCCGCTTGAATCTGGTGACGAGATTTTTCTTTTTACAGATGGAATTACCGAATCCCGAAATCCTGAAGGTGAATTATATGGCGAATCCCGCTTATTAGAGTTTATTAAAAATATACCCGAGGATAAAGATTCATTAGAATTAATCAGAAATGAAATTTATACTTTTTCTAATAACGAAGTAGAAGATGATATATCGGTTATCTCGATAAAATATTTGTAACTATTCGATTTTTTAGATATTCAAAATGCTCGGTTGTTAGAGTAACTTCGCGGTAAATTTCTGTTACCAATTCTCTGTTTAGCAAATCAAATTCTTTTTGGCGCGGAGTAATAATTAGTCCGCCCATATCAATAGCGGCGGGACTAATCATTAGTTGATCCTTCCCTTCCTCGAAATATGAATCGGGTCTATGTTTCCTTCGCGGAATGAATACTATTCGCCATTTATTATCTCTATACCAACTAAGAATATTCATCATCGGTTCATCCTTCGGAATAGAAATTCTCTTGAAAGCATCGACGAATAATTTATAAGCGAAAAGTAAATCTCCCTTACTCTCCGATTCCATTGCTATCATTCTTCTTAAATATTTTTCAATGGCATAGATATTTATTTTGCTATCGGAATAAATTTTATTTGAAAGAGAAGAGACAACGAGATCAAAATCGTTTTCAATCGGAATTTTATTGCTTGAACCTGCTTGGAAGTGAGTATGATCTGGCGCAGACGCCCCGCATCTCGGTCCGTTATAAAATACAGTATATTCCCTACCCATACTTTTTGTTAAATCTAAAAACGTTTCAAAATTACCTATGATCGTTTGCGGTTGATGTTTCTTTTTAATTATAGTATAATGCTCTTTGAAAATCGGATACGGATTTACGAGTAAATCAAAACGTTTATTAAAGAGTACTCTTTTTTGTTCGGGTGGAGTATTGCAAAGAAAACATTCTCTTTTTTTAATTGCCTCTTCGTTCGTATTTGCGGAAGTAGAAATTATCCTTTTTGGATTAAACTGAACGTGAATGGAAAAGCCATCAAATAGAATCTCTTTTAATTTCACTTGATCTAATGCGGAATAGTTATTACCGCAAAGCTCCCACTCCTCTTTTTGTGTACTAAATAATTCTTTTATTTTAGTATCAAATTCGGAATCAAGTTCTTTATTATGGTTTTTTCTTTTAATTAGATCTTTTATGGCCATTCGTTATTTTTCTTTTTCTTAATTCAAAAGTCCTAAGTTTATCTTTATAGTAGTTATTTCTATTCAGAGAGATAATATCAAGTGCGGCATCTGAATTACCCTCCCATCTCCGGCATAAATAAACCGGTTCGAAAATTCTGCCGATTTTATAACCACCTGAAATAGTAATTCCGAGATAATAATCTTCGCCATAGCTTACATTTGGAATTCCAAGCTTTCTTAGTATCGGAGTATAAAATGCTCTCGGTGCCCCGAGTCCATTAATCCGAAGCGCATTATTAAAGCCGTTATCATCGCTCCATTCCTTGTGATCTATAAGTCCGGGTGGTAATTCTTTTAAGTCAAAATTCGTCATCAGATAACTTCCGATAACCATACCACATTTTGCCTGATAAAACTTATCTATAATTTTTTGTAAAGCATTTTCGTTATTATAAAGATCATCGCTATCTAATTGGACGGCAAATTTTCCGCAGAGCTTATGATTAACCGCATAATTCCAACAGCCCCCAATCTCTAAATTCTTCTCTTCCGGGATTAGATGAATTAGTTTCGAATTACTTTTATTGTATTCTTCTAATAGCTTTGTTGTTCCGTCTGTTGAATAATTATCTACTACAATTACATTATAATTAAAATCGCATTTTTGTGATAATGCCGAATCGATTGCATCTTTAATTGTGTTCACTCTATTCTTAACCGGAATAATTACCGATGCCTCGATTTCAAATGAAGAATCGAAATCGATATCTTGAAAATCGGGAGAAAGGAATGCATCTGACTTCTTGAGATACCGAGTAAATGCTTTTTCCATTTCGATTTGATAATCGCGATTACGCGGATTAACATAATCGAACTGTTTTTCGCCCGAGAGCCGTGTATCGATTTCAGAGGCAGTATAAAGAAATTCGGGAATGCGAGTTAATTCATAATCGAGTGAAATCAATAATCGAATAAGATAAAATCCTGCGAATTTGTAATCGTCCTTTATTGATTCGGCAGCCCGAATAAAAACATCTTTATCTATTAAAACAAAATACCCGAAATCAAAATCATCACGAACACTCCCTTCTTGATAATCGATTAAAGGATGTTTTGAAATTTGATCTTTTTTCTCAAGATAATCGGAATAGAGGAATTTAGCACCGGTTGATTGAGCTACCGATAAATATCGCTGAACAAAATTAGGATGAAGTTCAATCTCCACCGGCTTAAGTAATAGCAATATATATTCATTACGTGAATATAAAGCAAGTGGGAGCTGTGTAGCGGGCAGATTAAAGTCATCATGCAAACGTACATTCGAGTCCGCCATTGTTTTAGTCGAAAGAGAATCTATACTGGTACGGTCGGCATCGGCTGGGCTTGATCCTTTCGGTTGTTTGTTTGTGAGTGAATCTGTCCGGGTACTATCGTTCCCTTTCTCTATACTCGCTATTCCCCTCATCGTCTCCGTACTAAAATTATCAATAACGGTAACCGATTTTATTTCCGGAAATTTTTTTAATGAATTTTTAAGCCTTTCATCATCGAAAGGGATAAAGCATTGGATTGATTTCATATTAGATCGAGTTCGTAATTAAAATTATTTTGTAACTAATTTGTATTCAGAGATAGACCGATTCTAAATTCTCTTCCGGCCTCGGGCAATCCCCATTGTGTATAATATAACTTATCAAAAATATTATTAACCCTGAAAGATAATTCCAAATTACATTTAGAAGCGAAATAAAAAACATAAGCCATACGTGCATTAAGAATAAAATAATCGGGCAATCTTTGAATAATCGTATTACCTCCTTGGAAACCAAATTCATTACCTGTATAATTTCCTTCGAGAAGTAACTCAAGCGCATTTATTGGTCGATACGAAAGATTTACCGCCGAAATAAATTCCGGTTTATACTCTAGTGTATCAGAATATTCACCCGCACCGGTTTTCGAGTATGAATTCAGAAAGGAGAAAGAGTATCCGAAATTAATTTGGGAGTTCATTTGATGATCACCAAAAAACTCTGCGCCATAGGTTCTAATCTTATCTTTATTTATTCTTTTGAATTTTCCCCCGCTTAAGCTTTCCCTTACAATTCCATTATTCATATAAGTTAAGAAAAAGTTTAGTCCCGTATTTCCGTATTGATGTTTGTAATCGAAACTTAATTCAGACGAAACGGCGGATTCAGCTTTAAGCGATGGATTAGGAACGAACTTGCCGAGAGCACCCGAGAATTTTTCCCTTAAAGTAGGGAAGCGGGTCTTGCGTCCGATACTGATAGCCGCATTTAATTTACTATTAATATTATATATAGCCGAAAGATTTAGAGAATAATCATCTACCGATATATCGGATGGTTTATCGCCCGTTTTGGGAGTTGAATAATAATCGTAACTTCCTCCACCGATTAATATGAAGTCATTAATAATTTGTTCAATTTCCAAACCAGTACTCAATAGATTTTGAGTATAGATAAAATCAGTATATCCCGAAGAGAGAAAACTTTCTTTATGCTCGGTAGTAAAGCCATTCAAGGACGCTTTCATTAGGGTACTTGTGCTTAGGGATTGTTGATAAATAACTCTCCCCGAAATTATCTTATCATTATTCTTCTCAATCTCATCGATTATAGAAAATCGGTTATCCTTATATTGATCGATTTCCATATTAAATGAAGAAACCGAAAGAGAATAGATAATAGAAGAAGCGGAGGAATTATTAAAACTATAATTACCGAATAGATTTCCCGTTAATTTTTTCCATTCGGGATACTTCCAATAGCGAGGTTTAGTTACGTCAATTTCGGAAGGCACTCCTTTCTCGGCACTAATATAAGAAAGCGAAAAATTAATATCGGAATTATCATTTAATTTATATCCGATTCTTCCGAATGATGAAAAAGAATTGTTTTGACTGTTTAGTCGTCTCGTGCCCGGATTCTCAATCGATGAAAACGATTCGGGCAGCGAATAACCGGCGCTCTTTTTATAGGATAGCGAAACGAGATAACCAAAATTATCTATCTTATCGGAATAGAAGCCGGATAAGCGTTGATAGTTATTATCGCCCGCTTGAAGATTAATTCTTTTTGCAGAACCTCCCGAAAGTGGATTTTGCGATTCAATATTTATAACTCCGGCTATATTATTTGCGCCATAAATTGTCGAAGGGATTCCGCGAGTAATAAAAATTTCCGAAAGTGCTTCTGTCGGCACTAAACTAAGATCAATCCTATTATCCCATGGAATATTTAATTGCACTCCATCGAATAGCAGGGAGACTTGCCTTTCACCGGCACCACGAATAAAAAATAAACTTTCTCCGCGAGAATTAGTCTGCGTCTTAATCGAGGGAATATACTTACCGAGTTCAAGAATTGATGCAGCATCAGATTTCTGAATTCTTTCTAACTTAATTTCTGTAACAGTTTTTGGCTCTATTACCAAGCCACTTTTAATAACAATTTCATCGAAATAATAGGTCTTAACCGAGTCCTTATTTTGTGCGATCATAAGAGAAGCAGAAAGTAGAAAAAACAAAAATTGTTTCATAATCACTCAATTTCCTTAAAATTTAATGCAAAAAAAATTATTCAAAATCTCCATTTTTCGCCGATAAACGTACAATCCGGATAGGTCATTAATTTTTCTTTTGCAAAGACTTTCCAAATATATATTTTTTTACGTAACTTTGTTATCGATTCAAATACAAGTGAAAATATACAAACTTAAATGAACATAAGAAACAACACATATTTCATCATCAGGAAAAGACACGAGATACCCACGCCCTCAGTATCACGTATTTCCTTGCAATCCAATTGTGCACTCACAACTGCGCAAAGAAAAAAACTAACCACCTAGTATTCCAATAGTTTTAAATTAATCGTTAAGTATAACTAACAAGAGGTATTATTGCGTTATTTATTTTTAAATATATTTATGTTCCTATATATGGTAACCGCCGGAAATTTTATTGATACAAATGAGACTAATACGGAAACTGAGAACGGCGTAAAAACAGAAACAGAAGTAACAGCAGCAGAAGCAAATGCAACACCCGCAGCAACTGAAACAGAGACATCATCTGCAAAGATGGTGGAGATGGGTACAATGACGGCATCATGGTATGGACCCGGATTTCATGGCAGAACCACAGCCAATGGAGAAGTCTATGACCAGATGGCATTAACGGCAGCTCATAAGGATTTGCCCTTCGGTACAATGCTACTAGTAACTAATCCTCGCAATGGAAGGAGCGCATTCGTTAGAATAAACGATAGAGGTCCTTATATCGATGGGAGAGATTTAGACCTTTCGCAAGGTACTGCCGCTGCACTCAAAATGATAAAACGAGGCGTAATAGAAGTAAAAGTGGAGGAAGTAATTCTCCCGATTAAGTTCAGCCCTTCTCTTTCATCTCGCTAAAATTAAATATGCTGTAAATGAATTCTTAAAAAGCCGCTCTTTATGAGCGGTTTTTCTTTTTTAAAAATCATATTATTGTCAATAAGCATAACATTAATTAATTTGGTATATAAAAAAACGGAAGTAAGATGACAGTTATTTTTTCCAAAAAGTGCGAGCTTGCTGTTCAAGCGGTATTATTTTTATCGATCAAAGAAATCAAGCAAGTGTGGACTGCGGAAGAAATTTCAAAAGAGATGATGGTTCCGAAAGAATTTGTTTCAAAGATGCTTCAGATACTTACCGATAGCGAAATAGTCGGTTCTAAGAAAGGGAAATCGGGCGGATTTTTTCTTGCCAAAAGTCCGGCGGATATTCGTCTGGTCGATATTGTAAAGGCTATTGATGGTATGGAAGTCTTTGAAACATGCGTACTCGGATTTCCGGGCTGTTCATCAGATAATCCATGTCCCGTTCATGATAAATGGGGCAAACTTCGTGATGACGCATTCAAAATGTTGAGCGAAGAAACCCTTGAAGAGTTCAAAGAAAAAACTACAAAAAAAATCGAATCACTTAAATCATAATTATCGTCCCTGCCTTTACATATTCTGAATGCTTCGCCGGGATGAAACTAATAAATTAGCGAGGGCTTTATGTATAAAAGAATTGAAGATTTTTTGGCTGATTGGAAAAATGAAAAAGAGGGTACGTTAAAAGTATTCTCGGAATTAACGGACGAATCATTAACAAAGCAAATTCCAAACTATAAAAGAACACCGGGCAGATTAGCTTGGCATATAGTTTTGACAATTGATGAACTAATGTCGAGAACCGGATTAAAATTAGATGCACCTGCCGAAAACGCTCCGATCCCATCAAAAGTAGCCGATGTAATAGCCGCTTATGGAAAAGCATCAGATTCTCTATATAATGAAATTATGAATACATGGGTCGATTCCGATTTGGAAATTGAAGTTAATATGTATGGAGAGATGTGGAAAAAGGGGATGATACTGAATGTACTTATTAAGCATGAAATTCATCACCGTGCGCAGTTGACCGTATTAATGAGGCAATTAGGACTCAAAGTGCCGGGGTTATATGGACCTTCGGAAGAAGAATGGGCACAGTCCGGAATGCAGGCACCTTTAATATAACGAATCAAGGGAACTTTTGGAGTTATTCTTTAGTTATAAGAAAAACAAGATCGAGGTTCTATGAAGTGCCCTAATTGCAGCGATAGCGTATTACAAATTTCAGAACGAAAAGGGGTGGAGATTGATTATTGTCCCAATTGCCGCGGAGTTTGGTTAGATAGAGGAGAGTTAGATAAAATAATTGATAAAAGCATGGAGAATACTCCTCCGCCTCAAAATGAATATCGTCAAAGAGATGATTATGCCGGTGGATTTGATGATGATAATTTTGATAGAAATGAAGGTTATTATCGACAAGGCAATAAAAGGAAAAGAAGAGGATTTCTAGGCGAATTATTTGATTTTGATTAGTAAATAAAAGCTGCCTCAAAAGGGCAGCTTTTTTCTTCCTCGATTATAAAAATTCACGTGAAGCTGTATTTAAGGAGTTATATTCGTCTTTACCCAATTTTCTATTTCTTTTACTAAAATATTAAATAAGTTACATTAATCATCTAAATCAAATCTTGTGGGTGAAACACCAAAAAACATTAATAATTCTTTCGATTTTTTTATGCAATGCTCAGTTGACCAGTTTCCTTCAAGATATAAATTATGATTAAGTATTTTAGCACCAAAAAAAGGTCGCTTATCTAGATGAATGGGGGAATTATTTATTAAAACGCTTTTACCTAATTGAATTGGACAATTAGTTTTAGTTATTTTTCCTTTGTTTATTAACCAATTTGCAGTATTAATTAGAACCGAAACGCTATTTTCACAAAATATTTTTTCATTTTCTATTGTAATTGTCCGAGTTTTACGTTTTCGATTCTTATTAACTTTTGGATTAACAATAATAATACTTTTATTTGAATATGCATCAAACCGAGACCGAGCATTGTTACAATATCGATGTGTTAAGCGTGCATTTTCCGGTATAGTCTTCCCGCCAGCCCAATATTGCTCAATATGGTCTAAGGCTGAATCATCAATATCTATTATTTTTTGATTACAAATTGCACAAGTAGAATTTGTTTTATAAAGGATTTCTTTTAATTCATAAGAAAACATCTTGGCTCTTTGTTGGTCGTTGAAAGAATGGAATCTATGGCATTGTTCCATTTCTTAAATCTAATATTTATCATGGATGTTGAGCTTGTACTCAATTCGATTGAATCAATAAATTGTTTGTCCGATGTCATCAAATTCATATATGCTTCTCTAATGGCATCTAAATTTTGCATAACTATATTTTTATCTATTCTTGCAAATGTGTCCATTAAAATATCAAAGAGAGAGGCATTAAATTTTTTTAATTCCCAATAGCCGTTTGATTGTTTTTCGGTTCCACAATAAAACCTCTTAAAAGCACGTTTTCCTAAAAGTGAATTTATTAAAGAAATAGTATTCTTAAAGGCATTGCGTAATTCTAAAGAATCATGATCGCTAATATTTCATCATTATTTTCAATCATATGAATTTTGCTCATAAGATATTTTAATAAAAATTACTCTTAGTAATATAATAATTTTCAAAAATATTTTGTTTTTATTTAATGTAGTATGCTAAAGTGTATAGAATAATTATTTGTATAAATTTGTTATTGGTTTATGATTTAACTACATCATTTCACATGTATATTATCATTATGGTATAATTATGAATAATATCAGCAAGGAAGGCTACAAAATCCGAAATCAAATTTTATCAGGAGGTAAATTAAAAATGAAAAAAGAATATGATTTTTCTAAATCGATAAAAAATCCATATATAGGCAAACTGAAGAAACAAATTTCCATTCGCATTGAGAATGAGACGATTGATTACTTTAGAAAATTATCTTTAGAAATAGGAATACCATATCAAAATTTAATGAATATGTACCTAAGAGAATGTGCAGAAAAAAATATAAAACCCAACATTCACTGGAAATAAAAAAGCATAGATTCTTTAGAGAGCTTGTGTCCCTGGTGGCGTCACAAGCTCCCGATCAGAAAATTCTTCGGCAAATTGCATAATTCTTCGTAATCTTCTTCCCCTATGGGATTACTTATATAAATATTTTAGTTTCTTATAAATCTTCACCAATTTCTTATGATTTTAAAGAATGAATTATTTTGACAAATTTGCAATTATTTTAGGATATACATTCTTAGTGTTTATGTTCACCCATTGTCTGTTTGGTTAGCATATCCTTTACCGGGGCGGTGATTTCTAAACTTCCTTTTTTTGCAAAGTTCAATTTCAATTTATATTCTTCGCCGGTCTTTACGTCATGTTTTAGTTTTATTAACATTATATGCAATCCGCGTGGCTTAAAATTAACGGTCGAGTCTTTCGGAATTGCCACACCTTTTACTTCTCTCATTCCCATCATACCCTTATCTGCTTGATAGGTCTCATGCACCTGAACAACTTCTGCAATATCGGATTCTACTGTTAGCAATGTGTCGTCCATATCTGTTCCATTTACTGCATCAAAAAAGAATGCTGTATTAGTTCCCTTTGCCGATGGTCTAATCCATCCATTTGTAATTTCTAAATTAGTCGAAGTTTGCTCAATGGCTGCGGGAGCTTCTGTTTTCATCTCTTCTTTTTTTTCAGTGCCGCAAGCGGTAATTAAAAATAATGCCAGAACGGAAATTAATATTCTCTTCATCTGTAATACTCCTTTATTCGTTAAAATCTTTTAGGTCATTAATTACTTCATCAATATTAGTAGTACTGCCCGGATAATTTTTTCTAATCTTCCCTTCTTTATCCACAAGAGAAATTCTATCGGTATGAATATAATAATAGATAGTTTTGCCATCTTCAAAAACCGTAGAATCTCCCCTCACCGCAAATACACCTATCTGATGGATTAGATCGTCAATCTCTTTTTTATCTCCTGTAAGGAATTGCCAATTAGATAAATTAAGGTCTCTCATTTCGGCAAATTTTTTGAGTACAGGCGGAGTATCTACTTCGGGATCGAAACTAATCGAATAGAGATCGACATGATTAATCCCTTCTTTTTTCATTCTCTCTTGAATAAGCCGCATATTATTAGTCGTAAGGGGGCATATATCGGGACAGTTAGTAAATATATAAGTTACGAGAGAGACCTTTCCTTTAAGAGCGTGCGGAAATATCACCTTCTCCCCATCCTGATTTACAAGATTATAGTTCGCTGAACCCCAGCTATCCAAAACAGGAAATTTTTCTTGGCAGGAGATAAAAGTAAAAAATATTGCTATCGGTATTAATATCTTTTTCATATAATATTAAATTTGGTTCCTAAAAATATACAATTAATTAGATAAGTTGTTTACATTTATTTATTGATTAAAAAAAGATAAGAATATTATGATACTATTACCCGGATTAGATAAGCAGATGTCAAGAATAAAAGCATATCTATTAGAAAATGAACCGCAGGCAGGGGAGAAACTTTTAGTCGCTGGTTCGGCAAGCGAAAAGATTGCGATGCATCTTTCGGAAAAATTCAGTTTAGAATGCAGCCTTATTGTAGAAGATTACGAATCGCAATTAAATGCTAATATGCTCATTGAAACTAAGGATAAAATTTTAGTAAGCTTAATGGAATTTGATAATACCGATTTTGCGAAAGACCATTTCGATTATATCTATGCGCAGGCATCTGTATCTTCGACTAAGCGAAACAAAATTATTAAAGAATTTAAAAGGATTCTAAAGGTGAGTGGGATTTTTTCGGTTGGCGAAATTACCACGCTTCAAAAAGAGTGCCCTCCATTCGTAAAAAATATTTTCGATAGTTCTTCAATGCTCCCCCTTTTCCATGATGAATTATCTAATTATTATACCGAGCGAGGTTTTGAAGTAGTTGAGGAAGTTGATTTGACCTCCACTCTTCATATCTATTTTAATAAGAATAGAGCAATGTTAGATGTTCAATACGAAGAAATGAGCAAAGATGAAAAAATTTATTACAAGAAATTGATTAATAAAATAAGCCACGAGACTAACGCATATTTAAGGCATGGTGCTGATAAGTTTATCGGATTCAAATCACTAATACTTAGGAAGAAATGAAAAAAGGCGAATTAATAGAGCTTGAGATTACCGATTACGCATTTGAAGGAAAAGGAATATCAAAGGTTGAGGGATTTGTTTATTTTGTAGATAAATCGCTTCCGGGCGATAAGGTAATTGCCAAAATAAAAAAGATTAAGAAAAACTATGCCGAGGCAGCAGTAGAAAAAATTATCGAGCCATCTTCCTTTAGAATAGAAAAATTCTGTTCTCATTTTGGAACGTGCGGCGGATGCAAACAGCAAGATTTATCGTACGAAAAACAGCTATCTTATAAGCAAGAACAGGTTGTAGATATTTTTGAAAGGATCGGCGGACTAAGCGGATTTGAAATTCTGCCAATTTTGCCTTCGGGATTAACACAGTTTTACCGCAATAAGATGGAATTTTCATTTGCCGATAAGCGCTTTTTGACTTTTGAAGAACTTAGTACTGAAGGGGAGATATCTGATCGTAATTTCGCACTCGGTTTCCACGTCCCCGGAGTTTATGATAAAGTAATAGATATTGAAAAATGTTATTTGCAATCTGAAAGAAGTAATGATATTCTAAACTTCACGCGCGAATATTTCAAGAGCAGAGATATTAAACCCTTTTCCGTTCGCAGCGGCGAAGGATTATTAAAAAATCTCGTTATAAAGCAATCGTTCCATTTCGATGATTTTATGATTAATCTCGTTACTTATGGAGAAGATCCGATAGTCGAAAACTACTTCGATGAACTTTCCACCCAATTTCCTTATGTTACTACAATGATAAATAACATAAGTACCCGAAAATCTTCTGTGGCAATCGGAGAATACGAAAAAGTCTATTCCGGCAGCGGATATATCTATGAATCGATCGGGAAAGGGAAATTTCGGATTAGTGCCAATTCATTTTTCCAGACCAATCCACTTCAAGCCGAAGCACTTTATCAGACGGCATTAGATTTTGCTGATTTCAAAGGGAATGAGGTGGTTTATGACCTTTATTCGGGAGCGGGAACTATTCCGATATTTATTTCAGAAAGAGTAAACTATATATATGGCTTTGAATCGGTAGATCCGGCAGTGGAAGACGCCAAAATAAATATTGGACTAAACGAGATAGATAATTTCAAACCGATATTAGCGGACTTGAATAAGTCATTTACTCCTTTGATTGAAGAGCTGGGGATTAAAAAACCTGACGTAATAATAGCAGATCCTCCCCGAAGCGGTATGAATCCGAAAACGATCCATAATATTTTAGAGCTATCGCCTGAGAAATTAGTATATATAAGCTGTAACCCCGCCACACAGGCACGAGATATTAAGTTACTGGCAGAGGGAGGTTATAAATTGATCAAAATCCGCCCGGTCGATATGTTCCCTCATACTTACCATATAGAAAACGTAGCACTGCTAACCAAAAGTTAGCACGTATGTTTAATCAAGGTTTACTTTAGATAAATGGAAATTTAAAAAATACTTCTGAATAATCTATTCCCGCCGGAGTTTCTTCGTTTTTAGCTTCAATTGACACATTTTTTAGGTCATAAAAAATTGACCCAAAATAAATCGGGGTATCATAATGATACACTCGCCTAATTAGTACCCTCCTAAATCCTGCGAAAACAGCTCAAAAACACAACATTTTTATGGCACTTTACTTGCATTTCCTCTTGAAAATTCTTTAATCAAAGGAGTAGCAAAATGAGTAAACAGTCGAAACCAATTTTAAGAGTGCTCACCTTAGCAATAGCACTTGTATTGGGATTCACTTCTCTAAATCTTGCCCAATTAAAAAACGTAAATAAAATTACAGATTACACAAGTATAGCGAAAGTTTCAGGTACGGATAAAGTTACATCAGTAAAATTCGATAACCCACTTAATCCGGGTACAGTACAAAACGTAAATGCAGGTACATTCAATGGAACTCTAAATGGAAACAACCAAAAATTCTTCTGTATCGATATTGGCAATCCATTAGCTATAAATGAAGATTATTGGGATGAAGGAACTACTCCTTCCCAAATCACTTACATTTTAAACCATTATTATCCACACATTCCACTTCCTTATGCAAATGCTTTATCAACAGAAGCTAAAGAAGCCGCAGCAGTTCAGGTTTCTATTTGGCATTATTCTGATGGTTTGGATATTAACACGGTTCAGGATGCAACTATTAAAGCAAGAGCATTACAGATTAAAGCAGATGTAGAAGCAAATCACTTAAATAATGCAACACCTATCCAGACACTTATCTTAATGCCTTCTCCTATTTCAGTCCCTCAAGGTGTTAATGCTACCTTTTATGCTTATGCACTAGATCTTCTAGGCAATTACTTAACAGGTGTTGAAATTACATTGACTACAAATCTTGGAACATTAAGCCACACAACAGTATTATCAAACGTTCCGGGCAGCTCACAATTAATCACCTTATCTCATAGTGGTGTAGGAAATGCAGAAGTTACGGCAACTGCTCAAGTTCAGATTCCTCAAGGTACACGTTATGTACATAAAGCTTCTCCAAACGCAAAACAAAAATTAGTTCTCGCAACTCCGACAACAGACACAAAATCAATTAAATTAAACGTAAACTGGTATCAGATTCCTTCTTGCGATTTATATGGTTATACAACATTCACAATCGGCGGATGGGGAAGTCCTTCTAATAGCCAGCCGGGTCAAATCAGAGACCAATATTTTGCACAGGTATTCCCTTCAGGTTTAACTGTCGGAAATTCCGGCGTTGGTAATGGTTATACACTTAAATTAACCTCGGCAGCAGCAGTAAAAACTTTCTTACCTAATACCGGTACTTCAGGTGCATTAACTCAAAATTGGGTTAATCCAGGCAGCAACACAGTAAAAAACACTTTAGTTTCTCAAGTTGTTGCAGTTACATTAGCAGTTAATTATAGCGCAGCAGGAAATCTTGGAACAAACACTTCTCCAATGGGTGATCTATATATTGCTTCAGGTCCATTAGCAGGCAAAACAGTTAATGAATTTTTAGTTATTGCCAATAAAGCAATCAGTGGAGTTAATACCGGATATTCTTTCTCTCAATTAAATGATGCTGCTACAAACATTAACGAAAACTTTGATAATGGAACGGTTGATCGTGGTTTCTTAGAGTGCGGACAGAATTTCCAAAAAGCATCTTTAGGCGATTACGTATGGATCGATACAGATAAAGACGGTATTCAAGATAATAACGAATCAGGTATTCAGGGCGTTACAGTAAAATTATACGATTGCTCTACAAATACAGTAGTTGCTACAACCACAACCGATATTAACGGTAAATATCTATTCAGTAATTTATTACCGGGCAGCTACAAAGTAGAATTTGTTGCTCCGACAGGTTATGAATTTACAGTTAAAGATGCGGGTAGCAATGACGAAAAAGATTCAGACGCAAACGTTACCACAGGAAAGACAGAATGTTATACAATTAATTGGAATGACAACATCAAAACAGTTGATGCAGGATTATTCCTTACACCTGTTGTAATAGATGCAGATCTTGAAGTAATAAAAACAGCAAGCAAAACATCATTAAATGATGGCGATATTTTCACATATACAGTAAAAGTAAAAAATAACGGTCCGGCTTCAGCAGCAGGCGTAGCAGTTACAGATATTATCCCGGGCGGTTTAGAGTATCTATCAAATACAGCCACTCAAGGGACTTACGATTATTCAACAGGGTTATGGACAGTTGGAACGCTATCAAATGGCGGAACTGCCGAACTAACAATTACGGTAAAAGTAGATGTTGACGTTGTAAATACAAGCTATTTCGATCTTGGTTTAGCAAAAGATTATAACTTATTTGTTATTGAAGACGCAAGTCAACCATCATCAGATACACAAGGAAAAGTAGCAGTTGGAAGAAATGCAACATTCGGAAGTTACAGTGTTGGCGATCAATTACCTGCTAATAGCGGAGACGTTTTGGTTGTAGGTAATAATCTTACATTTACAAGCGGTGCAGTTTATAACGGAAACGTAGTATATGGCAACAGCACAAATATGAGTGCTCCTAATTTCTTCTCTGTAAGTATTTCCGGTGGAACACTTAGACAAGATAATCCAATCGATTTCGCAGCAGCAAAATCATACTTGGAAAATCTTTCTTCTACATTAGCAGCTTACCCTGTAAACGGAACAAAGACATTTGAATGGGGCGGACTTAAATTAGTCGGTAACGATCCTTTCTTAAACGTATTCTCGGTTGCCGGTTCAGAATTATCGACAGCTAATAATTTTGAAGTAAATGCTCCTAATGGTTCAGTTGTATTAATCAATATTGATGGAACAAACGTTAGCTGGACAGGCGGCTTAACCGTAACAGGTACAAGTAGCAATAACGTATTATTCAATTTCCCACAGGCAACAACTCTAAAAATTCAGGGAATCGATGTAAGAGGTTCAATACTTGCTCCATTCGCAGCAGTCGATTTCGTATCAGGTGTTCAGAATGGTCAAATGGTTTGTAAATCACTTACAGGTATTGGTCAGTTTAACCTATCTTCATTTATCGGCAGCATTCCTCAAGCAAAAGATATTGTAAACGTAGCTTTCATTAGCGCATCATTAGGTAACGATCCTGTTTCAGGTAACAACTCCTCAAGCGTTACAGTAGTAGTTGGTGCAGTTTCCGGCAGTACAGGCGGAAACACTGGTGGCAATACAGGTGGTAACACTGGCGGCAATACAGGTGGAAATACCGGTAATGGCGGATGCTGGGAACAAGTTGGTACTTTCGCTAACGAAATAATTTATGCAATGGCTTACGATGGCAATACTATCTATGCAGGTACATTCGGCGGAAAGATTTATAAATCAACCGATAATGGAACTACATGGACAAGAATCAATTCAGATATGCACGTAGCAATAGTATGGGCATTAAAAGTAAATAACGGTTCATTATTCGCAGCTACCGAACAGGGTGTATTCAAATTTAACGGTACAACTTGGGTATTAAGCGGATTAGCAGGAATAGATGTTCATTCACTAACAGTAGCAGCAAACGGAACAATCTATGCAGGTACATGGGGATCAGGCGTTTATAAATCATCTGATAACGGTACTACTTGGATGCAATTGAATGAAGGTTTCGGTTACTTTAATGTAATTCAATCTTTAGTAGCTACATCACAACATATTTATGCCGCAACATTCGGCGGCGGTGTATTTAGATTAGACGCTTCTACAAATACATGGGTAAAATTAAGCCTCTGCTATCAGTTCGCATGGTCTTTAGCTGCTACATCTTCGGACGTATTATTCGCAGGTACTTATGGAAACGGTCTTTATTCTTCAAATGACGGCGGTATTACTTGGAATAACGTAACAGCTCTTAATGTGAAATTCGTTTACTCTGTATCAGTAGGAACAGGAGACGTTCTATATGCAAGCTCACTTACAAACGGTGTATTCGTATCTAACGATTTAGGTGCTACATGGACTAGTTTAGGTATGGGCGGACAGAATGTAAGTTCAGTTACTACAAATAACGGCGACCTTTTCGCAGGTACAAAAGACGGTTTAGTATTCAAGATGGTTAATGGAACAACCGATGCAGAACAAGTGGAAGAATTACCTACAACATTCTCACTTGAACAGAATTATCCTAATCCATTTAATCCGACTACAACAATTCAGTTCTCTATTCCTGCAAGCGGTAAGTATTCATTAAGAATATTCAATATACTTGGTCAGGAAGTAACAACATTATTAAATGGTGAATTGACACCGGGTGTACACAAATTCAATTTTGATGCACGCAGCTTAGCTTCCGGTATCTATATTTACAATCTTACAGGTAATAATGTAAATATGTCGAAGAAAATGGTATTGATGAAGTAATTAGATTTAAGAATTCAGTATGAGTGCGGCTTAAAAACCGCACTCATTTTTTTGTTTTTATAGAAATTTTGAAGTAAGTATTAAAAAAGTGATTTAAGTTTATAAGTAATTACGTGTTCTTTATCATCTGGCATTATGTTTGTAATTATTATAATGCACCCTCTAAATAGAAACGGGATACGTTTCTGATAAAAGGCGGATTTTAGGAAGCAGTTCTCGGCTGGGCTGCTCTTATTACTCCGCCTTTTCGCTTTTAAATCCATTGAGAACTTTTTATATTGCGTAAATGTTTATTTATAAAAAGGGGAATTAGCATGATATATATAAAACTACTATTGATTTCATTTTTATTTGTTACGGCAGTTAATTATGCTCAAATAGAATTACCGAAATTAAGTCCGAAAGCATCGGTAAGCCAAATGATCGGTTATACTAATGTAACGGTGGAATATCATAGACCGGGAGTCAAAGGAAGAACAGTTTGGGGCGATCTCGTTCCTCTAAATAAAGTTTGGCGCACAGGTGCTAATGACGCCACTACAATTGAGTTTTCTACCGATGTAATTATAGATAATAAGAATGTACCCGCAGGTAAATATTCTTTTTTTACTATTCCTAATAACAGTACAACAGTAATTCTAAATAAAGTTTGGAAACAATGGGGTGCTTATGATTATAAGCAAGAGGAAGATCTGATGCGTTTTACTGTTTATCCTGAAGCAGATGATTTTACTGAATGGCTTACTTTTTCATTTACGGATTTAAGCGATAGCAGTGCTACTTTTAATTTTAATTGGGAAAGAGTGAAAGTGTCCTTTAAGATAAATGTGGACGTAGTAAAGCAAGCAGTGGATAGAATTAAAGAAGCAACCGGAAAAGCAAAAGCTGATGATTTTAAGACATTCAATACTTCGGCAGAGTATCTTGCAGATAAAGGAATTGAATTGGAAGCCGCTGCTAAATATGCAGATGCTGCCATAAGTGCTAATAATAGCTACCTTACACATTACGTTAAAGCGAAAGTTTTATTTAAGCAAAATAAATTTACCGATTCTTTAAAAGAACTTGATCTTGCAAGAGAAGCCGGAAGAAACGATAAAAATTATGAGTTCTTTGTATCAAGAATTGATCTACTCGAAAAACAAGTGAAAGCAAAACTTTAATGAAAAAATTTGATATTCCGTTAAAATACAAAAGTTCAATAATCTCTCGATTGAAAGAGATGAGAAGAAATGAGGATCCTCGCAAAAAAGATTTTTCTCCAACGAGACTTAATTTCGGTCCCGTGGAGTTTCTCATTTCTCGCCATTTTGGATTTTGTTACGGAGTGGAAAATGCTATTGAAATTGCTTATAAAACCGTAAATGAAAATCCTGATAAAAAGATTTATTTATTAAGCGAAATGATTCATAATCCTGCGGTCAATAAAGATCTTATTGATCGCGGAATTAGTTTTATTATGGATAACTATGGCAATCAATATATCGATTGGTCGGAGATTACTAAAGATGATATAGTAATAATTCCGGCTTTCGGAACTACTATCGAAATAGAAGAAATACTTAAAGAAAAAGGGATTGACACATTAAAATATAATACTACATGCCCATTTGTAGAAAAAGTATGGAATAGAGCAGAAGCTCTTAGCAAAAAAGATTATACAATAATTATTCATGGCAAATATAAGCACGAAGAAACCCGCGCCACTTTTTCACACAGTGCTCAAAATAGCCCTTCGCTTATCATTAAAGATATCGAAGAAGCCGATTACTTAACTAAATTTATGTTTTGCGAAATAACCAAGGAAGAGTTTCTTCAGTTCTTTGATAAAAAATATACAGCAGGGTTTAATCCACATGAAGACTTACAAAGGATTGGAGTCGTTAATCAAACTACTATGCTTGCCACAGAGACGGAAGAGATAGCTGAGCTTTTGCGCAATGCGATGATCTCTAAATATGGCGAAGAAAATATCAAAGATCATTTTGCTGATACAAGAGATACACTATGCTATGCAACGAATGATAATCAATCTGCTACAAATTCATTAATCGAATATCAAGCCGATCTAGCGATAGTTGTAGGGGGATATAATAGTTCAAATACATCTCACCTTACCGAGCTGCTCGAAGAGCGATTCAAAACATATTTTATATCGGATGCCGATAAGATTAGCGAAGATAAAATTATGCATTTCGATATGTCGATTAAAAGCGAAGTGGAGACGATCGACTTTCTGCCTAAAAAAGATAAAGTAATAATTGCAATTACAAGCGGAGCATCCTGCCCCGATTCAATCATCGATCAAGTGTTGATGAAGATACTTTCATTTTATAATACAGCCCTCTCCCCCGCCGAGGTTTTAGATAAACTGATTATCGATTAAAAGCAGTACCTAATTTTTTATTTAAATCGATCAACGTATTCGGATCAATTCTTTCTTTGCCCCATTGGACCCCGAGATGGAGATGAGGACCCGTAGATCTGCCCGTAGTGCCGATCTCCCCTATCTTATCTCCTTTCTTTACTGTATCTCCCTCTGCTACATTTAACTTGCTTAGATGCAGGTATATGCTCGTTAAAGACTGTCCGTGGTCTAATAAAATAAAAGTACCGTTATAATAAAAATTATTTTTTGCGGCAATTACCACTGCATCGCTCAATGCATAAACGGGAGTGCCTTCCGAATTAGCAATATCGATTCCATTATGCGGATTCTTTTTTACTCCATTCAAAATTCTTTGACTTCCGAAATTAGATGAAAGTTTTCCTTGGGCAGGGAGAATAAATCCGGCAGAATATAGAGGTGTGTCAATTTTACCAACTTGAGATCGAGCAAGTTTCATCTCTTTTGCTTCTACTTCAATTCTCTCTAACTCTTTTTGGGGAGGTTCAATGTATTTTGATGCGACGCGAAGACGCTGAATTTGATATTTCCTTTTTTCAAGTACTAATTTTTTTGTGAACTCCTTTCCCTTATTGAATTCTACTTTAAGAGTATGAGTACCTTTAGCATCTCTATCAAAACCAAAAATGAAAGTCCCTGACTTATCGAACACAATATTATTGTTATCTAGAGTAACCGATTTTATATTATCTGCTTTCCCGATCATAATAGAAGCAGGAACGGGATTGCCGAAGAGTTCTACTTTTTGAGCATAAAGATTCGCTCCCCATAAGGAGAGGAGTATTAAGAATATTTTTTTCATATTTTTTCTTTCTTAGAAGATTGACCAGTAAGCACCAACTTGTCCCGAGAAATATCGGTAACTCGAATCATCACGGGATGTACTTCCGGCAGCAATTCTTCCGGCTACATTTAATCTCTCATATACCTGATATTTTACATCAAGATAACCTTGGAAAAGGACGAAATCATTCAAAGGTATATATCCGAGTTTTCCGCCGATTGTAACTGTCAATTCTTTATTTTTTTCTAAATCATTTTCCACCCACAAATTGTGAGCTTCAAAATTTGTCGGTGAATAATAATATTGTGACTTGAGTTTGTAATTAGTGTACATATATTCGTAGCCGACAATCAAGTACCTATAAAAATATTTTCCGATTCTGAGATAAAAATCATTTCCTTCGTTGCCATCGGTTACGGATAAATAATTAAATGAACTCATTATTTTAAGTCCGTTATAATGCTGATAATAGCCCTCTAACTTATATATCTTAGCATAGAGACGCAGATCAATTAAATAAGGAGAATAGAGAATAAGTGAAGCATCTGAATTTTGATATAAAGCTACGATACTAAGTGTATCTGGTCTATCGAAGCGAATAAAGGCATCAGTTTCTTTACGTATAAACGCACCGCTCGAATTAGCAGAGCCGGAACCCACGCCAAGATTTAAGTATTTCGAAAGACGTATAAACAGATGCCCTTTGAAAGTCGTGAAATCGCGGTTACCCACGAAATTAATTCCATTGTCGTATAATGTTTGTATCACATCGGCATTGAGGGATTCGTAGTTACTCCTTAAATATGTTTTATAAAAAGAAGCACCAATAGATAGAAAGCTTGTAAGACCGAGTTCTAATCTGGAGCCGAAAGTGCCGATTCTAAAACCAAGATTATCTGCATAGTAAACGCCCGATGGAGCTAAGGAGACGTAATTAGGGAAAGTCTCGAATAGAGCTGCAAGCCCCGTTATCGGCAGCCATCCTTTTCTCATTTCCACTTGTTTGATTTGAGTAGAATCCAAGTCCCATGAAAGAAGATGATTATATGTAGCGCGTGCTGAATCAGGCTCGCCGATCTTTGCATAAGAATCGCCGAGATATAAATTTGCATCAAAATCTGCGGAGTCTTCCATAACTAAAGATCTAAATTCATTTACTGCAAGAAGTGAATCCCCTTTTACGAAATAAACTTTAGCTCTTTGCATCTTCGCGTCATAGTCATCTGTTTGAGAGAGGACTAAATTATACTGGTCAATTGCAGCATTATATTGTTTGGCGCAGAAGAGAACGTCTCCATATTCTTTATTTACTAAAACGTTGGGCTCGGCTTTTGACATATATTCTTCGTAATAGGGCAAAGCACCGGCGCAGTCATCATTCATTACATATCCGCGTCCCTCTTCGAGGATTTGATATAACTTTTCTTCTTCGGCGCGCATCTTCTGCCAATCGATATTCGATTGAAGCTTGCCTACATCTTCGTTATTTGGGTCAATCTCTTTTGCCTTATTGGCATATTCCTGTGCCGCATCATAATCCCGATCAATTAATTTTAGCGAACCCATCGAGATAAGTGCTTCGACACTATTTGGACGTGCTTTTAGAGCATTTTCTAAATAACCACGTGCTAGTTCAATATCTTGATTTGTCCAAACGGAAATTTGTGCACGGAAAAGTTGGTAATCGATATTATTTGGATACTCTTGAATCAAGCCATCTAAGATTTCGAGTGATTTAGTAAAATCTCTGTTCCATGCGGTAATTCTTGCATATTTGTAACGAAGTGCCGGGTCTTTTTCGTCCGGAAATTCTTCAAAATATTTTTCCAAATAGACCGTTGCAGTATCATAAGCTTGGAGATATTCGTAATATTCTGCAATTTTTTTGAGTGATTCTTTGTCTTTGGGGTTCTGCTCTAATTTTGTATTAAAGTAATCGATCTTCTCTCGGTATGTTGTCGTCCGGTAATTAGTAACGTAATCCCATTTTTCGATATAGCGTGGATCGGATGAATTATTTAGTCCGATTATTTGTAGCTGTTGATATGCTTCTTCTATTCTCTCTGCTTTTATTAATTCATCAACTAACTTAAATCGTGATTCCAAATCCTGCGGTTTGGAACGGAGAAGTCGGTAATATTTATCAATTGGATATTCTTTCTCGAAAGCGCGTGGGTCTTCTTGAGTAACATAAGCTTCTCGGTTAACGATATCTAATCCGTCTTGAGCTTCTTTGAAAAACGGTTTAAAAGAAAGAGCGGTCTCAAAAGCTTTTTTAGCAATCGGGTATTTTCCAAGCCATAAAGTGAAATAACCGTAACGGCTTTGAAGTCTCCAATCGCCTGGATAGCGTTCAGTATAAATTTTTAGAATTTTTTCTCCTTTAACGATGCTACCGGTTTTAGCGAGAATTTCAGTATATCGAATTATTTCATCGGGAGAAGCGTTCGGGTCCATTGCTATATATTTATCGTACCATTCTTCTGCTTTATCCCAAATCTCCATTTGTCGATATGCTTTTCCGATTTCGAGATAATCGAATGGATTATTGGGATTGATTGCAATCTCTCTTAAATGCCCGTCAATTTTTTTCAAAAGTATTGCATAATAAACTTGTTGAGTGCGTTTAAGATTATTTTCGTATTTGCTTTTTTTTCCGGCATCGGAACTTTCCACTGCAATAGCGCGGCGATAATCTAAAATAGCATTAGAAAATTCAGATCTTTTTTCAAAACATTCTGCACGTAAATTATAACCATCGGATTCGCGGGGACGTAAAGAGATATATTTATTGAGCTGATCAATCGCTTCGCCGAATCTCCCGTTTTGCATATGGTTGAGTGCATTTTTTTTAAGGTTATCGGCTTCTTGCTTATCTTGAGAATAGAGAGAAAAAGAAACCAATAAAAATAGGGCGATAAATAGATATATGAATTTTTTCACTAATGAAAACACCGATTATTATATTCCTACAATTTAAAGAAAAAATTACTAAAAGGTATTGTTTATAATCGGGTAAAAAGCATTGACTAAGTATTTATGTTTGGAATAAGTAGAGGTAATTTTCAATCCCCTGCTTGTCGGGCAGGGGATTAATGTTTTAAAACTGGAAATAGATGAATGGCTGGATGCCTGCACTCTTGAATTGATATGCGATCCAGATAACTAATGTCAATAAAACTGCCTGACCGTAAACGGGTGTATCGCCTATCCATTTTTCCATTCTTGCAACCCAACGATCGGGAGTAAAATGGGATAAATATCCAAGTATCATTAAGCTAAATACTAAAGTGAATCCGCCGATAAATTGAGTGAAGACTTCCGGCTTGAAATAGTTAAATATCTGATTGAGTATATCTTTTGATATATCAAGCGAAGATGGACGGAAAAACAATAAAGAAAAAGTCCAAATATGGAAAGTAATAATCACACCTAAAAGCTTTAGATACCATTTCTTTGCAAAAATCTTAGGGATATTAAATAGTTTTTCTAATGCTAAAGCAGCGCCGTGAATAGTACCCCAAATTACGAAACGCCATGCAGCTCCATGCCATAATCCGCCTATTACCATTGTGAGAAGTAGATTGATATATGTTCTGACTTCCCCTTTTCTATTTCCGCCGAGTGAAAAATAAAGGTAATCGCGAAGCCAAGTCGAAAGTGAAATATGCCAGCGATGCCAAATGTCAGTCATACAATATGCTTTATATGGAGCATTAAAGTTCGTCATTAATCTAAATCCGAATAATAGTGCAATACCAATTGCCATATCTGAATAACCGGAAAAATCGCAATATAGCTGAAGCGAATAACCATACATTGCAAGTAAATTTTCTACTCCCGTGAATCTTGTGGGCCATTCCATTACTCGATCAACAAAATTGATGCTTATATAGTCAGCAATAACCGCTTTTTTAAGCAATCCCGCACTAATAAGGAAAATAGCTTTTCCCATATCGGCTTTATTAATTTTAATTGATTGATGAATTTGCGGAAGGAAATCAGACGCTCTTACAATAGGACCTGCAACTAATTGCGGGAAGAATGAAACGAAGAAAAGGAAATCAATAAATTTCTTCTCCGGCTCCATGTGCCCTTTATATAAATCAATTGTATAACTCATTGATTGAAAAGTAAAGAAAGAGACGCCTACGGGAAGAAATATATCAATAAATTCAAATTGCGGTCCGCCTAGTCCCGCTACGGTATCAAGAAAGAAATTGCTGTATTTGAAATAACCGAGAATACCAAGATTCATTACCATCGAAAGAGTAAGAAGGATATTTCTTTGAGATTTTGACTTGGAATCATAAATCCAGTTACCTGCATAGAAATCGATTATGCAGCTAAAGATCAGAAGAAGGAAATAGAAACCACTGGATTTATAATAGAAAAAGAGGGATGCGGCAGTAAGAAAAAGAACTTGAGCTCTTCTATTATTTATAAATATATGATAGAAGGCGATACAGGCGAGGAAGAAGAATAGAAAAAATCCGCTGTTGAATAATAGAGGTTCCAGCGGATTATATTTAATCTGTTCCCAAAGCCGTTCGAAAAAAGCAGTATCCATATACGGTCCTGTTGTAACGTTATTTTTAGAGTTTATTTATCTTTTATTATATGAATCTAATAACGCATCTGTAAATAATTGAGCAACTTTTGCGGCACCTTGACCATTAAAGTGAATAAAATCTTTGAAAGCTAATGGAGGATTAGCATTCACCCATTTGACCATCGAATTTTGTCCGCCCATAGCTTGAAATAAATTCCAATAAGCTACGTTAGATTGCTTTGCAATATTTTTTTGTGTTTCAAGCAGCGATAGGATAGCGGGATCGCTTACAAAATTAGAACCTTTCTTCATCGCCTTATCATGAACCGTTACCATTAATATCCCTGCATTCGGGAAGGCTTTTTTAACGTGCTCAACTACTTTAATCATCTCTCTTTCGTACCAGCTATAGTCAGTTTTTCTTGTACCGGCGATATTTAAACCAAATTCGAGAATAACCAATTTATAATCCATATATTTTGCGAATTGGTTTAATAGACTTTGATCAATATTTGCTAAATCAACACCCGTATTGCCTCTTAAGGGAAGATTATCCACATATACACCGGTTTCATTTTCTAATGAAACTCCATAGAAATAAGCTTGATCGGCTTGAGTAACTTCGATCTTTACACTTTTTGCTCTGCCTGATGGTTTAAGAACTAATTCTTGTAAATCTTTTCCTGCTTTAAGAGCTACGCTCTGTTTTGCTCCACCATCGAAACTATAATTAATAGTAGAAGGTTTTGCATTAGCATAATATAATTTTACAATACTGAAATCTTTTAATTGTCTTCTTGCTCTGGTGGTTTCATATTGCACCCATGCACCCGTTGCTTTCGGGACGAAACATTCTCCGCTTACGCCGAGCGGATAATTATTTGGATTGCTCGAATAGAACGCTGCAGATTCCCAATTGCTTGAGAATGTATGTTTGGTTGTTGTTCTAAACGATATATCCTGAGAAGTAATCCCAAGCCAGCCAACTCCATTGCCGCCAAATTTATTTTGAATTACTTCTCTTATATCAGCAGTAACTAAATCACCCTCGATTGCAGAATCGCCAAAATGCGCAATGCGGACAGATTTGGATTTTGCATTTTTAAGAGCATCAAAAAATGGTTTTAATTGCGAAACATTTCCCGATAATGGTTCTGCCTGCCCTTGAAAAGGAGCTTCGGCCAAAAATCCTATTCCTGCATAATTATATGTTGCCGGATAAAGCTCAAATATATTTGGTTGAAAATCATTTTGATTGTAATATTCATCTTCCTCAGGTGCAGGTTTTAAGTCAGCAAGTATATCCACTTGTCTGATTTCAAGACCCCAAAATTCGTAATCAACTTTTACGAATGAAACAATCAATAGGAGAAAGAGGATTAAAAATCCGAGGTATAAGGGTTGTCTTATTCTATTGTCTTCCATATTTATCTTTCCTTGTATTTAAAACTTATAGTTTGTATTTCGATAAAACTTTTTCCACTTCAAAAGCCCAGATTTTATATCCTTTAGCATTGAAGTGAAGCCCATCCCAAGTTAATTCGGGACGTAAAAAGCGGTCAATCCCCGCAGTCTTACCATTAAGATCAATAATATCAACATTATTTTGTTTTGCAAAATCAAAAAGCATTTTATTAAGTTTATCTACTTCTCTATTTCTGCCGGCATTGACTTCCGGAGTGCCACCCCAATCTTTAGCCCATGTCTTCGCAGAATAAGTAGTAGTTTGAATAACAGGAATAATATTTTTTGATTTTAGTTTATTTATAATACTTACGTACTCAGCATAAACTTCTTCCGTAGGAATCCAATTATATAAATCGTTTAGTCCGCCGCAAATAAAAACAATTTTTGGATTTAATTTGTAAATATAATTCATTCTTGCGCTAAAACCTTGCAAAATATCTGAAGGTATTCCTCGTTCTGCAACGCTACTCCTACCCAAAAGCTCATTCCAGTTAGCGCCATTAGTAAGAGAATTGCCTAACATTACGATATTTGCTTGGCGTGTTTTATAAATATCATACATATCTATTTGTAATTTATATGCCGGGTTTTTTAGATAGCGTAATGCAGGGTCTTCTTGTGCTTCAATTCGATTTGAAAAAAATAACAAAATTATTAATAGTGAAATAGTATTTAAAGTAAATTTGTATCTCATCTGACCTTTCTTTCGTTTATAAATTATACTCTTATAAAAGAAAATAGTTCTTGATAGAAATCACTTTGTTTTTTTTGAATCAGTATCATTGGACTTAAACTTCAAAGTTTTTTCTAAACTCACAAGTTCCGAAATCTTCGCCGAGTATTCTTCTTTCTCTTTTTCTGTTTTGCGAGTTTCAAGTTTTACATTTCTTAATTCTTCACGCGATGATTTTAATTCATCTTTTATTTTCGTCAATTCATTTTTAGATTCGGATATTTCTTGCTCTATTTTCTGCTTTATATCTTCCAAGTTAGTATAGTAGGAATTAGATTGATTAATAATCTGTTTCAATTCTGAATTTATGTTATTCTTTCTCTGCTCCAAAGATTCCGATTCTGTTTTTACGCCATTCATGTGAAGCTTATATTTATTTATATCCTCTCTCATATCAGCGAGATCATCAATCAGCTCTTTTTGTTCGTCTTTTAGATTAATAATGGTCTGTTCCAATGTAGCTTTTTCTTTTTGAAGAACTTTAGATATACCGCCATACTCTGCTATTTGCGTACTCTTCTCAAGTATCTGTCGTTCTCTTTGATTAAGCTCTTTCTCTTTTTCAATTAATTCTTGTTTTAAGTCTGTGAGTCGTTTCTTTTGATCATTAAATTCGCTTAAATACGTTTGAAGTACAGATGAAAAATTTCTTTCGACCGTTAGATTACTTTCTTCTATGCTGAATTTTCTTTTTTCTAGTTCTTCAATAATTTCATTTTTCGATTTTATTGTTTCGGAGATTTTTTCAATCTCATTTGTAAACTCAAGTAATTTTTCCTGTGATTCTTTTAGAACTACATCTAATCTTTTTATATCCTCTTGAAGAGCATTTTTCTTGGTGAGCAGTTCTTCGGTAAGTTTACTCTCTTCTTTTAATTTTTCATCGCTAAGTTCGATCCGCTGTTTTACGTTTTGGTAATCGTTTTTTGCTTGAAAAAGGTCTTCTAGTAATTTTTCTTTTTGATTATTATAATCATTAAAAAGCTTTTCTTTTTCGGTAAGTTGAAAAACCATTGCCGAAACTGAATTTTCGAGATTGTTTTTAATCTCCTCGCTTAATACGAGTTTAGAATCGATCTCTTCAATTGTCTTGGTTTTTCTTTCTTCTTCATCTTTAAGGTGATTTAGTTTTTCTACATAAACGCTTATATCTTTTTCGTATTTAACAAAAGACGCTTCTTCTTTCCTTAAGTTATTCAGATGCGAAGTTAATTGAATCTCCTCCTCTGATAGTTCTGCTACTTTTGCAGAAAGAGTTTTAAATTCTGAAGACATTCGTTCGTATTCCGATTTGAAGTTTAAAGTCTTTTCGGATATTTCATTATATTCAGTTGTAACTTGATTGAGAAGATTATGTTTCTCTTCATAAGAGACATATTCGTTTTCAAATTGTTCTACTGATTTTTGGAGATCTTCTTTTCGTTCGCTTAGATGTGCTATCTGGTCGGTTAATTCATGTAGAAGGATTTCTTTTTCATTCTTTTCAGTTTCATATCCGGTTACAAGTTTACGTAATTCTTCCACACTGCTCGAGAGTTCCGTAAAATCTTTTCTTGTTTCTTCGAGTTTCTTTTCAAGTTCAATAAGACTTGTATGTTTTTGAAGAAGAGTATGAAGAGTGTTTTTCAGATCATCATTTTCTTCAATTAGTTTATCTACTTCGTTTCTGCCTTTTGATGCAAATAGACTCATCTATTCTCTTTCCGGATTATTTTATAAAGATAAGAAACTTTACAGAAAGTATCAGGGAAAATTACGAATTTAATAATTTATGTGCTTAATATTATACTGCTTCAGGCACAGTTTTTAATAATAAAAGATAAATAGTAACTCCTACGGCTATTATAGCAAGCATAATTCTGATATATATAGAATCCACAAAAAATAAAATAGAAGATAAAATTGAGAGATTAAGCATTAAGATAGCAATAATCTTAGCTCTCATTGGCATTCCCCGATTTTCTCTATAATGTTTTATTAAATAACCAAATATTTTATGATTAATAAGCCATCTATAAAATTTTTCAGAACTCTTAGCAAAACAGCTCGCGGCCATTATTAAAAATATTGTCGTTGGCATTACCGGTAAAAAAATTCCTATAATACCTAAAACAACAAAAATCCAACCGCATACAAGGAGCAAACTTTTTTTAATAAAATTTAAAACCAAAAGATCCCTTTCTTATTTTTCATCAGCTAAAATTCTTTCTAAATATTCCCTATACGAAGAACGAGGTAGTTTTGTCGTTATCAGTTCTTCAAATTGAGTTTTATTTATAAATCCTTTTAAGTAAGCAATCTCTTCGATACATGCTACTTTCAGACCCTGTCGATCTTCAATGATACCGAAGAAATTGGATGCTTGAAGCAGAGCTTCCGGAGTGCCTGTATCAAGCCAAGCCACACCTCGACCGATCTTATTTACTTTTAATTTTCCCATTTCAAGATAAACTTTATTAACGTCCGTAATCTCAAGCTCACCGCGAGCCGAAGGTTTAAGATTTTTGGAAATTTCCACTACACTATTTCCATAGGAATAAAGACCGGGGACTGCAAAATTTGATTTTGGTACTTTTGGTTTTTCCTCGATACTTAATGCCTTTCCGTCTTTATCGAATTCCACAATTCCATATCGCTCGGGATCGGTTACTTGATAAGCAAAAATTGTTGCTCCATCTTTTTCTTCTTCCACTGCTTTATAAAAGAAATCAAGTTTGCCATAGAAAATATTATCACCGAGGATTAATGATACCGCATCCTCTCCGATAAATTCTTCACCGAGAATAAAAGATTCCGCAATTCCGTTTGGTGCTTTTTGAAGCTTATAACTTATATTAATTCCAATATCTTCACCGGTCCCAAAGAGTTTCTGATACATTGGGATTGTTTCTTCGTTTGAAATAATAAGAATATCTTTGATGCCGCCAAGCATTAGCACCGAAAGCGGATAATAGATAAGCGGTTTATCATAGATGATAGTTAATTGTTTGCTATAAACTTTTGTAATAGGATAGAGCCGAGTGCCGGATCCACCTGCTAAAATAATTCCTTTCATTTTGCCCTCTTTAATCGGTAACACTAATATAAATTGTTTTTATAATTATTTCCTTATCATTATAAATTATAAACTTATAATCCCCCGTCCCCTTAAATGTATATTTCATAAATGTTTGATTCCAGTTTTTATTGAGAATATATTTTTTTATCTCTATAAACTTATCGTATTCAGGGTTAGTGCCCGTTTTCCAAACCTCAAATTTAATTAGAGAAGTATTTAGCGGCTTATTGGATTTTACGAAAAGTTTTGCTTCGGGCGTTTGATATTTAAGAGAAAGCCTATCAAATGTATTTATTGGTTTTCCATAGATTACTTTTTCGCAGAACTGTGCATTGACTTTTGAGTAATAATAAATTTCTGAAAAAGGAGTATCTAATTCATTTCTTACTGTTTCCCAAACAGTAATTGTCTTTGTGGCTAATAGATTCCCTTTAGAATTACGAATATAGATTTCATATTTGCCCGATTCTTTTAGCTCATAATTATAAGCTACCCAATTACTGTTTTTATCCGGTTTTATTACTTGGCTGTCATAGTCTTGGTTTCGATTATTTACTTTTTTATCGACATATAAATATAAGAGTGGGTCGGAGATAATTTTTATATTATCATATAGTATGAAGATATTATTTTTCTGGGAAGTATTAAGAGTGAATTTAAGTGAGGCATCGATTGGCTCACCATTCTCTGTAAACGAGCGGCATAAATATAGCTCTTGTGAAAAAGCTGCTGAAGAAAAAAATAAAAAAAATATTAAAAATCGATAAATGATCACTTCCTTATTAAACGAAAAAACTCTCAATTTTATTAATTGCTCCGGGGAGTGCAAAAACAACCACCTTATCGTTGGGTTGAATTTGGGTTTCTCCAACAGCAATATAGGCATCTTCATTGCGTATATATCCGCCGATAATTGCATTATCAGGAAAATCAAGATTCTTTATTTTCTTTTTAACGATTTTCGATTTTTCGGATGCAGAATATTCTAAGACTTCAGCATCTATCCCGAGTATATTAATATTTGCCACAAGATTTCTCTTTCTGATTGCTTTAGTAATGTTATTTGCGGCAATTAATTTTTTATTTATAAGCGCATCTAATCCGATAGTTTGAGTAAGTGGTATGTAATCAACATTATCAACAAGCGCAATCATTTTTTTTACTTTAAGATGTTTTGCCATGAGGCAGGTTATAATATTGGTTTCGGCATCATCAGTAACTGCAATAAAACCATCCATATCGATTATACCTTCTTGAGCGAGGAGATCAATATCTCTTCCGTCTCCTTGAATAACCATAGTTTCATCAAGATAATCAACAAGAAGATGAGTTTTATCTTTATTCGATTCAATGAGTTTAACGTTATACTGTTTTTCTAAGTAATGAGCTGTTAGTCTTCCAATTTTTCCGCCGCCAAGAATCATAATGTTCTTCATCTTAACCAATTCTTGCCCCGAAAGCCGAACAATTTTTTCTACTGCATCGGGTTTAGTAATAATAAAAATTTGATCCTCGGGCATGAAAGTATCTTCCCCTTTTGGTATAACGGTGTTCAAACCCCTGTGAATGGCGACTATTCTGAAATCGATAATATGAAATTCTTCTGCTGTTTGTTTAATAGTCTTATTTATTGTCGGAGAATCATAACCGATTCTTATTCCTAGAATAATAAGTTTTCCGTCTTCAAATTCTATTACGTCAGTAGCGGCGGCCCTTTCAATTAATTTTACAATTTCCATTGCTGCAAGTTCTTCGGGATAAACGAGATGATCAACACCGATCGATTTAAATAACTCACTGTTTTGGGGATTGACATATTCATCATTTTCCACACGTACAACGGTAGTCTTTACTCCTAATTTTTTTGCGAGAATAGCCGTAGTAATATTTTCCGCTTCGCTTTCATTGACCGCAAGGAGAAGGTCGCAATGTTTAGCATCTGCTTCTTTTAATTTCTCTATTACAGTCGATTTACCTAAGACGGGAAATATTTCAACCGTTGAATTGATTCTCTCTAGTCTTGATTCAACCGGTTCAATGACCGTAATGTCATGATGTTCGTGAACGAGCTGTTTAGCTAAGTGGAATCCCACTTCGCCTGCACCTGCTATTATAATTTTCATATTTATTTAAAATCGATTATTTCCGTATCGGATATAAAAGCGATCCCCGAATAAGTCCTCATTATTGGTTTAATTTTTTCTATAATCTCTTTAGTTTTTTCATCGGATTCGATAATAATAATCATTGCATATTTTATAATGTCCGAGAGTCCAAAAGTGATTTTTTTGCCGAGAGCTCCTTTACCGGTTACTTCTGGTATGATTGTATAACCGGTAACTTTAGCATTATCTAATATCCGGCATAGATTATCTAATTCAATATTCTCGATTACTATTTCTAATTTTTTGTTATTCATTTTATTATCCGTACCAGCATTTCGCTGATTATAAAATAGATTGGAATACCAAATATAATATTAAATGGGAAAGTAACCGCCAAAGACATTGTAAGATATATCGAAGGATTGGCTTCGGGAAGCGCCATACGAATTGCAGCCGGGGCAGCTATATATGAAGATGAAGCCGATAATACAGCAAATAATGTTGATGTACCGGTATCAAACCCAATTAGTACAGCAAGAAATGCAGCGAGAGAACCATTTAATAGAGGCATTAATATAGCCGCTGCAGATAGTTTAATTCCCATTTTAGAAAATTCTTCAATTCTTCTTCCTGCAAGCATACCCATCTCTAATAAAAATAAAGTCAAAACTCCTTGAAACGGATCCACGAAAAATGGTTTTGTAAGTGTCATCCCTTTCTCCCCGCTTACAATTCCAATAAATAAGCTTCCGAAAAGAAGAACTATGCTTCCATTAAAAAGAGATTCTTTTACTATCTCCTTTATCTTAAACTCATTTTTAGTGGTTTTTTGATAATACCTTACTAGCAGTAGAGAAATAAAAATTGCCGGGGATTCCATTAATGCCATCATCCCGACCATAAATCCTTCGTAATGAATCGATGATCTTTCGAGAAATGTAATTGCCGTAATAAATGTAACTACACTCACCGATCCATAATGCGCTGCAATTGCTCCTGCATTTGTAATATCGTTTTTTAATAATTTCTTTATTATAAAAAATACTATTATCGGAACAACCAGACCAATTAATAGCGATAAGAAAATGGATAAAAAAAGATTTAAATCGCTTCCATTTTTAGATATCTCGACACCGCCCTTAAATCCCAATGCAATCATCAAATAGATGGAAAGTATTTTAGCTATTGAATCGGGTATCTTTAGGTCTGATTTAAGGATTGATGCTATAAATCCAAGAATGAAAAATAAAATCACCGGAGTTCGGAAATTTTCGAGACCGCTATTGAAGATTTCTATCATATATGTATTTTTTCAGTTGTTTAGACCCATAATATAATATGAAAGGTTGGTTGGATGCAAAACTCACAACGTCTTATTTTTGATGAGAAAAAAAATGCGCTGCAGCTCACCGAAGTGATAAGGCGGAAAACCCTTTCCTATTTTTATTTAGTGAATAAAAATCACACTTAGTCTTATCGACACTGCAACGCAATTGCAAACTTAAAAATATTTACAAAAAAACCAATACCAAAAATTTTGCACTTATTTGCTAATTAAGGTTTTTGATTGATGGAAGAATATAATCTCTAAAAGCATCGAAAAATCTATTTTGAGTTGTGAAATTGCCCGCTGTAGATACAATTATCATATTCAGATGTGGGATTATAAGGATATATTGTCCAGCAAAACCGGACGCATAATAGATATCGTTATCACTAAATCTATTGCTCCAATTGCTTCCTAAGCGCCACCAACCCATGGCATATTCGCTTCCGGAATCGATGGTAATTATCTTTGCCGTAGATTGATTAATCCATTCCTCGGAGATAATTCTTTTTCCTTTATATAATCCTTTACCAAGCATAAGATCACCGATAATTGCCATATCAATTGGACGCATTACTAAACCCCAACCCGTATTGGTAAGATTTTTTGAGCCTGTTTGCCATTCGTAACTAAGAATATTTAATGGTTGGAAAAGTTTTTCTGCCCCATAAATAGCTGTTTCTTTTCCTACTGCGTTTTTAATAATCCCCGAAAGGAGAATAGTGTTTCCGCTATTATAATTAAAAACTGTGCCCGGGACTGCTGCCATTGGTTTATCAAGCATAAATTTAATCCAATCTTCTGCCAGAGATAATCCGAATAAATCGCTTGTCGGGTTAGAATAGGAATCATTAAATTCTGTCCACTTTATTCCGGATGTCATTGTTAGTAAATTCTTTATTGTGATTGCCATTTTTCTATCATCAAGATTAAGTATCGGTACCTGATCGGAGAATGAAGCAAGAATTTTTTCGTCTATGGATTTGATTTTTCCTTCGTATAGAGCTGAACCAATTAAAAGTGATGTTATGCTTTTGGTTACAGAAAAGATATTATGCGGAATCTCACGCGAATAACCTTTATAATATTTTTCAAAAACAAGTGAACCGTTCCTTATAATTAAGAGACTATGAATTTCGCTATAAAAACCGGCACTAATTTTAGTGTCAAGCTCATTAAGTTTGTTTCCGTCTATATTTTCCGATTCGGGAGAAGAGACAATAAACGGGAAATTATCAATTGCAGGTGGATCTCCCGGCAAGCCCCTCTCCGAACAGCTCCAATACGGAAATAGGCTTATCAATAAAACTAATAACGATAATTTTTTTTTCTTCATAATAATTCTTTTTTCAATAAATGATTATATTAAGAACATTAATATATATTTAAGGAAATCTTAATGAAAACCAAATTTTTTTCTCTGATTGTTTTGATGCTATTAGTAAGTGGCTGTACTAAAGAAGTGCCGGAATATGAAAGAAAAATAAATTCAAATGTAGACGAAAATGAAGTAAGAAAAAAAATTGAAAGTTATGCAGAATCTTATAATGCAGGCAATCCCGACGCACTTTCAAATATATTTGATGAATCTTATGTAAGAATTACTCCCGAAGAAAATGATCTAGTAGGATTAGAAAATTTTGAAAAAGAGATTAGTAATTACATGTCTCAGTATCCGGGTGGAAAATGGAAAATAAATATTGAACAAGTGGACGTATCGGGCGAATTAGCATCCGTTACTACACGATCGGTATTTGAAATGAAATATGACGGATCAGATCTTCCGAGTACGGTTTATTCCGAAAGATCTTTATACATTTTAAAGAAACATAGAGAAGGGACTTGGAAAATAGCGAGAAGCATGAGCTTTCCTACTTTTACATATACAGATAAAAATTAAATTTGCCACTCGATCTCTTCCCACCACATTTGAAGCATGTCGGGATCGAGTCGCATTATCCCGGTTCTTGTAACTCCGATTGGAGGTGGAAAGAAATTACTTATTGATTGAAAAAGAATTTGCCGATCCACGGCAGACGCTTTCTTTAATAGTTCTAATAAAGTAAGTGCGTCTTCCTCTCTGGCTTTACTTGTGATTTTATCTAATAATTCAGCGGTATTCTTTGTATTTTCATAACTTAGAACTAAGTCAATAAATTCTCCGGGTGCATCAGTTCTAAATGGTGTTGAAATGATTTTTCTATTAATAATTTTGCACGAATATTTTTCATTAATAAATATTTCCGAATCTGCTTTCCGGATCCCTACATAACCAAATTCCACAACGAGATCAATATTATTAAGAGGATCAAAACCAACAGAATATGAAGCACCATAATCAATCAGGTCAAAATTTGTAAATTTGATTTTGAAGTCTGGTAAATCTGCATTAGTAACAATTTTTAATGAGCCCGATATGAAAGAGATAACATTATCGCCGCTCTTAGCAGTTAATAATTGAATAGATGAATTTGGTTCTACTCTTATTGTTCCTGTGCGAGGTACGTTGATAATAACCCTGGAATCATTCTCTGTTTTTAGTGAATTATTTACTTCTAATTTTGTCGATGCGGATTCTTTATTATTGATAAGATAAGTACCTGTTTCGGTCTTAATTTTCCAAGGTGAATTATCACGTTGATACTGATAATAACCGTATCCAATTCCCATTACCAAAATAATAAATGCAAAAAAATAGATTAAAAATTTATTCCGCTTTTGAACATTTGAGGTGTTATAGTAAATAGTGGAATAACCTTTTTTATCATTCAGTAAATTTTTTCTGGCTTCTAATCTGTATGTTTTAAGTAGTTGTTCTTGTTTTAATTTTTCTTTATTAATTCTTTTTAATCTATCGATTTCGGATTCTGCTTCATTAGGAGCTTTTTCTTTTACGGCTTTAGAATGAAGATTCTTATTAATCTCTTCAATAATAGTAGCGGGCGGATCAATACTTAATTGTAGATCTTTTAGTTTACTAAAAAGCTTTCTAAGTTTTTTATATTCTTCATAACAATGGGGGCATTTTCTAATATGCTCGTCAATTTCCGCTTGTGTATTATCATCAAGTGATTCATCAAAAAAATGATTTAAGCCAATTTTTACTTCCTCGCAATTCATAGGATTACTGCCTTTATCAATTTTTGTCTCGCATCAATAATAATAGATATTACTTCATCAATGTTTTTATCGAAGAAAAATGTGGAGATCTCTTTATAAGAATACCCCTCAAGATCGTGAAGAATGAATACAATGCGCTCATCTTTTTCTAAAGATGCAATAGCAAATTCGTCAAGATCGTTATAAAGGGAATGCTGTTTATCAAATTCATAAATTGATGGTCTGGAATGGAGAAAAACTAGTATATCTCTAACCGCTATATTCTTGAGCCAAACCGAAAAGGTTTCTTCCGGATTGTAATTATTAATTGTCTCCCAAACATTAGAAAAAATATTCTTTGTAATCTCTGAAGCATCCTTTTCTGATAGAGTTAATCGAAAACAAAGCGTATATATATTTCGTATAGTTATTTCGCAGAGGTCCAAATACGATCTTCTTGCACCCGTCTTAGCGAGGTCAATTAAATAATTGATATAGTTAGTGTTTTGGTTTGACATATCAGTTATTTATTTTTATTGAAAAACCATTAGAATTAATAGTAGCAACAGCGCGAATTTGAGTTTTGCCATTTTTTCCTATATAGTCACCCTTGCCTGTAAATTTGATTTGATTATCTTTAACGTTTGCCGAAAAAGTACCATAGTCTGTTTTTTTATACTGTTGAGGTAGAATAAATCCGGAGAAACTTCCTCCTCCACCGCCAGTCTCGGATGGTTTTTTATAATGCATCTGTGCCATTACGCATAAGTTTTGTAATTGAGATACAATCTCATTGCGGCTTGATTCCGTGGAATATTCAGTATAAATATTAATTCCTACTGCTATCATCAGCCCAACTGCAATCGTAGATAATATAATTAATAGTAATTGCTGTGTACCCATTACTCTCCCAATATATTAATTCTTATGATATAAATAATTTCCTGATACAGCAAGTATTTTTTTTCATTTATTCAAAATTGATTAAATAATATTGAATGTTTACATTAATGGATAATATTATATATGATCTAAATAAAGGCGAGAAAATATGGAAAAAGTGAAAAATGGGTTTGCCTTTTCTAATTCACCAGAACCCCATAAAGAAAGAACGAGGGCAATTCTAAAGTCACACCCTGAAGTAAGAGAATTAATTTCAAGAAATCCTTTCAGCGCAGTAATTATAATTTTTGTCGTGGCTTTGCAATTAACTATTGCAGTTCTTTTATCTGGTCTTTCCTGGTGGATAGCTCCGATAGTTGCTTTTATTATCGGTGCTTTTGCAAATCATAGCCTTTACGTGCTTATTCATGAAGCATGTCATAATCTAATAGTTAAAAGTCGCGTAGGAAATATGATACTAAGCATTATTACCGATATTCCAAACACTCTTCCATCAGCGATATCCTTCAGGACATATCACTTGAAACATCATTCTCATCAAGGGGATTACTATTATGATGCCGATCTTGCAAGCCATTGGGAGGCACGATTGATCGGTCATTCCTTTATAGGAAAAGCTACTTGGCTATTTTTATTCCCTGTCTTTCAAGCGCTCCGCCCCCCGCGTCTTAAAATTAATTTCGCAAGCGGATGGACGTTCGTCAATTGGATTGTCGTTTTCGGAGTTGATTTCTTAGTTATCTACTTCATGGGTTGGACATCATTTCTTTATTTACTCTTTTCGTTTATGTTTTCGATCGGGCTGCATCCGCTTGGTGCACGATGGATTCAAGAACATTATCTTACATATCCGCCGCAGGAAACATATAGTTATTATGGATTTTTGAATGTGCCTGCGTTAAATGTGGGGTTTCATAATGAACATCACGATTTTCCGTCAATTCCATGGAATAAACTCCCTGAACTAAAAAGAAAAGCACCTGAACACTATGATAATTTGATTTCACACAAATCTTGGTCTAAATTGCTGTGGAGATTTTTAACCGATTCGAATTTATCATTATACTCAAGAATGGTAAGATACGATAAATAATTAAGGAGAAATAGAGAATGAAAAAAATAATTCAATTGTTTTTATTTTTATTCATAATAGTATTTACAAGCAGTTGTTCTTCCCAGGATAATAATAATCCCGCAGAATCAAATCTAAACATTGCTGGATACAAGTTAGTGTGGAACGATGAATTCAATGTAAATGGATTACCGGACATTAAAAAATGGGGTTATGATATAGGAGGAAGCGGTTGGGGTAATAACGAACTTCAATACTATACTTCTTTCAGAGAAAAAAATGCGCGCGTGGAAGATGGTAAATTAATAATCGAAGCACACGGCGAAATTTTTGAAGGTAAGTCATACACATCTGCTCGTTTGGTTACAAAAGGAAAGGGCGATTGGAAATACGGAAGATTCGAAATAAGAGCCAAACTCCCTAAAGGTCGAGGTACCTGGCCGGCAATATGGATGCTTCCGACGGTGTGGAATTATGGAGGGGGAGGCTGGCCCGATAATGGTGAAATTGATATTATGGAACATGTTGGTTACGATCAGAATGTAGTTCACGCTTCGGCTCATTCATTAAAATATTATTGGAGAATTAATACACAAAAAACCGCAACGATAACAGTGCCGAAAGCATCTGAAGAATTTCACACTTATATATTAGAGTGGGATGCTGATAAGATGACGGCTTCTGTGGATGATAAATTATATTTCAAATGTGAGAACGAAGGAAATGGATGGCAATACTGGCCCTTTGATAAAGCGTTTCATTTGATATTGAATGTGGCTATTGGCGGAGATTGGGGCGGTTCAAAGGGTATTGATAATACTATCTTCCCACAAAGAATGGAAGTGGAGTACGTAAGAGTGTATGAGAAACTTTAGAAAATAAAAGAAAGAAATTTCAATAAAAATAGTTGATTTATCTTGATTAGTAACACATGAATAATATGACATATAAAGGTTATAAAGCAAATATACAATTCTATGAAGAAGTTAAAATTATATTACAGATTAACTCTATTCTTCGTTGGGCTCATAAAAAAAGCTGCTCTTAAGGGCAGCTTTTTCGGAGTGTTGCTTTTGTGAAAATTTTTTGTGTTTCAACAAAATTTGATCTTCATAATCACTTTTTAGAAATGATAAGCTACTCTTACACCAAGGTAATTAGCATCGCTTACTAAATAATATTTAGCACTTACATCAAATTTACCAAACATGTAACCGCCACCTACACCAATTGTGAAATCTGTGGTGTTAGCAGTTCCTTCAGAGGTAGTAGTTGTACCAAAAAAAGTAACTTCCGACGTAACTTTACTGCTAAATAGATGGAAACCAACCTCAGCAGCGCCATAAAATTTATCGCCAAGAGCATATTTTGAACCAACTAAAATTGGAATAGCGGAAAAAGATGATTTAACAGAGAAGCCCGGAGCGCCTAATTCTTTTTCTCCAAACATTAAATAACCAACAGATGCTGTACCTGTAATTTTGTCAGCTAAAGGCATTTCACCACCAACAGATGCGCCAAAACCGAAACCGGCTACATCAGCAAATGATCCCATAGGTAAAGCGAGATTAGCACCACCATTAAAAGATATTTTTGATTGTGCATTCAAACTAATGCCCGCAAATAATACTAAGGTTGCGAATAAGTAAACTACTTTTTTCATTATTCCTCCAAATTGAGTAATGTTGTGATTGTGTTTTGTTTTTTGTAAAACTATTAATTAATAATCAAAGGACGTGCCATCCTGTTTGGTGGGAGTTTTCATAACATATAGCTTAAAATGTCGTTAATTTGCAACAGCAATAAAAACTAATTGTCGCTAATTTATTACACAAAAAACCCAAGTATAAAATTATGAAAAAAGTTTTTTTAATACTACTAATTTTTTCTTTTAAAATATCCAGTCAATCATATTTTAAGTCAATTAACCAATTAGAAGCTAAATTGGATTCAATTGGCGCTATGACCGATGCCCATAAGAGGGATAGCGTCTCTCAAACTTTAATTACAAATCTTAAAATGATGAATAAAATTCCATTTACATCAAAGGATTCAGTACTTTTTATCTATAATGGAGTTGCTTCTTCTGTTTACTGGGCGGGAGATTTCACCGGATGGGGGACTAACCCAAAACAATTTTCAGGTGTAAAGAAGGGGATAAGCAATATTTGGACTGCAGAAGCAATTTTCCCTCCCGATGCAAGGCTTGATTATAAGGTAATTTTGAGTGGTAATAATTGGATCTTAGATCCTAATAATGCTCTTCAACAATGGAGCGGGTTCGGGCCAAACTCAGAATTAAGAATGCCCTCATATCTTTATCCTTCTGAGACGATAAGGAACGCAAACGCACCACGTGGAATTTTCTCGGGGAATAAAATTATTACAAGCAAAAATCTCGCTTATAATCTCCAATATCGTGTTTATACACCAAATGGTTATGAAACGATGAAGAATCTTCCCGTAATTTATGTTACTGATGGGCATGAGTATTCAGATGATCGTTTGGGTAGTATGATAATAGTTCTCGATAATTTAATTGCAGAAAAGAAAATTAATCCCATAATTGCTGTATTTATTGATCCCCGCGATCCATCCACTTTGAATAATAAAAGAATGGATCAATATATAATTAATGCAAAATTTGCTGATTTTGTTGCCTCTGAATTAGTCCCTAAAATTGATAGTTTATATAAAACAAAAAGCGACCCTGCTTTTAGGGCAATTTTAGGAACATCGCTTGGAGGATTAAATTCGGCTTATTTCGGTTATTTGAAAAGTAATGTTTTTGGTTTAATCGGTATTCATTCACCGGCATTTTGGGCAAGTAAAGACACCATCTTTAATTATTTTGAAACGAATCCAAAACTTCCACTAAAAATCTATATGAGTACGGGCACTATTAATGATACTCAAGCCGACGCCCAAAGGATGAAAATAATATTTGATTCTAAAGGATATGAATTGAAATATAAAGAAGTAAACGAGGGGCATTCGTGGGGAAATTGGAGAGCTTTAATTGATGAACCATTGGAATATTTTTTCCCTTATGATACAACATCCGAAGTCGATGAAAGAGGTTCAGCTATACCGAACGGGTTTGAATTAAAGCAAAATTACCCGAATCCTTTTAATCCCGATACTAATATTGAGTATTCTTTACCCTATGAAAATAGGGTAAGGATAACTTTATATAACTTGCTTGGAAGCCAAGTGGCAGAATTGGAAAATAGTACTAAAAGTGCAGGAAGACACTCTATTCATTTTGAAGCAGAGAATCTTTCTACGGGAGTATATTTTTACAATTTAGAAACAGACGAGATTAGTATCACAAAGAAGATGATAATCACAAAATAATTTTTGATAAAAATTATTTTGTTGATATATACCGCCACGAATAATTCAATTCCTATATCATAGTACCAAATTTTTGCACTTTACTAATCTATAAAAATTATTAACTTTATCATTAAAGAAAGGATAGAGTTATGAAATTATTCAAAACATTTTTTTTACTTTTTCTTATATCTATAATAGCCGTCTCGTGCGAAAGGGAAAGCTATATTACCTCCGGAGTAGATATTGAGAAAGAATTAAGTAAAGTCTCCGATTCATTGGTCGTCAAAATAAAATATTCCGAAGAAGTAAAATTAAGTAAGAATCTTTCATTAAGATTTGATGACTTATTAGAAGATTCCCGCTGCCCGATAAATGCCATGTGTATCTGGCCCGGAAGAGCAAAAATTTTATTATTCATTAAGGATGGAGACGGCGGAAAATTTATGGAATTAAATACAGCTGCAGGAATTAATCATGATGCTTATGATAAGTACGATTTCCGTTTACAAAATCTTTCACCGTATCCCGATACAACTATTCCGTTTAATAAAAAAGCTTATTTGACAGAAATTGTAATTAGAAGATTGTGAGTTATTCTTTAAGACCGAGTATGTCTAATAATTTATTATGTGCATCATCAGGAAGTTTTGTATTGTAATTTTTGTAAAATGATATTGTAGATTCAATATTAGTAAAATAGGTTTTGCAACATTGACATTCATCAAGATGATGCTTAATAGCGACGCATTTGGGTGAGTTTAAATCTTCTCCCAAATTATCGCATATATGCGACATTACTTCTTTGCATGTTGGTTTATCTTGTTTCATTAGCAAAAACCTTATTTAATTCACTTCTTAAAAATGCCCGAGCTCGATGAAGGCGTGATTTAACGGCGGAAATTGAAAGATCAACTATTTTTCCCGTCTCCTCGGTCGATAGCCCTTCTACGTCTCTTAACATAAATACAATTCTATATTCAGCCGGAAGCTTTTGAATTGCATCATCTAATATTTTTTTTAATTCTTTATTCTCTGTAACTTTATCCGGAGTAACACTCCAATCTGAAACATCTTTCTCATTTATGTAAGCATCATCGTCATCTATCGAAGCAAATTCGTATCGATGTTGAACCTGCCGCGCAAGCATCAAACAATGATTAGAAACCACTCGATAAAGCCAAGTAGATAATTTAGAATCTCCGCTGAACTGTTTAATATGTTTTACCATGCTCATAAAAGTTTCCTGCATGGTATGCTCCGCCTTTTCTTTATTGCGACAGATTTTATAAGAAAAATTATAAACTGTCTGCTCATAAAGTTTTACAAGTTCAGATAGCGCTTTTTTATCGCCTTCTTTTGCCTTTTCTAAAATCTCAATTTCAGTCATTTAGTTGGATGCACTTTCCTTAAATAGGGTTCAGATATCTTATCTTTTAAAATAAATTTATTGCCGTAAACTTACTAAATTTCTATATAATAGATTAAAGAATCGATTAATCTATTTGAAGTATTGCAGTGGAGGTTGTAAATTGCATAATAATTACTGTATAATAAGATGAATATGGAAAACCAATTATTTACGACGTTAAAACTGAACCGACTTTGCAAAAATGTAAATTTCTCTAAGATTAATTTAGATGAAATTAAGGGGCAGATAATATCAATTAGAGAGGGAGAAGTTCTTTTTAGAGAAGGCGATAGTGCAGATTCCATCTTTTTAATTGTAAGCGGCGAAATTAATATAATTAAAAAAAAGCTGCTCGGAAAAACTAAATCGTATATCTATAACGAGAATACTTTCTTAGGGCAGGAGGATTTTTTAGAGGAGATGAGCCGAACTTCAATAGCAGTGGCTCTTAGGGATTCTTATCTTATTTCTTTATCAAAAGATGAAATTGATCGCCTTATGGCTCAAGATATTATTATTGCAGAAAATTTGAACGCACCTATTTTTGAATTTGAAGAAGATAATGTTAATCGTGAACCGGAAGAGCCGGAATACGATACAGAAGAGCAATCCGAACCTGAAAATCGATCAGAACCTGAACATGTCTCAGATTTTAAACCTGAACAGGAAACAGAGGTGCTTTCAAAACCCGATTTCTCAAATGAGCCCGAAATTGAACCGGCGGGTAATTTTGATTTCAAAGAAGCAAAGAAAAAAACACGCATGGATTTAAATTCCAAAGTTGGAGTTAATACGGATATCGGAACAGATGAAAAAATTGGTAAGGAATCGGAAGCAGGAAAGGATAACAATCCTAATACATTAAGAGCTGAGCGTAATAATGAATCTAATATACTGGCAACATTTGATCATGATTTTTTGACGGGATTAATCCCGGACGATGAACCTGACAACCATCAAGAACAACTAATTGCGAAATCAAAACCGGTATCACCTTGGGATGTAACACCTGATTTTGATTTTACGGATTCTGATTTGCTGAAATTTGTAGATCCGGAAATAGAGGAAAAAGCAGAATCGGGACAAAAAGCAGAATCGGGGAAAAAGACTGAAATTGAAACGGCACCTATTAATGGAACTAATAAAAATTCAGAAGAAAAAATCGATGACGAATCTAATTCAGAACTATCGGATCAAAACCAAGACGATGAAATAGATTTTTCTGAACTTGATGAAGAATTTAATAAGCATCTTTTATATGCAGAGAAATTTGAAATTCCTGAAGATGAACCAAACGATACGAATGAAGTAGAAAAAATATCGATTGAAGAAAAATCGATTGAACTGATTGAAGAAAAAGAAACTTCTGAAGAATCAAAACAACATAAAGAAAAAACAAAACAAGATTATGAATCATTTTTGGATGAAGAGTTATTCAAGCTATTAGATGAAGACACTTATAAGAGGGAATCATCTAATCCCAAAGAAATAAGTATTTCCGACTTGGAAAATGAGGAGATATTTAAGGGATTAAATTTCGCTGAAGACACTAATCAAGAAACAAATCAAGAAAATATAGAGAGAACCGAAGATGAATTGAATAATGCTTTATTTGATTTATTGAATGAAACAAAGACTGCTTCCCAAAAAAGTAATTCAAAATCAGAAATGGATTTTAGTGATTTCAATTTTGATGAAGAGGAATCGCCCGAAATACTTGATGAAGATCCCCCTAGAGAAATACCGAATCCGAAAGAACCTATGCCGGAAATTGAAGTTCCGGAAGAATTACCGAATCCTGGGAAGCCGGAAATAGAGATCCCTGAAGAGGATATTCCAAATCCAATTGAACCGGAGATACAGATTCCCGAAGAAGATATTCCAAACCCTAAAGAACCCGAAATCGAAATACCGGAAGAGGAAATTCCGGAACCTCCAAAACCGGAATTGCCCGTAAATAAACGTCCAAGAAAATCTTATGCTGAATCGCAATCACCATTATTATCAGAAATTGATTCTAAATTACCGGTAGTAGATTCAGAATTATCGGAAGTCAATCCACCCGGTACACCCGTGGATACTTTGGATGATAATCAATTAAAGAAAATTATATCGGCTTTGGAACTTGTAAATTCGCAAGTGAAAATTGATGATGTTCTCCAAAATATTATAGATGTTGGAATTGATTTAACGAATTGCGATCGCGGAACTCTTTATATTGTCGATAAATCAAAAAACGAAATTTGGTCAAAAATTGCGATAGGAAGCGAGACTAAAGAGATTCGTCTGAAAATCGGCGAAGGACTCGCCGGACACGTAGCTTTGACAGGCGTTATACTTAATATAAATGACGTTCAATCGGATAAAAGATTTAATCGTGAATATGATTTAGAAAGCGGATATGTAACTAAAAATATGATCTGTTTCCCTATAAAAAATAGAGATAAAAAAATTATCGGTGTACTTCAGTTGATTAATTCCAAAACTGGTGCATTTACCAAATTAGATGAAGAATTTTTGGAAGCTATTTCAATTCAATCTGCAATTGCAATTCAGAATGCGGAGATGGTAGAAAAATTTCTACAAGCTGAACGGATTCAATCACTCGGCAAAATGACTAATTTTCTTATTCAGGACATTAAGAAACCAATTCTTGTAAGTAAGCGATATACAGAGCATCTAAAAAATAAAGAACTGCCCGATGAAGTTACTAAACTTATCGATATGATTTTGGAGCAATTAAATCAGGTTGCCGATATTGTTACTACTACATCAAGTTATTCAGATGGAACAACTATCCTGCGTACTATCAATCTTAGTCTTAATAATACTCTTACCGATTATTTGGGGAGAATTGAGATGTACGTTAAAGGAAAGGGATGTCGCATAATAAATGAATTTGATAAAGATGTAACGATAAAATTAGATATGAAAGAATTTTATCAATGTTATATGCACATTATTAAAAATGCCTGCGATGCAATGCCGGAGGGCGGTATTATTGAGATTTCTACGAAAAAGGAAGGGAAGAATATAAAAATATTTTTCAAAGATAATGGTATAGGAATTGACGACAACTTAATCGGAAAAATATTTGAACCTTTTTCATCATTTGGAAAAAAAGATGGTACAGGATTAGGACTTTCGATAACTAAGAAAGTGGTGGAAGCTCATAATGGAACGCTGGATGTAAAGACTAAAATAGGAGAAGGTTCCACTTTCATTATAACGCTTCCGATAGTTTTGGCATTATGATAAATGGATTACAATTTACTAACTATTTTAGGACCAACAGCGGCAGGTAAAACTCGTTTATCTGCCCAAATAGCTAATCAATTTAATGGTGAAATCCTCTCTGCCGATTCAAGACAAGTTTATATCGGAATGGATATCGGGACGGGAAAGGATATAAAAGATTATACAATCGATGGCATTCAAGTTCCGTATCACTTAATAGATTTGATCTCACCCAAAGATGAATTTTCAATGTTTCAATTCTGCAAAATGTTTTATGATTCTTTTTTAGAAATAAAAAAGCGTAACAAATTACCAATCCTCGCCGGCGGGACGGGGCTATTTATTCACTCAATTCTAAAAAATTATTCTATGCAGGAAGTAAATTTCTCGGGAGATCGCTTTGACGAATTATTGCAGAAGGAAATAAATGAGTTGATTGATATTCTTATACGAATCAATAGTTCACTTCATAATACCACTGATTTAACTGATAAGAAGAGAGTGGTAAAAGCAATTCTAATAGCCGAAAGCAGAGACAAAGAATTCACTCTGCCGACTAATATAAATTCTTTTGTAATAGGCGTAAGAGTGGAGCGGAGCAAAATAAAAGAAAATATTAAAATAAGATTAAAAGAGAGACTTGAAAACGGAATGATTGAAGAAGCTCAAAAATTAATTTCAGAAGGAATTACTTATGAGAAACTACATTTCTTCGGATTAGAATATAAATTTCTTGCTCTTTATTTATCAGGTGAACTAAGTTATAACGATATGCAGCAGAAACTTTATAGTGCAATCTGCGAATTTGCTAAAAAGCAGATGACTTGGTTTAGGAAAATGGAAAAAGAAGAAATTAAAATTCATTGGATCGAAGGGCCGGATTTTTATGCGGCAGAAAAATTAATAAAAGAGAATTTTTCTTTATGAATAATTTAATTATGAGAAAATTTCTGCTATGAATAAATTGATTAGTAATTACTTAAAAAAGCATTCTGTAACAGAATGGGATTTTGCAAAGGACTATAAACCTCTATTTAATAATGCGGTAGTAATTCCGGCAATTGACGAATACGAAAACATTATACATTTAACAAGATTTATTGATGAATTAGACGATAAATATTTTGATAAGACGTGCTTTGTTTTTGTGATTAATAATAGTGAATCTGCTTCCAAAGAGATAAAAAATGCCAATGAAAAAACATTGGAGTATTTAAGCAACGCTAAATTCAAATATAATTATAATTTTATTGATGCTGCAACGAAGAACAACCAAATGTCGGAGAAAGAGGCAGGAGTGGGATTGGCACGTAAAATAGGGATGGATCTCGCTCTTAGATTATTCGATTATAATAATAAAGATAGAAAATTAATTCTTTGTACAGATGCTGATTGTTACTTTGAAAAAAATTATCTATCCGCAGTAATAGAACATTATCAAAAATCGAAATCGGGTGCGGGATATGTAGATTATGAACATCCTCTCCCCGATGATGAAACAGAAAAAAAAGCTATTGTCAGTTATGAAGTATTTCTTCGTTATTACGTACTGGGACTTCAATATTCCGGTTCTCCTTATGCTTTCCAAACGATCGGTTCTACGATGGTTTGCGATTATGAAAGCTATATCAAAATCGGAGGCATGAATAAAAAGAAGGCTGCGGAAGATTTTTATTTTATGGAGAAGCTTGCCAAGATAACTTCAATAGATCGAATAAAAGGAACAAAAATTTATCCGGCGGGGAGAAAATCATGGCGAGTTCCTTTTGGTACGGGACAAAGAATTAATCGATATTTATCCGGCACTCACAATGAATATCAATTATACGATCCAATCAGTTTTGAGATATTAAGAAAGTGGATTAATCTTTTTCATACAAGCAATATTCTCACCTCCGAAGATTATTTAAAAAGAGCTAACGATATCCATATCGGACTGAAATCTTTCTTGGTAGAAAACGATTTTAAGAATGCTTGGGAAAAAATTATAAAAAACTCTAATTCGCCTGTACAAATTAATAAGCAAAAAATGTTCTGGTTTGACGGATTCAGAACACTAAAATTTATTCATTATTTAAGAGATAAATATTTGCCCGAGATAGGACTATTCAAGGCAGTGGAAGAATTGTTGAAAGTTATCGGCGAAGGTTCTCCCCCTATTGAGAATGTAATGAATAATATCGATTTACAATTAAAATTCTTACAGAAGCTAAGAGAATTGACTTAAAAAATGGGTCAAATTAGTTATATTTGGCAATAAAAATAATGAGAGGTTAGCCATCGCACAGAATAAACAAAATGAGATTATAGAGAAAATTGTTTCTCTTGCAAAAAGAAGAGGATTCGTATTTCAATCAAGCGAAATATATGGTGGATTAAATGGATGTTGGGATTACGGTCCGCTCGGAGTGGAATTACTTAACAACGTTAAATCCGAATGGTGGAAATCAATGACCTACCGCGAAGATATTGAAGGACTTGATGCATCAATATTAATGCATCCGAAAGTATGGGAAGCATCCGGACACGTTGAAAATTTTACTGATCCGATGATCGATTGCAAACAGTGCAAAGCTCGTTTTAGAGTTGATACATTAACTGAATTGATCAATGATAAAAATAAAGAGAAAGCATTAAAGGAATTGAATGTTGAGCTTGGAAACGATTCATTAGAAGATAAATTCACATCTCTACTCGAAGATAACGAAATGGCGGAGAAGTTAGTTGCTCTTCTTGGCTGCCCACAATGCGGTAATAAAAATACATTTACTAATCCTCGCAAATTCAATTTAATGTTTAAGACATTTGTAGGACCGGTAGAGAGCACTGAGAATACGGTATTCTTACGTCCCGAAACCGCGCAAGGAATTTTCGTCAATTTTTTGAATGTAGTCAATTCGAGCCGTCAAAAAATTCCTTTTGGAATTGCTCAAATCGGTAAAGCATTCAGGAATGAAATCAATACAAAAAATTTCTTATTCCGAACACGCGAATTTGAGCAGATGGAACAGCAATATTTTGTAAAACCGGGAACAGACCAAGAGCATTATGATAATTGGAAAGAGATAAGAATCAATTGGTTTAAGAATCTTGGAATGACGCCCGAGAAACTTCGTTTTCATGATCATCCTGCCGATAAACTTGCTCATTATGCTAAAGAAGCAACAGACATAGAATATCAGTTTCCATTTGGCTGGGGCGAAATTGAAGGAATTCATAATAGAACCGATTTTGATTTAAGCCGACATGAACAGTTTTCAGGCAAATCGCAGAAATATTTTGATGAAGCGGCAAAAGAAAAATATATTCCTTTTATTATCGAGACTTCTGCAGGAGCGAGCCGATCATTTATGGCCTTTTTCGTTGATGCTTATTATGAAGAGGAAGTAAACGGAGAAGTAAGAAGCGTACTTCGTTTCCATCCCAAATTAGCTCCTATCAAAGCGGCAATTCTTCCACTTGTTAATAAAGATGGTATGCCGGATGTTGCTCGTAAAATCGAAGCCGAACTAAGACCTTTCGTAAAAGTATTTTATGATGATAAAGGTGCTATCGGAAGACGTTATAGAAGAATGGACGAAGCAGGTACCCCATTCTGTATTACGGTAGATACGCAGACGATGGAAGATCAGACTGTAACCATACGTAATCGCGATACAATGGAGCAGATAAGAATTTCTATCGATAAAGTTCTAGGTTACATATTAGATAAATTAAAATAGATTTTCGGAAAAAGTGAAAACAAATTCCGAAGGAACGATCGACATTATAGGTGCGAAAAGAAAAAAGTTTCTTCGCATCGGCATTATACTTTTCGCTTTAGTTATTAGTTATGCGCTGAATAATTATTCAGCGCATTTCAATTCCATCACTCAAGATGTTATAAGCAATCATTTCTCATTCCGCAGCGCCGATAGCAATATAGTACTTATCACAATAGATAAAAATGATTATTCTGAATTAGGGGGATATCCACTTTCAAGGGAATATTATGCTCATCTGATCGATAAACTTACCGCACTTAATGTTAAAGCTATTGGCATAGAGATATTTCTTTCGGATTTTGATTCGAGTCGAACCGCCGCTGATTCCGAATTAATTGAAGCTATTAAAAAATCAAAAAATACCGTTCTCGCATCTATTGTTATTGAAGATCAATACGGTTATAATTCGTTGCAATTACCCTCGGTTAAACAAAAAGAAAATTCAATTCTAACGGGGCATGTTAATTATTTAGAGAGGAACGGAATTTTTGTACCTATGAATGTCGTAAGGGGAGGTCTTGTTGAAGTTCCGTTTGCTGTTCGACTTATGGGTAGATCTATTAATGAGAACCTTATTAAAATTAATTTTCATTCAAAATGGAAAGAGTATAAAAAATATTCGTTTGTAGAATTTTTAAGTAAGTCGAATGGAGATGGTTCTGATCTCATTGGTTTAAAAAATAAATATATAATCATTGGGGTTATAGACAGTACGAAATCAAAACCCGTTAATAGGCCCCAAGGAATTATCCCCGGTCTCGGTCTTCAAGCTCAGTTCTTAGAAAACGTAATAAATAATAGCTACATAAACTATAATCTAACCTTTAACGTAACTTTTGCAATGATTGCCCTACTTTTATTAGTAGTATTCGTTCCGATAAAAATTCGATTTCATCTGATTTTAATCTTCTACTTTTTGTTTTATGTAATTGTTTCGATAGCTATATATAATCTCTTTTTCATTGAGATGAATCATTTTATTTTATTGATTGCGATAGGATTAATGGGGGTATTAGAGATCTATTTTACGTTGAACCATTCGAGACATTTTTTATCGGAAGAACCTTCACGTAATTTATAAGAATAAATTTCATATTCTTCTCCAATCAGCCAGAACCTGCGGGAAGTATCATAAGTTAATTCTACACAAGGACCGAGTGCATCTGGATTCATCTTAATTGAATAACCTTGATTGAGAGTACGCATTATGTCGGAAAGAATAGTCTCCCCTGCAAAATATCTAATTAATGCACTAAGTGTTCCGTTGGATATAGTCATATTTTGAGTTTTACATCTATTGAGTAAATCGCGCATAAAATCATCGAGATTCTTTTTCCCGCCCGAATATTTAATAATAGCGGCATTCAAATTATGTGCGAATAGATCACCTCTGAAATAAGGGATTCTTTGAAGATCGCTATCCGACCAAAAATCCTTAACTAAACGTTCATTCTTTTCATAACGGAAGGGGTTCTTGGCGTATTTTTCTAATACGCTATTTACATCATTCAAATATTCATCGAAAGTAATCTGTTTTGAGCGAAGTAAAATTAACCGCGCATAATAATCGGTAAATCCTTCTAAGAACCAATAGACCAATTGCTCGGGTGGAGAAGTAGGCATGCTTGCGCCTATCCAATTATGAAATGTTTCATGAGCCAAAACACGCTTTAATCTAAAATCTATATCACGCGATTGATCAATAAATAAAGCGAATGAATTAAATCTCCCTGTTCCCGCTTGATCACCCGTACCGTTTATAGGCAGTACCGTAACTAAGAAAAAGGGATAATTAAAATCATTCCAAAATGTTCTTTCATTGCGAATAATAGTTTCTGTAAAATCAAGGAATTGATTATCGTTGAATTTATATTTTCCTTTGATAGCAACGAAGACAGAATTATTGCCAGATGTTTTTTTCGAAATGCGGAAATCGCCACCTGCAAAGATCGAATATCTGAGCTTCCAAAGCTGCGTTTTAAATTCTTGAGTTTTTTGATTTACTCCGAAGCTATTAGCCAGAGACCAATTCGATGGAATATTTTTCCAAATCAATTTAAATGAAAATTCCTTTTCGTCTCCCCAATCCGGAAGAATAAAAAATGTTTCACCTAGGAAATGAATTGTACCTTTTCTAATTACGGTTTGATAGTGATTACCGAGCTCTATATCATCATTACGAATTTCTTCTACTTGATATTCGAGCCGTACGAAAGTATTTGGAGAGTACTTAATGATTTTTTCATTTTTGATATTTGTATCAACTATGTAGGTATTGGAGGATGTGGCGCGGAGATTCTTGATTCCGTCAAATTGCTTTTGACCCCCGTATTCATTGGGGATAATAATCCTTGTTTCGCCCGAGCTATCGCCTTTAAATTCGAGCGTAACGGATAGGCGGAATAATTTCAAGTCGTAATACGGCTGAATCTCATACGAAATTGAGAGCTTATCCGCATCCTTGGCGCTCATTACCGAAAAGGCGAAAAGAAAAATTATGGCAATTAATCGGTAAACTTTCATCTATATAGGCATCTCCGAAGTAATAGATATCACAAAGCATAATATATAATTTTACAATAACATCAACACGAAAATATAAGGGTAAAAATTTTGGTATCTTTTTATCCGTGCGCTTCCGAAAATCCAAGCTCATCATTAAAAGTATATAAGTTTTCCGTCTTAATTATTTCAAATCCGGCTTCGTTAATTTTGCTCATTAGTTCGATAATGCTCTTTGGTCCAATTTCGTTCCAGTCTCCATTTCTATATCGGCATCTCCAATGGTCGGTACAGAAAGTTTCTTTAATTCCTCCGGGATAAACTTGCATACCCCGATTGGTAATTAGTTTTAGTTTCAGGGAATCATTGAATGTATTATCTAACTTATTGCCTATATCATCAGGCGAACCGGTCCAATCGATAAAAATATCCACTCCAACTAATTTTTTCACTTCCGGTTTTTCGTGCGAAGCGTGAATCAAATCCAATGGTTTCGGGGCAAAATAATGAGCGGGTTTTAATTCGTGGGGTGTTTTACCAAGATTGGAAATTACTGCATCTGCAAATTCGGCAGTACCTACTCTTACACTTGAAATACCTTGTTCAAAAATATCGCTTGTGTGAATTCCGTTTTCGATGGTTCTAAACCAAGCATTATGAATTGCCTCTGCGGGGGAAATCTGTCCAATATGAACTAGCATCATAACGGCTGAAAGCAAGAGTCCCGATGGATTAGCGAGATTTTTCCCTGCAATATCGGGGGCAGAACCATGAATGGCCTCAAACATCGAAAGATGTTCTCCAATATTTGATGAGCCCGCAAGACCGATAGAACCTGAAATCTGTGCGGCAACATCCGAGAGGATATCGCCATATAAATTACTCATTACGATCACGTCAAATTTCTCGGGTGTATCGGCAAGACGCGCAGCACCAATATCCACAATCCAAGTATCGCTATCAATTTCCGGATATTCAGGGGCGATCTCTTTGAATACTTGATGATAAAGTCCATCGGTAATCTTCATAATATTATCTTTAACGAAGAGAGAGATTTTTTTTCTTCCATATTCACGTGCGTATTCAAAGGCATATCGAATAATTTTTTCGGTACCCGCTCTGCTAAAAAGTTTAAGACATTGATATACTTGTGCAGTCTGTCTATGTTCAATACCTGCATAAACGTCCTCTTCGTTTTCTCTGATTATCACAACATCCATATCGGGATGCTTTGTGCGAATAAAAGGACGATATGATTTACACGGTCTTACGTTGGCATAGAGACCAAATGCTTTGCGTGTTGTAACATTAAGACTTTTATATCCTCCTCCGCGTGGCGTGGTAATTGGTGCTTTTAAAAATACTTTGGTGCGTTGCAAAGATGAGAAAGCGTTTGCCGAGAGACCTGTATCGATTCCGCTTAGATAAACTTTTTCACCGATCTCAATCTCTTCGATATCGAGCCTAGCACCGGCTGCTTCTAAGATTTTTAATGTGGCGTCCATGATTTCAGGACCGATTCCATCGCCTCTTGCTATCGTTATTGGTGTATATTCAGACATTCTGTTTTTCCTTAATAATAATTAGGCAATATAATAAATTTCACTCCAATTTAGGAAAGTGAAATGTAAACATTCGCCGCAACTATATACTTAAACGCACAAATTAGCTGCAATCTCCATTAGCAGGATATTCCTAAAATACTCATATAAGTTTTTATTGTTTTGAGGATTTATTGCAACGAATTTTTATTGCAGTATTATATTTTATAACTTTACTTTGTAACTCGGAACTAATTCTAGTTCTTATCCGTCTAAACTAAGTCATAAAAGAAAACAAAATACACACTCACAACACGGGATAAAGTAATGAAGCTAAAATTATTTTTGGTTCTATTTATTGCGGGTTCGGTTTTATATGGTCAATCACGTAAAATTGAATTTATGCAATATGATATGGATAATGGAATCCACGTTATTCTGCATAAGGATAATAGCACGCCAATAGTGGCAATAACAATGACTTTCCACGTAGGTTCAAAGAACGAAGACCCAACGAGAACAGGATTTGCACATTTCTTCGAGCATCTGATGTTCGAGGGTTCAAAGTATATGGAACGTGGAGATTATGATAAAATATCACAAAATGCCGGAGGTACTAATAACGCAAGTACTTCTTTCGATAAAACATTCTATTATCAGGTACTCCCATCGAATCAGTTAGAACTAGGTTTGTGGATGGAATCGGAAAGATTAGCTCATTTAAAGATAGATAGCATCGGAGTTGAAACTCAGAGAAAAGTAGTAAAAGAAGAAAGAAGCCAGAGATATGATAATCAACCTTACGGATCGATATTCGAGCAGACATTTAAAAGAGCATATAAAGTTCATCCATATAGATGGATGCCAATCGGTTCGGCTCAATATATAGATCAAGCTACACTTGATGAATTTATGGCATTCTATAATAAATTTTATGTTCCACAGAATGTAACAATCTCTATTGCGGGTGATATTGATTTAGACAAAACAAAAGAATTAGTTGCAAAATATTATGGTGATATTCCGAGAGGAAAAGAAGAAATAAAGAAAGTTGATTTAGTAGAGCCACCATTGGGAGGCGAAGTAAGAGACGTAGTTTATGATAATATTCGTCTTCCATTAGTTTTAGAAGCCTATAGAATACCTGCACAAGGAACGAAAGATTATTATGCAATCGAGATGTTAAGTACACTTTTATCAAAGGGACAGAGTTCGCGTCTATATAAAGAAATAGTGGATAAACAGCAGAAAGCGGTTGTCTTAAGCTCAATGAACTATGCTATGGAAGATCCTGGTTTATTTATTGTTTATGGCATTACTAACATGGGAGTAACTCCGGAAGATTTAGAAGCCGTAATCGAAACTGAACTTAATAAAGTAAAAGAAAAAACAATAGACGAACAAGAATTTCAGAAACTCCGTAATCAGATCGAAAATGATTTCGTTAATTCAAACAGCACTATGATCGGTATTGCAAATGCTTTAGCAGACTACCATGTTTATTTCGGTGATGCTAATTTGATTAATACCGAAATTGAACGCTATATGAAGGTGACAAAAGAAGATATTAGAGATGCAGCTAAGAAATATCTTACACCTGAAAATAGAGTAGTGCTTTATTATTTGCCAAAATCAGCCGAAAAAAAATAACGGAGAGAACGAAATGAAAAATAAAATTTTAATTCTATTGGTATTATTTGCTTTTGTCTCGATGAATTATGGTCAGCTAGATAGAAGCAAACGTCCGCAGCCGGGACCTGCACCTGTAATAAATCTTGGTAATTATGATTCGTTCACACTTGCAAACGGTTTGAAAGTTTTCGTAGTAGAAAACCATAAACTGCCTAAAGTATCTTTCAATTTAATAGTAGATCGCGATCCAGTAAATGAAAAAGATAAAGCCGGATATATAGATATGGCAGGTCAATTATTAAGAACTGGAACGAAGACACGCACTAAAGATAAAATCGATCAAGAAGTTGATTTTATCGGAGCTTCTTTATCCACTTCTTCCACCGGTGTTTTTGGATCGTCATTAAAAAAACATGTTACTAAATTACTTGATATAATGAGCGATGTAGTATTAAATCCTCAATTCAAGCAAGAAGAATTAGATAAAATTAAGAAACAGACATTATCAGGATTGGCTTCACAGAAAGATGATCCGAATTCAATCGCTTCTAATGTAGCTACTGTTTTAACTTATGGCAAAGATCACCCTTATGGCGAACTTACTACCGAGGCAACTGTCGGAAATATTACTCTTGATGATCTTAACGGATATTATTCCACTTACTTCAAACCAAATATTTCCTATTTAGCAATAGTCGGCGATATTAAAAAAGACGAAGCTAAAAAATTAGTTGAAAAATATTTCGGTAAATGGAAAAAAGGTGAAGTAGCTAAAAATACATTTGCTACACCTTCACAGCCATTACTTGCGAAAGTAGCAATGGTCGATAGAGCCGCCTCGGTTCAGTCGGTTATTAATATTACTTATCCGATCGATTTGAAAGTTGGTTCTCCTGATGTTGTAAAAGCAAATGTAATGAATACAATATTAGGTGGCGGATTCCAATCCAAAATAAATAATAATCTCCGAGAGGTTCACGGTTATACTTATGGTGCAGGGTCATCAATAGATGCCGATAAATATGCTGGTAAATTTTCCGTTTCTACAACCGTACGTAATTCCGTTACAGACAGCGCAATCACAGAAATCCTCAATGAAATGAGAAAGATGAGAAGCGAAAAAATTACTGCCGAAGAATTACAATCCACTAAAAACTATATCACAGGCGGATTCGCACGTTCATTAGAAAGTCCACAAACCATCGCTAATTTCGCTATCAATATCGAAAGATATGGATTACCAAAAGATTACTATAAGAATTTCCTTACTCGTTTGAGCGAAGTAACGGTTGATGATGTTCAAGAAATTGCAAAAAAATATGTAAAACCAAATAATGCTTATATTGTTGTCGTAGGAAATTCTGATGCAGTGGCAAAGACATTAACCAACTTTACGATTAATAATAAAGTTAATTATTATGATATGTATGGCAATGAAGTTGATCCATCGGCACAAAATCTTCCTGCCGGTGTAACGGTTGAATCAGTATTAGATAAATATACGCAAGCCATTGGAGGAAAAGAAAATTTACTTAAGATAAATGATAAGACAATGAAATTAAGTGCTTCGGTTCAAGGAATGAATTTAACGATTACACTTTCGCAAAAAGCACCTAATAAATTGTATCAAAATCTTGATGCCGGAGTATTTCAGCAGATGACAGTTTTTGATGGCGAAAAAGGTAAAGTATCTGCAATGGGTCAAGAACAACCTATTGAAGGTTCAGCATTAGAGGAAATTAAGGTTCAAGCAGCAATTCATGGACATCTTGATTACCCGGCTCTTGGTGTGAAACCGGAACTTTCAGGTATGGAAAAAATTAATGGCAAAGATGCTTATAAAGTAACTCTTAATTATCCATCGGGCAGTAAAGCAACTCAATATTATGATGTGGAAAGTGGATTCTTGGTTCGCAGTACTTCCACTGTTAATTCTCCTCAGGGTACCTTTACTCAAACTTCCGATTTCGGAAATTATAAAGAAGTTGAAGGAGTAAAATTCCCATTCAAAATGCATCAAAGCGTAGGACCACAGGATATTGAACTTACAGTCGATTCTGTTGAGATCAATACCGGTCTTCAGGATTCATTATTTGAAATAAAGTAAAAAATTGTTATAATTAAGTCTAAATTTGTAATCGCCGCCTCTTTTATAGAGGCGGTGTTATTTAAAAAGGCGCCTTTTTTAGTTTGATAAATATATTAATATATTGTCGTTTTGAAATAGAGCATAATAAAGTAAAAGAAAGGAATAAATGATAATATCGATATTAGCAATAATTGGAGGAGTGATATTACTTGTATGGAGCGCAGATAAATTTGTAGAAGGGTCTGCATCCACTGCGCGATATTTTGGAATGCCGCCTCTATTAATCGGAATGGTTGTAGTGGGATTCGGCACTTCGGCTCCCGAAATGGTGGTCTCAGCTTTGGCTGCATTACAGGGGAATCCCGGAATCGCAATCGGTAATGCTTATGGTTCTAACATTGTAAATATCGGATTAATTCTGGGTATTACAGCTCTAATTAGCCCTATCGTTGTTCACTCAAATATATTACGAAAAGAACTCCCGATACTTGCCGGAGTTACTGCATTATCTATACTATTAATTTATGATTTAGAGATTTCATTTCTCGATGCGATTATATTACTTCTCGTTTTCGGTGGATTAATGTATTGGACCATTCATCAAAGAATAAAAGAGAAGCAGGATCCGCTTGCTAAGGAGATCGAAGAAGAAACGGCGTCAAACGCAATGCCGATTAAAAAGTCGGTCTTTTGGTTGGTTATTGGATTGATATTATTGATTATTAGTTCTCGAATCTTGGTTTGGGGAGCGGTAGAGCTAGCAAAAATATTCGGCGTAAGTGATATGATAATCGGATTGACTATCGTAGCTCTCGGAACGTCCCTTCCGGAATTGGCTTCATCCATAATTGCTGTGCGCAAAGGGGAGCATGAAATTGCACTTGGTAATATTATCGGCTCAAATTTATTTAATACACTCGCTGTTGTAGGTATTGCCGGAGTAATTAATCCTATCGCAATATCACCCGAAACGCTTTCCAGAGATGTGGTGATAATGGCGGGATTAACCCTATTTTTATTTGTTATTGGATATAGTTTTAAAGGAAGACACGGCACAATAAACCGTTATGAGGGAGCGGGATTATTACTGTTTTATATTGCATATACAGCCTACTTAATCTCTATGACGTTTGCTGCGGGATAAAATTATCTTCGATTATTTTTTGTATTTTTCATTTTATGAATGAGAACAATAGCAAAAATCCGCTTCAGGAAGAACTTCGGAAACTAAATAGAGCTTTAAGAACTATCACCGCAGTTAATCACTCCTTAGTTAGAGCCGCTGATGAAGCATCTCTCCTTAGAGATTTATGCCGGTTAATGGTTACCGAAGGAGGCTATCGAATGGCTTGGATCGGTTATGTGATAAAAGATGAAGAGAAAACAATCCTGCCAATTATGTGGGAAGGAGTGGAAGATGGATACCTTACCAACGTAACAATTTCTTATGGAGAAAATGAATTCGGTATGGGTCCCGCCGGAATTGCAGTCCGTACCGGCTCTACCGCAGTGTTCCAAGATATTAAAAATGATATAAAGAATTACGAATGGAAACAGAATGTACTCCAAAGAGGCTACGCCGCAATCATTGCTCTACCATTAAAAAACAAAGAAGAAATCTTCGGTATAGTCGGGATTATCTCATCGAATCCCGATGCATTCGATAAAGAAGAAACTAAACTATTAGAACAATTAGCCAATGACTTAGCTTATGGAATAATCTCCCTCCGAAATAGAGAACAATTAAAAAATCTCGCCATACACCTCGAGAATGCAAGAGAAGCGGAAAGAAAAAGAGTGGCACGCGAAATCCACGATGAACTTGGGCAATATTTAACGGGCTTAACTATGGATATCACTTTTTTAAGAGAGATGATAGAGGAAGGTTCGGAAAAGAAAAAACTTTTATCAAAGATCGATTCCGCTGCCGGACTATTGGAGACAACTGTTAAATCGGTGAGAAGGATTTCGAGTGAGTTAAGACCTGCCGTACTCGATAGTCTCGGTCTCCTTGCCGCAATTGAATGGCAGGCGGAAGAATTTAATAACCGTATGGGTATAACGTGTGAATATTTTATTACGGTTGATTCTATCGAGTTACCTTTTGAAGTAACCACTTTAGTGTTTAGAATATTACAGGAATCGCTTACTAATGCAGCGAAGCATTCAGGGGCTTCATTAGTTACTATTACATTTGGTCTTGAAAATGATTACTATCAGCTCGAAATAAAAGATAATGGCAGAGGAATTAAAAAAGAAGATTTTGAAAAGAAAAACTCTTTTGGACTATTGGGAATGAGGGAAAGAGCAGAAATTTTCAAAGGGACTATTTCTATTACAAGCGAGCCGGGAAGAGGTACTACTATCAGCGTTTTAATTCCGGTTAATAAAAATGACTAAAAAAATTAAAATATTAATAGCGGACGATCATCCGATAGTAAGAGAAGGTTTGAAGCAGATAATTTCAAAAGCCGATGAACTCGAAGTTGCCGGAGAGGCACTCAATGGTATGGAAGTTATACAAAAAGTTAAGGATGAGGAGTGGGATATCGTAGTTCTTGATATCGGAATGCCGGGAAGAGACGGACTTGACGTCCTAAAAGAGATTAAAGATGCTAAACCGGAATTACCTGTGCTGATTTTAAGTATGTATCCCGAAGAGCAGGTGGGGCTTAGGACTTTCAAGCTTGGAGCTTCGGGCTATATGAATAAAGAAACCGCTCCCAAGGAATTAGTAAATGCAATCCGTAAAATCTGCTCCGGCGGGAAATATATCAGTCCTGCACTTGCCGAGTTTTTAATTTCCGGATATGAATCACGAACCGAATCACCTATAAATATTTTATCCAACAGAGAATTTCAGGTATTAAGGATGATCGCCACAGGCAAAGATGCCGATGAAGTGGCGGAAGAACTTTTTATAAGTGTAAAAACCGTTCGTACATACCGCGATCGGCTATTAGAAAAGCTGAAGCTCAAGAATGACGTTGAACTCACTCACTATGCAATGAAGCATAAGATTCTAGAATAGGATAATTTTCCGATAGCAGATTATTTTTCTACTCTATACTATAATAGATAAAAGTATATTAATTGACTTCTCTGTACTCTAAACTCGGTATTTATACACAATGAAATCAACGCGCTCGAGATTCAAGCCCGAAAATAGAATCATTTTTGAGTAATTTCGGACTTCCAATCTCTTTTGTAGTCAATAGACTACATACGCTTTCCACATATCCCACAAATCTTTCAGTTGAATGCTTATTGTTGAACTTTTTCTCATTTATTACGTTTATATATGTAAAATAAGAGAAAATGTAGATTTTTATGAATGTTGCAATAGTGGAAGATTCCACAATTATAAAAGACCGAATAAAAGAGAAAATAGATCAATACCCGGAGATAACAATTCTTTGGGAGGCAGAATTATTAAGCGATGGCCTGCGAAAAATTAATGAAGAGATCCCCGATTATTTAATCCTCGATATACAATTGCCGGACGGAAATGGAATTGATTTACTCAAATTAATCAAAGAGAAAAAATATAACACTACGGTTATCGTTCTTACAAATTATCCGATCGGGGGAATTAATTTAAAATGCTGCTCTATCGGTGCTGATTATTTTTTTGATAAAACAAATGAATTTGAAAAAGTATTCTCCGTATTAAAAGAGAATTTAGAAACAACTACAAATAGAAATTAAAATAAACAAGGAATAAGTCAGATAATGAAAAAATCATTTTTGATAATCGGGTTGCTGATTGCGCTATCTTCAATAGGGAATGCACAAGAAAGAATTAAGATGACCGTAGAGGACGCGATTCAGACGGGGTTGAAAAATAGCAAGACTTTGGATGCATCTTCTATGAAAGTAGTTGCCGCCGAAGCGCGCTCAAAAGAAGTATTTGCAGGACTTCTGCCTGCTGTAAAGCTTAATGCTGGTTATAGAAGATTAAGCGAAGTCGATCCGTTTGAAATTAATACTCCATTCGGAAATTTTGTTGTTTCTCCATCTATATTAGATAATTATACAACACAATTAAGCGTATCTCAACCCTTATTTACGGGATTTAGATTATTAAGCAGTACAAAAATTGCCGATAAAAATTATGAGGCATCGAAAGAAGATTTTCAAAAGGATCAATCCGATCTTATTTATAATATTCAGAATGCTTATTGGAATCTTTTCAAAGCAGAGCAGATGAAAAAAGTAATCGATGAAAACCTGGATATGATTAAAGCGCACGTAACTGATGCGACTAATTTACTAAATGCAGGTCTCCTTACTCAAAACGATAAATTAAAATTGGAAGTGCAGCTATCAGATGCTCAATTAAAACAGTTAGATGCTTCTAATAATGTTAGACTAGCAATGATCGGACTCAATAATGTATTAAGCATACCGCTTACTACGGAGATCGAAATAGCCTCTGAGGTAAAGAGAAGTGAAGCAGATTTTGGGGAATTAAATTCATTAGTGGATGCAGCAGTAGAAGATAGACCGGAAGTAAAAGCAGCAAAATTAAGAGTAAAAGCCGCCGAATATGGAGTAACGGCTGCAAAAGCAGGGTGGTATCCGCAGATTAGCGCATCGGGTAATTTATATTATAGCCGTCCTAATCAAAGAATCGTTCCTGCCGAAGATAAATTTAATTCTACATGGGATGTGGGAGTTAATCTAAGTATGAATATTTGGGATTGGCTAACGACTGCACATCAGACTGAGCAGGCAAAAGCTCAATTGGCTCAAGGTGTAGATGCTCTCGGAATAATTAAAGATGGCGTCTCTTTGGAAGTTAATCAATATTTTCTATTGGTCAATCAATTAAAAAGAAGAATCGAACTTTCAGAATTAACTGTTAAGCAGGCAGAAGAAAATATGAGAGTTACTTCGGAGCGTTTTAAAGGGGGCACTGCACTTAGTTCGGAGACAATCGATGCAGAAGTTTCACTTCTGTCGGCAAAAATTAATTATACAAATTCTTTAGTCGATTTTGAATTATCAAAAGCTCGTCTAAAGAAAGCATTAGGCAAAGAATAAAAGATTTTAAAAAAGGGAAAAATAAATGAAAAAACTAAAGCTATATTCAATCCCTGTATTGATAGTTGTCGTAATAGTTGGGGTACTATTTTACAATAAATCAAAAATGCAGGCAAAGGCAGCACCAAAAGAAATAGATGTTTTTTATGTATCTGTTCAGCCCGTTACAAGCAGTACACTTAATGAAGATATTTCTCTTATCGGCACGGTCAATGCGGATAAGGATGTGAATATTGTATCGGAAACTCAAGGTAAAGTAGTTGCCGTTAATACTCAGGTTGGTGATTATAAGCAAGCTGGCGCAGTTTTAATTCAAGTAGATGACGAGTTAAAGAGAGCAGCGTTTATGAGCGCCGAAGCAAATTTTGAAAAATCGAAAAAAGACTTCGAAAGATATACAGTACTTTTAAAACAAGGTTCTGCCACAGATGCCCAGTTAGATAATGTTAAGCTACAATTAGCGAATGCAGAATCACAATATATTGTCGCTAAGAAACAATTAAGCGATACTAAGATCACTACCCCGATTTCAGGATATGTTACAGCTCGTAATGTCGATATCGGGACAATGGTAAACCCGGGAGTGGTAATTGCAAACGTTGTGGATATATCGAAAATAAAAGTAAAAGTAAACGTGTCCGAGCAGGATGTATTCAAAATTAAACCGGGCAATAGAGTAAAAGTAACTACGGATGTATTCCCGGGAACTGTATTTGAAGGAAGAATAGAAACTATCAGTTCCAAAGCAGATGAAGTGCATACATATCCAATTGAAGTGGCAGTATATAATAATGGAGCAGAGAAATTAAAAGCAGGTATGTTCGCAAAAGTTAATTTTTCTACTGCTGCTAAAGAAGGTTCATTGACTATCCCACGTGAAGCATTGATCGGAAGCGTAAAAGAGCCTGAAGTATATGTGATAGAAAATGGGGTCGCGAAATTAAGAAAATTAGTTTTAGGTAAAGAAGCAGGTGTAAGAGTGGAAGTATTAGAAGGTTTGACCTCCGGCGAACAGGTGGTAGTAAGCGGTCAAACTAATCTCGAAGAGAACGCAAAAGTTAAGATAGTTAATTAGGGATAAAAAAATGACATTAACCGAATTATCAATAAAAAGACCATCTCTTATAATTGTAATCTTTGCGGCGTTTATAATCTTGGGCCTATTCAGTTTTCAGAAATTGAAATATGAATTGCTCCCTAAGTTTAGTCCGGCAGTAATTACAATTACAACTGTATATCCGGGTGCGTCCCCGAACGAAGTGGAAACCGGAGTATCAAAACCGCTCGAAGATGCAGTTTCGGGATTGGATAAAGTAAGCGAAATAAAAAGTACATCTATGGAAGGCGTTTCTTTTGTAACAATTGAATTACTTCAATCTGCAAAAGTAGATCTATCCTTACAGGATGCTCAAAGAAAAGTAAATGAAATATTTTCGTCGTTGCCTGATGGAGTAAAGTCCCCCGTAGTTTCTAAAATTGCGTTGGATGAAATTCCCGTTATTCGTATGGGTGTATCGGGTAGTTTATCGGATAAAGAACTTTACCAGTTTGTTAAAGATAAAGTAAAACCGGAGTTATCAAAAGTAGCGGGCGTGGGACAGATTGCTTTAATCGGCGGTAACGAAAGAGAGATAAAAGTAAATCTCGATATGGAAAAATTGAAAGCTTATGGCTTATCAATTATGCAGGTAACTCAGACAATAAAAAATTCTAATCTTGATTTCCCGACAGGAAAAATTAAAGATACCGATGAACAATATATAGTTAGGATTGCCGGTAAGTTCTCAAGTTTGGAGCAAATAAGAAATCTTGCTATTGGCACTTCTAAAACCGGTGGCGAGATTAAACTCTCTGATGTGGCAGAAATCGAAGATGGAACGAAAGATGTAACTAATATTTCGCGTATAGATGGGAAAAGTACAATTGCGATAAACGTATTAAAGCAGACCGATGCTAATGCTGTGGACGTAAGTAAATTGGTAAAATTAAAATTAGCTGAACTCGAAACCACATTTGCGGATTATGGATTTAAATATACGATTGCTCAAGATGGCTCTATATATACGATAGATGCTGCGAATGCGGTTAAGTTCGATTTAGCTATTGCAGTAGTTCTTGTTGCTTTAGTTATGCTTCTATTCTTGCATAGTATCAGAAACTCTGTAATTGTTTTGGTCGCAATTCCATCATCACTTATCACAACATTTATGGCAATGTGGGCATTGGATTTTACACTCAACTTGATGACGCTTCTTGCCTTATCATTAGTGGTCGGTATCCTTGTAGATGATTCGATTGTGGTATTGGAGAATATTTATCATCATCTCGAAAAAGGGGAAGAGAAAAGGACTGCCGCATTAAGAGGAAGAAATGAAATCGGCTTTGCGGCACTCGCTATTACATTGGTGGATGTATCAGTATTTTTCCCTTTATCGCTTACGAGCGGTATTATCGGAAATATTATGAGACAGTTCTCTATTGTGGTCGTGGTCTCCACACTCCTTAGTTTATTCGTTTCATTTACTATTACTCCCATGCTGGCATCCCGTTTTGCTAAAGTGGAAAGATTAACAAATAGAACTTTATTAGGAAAATTCGCAATTTGGTTCGAAGCGAAATTTAAGAATTTTACGGAGCATTATGTTGCTCTTCTTAATTGGAGCTTTTCAAATAAAGCTAAAGTATTTATAGCGACAATATTAATATTCGTTTCTTCGGTAGCGTTGATTCCGTTCGGATTTATTGGCGGTGAATTTATGGCAGTTGCCGATAGAGGTGAATTTGCAGTAACGTTAAAACTCCCTCCGGGAACTAAGATTGAAGAAACAAACAGAATCTCTCAAGAAGTTGAGAATATGATCCTAAAAACTCCGGGTGTAGAAAGAGTATTTGTAAATGCAGGCGCTTCGAGCGAAGGTCTTATAGGATTTGCTTCTAATAATTCATCGGAGATTAACGTTACTCTCGTTCCAAAAAATCAGAGAGAAAAAAGTACAGATGAAATCGGTCAGGAGATAAAAGCTAAAGCAATGCAAATACCCGGTGTGGAGGCACGTTATAATCCGATCGGTATATTTGGAGTTGCTAATCAAACTCCGATTCAATTATTAGTAAACGGCACTAATGTGGATAGCGTTTATAAAGCTGCGGATATAATTAAAAAAGTATTAACAAAAGTTCCGGGAACGACCGATGTTCGACTATCTTCCGAACAAGGTAAACCGGAAACAAAAATCGAAATTGACCGCCAGAAATTAAATTCATTTGGACTTTCTCTTGCGGAAGTTGGTGGTGCGCTTCGTGTCGCTCTTACCGGAGATGATGATTCTAAATTCCGCGAAGGTAATACAGAATATACATTGCGTGTTCAATTGGATGAATTTAATAGATCGGCTACCGAGGATCTTGGCAATTTATCTTTTACAAATAAAAAAGGACAGCAGATTTATCTTAAACAATTTGCAGATATTTCTAGAGCCACCGGACCATCAAATCTTCAAAGACAAAATAGAAATGCGGCTGTTACAGTTTTCTCACAAGTAATCGGAAGACCAACGGGAACTATTTCTCAGGAATTTACCGATAAAATGAAGGAAGTAAAACTTCCGAATGAAACAACATATTCTTTCGGCGGTGATGTGAAGAATCAGAAAGAAGCATTCGGTGATCTCGGTCTTGCGATGATAGCTGCCGTTTTATTTTCTTATCTTGTAATGGTAGCTTTGTATGATTCATTTGTTTATCCGTTTGTGGTGCTCTTCTCTATTCCGCTTGCTATTGTGGGTGGATTACTGGCATTGGCTTTGACTATGAAATCACTAAACGTATTTACAATTCTCGGTATGATTATGCTTGTGGGACTTGTAGGCAAAAATGCGATCCTTCTTGTCGATAGAACAAATTATATGAGAGGTCAAGGAGAGTCGGTTAAAGATTCTTTGATTGATGCAGCTCGTATGAGAGTAAGACCAATTTTTATGACAACTCTAACGATGATTTTCGGTATGATGCCAATTGCATTATCCACGAGTTCCGGTTCAGAATGGAAAACTGGTTTAGCTTGGGTGTTGATTGGCGGATTAACGAGTTCGTTATTCCTTACTCTTATTGTTGTACCGGTTGTTTATACAAAGGTGGAAGAATATAGAGAGCGCATTCCTAAATTATTTGGTAAAGTATCGGGATTACTCAAAAAGAAAAACCCGAGTTTAGCTTCTGATTAATATTAATTTTATCAACTAATTATTATAAAAATTATGAAAAAATACTCTGTTATTGTTTTTGATCTCGGGAATGTTTTAATCCCTTTTAATTATTCCCTGCTTCTAGCAAAATTGGATTTTGTCGAAGAAGGTCTAGGAAAAAAATTTGAAGCACTATATAACGAATATTATGATGTGCATAGAAGTTTTGAAAGAGGTGGAGTTTCCCGCAGAGAATTTCTCGATGCCATTCATAGATGGACGGGTGAAAAATTAAGCGATGAAGAATTTTGTATCGCTTATTCATCTGTATTTAAAGAGGATAGGAAAGTAACTTCACTCCTGCCCGAATTAAAAATGAGATATAAACTTGTCCTGCTTTCTAACACCAACGAAATCCATAGAGAGTATGGATGGGGGCATTATAAATTTTTAGAAAATTTCGATAAATTAATTTTATCTCACGAAGTCGGTGCAGTAAAACCAGAAGAAAAAATATATCAAGCAGTAATGGAATATACTAATTTACCAGCCGAAGAGCATATCTTTATAGATGATATCGCCGATTATGCCGAAGGTGCACGTAAAATGCGGTGGGACGCTATACAGTTCAAAGGATACGATAATTTAGTCGAACAATTTAAGGAAAAAGGGATCCTCAATCCCGATTTCCCTAGTAACGATAATAAATCCGAAAAATAATATATTTTTACAGGCATTAGTTCGCATTAATGGGCTAAGTAATTTAATTTCTCGATAAACATAAAATGATGTTTTATATTGACAATGGGACCTATTAAGTCTTATACTGAATATGAAACATCATTTTGTTTTATTAAATACTTAACCGCCAAATCTCAACCCTTATATATACTATTCAAGATTTAGCAGAGACTAATCGATTTTTTATATACTTAATTATAAAATGCAATTTCTGTACGATAGATTTTGTAGTAATTTCTATTAATCCATTTAAACGGTTTATGCGCTTGAATATCGATTATAAAAGTGCTATCTATCCTTAGTTTTATATACTGTACCTTGTTTTAAAATTAACTTCTTGGAGGAGTATGCCGGCATTCAGCCCCAAATTAAACGACACAATGTCCCGTTTGAAGTCTCAAATGCACAAGTTCAGCTTAAATTCACTTTCATCGAAAGAGGATGCTCCATTACGTGCCGAACTTTTCAATGCCGATCAGATGGAAAAACATGGTAGAATAATTGCAAAATCCCACGTGCTGGCTTCGGAGCGGACTTATAATAAAATATTATTAAATCGACTCGATAAAAATGAAGCATTCCTATCGGAAGTACATTACTTTTTAAATGAAACTGTAAAAGAAAATCACTTAATTACTCCCGCAGGTGAATGGCTGCTTGATAACTATTACTTAATAGAAGATCAGATTCGAATAGGCAAAAAACATTTCCCGAAAGGATATAGCAAAGAACTCCCGAGTTTATTAAACGGTAATTCAAAAGACCTTCCGCGTGTATATGATATTGCAGAAGAGATTATTTCGCATGGCGATGGAAGAGTGGATTTAGAAAATCTTAATCGTTTCCTGCAAGCGTATCAATCGGTAACAGCATTAAAATTAGGTGAGCTATGGGCGATACCGATTATGCTCCGTTTGGCGTTGATCGAAAATCTGCGCCGAGTGGCAGAGCATATTGCTAAAGGAAGAATTGAAAGAAATTTAGCTGCAGTTTGGTCAAACCAATTGATAGAAGTATTAAAAAATGATCCTAAAAATTTAATTTTAGTAATTGCCGATATGGTTCGATCTGAACCGCCATTGACTCCGGCATTTGTTTCGGAATTTGCCCGCCGTCTGCAAAGTTTAAGTCCCTCAATTATTTCCCCGTTAAGTTGGGTTGAGCAGCTCCTCGGCGAGAAGGGTTCAAGTATTGCTCAATTAGTTCGTCTCGGAAATAAAGATCAAGCTGCCGATCAAGTCTCGATAAGTAATAGTATCGGTAGTCTAAGATTATTAAACTCCACTAATTGGCGCGACTTTGTCGAGTATCAAAGTATTGTTGAGAAGATTCTCCAAAAAGATCCAATGAAAGTATATCACAAAATGGATTTCGGAACACGTGATAATTACCGTCATATAATCGAAAAACTCGGAAAGAAAAGTAAATTATCAGAAGAACAGATAGCCGAAAAAGTATTATCCTTTGCCCGAGAGGCAGAAAATAAAGATGGTATAACTCATAGAACTTCTCATGTAGGATATTATCTTGTTGATAGAGGAATTTATCAACTCGAAGATGCAGTAAAATCAAAACTTCCTATCAGCTCTTACCTTAAACGAAAAGGGAATAAAATTCCATTCCCGTTGTTCTTTGGTTCTATATTTTTATTAACTGCACTTTTCACTGCCGCATTAGTGCATAAAGGTTACGTTGAAGGAATAAAAGAATATTCACTTATAGCACTAGGGATAATATCATTTTTTGCAGTCAGTCAATTAGCAGTATCATTAATTAATTGGTTATCAACTTTAATAATAAAGCCAACTTCTTTGCCTCGAATGGATTACTCTAAAAAAATTCCCGATAGAAGCAGGACACTTGTAGTAGTGCCGAGTATGATTACGAGTAAAGATGGAATTAAAGAACTTGTAGAATCTTTGGAAATCAGATTCTTGGCTAATAGACGCAAAAACTTATACTTTTCTCTATTGACCGATTATAAAGATTCCTCCAAAGAGCATCTTCCCGAAGATGAAATGCTTCTTTCTTATGCAAAAGAAAAGATAGATGAACTCAATGAAAAATATAAAGATATTCGAAAGGATATATTTTACTTATTCCACCGTCAGAGGAAATGGAATCCTGCCGAAAAACTTTGGATGGGTTACGAGCGTAAAAGAGGAAAGCTCGAAGACATAAATTCATATTTAAGGGACGGAGCGAGGGATTGTTTTTCTCTAATAGTCGGTAATACGGATGTATTAAAATCAACAAAATATATTATAACATTAGATGCAGATACTGATCTACCTCTTGATACGGCTTATCAATTAATTGGCACTATTGCGCATCCGCTTAATAAAGCAAAGTATGATGAATCGAAAGAATGCGTAACCGATGGATATACAATTTTGCAGCCGGCAGTGGAGATTAGTCTCCCGGGCACACTTAGCTCGCGCTACGCAAAACTATTCGGAGGAAATGCCGGTATCGATCCTTATACAAGAACCGTCTCGGATGTATATCAAGATATCTTTGGCGAGGGTTCTTATATTGGTAAAGCAATTTATGATATAGATATCTTTCAAAAGATTGTTAAAGACCGATTTCCTGAAAATAAAATTCTTAGTCATGATCTTCTTGAGGGTTGCCACGTTAGATCGGGTTTATTAAGCGATGTCCAATTGCTTGAAGAATACCCATGCTGCTATAATATAGATGTAAATAGAAGACATCGCTGGATAAGAGGCGATTGGCAGATTTGGCGATGGATACTTCCAAGAGTACCGGGTATGAATGGTAAGCGAAGAAAAAATCCTTTATCAAAACTCTCACGTTGGAAAATATTTGATAATTTAAGGCGCAGTTTGGTTACACCGGCTTATGTTTTGATGCTCCTTTATGCCTGGTTCTTTTCGCCTAATCCGTTATTCTGGACTTTCTCGGTTATCGGAATAATATTCATTCCCGCGATATTCAAATTAATTGTTGATCTATTTGAAAAGCAGAAAGAGATATTATTAAGACAGCATCTTATTGCATTCGTAAATAATAGTAAAGTGTATTTATATCAATTACTTTTTACGTTTATCAATCTTCCCTTTGAAGCTTCATTCGCGTTAGATGCAATCTCAAGAGTGTTTTGGCGAATGACATTTTCTAAAACGCGTTTATTGGAATGGACTCCTTCTAATATCTTTGGAAAAAACCAAAGACTGAATCTTGCCGATACATTTAAAAAGAATTTATTCTCACCTTTATTTGTAGCGGCTGTAATTGCTGCATTTTATTTTACGGGTTATACAGTACCTATAATAGCTCTGCCTATACTTTTTGTTTGGGCACTTTCACCGATAGTTAACTGGTGGATAAGTCTGCCTCTAAAATCAAAGCAGTCAATGCTAAGCGAATCGGAAAAAGAGTTCTTGAGACACATTACTCGCAAGACGTGGGCATACTTCGATACGTTTGTAAATGAAAATGAAAATTGGCTTCCGCCTGATAATTATCAAGAAGTTCCTCATGGAATAATTGCACATAGAACTTCACCAACTAATATTGGTATGGCGCTGATAGCCAATTTATCTGCTTATGATTTTGGTTATATCACCTCAGGTGAATTGGTTGATCGTGTTTCCAATACAATTAAGACGATGGAAAAATTAGAACGTTTTAGAGGACACTTTTATAATTGGTATGATACTTTAACTCTAACTCCTCTAAAACCATTGTATGTATCATCGGTTGATAGCGGTAATTTATCAGGATTAATTTTAACTCTTAGGCAGGGGCTGCTTACACTTCCCGAGGAACAAATTGTTAGTCATAAATTATTCGATGGCTTGGAAGATACTTTTATGATAGCTATCGAAGGATTGGATAAAAGAGATTTTTTCCCAATTAATGAATTGCAATTAGCATTCAAATCAATTAAAAGAACCTCGATAGATTCATTAAAAATGTTTTGGGAGAATCTTAATGAGATTTCTCAATTAGTAAATAAAATAGATCTAATAGACGTTCAAGACGGCGACTCAAAATACTGGCTTATTTCGCTGCAAAAGCAAACTTATAATGCAATCGATCAGGTAAAAGATTTAGTCCCTTGGGTAACGGTTGCAGAGTTCATCGATATAAGTGATTCATTCCCGTTTAAAGTAAATATTCCTTCCTTAAATGAATTATCAAATTTGCAAAATGAATTTATTCCGATTATAGAAGGAGAATTAAATCGGGAGATAACGAGCGAAAGAAAGAAGAAGCTTAATGAATTGAATCAATTAATTATACAATCGAATCAAAAGGCAAACGAAAAGATAGAAGCTATAAGAACGCTTGCTAATCAAACATATAGTCTATCTATGATCGAATATGATTTCTTATATAGCACTTCAAGGCATCTGCTTTCAATCGGGTATAACGTAGAGAAGAATAAAAAAGATGGAAGTTATTATGATCTATTAGCTTCCGAAGCCCGTTTAGCAAGTTATATTGCAATTGCTTATGGGCATTTGCCGCAAGAAAGTTGGTTTGCATTGGGGCGGCTAATAACTGCTGCGGGCGGCAGTCCTGTTCTCCTTTCATGGAGCGGTTCGATGTTCGAATATCTGATGCCTTTATTAATAATGCCGAATTATGAAAATACTTTATTAGATCAGACTTATAAATCGGTAGTGAAGCGGCAAATAAATTACGGAAAACAGAGGGGAGTGCCTTGGGGTATTTCGGAATCAGGATATAATGCATCTGATGTAAATCTTAATTATCAGTATAGAGCATTCGGTGTCCCGGGAATTGGACTTAAGCGTGGATTAGCTGAAGATTTGGTAATAGCTCCTTATGCTTCGGCTCTCGGATTAATGGTAGAACCGGAAGCATCATGTAAGAATCTTCAGACACTTGCCGATCAAGGTGTGGTGGGTAGATATGGTTTTTATGAAGCCGTGGATTATACTCCCGCTCGTCTGCCAAGAGGGAAATCGAATGAAATAGTTAAATCGTTTATGGTGCATCATGAAGGAATGACTCTCCTTGCATTAACACATCTATTATTGGATTCTCCGATGCAGAAAAGATTCGTTTCCGATCCATCTTTTGATGCTGCATTATTATTGCTTCAAGAAAGAATTCCACTATCAGCATTCTCTAATATTAGTTCTACCGTATTTTCAGATACACAAACTAATGTGTTTGCCTCTGAAACGCCGATTAGAATTATTACCAATCCAAATATCATAGTACCAGAGACTCAACTTCTTTCAAACGGAAGATATCATATAATGGTAACAAGTGCCGGAGTCGGTTATAGCAGATGGAAGAACTTAGCTCTTACGCGCTGGCGTGAGGATATTACTACCGATAATTGGGGAGCATTTTGCTATCTAAAAGATATTCAAACTAGAGAATTTTGGTCCAATACTTATCAGCCGACTCTGAAAGAATCAAAAACTTATGAAGCTGTCTTCTCTGAAGGAAATGCAGAATTTAAGAGAAAAGATCTTAATTATGAAGCAAATACACAGATTGTTATTTCGCCGGAAGATGATATAGAAATAAGGAGACTTCATCTTACGAATAAAGCAAAGTTCGCCCGCGAAATTGAAATTACAAGTTATGCAGAGATAGTAATGAATCCGCCGAGTGCCGATAATGCGCATCCTGCATTTGGTAATTTATTTGTACAGACGGAGATAATAAAAGATAAGCAGGCAATATTAGCTCGTAGGAGACCTCGTTCGAGTGATGAAAAAACACAATGGATGCTGCATACAATCGCTGTCCGTAAAGCTGAAATATTAGAGGTTTCTTTTGAGACCGATAGAGCAAAATTTCTTGGAAGAGGCAATACAACTGCAAATCCCATTGCATTAACGGGCAATGCTGAATTATCTAATAGCGAAGGTTCTGTTCTCGATCCGATCGCATCAGTGAGATATCGCATTAAACTTGAGCCGGATAGAACCGCAACGATAGATATAATTTATGGAATCGGTGAAACTCGTTCTCAAGCGTTATCCTTGATTGAAAGATATCAGGATAGACGTTTATCTAATCGTGTATTCGAACTTTCATGGACTCACTCACAGGTAATATTAAGACAAATAAATGCAACCGCATCGGATTCACAGCTTTATAGCAAGGTTGCTAATTCGATAGTTTATTCAAATCATTTATTACGTGCTAATCCATCAATAATTGCACGGAATAGACAAGGTCAATCAGCTCTTTGGGCTTATGCTATTTCGGGCGATTTACCAATTGTACTTGTTGTAATAGAAGATATAAAAAATATCGATTTAGTTCTATCGATGTTAAAGGCGCATTCGTATTGGAGTATAAAAGGTCTATCGGTTGATCTCGTTATTTGGAATGATGATCATGCCGGATATAGACAGGAACTTCAAGAGCAGATATTACGTTTGGTTTCTGCTAATATTGAAGCGAATAAAATTGATCGACCGGGTGGTGTATTTGTACGCCTAACAGATCAAATCTCGGATGAAGATAGGATTTTAACGCAGACCGTTGCACGAGTAATAATTACAGATACCTCCGGCACACTCGAAGCACAGGTAAATAAACTTAGAAGTAAAGAATTTACAGTAGAGAGATTAAAAAATATCAGAGTTTATTCTCCGCCTCAAACTCAAGTGGAGGAATTTCATGGAGAAGGACTGATATTCTTTAATGGATATGGTGGTTTCACTCCTGATGGACGTGAGTATATTATAGTTTCCACAGGTGATAAAATTACACCGATGCCATGGTCTAACGTGATTGCGAATCCGAAATTTGGAACGATAGTAACCGAAAGCGGAATAGCTTATACGTGGTATGAGAATGCACATGAATATCGTTTATCGCCATGGAATAACGATCCTGTTTCTGATGTGAGCGGAGAGCTGTTTTATATTCGAGACGATGAGACCGGTTACTATTGGTCCCCCACACCACTTCCGAAACGCGGGCATGGAAAATATGTAACACGTCATGGATTTGGTTACACTGTTTTTGAACATAAAGAAACCGGAATACGAACCGAACTTTGGGTATATGTGGCAATTGATGATTCAATAAAATTTTCTACTTTGAAAATTTGGAACGATTCGGGCAGAGCACGAAAATTATCAGTTTACGGATTTGTTCAATTAGTTCTTGGTGATCTTCCTTCAAAGACTTCAATGCACGTAGTTAGTGAAATTGATACTTCGATGGGAGCTATCTTTGCACGGAATTCATACAATCACGATTTCCCGGAGAAGGTTTCATTTTTCCAAGTTGATAACGATAAAATTTCATTTACATGTAATCGCACTGAATTTATTGGGCGGAATGGAACATTAGAAAATCCCGCTGCCATGAAATTAGCGCATCTATCGGGGAAATCAGGCGCTGGATTAGATCCATGCGCGGCTATTCAAGTTCCATTCGAATTTGAAAACGGGAGAGAATATGAACTTGTCTTTAAACTCGGCTCGGGTAATAATCGCAATGAAGCTGAAGAATTAGTTACTCGATACAGTGGCTTTAATAAAGCTCAAGAAGCGATAGAGAAAGTATGGCAGTTCTGGAAAGAGACACTCGGCGCAGTCCAGACCGAGACTCCCGATAAGTCTTTGGATGTACTTGCAAATGGTTGGCTATTCTATCAAACTTTATCATGCCGAATTTGGGGCAGAAGCGGTTACTATCAATCCGGCGGTGCATTCGGATTTAGAGATCAATTGCAGGATGTAATGGCATTGATTCATTCCAAGCCGGAAATTACACGTGAGCAATTGCTTATAAATTCTAGTCATCAATTTATCGAAGGAGACGTTCAGCATTGGTGGCATCCACCTTTGGGACGCGGAGTCAGGACACATTTCTCAGATGATTATTTATGGCTTCCATTAGCTGTAAGCCGATACGTATTAAGCACGGGGGATATTGGTGTGCTTGATGAAAGCAGGAACTTCCTCGAAGGACGTCCGCTAAGAGCCGAAGATGATTCCTATTATGAGCTGCCGGTTATTTCATCTAATTCCGGCACTTTATATCAGCATTGCCAAAGAGCAATCCAAAGAGGACTGAATTTTGGTGAACACGGACTTCCGCTTATTGGCGGCGGCGATTGGAATGATGGTATGAATCTAATCGGAATGGAAGGAAAAGGAGAAAGCGTATGGTTAGCATTTTTCCTTTATGAAGTATTGTCGCAATTCAAAAAAATTGCAGCGATAAAAAACGATACTAAATTTATAGAGCAATGCGAAAAAGAGATGACGACCTTGCAGGCAAATATTGAAAAGAATAGCTGGGATGGTCAGTGGTATAGAAGAGCGTATTTTGATGACGGCACTCCGCTTGGTTCAAAAATCAATGAAGAATGTAAGATCGATTCTATCTCTCAAAGCTGGTCAGTTATTTCGGGTGCCGGAGAAAAAGATCATTCGCTTAAATCAATCGATTCACTTAATAAATACTTAGTTAAAAGGGAGAGCGGATTAATTCAACTTTTGGATCCCCCATTCGATAAATCAAAATTAGAACCGGGATATATAAAAGGATACGTGCCGGGAGTAAGGGAAAATGGAGGGCAATATACTCATGCGGCTATTTGGGCTGTAATGGCTTTTGCTCAAATAGGTGATAGAAAAAATGCGTGGGAACTATTTAATATTATTAATCCCGTTAATCATGGTCATTCGGTCGAGGGAATCGAGACCTATAAAGTAGAGCCGTACGTGGTTGCTGCGGATGTTTATGCGGCGGCACCTCATACAGGAAGAGGTGGCTGGACTTGGTACACCGGATCTGCCGGTTGGATGTACCGTTTAATAATTGAATCATTACTTGGGTTGCATCTTGAAATAGATAAACTATATATTAATCCATGCATCCCTAAGGATTGGAACAGCTACAAAATATTTTATCACTATCATGAAACACGATATAATATTACAATTAATCAGGTGGATGGAGATAAAGGATTTGTTTCAATTAATGAATATGGTAAAGAAATAAATAGAAATTATATTCCATTAGTGAATGACAAAAAAGAGCATAACGTGAATATTAAAGTGGGGAGGGGATAGAGTTAATGAATTAGTTTTGGTTTTATCGTCATAGTAAAGTGTAGTTGATTATTTGATAGTTTTGGATTTGATAAAACAATGAAGTAATTTTATCAAATTGATTCAAATATAGATTCGACAGAAACTCCTGATTCAAAAATTATAAGTAAATTTATAGATATTAATTTTTATGCCAATTCCGCCTCAATAAAAGGTGGAATTAAGCGTGGGAATATATTAGCAGTAAAAACATATAATTAATTTGATCATGGGGTAATAATGTTGAGTTCAGTTAAAACAAAAGTTCACTTCTCTTACTTTTATCTTCTAATCGGTTTTATATCTCTCTTCTTTTCCAACGGTCGTTGGGCTATACCGTTAGCTGCTTTTTTAGCACCGATATTTTTAGTACGTTTTCTCAGATTTCAAAAACCATTGAAAGGATTTTTATTCTTAATTGCAGGGGGATTTATTTCCAATATCTTCATCTGGGAAGAATTGGTTCCGATTTCGGGTATATTTTATTATGTAATGACTTTTATGATGAGCTTATTCACAGCTCTTGTTTTTCTTATCGATAGAATTTATTCACAGCGTTTGAAAGGAATTATTTCCACTCTTGTTCTTCCATCTGTATATGTAATTATGGAATACATTTCTGTTTTGACAAATCCCGGAGGAAGTTTTGGAGCTTTGTCAACCACACAATCATCCTTGCCATTATTACAAATAATTTCCATAACAGGTATTTGGGGAATTACTTTTATAATTCTCTGGACAGCATCTATTATCAACTGGCTATTAGATAATAATTTTGATAAGTCTGCATTACGCAAAGCTTCTTGGGCATATCTATTCCCTATCGTTATCGTCATTTTTTGGGGACAGATTCGTTTAACAAATGTTTCTTCTATCAGAACAGTAAAAATTGCGTCTATTAATATACCAAGTTCAGACATGCAGCATATTTTTAACGATCAACCCGACTCTATTAATGAAAAAATTAATAGCAGCTTTTTGAATAACTGTGAAATAGCGGCTAAGTCTGAAGCAAAAATTATTTTTGGAAATGAAATAATGCTTAATCTTAATTCCGATAAAGAAGCTGAATATATAGAGAAAGCAAAATCGGCAGCGGTGAATAACCAAATATATATTGGACTTCCTTTATTGATATACCCGATAGAAAATCCTGATGTAAGACCGATGAATAAGATTACTTGGATATCTCCGTACGGAAAAATATTGTTTGAATATTATAAGGCAAAACCCACTCCGGGTGAGGGGAATTATGGCGATGGTGTGATTAGGTATTTTGATTCGCCTTATGGGCGTATAAGTTCTGTTATCTGTTTTGATATGGATTTTCATGAATTGATTCAGCAGGTCAATGAAAAGAACGTTGATATTATGCTTGTCCCCGGAAACGATTGGAAAGAGATTACACCGTATCACACCTATGCAGCTTCTTTCAGAGCTATCGAGCAGGGATTTAATCTAGTTCGTTCAGCTTCGCGTGGGTTATCGGCTTCTTTCAATTATAAAGGAGAAGTTTTATCATATCAGAATTATTTTAATACTAAAGATGCAATCTTTTATTCCGATGTGCCGATGAAGGGACAACACACTATCTATGCTGTTATAGGAGATTCATTAGCGTGGGCTAGTTTTCTCTTCTTTCTTTTAGTAAGTATTTTTGTTTTCAGAAAAAAGAAAAAGGCAGTATAAAAGACTAATTGTTGCAGCATACTGATGCAGCTTGGTGCTATTGGGTGCAGTTACAAACAATTCAGTGCGGTTCGGTGCAGATTAGTGCACTTGGAATCATATAAGTGCAACCTAGTGCCATCCGATGCAAGTTCGATATTAATCTTGGTCAGACCACTTCTTCCAGATATCCGGTTGGTAGCCGAGGGTTACTTCTTTGCCATTCCTTACGATCGGTGTCTTGAATAGCAGAGGATCATTAAGTAATTCAGTTTCGATATCGTGAGTCATAAATTTTAAATTTCGCTCACGGTATCTTTTCCCTTCCGTATCAATTAAATCTTCTACGGTATAAACACGTTTGATGCTATCCAATTCTCCCGGAGAGATTCCCTTTTCGGCAAGATTTCTGAAATGATATGGAATTTTTCTTTCTTTAAAAAAGCGTTCGGTCTTTTTTGTATCGAAGCACTTAACCGTGCCAAATATCTGTATGTTCATAAAAATAATACTTTATTATAAATAATATTTTTTTCTAAAGGCTAACTATTAAGAGCAGCGAGTGAATCCTTAATTAAGTCTTCAATCTTTGCTTCGGGATCTTTATCCAGGCAAGCTCTCACTGCACGCTCGGCAATCTTTTGATTATAACCAAGATTAACTAACGCAGTAACAGCATCGTTACGAACTGTATAAGTTTTTAGCTGGGTGACGCTTTCCTCACCTAATTCAATTGAATGAGAAAGAGCATTGATTTTATCACGAAGTTCAATAATCATTCTCTCGGCGGTTTTTCTTCCTATTCCCGGTGTCGAAATAATTCGTGCTATATTTCCCGATGAGATTGCTTCTCTTAGATCGGGTAACTGAATACCGGAAAGAACACTCAAAGCAACCTTAGGTCCGATACCATTAACACTTATTAATAATTCGAACATCTCTTTTTCGGCAGTCGTAATAAAGCCATATAGATCAAGCGCATCTTCGCGAACATTTAGATAAGTAAAGAACGCCGCTTCGGTTTTGCCTTCAAGTTTTTCAAAAGTATTCAAGGAGATGTTCACTAAATATCCTACACCATTTACATCCACCAATACCTTATTCGGTTTTTTAGATAGAAATTTTCCTGATATGTAACCAATCATAAAATTACTCTCTCGGGATTAGCTTTTATAAAATCTTTCCAGCTCTTTGATTTAACTATACCGGAAAGAGACTTAAACGAATAACAGATAGCAACAGCGAGCGCATCTGTTTCATCGAATTTTATTTTGTCTATTTTAAGTGATAAAATTTTAGCAACCATAAATTGAACCTGCTCTTTAGTTGCCGCACCTTTTCCTGTAACAGATTTTTTTATTTCACGAGGTGAATATTCTTTTACGTTAAGTTTATTATGGACGGCTGCAAGGAGCGAAACACCCCTTGCATACCCAATCTTAAGAGCCGATTGAACGTTCTTATTAAAAAAAGCGGTCTCAATAGAAAATTCAGTCGGTTTGTATAATTTTATCTTCTCATCAATCGAATCATAAATCACTTCCAAACGATTAGCCATTTCATCTTTAGGAGGAATATTAATTATGCCCGAAGCAATATATTTTAATTCGTTGCCATTATAATCAACGACTCCGAATCCTGTAACTATTGTTCCGGGATCAATTCCTATTATTCTCATGTATTCGAATATCCTTTAGTCTCAATTGCGGAAATTGTTTTCCATCTTTAGTAATTATTTCTAAAGTATATACAATATCGAGAAGATCGCGGTCTTTATCAATAAACTCGATAAAATCACCAAGATTAAAACCGATCGAATCAAAAACTTTATCGCCCCCATTCTGTTTGAATGTAGCAATGAGGTGATTTGTACCTACAATGCGAGGTTGATAAACAAGAGAAACGCCCTCGCTAAGGAATACAGGTTTACTATTGCCCGGTCCAAATGGTGAAAATTGATTCAAGATTCTGAAAAATTTAGGTGTAATTTCGGAAAATACAAGTTTAGCATCAATAGAAATTTCCGGTATTACATCCTTTTGAGTCATAGATTTTTTGAGTGCAATATTAAACTCGGTTTTGAAGATATCTATCTTATCGATTTCAACAGCTAGTCCGGCAGCGGCTTCATGTCCGCCAAATTGAAGCAGAAGATGTTCGCATGCTTGAAGTGCTTCATAGATATTAAATCCTGGAATACTTCTTGCTGAACCTTTCGCCACTCCATCGATAGTCGTAAGCATCACCGATGGGCGATGATACCTTTCCACTAATCGAGATGCTACAATACCAATAACGCCGGGATGCCAATCATTATTATGCAGTACAATTCCTAGATCAGCGGCTAGATCATGTTCATCTTCCACTAATTTAAGTGCTTCGCCGAAAGTTTTTTCATCTATTCTTCTTCGAGCCGTATTTTCACCTTCAAGTACGGAGGCTAATTCCATTGCTCGCTTTGGATCGGTAGTAGTGAAAAGTTCCACCGCTCTATTTGCATCGCCTAATCTTCCGACCGCATTGATGCGCGGTGCGATTGTAAAAACTATCTGACCGGCGGATAAATTGCCCGGCTCAATCTTAGCAGATTTTAGAAGAGCCAAAATTCCGGGACGTGGGTTTGCATTAATTAAATCAAGCCCTTCACGCACTAAAGTTCTATTTTCATCTACAAGAGGAACGATATCAGCCGCTCCTGCTAATGCAACAAGATCGAGATACTTTAATGGCAGTGATTTTTTTCCAATACGTGCGCCGACTGCTCTTGCTAATTTAAAAGCTACACCTGCGCCTGAAAGATGTTTAAATGGGTAATTGCATCCCGGTTTAATAGGGTCTAATATTGCAAAAGCAGGGGGTAATACATCTTTTGCTTGATGATGATCGCATACAACCGTATCGATTCCTAATTCATTTCCATACACAATTTCTTCAACAGCCGTAATGCCGCAATCGACCGATATAATTAAAGAAGTATTTTTTTCTTTAATTATATCAATACTCATTTTGGAAATTCCGTAACCTTCGGTAATTCTATTTGGAATATAAGTGAATACATCGGCTCCAAGTTCTTTTAGAAATAGATACATTAATGCAGCAGAACAAGTGCCATCAACATCATAATCACCATAGACGCAGATTTTTTCATTATCGGTTAGAGCTTTCAAAACGCGGGCGGAGGCTATTGCCATTCCATCCATTAGATATGGATCGTGTAATAGATCCAATGAAGGACGGAAATATGATTTTGCTTCAAAGAAATTCGTAACCCCTCTTTGAATTAAAAGAGCGGCGAGCGAATTGGAAATATTCAGACTATCGGCTAAAGCCAATACCGATTTTTCGTCGGGAATATTTTTTATTCTCCAGCGGGTTTTTTGCATATCGTTTTCCGCAGTAAAGAATAAGTGAGTCCAAGCAAATAAGCCGAATTCTGTTGCCTTCGATTAAGAAGGTGGCAATTATTTATCTTGTTACATTATTACTAATGCAATCAAAGCGATCTACCCAAAGAGACAGCAAAGCGAACCACTTTGTATCTTGCTAAAAGCAAAATAGCTCTTCTTACATGACCTTGCTCCGGAGTGTGGTTTACCTTGATCCTTATAAAAAGGACTCCCAAAGGGACCTCTCCCGTTACCGAGAAAGCGGTAGGCTCTTACCCTGCCTTTTCACCCTTACCAATAGACTATCAATGAACAGATACCATCGGTATCCTATCACGTCTTTCTAAATTTGGCGGTATTTTCTGTGGCACTTTCCGTAACTTAAGAAACCGAAGTTTCTTAGCTCCCGGGTGTTACCCGGCACCTTGTTCTGTGGAGTTCGGACTTTCCTCTATTCAATCAGTCTCCCGTTGAATAGCAATTGCCTTGCTTGGACCATCTTGTTCTTATACTTATTTTATTTATTATTCATTAATTATTAATGAAATGAATATAATAAAAAAAAGTAGTTCTTGCATCAAAAAAAGAATTGACCACTTTGATGGAGTACTTTGGGATGTAATTATTAGTTAAGTTTAAAATAAAGCGAAATTTGATTCTAAGGAGTCCGTTGGCATAATAATCATGAGAGTTGCTCTAAAGTTATGTATTAATTGCTCATCAAATCGCGAATAAGACGCAGATTGGGAGATTTTGTGCCTGAAAGAGTTATTTTTAGTATGGCTGTGAGTGGTACAGATAGGAACATTCCCACTATTCCCCAGATATATCCCCATACGATTAATGATATTAAGATAACTATTGGGTTTATTCCAAGACTGCTTCCAAATATTTTCGGTTCTAAGATATTACCGATTATATTTTGAATCACTATCATTATCCCGAGTATTAATAATGTATAACCAAATGAATCGAATTGTATAAGCGACATTAACGCAGGGAAAAGTACCGCTATAATTGAACCAAAATTTGGTATGAAATTAAGAATTACAGTCAATAAAGCCCAGATAAAAAAGAATTTTACATTAAACATGTATAAAACAAAACCTATGATAGTACCGGTAACAAGACTGATTAAAAATTTAGTAAGTATATATTTTTGGACCTGATGGATAATGTGATTAAACGTGTCTTTAATGTTAAATACTTCTGTCGGATTTTCTTCTTGTTTTTGAAGGTCTTTCTCTTCAAATCTATTTTTCAATGCCTCATAAATTTTATCATGCCCGCTGCTGATAAAAATAAAAAAGAATAAAACTAAACCTACGGTTGTAATAAATGAAAGTGTGGTATTAAGGAAACCACCGGCAATTGAAGAGACATTGATCATCAAAAAAAGTTGATCAATTTGAAAATCAGTATAAGCTTTGTCTTTTACTCCAAAAGATATTGCCGCATTGCTTACTATATGATTTATTTTAGTTATATATAAGGGGAGCTCTTGATTTATTTGAAATACAGATCCAAAAACTAAACGAGATAAACCCCAAATTATTAATGCCATTAAAATAACATCACAAATGATTGTTACTGCTTGTGGAATTTTTTTCTTTTCAAAATAAACATTAACGGGATGGAAAATAAAAAATAGGAAATAGGCAATTACAAATGGAATAAATAACGCCTGAAGTTCTTTTAGAACAGCAAGAATAAAGATTATGCCGATTACCGAGACGAAGAATTTTACAACACTATCGTAGTTTTGCCTTTCCATTTTATCCAAATTTAATATGTAAAATATATACAAATATTTTACCAATTTTAAGACTTATTCATAATAAAGAATAATAGAAATTAGTTTGGCAGAATTTTTGCATGTAAGAAGTAAAAATGTAAAAATAATCAGTAGAAAGTATAGGATTTTACATTATTTTAGCAATATACTTAAAAGTAGGTATTGATTTTGAGTCATTTAAGTAAGATAAATTCCCCATTCAGAAAATTTTACCTGGTAATTTTTTCATTCGGCATAATTTTGGCGGTCGCTTTTGCGGTTAGCCTGCTAATGGGAGTTCGCTTAAATAATAATTACTCAGTGCTGTTTGATGCCAGCATAGAAATGAAGATGAATCTTGCCCAGTCTAAAATCCTATTGCTTAAAAATATCGAAACAAAAGATGAGGAATCTGTTAAGCAAGCTTGGGAGCATCTTGAGTTAGTCAATTTTTATAATGAAAAACTTAAAAAAGAAAAAAACTCATTAGACCTACTCTTTAACATTTCAGGCAGCGAATCAATAAAAAAAGATACCGAAGAATTACAATCTCTTTTAATTCGTTTTCGCACACTTTCTAACTCATTAAGTGAAGGAGGTAGTAATAATAGTTCTATTAAAAAAGAATGGAATGAAGTATATTCTTCAATATCAGACTTATCAGGTAGAATCGATAATCAATTAAAAAACATTTTAAAAAGTGAATCGAAAGTATTTTCTTACATTCAGCTTGGGTTGATGATCGGAAGTTTATCATTAACCTTTATTGCAATTTTTGTTTTCTTCAAATATGAAAAACAGAAAAATTTATATGATAAAGATATTAGTTCGGCGAAAGAGGATTTAAAAAGAAAAACCTTCGAGAAGAAAAAAACCGAAACTGCTTTAATAGAAAGTGAAAGGAAATTAAGCACTCTAATCGGGAATCTTCCCGGGATTGTTTATCGTTCTGCAAATGATCCGAATTATCGAATGGAATATATTAGCGATGGATGTCATAGAATAACCGGATATAAAGCGGAAGAATTAACTGATAGTCGAGTAATATCTTATGGCGATTTAATACATACCGAAGATAAACTGCGAGTATGGCATACAATTCAACATGCAGTAGAATCGCGTAAACCATATCAATTAATGTATAGAATAAAAACATTAAAAGGATTTGAGAAGTGGGTTTACGAACAGGGGATGGGAATCTTTTCTGCGAATGATGATTTAATTGCCTTAGAAGGATTTATCACTGATATCACTGAACAAAAAACAATTCAAGATCAGCTCGCCCTGCAAAGCACAGCTTTGGAGGTGGCGGACAACGCAATTGTTATTACAGATAAAGATGGTATGATTCAATGGATTAATAGCGCATTTACTAAATTAACCGGTTACACCTCAAAAGAAGCATTAGCAAAAAAAACAAACATATTGAAATCGGGAATGCAAAATAGTGATTATTATGAATTGATGTGGAGTACGATTTTAACAGGTGAGACTTGGAAGGGAGAAATAAGAAATAAGAAGAAAGACGGTACTCTATATGACGAAGAGATGGTTATTACACCGGTAAAAAATAGTGAAGGCAAGATTTTAAATTTTGTAGCAATTAAACAAGATATAACACAAAGGAAAGCCGCCGAAAAAGCATTAATCGATAGCGAAACACGATTCAGAAGTTTATACGAAAATTCTGCCCTAGGTATTTATAAAACAAATACTTCAGGCGAGATAACAATGGCTAATAAAGCATTGATTAATATGCTTGGATTCCATTCTTTCGATGATTTAGCAATAAATAAAACAGAAAGTTTTTATATAGATATTTCATCTAAGGAAAAGTTTTCTTCATTGATAGAAAAGAACGAAAAAGTAATTGGTTTTGAATCCGAATGGCGAAAGAAAAATGGAGAAAGAATCTTCGTTAGAGAAAGTAGCCGTGCTATTAAAAACGAAAGAGGTGAAGTTGAATCTTATGAAGGTTCTATTGAAGATATTACCGAACGCAAGCGTGCCGAGAAAGCAATAATTGATGCAAAAATCAGAGCCGAGAAATCGGATAAACTAAAGACTGAATTTCTTTCGCAAATATCGCACGAGATTAGAACCCCGTTAAATGTAATTGTCAATTCATCCACTTTTCTTAAAGAGGAATTGGGAGTAGAATTAAGCGAAGATAATATTACAATTGTGGATGCAATCTTAGAAGAGAGCAATAGAATAATGCGTACCGTTGAATTAGTCCTTGATATGAGTGAGCTTACTACCGATACTTATATATATAATGAAGAAGTATTTGATCTTAAAAACGTAGTAATTCAAAAACTTTATGAAGGATTTATTCCTCTTGCAAATAAGAAAAAATTACTCTTTTCTTTGGAATCCAAGAGCAAATCCACGATTATTGCAGGAGATAATTATTCATTGAGACGAGTATTTATGCACCTTATCGAGAATGCAATTAAATTTACCGAAAAGGGAAAAGTACAGATACTCATTGAAGATATTTCCACCGATTCATTCTTTGTTCAAATAGCAGATACGGGAATTGGTATGTCCCCCGAATATATGCAAAACCTATTTACTCCTTTTCTGAAAGAGGAAGTGGGATATACAAGGAGATACGAGGGTAATGGACTCGGACTTGCATTGGTAAAAAAATATTGTGATCTCAATAATGCAGTTGTCAAGGCACATAGTGTAAAAGATAAGGGTACTGTTTTTCGTATTATATTTAATAGGCACTAATTACGTTTAGTAACAGTTGTTCAATTCTCTTTAGGCGATCTGATAATGCCGTGTTTGATTAATGATTTAACGGCATCCCTTATTATATATTGATAAACCCAATAAGTATATTCTTTGAATGATGTTGTCTTTTGTAAATTTGATTTAGAGTAATTTCCTAATAATATTCTACGTTTGCCATTTAGATAATCTGATAAATCTTTTTTGATAACGTCTGCTATGATCTGCAACTGTGCGATTTCAGCGGGGGTAAAATTTATTGAGTTATTAAATTCAAAAGCATTCCCTTTTTGCTTTTGCTCGGCACTTATAAAAGGTTCTAAAGAATTTTCTTCTTTGGATATACTCTCCTCTATTAATGCTATATATAAATGTTTTCCATTTCTCTCGGGGGCCCTGCTTTTAATAAAATTCTCTTTAATGTTTTTTATTTGCAGGTTATTTAATAGCACTTCTGAAAAAAGAAAATATCTTAGGCTATGATTATTTTGAGAGTATGAAGGCAGCTTTAACATCTTATCTTCAATGAGTTTCAATCGGTCAATAATTATTAATGAAATATCTTCACCAATTGGTTTTGATATCGTGTTTATCTCTTTCTCTTCGGCAAAATCTATTATAGGAAATGAAGGTACAAATTTTCCGTTATCGGTTTTTTTTATTAATCCGTTTCCAAATAGAGAATTGATAAGATCATCATATTCAATCGAAGAGATTTTAAGAATTTCTTTAATCTTTGATTTGTCATCTCCTTTATTGAGAAGAATAAGTAAATTTTTTGAATTTGACTCTTTAAAAATAAAAACCGAATCAGAACCGGGATCATCGAAATGATATCGCAAAATGTATTTGGATTCCGATAAAGTATTTTCTTCTTTTTTACCGCATGAAATTAAAGTAAATAAAAAAATAATAAAGACGCTATTTCTTAATAAGTTGATTTTCATTAGTGAAAAGATAAATCAATTTTGTATTTCATTCAAAATATAATGAGATGATAAAAAATTTTACTTAAATTTGACAATTCAATAATCGGATAAAATGAGCAAAATTAAGATTTTCATACGGACAACACTTTTCGGCGGATTCCTTATAGTACTTCCTATAATCGTACTAATATTTGTATTGAAATGGTTTTTTGATTTTCTTACATCATATATCCGTCCGATAACCAACATTTTAATCGAAACTACAAATATTGAAAGGGTGGTTGCTTCCCTTATAGCCGTTGCTATAATGCTTATAATCTTTTTTATAGTTGGTTTGGTTGTTCAGACTAAGATAGGAAAAGTAATTTTTGAATTTATGGAAGAACGATTCCTTAGGAGAGTACCATTATATAAAATCATAAAGGAAACAGTAATACAGTTATTTGGTGGAGAAAAAATTCTTTTTAAAGGAGTGGCATTAGTAAGGCCGTTTGGCAATGATACTTTAATTACAGCATTCATAACAGATCAGATTGATGATTACTATACGGTATTTGTACCTTCGGCACCTGCCCCCACGGGTGGTTATATTTATCATATTCATAAAGACAACGTTACAATTATCGATTATCCGGTTGAAGAAGCAATGAGAACAGTCCTAAGTCTTGGTGCCGGATCAAAAGTTTTATTAAACAAAAGAATTAAAATCAATCCCCCGGAAGACTAATGACAAAAACTAAGTTTATTCCTTTACTTTTACTAATAATAATCGCCATTACCGGATGTAATAATTCAGATGATCTTGTTTCTCCGATACTAACAGAAGTTGGGGATGATTATGTATTCAAGCAAAACGAACTTCTCGGAAGAGGGGTAAATCTTGGCAATGCTCTCGAAGCTCCTAATGAAGGTGAATGGGGGGTATTCTTAAAAGAAGAATATTTTGCATTAATTAAATACGCTGGGTTCAATTCGATTCGAGTTCCAATTAAATGGTCAGCTCATTCTCTTAAATCTTCTCCATACACAATAGATGCAAATTTCTTTTCTCGAATTGATTGGGTAATTAATCAAGCTATCAAATATGATCTTGCCATTATTATTAATATTCATCATTACGATGAAATGATGGTTAGTCCCGCTTCGCAAAAAGATCGCTTCCTAAAACTTTGGGAGCAAATCTCTGAACGTTATAAGAATCAATCGAATAAAGTTTTCTTTGAAATATTAAACGAACCGAATAGTGCAATGACTGCACAGATATGGGACCAATATTATAAAGAAGCACTAACTGTAATTAGGAAAACTAATCCAATACGAACCGTCCTCATTGGTTTATCCAACTGGGGAGGATTAAGCGGATTAAGCGGGCTTACATTACCGGCGAATGAAAACAATATTATAGTGTCTTTTCACTATTATAACCCATTTGAGTTTACGCATCAGGGCGCTGAATGGGTTGATGGCGCAAATGCCTGGTTGGGAAGAAGATGGAATGGTACTACGGCAGAAAAGAATGGCGTAATTAATGATTTTAATATAATGATTAGCTGGGCGAACTCTAAGAAAGTTCCTCTTAATTTAGGCGAGTTTGGATCATACTCAAAGGCGGATATGGATTCAAGAATTAGATGGACTACATTTGTAGCTTCTCAAGCAGTAGCTTCTAAAATTAGCTTCCAATATTGGGAATTCTGTTCCGGTTTCGGAATCTATGATCTTAGTACGAATAAATTTAATGATGGATTATTAAAAGCATTGATTCCTTCTTCTTAAGAATAAACTCGGATGGAAAAAAAAGAAAATGAAAAATAAATTTTATAATGAATTTGATGTCGATCGATTAAAGCATAATACAAGAATAGATGATTATCGAACTGCTTTTCAAATCGATAGAGACCGCATTATCCATTCATCTGAATTTAGAAGGCTTCAAGGGAAGACACAAGTTTTTCTTCCCGGCGAATTTGATTTCTATCGAACACGACTTACTCATTCAATAGAAGTGGCGCAAATCGGTAGATCAATTTGCAATTTTCTTCTTTCGAAAGAAACTGATATTCTCAATGAAGAATATTTTATCGATCCCGATTTAGTGGAATCGATTTGTCTTGCTCATGACCTTGGTCATCCTCCATTTGGTCATAGCGGCGAGAGGATTTTAAATAATCTAATGCAGCCATTCGGCGGATTTGAAGGAAATGCTCAGACCTTACGTTCAATTACTGATATTTTTTACCGCGAAGACGATCATCATAGGAGTATGAATCCCACGCGTGCATTCTTAGATGGAATACTTAAATACAAAGCTCTTTATAAAGATTTTGATAAACCCGAAAATCATTTCCTTTATAATGAACAATCAGAAATAATCAGATATGTATTCGACAAAAAAGATTATTCAAAACAATTCAAGTCGCCTGAAGCTCTTAATAATTTTAAAAGTATTGAATGCCAAATTATGGATTGGGCTGATGATACAGCTTATGCTATTAATGACTTGGTCGATAGCATTTCGGGCGGATTTATTAATATAGCAAAGCTTACTAAGTGGGCAGAAAATAATAGTATTACCGGAGAAGAGGAAAAATATATAAACGATATTATAGAATGGATTAAGAAAAGAAAATTCAAGGCAAAGTTCGGTTATCAAATCGGTGAATTTATTCGCTCAGTCAAAATTGAGAAACGAAAGACTTTTCTTGATAAAAATACGAATAGATATAAATACAGACTTGACATCGAGCCGGAAATATTTAATAAAGTTGAACTATATAAGAAAATAGCAGTCGATATAGTTTTTAAATCAACCCAGCTTCACCAGATGGAATATAAAGGGAATAAAATGGTGGAAAGCTTGTTCAATGTATTTCGTGAAGGATATATAAAAAATAATCATATGTTTAAGATACTGCCGGAATTCAACGATAAATTAGTAAGAGAAGCAAAAAGCAAAAACGAGAAAGCCCGACTTATATGTGATTATATTTCAGGTATGACAGATGCATATGCAATGAGAACATATAAACGGCTTTTTGATGCCGATTATAGTTCCCTTGCTGATTTAATTACTTAAAAGTGATAAGCGTAATTTCCGGAGTCGCATTATAGCGCACAGGTGCTAGGGACATGCCAAGTCCGCGTGTAACAATCATTAACATATTTTCGAAATAAAAATCTCCTTTAACGTATTGCGTTTCAAATATAGTAGGAGAAAGATCATAAAACGGGAAAAGCAAAGTAATCTGTCCGCCGTGTGTATGACCCGCAAGATAAAGATCGTAATTATGTTCTAAAGCAGCATTTATTAATTTCTGCCGCGGTTGATGTGTTAAGAATATTTTTAAATCTGCCTTTTGACCGCCGTTCGTAATTAGTTTTATTGTTTCATCAGAGATGGTTTCCACATAAGTATTAGTAACAAAACTAACTTTAATTTTAGCGCCATTAATATCAAAATACCTGTTTTCATTGTCGATCATAAAGACGTTGTTTTTAGCTAATGCGGCTTCTACGGTGCGGAGACTTTGTTCTGTATCGCTTCTATCAACCCAATTGTCATGATCGCCAACGCAGGAATAAACTCCATTTTTAGATTTTAGCATACCGCTATATTTAGCCGAAGTCTCAACGAAATATTTACCGGATGTAATCAAATCTCCCGCTATTAAAACCAAATCGGCATTAAGAGAATTTACTTTATTTACGAATCTGCTTAATCTATCCTCGTTTGTATATGGATCGGCTTGAATATCTGAAATAAATGCAATCTTAAGTGATTTTAATTTTTCACCTACCGGTTTAGTGTATTTTACTTCACGAACTTCAACATTATTATAATCATAAATAATTCTTGCCGGAACGTATAAACAGAAAAAAACCAATAGAGCGAATTGCCCTTTATATATTCCCGCAAGTATTCGGTCTTTATGCTTTTTATAAACAGGATATGTGATTAATCTTATAATATCGATTATTAAGAAAAAAACTAAAGATTGAATTAGAATTACAAAATAGATCCAGAAAGGAAATACGATAAGATAATTAACAAAAATATTCAAAGGCGGAAATTCAATTGCATCGTTTGTAATAAAATAATAGATAAATCCGAGAATAATACCAATAGGGAAAAGATTGAGAAAACCTAAAACGACCCAGCGAATTTTTTTAAAAAGTTCCAATTTAATTCGGGGGAATAAATGTAGAATAGTATTTGATGTTTTTCTTATGAAATAGAACTGGAAGCCAAAAATCAAAAGAAACATTAAAATTAGAGTGAATAAGTATCTCATATTATCTCAATTGTTATCAATAATAATTAAACCACAAAAAGAGTAAATAAGTTCTATTATTTATAAGAATCTTTAAATTTATTGATAAAATCTTTTACGAAAGGAGAAAGGACAAGACTTCCACTTAAAGCAGCACGTTCTTCGAGTTCGGTGCTCCAATTTTCAGTGCCTTTCCAAAGAGTATTTTTTAGTTCTTTAAGTGCTTCGGGATTAGCAGTAAGAAATTTTTTAATTATTTGATCTATATCGCGTTCCATCTCTTCGTTTGAGAATGTGATTCTGCTAAATAATCCCGCATTAAAAGCCCATTCTGCGCTTAGCCATTCGCCTTCGATAGCAAGTTTAGCAAGATTAGAAAGCCCGATTTTACGTTCTAGAACGGGACCGATTACAAAAGGACCGATTCCAAGACTGAGTTCGCTTAATTTAACCGATGCATTGGCAGAAGCGAGCGAATAATCACATGCGGCAGCTAATCCCACTCCGGCTCCAACGCACTTGCCATGTATTTTGGCAACAATTAATTTCGGTGAGTTTTTAATTGCTAGGAAAAGGTCCGCGAATCCCATAAAAAAATTTTTACCTGCTTCAAAATCTTTGATATTGGCAAGTTCATCGAAAGATGCTCCTCCGCAGAATACGTTCCCTTCGCTTTGGATAACAATCACTTTAACTTCATCGTTATGATTTAGTGAAATTATACTTTTGGTAATTTCATTTAATAGAGATGAAGGAAGCGAATTACCTTTTGGGTTATGAAAGATTATTTGTGCATAACCTTCATTAATTAATAAATCAGCTTTTATCTGAGGGTTCATTTTTTAATATATTTTTTAATATATTTTTTAATTGACTGATATCATCACAAAGAAAATCAGGATTATAAGTTTTCAATATATCGGTGCTTCGATATCCATAAGAAACGCCGAGAGTAAAAGTGCCGGCATTTTTGCCGCAGAGAATATCGAGTTCTGAATCTCCCACCATGATACAATTTTTAGGGAGTGTGTCTAATTCTTTAAGAATATAAAGAAGGGGTTCGGCTGATGGCTTATGCTGCAGCCCGGGTCGCCTTCCCATTATATATGTAAATTTATCTGCAATACCAAAATGCTTCAGGATTAGATCTGCTTGATCCTGCGCCTTAGTAGTAAGAAGAGCAATATTATAGCTGTTTTCGTATAGATAATTAATTGTATCTATTACATTGGGATAAATAACTGATAAGTCAATATAATCAAAATAAATAGATTTATACTTAGCAATGAACGAATCAAAATCATCGACTACGAAACCGAAATCGCGAAATAGATCTTCAAAATGCATCCCGATCTTTGTATAAAATTGATCCTCCGGCATATCAACATTATAATTGCATTCTTTTAGAGTTTTTATTGTGGCTTGATAGATAGTTTCGTGAGAGCTCATTAGAGTCCCATCAAGATCAAATACAACAGTAGTAATATTCATAATTAAAAAGCACCCAATATAAATCCATCGATAAGAAGAACAATTAAATGGTATCCTCCGTCAACGAATAATTTTTTTAATGTTTTATGTTCGTATAGTGTATTAATAAGCATTGTCATAGCAGTAAAACCTATCCATACAAGGAAGGCAAGACGTACTCCTTCGATAATAGTAGTGAAATCGGCATAGGTCATTATTCGAGAAAGTACATAGGCCATAACCAATTGCGCTAAGAAAGCTAATGGATAAGTCTTAAAAGGAGCAAAACCTTTTTTTAATTCATCTTCTGTTATATCTAAAGTTTCTATCCAAATTTTTCCGAATAAAAATTGATTATACCAAATAAATCCAAGCACCATCGAAACAACACCACATAATAAAACCGCCCAATAATTTACTTCAGCAATTTCCATCAAAACCTCTTCTAATCATTAAATATTTTTATTACAGATTCACCTTTTTCCAAGTGATAACCGCGGAACATTCCGGGAGTATTAAATTCCATAAGAACATTTCCGGATTTATCAATACCAATTACACCGCCAAATCCGCCGAGAGCGGGCAGTTTCTTTTGAATTACTTCATTTCCCGCTTCGCTAATAGAGAGATTTTTGTATTCCATTAAATCAGAAATATCTTTGGCAACTCCGAGACGAATGAAATATTCGCCCCAACCGGTAGAAGAGATTGCGCATGTTTTATTATCCGCATAAGTGCCGGCTCCGATTATCGGTGCATCGCCTACCCTTCCATATTTTTTATTAGACATTCCGCCTGTGGACGTTCCCGCAGCAAGATTGCCTTTACTATCTAATGCAGCCACTCCCACTGTACCGAATTTTTCAAACTCATTTATCTTATCGATATAACTTTTTTGTTTCTCTTTATCTATTTCTTTTTCGCGTTCTTTTATTTTATTAAGATCAATTATTCTTTCATCAGTTTTGAAATAATTATTATCGACAAATTCGAGACCCATTTCTTTAGCGAATTTTTCTGCGCCATCGGATATCATCATAACGTGCGGAGATTTTTCCATTACAAGACGAGCGAGAGTTATCGGACTTTTAACGTGCTTAATTCCTGCAACCGCACCGGCTCTTAAATTATCGCCACTCATAATTGAGGCATCTAGTTCCACATCGCCATCGGCATTTAGCACCGCACCTTTGCCGGCATTAAATAAAGGTGAATTCTCAAGAATTTGAATTGTTGATTCTACGGCATCTAAAGCATCACCACCTGTTTTTAGAATCTGAAAACCTTTATCTAAAGCCTCGTTTAGTTTTGCCCGGTATTCTTTTTCTTGTTCCGGAGAGATAACTTTTTTAGTCATGCTCCCCGCACCACCGTGGAGAACTATTCCGAATTTAGGGTTCTCTTGCGCACTGATTGTTAGAATGGAGATTATAAATATTATGATGAACTTTTTCATTGCAGACCATATTTCAATTGAATAATAAAAATAAGGATTGAATTTAGGGAATGCAATAAAATATAAAAAAGATATCAATGTGTATTTATTGATTTTTATTTATAAATTTCTTGATATAGTTGAATTTTTCTAATAACAAAATCGGTATTCCCCGGAGGAAGGATGAGAGTAAAATATTTACTTCTATTAATGTTAGGTTTTTTCTGTTTCGTGAATTTTGTAAATGCGCAGGATGATGAAGAGAAGGATAAGAAAAAAGACCGCCATGAATTTACAATGGTAAAAGAATTAAAAACCACACCCGTAAAAAGTCAAGCAAAGACAGGTACTTGCTGGTGCTTTGCCACTACATCATTCATTGAAACCGAACTTCTTAGAATGGGTAAGGGGGAATATGATTTATCCGAAATGTTTATCATTCATAATACCTATCCCATTAAAGCAGCAAAATATATGAGATATATGGGAATGGGAAATTTCGGTCCGGGCGGACAGGCACATGACGTATTTCATATAATGGATAAATTCGGTGCAATGCCCGAAGAAGCATATAGCGGAATTATGCCCGGAGATAAAGAACATAATCATGCAGAACTTGAAAACATGCTCGATGGAATTTTAAAATCTGCTCTTAAACGTACCGGAACAAAAACCACCACCAATTGGAAAGATATTATCGATTTCACTTTAGAAAAATATTTAGGCGAAATCCCTAATGAATTTGAATACAAAGGGAAAAAATATACACCCAAAAGTTTCGCTGATGAACTCGGAATCAAATCTTCTGATTATATTGAATTAACTTCATTTTCTCATCACCCATTTTATAAAAAATTCGTTTTGGAAATTCCTGATAACTGGACCGATGACGAATATTATAACGTACCGATAGATGATATAGTAAAAGTGATGGATTATGCAATAGATAAGGGGTATTCGATTGCATGGGATGGTGATGTTGGAAAAGAAAATTTTTATAGCAAACCGGGTTATGCAGTAGTTCCAGTAACTGCAGAAGACGACCAGACAAAGGAAGAAAAGAAGTTACCAGAAAAAGAAAAACAAGTTACTCAAACAGATCGTCAAGATGCGTTTGATACTTATACTACAACTGATGATCATTTAATGCACATTACTGGTGTTGCAAAAGATCAAGAAGCTACTAAGTTTTATTATACCAAAAATTCTTGGGGAACAAAAGATCGTAAGTATGATGGTTTTTGGTATATGAGTGAACCGTTTATAAGATTACGCACAGTTGCAATCATGGTTCATAAAGATGCAATCCCACAGGAGATAAAAACTAAGTTGGGATTATAAAAATTTTCTCTGGCAGATTCAGCACCTTGATTGACTATGCTGGTATTATAAAAGTTTCTCCTGGCTAAATTAATAGAGAGGTTTAGCCCATCTCCTGATAGTTATAATTATAACAAGCCGCCCTTCTCCTTGGGCGGTTTTTTTTATTCCTTCGTATGAATTTTGCTTTCTCAGGAAATTCAATTCTTTAAGACACTCGATTTTATTGACTAATATCCATTTCCTTTTAATTTTGCTATTTTTACACATCATTTTTGAAACTATTGTCTTATTTTGCTGTATTAGATAAAAGAATATAATTAATCGGATTATTTATGAAGAAATTGCTTTTCGTAGTTACAATGTTTGTTTTTGTTACAGGATGTAACGCTCAAACCCCAGAATCTGTATTAGATAAAGACCATAAAATAGATACTAATAAAGTGATCGTTCCGGACGAGTTCCTTATCCGCAAGAATCAATTATTAACTAACCTTCTCTCAAATTACCATTACCGTAAATCAACACTTAATGATTCTCTCTCGGTATTGATCTTTGATGATTACCTCAAATCGATGGATAGCCAGAAATTATATTTCTATAAATCCGATATCGAAGGATTTCAGAAATATAAATTGATGCTCGATGATTATCTAAAAATGGGCAATCTTAATCCCGCTTATGAGATATTTAATGTATATAAAAAACGTCTCGGCGAAAGGGTTAAATACGTAAAAGAATTACTAAAGACTGAATTCGATTTTACCAAAGATGAATCCTTTACTCTCGATAGAGAAAAGGCAACTTGGATGGAAAATGAAAAAGAGATGAACGAAGAATGGAGACTTAGAATTAAGAACGAAGCACTTAATTTGAAACTCTCGGGTAAGGATTGGAAAGGAACAGTGGATGTCCTCGGTAAGAGATACGATAATTATTACAAATTAATTTTGCAGTATGAAGCAGAAGATGTATTTCAATTATATATGAATTCATTTGCCGAAGTATATGATCCACATTCAAACTATTTATCTCCCTCCTCCTCTGACGCTTTTAATATTAGCATGAAGCTTTCTTTAGAGGGTATAGGTGCTACATTACGTTTTGAGAATGATTATACGACCGTAGTATCGATCGTGCCCGGCGGTCCCGCAGCTAAAAGTGGTTTGATAAAGGAAGAAGATAGAATAGTAGCTGTGGCACAAGGCGATGAAGGAGAGTTCGTAGATGTAGTCGGCTGGAGATTAGATGATACTATTCAATTAATCAGAGGCAAAAAGGGAACTGTCGTCCGCCTTTCGATTCTAAAAAAAGAGGATGGTATAAATGCTATACCTAAAGAGATAAGACTTGTAAGAGATAAAGTAAAACTCGAGGAGCAGGCTGCTAAGGATGAGATAATTAATATTGAAGAGAATGGAAAACCATTTAAGCTTGGCGTGATTAAGCTACCTTCATTTTATAGTGATTTTGAAGCAGCAAGAAACGGAGACCCCGATTATAAGAGTACTACCAAAGACGTAAAGAAGATATTGGGTAAATTCAAAAACGAGAAAGTTGATGGAGTAATTCTAGACTTAAGAAATAACGGAGGCGGTTCGCTTCAAGAAGCAATTTCGTTGACCGGATTATTTATTAAGGATGGTCCTGTTGTTCAAGTAAAAAATTCCAACGGTGAAGTGGAAGTGGATAAAGATCCTGATCCGACGATAATCTATGATGGTCCTTTGGCTGTGATGATTAATCGATTTAGCGCTTCAGCCAGCGAGATCTTTTCTGCGGCTATTCAAGATTACGGACGCGGGCTAATAGTTGGCGAAAATTCTTACGGCAAAGGGACAGTCCAGAATCTTATCGATTTAAGCAGATTTTTAAGCAGCAAAGATAAGTCGGGAGAATTAAAGATTACTATTGCAAAGTTTTACAGAATTAACGGAAGCAGTACTCAGAATTTAGGTGTAGAACCGGATATTGAACTTCCTTCGTTATACGATAAACATGAATATGGAGAAAGCTCTAAACCGAGCGCTCTTCCATGGGATAAAATCCAATCTTCCGAATATCAAAAATATGGTAATTTGAATAAATATATTCCTGAATTAGATAAGAAGCATAAAATACGAATAGAAAAAGACCCTCAATATCTATATGTCAAACAGGATATAGCTGAATACAAAGAAACAAAAGCGATGAAGACTTTTTCTTTGAACGAAGAGGTAAGGAAAGCGGATAAAGAGAAAGCAGAAAAAAGAAAAAAAGAACGTGAAGATGCCAAGAAAAATAATCTAAAACTTCTGAAGAAAGACGAAGTGGAAGTGAAAAGTGAGTTGTTGGATGATTTTGATCTAAAAGAGACCGGAAATATACTTGCCGATTTTATTATGTCTAAAGTCGGATGATATTTCCTTTTAAATTTTATTTTTGTTATATTTTTGTGCTAAAATAACGGAGATTATAAAATGGCTAAAACCCAATCCTTTGGAGATAAAGCTAAAGGCAAAAAACAAGCAGCATTTACAAACGTTAAAGTGATTAAAACTGTGAAAGCAGGTAAAAGTTATAAATTTCATGAAAAATTTGTAAAGCTCGATGACATTAATAAGGTAACAACCTTATAATGAAAAAGCTGCTTTGAAAAAGGCAGCTTTTTTTGTTTTAAAAACATAATTCCTAAACCCTCCTTTTTTTACTACTCAGCAATGGCTTAGTTAAACACTGTATTAATCTAGAATGAAAATCGATGTCTTAAAAGTAAATGAACAATAAATTCAGAGATGAGTTTCCACGAATAAGTGAAATTTATTGAAGTGATTTGTAACGTAAAAAATCCCCAATATTGACCGTTTGTAGTTTGACATTAACTTACATTTTCTTATATTGAATTAGGACAGACAACTAAAGATTTTTATAATTAAAACTCTAAAAGAACCCCTGTTAGTTCTTTTCAAAAAATAGTGAGGTGAAAAATGGTTATTCCGAAAAAACTCAAACTTTATAGCTTGAGGAATATTGACGATATTCCACAATTCAAGTTACTCTCACCCGAACTTAGGTTCAATTCAAAAGTAGTTGCTAATGTACTTCCATTTCGGACAAATAATTATGTAGTAGATGAATTAATAGATTGGAACAAGGTCCCAAACGACCCGATGTTTCAATTGACATTTATGCAAAAGGGGATGTTAGAGGAAGAAGATTTTAATACTATGGCGGATCTCTTAAGAAGGGATGCACCAAAAGAAGAAATCACAGAAGCAGCAAACCTAATACGGGAAAAATTAAATCCGCATCCTGCAGCGCAGCGAACGGCTAATATGTCAGTATATAATGATGAGGTTTTGCTACCGGGAGTGCAGCATAAATACAAAGAGATAGCTCTTGTATTTCCATCAAGCAGTCAAACATGCCACGCATACTGCACATTTTGTTTCCGATGGGCACAATTTACGGGTAATACCGATATCAAATTTGCCACTCATGAATCGAAAATATTTCTAAAATATATTCGTGATCATAAAGAACTTACCGATATACTTTTTACGGGCGGTGATCCAATGGTTATGAATTTAGAAAAATTAAAAACTTATATAGAACCATTGCTCGGCGAAGAATTTTCGCATATCAGAAATATTAGAATCGGTACAAAATCGATTGCGTACTGGCCATATAAATATGTAACTGATCCGGAAGCCGATGATCTGATTAAGTTTTTCTCTCAGATTACATCTGCGGGAAAACATTTATCTATAATGGGTCATTTTAATCATTGGGTAGAATCTTCGACAGAAGTATCCCACGAGGCAATTAAAAGAATACTCTCTACGGGTGCAGTAATCAGAACTCAATCACCATTAATAAAACATATTAATGATGATGCAAGTATCTGGTCGAGAATGTGGTTGGATCATTTAAGTCTCGGCTTAGTGCCATATTATATGTTCGTAGAAAGAGATACCGGTGCAAGAAAATATTTCGCCGTGCCGCTTTATAAAGCATTTAATATATTCCAGAAAGCATATTCGAGCGTTACAGGATTATGTCGCACTGTAAGAGGACCATCAATGTCTGCGACTCCGGGCAAAATAAGTATAGAAGGAATTGCCGAAATTAATGGCGAGAAAGTGTTCGTACTTAATTTTATTCGTGGAAGAAATCGTTCTTGGGTAAGAAGACCTTTCTTTGCTAAATATGACGAAAAAGCGATCTGGTATGATGATCTAATTCCGGCATTTGGAAAGAATAAATTCTTTTTTGATGATGAATTGAAGAACATCCTAAAAGAAAAAGAAGAAATAACGAATGCAGTACTATTAAAAAATTCTGAAGCATCGGAAATTGATTCTAAATCAGGTGCAGCATAACAAAAAAGAAATAAATTTCAGTAGAAACTCAAGATAACTGTAAAAATTGGCTCTCTTAAGCAACCAGATAATTGGCTGTTTTTAGGGAGCCAAATTTTATATATTTTCTATACAGAAATGTCGGAGTTTTAAATGCTGATTCTTAATTTAGACCGGAATAGCGAGATACCATTATTCAAGCAGGTCTTCCATCAATTAAAGGAAAAAATTGATAGCGAATCCCTGAAGCCGGGCTATGTACTTCCCCCAACTCGAACATTTGCAGATCATCTTGGCGTAAACCGCACCACAATTTATAAAGCATATCAAGAGTTATGGGCATTCGGATATATCGAAAGCCGCTCCGGTTCTTATTCCTATGTAAGGCAGAGAAGAGAACTGAAATCCCCCGCAACAGAAAAAAAAGGTGGAACGATTAATTGGGCTAATCGAGTTAATCCGCAATCCGAAGAAGTCCATATTATGTTCGGCAATATCAATTATCCATTCAGCGAAGAGAGAGAGAAATTTGAAGGGATCGATTTCGGTCGTCTTCATCCCGATACAAGAATATTCCCCGTAAAAGAATTCAATAAATCCTTAAGCAGAACTATCGCAAAAGAGAGCGATACGGTTTTTGATTATGGAGAATGCAACGGACTTATTTCGCTTAGAGAATATATTGCAAGTCGATTGCGTTCTCACAGCATATCTGTAAGCTCGAAAGAAATATTAATAACAAATGGCGCACAGAATGCACTCGATCTATTAATGAAATTATTGGTTAAACCCGGATCGCGCGTGTTTGTGGAATCCCCTACTTATGGAATGATATTCCCGCTTCTGAAATATTATAATTGCGAAATCGTAGAAATACCGATGAAAAAAGATGGTGTGGATTTAGCGGTATTAGAGAGTGAATTAAAAAAAGGGATTCCGATATTTTTCTATACGATGCCGAATTTCCAGAATCCGACCGGAGTAACCACAAGCCAAGAACATCGGGAAAAGCTCATTGCTATTTGCGAAAAATATAATATGCTTATAGTAGAAGACGCCTTTGAAGAAGAGATGAAATATTTCGGTAAGGTATCGCTTCCGGTTAAATCGATGGATATAAATCAATTGGTAATTTATGTCGGAAGCTTTTCTAAAATTTTATTCCCCGGTATCCGTCTCGGATGGATAGCTGCGGATATTGAATGTATCAATCGGCTTTCCACTCTGAAACGATTCAGCGATATTAGTTCTACTTTGCCCGAGCAGGCGGCTTTGGCAGATTTCTGTAATTCGGGGCATTATGAACTTCATATAAAAAGAATCCATAAGATTTACCGTAAAAGGATGATACTTGCGGTTCAGGAATTGGATAAAAAAATTAAAAATAAAAACGTAACTTGGATAGAACCGAATGGCGGATTTACGATCTGGCTCACGATGAAAAACGTAAAACAAAATTATGACGAATTGAATAAAATATGTTTATTTTATAAAGTGAGGGTGGCAATGGGGAAAGATTTCTTTGCTTATCCTGAAGTAAAAAAATATGTACGTCTCTCCATTTCTAGCTTGAACGAAGAAGAAATTATTGAGGGGATTGATCGGTTATCTAAAGCAATAAAACAAATATATACTAATTGAAATAAGTAATAATGAGGAGGAAATAATGGATTTTGAGAAAATATTAGCTACGAGGACATCGCACATTAAAGCAAGCGCAATAAGAGAACTTTTGAAATTAGCAGCTAATCCGGGCATGATCTCTTTGGGCGGCGGACTTCCATCACCCGATAGTTTCCCATTAGATTTAATTCCAAAATTAACGGAAGTTGTTCTAAAGAAATATGGTGCATGCTCACTCCAATATGATAGAACCGAAGGGTTCAATCCATTACGCTATGCATTGATCGATTATCTAAAAGAGAAAGGAATTGAAGCGGAATTAGATAACGTATATATAACAAGCGGTTCACAAGGATTTCTCGATTCTATCGGTAAATTATTAATTTCTCCCGGTGATTATGTAGCAGTCGAAGGACCTACATATCTCGCAGCTTTGCAGGCATTTAATGCCTATGAAGCAAAATATGTAAAAATTGAAACCGATGAAGAGGGATTAATCCCTGAATCATTAGAAGAGATAATCAAAAATTATCCTATCAAATTTGCTTATACCGTACCGACTTTCCAGAATCCATCGGGTAAAACGATTGGATTAAAAAGAAGGCAGCAGATAGCCGAAATTATTAAGAAATATGATATTTTATTAGTAGAAGATGATCCATATAGCGCACTCCGTTATAAAGGAGAGGAACTTCCTTCGATACAATCGATGGCGCAGAGTAATGTAATCTATGCTTCCACATTTTCTAAGATATTCGCTCCGGGTCTTCGTGTAGGATTTTTTGTTGCTCCGCAGCAATTAGGAAAATGGATGGTAATCGTAAAACAGGGAGTGGACTTAAATACTTGCACTTATGCTCAGGCATTAGCTGCTGAATATCTGCTCGGCGGATATGTCCCCGGTCAAGTAAATAAAATTATTGAGTTATATCGCCCTAAATTAGAAGCAATGATAACGGCAGTTGAAAAATATTTCCCTGAGGGATGCGAATTTACAAAACCGGATGGCGGTATGTTCCTTTGGGTAAAGGGTCCTAAAGGTATTGATATGGAAGATATTTATAATATAACAATCGAGAAAAAAGTGGGATTCGTACCGGGTAAATTCTTCTATCCTAATCCTGCAGATGGAATTGAAACGATGAGACTTAATTTTACAAACGTTTCGGTAGAGCAGATAGATAAATCGATACGTATAATCGGTGAATCGATCAACGAGGTAATGGAGCATCAGTTGACGGTTTAGGGGACTAGGCAAGTCCTATTAGCGTTGATAAATAAAGATAATAGATAAAATAGACTGCCCGAAAAGGGCAGTTTTTTAATTTAAAGAGAAAAATTTTTTCACCTAATTTTCTCAAAATATGATTGAATATTCCGACAGTAATCGCCACATTTCAATAGTTTTTTTTTGAATAGTTTATATTTGTCATTATTAGTGATTGCGGATTTATTTAATTGTTATCTACAATAAATGGAAGCTCTTATGAGAAAATTAATTTTAGTTTTATTGTTCTTACTTAATTCACTGATTTATTCCCAAGAAATACCGGATGGAAAAATGTTCTCTTCTTTTCATATGGGTATTTTTGGCGGAATTAATTTTAATACCATTCCAACCGTGGGTTCTACATTTCAGTTTGAAGGCACTACAAATCTTTCATCTAATCTTAATTTGAAAATAGCAATAGCCTACTCTAATATGTTTAAGGAAAGTGATTATTTAATTAAGTCCTATGGTCATTCTAAAATTGATAATGTAGAAGGATATCAAGAAAAGACATATAAGATAAATAGAATTCAGTACTCATCAATTCCACTAAACTTGGGATTAGAATATACTTTCGATGGCGAGAAAATTCTACCTTATGGACTAATAGAAGCAGGATATAATTTCTTTAGTAGTGAAGAACAGATTGCAAGCGTTGGTTCAGGAAGATATTATAACACTGAGGGTGAAGTACCGGTGGAATTTCGCAATAAAGGGCCTTTTACTCAAGATGATTCAGCGTTCCTTTTTGGGATTGGAGCGGGTGTTAAATATAAAATATCTTCTTCATTAGCACTTAATATCCGCTATATCTATCGATATAACGATTCAATAATTAATACAAATCAATTTTTAGTAGGAATTAATTTTTAAGGTGGGATTTAAGATATAACAAATAATCATTAAAAAAGGCTGCCTCGATATAGGAGACAGCCGATCATTAATCTGTTTTATTGACTCATGTAGAACGAATACTCCACTTAAAATAGAATGGATTTATAACATCTTAATCTCAAATTAGATACTATTTATCTCATAAATCCGATAATCTGCATTGCCTGCTTCTGATTATATTCAATAGCGAGCTGTTTGTAATTTACCAGATCAATAATAGTACCTATAAAACAGATACCGCCTGTAAGAAGATAAAGAATACCCATACCGATTTGATCAACGAAAAAGCGCTGAAGTCCGGCAATACCAAAAAATCCCACCACGGTAAGAATAAGAATAAGCAATGGATCGCGGCGGCGCGAACGGTAGATTGTAGCAAACTGAAGTGCTTTGGAATCATCCATATCCTTTACGATATTCTGAATGAATACCTGCTCTTCATAAGTTAATTCCGGTAATATGTTTAATACGTTTGCCATAGCGGACCTCTTATATTTGTTTTAACTGCATTTTTGTTTTTAAAAATAGTTTAACTATTCTAAAAGAGATAATAATTAAGGCAGCAATTCCGAGAGGATGTGTTTTAATTGAACTAACAAAATCCAATCGGCTGCAAAATGAGATTGATCTGCCGAGACCACATCCCGGGCAGAAATCGATTCCCATTAATTTATAGAGACACAATGTCAAATGGTGCTCTTGGTATGGATTAATCGAAAAAAGATAAATCAAACCCACTAACCAAAAAACTCCTTCCCACTCTATTGCCTTAAATACTTTCCTTAGTTTATCCATTCCTGATAAATTAGACGTATAAGTATTCATTAGGTTCTATAAATTTAGTTCATTATTAATAATTAAATTATCGATAATTTATCCGATAAAAATTTTCAGCGGGATCATTTGGATTCTGTTTTGTCATTTTTTATTCCTGCCGGAATTATCGATTGATATGAATTAATAAATTCTATAATAGTTTCCGCTCCGATTACTTTCGTTACTCCGAGCCGCATCGGTTGATTTTTATCCACATATACTATTCCTTGATAAGGAATTAAAGGAGAGTAATCTGCTTCGCCGGGCTTAAATTCGGGGCGAAGAGTAAACTCAAATTCTCCCGGAACGGATTTGATCAGACCGACAAGTTCAAAATTCGGCACTCCATCGCGAATTGCTAGAACAATTCCACCGCTAAAACCTTTATTAAAAACCGCATCGACATAAAAAGTATGCCGCTCTTTATTCGGATTCGAGACAATTCCTTTAGTGAGCATTTTCTGATTAAGAGGATAGCCGAAGACATAAATAAAAGTACCCCATTCCAAATCATCCGCTTTTCCGAATGGATAACTGAAAACAGGGGGATTGAATGGTTCGGAAGTATAAGTTTTACCAAGAAGCACTAAATCCTTTGCAGAGTCTTTTGCTAAAATATCGAGTTCGCCTCCTTCAGGGAAATCGGGTATATAATTAGTTTGTTTTACTTTAAATGAAATACTTTCAATTAAATTTGTCGGTTTACCTTCAGGAGTTTGGAAATAACTGATAACGGTATCAGGGAAATCGATAATATGTGCCGTGCTCAAGACTACGACTTTATTGCTTAGCGAATAGATAACAGTAGCAGTACCCGATGCAGTTCGGTTAGAGTGAACCAAAGTCAATGCTCTTTTTGTGTAATCAATATTATCTAAGTCATATTTTGTCAGTTGGGCAGATTCATCATAAATGTAACTTGTATAAAAAGCAATACAATTAAGGAGTTTAATAGTAGTGGAAATTTTTTCTAATTGATCGGAGGAGCTTCGATAGGGGAATTCACTGTCGTACCTTCCATCTTTAAGTGCGGGATAAGCGGAATCATAAATCATAGATGAACATGATTGAAGAACAAGCATGCCGAGGATGATTGCGGCTAATAACAGTTTGCGATACATAAAAACCCAAAGAAAGTTTTCTACTACAAATCTAATTAAATAATCCGCCCAATCAAACCAGAGAAATTATTTATTCTTAGAGGCTCCGGAAATGATTTTTACCAAATAAAAATTGATAAGTAATTATTTTATAGTTCCTGCTTTTTATTTTGAGAATAATTTTATACGTTGCAGACTTACATTCCCGAAATGAGGTTTAGGAAATAATGAAAAAAACCATTATTGGTATTATAGCGGTTCCATTTCTATTTGTAATTGTATTCTTTTTTGTAGGCAGATATCTCACTTCCAAATTTATCGATAATAACGTAGCTTATATCAAGGGACTTAGCTCGGCTAAGCTTGAGCTTATTGATTCCCCTCAATTTAATGCTCTTCCCAATTCGGTTCAAAACTATCTTAAACGTTCTATCGCTGATTTTAATCGAACACCAAAAATGATTTCATTTAGAGAAAATGGATTTATTAGGACGGATGAAAAATCAAAATGGGTAAGTCTGACGGCGAATCATTTCACATCGACAGTCGAGCCGGTATTTTTCTGGGATGCAGATATCAAGATGAATTCTCTCTTTGGAGTTCGTGCTCTCGATTCTTATCAAAAAGGTAAAGGGAATTTATTGGTCAAATTATTTTCTTCTCTTAATTTATCCAATGCTACATCAGCCGAAATCGATCAAGGATCTTTTCTTCGCTATGCAATAGAAACCGTAGCTTATCCTTCGGTTTATTTAACATATAAAAATATTGAGTGGGAAGAGATCGATCAATTTACAGCGAAAATGAGAATCAGAGATCGATTTAATTCAGGGGAATTAATTTTTCATTTTACAAAAGATTATGATGTTGATAAGATTACATGCAAACGATATATGACGACTAATACAGGTGCGGAGCTTCAAGACTATACGGCAAAACTTAGCAAATATGAAATGATTGATGGGTATAGAGTGCCGACTTATCTCGAAGCAATCTGGAATCTCCCGGGAAGAGATTTAGAAGTAATCAAAATGGAACTATCAGGATTTAGATTTAAGTAGATGAGAAGATATTACCGACATTTAATCATTACATTAATCTTCGATTTACAAAAACATAATAAGCGAATCAGGAAAAAAGAAGCGAAAAATGAATAACTCAGAAATAGTAAAAGAAATATTAGAAGAATTCAGAAAGAATTTTTCGCAGAAAAATCTTGATGGAATGAGACGCTTTGGAATTAATGTAGAGAATGGTTTCGGAACTTCATCTCAATTTTTTAAAGAATTAGCAAAAAAATATAAGAAAAATCATGAGGTGGCATCACTTCTTTGGCAAACAGGAGTTCATGATGCGCGAATACTTGCAGGGTATCTTGCCGAGCCCAAAAAACTTACAATTAAGCAGATGAATGAATGGATGCAAGATTTTAATTCGTGGGATATATGCGATAGCACTTTGATGAGACTTTTTAATTATTCACCTTTGGCATATGATCTTGCCTTTAAATGGGTCAATCAGGAGGGTGAATACCAAAGGCGTGCGGGATTTGTTCTAATGGCTTCCCTCTCGGTTCATGATAAGAATAGAGAGGATAAAGATTTTATTGCGTTTTTCCCTCTGATAAAAAAATATAGCACAGATGAAAGAAATTTTGTAAAAAAAGCGGTGAATTGGTGCATAAGGCAAATTGGGAAAAGAAATTTATTGCTAAATAAAGCTGCAATTAATCTCTCCGAAGAACTGCTTACAAGCGAAAGTAAATCCGCACAATGGATTGCAAAGGGTGCACTCCGCGAACTCAAAGATAAAAAGTATCAGGATTATATTTTAAGAAGAAGTGAGAAACAAAATAAAAAGTAAAGCGTTACAGGATATGAATTGAGTTTTTAATCACGCATCTTAAGAAATAATAGAATGGATTATATCATAATTACTATTAATATCATATCTCCATCTCATAGTAACCGACAGAAGTTTTATTATTAAAAAAGTAACTTTCTTGATTATAATCAGTCTAAATTGACAGGGATTAATAATTTTTGTGTATGAGAGAAAGATTATCAGTCCAAAAAATCGCCATAAAATAAGGTGATGGATATTGTTTTACTTAATAAACAAAAGGAGAACGGTCCGTGAAAAAATTTTTATTAATTATAATTTTAATTCCCCTCATTCTTTCGGCGCAGCCGATTGACCAACAAATAAATCAATTAGTAACAAAATATTACGAAGCAGGAAAATTCAATGGTTCTGTATTAGTAGCTCAGAACGATAAAGTGATATTTAAAGGTGGATTCGGTGAGGCTAATATGGAATGGAATATACCAAATGCACCCGATACAAAGCATCGAATCGGTTCCATCACAAAACAGTTCACATCTTTTATAATTATGAAACTTGTCCAAGAAGGAAAAATAAAAGTAACGGGATATCTTTCTGATTATCTTCCTTATTACAGAAAAGATACAGGCGGAAAAATAACAATAGAGCATTTGCTCACTCACACATCAGGAATTCCGAGTTATACGGCACGCGAGGATATGAGTGATATCGGTAAGAATAATATTCCGGTAGAAGAATTTGTTAAAAAATATTGCAGTGTTGATTTATCATTCGAACCCGGTTCTCAATTTGTTTATAATAATTCAGGTTATTTTATTCTCGGTGCAATAATAGAGCAATTAACGGGTATTACTTATGAAGAGGCATTACATAAATACGTTCTTGATCCGCTTGAATTAAAAGATACAGGATATGATACATTCAAAGAAATTATTCCCAAACGTTCAACCGGATATGTAAGGACAGCACTTGGTTTTAGTCATGCTGATTATTTAGATATGTCGGTTCCTTACGCAGCAGGTTCAATGTATTCTACAGTCGAGGATTTATATAAATGGGATTTATCATTAAAAACAGAAAAACTTCTACCGGCAAAATATATGGCTGAAATATTCAAACCGAGAGTTTCGGGATTGGGAGCAAAATACGGCTATGGTTGGATGATGAAAAGAATACTTTCTCCCGATAGCAAGGATAGTGTAACTATTATAGCTCATGGGGGCGGAATTAATGGTTACAGCTCCTACAATATGCGCGTGATAGAACCCGGTTATATAATTACAATTGCAGATAACGCAACAGGCAGTGCTCAAGTGGAAATTGCGAATGTTATTCTGAATGTACTTTATGGAAAAGAGTATAAAAATCCCGCTAAAACACTAATACCTATTGTTTATAAATCTATTAATGAAGATGGTATAGATAGTGCTCTCAAATTGTTCAATGAATTAAAAAATGATAAAGATAATTTCAGTTATAACGAGCGTGAATTAAATCAATTAGGATATTTATTACTTGGAGAGAAAAAATTAGACGAATCGTTGAAAATCTTTGAACTTAATACGATACTTTTTCCTAAATCTTCAAACGTATGGGATAGTTATGGCGAAGCCGCATTGGAAAAAGGTGATATGGAAAATGCAATCACATATTTTAAAAAATCAATCGAGCTAGACCCGCAAAATAGCCCAAGCTACACTCATTTGAAAAAATTAGGTGTAGAGATTGAAAAGAAAAATGATTTAGTGCTTCCGGTAGAAAAATTGAAAGAATATGAAGGGAAATATCAGATAGCACCTAATTTTATTCTTACGGTTTTTGTCGAAGGAGATAAGCTTTATACTCAAGCTACCGGTCAGCCGAAGTTTGAAATCTATTGCTCGGATATCGATAAATTTTACTTAAAGGTAGTTGATGCTAAATTAGAATTTAACCGAGATGCAGAGGGAATAGTAAATTCATTAACTTTATATCAGAGCGGACAGGTAATTCCTTGTAAAAAAATCGAATAAACTCTATATACTTTAAAACCTTTCGGAGGAGTGATACGTCTTAATGGTAATCTGAATTTTTAATTATTATTAAGGTGTATCATGTCCCCCAAAATCAAATCTATAACCACATTTTCACTTACGATATTAATATTATTATCAACGACAGGATTTATTATGTTAAATGGAGGCGGCTCGGGTTTCGATACGAGTCAAATAAACAGATCAGTAAAACCGCAGGACAATTTTTATGAATTTGCAGTAGGAAATTGGCTAAAAAATAACAAAATACCGGACGAATATAGCCGCTGGGGATCATTTGAGAATTTAGCCGAGATGACAAATGAACAGATAAAAGAGATTCTTTTAATGGCATCTGCCAAGCAGGATTGGGAAATCGGTTCAGCTAATCAAAAAATTGGGGATTTTTATGCCACCGGTATCGATTCAGCGCAGATTGAAAAATTAGGAATCAAGCCACTCCTACCTGAATTAAATGATATAGACAAAATAAAAACCAAAACCGATTTAATTAAGATGATCGGTTATTTACATTCACGCGGAATTAGCGTTCCATTCGGATTTTATGCAACAATCGATTCCAAAAAAAGCAATATGAATGTAGCTGAATTAAGTCAAGGAGGAGTAAGCCTTCCTGATGTGGAATATTACACAAAAGACGATGCGCGCTCGAAAGAAATTAGAGAAAACTATTTAGTTTATGTGAAAAGTATGTTAGAATTATCAGGCAGTCCCGCAGATGTTGCTGAGGTAAATGCTAATAAAATTATGGAATTAGAAACAAGATTAGCAATATCATCTTTTACACGATTAGAGAATCGCGACCCTGAAAAGACATATAATAAAATGGGGGTCGAACAGTTAAGTAAAATGACCGGCTCATTCGAATGGGATTTATTTTTCAAAACAATCGATATCAAAAATCCGGGTGTAGTGGTAGTAGAACAGCCGAGATTCTTCGAAGGACTTTCCGGAATGTTTAATGATGTTTCTATCAATGATTGGAAAGTTTATCTAAAATGGCATCTTTTAAATGGAGCGGCAAATTATCTTAGCAGCGATTTTGTAAATAAACGTTTCGATTTTTATGGTAAATTTTTGACCGGCGCAAAAGTATTGCAGCCAAGATGGAAAAGAGTATTGCAGGTTACAGATCGCTTTATCGGCGAATTGGTTGGCGAAAGCTATACCGATAAATATTTCCCGGCAGAATCAAAAGCTAAAGCAAAACAGATAGTAGATAATTTATTAGTTTCTATGGGCGAAAGAATTAATGGACTTGAATGGATGAGTCCTGAAACTAAGGCAATGGCACTAAAGAAATTAAGCACTTTCAAAGTAAAAATCGGATATCCTGATAAATGGAGAGATTATTCATCGCTTGAAATTAAACGCGATACTTATTTGAAGAATGTTATACGTGCTGCGCAGTGGGCAAAGAAGGATAATTTGGCAAAAATAAATACACCGGTGGATGAAACAGAATGGGGCATGAATCCACAGACCGTAAATGCTTATTATTCACCTAATAGAAATGAGATAGTATTCCCGGCTGCCATATTGCAGCATCCATTCTTCGATACTAATTCTGACGATGCAATTAATTATGGCGGAATGGGAGCAGTTATAGGTCATGAAATCACTCATGGATTTGATGATCAAGGAAGAAAATATGACGCCGATGGAAACATAAAAGAATGGTGGACTAAAGAAGACGGTGAAAAATTCCAAGAGAGAGCCGATAAATTGACTGCTCAATATGACGGATATAATGCAATTGAAAACTTCAATGTTGACGGCAAATTAACTATCGGCGAAAATATTGCTGATTTGGGCGGACTTACTGTTTCCTATAATGCATTCAAAAAAACCGAACAATATAAAAAAGGTGAAATGATCGATGGATTTACTCCTTCGCAAAGATTCTTTTTATCATGGGCACAAGTTTGGAAGAATAATATCCGTGACGAAAATTTAAAATTAAGATTAAAAACAGACGTACACTCACCAGGCAAATACCGTGTATTAGGACCTCTTGCCAATATGCCTGAATTTTTTGAAGCATTCAGCGTTAAAGAAGGTGATGCAATGAGAAACAACGGTGATAAGCTCGTGAAGATCTGGTAAATAAAAAATTATATATAAATTAATAAATTGCTTATTTTTTATAAAACAAAAACGGGAGTCTAATGCACGCATTAGAAATAAGAAATCTATCTAAAACGTTCGGCTCGTTAAAAGCTGTGGATAATGCCTCATTCACAGTGCCCGAAGGAAGCATCTTCGGTCTGATCGGGCGTAATGGTGCGGGGAAAACCACCACCATTAGAATGATGATGAATATTTATCTGCCTGATAGCGGAGAAGTAATTTTACGCGGGACTAAAGTAGGTCAGGAATTTAAAGATAAAGTCGGCTACTTGCCCGAAGAGCGAGGTCTTTATAAAAAAATGAAAGTTCTTGAGACGCTTCTTTATTTTGCCGAACTCAAAGGAAAGAGCGGTAAAGAAATTGAAAAGAAAGCACTTCAATACCTTAAGAGATTTGATCTTCTCGATAGAAAATTGGCAAAAGTAGAAGACCTGTCAAAGGGCAATCAACAGAAGATTCAATTTATTGCAACGGTATTGCATGATCCTGATTTTATTATACTTGATGAACCCTTTTCGGGATTGGACCCTATTAATACAAATCTTCTAAAAGAGATAATACTTGAGATGAAGCAGCGGGGTAAAGTAATTATCTTCTCAACTCACTTAATGGATTTTGCCGAAAAGATGTGCGATCATATTGCAATGATTGATAAGGGGCAAATTATTGTTAATGGATCGCTTGCTGAATTAAAACAAAAATATTCGCAGAAAAATGTTAGTCTTAATTACGAGGGAGATATTAGTTTCCTTAAAGGGCATCCGATAGTAGAGAAGATGGAAGATTTCGGAAACTCACTAGGTATCAGAGTAAATCATCCTTCTCAAACTCAGGAGCTATTAAAACTTCTTGTTGATCACAATATACTTGTAAAGAAATTCAATGCAAACGATATTTCATTGCATGAAATATTTATCGAATTAGCAGGAAAGGAAACCGAAGCAGTAAAGGAGGTGCATAATGCTTAATTACAGAACCTTAGCAGTCATAAAAAGAGAACTTCGCGAAAAGCTTATGTCGAAATCTTTTATTATTTCAACAATACTCCTGCCGCTGTTTATGTTTGGTATTCTTGGATTCCAAACCCTTCTATTTAGTTATGAAGGTGGTAATAAAGTTGTATTGCAGATGATTACCGAATCACCCGATTTAACTGCAAAATTAGAAACTGAATTATCGAATATAGAATCGGTCAAAGAGGGTAGTTATGTAATGAGTTACTATACGATGACAAAGCCTGAATTTGATAAATATCTAAAAGAGAAAAAAGAAAGTATAGTAAAAGAAGAGGTAAGCGGACTGATATTCGTTTCTGAAGCGGCAATGACCGATAAGAAGATTCAATATTATTCCAAAACCCCGAAGGATATTTCTTTATCAGATAAACTAAGCGGACCGATTAATAAGGTACTTATAGATAATTATTTCACGAGTAAGAATTTATCTCCTGCTGATTTAGATTTTGCAAGAACGGGAGTGGATTTCACATCTTTCAAGGTAACAGAGAATGAAAAGATTGAAGAAGAAGGTTATGGTAATCTGATCCTTTCATATCTATTTTCCTTCATACTATATATTTCTCTATTGATGATGGGGCAGATGATAATGCAATCCGTTCTCGAAGAGAAGAATAATAGAATAGTGGAAGTGCTCCTTTCATCAGTACATCCGAATGAATTAATGACGGGAAAGGTGCTCGGAATGGGTATAACGGGCGGTATTCAAATGGCGATCTGGCTTACTCCTGTGATATTAGTAATTTCCACTTCATGGTTTATGCTGCCTCCTGAATTCGTATTCTCTATCACACTTCTTCAGGTTGGATATTTATTAGTTAATTACGTTGTGGGACTGATTACATTCTTAGGTTTATTCGCAACAGTCGGAGCAATATTCGATAATGCACAGGAAGCACAATCGGGAATGTGGCCTCTAATGATGTTGATAATAATTCCATTTTTTATTGCTATGTCAATGGTAAGAAATCCAAATAATACAATTGCCGAGATAGCGTCCATTGCTCCGTTTGCATCGATAATAGTAATGCCTGCAAAGCTTGCAATAGTGGATGTTCCAATTTGGCAATTAATCGGATCGTTTGTAATTAATGTAGCAACTATATTTGCAATCTTTCCGATTGCAGGTAAGATTTATAGAGTCGGTATATTAAGAACAGGTAAAAAACCAAAATGGTCTGAAATTTTCGCTTGGCTTAAATATAAGTATTAGTAGTAATTGAATTAAAATTAAGAAACCGTCTCAAAGATTATTTGGGACGGTTTTTTTTATATTACGTTCTATAAGAGAAAGATTTTTATAAAGGTGTAAGATGGAAAATGAAAAATTAATATTTCCTTTAACCGAAAGAATAATGAAGGATTTGCAGACCTCGGAATTTAATCTCCCAATTCATGCTAATCTCGAAATGGTCAAGGAACAGCTTATTAATAAGATTCGTGAAATGATGGTGAGCGATTTCGATCGTTTTATGAATAATCTTTATCGAATGGATATCAGCGAAGGGAAGGTAATCGATGTAATGAATTCTAAAGATAAGCATTTAGTTCCATCATTTCTTGCCGATTTGATAATCGAGAGACAAATGCAACGAGTAAAAACCCGCCTCCTCTATAAAGAGGGGAAGTTGTAAAATAAGCTTTATTTGGTATATTCGTTCAAGTTATCTCGTAAAAATACTCTGCAATTTCATTCACCAATAGTCCAAATATTATGCTGTTGTGAAAGAAAGACCATCAAAAGGATTTATGATTATTTCATTACACGCATGGCGTTGAGGATTGCGATTATTGCTACTCCCATATCACCGAAGACGGCTTCCCACATTGTTGCAACTCCTAAAACACCAAGAACGATAAAGAATGCTTTTATTCCCATAGCGAATCCGATATTCTGCCAAACTATTTTTCTTGTCCGCTTAGCTATCTCTATTGCAGTTACAATTTTTTCTGGTGAATCAGTCATTAAAACTATATCGGCGGTTTCCACGGCAGCATCCGAGCCGAGTGCACCCATTGCAATCCCTATATCGGCACGTGCTAATACCGGTGCATCATTTATTCCATCTCCAACAAAAGCGACTTTATCGCCTTTCTCCGATTCAGCAATAATTTTTTCGATATGATTTACTTTATCCTCAGGGAGCAATTCATAGTAGTATTCGGATATAGATAATTTATTTGCGAATGTTTCAGCTGCGGTTTTATTGTCTCCGGTAAGCATGATAGAATTAATACCCATATCATCCAACGATTTAATCGTTCCTTCAGCTCCCGATTTTAACGCATCAGAAATAATTATATATCCGGCATAAACAGAATCGACTGCTACATGTATTACTGTTCCTTCAACATCACATCTGTCATGCTCAATGTTTTCTAAATGAAGAAGACGATCATTGCCAACGAGAATTTCCCTTCCGTTTACGCTTGCAATAATTCCTTTACCGCTTAATTCTTTATGATCCGTAATTAAAGAGGAATCAATAGTATCTTTATAGGCTTCAAGAACTGATTTAGCAATGGGGTGATTAGAGTTTGATTCTGCATAAGCGGCATATCGTAAAATTTCATCTTTATCAAATCCATTTTCTACAATGATTTCCGAAACCTTAAATTCACCTTTAGTAAGAGTGCCGGTCTTATCGAATACAACTGTTTTCACTTTTGTCAAAGCATCTAGGAAGTTAGAACCCTTTACTAAAATTCCTTTTTTAGAAGCACCTCCGATTCCTCCGAAATAACCAAGAGGAATACTTATTACTAAAGCGCAAGGGCATGAAATAACTAATACAACAAGCGCCCGATATATCCAATCTGAAAATGATTCGCTTGGGAAAATTAGTGGGGGAGCAACCGCCAGTAGCAATGCACCAAAAACCACAACGGGAGTATAGTATTTCGCAAAGGAAGTGATAAACTTTTCGGTTTCTGCTTTTTTTGAAGATGCATTTTCTACGAGATCGAGTATTTTCGAAATTGAAGATTCATTAAATGCTTTTGTAACTTTTATAGTAAGCAATCCCGCTTGATTAAGCATTCCGGCTAACGCAGTATCATCTGTTTTTATTTTTTGCGGAACGCTTTCACCTGTTAATGCAGATGTATCCACGAATGATTCACCCGAAATCACTATTCCATCTAGAGGAATTTTTTCGCCGACTTTTACTAAAATGAAATCTCCGATATTTACTTCTTCGGGAGATACAGTTTTAGTTTCTCCATTAATTTTAAGATTTGCATAATCGGGACGAATTTCTAAAAGCGATTTTATTGAACGGCGCGAGCGATTGAGCGAGATATCCTGAAATAATTCACCAACCACATAAAAAAGCATAACGGCAACTGCTTCGGGAATTTCATGTATCGCAAATGCCCCGATGGTAGCAATGGTCATTAAGAAGTTTTCGTTGAAGACCTGCCCTTTAATAATATTTTTGAACGCACTTTTTATTACATCCCAGCCGCTTAAAAGATAGGCGATAAAGAAAACGAAATATTCTGCGATATGATATTTGGTGTTATGGAGTTCTTCTTCAAACAATAATCCGAACATTAAAAAAAGTAGAGTTAAAATTATTTTTATTAATGCAGTACGGTTCTCATTCCAAAGTGATACGATATTATGTTTTTGAGGAGGGGCATAATTAGTTTCATAGTCTTCGAGTTCTACATCAGGCTCCAGGTCTTTTATTTTTCGTTTGACTGAATCGAGATCATCTGTTTCTATTTCTAAAGAAGAGTTTACAAAATTCACGGTAACGAATTTCACATCATCCATTTTAGAAAGACCGTCTTCGATTTTTGAAGCACACGAAGCACAATCCATATTTTTCAGCTTATATTTTTTCATACTGATGCTTTCATTAAAATTAAAAACGCGTATAAGAATAAATAATAAATATCCATCCGAGAAAAAAAAGTTACAAATCAATTTAACTTATTATAAATTTTCCCACTGTTTGGTTTCGGCGATTTTATCATCGGGTCCGAATAAAACTAATATATCATCACTCTCAATTTTATAATTCGGATCAGCTATAATTAATTTATCACCAGATTCACTCATATATCCGTGTCGAGGTTTCTTGATAAGCAAAACTTCGAGTCCGTATCGATTGCGAAGACGCAATAAAGACAATGATTTCCCAATAAAATCACGTCTGGGAACAATCTCGATAATGGAATATCCATCGGCAACTTTGGATTGAATTCCCGCACCGATTGTTTTCAATTCTTTTGCGAATCCATCGGCAAGATTATGTTTGAGGTTCTCTTTATTCAGCATACTAATTACGTCTTTACGCCAAACCGAACCGATCACCACATCGGGATTATTCAAAGAAAATACAGGCAATTCATCTACATCACGATTTTCAAAAACTTTCATTACATGATCTAAATCATCGGAATCAAATATTTTTACGATATTGGTTTGAGCGATATCCCTTACTACAAGCACACTTTGGATATGTTCATATTCAGAAATAATCGGTCGTAATTCGGTTTCAGTAATATATCCTGTAATTTTATTTTCTTTATTATAAAGATAGAAGATGCTATGAGGCACTTCCGAGAGTTTATTTACCAATGCCGCAATTTTTGTTTCTTCGGGAATTAAATTAATCTCCTTCCTTAATATCTCCTCAGTAAAAATAGATTTCAGGACGTTGACCGATCTTTTTTCGGATAAACGATATCCTTGACGGGTTAGAGAAAGAAGATGAATGGAATTTTTTAGAGTGATTTGAACAAACATAGTGCTTGAGACAACTGCAAGCATTAATGGCAATATATAAGAATAATCTTTAGTCATTTCAAAGATTATTAAGATAGCAGAAATAGGGATAGAATTAATACCGCCGAGCATCGCACCCATTCCCACGAGTAAGAAAGCGGTAGGATCAAGATTCAACCCGAAAAAATAGTTCATTACAAAAGCGTATAGATAACCGAGGCATGCGCCCATAAATAATGCGGGAGCAAATATTCCGCCATAGCCGCCGCTATTTAGAACCAAAGGTACAAGCAAAAATTTCATAGCGAATAAAATTAATACTCCACTCCAAAGATATTTATTTTGGAGCATATGATTAATCGCTTTATATCCGATACCGAATATATCAGAATAAAAATATCCTGCCGCTCCAACGAGCAAACCTGCCATTACCATAACGCTCCATTGAGGTAATCGAGTAAGTAGATGTTTTTTAATAAAGTCATCTGACAGGTTAGAATATTTTACAAACAAGAAAGAAACTGCACCAATGAAAATACCGAGAAGTGCATAATGAAAAATTGTATCAAAACTGCCAATCGAAGGAGTATTGAAAATAAATACCGATTCATTACCAAGGAATGTACGCGAAATCGTACTTGCGGTAACGGATGATAAAATCAAGGCAGAGAATGTTGCTGTCTCAAATTCGTTTAATAAAACAATCTCCAAAGCAAAGAAGATTCCGCCAAGCGGTGTATTGAATATTGCGGCAATGGCGGCTCCGGCGCCTGCTGCGGTGTACATTCTTTTTCTTTGATCGGAAATATTAAGTAAAGAAGATAACTTACTTGCTACACCGCCTCCGAGCTGCGCTGCTGGTCCCTCGGGTCCCACCGTCCCGCCGCTCCCGATACAAATTACCGGGGCAATAAAATGGAAAATAGTATTTCTAAAAGGGATATTGCCTTTCTTTGAAGCAACTGATTTTATGACTTCTGAAACGCCTCTTTTAGAAGCAATATCTGGCATCGAGCGAATCATCATACTTTGAATAAACATTCCTATTGCGGGAATAGTGATTACCGCAAATGCTCCGAGGAAATATAATCCGCTGGCTGTTTGCCCGAAAAATACTTCATTAAAAAATTCGATAGAATTATGAAACAATACAGCTGCGAAACCGACTGCTGCACCTATTAATATCGAGTAGATTGTAAATACAGAATAATCAGGTAAATGAATTTTTGAAATAGTTCTTTGAATAAACAGTTTAGTTTTTTTGTAATAGCTTGGCATAATTAATCTTTTTTGATCACCATTATCGTGGCATCATCTTCCCATTTTCTTTTGAGACCGAAAGAGAATGCATTTAAAAATAGTTTATCCAAAATTACTTCAGGTGTTTGATCTTTATTTTCAATAACAGTTTTTTTTATTCCTTCAATTCCGAAATCTTCACCCGTGAAAGGGTTTTTTCTTTCAAAAATTCCATCAGTATAAAGAACAAGTATATCTCCCGATTTCATATTAGCGAAACTTCTTGAGAGTTGAATTTCGGGAAGTGCCCCGAAAATTAATCCCGTGGATTCTAATTCAGATACCTTTCCACGTGCCGAAAATAAAAGTGGCGATGGATGTCCCGCATTTACGTAAAAAATATTTCCGTTCTTTTCGATCTCTGCATAGAATAGGGAGATGAAACTAGTAGAATAAACACTTCTATAAATTACTTTATTCAGCTTCTCAAAGGTATAAACCATTTCCATATGTTTTTCGAGACCCATACGAAGACCTGTAACTACATCACGCACAAGCAGTGCCGCGGGGAGACCATGACCGCTTGCATCCCCGATACAAACACCGAGCATTTCATCATCGAAATCAAAATAATCAAATAGATCACCGCCGACAATTTCTGCCGGGATAGAACGTCCGAATAATTTAAAGCCCGTTACTTCGGGAGCCGCCCCGGGCAGTAAACTTTGTTGAATATGCGCAGCCTGTTCCATTTCCGATTTTACAGATTCTGAATATAGACGATAATTGAGATAGGTTCTCACGGCATTAAGGCAAAACTCTACTTCTTCGCGGAGCCATCCGCTTTTTAATTCAAATACGCATAGCCATCTTGATTCAGGGCTTCGCACTGTAATTGCAGCAGGTATTTTATATTCTGACTGTGAATAGATTTTATTATCAATTGTAAAATCGGGATTATCGAAGATGTAAGTCTTAGATGCAAGCAGTGCACCAATTGCTTCAGAATCAGCTCTAATTGTTTTTGTCATCCCTTCATCATTCGTTGAAGGATACACCAATAGATACTCTCCTTCGGCAGCTTCATATACTCTTCCATTGCCGATTCTTAAATCGTCTCCAAATGTATTTTCGAGTTCTTGAACTATTTTAAAAACATAATCTTGAGATGATTTTTCTAAACTTATTTTGCTAAGCAACGAATCCAACTTCCTATAAAAAATTTTTGGTTCAATCATACTTTATCTTCGTGGAAATTAATAAATGTTGAGGGCACTTCACTCTTAAAATGATAGACTTGGTCTAAATGGAATTCTAATTCTGAGGCATGTAGATAGAGCCGCTTATATTTACATTGCAAATTATCATCTCCATACATTCTATCTCCTGCTACGGGATGACCAATAGAATATAGGTGAACACGTAACTGATGCCGCCTTCCGGTTGTAGGAGTTAATTCAACTAAAGTGTGATTATGGAAACATTTTTTTACTTCGTAATTAGTAATAGATCTTTTGCCGCTATTGCCATTTGTAACTCCCATTCTGCCCGAGCCAAATTCTTTAATGCTTTTGGCTATTATTCCGGTATTGTTTTTTACTAATCCCGTTACAACGGCGGAGTAACGTTTTTTAATTTCTCTTGTTTCAAAAAGTTTACAGAGATCTTTATGCGCTCTTTCATTTTTTGCAAAGAGGATTATTCCGCTTACATCTTTATCAAGTCTATGAACTATAAATAATTTTGATTTATATTCATCGCACAAAAGGGAATAAAGATTTGGGAGTGATAAATCGTTTTCGGGAATTGAAGATATTCCTGCATCTTTTTCTGCAACAATAAAATCACTATTCTCAGATATTATAAAATATGGTTGTTTTGTTTTCATTTAATTTGTTTTGGAAATTTCTTTAAATACATTAATTAGACCGCGTGATTTATTGAGTACTAATCCGGAAGTAATAACTCCGCTCATCATCGCGCCTGCGATACCAAGACTCATAGAATCCGCACCTGAAAGATACAAATTCTTTACGGGAGTAATTGGACTAATCCAATTTACTTTATATCTTTTTGGAATTGCAGGAATGCCGTAAATTGTTCCGCCCGGATTACCTGTAAAGTGTTCCGTGCTTAATGGAGTTGATACTTCCTTATAATCTATTATTTTTTTGAATCCCTTAAAATGACTCTCCACAAAATCTATAGCATTATTACAAATCATCTCTTTTATTTTCTGATACTCTTCATCCCTCTCTTTCCACTTTTGATCTGCCCATTTACTGAATATAATATAATCAGCGAATAAGATTAATTCGGCAGTATGTCCCTCGGCTTTAGGATCTTTAATGGAAGGGAAAGATAAATAGACCATCGAAATATTTCCATTAATTACATCATTTCTTTCGTTCCAGATTTTTTCATGATCGTAAGAATTAAAAAGCCAATAGTTTTCGCCTGCAAAACCTAATGTCTTAGGATTTTCCTTTAGACCGAGATAAATATTAATGTGTCCGGAACCTTTGGGGAAATTATTAATTTCATCTTTATAATTATCTGTATATCCGTTTGGAATTAATTTATTATAAGTTATGGCGGCTCCGGTGGTAGAGATTATTTTATCGGCGAAATATTCTTTTTGTTCAATGCCGGTTTCTGTTTTTTCGTTTGCTCTTACTCCGATTGCTTTTTTATCTTTTATAATAATTTCTTGAACAGTCGCTTTGGTTTTTATTACACCCTCGCTGATTTGAATAATTGGCGAGATAGAGTCGGCAATTACTTTTGATCCGCCGGCAGGATAATAACCCCCATTGATATAGTGATTTACAATCATAGCATGAGTAACAAATGCTGCTTGAGAAGGAGGAAGCCCATAATCACCCCATTGAGATGCGAGAACTGCTCTGAGCTTTTCATCTCTAATATTATTATTTAGATATTCTCCAAGAGTGGAAAGAGCATTTCTTTTACCCGGAAATTTGATGAATGAAAAAAGCGTTCTAAGAAAAACCGGTAACGTCTGTAAAAAACCGTATCTCGCAAGCCATCCGCCGGCTCTTTTAATATCATTAAAATATTTTATTATCGCATTTCTTTCTTCGGGGAAAGCGGTTATTAAGTCGTCTCTTAGATTCGCTAATCCTTTGCGAGTCTTGAAAATAAATCCGGGATAAACAAACACATCATAAATTTCGGGCATTTCATGCCAACGAATTGAATCTTCAGAAATATAATTAAATGTTTTTCTTAAAAATGATCCTTGCATCATATCCCCGACATAATGTAAACCCACATCCCATTGATAATTGGAAGAATTACCTTTTCTTTTGAAAATATGCGTAAAACCGCCGATTTTGGAATGTTTTTCGAGGATTAGGACTCTTTTTTTGCCAAATTTAGAGAGAATTGTACCTGCGGTAAGGGAACTAATTCCCGAACCGATAATAATTACGTCAAAATTATTTTCCATAAAGCACCCTTCAAAATATTTGATTCTTTCTTAAAAAAGTCTAAATTCGTATCTTTATCAAAAATTATTCCAAGAATATGCAACCAGACTTTTACCAAGCAGACAATGTAATATTAAATAGCGAAATAGCAAGTGTCAAATTTACATGTGATTTGACAAAATGTAAAGGAGCATGCTGTACCATGGAGAGCAAATATGGTGCACCTTTAACAAAAGAAGAAGTTGAAGCTATTGCTAAAAATTATCATATTATAAAGGATTTTATTCCCGAGATACATCAAACCGAAATAGAGAAGCACGGCTTTTGGATGGAAATAGATGGTGAATTAATGACAAGAAGTCTAAATGACAGGGAATGCCTTTTTGTATATTATGACGGTGATATAGCTAAATGCGGCATCGAAAAAGCATACCGAGCAGGATTGACCGATTTTCTTAAACCAATTTCATGTCATCTATTCCCGATTAGAATTAGTCATTTTGGTGGACCGGTATTAAGATATGAGAAATACCGCGATTGCGAGCCGGCACTAGAAAACGGTCAAAAGACACAAATTTCCGTACTCGATTTTTGCAAAGAATCGCTTGAAAGGCAATTCGGATCTAAATGGTTTCAAAAAATTAAAAGTTTAATCAGGTAATCAATTATGCTATCATTACAACAACGTCTCTCATTACAGCAGAAGCTTTCTCCGCAACAGATTCAATATCAGAAGCTGCTGCAATTGAATACTATTGCGCTCGAGCAGAGGATTAAGACCGAGCTCGAACTCAATCCTATTCTCGAAGAAACTCTTATGGACGATTATGAATTAGAACAAGAACAGATGGAAGATAATCCCGATACGGGAGATGAAGCAGTAGTGGAAGAAGACTTAAAAAATAGCGATGATGAATTTGACGTAGAAGATTTTATGAATGATTCTGATATTGATTCCGAATTAAGCTATGAAAAACTAAATAAGAGCAATGATGAAGAAAAAACATTTCCGGTAGCTCCCCAAAAAAGAAGTTTAAGGGAGAATTTAATTGAACAGCTTCACATGCTCGAACTCGATGAAGACGAAATATTCCTCGGCGAAAATATTATTAATAGCTTAAATAAAGATGGATATTTCAAAGACGATTTAGAGCGTATTGTAAATGATCTTCGACTTTTTGAAGATATAGAGATTAGTAAAGAAAAAGCGGAAAAAGTTTTAGAGGAGATTCAGAAATTAGATCCTGTTGGTATCGGTACAAGGGATTTGCGTGAATGCTTATTGGTTCAAATACGCCACGGCTCCTATGACCCCTATTATTCATATATCGCAGATAAGATTTTATCGGAACATTTTGGCGATTTCAAGAATAAGAGATATGATAATATTCAGAAGGCACTCGATTTATCAAAAGAAACTCTGAAGAGTGCAATTGACTTAATATTAAAACTCAATCCGAAACCGGGAGAAGGGAATATAGATTCGGAAGAGATGAATCAGATTTCGCCCGATTTTATTGTAGAAAAGCAGGATGATAATTTTATCGTTACACTGAATGATAGAAGCGTTCCTTCGGTTACGATTAGCAAGGCATATCTTGAGATGCTAGATACGAATAAGAGGAAGAGAAAAATCTCGGAACGCGAAAGAGAGACTCATAAATTTTTGCGTGAAAAATTTGAATCGGCAAAAGGTTTTATTGCCTCCCTTTATCAAAGAAGGCAGACTCTTATGAAGATTATGAGATCGATACTCGAGCGTCAGTTTGAATTCTTTGAAGATGGACCTAAGTTCCTTCATCCGATGATATATAAGGATATAGCAGACGAAATAGGAATGGATATATCAACAATTAGCCGTGTAGTTAATGGCAAATACGTCCAAAGCCCGCAAGGTATTCATGAATTGAAATATTTTTTCAGCGAAGGACTTTCGACAGATTCGGGTGAAGATATATCGAACAAACATATAAAAGAATTAATTAAGGAGATTTGCGAGAGCGAACCTAAAAAGAATCCGCATAGTGATGATAAAATAGCATCGATGCTAAAAGGAAAAGGAATACATATTGCACGCCGTACGGTAGCAAAATACCGCGAACAATTAAAAATCCCTGTCGCTCGATTAAGAAAGGAGCTATGACCTATATAATTGATATTGTAATAATTGTTTTTCTATTTGCCTTATTTGGAGTATCGCACACGATACTTGCTTCGAGTAGCATAAAAAAAAGAATTATTGAAAATGCCGGAAATAAAATTGCATTCTATCGGTTGTTTTATAATATCATATCAGTAATTATCTTCCTTGCGATATATGAGATTGCTCCCAAGCCCGGATTGATTATTTATGATCTCCCTTATCCGTATGATTTAGTAACTATTGGATTGCAGGTAGTATTTATCGGTCTATTAATCTGGACTGTCCGATACATTGATGGAAAAGAGTTTCTTGGTATTTCACAGATTGTTCGATATTACAAGGGCACTTATGACACAAAGGAATTAGACGAGAAACAATCATTAGTAATAAAAGGACCTTTTAAGTTTGTCAGGCATCCGATCTATCTATCCTCATTCCTGTTTTTATTAGTACGTCCGACAATGGATTTATTCTACTTAATCTCTTTAATTTGCATACTGGCTTATTTCATAATTGGCAGCTATTACGAAGAAAAGAAATTGATAGAACGCTTTGGAGATGATTATATAGAATATCAAAATAAGGTGCCAAGAATTTTTCCAATTAAATTTTAGAATAGAGGTTAAGAAATTGAAAATCAGATCAACAACAATAGTAGGTGTATTACATAATGGAGTGGCAGCACTTGGTGGAGACGGTCAAGTATCTCTCGGTAATACGGTGATGAAACATAATTCAAAAAAAATAAGAGTTCTTCTTAATGGTAAAGTAGTATGCGGATTTGCAGGTTCCACTGCCGATGCGTTTACACTTTTAAATCGTTTTGAGGAGAAGTTAGAGCAATTCTCGGGTAACGTAAGCCGTGCGGTAGTGGAACTTGCGAAGGATTGGAGAACGGATAAATATTTAAGAAAATTAGAGGCAATGCTTGCAATCGCATCCGCCGAAAAATTATTTATTGTATCGGGAACCGGGGATGTAATTGAGCCCGATGATGGAATAGTAGCAATCGGATCGGGGGGAATGTATGCGCTCGCAGCAGCTCGTATGCTCAAAAAATATTCTAATCTTTCCTCAGAAGAAATAGTAAAAGAATCATTAAAAACAGCATCAGAAATATGCATTTATACAAACGATAAAATTAATGTTGAAGTTATAGGAAAATAGAGATGAAAATGGACCTTATGAAGTCGTTGACACCATCCCAGATTGTAATTGAATTAGATAAATATATTATCGGACAGGATGACGCAAAGAGAGCAGTGGCAATAGCACTTAGAAACAGATGGAGAAGACAAAAAGTAAGTATCGATATTAAAGAGGAGATAATGCCTAATAACATTATCTTAATCGGACCAACGGGAGTAGGAAAAACAGAGATAGCTCGCCGATTGGCAAAACTCTCCGGAGCACCATTTATTAAAGTGGAAGCATCGAAATATACAGAAGTCGGCTATGTCGGAAGAGATGTGGAATCAATGATAAGAGACTTAGCAGAGATTTCTGTTAATATGGTACGATTCGAGAAAACAGAAGCGGTAAAAGAAAAAGCGGCATTAATGGCAGAAGACCGAATATTGGATCAATTAATTCCACCGATTAAAAAGCCAACCGCTGCCAGTGAGACCGAGGATACGGCGGAAACAGAAGCACTCCAGAATGAAAAAACCCGCGAATGGATGAGAGAGAAATTAAGAAAGGGCGATATGGATGATAAGCTTATCGAGTTTGATGTAAATCTTCCTGCATTCGGAATGCAGGTTTTAGGTCCGCAGGGAATGGACGATCTTTCGATGAACCTTCAAGATATGATGTCATCCATGATTCCAAAGAAAAAGAAGAAAAGAAAAACTTCTATTAGAGAAGCTAAGAATCTGATCGAACAAGAAGAAGCACAAAAATTGATTGATATGGAAGCGGTTCAGAAAGAAGCAATTGATAGAGTGCAAGAAGCGGGAATTGTTTTTATTGATGAGATAGATAAGATAGCCGGGACAAAAAGTGCTCAAGGCGGACCGGATGTATCTCGAGAAGGAGTTCAAAGAGACCTTCTCCCGATTGTTGAAGGTTCTGCTATTAATACAAAATATGGACCTGTAAAAACAGATCACGTTCTTTTTATTGCCTCGGGTGCTTTTCATGTTTCTAAGCCGTCTGATCTAATTCCTGAACTTCAAGGAAGATTCCCGATTAGAGTTGAATTAAAGAGTCTAACCGAAGAAGATTTCGTAAAAATTCTTACGATTCCTCAGAATGCACTTTTAAAGCAATATAGTGCACTATTAGAAACCGAGGGTGTAACTATTAGATTTAAGAACGATGCGATTTTAGAGATTGCAAAGACCGCCGCAGCCGTAAATGAGCAGGTGGAAAATATAGGTGCAAGAAGACTTCATACTATTCTTACTACTTTATTGGAAGATATACTTTTTGAAGTGCCCGATAAGATGCCCGAATCGGCAATAGATATTACGGGCAAGATGGTAAATGATAAGTTAGATAAGATTATTAAGAATAGAGACCTAAGCAAGTATATATTATAAAAGATAAGAAAATCATATATTTGCAAATTCTTTAAAACACTATTATAAAACAAAAATTTAAGCGAGCAGAAATGGCTTTTGATTTCAATAATATTCCTAAAGCGTATAATCCGGCAGATGTAGAAGATAAATGGCATTCATACTGGGAAGACGAGAAACTATATCATTCACAGATCGATAATACGAAAGAACCATATACAATCGTAATTCCGCCTCCGAATATAACCGGTATTCTTCACATGGGGCACGTGCTTAATAATACTATTCAGGATATTTATATTCGTTACAAAAGAATGAATGGATATAATGCATGCTGGGTGCCGGGGACAGATCACGCCTCCATTGCCACCGAATCTAAAGTGATTGCTTTCTTAAAAGAAAAAGGGATCGATAAAGCTGATCTCTCAAGAGAAGAATTTTTAAAGTATTGTTATGAATGGAAAGATAAGTATGGCGGAATAATTGTAAGCCAATTAAAAAAACTCGGCGTAAGCTGCGATTGGGATAGAGAACGTTTTACGATGGATGAGCATTATCATAAAAAGGTTATTGAAGCTTTCGTCGAGCTTTATAAACAGGGATTTATCTATCGCGGTTATAGGATGGTAAACTGGTGCCCCGCATCTAAATCTGCCATCTCCGATGAAGAAGTATTGTTCAAAGAGGTAAATGGAAAATTATGGTACTTAAAATATCCTATTAAGGATAGCGATAAGTTTGTTATTGTAGCTACTACACGTCCCGAGACTATGCTCGGCGATACGGGTGTGGCAGTTAATCCCGAGGATGAACGATATAAAGATTTATTAGGTAAAAAGATAATACTACCATTAGTGGGAAGAGAGATTCCTCTTTTTGCCGATGAATATGTGGATAAAGAATTTGGAACAGGTGCAGTAAAGATAACTCCTGCACATGATGTTAATGATTACGAAATGGGCGTAAGACATAATCTTGAATTTATTAATATTTTCAAGACGGATGCTTCTACTAATGATAATGTACCCGAGGAATTTAGAAATTTAGACCGCTATGATGCCCGCAAGAAAGTAGTAGAAGAGCTTGAAAAAGCAGGACTTTTATTAAAGACTGAAGACTATACAAATAAAGTTGGTTATTCGCAGCGCGGAAATGTTCCAATAGAGCCTTATCTTTCCGAGCAATGGTTTATGAAGATGGATGAGCTTGTTAAGCCCGCTCTCGATGTTGTCCTCGAAGGTAAAATAAAATTCCATCCCGAGCATTGGGTAAAGACTTATGAACATTGGATGAGCGGCATTCGGGACTGGTGTATTTCGCGGCAGCTCTGGTGGGGCCATCGCATACCTGTTTGGTATCATAAAGACACTAAAGAAATTTATTGCGGCACTGAAGAGCCTAAGGATATCGAAAATTGGGTCCAAGATAATGATGTTCTCGATACATGGGCTTCGAGTTGGCTTTGGGCTTATGACGTCTTTGAAAATGATGACGAGATAAATTATTACTATCCGACCGATCTGCTCGTAACTGCACCCGATATTATCTTCTTTTGGGTAGCAAGAATGATTATAGCCGGAATGCACTTTAAAAAGGAAATTCCGTTTAAGGATGTTTATTTCACTTCCACCGTGCGCGATATGCAGGGAAGGAAGATGAGTAAGTCTCTCGGTAATTCACCTGATCCGCTTGATTTAATTGTTCAATATGGTGCCGATTCGCTCCGCTTTACGATGAATTATATTGCTCCTCTCGGGCAGGATGTGATGTTCCAAGATTCGATGTGCGAAATAGGAAGAAATTTTTCTAATAAGATTTGGAATGCGGCTCGCTTCTTATTAATGAACGCTCAAAATATAAAATTAGATAAATCACTTGCTGATAAGCATTTAGATTTTGCCGATAGATGGATTATATCGCGCTTCCAAAGTACAGTAAAAGAATTCAGCGCCGCACTTGATAAATTTGAAATTAATAATACCACAAAGATTATCTATTCATTTGTGTGGAACGATTTCTGCGATTGGTATATTGAACTTTCAAAGACCCGTCTTTATAAAGGTGAAGAGAATGAAAAATCTGCCGTACTAACTCGTGCACTCGGACTTTTTGAAGAGATGCTAAAAGTTGTTCATCCCTTTATGCCATATATTACCGAAGAGATATGGCATTTATTGGAAGAGAGAAAAGAGGGTGAAAGTATTTCGATGCAGAAATTTCCTCAATATAATTTAGACTTGATTGATGAAGATGCCGAGAAGCAGGCGGAACTTCTGCAAAGTGTAATTACTGCACTTCGTAATATCAGAGGAGAGATGAATCTTCCTCCTTCAAAAACCATTTCTGCAATTCTAAAAACCGATAAACTAAAAGAAGTTACTTTTGGATATATTAAGGCGTTAGCTAAAGTAGATAATTTGGTTGTAGGCAGCGATGTTGAAAAACCAAAAGCAAGTGCTTCGGCAGTTGTTAAGGATTGTGATATCTATGTCCCATTAGAGGGATTAATTGATTTAGATATAGAGCGTAGCAGGATCGAAAAAGAGATTGTACGTATTGAAGGATCGCTTCAAGGTGTTACAAAAAAATTATCGAATGAAAGTTTCGTAGGCAGAGCACCAGCCGATGTAGTAGAAAAAGAGAAAGCAAAGAAAGAAGACTGGGAAAAGACATTAGAAAAACTTAAGGTGATATTACACGATTTAAAGTAAAATATTTTCTATTACCAAAAGGAAATAATTTTTAGTCTATAAAAAATTAAAACAATTCATTTTTCCAAAAGAAGCTTTTTATTAAGTGTGAATTATTATTGAATCCAATTTGTAAAAATACTTAACCGAAAGTTTACCTCTTTAATTTTATTATATCAATACTAATCGGTATAAAAAGTAGTGCAAAAATATTGGTACTATCTTTTCTAATTATTTCTCATTATGTTTTTTATATAATAAAATATTCGAGGTACTACTATGAAAAAGATACTATTATCTCAATTAGCTTTGCTTCTGATTCTTGCCTCATGCTCTGAAAAAGGTGTAGAACCCCCATTAGCATATCCCACACACACAACAAAAATTCACGGTAAAGTGATACTTGAAAATCAAACAGAACATAGCAATGCACTTATTTATATCTCGGGAATCAATCGCGGAGTAAGTTCAGATTCAAGTGGAAACTATACACTTATCTTTACAGAAGCTGATTCAACTTATACCGGCACATATGATCTTATCTATTACTTGAATGATTATGATTCATTAAATACAAAAATATATTTAGAAAAAGGAAAAGTAAAACTTGATACATTAGATGTGGATAAAGATGGAAAAATAGCACCGATAGAATTAAAACAGTTATTAAGAGTTGAGGGATGGACAGACAAGTCAGAATATAAGATAGGAGATAAAATGACATTTACTGTTCGATTTACAAATGTTTCGGATAAGAAAGTGGAAATCACGAGACCGGGTTATGTTTTTTATGTCGGAATTTACAATGATCTTCAATTATATCCATACGACCTTTCAAATCCGGATCCGATGGGGGCTGATTTTATTGAGAAAATATTACCCGGGGGATATTATCAAGATTCAAGAACATATAACATACCTGCAGGAGATATATTTCGCACAATTAAACGCCCTTTATTACCAGGTGAATATTTAATTGTTACATCCATCGTAATCAATAATCGATTACTGGATTATTATGATGTTTTTAGGAGTTACGTTGTACACGAATGGTATAAAATAGCCAGAGGAAAATCACCAAAATATGATTATCGACCGAACAAATACACATTTCCGCACATACAAATAATTGAATAATTTAAGAAAGGAGAAGGCGAAATGAAAAAACCATTATACTTTTTTTACTATTTATTATTCTCATTATTGTTAATTAAGCCCTCATTAAAAGCGCAAGTCTTTTCTGAGGCGCCACTATCATTCTCAGAAACAGGAGATCGGTTATCCACATTTATTTATTTCAAAATTAGATCCGAAGGATTTTTATCCTCAGACATACATGATGAGAATGGGAATAGCTTCAAAATAAGCAGCAGATTTTCAGATATTGAGAAAACAAAGAAGTAGATTTGCAAAAGTCCGGCTCAAGCCGGAGTATTTTATTTCTAATTTAGGGTAAAAAATTTTACCTTGTTTAAAGAATCCTAAATTATAAAGTTGCAATAAAAAAATAGGAGACGGCATGTAAAAGGACAATAAGGTTTGTTTTAACTAACTTTATTCAATAATTAACTTATGGAATTAATTAATGAAAAAGAATTTTACGTTGTTCATTCTACTGGGGGTAATAACAGTTTTTCTTTTTAATCGATGTGATAAATCGGTTGAACCGATGTTTGATAATGATATAGTTCCACAGCATGATATTGTTTGGGAATCATTATCAGATTCACCATGGCCTATGAATCATGGTAATCCTCAATCAAACGGGAGAAGTCCAAATCACGGTCCAAAATTAGGTCAAATAAAATTGAAAATACCATATTATGGTATCGAAAGCTCTATCGCATTAGATAATAATTCAAATATTTATACTACATGTAATTACTCTTTTCATAGACTTTCTTCCCTAAATCCAAGCGGTATTGAAATATGGAATAATCCGGCTTCGGGAAGCATTAATACAACCCCTTTAATTACAAAAGATGCAGTTATTTGGGCTGATGCCAGCGGTCTATATTCTTCCGGCTATGGTGGAAAATTAAATTGGAAATATAGCGAAAACTGCTCAATTAGGAATCTCGGAATAAATGTTGGTTTGGACGGTACGATTTATTGTGTTACTGAAAAACATACACTTAAGGCAATTTGTCCAGAAGGAAAATTACTTTGGGAATTAACAGACCAAAGGTTTTTAGAGAATGGCGATGGAGCACCAACTTTTTCTCCCGATGGCAAAACGTTATATATACAAGGGAATAGTGTATCGGTTTTAGCAGTAGATGTAATAGAAAATAAAGTGAAATGGGAATACGGTAATATGGAATTATTATCATCTCCGATAGTTGATACACAAGGCAATATATATTTTATACCCGGGGCTTATCGTGATCTTCCGACAAAAACACTTTATTGCCTAAATTCCAAAGGTGAATTATCCTGGAAATTTGATTTTAATGATAATATGCCTTTATTCGACAATGTTGAGCCAACAATTGATTATGATGGAAATATCTATTTTGGAGTTACAGAAGTATATTCAGTATCCCATTCGGGTAACCTTAGGTGGAAATATGATCTTAAAAATCTTGCAATAATAAGTCCTTTAATAAGTGATGCTGATGGTAATATTTATATCGGAGTTGCAAGTTTGGAAGGAGCTTACGAAGTAGCTATAATATCTTTAAATAATAAAGGAGAACTAAACTGGAAAATAGATATTGAAGATGAAAGAGCATTAGGTGCTTCACCTGCAATTACGAAAAATAAGGAATTAATTTTTCCAACATTTAAAGCAAAGAGTATCTTTACGATAAACTAAAATGAGCTTGATATGAAAAAGATTATACTAATATTAATTTTATTAACTAATTATTCATTTTCTCAACTCAATTCTTCTCCTGATAAATTACTAGTTCCGATGAATGAGATTTTAATAGGAACAGAAAACATGTCGGGAAATGTTCCCACATTTGCAATTGAAGCAGTGAGTCAAGTTTGGGCTCGAAACTTACCCTTGTCTAATCCAATATTATTATCTAATAATTTTCAATATTCTGAATATACTCCTCTCATTAATAATCAACCAATGGGAAGTTGGGGAGGTTTTGAACTATTCCCTGTTTAGTAAACAATAAGTTAAGCAACTTTTGAATTTAATAATTCTTGTTTCTCTTTCAAATTTCCTTTTACAAAATCTACCGGGCTTAAATAACCTAAAGATGAATGTAATCTCTGCCTGTTATAATATACTTCAATAAATTCAAAAACAGAACTCATCAGTTTCTCTCTTGTCTTAAATTCTTCAAGATAAATAAGTTCTTTCTTAAAAGTACTAAAAAAAGTTTCAGTAATTGCATTATCATAACAGTTACCCTTACCGCTCATAGATTGCCTGAAGCCATAATGCTCAAGTATAGCTCTGAATTTATGGCTTGTATACTGGCTGCCTCTGTCAGAGTGGAGTATTATTCCCTTACCTGGCTTTCTGTTCATTACAGCCTTTGTAAATGCTCTTTGAACCAGTTCTGTAGTAATTCTCTGACCCAATGCCCAGCCTATTACTTCCCGGTTGTATATATCAAGTATA
>LOEU01000035.1 GCA_001516025.1 bacterium BRH_c32 | reverse complement strand
ACCGCGTGTTACGCAGACAATCTCGCAGCCGAATTTTTCTCTGATTCCGATAGCAGCTTCATGGAGATCACTTTCAAATCCGTACCACTCCGCTAATTTTAATATCTCAAGATCATTGAGCTTGCAAATTTTCGTTTTATAGAGAGTATCACTTATTACATCATGATTATCATAAGGGGGACGAAGATTAACATCGAAAATATTTATCTTATTAAGATCGAGAATTTTTTGAATTGTCTCTCTCGTTTTCTTATTCCTTTGAGCTAAGCTGCCGAATACAATTATATCCGCTTTCTCTGCAGTCTTCATTAATTGATCATCAGCTTCAATATAATCCCAAGCCGCGGGAGCAACAATTTCGTAAAATGCGTTCCCCTCTTTATCGAGAGTTACATTTACCAATCCCGTACTAAAGAGATTATCCACTTGAAAAAGATCGGTGGATATTCCTTTCTCATTTACACGATTATTTATTATTCTGCCGAGAACATCATTCCCCACACGAGTAACCACCGAGACATCGCATTTAAGTCTATGAAGATGACACGCAACATTAAACGGCGCACCTCCCAAAAACAATCCATTCGGAAGCGAATCCCATAATATTTCACCGATACATAATATTTTTTGTGCCATTTTTTATCTTATTTTATTCAATTCACAAATAAACCTATTTTATTTTGTAACTTCAATAAAAGAACTAAATTAATGATTGATTTGTTCTATTTATATACAAAGATTTATCTTTGTATGAGGGATTCATATACATATTAAAACATTTAATAACAGAGGGAACAGATATGAAAAAAAGTCTCATCTATTCTATTCTAATGATATTGTTTTTATTTACAGGAGTAGTAATGTCACAAACACAAAAATTACCGCCAATAATTGATATCGAATTATTTTTTGGCGATCCTCAATTATCCGGCGGTCAATTATCCCCCGATGGTAAGTTTATCGCATTCCGCAAACCATATAAGGATGTAATGAATATATGGGTAAAAGGAATTGACGAACCATTCGAGAATGCTCGTCCAATGACAGCAGATACAAAACGTCCGGTAAGCGGATATTTCTGGAGCCGCGATAGCCGTTACATCCTTTATTCACAGGATCAAGGAGGAGATGAAAATTTCCGCGTTTATGCAGTTGATCCTAAAGCTGCACCCGAAAGCCAAACCGGTGTTCCTAAAGCTAAAGATCTTACTCCGCTCGAAAAAGTAAGAGTCTATATAATGTCCGTACCAAAAGAAACACCAAATGAAATTTTAATTGGTATTAATGACCGTGAACCACAATATCACGATGTATATAAACTTAACCTTACAACGGGCGAAAGAACATTAGTTCTAAAAAATGAAGATAAGCTCGCCGGATTTATTCCTGATTGGCAGGGAAATATTAATCTTGCTATCAGACAGACAGCCGATGGCGGTACTGAACTACTAAAAATCAATGGCAAAGAATTAGTCCCTTTACTAACCGTTAATAATGAAGAAACACTCGGAGTAGAAGGTTTTACACCGGATAATAAAAAACTTTATCTAAACGTTAATAAAGGTGCGGATGTTGATTTAGCACGTCTTGAATTGATTGATTTAGCAACCGGTGAAATTGAAGTAATAGAATCAGACCCTGAGAATCAGGTGGATTTAGGCGGTGCTGTTTTTTCTGATATCACGCATAAATTAGTTGGAACTACTTATACTGGCGATAGAACTCGTTACTATTGGAAAGATAAAACTTATGAAAAGCTTTTTGCTGATTTAAAAAAACTATTACCCGATGGAGAAATATCTCTTACCTCTATGACAGATGACGAGCAGTTACTAACAGTAGCCGTAGCAAGCGATATCGATCCCGGTTCGGTTTATTTATACGACAGAAAAAAGAATAAAGTAGAATTACTTTATAAATCACGACCCGATCTTCCAACAGAATATCTTGCTCCAATGGAACCGGTACGTTATAAAGCTCGCGATGGAGTAGAGATTCCTGCTTATCTAGTAACACCTAAAGGTCTCGAAGCAAAGAATCTTCCAACAATCATTTTGCCTCATGGCGGTCCTTGGGCACGAGATTATTTCGGATATAATTCACTTGCTCAGTTCCTTGCTAATAGAGGCTATGCAGTGCTTTCGCCTAATTTTAGAGGTTCTACCGGATACGGCAAAAAATTCCTCAATCTTGGAAACAAGCAATGGGGAACTGGCTCTATGCAGCATGATTTAACCGATGGCGTTAAGTATCTTGTAGATAAAGGAATTGCTAATCCTAAAGAAGTAGTAATAATGGGCGGCTCTTATGGCGGATATGCTACATTAGCAGGAGTGGCTTTTACACCTGATTTATATGCTGCAGGCGTATCAATAGTTGGTCCATCGAATATCATTACTTTATTAAATTCTATTCCGGCTTATTGGGAACCGGTAGTAAAACAGTTCCATGTAAGAGTAGGAAATCCAAATATTCCAGAAGAAAGAGCTATGCTCGAAAAACAATCACCTCTTAATTCAGCAAAAAATATCAAAGTTCCGCTGCTTGTAATTCAAGGAGCAAATGATCCAAGAGTAAAACAAGCTGAATCGGATCAGATTGTTGCTACATTGCGTGATTTAAATCGCAACGTAGAATATCTCCTAGCAAAAGATGAGGGACATGGATATGCGGGAAAACTAAATCGTCTTGCAATGTTTGCACGTATTGAAAGATTCCTTGCGAAACATATAGATGGTAGATTCCAGGAAGATATTAAACCGGAAATAAAAACCCGTCTTGCGGAATTGACTGTTGATATTAAAGATGTAAAGTTACCTGAAGTGGATAAAGGTGCTGAAGAGAAAGCAAAATCAGGCGATTTACCTTCATTCGATTCTTCTAAACTAAAAACAGGCAAATCAAATTATAAAACTTCCCTTTCAATGATGGGACAAAATATCGATTTCGATGTTACCCGTGAAATAAAGATTGAATCCGGCAAATTAATTGTAACAGACGTGGCTAATACGCCAATGGGCAGTATGACAGATAAATATGTTATGGATGCCGCAACACTTTTACCAATTAGCCGTGCTACTGAGCAAATGGGTATGGAAGCCGTAAAACTTGATTATACCGCAAAGGGTGTAAAAGGTTTTATTATGGGAATGGCTGGGAAATCGGATGTAGCAAAAGATTTTGATGCGCCGACTTTAGCAGATGGAGCTAATTTTGAACTTGCTATCGCTTCATTGCCATTAGCAGAAGGATATAAAACTCTATTACGCTTTTATGACGCTAATGAACAGAATGTAAAATTAGTGAATATCGAAGTAAAAGCTATTGAAGAAGTTACAATTGCCGGCAAGAAACAAAAATCATTCAAAGTGGCTTTTAAGGAACTTGGCGGAACGAGTGAAAATCTATTTTGGATTTCCGATTCGGATCAGAGACAAACACTTAAATCTGAAATTAGCATGCCTGCATCAATGGGCGGCGGAAAGATGGTTTCAGAATTGAAATAAAAATAGAGATAGATGCATGAAACTACTTTTTGGGTTAGATAAATTAAAACATAATTTAACAAATAGATATCCTGAGTTTTAACTATGCTTACCTGCGATACGTGTGGGAATGAGATTGAGAAGGCGATGGCTTCGTGTCCATTCTGCGGCGGGAATTTATCCCGCCGCAGAACTTCGGATAAAACAAGTTATCTGGAAACCATTAATCTAAAAGTAGGTATGCCTACAGTAGAAGAAGCTCGAGAGAAGCTGAAATTAAAACTCGATAGCGCACGGCATAGAAAGCTGCAAGCAGTAAAATTAATTCATGGATATGGTTCTACCGGTAAAGGCGGAGCAATTAAAATCAGTATCCACTCCTCCATATCGAAAATGAAAAGAGATAAATACATCAAAGGTTTTATTCCCGGCGAAAAGTTCGGTTCAATCTATCCCGAAACTGAACTTTTTACCGGGAAAAATCCTTTCTTAAAAAATGATTCCGATTATAACAAGAAGAACGAGGGAATCACTATCGTAATTTTATAACTAAGCATTCCTTTGTCTGCTATTTCACCAAAATCATTTTTTTCGTAGCAATTTTATTACCGGCTTTAAATGTATAGAAATAAATTCCGCTTGGAAGATTTTCGGCATTCCAAGTTACCTGATAATAACCCGCACTCTTCTCACCTTCAACGAGTGTCGCTATCTCTTTACCCAAAATATTATATACGCTTATTGTAACAAAAGATGATTTTGGCAGCTCATAATCAATCGTTGTTGAAGGATTGAAAGGATTGGGATAATTTTGGGCAATGGAAAATTCCTTTGGTAATTCATTCTCTCTAACCTCTGAAAGATCATTTTGCACCGTAAACATAGCATCGCTTATGTCATTGATATTATTATTAAATCTGCTCTCAATATGGACTCGATATTTATCACCATTGGAAATAAATCCATTACCACCAAGCTCCCATAAATAAGCTCTATCGCTTGCAACCGAATCTATTATCATCATGTGAACATGATCATCTCTAAATAGCTTAATTCTTACCGATTCATTAATATTATCATCCCATTTTATATAATACTTTTGACCGTAAACAATTGTCTCTCCGCCATTAGGCTCTAAAATTTTTATAAAAGGAGCAATAGTAGAAAACATACTATTAGTCCATTCACTTTCGCCTGAATCATTAAATGACTTAACTCTCCAGTAGTAATTTTGTAACGGTTCTAACGAGGGGATATAAAATTTACTTGCCATAAGATTCGTTTCACTAACCAAAAGCTCTGAGAAATCATCTTTTAATGAAACCTGCAAATTATAAGAAGTAACCTCGCCATCGCTATTCCATTTTAGAGTAACTGGTAGAGTTTGATTTATTTTTCCTTTATCTACGGGATAAATAATTTTAGGATTGGCAACGATAACAAAAGCATTCGGAGTGGCTAAAATAAATTCACCGAATTTATTCATTGTAGCCTTTAGCTCACCTCTGACCGGATTATAAGAAGTCGGCAAAGGAAGAAAAAGCCCCTGTTCTAAATTTTCTCTATGATATATTATTACTTTTGAGGGATCGGAGATACGACTAAAATTTTTCAAGTCGATCAACAATTCTGCGGTTATCGAATTTATTGCAGAATTAGAGATATAGAATCGATATTGATATACCAATGGAGACGGTCCTAAAAACTGAGGATTGAAAGGTGCTAAATTAAATTTCTTTATATTTATTTTGTTATATCCCTCTCCAGAAATACTTTTAATATTCATTGTAACGAATGTGCTATCGCCATCTTCATTAAATTCATAACTATTATTTAATGCAATTTCGTATTGATCAATATTAGCCTGCGGTTTTAGAAATTCTTTAGGATATTTTAATGCGCGGTAGCTTACTAAACCTGTGGGTAACCAAGTCATTTCGGATACTACTTTTTTGTCGGGAGTAATTTCAGTGAAAGCAGGACTTCCGCCGCCCGAAGCACTTCCCCATCCGATAAACATATTCCCATTTGGAAGTCTTCTAAAACTCCCTTGAAACTGTGCATATATATCAGGTAAGTGTCTATAGTCAAAAACTAATTCTGCTGTTTTATTTACTTCATCTATTTTATATTCGATTGCTCTTGAGAACTTTGCCGATTTTCGATCCATTCCATTATCGAATACGGTTATGTTTCCATTCGGGAGCTGACGAACGTCGTGAGTTCGTGAAAAGTATAACGGTTTATTTGTTTCATCTTCTCCGATAAAAGTAAATTGATTATTTTTTCCGCCGAGCCGCCAAATAATATCGCCCGTCTGTCGATTTATTTTCGTTATCTCATTTAAGTTTCGCGATGAGATAAGAAGATTACCATCGACTGTTAATTCAATTGAATTAATATGGATAGGGTCGAAAGCAGAAAGAGTTGTATTAAAATAAGTATCGAGATAATTAAAATGGTCCCAGCTTCTCCATTGGAAGACAACATTTTTATCATTATCAAGCTCTTGCATTACCGAACCGGCAACCATAGCATTTGGCTTGCCTCCTTCTACTTCGCTACTTAAATCAACAGGCTGTAAGTCATAACAGTTCATTATCACATGTCCATTAGGAAGCATTAAAAATTCATGCGAATCAGCCATATAACCATTTTTCATTTGATAAGTATCTATATGAGCGAAATTAGAATCCAGAATTAAATAATTTGATTCACTACCCCCTGCCCATCCGTGAAGTGTAAGTTCTTCATTAATTACAGTGTTACCGTTCGGCAGCATGTGAAAATTTTCTGATCCTTCCTCGGCTTTATCATAAAATATTGGGTTACCGTTATTATCAATTATCATATAATAATATCCGATGTTCGGTGCAGCGGTGGATACCGTTAGAAATGTAGCCCCATCAAAAGCAGTGCTATCATTGACGTTCATAGTTATCTTAGGAAAATCAGCAGGGACATCCATAATGCTTTTGATACTCTTGGTATTCTTTGTTTTGTAGTTCATTTCGGGAGTTAACGAAGATCCATTTTCATCATCATAATATCTACCGGCGAGTTTAGGAACTACGAACGGCTTATCGAGTGAAGTAACATAAAAGCTAAATTTGAACGGTTTTAATTCCTTACCTAATGTATTTTTAATTCCACCTAGATACATCACGGTTATTTTTTCTGAAGGAGCAAATTTTTCTTTCGGATCGAATATGACTGTCTTTCTGTCAGTAGATAATATAAATGTTCCTTCATATTTTTTGTTATCCGAATATACTCTTATTCTCCCATTTGCAAGTGATGAAGGATTAATGGTATTCCCATCTCTGAAAATTATTGTTTCTTCTCTCGAATTAAATTTTGATTCGGGGAGGGGAGATACATACTTGTATCCGATTACCGATTGCGGGAAAACATTCGCTCCTGTAATCAGTATAAAAATTAAAATAGTAAACATTTTTTTCATAATTAATTCCTCAATTTATTTTATCAATATCATTTTCAGTTTTGATAAACGAGTATTTTCAAAATTACCCGAAAGTCTTTCGATAGTAGCAATATAGATTCCCGAAGCAAATTTAACCCCATTAAAATTGTATTCATAAATACCGCCAGAAGAATGAGTTAATAATTTTTCGGTAATCATTTCGCCTAATAAATTATATATTGAAAGACGAACGGTGCCATAAGAAGGTAGCGAATATTTTATTATGGTATTAGGATTAAAAGGATTAGGATAGTTTCCTATCAAACCGAAACTATCGGGCAAAATATTATAATCTTCATCAGCATCCGCAAAATCATCTTCTTTGAATATTACGTTATCTATAAGAATCGATGGATTATATCCACCGCATTGAAATATTAAACGGGCTTTAAAATCACTTTCGTAATTCATAGTAAAAACGTGTGTGAAAGTTTTTTTAGTTTTGCCGAGTGCCACTGCACCAATTCGGCTATAATCATCATAGTTACCGCCATCTCGGGTTATACGAGGATAAAAAACTCTCGAATCTCCTGCTGCGGCATCGTATTGAAAATGATACTTTTTCCCTTTTACGACAGAAATATTTTTTTGAATTAATTCAATATTCCAATCGCTTGATCCGCTATTTGAAACGTTAATAAATGCCTCGTTATTCGATGTAATTATCAAATTTGCATTTGCCTGCTCGAAGGTTTGAAATACCCAATTATCTTTACCGGATGAGAAATCACCATTTAATAGCATATTAGTACCGGGAGCAATAAATCTTACAAATACTTTTTCTTTATTAGAAAATTCGCTTGAATTACCCGAGGAATAAATGGCTTTTACTGCGAAATAATAATCATTATTATTATCTAACGATTCTGTTTCAAAATATAATTCTTTTGTATTGCCAATTTTAATTAAGCTATTTTCTGATTTACCGGCATATATATCATAGGATGCAACATCGCGATCGCCAAACTTATTAAAAATTAATCTTATCCTATCGGTATAAGATTCAGCGGTTAGATATGGTATAGATGCTTTTCCTAAAGAATTAAATTTGAATGCACGATAGCAATGATATTTTTCAACAAAATCTAACTGATAAACTTTCTCTCCTGAAGGAGTAACTTCCGAGACTTTAGGAAGTGAACCATCTGCCCAACAAATTAGTGTGTTCCCGTTTGGCAGACGCTGCGCATTACCCATCCAACTTGTATAATATTTTTTTTGATCTTTATATTCCCACACTAATGAAGCAGTTTTATTTGCTTCATCTATAACATATTCCACAGCTCTCGAAATTTTTGGATTATGAAAGTTTCCATTATCAAATATTGTATAATGATTATTACCTACCGAGCGGATATCATGCTGCCACGAAGGTCCATTAAATGAATCATTGACATAAGTAAATTGATTATTCTTATTGCCGGGTCCGCCAAGTCGCCAGATCATCTCTCCGGTCGTTCTATTTATTTTTGTTATTTCGCTAAGGTGTCTCGCCGAAACTAATAAATTACCGTCTTTATCTATATCGATAGCATTCGCGTGAATATAATCGATATAGCTTGCCGTTAAGTCTATTCCAATCGCATCGGTAATTTTATAATTATCCCAGCATCTCCATTCAAAAACAATGTTATTATTTTTATCAACTTCTACTATGTGATTGCCGACTACCGTAGCATTTGTCTTACCATTAGGAACGAGCTTGCTCATATCTATCTGCCGCCATTCTAAAGCAATCATTAAAGCATTACCATTCGATTGGAGAATGAGCTCATGCTCATCGGTTCCATAAGAACCGCATGTATATTCACGAATCACATTGAACCCGGAATCCATTCCAAAAAATTTATCATACCCTTCTGCAAGCCGATAAGTCATTTCACCGGTGGATTGAATTTTAAAATCACGTGCACGTGATGGCATCTTTCTATAAAATAGCGGTGTACCGTCTCCATCGAGTATCATTATATAAGGCGTTCCACCCCAATTATTCATATAAATATAACCGGGAGCTGGGTTTTTATTTATCTCAATTTTCACTTCGGGATAATCGGATGGGACTACGATTCCGTTTATAGATTGAATCGTGTTTGCTGATCCTAGATTCGATTCTTTCAAATCTAATTCTAATCTATTCTCAGAAATTCCATTGATTGAATCACGTCTATTAAATTCATAACGTAAAAATTTTTCTTTTGGAATCTCATTTTGTGCTATCGTAAAACTAAATTCAACCGAAGGAAGAAGAACGCCATTATCCGTCCTTATTCCGCCGTCAAAACTAACAAAGACAGTTTCACCCTCTGTAAAATCATTAATTGGATCAGCAATTAATGTATATTCATCGGTCGAGATAATAACATCAGCTTTATGAATCCCACTCTTACTTCCTCTAATTAAAAATTTCTCCGTGGCAGTTATTCTATCGATATTATTTATCTTTTCACCAAATCGTAAAATAATATTACACCCCTTACGGTGATATTCGGTCTCCGGCTTCGGAAAAATGTACTGATATGATTGAGCGCCGAGCGACGAAACGACAAAAAGGAGAAAAAATAGTTTACGAAGAATCATACTGAACCAATTATTTTGAGTTACTTACAATATACTTATTAATTCAGATTAGGGCTATGCAATTATAAGGAACTATTCAAATACACCGGGGATTTTCGTGCCACAATTGGGACATTTATTATGTAGTAAATTATTGACTATCACGCTATGCCAATCGCGTTCAATCAATGGATTTGCACATTTAGGGCAGTAAGTCGTGCTCCCTTTTTTATCGTGCACATTTCCAAGATAACAAAATTTTATTCCTTCGGCAATTGCGATTTCTCTTGATTGAATTAGCGTCTTATGTTGAGTTGAGCTTTTGTCTTTCATCTTAAAATCAGGATGGAATGCAGTAAAATGGAGCGGAACTTCATCTCCAAGATTTATAACTATCCAATTGCACATCTCTTTTATCTCTTCGGGATTGTCATTCTCCCCCGGTATCAGAAGAGTTGTCAATTCGATCCATACGTCAGTTTCATTTTTTAACCAAACAAGTGTATCTAAAACATCTGATAAATGAGAAAAAGTGAGATTATGATAAAATTCTTCGGTGAATGCTTTGAGATCAATATTGGCGGCATCGATATATTTAAAAACATCTTTGCGAGCTTCTTTATCAATATACCCCGCTGAAACCATCACCGAACAAATCCCTTCTTCTTGTGCTAATTTTGATATATCGATTACATATTCTCCGAATATTACCGGGTCATTGTATGTATATGCTATCGAAGATAAATGATTTTTTTTAGCAATTGATACTACATCTTCCGGTGAAGCATAGAGGGAATTGACCGAATCATAACGTGCCTTACTGATTGACCAATTTTGACAAAATTTACAGCCGAGATTGCATCCCGCAGTTCCGAAACTCAATATTTCAGTTCCCGGAAGAAAATGATTCAAAGGTTTTTTTTCTATCGGATCGATACCAAATCCCGTTGGTCTCCCATATCCCGTGGAATAAAGTTTTCCTGCTATATTCTCTCTTATAAAGCAGAAGCCTGATTGTCCTTCACCAATCGTGCAATAGCGAGGACAAAGTGTGCACACAATTTTTCCTGCCTCATTAAGATGCCACCATTTAGCTTCTATATATTGATCTTCTTTTCTCATTTTAATTAATAATCGCGATATTAAAAAATATTTGAATCACTTTCATTTTATCTTCTGCATCGAATATTAATTCAATCTATTGGCTGCGTTTTTATTTTCGGTTATGTTATTTCAAAGCGGAGCCAGCTTCTTCTCTTCTTTTCTCCGACTAATTTACCGGAAGTAAACAAAACTAAATTTCCTTTTTTTATTATACCTTCTTTTAATAAAATGAGTTTTGCTTCTTCCACTGCTTTTTCTTCATCAGAAATATCAACCATATAACTCGACTTAATTCCCCAGAGAAGATTCAATTGACTTAATGTATTAAAGCTATCGGAAAAAACGTAGATAGGAGAGGCAGGACGATATTTGCAAATCACTCGCGCCTTTCCGCCAAAATGTGTAAAAACTACAATAAGGTCTGCATTTATTTGATTTGCCATCTTAGATATTGCTTTACCAGAAGCATCAAAAACATTATCTAAAGGCTCTTCGGGTATTTCGTATTTTATTTTTTTTCTATCTGCCGGATCGGCTTCGGTAGAAATCAGTATATTATTCATAATCTTAACTGCTTCAACGGGATATTTACCCACGGAAGTTTCAGCACTTAACATAACGACATCTGTACCGTCCCATACTGCATTGGCTATATCGGAAGCTTCGGCTCGAGTTGGAATAGGATTATTAACCATACTCTCTAACATCTGTGTTGCAGTAATTACAAGCTTGCCGGCAGCGTTGCATCGGCGAATTATATCTTTTTGAATAATTGGTACCTCTTGCGCTTTTAATTCCACTCCGAGATCGCCTCGTGCTACCATAATTCCGTCTGATGCTTTTAATATTTCATCAAAATTATCAACTGCTTCTCTCTTTTCTATCTTGGCAATTATCTGTGCTTTACTTCCCTTTTTATTTAAATAATTCCTAAGCTCGATAATATCATCAGCTTTTCTTACAAATGAGAGAGCCACAAAATCCACACGATGCTCTAGTGAATACTCGAGATTATTTATATCCACTTCGGTAAGCGAAGGAGTACTTAGTTTCATTGTTGGAAGATTCATTCCCTTTCGTGGCTTTAATACACCCCCTTCGATTACTTTGCAGACCACCGACCCATCCTTAACTTCCATAACTTCGAGATTAATTAATCCGTCATCAATAAGTATTATATCTCCTATCGATGCATCCCTGCTAAGCTCTTTATAAGAAGAAGAGACTCTTTTGCTATCTCCGAGAATATCTTCAGATGTAATTTCAATTGTATCTCCACTAATAATGTAACAGAACTCCTCTTTCAATTTCCCTATCCTGATCTTTGGTCCCTGCAGATCAATGAGCGTAGCAATGGGGAGGGATTTGCTGACGCAGACCTCATGAATAATTCCGAATATTTTTTCAAAATTCTCTTTAGTGCCATGCGACATATTAAGCCGTACCGCATCAATACCGGCATCCACTAAAGCTTCAATTTTTTCTTTAGTTTCGGTAGCAGGTCCCAAGGTAACTAATATTTTAGTTTTGGTGATCGCAGCCATTTATTTTCTTCCCTTTTTGATTCTTTGTTTCGATACCGGTTGTGGAACAGGCTTAGGCACAGGTTTCTTTTTAGGAGCCGGAGCAGGTCTGGGTACCGGCTTTGGTTCAGGCTTCTTCTTTTTAGGAGGAGTTGGACTTGGAACAGGCTTAGGCTCTGGTTTCGGTACCGGTTTCTTCTTAGGAACACGAGTGGGTCTCGGGACAGGTTTAGGTGGATTCTTTTTCTTTGGAGTCGGTTTAGTTTTAACTGCTGGGTGATGTGGATGTGGTTTCTTTTCATGTTCACCTTTTGCAGTCTTTCTCATCTCCTTAAGTTCCTTCTCCACTTCACCAAATACAGTACCTAACGGATAATCGCCGTGTGAATTAGCAATTCCCGCTTCAATTCCGAATAATATCTCAATAGCTTCTTCAACTTTCGCAACGGGATAGATATGGAATTTTTTATCTTTTACTGCATCAATTATCTCCTGCTTTAACATTAGGTCTTGCACGTTCTGAATCGGAATAATTACTCCATGCGACCCATCTAATTCTCTTTTTGAACAGACATCAAAATAGCCTTCGATTTTTTCATTGACTCCACCGATTGGTTGAATTTCCCCCTTCTGATTAACAGAACCGGTTATTGCAATAGATTGCTTAAGCGGCAAGCGTGAAAGTGCGGAAGAGATAACACATATTTCCGTAATAGATGCGCTATCGCCATCAATCATTCCATAACCTTGTTCAAATACTATATTAGCATTGAATGCAAGATTTAGTTTGCGTCCAAATTTTTCTTTGAAATATCCTGAAATGATTAAAACTCCTTTATTATGTGAACTTCCGCTTAAACCGGATTCTCGCTCAACATTTATAAAAGATCCATTACCCAATGATACCGATGCGGTTATGCGAGTTGGTTTTCCAAACGAATATGATTCGTTTCCATAAACCGCAAGCCCATTGATCATTCCGATTTTTTCGCCCGATGTTTCAATAAGGAGAGTTTTATTATCTAACATCTCTTGAACTTTTGATTCATATAAACCATGTCTTTCTCTTTTAGCAAGAAAAGCTAGATCCACGTGATAGCTTGAAACTGTTTTATCGCCAAAATCTTTGGCCCAAAAATTTGATTCTCTTACCAAATCCGCTATATAAGCAAATCGTGTTGTAAGTTTATTCTGTCTTCCGGAATATTTAGCTCCATATTCAGTAATACGTGCAACGGCAGTTTTATCAAATTCCAATAATTTTTCCTGCTCAATTAATTTTTTTATTATTCGTGCATATTCAAAAATTGATTGCTCATTACGGTCTATCTCGTAATCGAAATCTGCTTTCACTTTGAAAATTTTATTAAAATCATCACCATAGTTAGATAAAACGGAATAAATATAATTATTGCCTACGAGAATTATTTTACATTCAATATCGATCGATTCCGGCTTTAATACACTCGGAGAGAATTGATAAACAGTAGCAAGATCTTGAATCTCTAATTTTCCATAAAGTAAAACTCTTTTTAAGGCTTTCCAGACACCATTTTCGCTGAATGCATCTAAAGCATTCAAAATTAAAAAGCCATTATTAGCTTTCAATAAAGAACCTGCTTTTACTTTAGTAAAATCAGCATACCAACCGCCTCTTCCATCAGAAAATTTTTCAATTGTACCGAAAATATTATTATATGTAGGTGAGGTTTCCAGAACAACCGGACAGGATTTTACGTCTGTATTATCAAGTATAATATTTATTTCATACTCTTTAAGATAATCAACTACTAGTCCTTCTTGCGTTTCTTCGGTAGCGGGTTTTTGCCCTTTGAATATCTCAAGATTAGAGAGGATATCCTCTTCCACTTCCTCCAGATAATTAATAATCTTTTCACTTTTATGTTCTTTTTTAATTTCATCCATTGTTATATGAATAACATTCGCCACAAAAGATTTTTCGAGTTCAGTAATTTTTTCTTGATAGGTTTGGCTTAACTTAAGACTTTGCTTAAATACTTTAGCGAGTTCTTCTTGATAGGATGAATATTTTTTAATAAAATCATCCGCCTGGGCTTTAGTGATTTTGTCTCCTTTAACATATTCGCCCAGTTGTTGCATAAATACAGGCTCATTCTCAATTACGGCAAGAATTTCGGGACGAGTAAGTTCACCCACTTTCACCTGCCCGAGAGTAAAATTATCTTTTTTGAGTTTCTCTTCAAACTCACTCATTATAGCTGACTGCGAAGAACCAAATTCTTCCAGTAGCTTTTTCTTTTGACTAATAAATGGATCATTGCTAAGAAATAACGGTATTTTTTCCTGCAAAAATTTAATTGCTTTATATAATGCTTCTCGGAATTCCACTGCCCTACCTGCAGGAAATTCTAATAATGTAGGTCTGTCTCTGTCTTTAAAATTATTTACATAAGCATAATCTTTTAATTGAGAGCAATCAGGACTAATCGATTCTAATACTGATTTTATTGATGTAAACTTACCTGTGCCGGATAATCCTGTTACGAAGATATTGTAACCCGGGCTTTTTAATTCCACTCCGAGCTTTAATGCTTTAAGTGCTCTTTCCTGTCCTACAATTCCTTCAATTGGTTTTAGGTGTGATGTAGTTTCAAATTCAAAAATTTCCGGGTCGCAGACCCATCTTAATTCTTCCGGATTTAGTTCCGTCGGCTTAGAAGCTTTTTTTAGAGGCATAATTTTCCCGTATATGTTCTTTCAGTATTAAAATATACTGCTTTTATAGAATTTTTGTTTTATTATTTTCTTCATTGAAATTAATTTATATTTGGGATTGTAATTCCCCCCATTTTGGGTAGGGAACGGTCTATTTATTTTAAAAAGTATAAAGAATGAAAAATATTTTTCCCCTTTTAGAAAATCCTGCATTTACAAATGAATTAAAAGAACAGCTATCTTTACTCAAGAATCAAAAAGGCAAAATCACAGTAAGCCAATTTTATGGCTCATCAAAAGCACTTTTCGTTTCCGAAATATTCTCTGATAATAATCATATATTAATTCTTCTACCATCAATCCAATCGGTGCACGAATTAGCTGTGGAATTATCTCTTCTCGGATTTACAGATTACGTAATTCAAATAGATGATTTCTCAAAAGAATCTATTCAAGAGAGATTGACTGTAATTAGCAATAAAGATAAGTTCATTGCTATTTCCACTTATGAAGTATTAAAGATTAAACTTCCATCGAAGAACGAATTAAGCAATAGGACAACTACCCTAACTGCAGGTGGCGATCTTAGTTATGATGAATTAGTGGAATACCTCAATCTGCTAAACTATAATAAAGAGAAATTTGCCGAGGATCCGGGAGATTATGCAATACGCGGTTCGATAATCGATTTTTGGTCATTCAGCGAAAAAATGCCTTGCAGAGTTGAATTTGATGGTGATTTCTTAGAATCGATCCGTTATTTTGATTCCGATAGTCAACGTTCTCTTAATAAAGTAGAAAGCGTTACACTCGCTGCAATTATCGATTCATCCGAAAGTAATGAATCGGGAAATATTTTTAATTATCTCGATAGCCCGCTTGTATTCGCTTCTCAATTCGAGCTAAGTCATTTCTTCGCTCCCCCTAATTCAGAGGTAGAAGAAGAAAGCGAAGAGATTATAGAAATTGAGGCATCTATAAGAGAAGAACTTTATTCGGACAGAAAAAAAACTCAACCGATCGAAAACGAAAAACCAAAGATCGAGAATCAATTCAGTTTAGATGATCTTTTTGCACATAATTGCCGCTGGATAATTGAGGAAGAATTAGAACAAAGTGAAAATAGAATCAATCTCCAGATAAGCGAAATTCAACCTATCAATTCTAATTTTGAATTGTTTTTTAATATACTTTCCGAGCAGAGGAAAAAGAATAATCAGATTGTCCTCGCAGTAGAAAATGAACTTCAAGTAAGAAGGTTGATTGATCTGCTTTCCGAATACAAAGAAGAACTTTCGGAGATGATATTATCGGGTAATATTAAGGTTACTGTTTTTCCTATTAAAAGTGGATTTTTTTCAAAGCCCGATCGTTTATTTCTCGTTACAGATTATCAGATTTTTAATAAGCCATACCGAACCAAACTACCCGGGAAATCGAAAGTAAAAAAATCGAGAATTAAAGATTTAGCTTCAATTAAAAAGGGCGATTTTGTTGTTCATCAAAATTTTGGAATCGGTATGTATGCCGGTCTCGAAAATATTAAGATCGGGGATATCGAACAGGAATCGATAAAAATTCTTTATGCCGAAGGAGGTGTGGTTTATGTTAATTTAAACTACTTCTCATTAGTAAAAAAATTCTCTCAGAAAGATAATGCGCCTCCAAAGCTTTCATCGCTTGGAAGCGGTGAATGGAAAAAAACCAAGAAAAAAGTAAAAGCGCAGATTAAAGAAGCCGCACGCGAATTAATTACTTTATATGCAAAACGAAAATCAGCAGAAGGATATGCATTCAGCAGCGATTCTATTTGGCAAAAGGAATTGGAAGCTTCATTCTTTTATGAAGATACACCCGATCAATCGAAAGTAACAGAAGAAGTGAAGATGGATATGGAAGGACGCAATCCGATGGATCGACTTGTATGCGGCGATGTTGGATTTGGAAAAACAGAAATTGCAGTACGTGCAGCATTCAAATCTATCAATGACGGTAAGCAAGTTGCTCTACTTGTTCCGACTACAATTCTCGCCGAGCAGCATTATAATACTTTCAAAGATCGTCTCGCTCAATTCCCCGTTAGAGTTGCAGCGATGAGCCGCTTTCAAACAAAGACCCAACAAAATGAAACACTTGAAAAACTTGAAAAAGGTGAAGTGGATATTTTAATCGGTACTCACCGCATCCTTTCAAAAGATATAAAATTCAAAGATCTCGGATTACTGATTATAGATGAGGAACATCGCTTTGGTGTAATGCACAAAGAGAAATTAAAATCCTTAAAATCGAATGTAGATTCGCTTACACTTTCTGCTACTCCGATTCCTCGAACACTAAATTTGTCTTTGCTCGGGGCACGCGATCTTTCAATCATTGCCACTCCTCCGCCGAATAGGCAACCTATCTATACACGTGTGGATATATTCGATATCAAGAAAGTTCGCGATTGGATAAATACCGAGATTAAAAGAAACGGTCAGGTTTATTTTGTTCATGATCGCGTTCAATCGATAGAAAAAATTACAGGATTTTTACAGAAGTATATGCCTAGTGTTTCCTTTGGAGTGGCACACGGACAAATGAAACCGGCGCAGTTAGAAGAAGTAATTTATGATTTTCTAAATAAAAAATATCACGTCATAGTAGCGACCAAAATTATCGAATCGGGACTTGATATTCCGAATGTAAATACAATTATTATAAATCGTGCTGATCGATTCGGGTTAGCAGAGCTTCATCAATTAAGAGGAAGAGTGGGACGAAGCGACCGGCAGGCTTATGCTTTTCTTCTTGTTCCTTCATTGGATTCAATTTCTAAGAAAGCCGTAAAAAGATTGCAGGCAATCGAAGAATATACTGATTTGGGAGAAGGATTTAATCTTGCGATGCGTGATCTTGAAATTCGAGGTGCCGGTAATCTACTCGGAACCGAACAAAGCGGGAATATCGATTCTGTTGGCTTTGATACTTATATGAAACTTCTTGATGAAGCAGTAGAAGAACTTAGGCAGGATGAATTTAAGGATGTATTCAAAGACCTTCCGAAGCAAATTGAAAGGACTGAGCCGACAATCGATTCCTATTTCGAGATCGGAATACCAAAAGGCTTTATGCCCGATCAAGCCGACCGACTTTCCTTCTATACTGCATTATTCTCTATTATGCGTCTCGATGAAGTCGATGAAATTAAAGAAGAGATGGAGGATCGATTCGGTAAGACTCCACCAATTGTAGAGCGTGTGATAATGACTGCTGTACTTCGCTATCATGCATCCTATGCAATGCTCGAAAGAATTGTTATTCAACGAAATCGAATAGCTTTAATACTCCCCAAAGGAGAAAAAGAATCTTTCTATAAAGAAAAGTTTGTTAAATTACTTGAGTACGTTAATGTAAAATATTCTAAAGAAGTAAAACTCGTTCAAACGAATGAATCACTAAAACTTGAGATGGCAAATAAAATTAATTCACCCGAAGGAATATTAAAATATCTAATAGAATTTGTTGGCGAATTAAGTAAGATTATTTCTAATTAGCATAATCACAAATATCGGGACTAATAATGAGCGACTACAAAGGTTACCGCGGTAAAGCATTAGAAACATTGAAGAAATTTAAGGCATTAGTTTGGAGCGATGTGGAATTAATTACCGATAAAGGAAATTTCAAAGGGATAATATTACCCCGCTCGGAGACTGCCGATCCGCTTCATATCGTAATAAAATTAAATGTTGGTTATAATATTGGCATCGCCGCTAAATCAATTAAAGATATTAATATATTCGGAAGGAAAGAAGCTCATTATAAAATTCCTGAAAAAGAATTTCCGGTTGATCCTAAAAAACCAAGAGTAAAGCTTCTTGGTACGGGCGGTACAATTGCTAGCAGATTGGATTACCGTACCGGTGCCGTAATACCGGCATTCTCTCCGGGTGAGCTTTATGGCTCCGTGCCTGAACTCGCAGATTATTGCAATCTAGAAACCGAAAAACTTTATGGTGTGTTCTCTGAAAATATGGGTCCCGAACAATGGAAAGGCACTGCCGAGGCAATCGGACGCGAAATTGAAAAAGGTGTAGAAGGAATTGTAATTGGTCATGGTACCGATACGATGCATCATACCGCGGCAATACTCTCTTTTATGGTTCAAAATTCACCTGTGCCGATAGTAATGGTGGGCTCTCAAAGGTCTTCTGATCGACCATCTTCGGATGCAGCACTGAATTTAATGCATAGCGTTAAGACTGCTGCCGAAAGCGATATTGCAGAAGTTATGGTCTGTATGTTTGGACCAACTTCGGATTATTATGGTCTTCTTCACCGAGGAACACGAGTAAGAAAGATGCACTCTTCTTATCGATCTACATTCAGGACTATTGGAGACATACCGATAGCGAAAGTGAGCCGAGAAGAGATCACACCTTTAAGACAAGATTATGCCCGCCGCAGACGCGACAGAAACGTTACTATCAACACTGCATTTGAAGAAAAAGTTAGCATAGTTTACTATTACCCTAATATGAAGCCTGATGTTATTGAGTCTCTTATCGATAATGATTATAAGGGAATTATTATTGCAGGAACGGGTTTGGGGCATGTAAATAAACCATTATATCCCGCACTCAAAAAAGCACATGATAAAGGGATTTCTATTTATATGACCGTTCAAACTCTTTGGGGATTTGTTCAAATGTATGTTTATGATACTGGAAGAGATATGATGGAGCTTGGTGTAGTACCCGCAGCGAATATGCTTCCCGAAGTTGCTTATATGAAATTATGCTGGGCTTTGGGTCAAACCAAAGATCAGAAAAAAGTGCAGGAAATTATGCTCACACCAATTGCAGGTGAGATTACCGAACGAGAACCAAGTAACGGTTACTTAATCTATCAAGGCGGACTGCCCGAAGTCGAAGAGTTTATTTCTAAATATGTGAAGTAAAAATTAGAACTTTCGTGTGTGCGGCACGTCTAATACTTACCAATGATAGACTATATAAGTGCCAAATAAATGAAAAAAGTGCTGATTTCTCTTGTTTTCGTAAGTTTTATGATCGCGGGATGCTCTTCCCGCGAAAAAGATGTTGTTATAATCCCCGTCGAAAAATTATTTAAAAAATCGGATAAATCATGGTTTATGGTTTCTCCCGAAGGTACGTTTTATTCATTTATTAAAACAATTAAGGGTAAAAATAATCTTTATGTAAGTCCCTCCGGCAAAGATTCCTCTTATATAGTTACCGATTCTAATTCCACAAATATTCAATATTATTTTTGGGCGAATAATCATCAAGTGGTTTATCTCCAAAATAATGACAGCACTCAATCCACGAAAATTTTTAGTTTAGATATTAAGTCAAAAATAGCAAAGGATGTTACTCCATTCGACAATGTAAAGATTGCGGTAATTGATTTATTGAGTAAAGACGAGAACAGAGTTTTGATTACGATGAATAAACGTCAGGCGACTATTCCCGATCTTTTTTATTTGGATATAAATTCGGGCAAGACTGAAATTGCGTTTTCAAATCTCGGGAAATTTACTCAATGGAAAACGGATAATAATGGAGTGCTAAGGCTTGCTGCCACCGAAGCTGAATCAGTCAAACGCACTTGGTATTACCGTCCAACTACTGATGCCCAATTTGCACCAATGATTGAGGTAGATTTTCGTGATACTTTTGAGCCGATTTTTTTTGATAAAGAAAATAGATTCATCTATGCCGCATCCAATATCGGAAGAGATAAATGTGCAATAATTAAATATGACCCTGAACTAAAGAAAGAAACTGAAATTCTGTTTCAAGATCCGGAGATGGACGTTTATGATCTCTTGAGAAATGAATCCACTTACGAACTATTTTCTGCTTACTATAAAAAAGCAAAATTAGAATATCATTTTTTTGATAGCAACGCAGAAAAATTATACTTGAATCTAAAAAAACGTTTCGCCGGAATGGAAATACTTGTTCTTAGCTATAACAATGCAGGTACAAAATATATTCTAAAAATATATAGCCCTACGAATCCAGGCGGATTATATCTATACGATATCAATAACGAAAAGACAACCGAGATTTATAAATTTAGTTCTGATGTGAATCCCGAATATATGTCGCCCATGAAACCGATTAGTTTTATCTCTCGCGATGGATTAAAAATTCATGGTTACCTTACTCTTCCGATAAGTAAAGAGGCGAAAAATTTACCAACCGTAATCTATGTTCATGGCGGTCCATGGGCACGTGATTATTATCGCTTCGATAGCGAAGTACAATTTTATGCTAATCGCGGTTATGCAGTTTTACAGGTTAATTATAGGGGCTCCACCGATTACGGTAAACAATTTATGATGGCAGGATTTAAGCAATGGGGCGGCAAAATTCAGAATGATATCGAAGATGGTACTCGCTGGTTAATTAAACAGGGGATCGCCGATTCCACAAAGATTGCAATTTCAGGTTATTCATTCGGAGGTTATTCCGCTTTATATGGAGCTACATTCAAGGGCGATCTTTATAAATGCGCCGTGGCTATGTCCGGCTTAAGCAATATTAGTTCGCTACTAACTTCAATACCATACTATTCTCATACCGGTGTTAAGCAGATGGTTTATTCAATGGTTGGAGATCCGGTGAAAGATTCAACAATGCTTAAAAACATTTCTCCATACTATTTCCCTGAGAAGGTAAAGATACCGATAATGATAGGACACGGAACAAAGAGCGAAAAAGTTAGTACCGACGAAATGAATGATTACGTAAAAATGCTCCTAAAGAAGGGAGTGAATGTGGAATACGTCCTAAAGGATAACGAAGGACATATCTTCCGAAATGAACAGAACATAATCGAATGGTATAAGATGTTAGAAAAATTCTTAGCTATCAATTTAAATCGTACAACCAAAAAACCGGCAGCTTACTAAATAGCTAACGATGCTGGTTATGGGTTTTAAAAATGCGTCAATTTATTATTCTTACTTATTTAGATGCACGACTTATTACAATTAATTTCCATTAGAAATTTTTCAAAGAATTAATAGCATCACTGTATTCCTCAATCAGTTTCTTCATAAGTATTTCTACGGGGAGGATTTCTTTAATTATTGCGGCGCCTTGTCCCGCTTCCATTAATCCCTCTTGTTCATCCCCTTCAAAAATTCCTCTTCGTTCTCTTTTGGCTCCAAGTAATTCTTTTAATGCTGCTTCATCAGCCCCTTTGTTTTCGGCATCGGAAACGACTTTAGTAAAATTATTTTTTAATGTTCGGACTAATCCAATCTTACTTAAAATCAATGTAGTATCGTTATCCCCTGCTTCTACGATTCTTCTTTTATATTTTTCGTGAGAGGAGGATTCAACTGTGGCAGCGAAACGAGTACCTATTTGCACACCTTCGGCACCGAGAGCTAATGCAGCAGCTATTCCTCTTCCATCTGCAATTCCACCCGCAGCCAATACCGGTATTTTAAGTTCATCAACTAATTTTGGTATTAATGCCATAAGAGCGATTTGATCCGCTCCATTATGTCCGCCTGCTTCCACACCTTCGCCTACCACTGCATCGCATCCGACACTTTCTGCTTTGAGTGCGAACTTAAGCGATGGCACTACATGCACTACCTTCATTCCGGCATTTTTTAATTTATCAATATACTTACCCGGATGCCCCGCCGAACTAAATGCTATCTTTATTCCCTCTTCAATCGTAACGTTTATCAATTCTTCAATATCTCCGCGAAGCAAAGTAAGATTCACTCCAAATGGTTTATCTGTTACCGCTCTGCATTTTTGAATATGTTCTCTCAGTAAGTCCGCTTTCATTGAGCCTGAACCTATTAATCCAAGTCCCCCATTATTAGATACAGCGGATGCGAGACGCCATCCAGATGTCCAAACCATTCCCGCCTGAACGATTGGATACTTAATTCCGAGTAATTCTGTCACACGATTATTCTTCATCATAAGCTTATATTTTTTTGAACTAAAAAACCTTTTACTTAATTTAAAATGTTGTATTAATAAATTTAATAAAAGAAAGGAAAATATGAGGGCTATTATTCCTGTTGCGGGTTTCGGGACACGATTAAAACCGCATACTTATTCTTTACCAAAAGTTCTATTGAATGTAGGCGGCAAACCAATTATCGCTCACATCATCGAAAAATTACTTGAAGAAAAAATTACCAAAGCTACTTTCATTATCGGCTATATGGGCGATAAAATTTCCGAATACATTAGCAGTCACTATCCCCAATTGGAAGCTGAATACGTTGAACAAACCGAACTACTCGGCTTAGGACATGCGGTTTATATGGCTACTCCCACATTTAATGATGAAGAAGTTTTTATAGTTCTTGGCGATACCATTTTTGATGTTGACTTGCATAAAATATTTTCATTAACTGAAAGTGCGATAGGCATTAAGGAAGTGGAAGACCCAAGTCGCTTCGGTGTTACTGTTCTTGAAAATGATTATATTGTAAAGATGGTCGAAAAGCCAAAGGAACTCGTTTCTAAATTGGCAATTGTTGGTCTTTATTATATTAAAAATGCTGCTTTGCTTACCGAGTGTTTGAAGGAGCTCATTGATAAAGAGATTCAGACACGTGGCGAATTTCAATTAACGGATGCTTTGCAATTAATGATAGATAAAGGGGAAAAATTAAAAACCTTCCCTGTTGAAGGATGGTACGATTGCGGTAAACCGGAAACATTACTCTCTACTAATAAATTCCTCCTTACAAGAAATGGTACAAATAGAACTCCCGAAAATGTTGTGATAATTCATCCTGTTTTTATTTCGGAAAAAGCTAAAGTAAGCAATTGCGTTTTAGGACCATATACTACCATTGCTTCTAATTGCGTAGTAACCGATTCGGTTATAAAAAATTCGATTATAAGTCCGGGAGCGCATGTAGAAAAATCATTACTTGATAATTCAATAATCGGAACAGATGCGGTAGTATTGGGGAGTTTAAAAAGATTAAATGCCGGCGACTCGTCGGAAATAGAATTTTTCTAAAAAAACAGAGGTTAAAATAATGTCATATTTATTTACGTCAGAATCCGTATCTGAAGGGCATCCGGATAAAGTATGTGATGCCATTTCCGATGGAGTTTTGGATGCAATATTTAGTGAAGACCCGAATGCAAGAGTGGCGTGCGAGACTTTCGTTACAACGGGACTCGTAGTCGTAGGCGGTGAAATTACTACTAAAGCGTATATCGATGTAGAAAATGTTGTTAGAGAAACAATAAGAAGAATCGGTTATACAAAAGCCGAATATAGATTTGATGCAGATTCATGCGGTGTTCTTAATTCAATTAAATCGCAATCGCCCGATATAGCAATGGGCGTAGATACCGGCGGTGCGGGAGATCAAGGAATAATGTTTGGATATGCATGCAATCAAACTCCTGAATATATGCCGATGCCGATTGTATATGCACATAAATTAGTAAAAAAATTAGCGGACATAAGAAATAAAAATCCAAAGCTAATGCCTTATCTTCGTCCCGATGCAAAGTCGCAAGTTACAATTGAGTATGATGATAATAATAAACCATTAAGAGTGGATACGGTTGTTATCTCCACTCAACATGATGGCGGCGTAAAGCAATCGAAAATAAAAAAAGATGTAATCGAAAACGTAATAAAGAAAATAATTCCCGCAAAATATCTTGATAAGAATACAATATATCACGTAAACCCGACAGGCAATTTTGAAATCGGCGGACCTTATGGCGATACCGGTTTGACCGGAAGAAAAATTATAGTAGATACCTATGGCGGATGGGCACCTCATGGCGGCGGAGCATTCTCCGGCAAAGACCCGACCAAAGTGGACCGCAGTGCTACTTATGCAGCTCGCCACGTTGCTAAGAATATCGTAGCTTCCGGATTAGCTAAGGAATGCTTAGTTCAATTAGCTTATGCTATTGGCGTTGCTCAACCAGTATCAATATTAGTGGATACAAAAGGTTCAGGAAAAATTCCAGATTCTGAAATTGCTGAAATAATTCATAAAGAAATTGATTTAACACCTAAAGGAATTATTGAGAGATTAAAATTGAGAAGACCAATATATACCAAGACTGCTGCCTATGGACACTTCGGACGCAACGATAAAGATTTCACTTGGGAACAATTGGATTTAGTAAATGTATTTAAGAAATATGTAAAATAAAATATAAATAAAGGAGTAACATGGATTCGAAAGCTGGAAAATATAAGGTAAAGAGCCTTAAATTAGCCGATGAAGGAAGGAAAAAAATCGAATGGGCTGAATCAAGAATGCCCGTTATGATGTATTTGAGAGAAAAATATTCAAAGACAAAACCATTAAAAGGATATAAGATTGCCGGATGCTTGCACGTTACAAAAGAAACTGCAGTATTGATTGAAACACTTAGCGCAGCCGGTGCTCAAATAAGCTGGAGCGGATGCAATCCACTTTCCACACAGGATGAAATAGCTGCTGCACTCGCTAAAAACGGTACAGAAATTTATGCTTGGCACGGTCAATCGGTAAAAGATTTTTATTGGTCAATCGATCGCACTTTGGATATGAAACCGAATCTTACACTTGATGATGGTGCTGATCTAATTTTTACTGTTCATAACAAATATCCAAAATTAGCCGAAAATATTATCGGAGGCACCGAAGAAACCACAACAGGCGTTCATAGATTAAGAGCTATGGCTGATGACGGTAAACTTTTGTATCCTGTAATTGCAGTTAATGATGCCGAAACAAAATGGGATTTTGATAATGTTTATGGTACCGGTCAATCATCACTAGATGGTATCTTAAGAGCTACATCAATCCTTCTAGCAGGCAAAAATTTCGTAGTCGCCGGTTACGGTCATTGCGGAAAGGGCGTTGCTATGAGAGCTGCCGGGCTTGGTGCTAATGTAATAGTAACCGAAGTAAAAGCAACCGCTGCATTAAAGGCTACACTCGATGGTCATACTGTAATGACGATGGATGAAGCTGCCAAAATAGGTGATGTATTTATTACAGCCACCGGAGTCAAAGATGTATTAATCGAAAAACATTTCAAATCATTAAAAGAAGGCGCCATTATATGTAATACCGGACATTATGATTGTGAAATAAATATTCCTCAGCTCGAAAAAGTTTCTAAAGGCAAAAGAACCGTTAGAACAAATAACGAAGAATATACACTAAAGGATGGAAGAAAAGTATATCTTCTTGCACAGGGCAGATTAGTAAATCTTGCTGCAGCAGAAGGACATCCATCAGAAGTAATGGATATGTCATTCGCTAATCAGTTCATGTCACAATTACGTCTTGCAGAATATGATAAACAAGGCATTCAACTTGATCCGGAAGTAATTGATATTACCGAAGAACAGGATCAGGAGATTGCAGGAATCAAATTACGCACGATGGGATATAAGATAGATAAATTGACTAAAGCACAAGAAAAATATCTTACCGATTATTCCGCAGGCACATGATAATCAGTTGTAATTTTTTGAAATGGATTATATAATAGAAGCTGCCTCTTAGAGGCAGCTTTTATTTTTAAGTGATCAACTACTTTATTTTTAGAAAAAACTTTTGCTTATCTTTTTCTCACTTCGCAAAATTCTTTCGTCATCTATTGAACTACTTCCAATTACTTATTTATTTGCATCCGCATAATTAATAAATACGGTAATGAAAAATAAGAAACAAAATATTGAACCGGAGAGATTGGAATTAGCCAAGGAAGCCGAAAAACTTCTTCATAAGGTGCAGTATGATCTTCTCATAAAAAACAAATCCCGTTTCAAAATAATTGCTAAGGGGAGACGCTTCGGTCTGACAAGAGGATTAGCAATCTACGCAGTTAAAAAGATGATTGAAGGGACAGAACATCTCCTATGGGTCGATACCACTTACTCAAATATTCAGCGTTATTTCTTCCGCTATTTTATGCCGGTACTGAAATTACTTAAAAAAGATGACTGGAAATACCTTCAAAGCCGAAGTGAATTACAAATCTTTAATTCATTTTGTGATTTTAGAAGTGCCGACCGGCCACAAAATCTCGAAGGTTTCGGATATGAGCTTATTATTCTCAATGAAGCGGGTATCATATTAAACGATTCCAATTTATGGAATGAATCTATCCGTCCCATGGTAATGGATTATAAAGCAGATGTGATAATCGGCGGGACACCCAAAGGAAAATTTAATAAGAGAGCCGAAAAGCATCTCTTCTACGATCTATTTCAGAAAGGAGAAAAAGATGGGAAGCAATGGAGGGCATTTAACTATTCGAGCTACGAAAATCCGCTTTTAGATAAGGATGAAGTAAAACAGCTAGAAGCAGACCTTTCCACTATTCTTCGCAAACAAGAAATTTATGGAAAATTTATAGATCATAAAGGTGAAGGAATAATTAAAAATTCCTATTGGTCATTTAGCGAAATACCCGATAGTTTCCCTGCTTCGGTGAAGATTATCCAAAGCTGGGATACGGCATTCAAAAAAGCGGAAGAAAATGATTATTCGGTTTGTACTACTTGGGCAATCACTGACAACAATTATCTGCTCATGGATGTTTGGCGGCAGAGAGTGGAATTTCCGGAACTAAAGAAGAAATTCATCGAGCTTTACGAAAAATTTAAACCCACCGAAGTGATCGTGGAAGATAAGGGAAGCGGCATTTCGCTTATTCAAGAACTCGAATCGAATACACGGATACCCGTAAAAAAAATAAAAGTGGATAAAGATAAAATTGCACGATGCAATGCGGTTACTCCCCTATTAGAAGCGCATAAGATAATATTGAAAAAAGATGCCGATTGGATAAATGACTTTATCTATGAATGCGAAGAATTTCCAAATTGCCAATTCGATGACCAGTTAGATAGTATGGTACAATTTCTTAATTATGCTAAAAATATTCCGCAGAATACAGATTTCATATCGAGCATAGTATCTAAAAAACATTCCTCCTCAAAACATAGAGGATATAAATAATTATAATAATAAAAGGTGATAAAATGACAAACACAAAATTTAATCTGACTTCCCCCTATATTACACGAGATAGGATTTCTCATTATAGCCGTATTGGTACGGCACTCGCGGATCCGGATAAGATTCTTAGCGAGAACAATTATGATTATAGCATCTTGCGCGATATAATGAATGACCCGCATGTAGTTGCCGCTTCGCAGCAGAGAAAAATGCAAGTGATGCAGATGGATTATGAGCTCGATTTTGCAAGGGATAAAAAGATACTTAATGAAATAATATTGATTATGAATAATTTGGAGACTTCTAAAATAATTTCCGGATTCCTCGATTCTATTTTTTATGGATTCTCTGTCGGCGAAATATATTGGAAAATGATCAACGGAAAAATAGTGCCGATAGACATACTCGACCGTCCACAGGAATATTTCTTTTTTGATGATAAGAATCAGCTCCGATTAAGAGAAAGCAGTAATGGATTTTTCATTTTTGATAAAGGAACTACTCTCCCCGATTATAAATTTATTCTTATTCAGAATAAGCCGACTTTCGATAATCCTTATGGCGAAAAATTATTAAGCAGATGCTATTGGAGCGTAATTTTCAAACGGGAAGTATTAAGGCAATGGCAGCTATTGACCGAGCGATATGGTGTTCCGTTTTTAGTAGGTAAATATCCCATCGCTGCCTCCGAAGAGGAGAAGGAGTTGCTACTCAATCAATTAAGCGATATGATCGATAGTAATATCTCAGTGATGAAAGAGGGGACGCTCGTTGATTTTATTGAAAATCCGAAGAATGAAGTCGGTGGACTTTTTGAAAATCTCGTTAATTTCCATAATCGCGAAATCTCTAAAGCGATACTCTCGGTTACTCTCACGACCGAGATGCAAAAATATGGCAACTATAAATCGAGTGAGATTCATAAAGAGTTATTGGAATATATCGGGATATCAGACAAAAAATTAGTTGAGAAAGCTTTCAATAAGCTATTTGAGTATTACGTTCATTTGAATTATGGAAAGATCGAATCACCGAAAATTCGTTTTATGCGTAAGGAAAATGTGATTGAAGAATCAGCAGATAGAGATGTAAAGCTCACTCAGATGGGAATAAAGTTTTCAAAAGAATATTTTATTAAACGCTATAACCTGAATGAAAAGGATTTCTCTCTATAAAAATTGTAAATTTGGGAGGACTAATTTTGAGGGGTGGTGTGAGAAAACATTTTTTCTATTATTACTTTTTTCTTTTATTAATTTTTGCAACTTCATGCAGCAAGCGGACAGAAAACGAGGTATTGGTTTCGCGCATAATCGATGGCGATACTATTGAAATTCTATTAGAGGGGCAAAAAGAAAAAGTAAGATTAATCGGAATCGATACACCCGAATCGAGACTAAATAAAAAAGCGAAGAAAGACGCTAAGCGCACCAATACTGATGTAAAAGAGATTAAAAAAATGGGTATCCGTGCGAAGAATTTTCTTAAATCGATTATTAAACCGGGGGACGGTATCCGTCTTGAATATGATGTAACTCATCGCGATCAATACGGACGGATTCTCGCTTATATCTATTTAAGCGATGGGCAGATGCTTAATGATCTACTTGTAAAAGAGGGTTTTGCTAATACTCTTACTTATCCTCCGAATGTTAAATATGAAGAACGATTCCGGGAAAGTTTGCGTTACGCAAGAGAGAATAAAAAAGGACTCTGGTCGGAGGAATAGAACAAAGCATTGTTACACTTTTTGGTTATGAAGAATAGAATTGGGAAACATTCCTCTACTCTGATAGAAATCGTAATAATATTTTCTCTTATTGGTTCGAGTTTTTAGATTACAATTAGAAATGTGTTTCAATAACAAATTAGCTGTTATTATTTACTTCCTTAATTTAGCTCCCCTAAAAAATGCACCTTATATGGACTCTCTTTGCGTTAACTGAAAACACTTTACTTCATCTCTATGTAATTGTTTTATCGTGTTTTTTATATCAACTCCTTAAGTCTTTCAACAATCTTCACCATTGCCAGAGTATCTAATTCGCAGTAGCGCAGGAGACTCTCTTTAACCGATTCTATTTTTCGGTAGTCCTCTTCTATCCATAACTGCTCATAAAAAAGGGATGCTTCGCCCCCTTCTTTAATTGCTAAGCGGGAATAACTTAATTCCGGCACTAACGAAGGCAATACACTTTTAATAGAATAAGACCCCTTGAGATCGGGAGAATAGTAATATCTCTTTTGAAAAGGTTCCATTAAATCTATAATGCAGTTTAATATTTTTTCGATATCCTCTAAGTATTCAGGGAAATCCACAGCAATCTTATTTAGAATATTTACTTCAAAAATTTTGTTATAAACCACCACACTCCCACCAGCATTAATCAATGGTATCAAGGCATCGGCTAATTTAGTTCTTGGATCGATGCCCGGTTCGCAAAGAAATTCATAATGTTTAAGGGGAGAATCTTCACGCTCTTGAACATGCAAAGAAAATTGAAATGGAATTTGCTGATAGGGTTTGGACTTATTAAATAATGGCACTGCCGGTTGAAATGATTCAAAATCTAGAAAATGTAATGGATATCTTAAACCCGAGAGAAATGTTTTTATCTCATTTCGTTTAATTATTTTTTCGTTATTTAATTCACTATTAACCTGCAGCCATTGCAAGGGAGTGAGCGAATATTCACGAGGAATATTTTTTAATTCCGTTATCCCTTTATAATATAGATCAAATTTTTTCTCCTGAGATAAACCTGCGATATTAAATACCGAATATTCAGGTATTTCCTTCCAACAAGTTCCGATAAATCCGCATGAATATGGATTAGTGCAATGCGGACCAATATCCATTTGAGGCGCTTTGTCTTGATTCAAAACATTATTGAATCGAATAATATTACTGCGAACATTTTTTTGAAGTGATTTAATTTTATTCTTAACCGACTTAATTACAAAAAGAGAATTAATATCTAATTCTCCATCACGAACATAGTTTTTATTTATATGTATAATAAAAAAATCATTAATCTTATATCCGGCATTAGTTATTACGTGATATTGAATAGCCGCATCATTTAAAATTACATCACTTACCGAAGTTGTGCTCTTTACTTCATAGACATTAATTAAATCCCCATGTTTAACAACAATATCCGCAATTATAAGAAGTTCATCAAATAAAAAAGAAGCCTCGTAGATTGTTTGATTTTGATTTTGCATCAAAGCATTAGTTTTTTCAATTCCCTCTTTATAAAGAAAATGAGAACTTGATGAAGCGTCCGTTCCCTCGGAAAAGAGACTTTGAGCTAATATTCCGGTACTCGTACCCTTGCGGAAGATTGCTAATTGCATCTCTGAATATTTATCCTGCGTATCATAAAAATGCTTATATAAATAAAGCTGTTTTTCGCATTGTAATCCTTTGATATAAGATGATTTGCTTAATGTATAGTCTTTAGCCATAATGTTTTCATTTTGAAATCGAATAAAGAATTATTTAAAAAAAATAAGCCCGTTAAAATTAACGGGCTTAGAAATACGAATCTAATTTAACAACTATTTCTTTTTTGCAGGAAGAATTGCATCTTTAGCTGCTTTTGCAATTCTGAATTTTAACACTTTTTTAGCAGGAATTTTAATAGCTTCGCCTGTAGCAGGGTTTCTCCCCTTTCTTGCTTTTCTACTTACAATTAATAATTTACCTAAGCCGGGAATAACAAATTCTTTTTTGGCTTCTTTGTAAGTTAACTGCACAAATTCTTCTAAAAAAACGCCAGCTTGTTTTTTTGTTACACTGAGTTTTTTTGCTAAATGGTCTAAGATTTGACCTTTTGTCATTGCCATTGTGCTTTTCCTTTCTTTTGTGTATGAAATAAATTTCACTTAAAAAATAGAAATTTTTTTTCTTAAAACAAACATAAATTCTTCATAAATACAATTATTGCTTAATATTTATTAGGGTCTATTAAGCTTATGTTTTACCTGATCTCCTTTGTAACTCGATATTTATTACCTTATTTTTACTTTAATAAACTTTGGTAAAATGAAATTTCTTCTTCGATACATATTATTTATTTTAATTCAGTTAAGCGTGATCTCTGCTCAAACTGATTCAACAAAAATCCGCATTTTCACTCCGGATTCCTCAATAGTAAAAATAGATTCCTCTAAGATTAATTCGGTAGATTCTCTTAAAACTATTATGGTTCAAGATACGATTAAGCCTGTATTTATTGAAGCTTATGATGACTACACAATCTTAACAAAAAAAGAAATCGATAGAGCCGATTACCGTTACACAGGGAATCTATTTACTTCTTTACCTTATGGACACTTAAATGATTTGGGGCAGTATCTTCAACCTTCTGAAGTTCGTCTTTATAATCTTGGCTTCAATTCCATCTCCTATCTCGATAACGGAATCAATATAAATAACAGAATAAATAATTCGTTCGATCTAAATAATTATCAATCCGAATCGATCGACTCGATGGAAATAATTTCTCTTCCAAAAGGATTTCTTTTTTCATCGATAAATAATCCCGTTACAGTAAATTTTATTTCTCGAAATAAACTAAGCGGTAAGCCGCATTCACGCATTCGATTTATTCAAGCACCTAATGACGAAGGATTTGCGGATTTCCAATTCAATGCTTTCCTCTCTCCAAAGTTTAGAACCTTTGTTGAAATTACAAATGGATCGGCGGAATCAAATTTCGTTAATAGCAGCGGAAGTCTTTGGCAAGGATCTATTCGTTTACAATATATTTTATCGGGCAATACCAATCTATTCGCGGACTACTCTTACTTAAAATCCAATATCCAATTAAACGGTGGCATTGTATTCGAAACAAGTATCGATAGTCTCTATGATAATTTTTTAGCGCCGGTGAGATTTACTAATCGATATCAAAAATCTTCATCGCAAATTGCAGGATTACGGTTACTCCATCGATTCAACGAAAAAATTATTTCCGATCTATCACTTTATTACCAAGATAATCTTTCGGAATATCGCATCAACGATCCGACCGGAATGGATTTTCAAGATGGAATTTCACCCATAGTTCAAGATAATAAATATCATCTATTCGGAGTTCAGGCAAAGCAGGATATCGGAATTTCTATTTTTAATTTGCGTCTTATAGGAAATATCGAGAGGGCGAAACATGGAACTAATCTTAGCACCGTTTCTATTGATGTAAATACCTATTCGGCTTCAGCCGAAGGTACAGCTTTCTTTTTCAATACATTAAAAGGAACTGCTTTTGCTAAGTATCTAAAATATAGAGGAAACGATTATATTGGTGTAGGTGCAGAGAGTGAGCTTTTTCTTAGCAAAAGTACTTCTCTTTATTTTGGCTTATCGCGATTCCAAAGGCCGGAATTAATTTTTTCTGATTATTTTTATCCCGTTACTTTCGATACATACAAGAGAAAATTAACTCTTGCCGAAGCACGAGCCAAATTCAAATTCGATAAGTCTGATCTTTCAATCGGGTATTTCCATTATAATAATAGTCTTCACGGAATAAACGCTAATCTTAATTTAAAATTCTGGAAAATAATACTTTCATCCAATAACTCATTTTATGTCTCTCAATTTATCTCTACCGGCGGAATCTATTATGAAGACATTTTATTCGAACAAAATCTAAATCTCAAAACAGGCTTTAATTATAGATTTTACAGTGAATTCAATATTACCTTTTTGAGCAACTATCCGCGTTATCATTTAGATAAAGATGATTTTCAAATTGATTTCTTCGTTTCGGGCAGAATTCAGGATGCTGCTACAATATATTTTACATGGGAAAATTTACTCGGAAGAGATTACTTTATTGTTCCAATCTATCCAATGTACCAAAGAGGACTCCGATTCGGAGTGGCTTGGGATTTCCTTGATTAATTTCTTTCCCCTGCTTAACTTTACTCACTTAAACAGATATTAGGAAAAACGATGCGTATTAAAATTATTTCATTATCGCTGTTATTATTTGTCTCAATTAATTATGCACAGATTGCATATACAACACCAGCCAACCCAACCGAAAATGATGCGATTGATTTATACTTTAGAGCTGATCTCGGCACTGCCGGACTAAAAAATTATTCAGGTGATGTTTATGCACATACGGGAGTTATCACAAATAAGAGCTCAAGCGATTCGGATTGGAAATATGTAATTGCCGAATGGAGTAGCAATATACCAAAAGCAAAATTAGTCCGAGTAGAAACAAATTTATATAAACTTTCGATCACTCCAAGTATCAGATCATTTTATAATGTTCCGGCAACGGAAAAAGTTTTAAAAATTGCACTAGTTTTTAGAAGCGGCGATAGAACCAAAGAGGGTAAAGATACCGGAGGGAAAGATATATTCTTAGATGTATTTCAACAAGGATTATCGATTGCACTCAATTCCCCTATCGTAAGCTCTACCTTCACCGATCCGCTTAGAACACCTGTATTTATTACTGCAACGGGCACTCTTCCTATTAATGCCACTGCCATTCGTTCTCAAGGATTGAAATCATTTCAATTATTCATAAATAACAACAAGGAATTTGAAACGGCAGATACATCGCTTAATTATGATTTTGTTGGTGTAAGTTTTCAGGAGGGGGCAAACAATATTAAAATTGTTGCTCAAGATAATACAAGCAAAGACTCGGTTCAATTTGTAATTTTGCGTAATCCTGAATTCACTACGACTCCACTTCCTGTGGGAATGCGTACCGGAATTAATTATTATACCGACGATCCTACAAAAGTTACTCTTGCCCTTTTCGCGCCATATAAAAATTTCGTTTATTTAATCGGCGATTTTGATAATACAGATTGGAAAGTCGATAAAAAATATTTTATGAATAAGGAAGTCATAAGACCGGACAGCACAATTTTTTGGATAACATTAGAAAATCTTACGCCCGGAATGGAATATGCTTTTCAATATTTTGTTGATGGAGAAATAAGAATAGCTGATCCATTTAGCGAAAAAGTGCTTGATCCATGGAATGATAAATATATTCCTTCATCTGTTTATCCTTATCTTAAACCTTATCCTGCCGGAAAAACAGAATGGCAAGTTACTACTATAAAACCAAGCGAAGCACCATATCAATGGAATATTACAAATTTTGTGAAACCGGCAAAAGAGAATTTAATTATCTATGAATTACTTGTACGAGATTTTGTTTCCACTCATTCATATCAAACATTAAGCGATACGCTTAGCTATCTCAAGCGTCTGGGAGTAAATGCTATTGAGCTAATGCCTGTAATGGAATTTGACGGCAACGAAAGCTGGGGCTATAATCCCGCATTCCATGCAGCTTTGGATAAATATTACGGGACTAAAAATATGTTAAAAGCATTTATCGATAAATGTCATGAAAATGGTATAGCTGTAATTTTGGATATGGTGCTTAATCATGTAACGGGAGCTTCTCCGCTTGCACGTCTTTATTGGAATGGTGCACTTAGCCGTCCCGCCGATTTCAGTCCATATCTTAATCCCGTTCCTAAACATGAGTTTAATGTATTTAATGATGTGAACCATGAGAGCAGCTCAACAAAATATTGGGTCGATAGAGTAAATGATTATTGGTTGAAGGAATATAAGTTCGATGGATTCCGTTTTGATTTATCAAAAGGATTCACTCAAAAAAATACTTTAGGCAATGCTAATGCTATGGCTGCTTACGATCAATCAAGAATAAATATTCTAAAAAGAATGTCTGATAAAATTTGGGAAACCGATTCTTCCGCTTATGTAATACTCGAACACTTTGCCGATAATAGTGAAGAGCGAGTACTTTCAGATTATGGAATGATGCTTTGGGGTAATCTAAATTATAATTATAATGAAGCGACAATGGGATATCTTCCAAACTCTAATTTTTCCGGCATCTCATATAAATATAGAAATTTTAGTAAACCGAATTTGGTGGGATATATGGAGAGCCACGATGAAGAACGTTTAATGTATAAGAATACTCAATTCGGAAATTCAGGTACGAATTATAATATAAAAGAAACTAATACAGGGCTAAACAGAATAAAATTAGCTGCGGCTTTTTTCTTTACGGTTCCGGGACCGAAGATGATTTGGCAATTTGGTGAGCTCGGTTACGATATTTCTAAATTTGCTGATCCTAATGGAATAGTCCCCTCTCCTTATGGCGACGAACGTTATAAAGTTGGTCCTAAACCAATTCGTTGGAATTATCAAGATGACGTAAATAGAGCTAATGTTTATAAGGTCTTTAGCTATCTTATTAATCTAAAGAAAAATTATCCTGTTTTTAGTACGACCGATTACACCTTGGAACTAACCGGTTATATGAAAAAAATTAAATTAAATGATGCTTCTATGAACGTCAATATAATCGGAAATTTTGATGTAAAAGGAGGTACTATAAATCCGAGTTTCAAATCTACCGGCTGGTGGTATGATTACTTTGCAGGAGATAGTATTAATGTAACCGATACGCAAGCTCTCATAAATCTTGAAGCGGGTGAATTTAAAATTTATACCGATAAAAAACTTCCGACTCCTGAGGCAGGTATTTTAACCGATATTGAAAACGAGCAAGAAGAAATACCGACGGGATTTCTATTAGAGCAAAATTATCCAAATCCTTTCAATCCATCTACCACTATTAAATATTGTCTTTCCGAACCTGCCTTCGTATCATTAAAAATTTATAATATGCTTGGACAGGAAGTTATTACACTGATCAATAATACTCAGAACAGTGGCAATTATTCGGCGAGTTGGAATGGTAAAGATGCCGGAGGAATGAACGTTTCGTCCGGCATTTATCTCTATTCATTAAAGGCAGGCGGCGAGCAATCAACTAAAAAAATGATGCTCCTTAAATAAATTTATTTCGTTTGCTTTTAGGAGCTTTCTTAAATTCTTCAATTTTATTAAGAGAACTATTATATAAATCCTGCGGTAGGTATTGCAGGATCTGTGTTAATAGCTTATTGAAATTCCCGGCGTGAGAATAAAATCCGATCTCCTTATTTCCCTTAGCCACTATATAAATTGGTTTAGTAATATGTCCGCTAAAGATTCCCCCTTTAAGTTCTATTATCTCATCGTAACGAATTTCGATTACTTTGGTACTAAGAAAAAAATTAGAACAGATCATCTTTGTATCATCGGCTTTGACTAAAAAAGGAAAATATTTATACGTTTTTAAAAAGTGTTTATTTAGGATAAGGATTAAGAACATATTAAGAACAAAAAGTATTCCGAAATACCATTTTTGAAACATCATAACGGCAGAAGTAAGGAAATGGAAGCCAAGAAATAATGTAGCTATAATATTACCGTATCGATAAAGAAATATTTGGAAGAGAGAATATTTATACCCTTTAATTACACTGCTTTTTTTTACTCGATTATTTTTATTTTTGTTTGACATAATATCTACATAATTGATTAGTTTTGAGTTATACAATATCGTAAAACTAAATAAGAATTATTCATAAAAACAAAAAGAGATATGGAAAAATTTGATGTAATAATTGTTGGCGGCGGTCCAATCGGATTGGCATGCGGAATTTCGGCTTCAGTACATAATCTTAACTATAAGATTTTAGAAAAGGGATGCTTACTAAATTCCATTTATAATTATCCTACAAATATGGTATTCTTTTCCACTTCGGATCGATTGGAAATTGGGCAGGTGCCATTCATATCTCACGGTGTAAAGCCGACACGAAGCGAAGCCTTAGAATATTACCGTAGAGTAAAAGATGCTTGGAAACTTAATCTCTCCCCCTATGAAAAAGTCGTTAACGTAACGGGTGAGAAGGGTGATTTCGTTGTTGAAACGGAGAAAGGTTCTTATTCGGCAAAGAACGTCATTATCGCAACAGGATTTTTTGATTATCCTAATCTTATTAGTGTGCCCGGAGAAAGTCTTAAGAAAGTAAAACATTATTATGAAGATGCCCATCCTTATGCCGAAACTAAGGTCATTGTAATCGGAGGAGGGAATTCGGCGGTAGATGTAGCTTTAGAAACTTTCAGACGTTCTGCGGAAGTTACAATGGTCGTACGAAAAAATAAATTAGACGAAAACGTTAAGTATTGGGTAAAACCCGATATCGAAAATCGTATTGCAGAGGGAGCGATTAAGGCACATTTTAATTCTTATATAAAAGAGATTCGTGAAGATTCAGTTGACATACTTACTCCGGAAGGTAATTTAACTTTGGAAAATGATTTCGTATTTGCGATGACGGGATACCATCCCGATTATCGATTTCTGAAAAATATCGGAATTAAATTAGAGAGCGAATTTAATTTAGTGCCGGTATATAATAGTGAAAATTTCGAAACAAATATACCGGGGATATTTCTTGCAGGAGTAGTTTGCGGCGGAATGGATACAGGCAGATGGTTTATCGAAAACAGTCGCTACCATGCCGAAAATATTATGGAGTGTATAAGCAATAACGGAAATTAATAAAATAACCTCAGAAAAAATACTTCCCGTTTGTCGAATGTAGTCAAAACTGAAAAAATTATAATATTGCTGAGGAGATTTAGTACAGTATAGCAGTATAATGCTTACTTTTAGTATTTTTTTTAGCAACAATAGATAAATACCCTAATAACACTTACTGTCATTAGGGTATTTATCTTGCCGATATTCAAATAACACTTCAAAATAAAACCAACTACTTTAGTTTTGCTAATGCCGTTTTGATTCGTTCAAAACCTTCTATCAAATTCTCCATAGATGTAGCATAAGATAATCTCAAAAACCCTTCCGCTCCGAAAGAACTTCCGGGGACAGTGGCAACCTTTGCTTCATATAACAGATACATAGAAAGATCGAACGAATGTTCAATCTTCATTACTTCGGTTGATTTACCGAAATAATGACGAATATTTGGGAATAAGTAAAAAGCACCTTCCGGTTTATAGCAAGTGATTCCTTCTAACGAAGTGATCACTTCATAGAAATAATTTCTTCTCTTCTCAAATTCAAGGCGCATCTCTTCGACAACTTCTTGATTACCATTGAGTGCTTCGACAGTAGCTGCTTGTGAAATCGAAGAAGCGTTTGAAGTGCTATGGCTTTGAAGTTTATTAATACCCTTAATAATATTCTCGGGACCCGCAGCGTAACCGATTCTCCATCCTGTCATTGCATAAGCTTTTGATACTCCATTAATTACAATGGTTCTCTTCTTCATCGACTCGTTTAATTCGGCGAAACTGACAAATTTATAATCTTCATAAATTAATTTTTCATAAATTTCGTCGGAGATAATATAAAAATCATGTTCTTCGGCAACTGCCGCAATTGCTTCGAGTTCCTCTTTTGTATATGCAGAACCCGTTGGATTAGATGGATTACATAAGATTAATAATTTAGTAGCCGGAGTAACAGAATTTTTTAATTGTTCGGGTGTAATCTTGAAACCCGATTCCTCGGTAGTTTCCACTATTACCGGTTTTCCGTGGGCAAGTGTAATCATCTCGGGATATGAAACCCAATAAGGTGCCGGGATAATTGCTTCATCATCAATATAGATAATCGATTGTACAGCATTAAAAATACTCTGCTTAGCACCGTTTGAAACGATTATCTCGTTTAATGTGTAATCAAGATTATGGTCATTCTTAAATTTATTTTGAATTGCCTTTCTAAGTTCGACTGTACCCGGATTAACGGTATAACGTGTCATATTATTACCGATTGCTTCGATGGCTGCGTCTTTGATATTTCTTGGAGTCGGGAAATCGGGTTCTCCGACACTCAAATCAATTACATGTTCCCCTCTTGCTTGCATTCCTTTAGCTTCGGCAGCCACCTTCATTGTAGGAGATTCGATGATATTATTAATTCTTTTCGATACTGAAAACATTGCACTTCCTTTAATTTTACTTCCCGAAATATACTATTTAATCCCGTCAGATTAAAAAGACCATTTTTCAGTAATGAAGAATTCTTCCAAATTCATAAAAGAAATTTTATATTGAGCACAGATATTAGGAATGCAATGAGAATTGATTTTATAAATATCTCCCCCTCTTGTTTGAAAAGAGGGGGAATGTGTAATATTTACTTATTTCTGCTTTATAAACTCCAATTCCGTGAATACGAAATCGGGTGAATTTGGTACTTCAATTGTAAATTTTTCAATATCTGCATTAAAATTCATTTCAAACTTCACCCACCCTTTTGTGAGGAATTGATCAGCCCAATCGATAGTAAAAGTATCATAATGATAATGCTTTAACTCACCTCTAAACTCTTTCGATGGCAAAAATTGTAAAAACAAATTTCCATCTTTAACCGAAATTTCAGCTTTACCATACATTTTATCTTCATAAATACCGGCATATTTTTCTAATGGCAGTGAAGGATTTGTACCCTCTACTCGAATCGAATCGCGACGATCGAACTCTTTTTGTCTTCGTTCCATACCGGCATTAAATCTTTTTAGCATATCCGCATTATAATCCTTTTCCTCTAAGCCAAGCATCAGATCCATTATATAGCTTCTGACTGCGCCCGTCATACTGTTTTCGAGATTACTCAGTAGTACGAAACCAAATTTTTCTTCCGGAACTAATGTAACATTCGACACCATTCCGGGCATACCGCCACCGTGAGAAAGCACACGCTTGCCCTTATAATAATCAGCAAACCAACCCAATCCGATAGCACCATTACCAACTGCAAAACTGTTCATCCACATCTCTGTCGATTGTCTTTCGCTAAAAATTCTTTTCCCTTCATACTTCCCCTTGCCTAACTGCAAACGAATCCATTGAGCCATTTCGATAGCAGAGGAATTAATACCTGCAGCGGGAGCAACCGCATCCACCGAATAATATTTTATAACACTTAATTTCCCTTCATCCATTTTATATGCTTTTGCTATATTGCTCGATTTCTGTAATTCTTCGATACTCGTTACACTTCTTTTCATTCCGAGTGGTTTAAAGAAATTTGCCTTTATATAATCCTGCCAAGAGGTATCTGTAACCGTCTCTAATACAGCTCCAGCAGCGGTGTACATTAAATTAGAATAACCATACTTTGTTCGGAAACTTGAAACCGGTTTAAGGTAACGAACACGTCTTAATACTTCTTTTGTATCATAATTACTTCCGAGCCAAAGTATATCGCCGCTGAATGTTACAAGTCCGCTGCGATGAGTAACAAGATCACGTACCGTTAGCTCTTTCGTAACCCAAGGATCATACATCTGAAAATCGGGTAGATATTTAGTAACCGGATCATCCCATTTCAATTTCCCTTGATCAACTAATCGGGCAATCGAAGCAGTGGTAAATGCCTTTGATAATGATGCAATTACAAAGAGAGTGTTTTCGTCCACTTTTTCTTCTTTTCCAAGTTCCGCTACGCCGAATCCTTTTGCATAAATCACCGAATCGTTTTTTACAATTGCCACCGAGAAACCGGGCATTTGCCAATCCTTCATTCCCTTTTCGATAAATGAATCTAACTTCTTAAAATCCTGTGCCACCAATTGTGATAGCATAACAAATAGTAACAATAGAGAACGCAAAACGGTTTTCATTCTTTCCTCAATTTATTTTGATTATTTTATAATTACTCCACAAGCATTGGACGCTTTAGATGAAACTCCGTTGCATCCTGAAATGCTTTTGCCGCGGCGATTATCTTTCCTTCTTCAAAGAGCCGGCCGATAAACGTGATGCTGCTATTAGTGCCGTCAGTGGCTTTACCTGTTGGGACTACAACAGACGGATGTCCCGTTAAGTTCGTCAAAAGTAAATTATCTCCTTCCCAAGATGGAGCAAGATAAAAATCGATTTTATTCATTATTTGATTCATCTCATTTATCAAGACAGTTCTAATTCTATTGGCATTTATATATTCCACGGCAGGAATAAACCTGTTTGCTCGGAATAAATTAGGCCATGCATTTTTTATCTGCCTAACCAACTCTTCGTCTTTATTGCTTCGTGTTAATTCGTCGAATGCAGCAGCAGATTCGGCTGATAGAATAAACGAAAGACTATTAACATTAATCTTAGGCAATGAAATCGGTATCAATTCAGCACCAAGCTTTTTTAATTGCATCAGCACCAAAGAATCATTTGAATGAAATGGATATTTTTTATCGAAATCAACTTTTAAGTATCCAATTTTTAGTTTCTTAAAATCAATTTTGTGATCGTAATTAAAAGGGTAATCGTAAAGAGTTAGATCATTTGGGTCCAATCCCCGGATTTCATCGAATACGATTGCAAGGTCTTCGGTATTGCGACAGATAGTTCCAATTTTATCCATAGACCAGCTCAGAGCCATTGCACCGCTTCGGCTGACTCTTCCATAGGTTGGACGCAATCCCGTTACTCCACACACCGTAGATGGCGATACAATCGAACCCCACGTTTCTGTACCGATTGCAAATGGCACTAACCCCGCAGAGACCGAAGAAGCCGAGCCGGCAGATGAACCGCTTGATCCCTCTTCATAGTCCCATGGATTTCTTGTTTTTCCTCCAAACCAGATATCCCCCCAAGCAAGTTCACCCATTGTAAATTTAGCAACTAGCACTGCACCTGCTTCTTCTAATTTTTTTACTACGGTCGCATCTTCATTAATTACCTGATTTTTATATGGAGCTGCACCCCAAGTGGTGGGATAATTTTTTGTGGCAAGAAGATCTTTTACTCCATAAGGGATCCCATGAAGCATCCCTTTATATTTTCCCTTTGCTAATTCATCATCGGCACGTTTTGCTTGTTGAAGAGCCAATTCTTCGGTTAAAGTAATTACCGATTCTAATTTTGGTGAATATTTTTTTAATCGCTCCAAATATAATTTTGTTAATTCTACCGAGCTAATCTTTTTCGTTTTAATAAGATGTGCCAATTGACCGATGGAGTAGTATACGAGCTCATCTAAGGAAGCGGGCTTTTTGGTTTTTGAGTAATCCCCATACTTAAGCTTCGCCTGCTTCTCATTAAATAGAAATCCGGTAGGAATCGGATTAAATATTACCGAAGGAACTACGCTATTCGATAGATTAAATTCTCTTACCACTTTATAGTAACCAAGCTGCTCATTAAGAGCATCTATCATTGAATCTTTTTCAGACTCGGTGAATTCAAGTCCGATAATTTTTTCCGCTTCTTTAATAGTTTGCTTATTGATTGCATTTTGTGCGTTTAGGCAGAGAGGTATTAATAAAAGAATGGTGAAAAACTTTTTCATAGAACACCTTATTAAAATTTGTTGTGTTATAATAATTATTATTAGCTTTGCATTCAAACTTTTTACGGGATTGGAATGACTGAGAAATACAAACACATTATATGGGATTGGAACGGAACGATTTTTAATGATCTTCATTTAGCACTCGATATAGTAAACGGAATATTAAAAGATAGAGGCGTAGCAGAACTTTCAGTTGAACGATATCTTGAAGTTTTTACTTTTCCCGTCCAAGATTATTATGCTCAGATTGGGTTAGACCTTATTAATGAGCCTTTTGAAGTGGTGGGAATGGAATGGGCTACGACTTATGAAAAGCGTAAAGGTGAAGCAGGACTCCATGAAGGTGTGGCAGAAAAAATGGAAGAATTTTTCCAAGCCGGCAAAGCGCAATCGATTTTATCAGCTTATAAACATGATTTCCTTGAAGAAATGGTTTCTCATTACGGTTTAAGAAAATATCTCAATGGTCTTCTCGGAATGGATAATGTATATGCCGAAAGCAAGGTTCATATCGGACTTGAAATGATTAAGCAGATTGGCTGCCCTAAAAATGAAGCGGTCTTAATCGGCGATACTTTGCACGATTTGGATGTAGCCAATGAGATGGGGATTGATTGTATTTTGATAGCGAGCGGACATCAACCAAAACATCGATTAGAGGGTAAAGGAGCAGTAGCAGTTCTCAACTCCGCTAAAGAGCTTTAAAATTGAATTTAATAAAAAAGCCGCCGAGAATAACTCGGCGGCTTTGGAAATGTCGATGCATCTAAGACTTTCTTTGATTATGCAAAAACCATTAAGATACTTCTAAAGAGTTAGCCTGTAAGACATCTTTTATGCAATTGTTACATCTTTACAGAGATATACATCCTGAATTGCATTTAATAATTTAACACCTTCAACCATAGGTTTCTGGAAAGCTTTACGACCGGAGATTAATCCCATGCCGCCTGCTCTTTTATTAATAACCGCTGTTTTAGTAGCTTCAGCAAAATCATTAGCTCCCGAAGCTCCGCCCGAATTGATTAATCCGGCTTTACCCATATAGTTATTAATTACCTGATATCTTGTAAGATCGATAGGATGGTCAGTAGTTAATTCACTATAAATTCTTTTATCTGTTTTACCATAGGAAGAATTATCCATATTAAGTGCTTTATAGCCACCATTATTTTCAGGAAGTTTTTGTTTGATAATATCAGCTTCGATTGTTACACCAAGATGATTAGCCTGACCGGTTAAGTCTGCAGAAACATGATAATCTTTATCTTGTTTGAATGCAGGATTTCTTAAGTAGCACCATAAAATTGTACCAAGACCTAATTCATGAGCATATTGAAAAGCTTCGCTTACTTCCATGATCTGGCGTGTGCTTTCGTCCGAACCGAAATAGATTGTAGCTCCGACAGCCGCTGCACCCATATCATAAGCTTGTTCCACTGATGCAAACATAACTTGATCAAATTTATTTGGATAGGTCAAAAGTTCATTATGATTAATTTTTACTACTAATGGAATTTTATGAGCATATTTCCTTGAAACCATTCCAAGTACGCCAAGAGTGGAAGCAACTGCATTGCATCCGCCTTCGATTGCTAATTTAACGATATTTTCAGGATCGAAATAAGCCGGATTTGGAGCAAATGAAGCACCTGCTGAATGCTCGATTCCTTGATCTACCGGAAGAATAGAAACATAACCTGAATTTGCTAAACGACCATGATTAAAAATCCATTGTAGATTTTTTAATACATTGATATTTCTATCGCTATGATAGAATACTCTATCTACAAAATCGCCACCCGGTAATGTTAATTGTTCAGCCGGAAATTTTGCTTTGTAGGTTAAGAGATCATCTGCCTCTTTACCTAATAACTCTTTGATTTTTTCAATCATTTTGTTCCTCTATATATTTAATTAAAAAATGCTGTTACGCCTATGCTAATTTGTATTAAATCGGTTTTCGATTTAACTGGATAATATTTTACTTTGCCCAATCTCACTTCTACGCCATCTTCAGTTAAATATTCTGCTTCGGTGCCGAATATATATCGAGCTTTTAAATCAAGAAATAGTCGTGATACATCTCCCATATCTTTACCGACTTGAATGAGCAGACCGCCTCCTGCTCCATAACTCCAAGTAAGATCATCAAAATTTGTAGAAGATGCAATCGATTCGCCTGTGCTTTCATTCTTTATATCAGTCGATGTAGATATATAAGCACCTCCGAATAATCCTTCGAGATATGGTCTCACTGTCCCTTGAAACGGAGAAATCAAGAACAACAAATGAAAATTTGCAATACTATTGGTTCTCGAAACTTCTACCGAAACATCCGGATTTGTTTCCGAAAATGGACGTCTCTCGGTAGTCATCCCATATACCATATATCCGAGATTAAGTCCTACCGAGAATGGTCGTGCTTTTGAAGGACTCCATAAAGTACCATGAACATTTAATCCAAATCCGGCATTATCGACGTTCTCTTTAAATTCACCCTGCGGCAGACCAATTAATAAACCGCCACCGACAGTTTGTGCGTTTATTTTAAAGAACATTAAGAAGAAAAACAAGCTTAAAATTAGTAAACGAGTTTTCACTCAACCCCCGAAAAATATATCTTTCAAATATAAGTAATTTCTAAGTTATCGGGGTCTTTTTATGGGAGAATTTTGTCTTAAAACAAAAATTTAACAATTAATTAAAATTTTATGTCAAAGCCTTGGTATGTCTTTTCTAAAAGAGAATTATAGTCTGTAAGTGAGATTTCGATAGCACCAAACATTTTTAAATGGTCTGTCTGAAATTGAACATCAAGAAGAGAATATCCTTTTTCATTTAGTCTTTTTAATAAAACAGCGAGAGCAGCTTTTGAAGCTTGACTAGCTTTTGAGAACATTGATTCGCCAAAGAAAGCGCCGCGAAAGCTTATACCGTAAAGTCCGCCAACCAATTTATTATCGGAAAATACTTCCACCGAATGAAGTGCGCCAATCTTAAATAATCCTTTATATTCTCTTATTAATTGAGATGATATCCAAGTGCTCTCTCTTTCAGCGCAGTAATTAATCACTTCAAAAACCGATGTATCAAATCTAAATTCAAAATCGGAATTTTCTAAAAATTTTTTAAGAGTGCGTGGAATGTTATATGAATCGAGAGGAATTATAGTTCTTATTTCAGGATAAAACCAGTCAATCTCTCCTGAATCGTCATCTCCCATTGGGAAAGCTCCTTGAGCATATAGATGCAAAATTTTTTCTGCTCTTAATTCCTCACTCGTTTTCCTATTACTCATGCACCTTTACTTCATAAGCAATAATCTCATATCCTTTATATGTTTCAAATCCCGCAAAAATTACTCCCACCAATACAAGGGACATTCCAATTAAAAAGGATGAAACTATTACAATATTTAAATCCATCGAGATAAAATAAGAAGCTCCCAATAATAAAGAAGTAAATACAAACATTGCCACGCCGGTTGTATAGCAAAGTACTGTATTACGTACTAATTTTACTCTATATACCAAAGCTTTAATCTGAATTGCAATGCTTTCGAGGCGAACATTTTCATCGGTCGTAATAGGTCTTTCTCCCACTTTCATAAACAAGCGTCTTTTTTCTTCATTAAGTAAACGGATTCTATTTACGACAAGAGAATATTTATTGTTAATTCCGAGCAAGAGTAAACCGCAGGCATTAATCATTACGGCCGGGGCTAAAATGAGTTGGATTAATTGTACTGCCGTTAAATGGTCGTTGGGGATCATATTCATAAGATTTTTATTATTGTTTTATAATGTATTTATAAAGTAAATTAATTCTTCTTTATAAATATATTAATTTCTCTTATGAATTTGGATAAAAATACTAAATCGGTATTATTTTCATTAATTGCTGTGGTACTCTGGTCCACTTCTGCCACCGCTTTTAAGCTTACTTTAGAGGGGATGAATTTCGTTCAATTGCTTTTCTATTCTTCGCTCGTAAGTGCAATTGTATTTTTAGTTTTATCTTACTTAAAAAGAAGGGATGAGTTAAAGAAATTTTTTAGAAGCGGTAATCTTAAAAATAGTGCTATACTCGGTCTTCTTAATCCATTTCTTTATTATATGATTTTATTAAAAGCTTATACACTTCTTCCTGCACAGGAAGCCCAACCACTTAATTACACATGGCCCATAGCAATCTCCATTTTTTCTGTGATTTTTTTAAAACAAAAATTATCCCCTGTTTTAATTATCGGTCTGGTATCTGCGTTTTTAGGAGTTATAATTATTGCAACGAGCGGAAATTTAATTTCACTTAAATTTCACAACACTCTTGGCGTAATTCTGGCATCGGGTAGTTCTATTATTTGGGCAGGATTCTGGATATTTAATATACTTGATAGAAGAGATGATTTAATAAAGCTTTTCGGAGGCTTTCTTGCGGGAACTTTATTTACCGGGATTTATATTTTCTTCTTCGATTCCTTTTTAGTTATAAATCCTATCTATTTTATTGGTGCAGTTTATGTCGGATTATTTGAAATGGGTTTTACATTCTATTTATGGCTGAAAGGATTATCATTAAGTAAAAATAAAGTTGCAACTTCCACACTTGCTTATCTTTCACCATTTTTATCAATGATTTTTATAGCCATAATTCTTGGTGAAATAATAAAACCATCTTCTATAATCGGACTGGTTTTTATCATAGGAGGAATTTTAGTGCAGCAATTATTTAATAAAACTAAGCTAAATTGAAAGTCTGACCGATCTGATCCAATCCAATTTTTATATCCATCTTAGAGGCGGCTTTATTCATCCATTCTATTGCTTCTTCAAACGGTTCAGAGCTTTGGTTAAAGGTCTTAGTATGAATTGGAATAAAATGCTTTGCATTAATTTCATTTGCCATATTAAGTGCTTCTTGGGGATTACAATGTGCCTGTTTCCAAGGATTATATGCTCCGATCGGCATAATTGCAATATCGACATTTTCATCTTTTGCTGCTCTAAGTTTATCAGTATTTGCGGTATCCCCGCCGAATAAGATTTTCTTTCCGTTTCGTTCTATTACATAGGCATTATAGCTTCTTCCATCTTTGAAGTGTCCGCGTGAGCGGTCTTTTTCCCAAGGGAAACGCCAGCCGAAATGTCTAACCTCGAATGCCTTAATCCTAAAATCAGGTAATTTTAATTCTCCCTGCCAATCAAGAACGTTTATGGTTTTCCACGGCATATCATCTATTACATCGGCAGTCAAATGAGCTACTACTACATCGATTTCATTAGGAAATCGTTTGGTAATTGCTTTAAGGGTAGGAACATCAGTATGATCCATGTGAGCGTGAGAAAGCAATACTAAATCGGGTTTTGGTAATTCCTCCACTTTTAGAGCCGGAGGAGTGAGTCTCGAAGGCCCAAAACTAGTACCAAGGAAATAGATTCCTACTCTATCAAATAGTGCAGGATCAGTTAAAATCCATTTTCCATAAAAATTGATTAAAACTGTTGAATGCCCCAACCAAGAGATATTGATTTCATCATCATTCCATAAATGGGGTTCGGGTTTATAGTTTAAAGGACTTAATGGTTGAGCTTGGATATCTTCCGTAAAAAACTTCGGTAATATTACCGCTCCTAAAGTCGCCAACGCCGATTTCTTAATAAATTTTCTTCTTGTATTCATATACTACTTAACATCATTTTTAATAAAATTGTTCCAAACCGGTGAAGTTTTAAAAAAATTTTGGTACTAGGTTATAAAAAAGAAATGCCTAAAAAGCTACTTTATTCGAGAGTTCATTTGTGTCGCCCTCTTTGATAGGGAAATAACTCGAAAGAAGCTCACCTGCTTTTGACAGTGTAGTCAATATTCCATCAAGATAAAATTCGTTTTTGAAAGAGGATTGCATTTCGTCTCGAACTTTATCCCAAACCGATTGCTCCACTTTTTCATTAATGCCTTTACCTGCAAGGATATAGAACTGTTTTTCTTCGAGAATAATTAGAATCAAAAATCCCGTTCCGTCAATGGTATTATCCATTCCGAGTTTTCTAAATTCTTTTATTGCAAGTTCTCTGATGGGGGTCTTTCTATCACGAAAATTTCTTTTTTCTTTGATAGCAACGCGAACTTCACCGGCGGTAGATTTCTCTACCTCGGTAATTTTTGATGAGATTACTAAGAAATCATCATCCGAAAAATAATTATAGATAAGTTTTTTTGTCATTAGTATTAAGATAATAGATTTTTTACTTTACCGCAAAACTTAGATTCTATGTATATTTGTTTATTAGATAATCACAAATTGGAGAAATAATGTACAAAGTAGTTTTATTGCGACATGGCGAGAGTCAATGGAACAAGCTAAATCTATTCACGGGCTGGACAGATGTCGAACTTTCCGAACAAGGGTTAAAAGAAGCTAAATTAGCAGGCGAACTCCTTAAAGAAGGAGATTACAAGTTCGATATCGCTTATACTTCACTTCTGAAAAGAGCAATCCGCACTCTTAATATCGTATTAGAGGAGATGGATCTATTATGGCTTCCGGTAGTAAAGAACTGGAGATTAAACGAAAGACATTATGGTGCTCTACAAGGATTGAATAAAGCCGAAACTGCAGAAAAATATGGAGCAGACCAAGTAAAAGTATGGCGCAGAAGCTATGACGTTCCACCACCTGCATTAGAAGAATCTGATGATAGATATCCGGGTAAAGATCGCCGTTATGCCGATATGGATAAAAAAGATATTCCGTTTACAGAGAGCTTAAAATTAACCGTTGACCGATTTTTGCCATATTGGCATAAAACAATTGCTCCCGATATTAAAGCAGGTAAAAATGTTATAATCGCTGCTCATGGAAATAGTCTCCGTGCATTGGTAAAATATTTAGATAATATTTCTGATGAAAAGATTGTAGAACTTAATATTCCTACGGGAGTGCCATTAGTTTATGAATTGGATGCAGATCTAAAACCAATTAAGAATTATTATCTTGGCGATCAAGAGAAAATTGCCGCTGCAATTAATTCGGTTGCTAAGCAAACAGAGAAAAAATAGTTTTATTTATAAAATTAATTAAGCCCGGCATAGGTCGGGCTTAAATTTAAGCTATAATTTATAGCCTTGATTTTTCAAACTATTTTCTCAATTTTCTAATCTGTTTATTTCATTAATATGTTCGGAATATAAATGTTCAAAAAAGTATCGTTAATCGTTCTTTTTTCTTTCGTGGGATTAAATGCGCAGACTGTAATCGGTAAATATGCAGGGGAGTTTCTAGCCATTGGTGTTGGCGGCAAAGCACTCGCTATGGGAAGTGCTCAAAATGCAATCGTAAATGACGTAACCGCAGGTTATTGGAATCCGGCAGGTTTAGCTCATATCAATTACCCTCAAGCCGCTCTGATGCACGAAGAACATTTCGGCAATCTTATTAATTATAACTATGCCGCAGCCGCAATACCTTACGGCACGGATATGAGTTTTGGTCTTAGCATTATTCGTCTAAGCATTGATGGCATTCCCGATACGCGCAATGCGCTCTACGATGCTAATGGTGATGGCATTCTTGATATCAGAACCGACCGATTAGACTACTCAAAAATTTCTGAATTCAGCAATACCGATTGGGCATTCTATTTTACGTTTGCCAAAAGACAATCGGAAGATTTTTATTGGGGTGCTAACGTAAAATTAATTAGAAGAGACCTTGCGGAATATGGAGCAACGGGTATTGGTATCGATATCGGTGCTCACTATCGTCCTTATTCCAAGCTCATGCTTGGTGCTGTTATCCAAGACGTAACCACAACGCTTATTGCTTGGGATACCGGAAGAAATGAATTGATTACTCCTACTCTTAAAATTGGTGCCGCTTATTCGTTTGATATTCTTGGCGGAGTGATTGCCCCTGTTACTGATTTTGATATTCGTTTTGAAAACAGGAAATATGCATCAACATTTAATCTTGGTCCGGTTAGTTTCGATCTTCATACGGGATTGGAATATAATTTTAAGAATGTCGTGGCGGTTCGTGCCGGTTATAGCGATGTTAAACAAATTACTTTAGGTGCCGGACTGTTTTTACCAAAACTTACAATCGATTATTCTTATGCCCGATTTACAGGTTCACAAGATGAAACGCTTCCCGCTTCTCACCGCGTTTCATTAATCCTTACTCTCGATACGCCGGAATTTTTACGCAGCGGATTCTAGTGCAACAAAAAAATATTAAATATCTTCTGCCGATTCTCTTCATCGTATTTTTCACCGGCTGTTCAATGAGTAAGCCATCGGTTTATGGCTATGATTACCCGCTTCAATCGGTATCTCATACAATCGATAATTTTTCTATAAAGATTCCCGCTAAATATCACTTCGTAGAAGATAATGAATGCTACTGCCATGAATTATGGTTCGTCAAAGATGATTATTCATCTGATATCTCAATCAATAAACTCAATTTCGAAAAGAGCAATTTACTTGATTATGAAGACCTTTTATATCAAGCCGCTGAATTTTCGCTCCGCTTAATTAAAACAAAACTGAAAGATAACTTTTTATTTGATGGAAGATATGAATGGTTTGATATTGGAGAGAGAAAAGCTATTGCATTTAGATATGAAAACAAAAATAGATATTCGGGAAGAATTGTAATTACGAATGTTGCCGGTGTTTTATTGGAATCTAGTGCACTTCTTCATAATGATAGGAATAATCAAGAATTGCTATCTGAGCTTTTCAAAGCCCAGAATAGCAATTTAGAAAGTCTTACATACTGATAATATCGTTATAGATTATAAACGCCATTAAGATAAGCAATAAAACAAAGCCCGCATTTTGAATTGCAATCTTTGCTTTAATCGGAATCTCTCTCTTTATAATTCCTTCAATAAGAATAATTACAAAATGACCTCCGTCTAAAACCGGGAACGGCATTATATTAATTATTGCCAAGCTCAATGAAAGCATCGCGAGGAAAAATAAGAATGGCATAATTCCCGAATCGGCTGATTTAGCCGCATATTGAGCTATCTTCACCGGTCCGCCAAATGCCTGCTTAAATTCCACTTTGCCCGTGATAACATTTTTCATCATGCTCAAAGTCAAAGTTGTATATTGCCCAATATTAGATATACTCTGACTAAGAGAACCGAATACACCATAAGTTTTATATTCAAATTCTCCGGTATAAGCATCGGCAATCGCAATTCCTATTTTACCTTCTAAACCGGGATTAACCATCGTTTGAACCGTATCTTTCCCTCTTAAAATTGTTACCGGAATATCTGTTTGTTTATTTGCGGTAATTATTTCAACTACTTCTTCGCGGTCTTTTACCGGAATATTATTAACCTCAAGGAAAATATCTCCGGAGGCAATCTTACCTGCTTCAGCAGGTGAATTTTTCATCACATCTTGTACATATGGCTGTGTGGGGTTTGGAAATAAGAAAATTCCCTTTTGGGATGCTTCGGTAATCTGGGATCTTGAAATCGAAATATTTTGTTCGATTCCGTTTCTTTCTACTAATACATTTAAGTCTTTACCGGTATTATTGACCAATAAATTATCGAGAACTTCTTCCCAGTTGGTTACTTTTTTACCGTTAATCTCTTTTATCTTATCGAAAGATTGAAATCCGATTTTTTCCGCATAACTATTAGCTTCAATTTTGCTGACCGTAGTTGACTTGAAAATCTGCTTACCTTGATAGAAATTAATTCCCCAAAAGATTGCAAGTGTAAGGAGAAGATTCATTAATACACCAGCAGTGATTACGAATAATTTTTGATAAGTCGGTTTTGATCGAAATTCATGCGGCTGCGGTTCTTTATCTAAAAATTCGGTATCGTTGCTTTCATCCACCATTCCGGCAATTTTTACGTATCCGCCTAATGGCAAAAGACATAATTTATAATCTGTATTACCTTGTAAATCGATATCCTTAGGAAGATCAAGAAATGTGAATTTTGTAATTTTATTATAGCCGAATAACCTTTTACCGAACCCAATTGCAAATGCGTCCACCTGCATTCTGCAAATCTTAGCCGCAGCAAAATGCCCAAATTCATGCACAAACACTAATATGGCTATCGTTATTACAAAATAAATTATATAATCCATTAAAAATACTCTCCGTTAATTAAACTTTTTATTTAAACATTCTCTCGTTATACGGTTACATTCGTATATTGTTTCTAAATCGGGCGATTTATGATTCTCAATCGTATCAAGAGCATAATTTATAAACTCGGGAATTTTATTAAAACTTATCTTCCCTTCTAAAAAATTATTGACTGCAATCTCATTTGCTGCATTGAGAATACAAGGAGTTGTACCGCCTGTCTCCATTACATCATAAGCTAGTTTAAGACACTCAAATTTTTCTGTGTCAGGCTTTTGAAAAGACAAAGTACCGATATCGCTAAAATTCGTTGCAACTTTTTTATAATCAAACCGCTCAGGATAGCTCAAAGCATATAATATCGGAAGCTTCATATCCGGTGTGCTTATTTGCGCTTTAATTGAACCATCTCTGAAAGCTACCATAGAATGAATTATTGACTGCGGATGAACTACCACTTCAATTCTTTCCTTCGGGAGTTTAAAAAGCCAATATGCCTCTATAACCTCCAGCCCCTTATTCATCATAGTTGCCGAATCGATTGTTATCTTACTTCCCATTTTCCAATTTGGATGATTGAGTGCATCAGCAATCGTTACACTTTTTAATTCCTCTTTTCCTTTATTAAGAAAAGGTCCGCCTGAAGCGGTTAATATTAATTTATCGACATTCTTTTTGTCTTCGCCTACAAGGCATTGGAATATCGCGCTATGTTCCGAATCTACCGGAAGCATTTCGGTTCCATAATTTTCGCATAGCGATGTTACAAGTTCACCTGCTGCTACGAGTGTTTCTTTATTGGCAAGTGCAATTCTTTTCTTTCTTTTTATTCCCTCGATAGTTGGGGCAAGTCCTGCAAATCCTACCATTGATGAAAGAAGTATATCGTAATCAAGTGATTTGCTTAATTCCAAAATACCTTCTTCACCCTCTAAAACATTACATTTATTGCCTATAATGTTTCTTAGTTCCGCTGCTTTTTTTCTATCCCTCACTGCCACTGACTCGGGATGAAATTCTTCAATCTGCTTTATCAGAAGATCAATGTTCTTATCGATCGTTAAACCGGCGAGATAAAAGCGATCTTTAAATTCTCTTATAATATCTAAAGTGCTTACACCAATAGAACCGGTAGAACCTAATATTAAAATGCGTTTCATTTTTTTCTCAAAGGGTAAACTACAATATTAAATATAATTATAATTAAAAGTAAGCTTTAACCCATAAAATGCCTGCTTAAAGCAAGCAGTATATTTATAATCACCAATAGATTAATAAGACTATTTAACCTGTAAAGTTTCTTTAAATTCTCATAAACCACCGGCTTTAAGGTCTCACTATTTTCCAAATTTTCTCCTAATTCTAGTCTCACCCTTTTTGCTGCGGGTATTACTTTCGCTCCGATAATAAAGAGAATAAATACCATAATTACTTGTTTGGTTATTAGCCAATGATTAGCCGTAACTTGAAAGAATTCAAATCCGGGATTAAGCAGTACCACCAATATACCCGTAATTAGAATTCCCATTGAACCTACAATACCTATGATATTTATATAGTTAAGGTATAGTTTAATAAATTTTCTTTCACCAAATTTCATCCGGTTACTTTTTATGTAACTCCTTAGAATATAATCACTTAAAAAATTTGCTAACCAGATACCGGCGAACATTATATGTATGGTTACTAATGCTGGATAAAACGTCATATTTACTCACTTTCTTAAAATTTAAGCTATAATTTACGAAAAATATTGATTACCCTAAAGTGAATTACCCGATTTCTGGACTTCTTGTCCGGTATTAATTTCTCCCTTGCTTGTAAATTGCGTTCTTTAATTTTAACTTTGTATTCAAGCAATTAATTTGAAAGGAATACTAACGTAATGACAAATGCACAAAAATGGGTAGCAGCTTTTCTGGGACTTTTCTTAATTATCTTTATTATCGGGAGATTAACTCAAAAAGACGAAGTATCCATGATTCCCGAAGATAATGTCTATATGGGAGAAGAAAATAAAGAGCAATCGAATAAACCCGAAGGACTTGTTTTAATTGAAAAAAACGGATGTCAATCCTGTCATGGAGAAGATTTTAATGGAACTACACTGGCTCCGGCATTAGCATCCTTAAAAGATCATTGGGATAGAGATGGTTTAATAAACTATTTACGTAATCCATCTTCATATAGCGGTGATAAACGTTTTGAAGCTTACAAAGCACAATATAGAAGCATTATGCCTTCTTATGGGAATGTTGACGTAAAAGACCTCGGTAAAATTGCCGATTTCCTTTTAACTAAATAGATATTTCGCTAAAACATTAGTGCAGCACGAAATTCTTATTCCTTCAAATAACTTCTCCATTTGAAACTCGGTTGTTTGAAGGAATTTTTTATTCGCTTACCTGAGAATCGTAATAAGTTTTATAATTTATAACTGATTCGAGAATTGCTTTTGAAATCTGATCCTGCCCTTTTTTGCTATTTAAGAATGCTTCATCTTCGTAATTAGACAAGAAACCTGTTTCTATCAATACACTCGGCATTGATGCACCAACAAGTACAAAAAACCCCGCCTGTTTAATTCCGTAAGAAGGATTAGATACTCCCTTTTTCCATTGAGTATTTAATATATCTGAAAATTTTTCGGAATAACGCATATATTGAGAATGCGCCATGCTCACAAGAATAAAATTCTCATCAGTCAATTTTTGGTATTTATTCGGATCATTTTCATATTGGATTACACTATTTTCAAATTCTGCAATTGCAATTGCCTCTTTCGTACGTCCCGGTCGGAGCAGATAGACTTCAAAACCCCTTCTATTGCTTGGCTTCTGGGCAGAAGAATTACAATGAATAGAGATAAATAATTTCCCGTTATTTTCATTCGCAATTTTACCGCGGCGATATAGTTCGATAAACTGATCCGTACTCCGTGTATAAATTACTCTTACATCAGGAAGATTTTTCTTAATCAATGCACCAAGTTTAAGAGCAATAGCAAGATTAATATCTTTCTCTTTTACTCCTGTAATGCCGATTGCACCCGGATCCTTCCCTCCATGTCCTGCATCAATCACAATTGCATCAAAATTCCATTTTGTTTTTACTTCGTCAATCTCGGCTTTATTTGTAGTCCCTTCAAAAAGATTGTTATGAACGGTTACAAGTAAGTCTCCGGTCTCAACATCAAAAAATGCTTCACTTCTCGAATAACCTTCTTTAAGGTCAAAAACGAATTGCCAATTATTATTGCCTGAATTCTTAAGAGTAACTTTTTTTATTAATCCTGTTGGTTCAATAAAGCTCACGATGCCGGGAACGATTGAGGTTCTCGTTAAAAATAGGTGGAGCTTGCCATCGCTTATCGAATGACGAGGAGTATTAATTCTTTTAGAAGTATTAAAGCGAATCATCGTACCATTAGCTTTTTCTTCAATACTTGCACCATAAATATTATATTTTAATGCTTCAGCAGATTTAGGAGCAGGCTTCGAAACTGTTTTTGATCCGCTTGTAGAATTAGGATTAGGAACCGTGCCGTGAGCAGGGTTCTGAATTGTCGGAGTAACAGCTACGGGATTAGTAGGTGCCTTTAATGAAAGACTAGATGTTTCATCAGAAGATGATTTCTTAATATCCTTTCTTGCAGTTTCATTGTCGGGTTTACTTAAATCCACAAACATAGTACCGGGATTATATTTTTTAGAAGTTATATTCAATTGCTTTGCAGATTCATTAAAAGAAAGTTGCTTGCCATAACCGAGAGAAAAATAATCGATGCTATATGCAAGAGGTACGAAGATATCCTCACCAATAATCATAGTAGAAATAGGCAGTTGAAATAATGCTTCATCTTGAGAATCAATTGCCCGTCCGGCAACAACTACATATTGATTCCTTCCGGTGAACTTAATCCTATAATCCGCAAATTTTAATTCCATTTTTTTGGATTCTTCATTTACATATATCCCGGCATTCAGAAGTGTGGACATTTCTTTAAGCGAAACAAATGTTACACCTTCTCTGACAACAAATGAGAGAGTGGAGGGGACACCATTATTATCCACGCTTATTTTATAAAGCCGCTGTGCTTCGATAGAAGAAGAAAGTAAAATCAATATATATATGAATAGAAATTTTTTCATATTATCCGATGAATGGAATCATAAATTTGCTTTTCTTTTTATACGCAATGAAATTTTCTTTGAAATGCTTTAATAGAATTTTCTCTTCTAAAAATGCCCGCATTATAAATAAAGGGAGTTCGACCAATATTACCAACGGGACAATAATAAAACTAAGAAGAGCAATACCTGCTCCGAGATCGCTAAGGAATTGAGATAAATATTGAGGATGACGAATATATTTATAAATACCCGACTCAATTAATTTATGTTCTTTAAGAATTACAACGTCTTGAGCATAGCTATTGCCTAATTCTTTAAATGAAATAACTTGAATCCAAGAGAATATTATATAAATAGCCAGACCAATATATCGCCAGATTGCGTATTGCTCTTTGAATGCTTCCGGCAATACTAAAACATTGAATGCACCTACGATAGTTAAAATTAAGATAAGGGCAGAAGTATTCGGAGGCAGTTTTTGAAGAAATGATTCCGGACGCTCTGTTACTTTTAATACCGAAATTCTTACACCCTTCTTAGCAGCCGATGCATTAGCGCTCATTGTAACAACTAAATTGATTAATAAAATTATATTAATCGGATCCATTGAATAAACTCCACAATTAATTCGGTAATATAACAACTTTATTGATTTAAAATCATTTGCAGAGTATTGCGAAGAGAAGCAAACTTAAATTTAAATCCGCTCTCCAAAGTCCTTTTAGGAATTACCTTCACTCCCTTTAATACGTTATCGGCTCCTTCTCCATATAAAACTTTTATTATAAATTCCGGCACTTTCATAAAAGAAGGGCGGTGCATTACATTACCAAGTTCAATGCTGAATTGTTTTAATGTAACCGATTCCGGAGAGACTCCATTATAAATTCCCGATAGCTCATTTTTAAGAGCGTATATAAAAAGATTTGTAATATCATCGATATGTATCCATGGAAAAGGCTGCTCACCAGAACCGATTGGTCCGCCGACAAAAAACTTAAAGGGTACTACCATAGACGAAAGAGCTCCTTCATCCTTATCTAAAACAATGCCTATTCTTACTAATACTCTTCTTACTTCAATTAAAGATTCTGAAGCATCTTCCCATTTAGATACCACATCACTCAAGAAATCATTTCCCTTATTTGAATATTCATCACACTCATGGGCTTCAACTCCATAATATCCAATAGCAGAAGCCCCTAGATATACATTCGGCTTTTGAGTCACTGAATTTATTATTCCCACTATTTTCTTTGTTGTATCCACTCGGCTATTAAGAATTTTAGATTTATGTTCGTCGTCCCATCTCCGACCCATAACATTTTCTCCGGCGAGATGAATCACTCCATGCGAACCGTTAATTTCTTCGGCTAAATCCTTCTCATTCCAATTAATACATTTCGTTAATCCAATAATCTTACGCATTGCCTTTTCCGGATCTCGTGTAACTCCTACGACAGAATAGCCCATATTAAGAAGTTTATTCGCTATATTTTTCCCTATTAAGCCTGTTATCCCTGTTATAATTATTTTTTTCATAAAATCTCCTTTCTTATGGAAACATATTAACTGTTCAATAAGTTTACAAATATCGGTAAAATGTTATATTTTTACTTAAACCATGAGACCAATATATGAAAAGAAATCCCACTTGTTTTTTAATTCTATTTTTTCTGTTTTTCTCACTTACAAATATAAATGCACAACAACTCTCACTAAAGGGGAAAGTATTAGACAAAGCCGATGGCGTGGCTTTAAGCTTTGCAAATATTAGGATAAGTAATTCCTCAATCGGGACAGCTTCAAATATCGAAGGAGATTTTGAGCTTCGACTAAAGCCCGATAATTATACTATTATTATTTCATTTATAGGATATAAGTCCGATTCGATTAATGTGAATCTTAATGCCAACAAAAACTTAATGATTCCCTTAGAACGGATATCGATAAATTTACCTGAAGTAACAGTATTACCGAAAGAAAATCCCGCGAATGAAATTATTCGCCGTGCAATGAAAGCAAAAAAAGAGAGAGAAGAAAAACTTGATTCATATATTTTTCGCGCTTACACAAAGGGTCTTATAAAAACCACTCAAAACATTTCGGCTCAAGACCGTAGCGTAAGTTTGGGTATTACAACCAGAGATACAGGAGCACTTAAAATTACCGGCATTATCGAAAATGAAAGTATCGGTTATTTCCAAAAACCCTCTTCATATAAAGACGAAATCTTAGCACGTAAACAAAGCTCGAATACACCATCATCAATAAATATTCTTACCGGTGGAAGATTAATCCAAAATTTTTATACCGATGATATTAAGTTCTTTGGTAAGCAATTGACAAGTCCCATCTCCGAAGATGCTCTTGATTATTATTACTTCGATCTGAAGGATACCTTAGCTTATGATAATAGAGCGGTCTATCAGATCTATTTTGAAACTAAAGACCGCTCCGATCCCGGTTTCTATGGAACTATTTATATCGCGGATAGGACTTTCAATTTGGAGAAATTAGAAGTTTTTCTTAATCGCGCAGCAAATCCCGGCGGTATATTTGATAATGTAAATATCTTTCAGCAGTTCCAATTATATAAAGACAATATCTCAATGCCCATCGATTATCATATTTTTGCAGAGGGGAATGTTTTAGGGATAGCAAAATTCGGTTTTGAATTAAATTCAATTTTCTTCGATTACGAAATTAATTCTCAAATTCCCGAGGATAAATTTGATATGGCTCTTATAAGAGTTCTTCCTGATGCAGATAAAAAAGATTCAACATACTGGAAGAGCACTCAAACTATTCCCAATACTCTCGATGAGATAAAAGCTTATGCAAGGATCGATAGCGTAGAATCTATTCCACGTACCTTTTGGGATAATTTTTCGTTCTTCTCCACTCGCCTTAATCTGGATGATAACTATTCATTCACTGGTTTAATGGGGCTATATCATTTTAATAGGATCGAAGGACATGCGCTCGATTTCGGATTCTTTGGTCAGAATATTTCCCAAAAACGTTTTAATTGGTCAACAGAATTTTCTTACGGTTTTTCAGATAAAAAATTCAAGCAAGACCTAAATGCACAATATTATATAGGTGAATATAGAACAGGAGAAATTAATCTTAGTTTATATAATAAAATCACCGATCTTTTTGGCGAATCAACTCGATATAATAAATTAACTTCGACCGCACTAAGTTGGATAACTAAAGTTGATTTCAGGGATTATTATTATACGCGAGGAATTGATTTTTCTATCGATGAACAAATATTTTCGGTTCTAAAATTAGGCACAGGATTTTTCTATCGCGAAGATCAGAATGCGTATAATAATTCTGATTTCTCTCTTTTTAACAAGCAAAAAACTTATAGAGAAAATAGATTAATTACTCCGGTCAATGATATTGCCATTACGGGTTCATTCACTTTAGACTTCAGAAAATATATCGAGGATGGATATTTTAGGAGAAGAACAGCATTCGGAGATCCGTTCTTCTTACTAAGCGGTATTTTTACTTCTTCTCTAGGTCAAAATTCTTATCAGCAATACAATTCAAATTTTTATGCATTTATTCCCGGTTATCGATCTACAAATTTTACAGTTAATACCAATCTGCTATTTTCAAACGGGCGTGTTCCGATTCAGATGATGCGTGCTCTTGCGGGGAATATCGAAAGCGGCGGTAAAAATTTTACATTCCGTACTCTTCGCATTGGTGAAGTCTTCGGAGATCAAGTTTTTTCTTTGAATGTTGAACACAATATTAACGATGAATTATTCCGCTTCCTTAATGTTCCTGTATTAAAAGATCTTCAGCTATTACTCTCATTCCATTTTAATATCGGTTGGTCCTCTATTTCAAATGAAAGCAAAGAGATGAATAGACTAGCATTAAACGATGGTTATCAGATGCCATATATTAATAAGGCAACTGAATTTACTAGCTCATTTATGGAAGCAGGTTTTGGTATTGGTCAAATACTTATCCCTATGAAAATGGAATTCACTTGGAAACTCAATCATTTTGGTTATAATAATTTTGTATTTTCTCTAAATACTTTTGTTTTATAAAGGATTTTTATGAAGTTGCTAAAAATATTTTTCTTTTTATTTACACTTAGTTTATCGGCACAAGATATCTCAATAAGTAAAATCGAACCGCTGAATTGGTGGACAGGAATGAAATTAAATTCTATCCAACTAATGGTTTATGGGAATAATTTATCGGGTTTTAGTGCCGAGTTCTCTCCAAAAGGTCCGATAATAAAGAAGATTCACCCAATACAAAATTCTTCTTATTCTTTTATTGATATCACAATTCCCAAAACAATGAAACCGGGCAAATATGAATTGATATTAAAAAAAGGAAGCAACAAAGCCAAATTTGAATATTCCTTTTTGGAGCGTGAGAATAATAAAAATAACTTTCAGGGCTTTTCAAATAAGGATATAATTTATCTTGTAATGCCGGATCGATTTTCAGATGGAGACGTATCTAATAATAAAATTGAAGGATATAACGATCCATTTGATTCTTTGAAAACACAGAAGCGATATGGCGGAGATATTCAGGGGCTTATAGATAAATTAGATTACTTTGTAGATCTCGGAATTACCACGTTATGGATTAATCCTTTAGTGGAGAATAATACTTTCCGATCGTATCACGGATATGCGGCTACTGATTTTTATAATATCGATCCACGTCTCGGCAGCAATGCTCTATATAAAGAACTCGTAATTAAAGCTCACGCAAAAGGAATAAAAATAATTATCGATCACGTAGCTAATCATTTTAGTAAAGATCATCCTTGGATGAATAATCTACCAATGGAAAACTGGATTAATGGTTCGCCGGAAAATCATTTGAATGCCTCTCATCATAAAATGGTTTTTACCGATCTATATTCAGATAGTTCTACAATAAAACATATAGAAAAAGGTTGGTTTACGGATTATATGCCCGATCTCAATCACGACAATCCATTCGTTCAAAAATATATTACTCAAAATACTATCTGGTGGATTGAATCGAGCGGACTTGATGGCGTAAGAGAAGATACTTATCCATATTGCGGTCAGAAATTTATGTCCGATTGGGCAGCGGCTATAATGAATGAATACCCAAACCTAAATATAGTAGGTGAAGTTTGGACGGGAGAGCCGCAATTTTTAGCCGGTTACCAAAAAGATAATTTATATAGAGACTCTTTTAATACCAATCTTCCTGCAATTACTGATTTTGGATTTCGTGATGTATTGGTAAATTACTTACAAGGCAACAAAGGTATCTATTCAATTTACGAATTACTTACAAATGATTTTCTTTATAAAGATCCTTCCAATCTCGTTACATTTATAGATAATCATGATGTGGCAAGGATATTGTTTTATGCAAAGGATAATATTGCAAAAGCAGAAATAACTTATACACTGCTCTTCTCCATGCGCGGCATTCCAAGCTTTTTATACGGTTCAGAGATTGGAATGATTGGCACTGAAGACCATGGCGAACTTAGAATTCCATTCCCGGGCGGATTTCAAAATGATTCAAGAAATGCTTTTGATAAAGAAGGTAGAAATATATATGAAAATTATATTTTTGATTTTATCTCTAAATTAATCCATATCAGAAAAAACAATGAAGCTCTTTCTATCGGAAAGACAATTCATGTCCCTCCTGTTAATGAAACATATATTTATTTTAGAATCACAGATAATCAGAAAATAATGGGTGCGATAAATAACAATACTCGCAAGCAAGAGATTGATTTAACCGAGTTGAAAAATGTTTTTGGTAAAAGTAAAGTACTTAAATCGTTGATGAATGAAACGGAGATAGAAATTCCAGCTGATTATAGATTGAAACTAAATCCAATGAGTGCGGAATTATTTTTATTAGTTGAATAGCTAAATAAAATCGCCTATCATGATTTTCTGTTTATGATTAAAGAATGGAGAGTAAGAGTCAGATAGTAGGATTAACACATTATCAATAAACGGAATTAATGTACTTTAAGAAGTAAGAGATGAATTCGGGAAATTTATTACTTACTCAAACCAAGAGACTACCTCAAAATTATTAGTATGAGGAAAATATGGGGGCACTTTTAGAAGCAGCCGCTCGTCATACTTATGGACAAATCTTAATCCCTTATATGGATTGCCGGCATTATTATAGTTAGCCGTTACTCTTAAGTCATTTGCAATCAGTCCTCCAAATATATTCCAATTGCCTAAGAAATTTTGGTCAACGAGACCATCTTCGGGACCAATAGTGCCATTCATGCAGTACATAGAAGCCATAGTTGTAATACTCTTGCCCAGAGTATTCGCATTTGATTGTATCCTGATTGTTTCTTCTGCAATAATACCTGCTAAGTCATCGGAATTGGGATTACTTCGCGGATCCGAAGCATAAGTAAAATCATCCTCAAAATAAACACCCCCCGCACCGCTTGTTCCTTTCTTGGTCGCCGCCATTGTTATATTTCCGTTTACCACACCTTTTGTATAAATATTTCCTCTTTCTACATATATAATTCCGTTGGGAGCAAATGTAGATAAATTTTGAGTCTTAGATACAGACCACGCTCCTGTTCCTACTCTCTGTTGAAACGTTACGGTAGAATTAGAATTAAAGTATAATTTTACATCCACTTTTTTATTCGTATTTGTCGTATCACGGAAAATTCTACTAGCATTAGACCTCATACCGGTAGTATCAAAGACCAACGGTAAATCTAATCCTGTTTCATAACCACCATAAAATTTAGGATCTTTAGGTGTGCCCGATTTTGTTAATCCGGTCCTCGTTGAAACTTTTCCCAAGAAAACAGGCGAGCCCATTGTAGTTAGTTTTCCATTTGTATGAAATGGTCCATCGAATGTATCTCCCGTAGCAGGATATGCACTTGAGATATTAGAATAATAATTACCAAACTTTGCAAAGTTGCTAGGTCTTAATTCCACAATTATCGTTTTCGTTACTCCTTCAAAAGTCCCTTCTGAAACAATAGTAGCTAACTGCTGATAATTAGTATTAGCATCGCAGGTGCCGAGGAAATCCCCATGAGCTAGATGTGCGGCTACTGCGCCGGCTGAAACACTCATTGTGTGCCGAGCAGATGAATTTCCAGGCGGGATATGACATATTGTTACTTTTCCATTAGGATTACCTGCTGCATTATTAGAGACATATACATTTAATGTGCCTCCCTGATAAGTCAAATTCGTGTAACCCGCTTCCCAAGTCTTATCCATGAATATAGAATTTGCTGCTAAATTAGCACCGCTAACTGCAATATTATATGCTGTCGTTTCGATATAATATCGGGAATAATTATCCATGCTTCTTATTGTAAGTCGATTAAAATTATGACCTACAACTAAGAAGATAAGACTAAACCCAAGTACCAACAAAAGAGCTGCTTTTCCGCCCATTATCTATTCCTCAAGTTACGTGCTGCCAGACGAACCTGCCGCCAAAATACACTTGAATATTCGTTATCATAAGCAGCATAATTTTCGATTTTTAAATCGATTCTCATTGTATATATCTGCCCCGGTTTTGTTATCGGGAAAGTAAGCAAGTTTCCGAAGGCATCATAATAGATTAATTTAAATTGAGTAACGCCCAAGTTCACTCCCTTGGGTGTCTCTCTATTTACTACCCTATATAAAAATCGGTCTCGCGGATTTGGTGTTACTGTAAGTTCAGATGCCGGACCAACATAATATTTCATTGTGTCAACAATCATATCATTATTTTCGTCAGTCTGAAAAACTATTCTATTTGAATCAGCAATAAGAATTGCTTTTGTAGGATCTGGAATTTTTTGCCAGTTTTTACAATATCCAATTTTTCTGAAATCATATTCTAAGAGAGTAACTATTTCCACAAGACTTTCTTGCACAATGAGCTCGCCGCCATAAACGTAAGTGTTTTTAGTGGCAGCCTCATTCATTCTTAGAAGTATTAAGAGAAGCATTCCGCCTACTAAAGTTGAACCCAATATGTCTATTAATGTACTAAATCCCATTATCTAAAATACCAATAACTAAAAATTGTTGACATTCTGACCGTATCGACCATTGAGGGGCTCGTAATTGTAACAGAAATCTTTTTATTCCAGCTTCTCGAATTTGTAAAGCTATTCAGATTTGGAGGGCTAACATATTTAACAACGCAAGAAGCATTAAAAACTGCCGATTGGAATGTTGGATCTCCGGAAGTATTTTTTGTATATCCATTGTAATCATCAAAATCATCAAAATCGGGATATACTTCACCGGTTTCTTTACCAAGCGAATTGGGATTGGTTAAACTATTAACATTACCCAAACTCATATCGACTGTATTTGCATCAAATGCTTTAGAACTGGCCTCTTCAATTATCGAAGTACCAAGGGATACAGCCATAACTCCAAACTTGGTTTCATACATTAAATTCGATGTATTGAAGAAATTAGTATTCACTCTCAGAATGACAACCGTTAAAAGCATCATTGCTGCAATAGTAATCATCATCTGACCGGTATTCATAATGGTCTATCTTTAATTAAGAAAAATGTAAACTTACTTAGCAAAATTTACACAATATTCATATCTATTAGCAATCTATGTGCCAGCAAAGTAATCTATTATCGAGAAAAAACCATTAATTTTAATGCCCTTTTCCATACATTTTCTCACCGGACGTAATTTCTACCTGTAAGTGATTCTGTTTTGGAGGAAGAGGACATGTGGCATATTGAGAGAATACACACGGAGGATTATATGCTTTATTAAAATCTATATATGTTCTACCTGATGAATCCGGTTTTGAAACAGATAAAAATCTTCCGCCGCCATAAGTATCTTCGCCGCTTGTTTGATCTGCAAATATTACAAAATAAGAATCCGCACCACCTTCTAAAACATCAAGTGAATATTTCGCTCTTTCGATTTCAAAAGATAAATTACCGGGTGATTCTTCCTCTTCTATATTTCCGAGTATATTAGGAACAGAAATTTTCTTTGAAGGAATATAAGGATTAAATTTAGCTTCAATCTTCCAATCTGAATTAACTGGATATCTTTCTACACCTTCAAAACCAAATAGATTATCGTGCTTAAGATCTCTTAAGCGAATTCCGTACCTATCACCTCTTTTTATAACAAACCAAACGAGTGATGCATGCCTAAGAGATGAGCTATCCTCATCATCCGGTTTTAACTCCATCTCTTTAACCATTTTCCCATTATTAAGCACCGTAATATCAGGACTAATTCTTACGAATACTTTTCCGCTATCAAGAATAAATACACCTGCTTGATCATTGATTTTTCCTTTAGGAAATATAAGATCATTGCTTGAACCGCTTCCGAAACTATTTTCTCCTTCTTTAAGCCAAAAAAGACCTGCGAGATTAAGCCATCCTTTATCTTTTTTTAATCCTTCTTCTCTCTTGTTGTGCCATTGATTAATTTCAACTATGTATTTTGGATCTCCTTTCTCTTCATACCTGCTGCAAAATGTAAGGAGTATCGTTACTAAGAGTAATGCTATTTTTATTTTCATATCTAATCTTTCATCTTGTTGATGACAAATATATAAAAATATTTTAACCGTTATTGAGATAATTCAATAGAATTAAGTAACTTTGGACTTTCCTTTTATATAATATTATTAATGAACAATTCAGAAAACCGTTTCAAATTATTAGGCTTACAAGACCCATTTAATTATTTAGTAGATATCTCTCCCGATCCTATTTATATAATCCGAAATGATGAATTTATATTTGTGAATAAGGCGTGGTTGGATTTATTTGAATATCAAGAAATTGAAGTGCTTCATAAGAAACTTTTTTACTTAAATATAGTTGCTCCCGAGAGTAAAAAAATAATTCAAGGTAAGATTAAAAATCCTCCGGATGAAGAATCAAAAAGTTCGAAATACCAATTTACCGGTGTATCAAAAACCGGTAAAAAAATCCTTTTAGAAGCTCACGTCTATGGCGTAAAAATTGGCGATACGATTGCTCATGTCGGGATCTATCGCAATTTAACCGAGATCAATGATGAGATTGAAAAATTGTCTGCTTTGAAATCGGGTTTTCTTGCTCAAATATCACACGAAATTCGCACTCCAATTAATGTAATTCTCAATTTTATGGAACTACTTAAAATTGATAACATCCATGATATTGCTACTACCTATGAGGAAGAATTAAATATTGTAGAATCGGCGAGCAGAAGAATAATAAGAACTATCGATCTTATACTTAACATGTCCGAAATGCAATCAGGTACTTATAAAGGTATCCTCAAAGAGATTGATCTTCATAAAGACGTAATTATCCCTGTATTTAATGAGATGCGAAGTTTTGCAAAGAGCAAAAAATTAAATGTTGATATCACTCTTGAAACACAAAAGACAAAATTAATCGCCGATGAATATTCGCTTCAACAGATTTTCCAAAATTTAATTTATAATGCGATAAAATATACTTCGGAAGGGAATATTTCGATCATAGTAAAGAAAAACGAAGCAGGAAAGCTTCAAGCTTTGGTCGAAGATACGGGTGTGGGAATATCAAAAGAATTTATCCCGCGTCTTTTCCAACCATTCAGCCAGGAAGAAACCGGATATACAAGAAAGTATGAGGGGAATGGCCTCGGTCTTGCACTTGTTAAAAAATATTGTGATATTAATAAGATTACGATTGACGTTAAAACCAAGAAAAATTTAGGGACAACTTTTATCCTAAATTTTCCCGATTAATAAATATATTAATTATTTTTAGCTATATTGAAAAGTAAAGTTATTCGGATAAAAAATGCCTAATTCAGAATATGAAGAGTTGCATAAAAGACTAAAGTCTTTACAAGATGAGAATGATTCTCTCAAAAGAGATGTTGAAGTATTCAGTAAGGACCTTACTGCAGATATCAATAAAGAATTAAAGTCTTTTATAGATTATGCCCGCATCGGAATAGCTATATTAAATTTTAATGGCAATCCACTAATAACAAATGCTTATCTTCAAAATCTGCTTCAGTATTCGGGAAAAGAACTAAGAAGATTAACTTTCCGAGATTTTACTCACCCTCATGATGTTGCCTCCGATAGCAGACTATATGAAGAATTAGTTGCCGGTCTTAGACAAGAGTATAAAGTCGATAAACGTTATATAAGAAAAGATGGAGAGATAGTAAACGCTAAAGCCACCGTTTCCATGATCTTTGATAAATACAACAAGAAGAAATATATTTTAGCTTTTGTTGAAGACGTAACCGAACAACTAAAGATTGAAAAAAAATTGCTGAGTGAGCAGGCTCTTCTTTCAAGATTGATGGAGGGGATTCCTGATAGCATCTATTTTAAAGATTTACAAAGCAGATTTATTAAAGTAAATAATGCCGCCGCAAAAAAACTTGGGTTTAGCTATCCTGAAGAATTAATAGGAAAATCGGATGCCGATATTTTCGGGAAAGAACATTCCAGCGAAGCATTTAATGATGAGCAGAATATAATAAAAACACAAAGACCATTAATAAATAAAGAAGAAAAAGAAATTTATCAAGATGGCAAGGTAACTTGGGCATCAACTACCAAGTTGCCACTATTTGATGAGAATGGAAAAATTATTGGTACTTTTGGAATGTCAAGAGACGTAACTGAAGATAAGAAAATATATAAAACTCAAGAAGCTGTATTCAAAGTTTCAGAAGCAGCAATAAGTATTGAAAATTTTGATCTCTTTTATCAGGAGATACACTCTATCATATCTGAACTAATGCCTGCCGAAAATTTTTATATAGCACTTTTTGATAAAAATAAAAACACTATTCAATTAGCTTACTTCGTTGACAAATATGATACGTTAGATAAGATAGAATATAATATTGGTAAAGGATTGACTGAATATGTGATTAGAACAGGGAAAGCAATTTTAGTGGATGCAGCAAAAGATGCAGAGCTTCGCGAAAAGGGAGAAGTGGAGTTAGTCGGCGAACCTCAAGCTATTTGGATGGGAGTACCTCTTAAAATCAAAAGCGAAACTTTTGGAGTAATTGCCCTCCAAGATTATGAGAATCCAAACGCTTATACTTATGAAGATATGCAGATTCTTATATACGTTTCTGAACAGATAGCACAGGTCTTTCAAAGAAGAAGAGCCATTGAAGAGATCAGTAGATATACAGAAGAATTAAGGCAATTGAATATGACGAAGGATAAATTCTTTTCGATTATTGCGCATGATCTTCGCAATCCATTTATTACTATTCTTGGATTTTCTGAATTGCTATTAAGCGACTTTCAGGAGCTTACAGAAGAGGAGAAAATTTATTACATCGAGGAGATGCAAAATTCTGCTAACCTTTCTCATAATCTTCTTCAAAATTTATTGCAGTGGTCTCGTTCACAAACAGGCAGAATCGATTTCTCCCCACGCGTGATCAATATTCATAATATGGTTATGCAAAATTTTGAACTACTAAAACAAACAGCAGCAAAAAAAGGTATTTCTTTGATTAATGAAGTCGATGAAGTCATTAATATTGAAGCAGATGAAGATATGACCGATACAATTTTCCGCAACTTAATAACCAATGCAATAAAGTTTACCCCCGATGGCGGTTCTATTAAAATTAATGCTCTGCCGGAAGGTTCTATGGCATTAATCAATGTAATAGATTCGGGAGTCGGAATGGACGAAGATACAAAATCAAAATTATTCCGATTAGATGTTAATCATAGTTCACTTGGAACCTCTCAAGAGAAAGGTACAGGTCTTGGTTTAATTCTATGTAAAGAGTTTGTAGAAAAACATAATGGTAAGATTTGGGTGGAAAGCTCTAAAGGTGAAGGAACTACTTTTACATTCACCTTACCCATTAAGTGTTAGAATTTTTAAAATATTTTAAAAAATCTCTTAAAAAGCAGACTTTTTATAAAATTTTTAATAAGTGCACTTGAAATGGACTTGCATTAATTAAAAATAAATCAGATGTTGGAGTAAGAAAATTTTTAATATTTGGCACAAAAAAACGTTTAAGTAAAAAATCACATCTCGCCCTCATTCTCCCTCCAACTATTGTGTTAAAACATTAGTCTACTGGGGGGGGAATTTTTTTATATCCTTTTTTATTAAATTTCCTTTATTTTACTGCTGTATGAAATCACTATTAATAGCCATACTACTTCTTAGTTGTAAAGTTCTAGCCCAAAGTGGTTCTGTTTTAGATGAGCTTTCAAAGGATTCCTTTAAAAGAAATTTAAATTTCTTAGGCAGTGATTTATTTGAAGGGAGAGGAACTGGAACTGCGGGGGGCAATCTTGCAGCTAAATACTTGGCACTTGAATATGAGCAGATAGGACTCTCAACTATTACTCAAAAAAATAATTATTACCAATACATTCCTATGCATGGCGGCATTCCTCTTGAATCATCAGTATTAAATATTTTTTACGGAGCTCAAATTGAAAAGCTAAAATTAAAAGAGGATTATCTTTTATACGTTGCCGGGGAACAAACTTTCGTACCAAAACCATTAGAAATTGTATTTGCCGGATATGGAATAGTAGCACCTGAATTTGATTATAATGATTATCAAAGCATCGCTGTAGAAGGCAAGATAGTTGCCTATCTTGATGGAGAGCCAAAATCAGATAATCCCGAATACTTTGCAGGTAATAAATCTACGGTATATTCATCTTATGAAGCAAAACAAAGAACAGCACTGGCTAGAGGCGCAAGAGGCAGCATATTAATTCCGAATCTTGCCCATTCCAAATTTTACAGTTGGGAAGAAACAGTTTTGCTTTTCTCATTTGAAAACGTAACCTTAGCATACACACCATCAAATTCACTTAGTATCCTGCTTAACCCGGAGAGAGCCGAAGTGCTTTTTAAAGATTCCGATTTTAATTATAAAGAAATTCTTGAGATGCACTCTTTAACTCAAATGAAGAGTTTCCCCTTAAAATGTTCTCTCTCTTTCAAAGGTGAATTTAAAGAAAGAGATTTTGTCGCTTCAAATATTGCAGGAATAATTGAAGGAACTGATTCTGAATTGAAAGATTCCCATATAATTGTCTCCGCTCATTATGATCATCTCGGAATTGGTCCGGCTATCAGGGGAGATTCAATTTATAATGGCGTTTATGATAACGCTATGGGTGTGGCTGCCCTTCTTGAAATTGCAAAATTATTTTCAAAAGAGAAATTTAAACCAAAAAGATCGATAATTTTTCTTCTGCTAACGGGTGAAGAAAAAGGTTTGCTCGGAGCGCGTTACTATACCGATAATCCGATTGTACCATTATATAAAACTATTGCGAATATTAATATAGATGGTATTGCTTCATTTGATAAATTTAAAAGCGTCGTGGGAGTGGGAAGTAATTTTTCAACTTTGGAAGATTTTCTTATTGAATCAAATAAAGACCTAAATTTAGTAATGGATTCAATACCAAGAGAGTTTGCTTCCGAAGAAGCATTCACTCAATCAGATCAATTCGCGTTTGCACTAGCGGGAATTCCTTCGATTTTAATTTTGGAAGGAACTAAATATGAAAATATCACAAGCGAAGAAGGGATAAATAAAATGATTGAATATTACTTCGATTATTATCACTCCCCTTTTGATGATCTAAATAGAACAATTAATTACGATGCCTCGATGCAACATATTGATCTATTATTTAATTTTATCCAATTACTTTCTAACTCAACCGAAATTCCGGAGTGGAAAAAAGGTTCTCCTTTTATCAATCAACGACTTAGATCGATCGCAGAGAAAAGATGAAATCTATTTTTAAAATTTTTGTTTTCTTACTAATTTTATTCTTTATAAACGGATGCTCCTCATCGCAGACAAATGTTGCCGTTATTAAGATCAAAGGTTCTGATACGATGTTAAATCTCACCGAACACTTAGCAGAAGCCTATATGAAAAATAATGCAGGAGTATCTATTTATGTAGAGGGAGGAGGATCATCATCAGGAATAAAATCTCTAATCAATCGTGAAGCAGATATTTGTATTGCTTCCCGACCATTGCAGCCCGAAGAAATTAAAATGATCGCATCAAAATATTCCAGTCTTGGAGTTTCTTATTTAATTGCTAAAGATGGATTAAGCATTTATATAAATCCTAAGAATCAAAAACACGACTTTACGATTGCAGAATTAAAAAGCATCTATACCGGTAAAATTAAAAATTGGGAAGAGATTGGAGGAAAGGATGCACTAATAGTACCGGTGGTAAGAACTCCTAACTCCGGAACCTATCTTTACTTTAAGGAACATATTCTTGAAGGTGATGAATATACATCAAGTGCTATAACAGAAACTACAACCGATAAAGTAATAGAACAAGTTGCAAAAAACGAAAACGCAATTGGTTATGGCGGGTTAGTTTCAGAATCATTAAAATATCATGCAAGCATTAATGGAGTTTCACCTAAAGAAGAAAATATCAGAAACGATCGTTATCCGATAAATAGATATCTTCATTTTTATCTTCTTACAAATCCGAGCGGTGCTTTAAAAGATTTTGTCGATTGGGTACTAAGTCCTGCCGGTCAGAAAATTATAAAAGATTCCGGATATGTACCATTATTTGAAATTCAATCTTGATATATCTGTATTAGAATTGCAGATACATCTTTACCATACCATAGGTTAAATCGTTACTTCTATCATAAGTGATATTATTTTGATTTGAGTAGTTTGCAATAAAATCAAAGATAATATTTCTTAGAGGTTCATATCTTACAAGCAATTTAAAATTAGATCTATTTATTTTAATGCCATCAAGAAAAAAAGATTCATTAGAATCGATATCCATTCGATGAGGGACTTTAGAATCACCACCGACATTTTTAATTAAGTCGCCGCTTGCATCAACTACATTTTCGCCCGAGCGAGTATTTGTATATTCAAGCTCGCATCTTAAACGATCGCTGAAATTATATGTAACGCGAGCCATTAATTCTTCGGCATTTGGTCCGATACGATGACCAAGATTGCCGCCATAAGCTGTAACTGCATTCTTAAAATTAGTATGAGAATATACATAAGGACGAATTTTAGTGAACTCAGCGCTAAAAGAAAAATCAGAAAAATCAAATGGCGAATACCAGATAAATCCTAATTGATATGCGGTTTTATTGGAGAACCGATCCATATCCTGAAGATTTGAGAGTATATCTTCATCCAAATAAAACGTCCCCTGAATTTCAAAATTTCTTAAGAAATGCGTCTGCAAATCCAAATACAAAATTCCATTATCTCTGTCTTGAAGCGACATCTCGGTGAATTTATAAAATGAAAATGGATTTAGATAAGCAAGATCAAGACCTCTGCCCGAATAAATTATCTGCTCCCCGAGAGAGAAATCTATAAACCTTGGAATGGATAAAGTAAAAACATTTGCGGCAATATATTTTGTATAGTTGCTGTCCCTTATTTCGCTAAAATCCCCTACCGTAGAGCCATGAAACGATGTGAACTTAAACACACCATAACTAAAACCGATCCTAATAAAATCAATATAAGCATGATCTCCCGTAAGAACGAGCGAATTGCTATACCCATAACCAAAGCGTACTTTTTCTCTTCCAATCTGAAAAGAGTAATTCATATTCGGAGCCGGCTCATCATAGTATCTTAAATACCCTTCGGCAAAATCATAATTACGAATATTTTCTATCCCTTCATTGAACTTAAAATTGTAATTCAATCGTGGGTCATAATTAGGTGCTTCGTCTATACTTCCGCTCACTCCTCCCTTCACCACCTTTAACATATAACCTAATTTACCGAGGATAGTTCCTCTTCCTCTGAAGCCGATATCATATATTTCAGAATTATTCATTAATGGATCAAACTGCTGACCGTGATTATAATTGCCGAGCAGATTGAAATAAAAATTAATATTCTCATCCCGATATGAATAAAAATATTTCAATTTATCCGAGAAGAAAAGATCAAGACCGGTATTATAAGTATCAGAGCCGCCAATCAATTGAGCGGTGTTATCTTTATTATATAGTTTCGTATTAAATTCTATTAAATATTTACTAAGTAGTTTAATTTCTGTTTCCGAAAGAGCATCTTTTTTAGAATCAATCTCGTTTAAGAAATTAAGTATTTCGAGCCGGGACATATTAGGCAGATTATCATGAATGCTACCTATTACGCCCTTGACTTTCATTTCTTTAAGATATTTATAAATATCATGCTCAAGCTCTACGTTCTCCACTTGAGCAGATATTATTGAAATAGTGAAAAAGAATATTAACAGAAATTTCATCTTCATATTATGCTTCAACGTTTTTGGGAGCAAGGAATTTATTAAATAAAAGAAGTCCGATAATAGTTGCCACTCCTATCATACTAAAGATGAACCAAAGAATTTGCGGCTGATGAAGTTTATCCACAAAATGAACATATAGATTAGCGCCAAGGATTCCGCCTATACCGCTTCCGAGCACTCCATACAAAAATGAATATCCGAGATACGTTGCTTTCTTATCTTCGGGAGCTATTAATCCTACATAACTTATAAATTTCGGATGTGCAGTCATTTCGCCGATTGAGAAAATTATTATTCCTGCAATAAATACAAATGGATGTGATGAAATTGCTAAGATTCCCATTCCTATTGATCCGATTCCAATTCCCGTAATCATTGTCGGTAAAGCTTTTCTCTTTTTCACGATACTCGAAATAAATATTTGAAGCGCGATGATTGTGCCTGCATTTATTACTGTTACATGCTCAACATCAAAATGCCAATTAGGATTGCTTATGAAAATTCCGAGGAATGAATTAATTGCATTATTTATTGGAGTTGGATCAATATAATCTTTGAAATACCAAAGAACTGTATCGAACATCTGGAAATAAAGAATCCAAAAACCGGAATAAATTACTATCATAAGAATAAATCTGAAATCTTTTAGGACGAGTACTGCACCTTGAAGAACTTCAAACAGTTTTTTACTGCTTTTAGGTTTATCGGGTTCTTTATAAACAATTAAATTCAATAGAAGAAGCCAGCCCGTTCCTACCGCCGCCATAATAAATATATAAGAATAAGAATATGCTTTGAGTATAGGAACTAAGATTAAAGGAAAAATAAAAGCACCGAGATTAATAGACCAGTAGAAGATTCCAAATGCAAGACCGGAATTTTCTTTTGTTGTAACGCGTGCTATCGTACCGGATATTACCGGCTTAAAAGTGCCCGCTCCGAGAACCATTAAAATAAGACTAGAAAAAACCAAAACGTAACTTGTTGCCATACTCGTTAAAAAATAACCGAGACTCATAACGGCAAATGCAAAGAATAAAGTTTTTCTATATCCGAATCGATCCGCAATCGCACCCGAAAGTATTGGGAGAATATATAATATCGGCTGAATTGTGCTTTTAATTACGCCTACACTTTCTTTTGAGAACCCTAATCCACCTTCATTCGTGCTTAGAACAAGATAAACGGAGAGTATCGACATAACACCATAATAAGAACCTCTTTCAAAAAACTCCATCAATATCACAGTCCAAAAATTTCTCGGGAAGGAGAAAAAGGAGCTTTTCTTTTCGATATTTTCTTCAGTCATAAATTACCTTTTACTTTAAGAAATAATTAATTATTACTAATATGAATTTGCCACTTCTTTTTTCTTATCTGAGAAATATGAATAAACAGCCGGTATAACATAAAGCGTTAATACGGTTGAGAATATTAAACCGCCAATAACAGCAATACCCATAGATACACGGCTTCCGGAGCCTGCACCTATTGCTAATGCAATCGGAAGCGTTCCTAATATTGTAGAAAGACTTGTCATTAAGATTGGTCTTAATCTTAATGCAGCCGCTTCCTGAACGGCATCGATTGCCTTTAGTCCTTGTTCTTTTTTCTGATTCGCAAATTCGACTATCAAAATACCATTTTTTGTAACAATTCCAATCAGCATAATTTGACCAATTTCACTGAAGATATTTAGTGTCTGATTGAAATACCATAGTGATAATATTGCACCGCCGATAGCAAGAGGAACCGTGAACATAATTACTAAAGGATCTCGGAAACTTTCAAATTGCGCGGCGAGAATCAAAAAAATTAATACGATTGCCAACATGAAAGTAAAAATTAAGCTGGATGAACTTTCTACGAAATCCTTTGAAGCACCTTCAAGTGCGGTAGTATATTTTTCATCTAAAACTTTTTTGGCTACTTTATCCATTTCCTTTATACCATCACCGATAGTTTTCCCCGGAGCTAAAGATGCGCTTACAGTAGCACTTACATAACGGTTGAATCGATATAACTGCGGCGGACTGCTTCTCTCTTTAAGAGTAATGACGTTATCGAGTTGAATTAAATCACCGCGATTATTTTTAACATAGAGAGAAACGAGATCAAGCGGTTTTGTTCTATCCTCTTTTAATACCTGCCCGATTATTTGATACTGCTTCCCGTTCATAATAAAGAAGCCGAACCTTTGACCACTATATGCCAATTGTAATGTTTGAGCAATATCGAGAGCCGAGACACCAAGCTCTCTTGCTTTGGTTCTATTAATTTCGAGCACAATTTCCGGCTTATTGAATTTAAGATTTACATCCACTTGAGCGAATGTGGGGTTCTTTTTAGCTTCATCAAGAAATTTTGGAATTGCTTCTCTAAGCTTTTCAATTGTGGGAGCTTGTATAACGTATTGAATAGGTAGTCCGCCTCTTCTTGTTCCAATTGATTGCTGTTGAATAACAAAAGTTTTTACATCGTTAAACTCTTTCATTAGTTCGCTCAATTCATCTGCATATTGCTGCTGCGATTTTTCTCTTTGTGTAGCATCAGTTAATGATATCCTTACAAAACCGCTATTGGAACTCGACGAGCCGGAACCCGGTGATGTCATTGATATAATCGCGGTTCTATCTTTTACCGAATCCATTACAGCTTCAGAAATTTTATTCATATAATCAGCCATAAATTCGTATGAAGTCCCCTCGGCGGCAGTTGCAGTAATTCTTATTTCGCCTCGATCTTCCATCGGAGAAAGCTCGCTTGGAATCATCATTCCAAAAAGGAAAATTACTCCTATAGCACCTCCCATTATTATAAAGGCAACCCAACGGCGTTTCATAAACTTTGCAAGTGAAGTGCGGTAGCTGTTTTCAAGCCATGTAAAAAATGGTTCGGTTTTATAATAAAATTTCGAGTGTTTAGTTTTTTTCTTTAATATTCGTGTAGAGAGCATCGGGGTGAGAGTAAGGGCAACGAATGAAGAAATAATAACTGAACCTGCAATTACAACTCCAAACTCAACGAAGAGTCTTCCCGTAATACCCTGCAAGAACATAATTGGTAGGAATACCGCCGCTAAAGTAATTGTAGTAGAAATAATAGCAAAGAATATTTCGGCAGTTCCTTTTTCACCCGCTTGAATCGGATCCATTCCCTCTTCAATTTTTCTAAAAATATTTTCAAGCACTACGATTGCATCATCGACTACTATACCGATAGCAAGCACAAGCCCCAACAGTGTCAATACGTTAATAGAAAAATCTGCCAGATACATTATAAAAAAGGCACCAATGATACTTACCGGGATTACAATTATTGGAATGAGCGTTGTTCTCCAATCCCTAAAAAATAAATAAATAATGATTATTACTAATCCAAAAGCTATAAGAATAGTTTCTCTTACTTCTGAAACTGATTCGCGGATATATTTTGTTACATCGAAACCGATACCAAGTGAGATATCGGCAGGCAGATCCTTTTTAATCTCTTCAATTCTTTTATAAAATTCATCGGCGATTTCAATATAATTAACTCCGGGCTGCGGAATAAGAACAACACCAACCATCGGAATACCATCTCGCTTTAATATTGTCCTTTCATTTTCTGGATATAGCTCTGCATTTCCTATATCACTAAAGCGTACTAGAACGCCGCCGGCATCTTTAATTATAAGATTATTAAAATCCTCAACCGTAGTTAATCGGCTCTTTGTTCTAACTGTTAATTCAGTATTATTACCTTCAATTCTGCCCGATGGGAGTTCTATATTTTCACGCGTTACTGCGCTTCTGATTTCAACAGGGGTAATTTTATATGCAGCTAACTTAGCAGGGTCCATCCAAAGCCGCATTGAATATCGCTTCTGTCCCCAAATCTGAACATTACTTACACCATTAATTGTTTGAAGACGCTCTTTAAAAATATTTTGCGCATAATCAGAGAGTTCGAGCAAATTTCTATTGCTGCTCTGAATATTAAGAAATACAATAGGCACGGCATCAGCATCCGCTTTAGTAACAATAGGAGGATCGGCATCGGGAGGAAGATTGAATCGTGCTCTCGATACTCTGTCTCTTACGTCATTCGCTGCATCTTCGAGATCGATACTTACATCAAATTCTACCGTTACACTGCTGCTTCCATCACGGCTTGTGGACGTAAGCGATCTAATTCCCGCAATACCATTAATCTGTTCTTCAAGTGGTTCGGTAATTTGCGATTCAATTACGTCTGCATTCGCACCGGGATAACTTGTAGATACATTTATTATCGGTGGATCAATGCTCGGGTATTCTCTAATTCCAAGATATGTATAGCCGATTACTCCAAAAAGGACTATCAGGATCGACATAACAATCGCAAGAACGGGTCTGCGAATGCTTAATGAAGACAAACTCATTACTTAACCTCCTTTAAGCTCACGGAAGTTTTGGGACGTAGCTGAACGATTCCCGAAGTTATTACTGTATCTCCTTTACTTATGCCCGTTAAGATTTGCACATTTCTTTCGGTTCTGATTCCGGTGGTAACAATTGATGGTATCGCAAGTCCATTTTTATACACATAAACTTTTTCACCTTCGAGATCAGGTACTAAGGCTTCAGATGGAATTAGTAATGCGTCTCTCATTTCATTAAGAATAATTTCCACTTCCACATAAGCTCCCGGAGAAAGCTCTCTCCTTGGATTATCGGCTAATGCTCTTACTTGAAGTGTTCTAGTATTTTGTTCAATCTTTGGTTCCACTGCATATATTCTACCATTATACCTTTTATCGGTACCCGGAATTTTTATTATAATCTGTTTACCCTCTCTGATTATATCATAATACTTTTGAGGAACGGAAAAATCAATCTTTACGGGATTAATACTTTGAAGTGATGCAATTTTGTTCTGTGGAGTTATATAGCTTCCCACACTAACGCTTCTTAAACCTATGATACCATCGAAAGGAGCTCTAATTTCCGTTTTTGCAATTTGTGCTTTTGTAAATTCAATATCAGCATAAACCGAATTAAGATCATTCAAGGCAATATCAAATTCCTGCTGGCTTGCTAAATTCTTTTCGAGCAATTGGCGTGTTCTAAATTCTCTGTCTTTGGCAAGGGTTTCTCTAAATGCATATTTCTTAAGAGTTGCTTGTAATTCGGAATCATTAATTTTGGCAAGGAGATCTCCTTTTTTTACACTTCTCCCCTCTTCAAAAAGAATACTTGTAAGCCTGCCTGAAGTTTCGCTTCTTAAATCCACTTCTTCATTACTTAGTACGGATCCATTTGTATAAATTTTATCTTGAAGAGAACCCGGCTTTATTATTAATCCCTTTACCGGTATGGCTTTGACATTTTTTGTTAAAATCTCTTTTGGAGAGGCAGAGCCTGAAAACCATCCGGTTTTGTTTAATACTAAGATTAAAATAACTATTGCAATACCGACATAAATGCCGGTTTTCTTAAGATTCTTCATTTAAAAACCCGCTAAAATATATTTAAAGATAAATTTGAAAGTAATCGATTAAAATAAATAATTATGTGGAAAAAAGGGGAGAAATCGGAGCGAATTTATGCCCGATTTAATTGTTAAGATTTGATAAAATTATTCAGTTCAAAAAAATTACTTTTTCTCTGAGACTAATATTTTATAAATACAAAAAGCAGTTAAAGATAAAATTGCACCCCATGCCAAGGAGATAAAAACATAACCGGACGTCTGCATTTGCAAAACCTTTCAAAAAAATTGAGTGAACATAATTAATTAAATGTTCACTATCAATAGAATTATTTTGTTTCTCTACTTACCGATGGGATAAATTCTTCAGGTCTCCCTTTTATTGGCAAATTTAATATCTCTCTTGCCTTATCTAAGGCATCATCAATATTTCCAAACATATTTTCATCGCCGATAATTTTAATAAGACCCGACTGCTCGAAGGCAAAAATTGGTTGCGCATGGACTCCCGATAGTATTATATAAGTACCGTCTCGTTTAGATTCATCAAGAAACTCTCTAAAAGTATGAAGCCCTGTGGCATCAATTACGTTCACGTTTCTCATACGTACAATTCTAATCTTAGGCGGTTTCTCCACTTCACGCATTGCATCTTTGAACTTTGAGGCCGCTCCAAAGAAAAATGGTCCATTGATTTCAAAAACTTCTACCCCTTCGGGTATCTCTCTTGTCGCAATAGAATTGGGGTCGTTAGTATCTTCTTCATCTCTTAATTCCCGAGTAATAATTCCGATATTAGTTACTTCCGACATTCTTCGCATAAATAATAAAACAGCGAGAACCATTCCTACTTGTATTGCAATTGTTAAATCAAAAATTACGGTAAGGAAAAAAGTCGTAAGAAGAACTATTACATCGCTCTTCGGACTTGTTAGAAGATTTTTGAATGAGCGCCATTCACTCATATTATAAGAAACTACAACAAGAATAGCAGCAAGAGAAGCCATCGGAATTAAATTAGCCAATTTTCCGAAGAAAAGAAGAATTAATAGAAGTACGATTGAATGGACAATACCGGCAATGGGTGTTCTTCCCCCATTTTTCACGTTTGTAGCTGTTCTGGCGATCGCTCCAGTTACAGGTATCCCACCAAAAAGAGGTGAAACAATATTTGCCGCACCTTGAGCCACAAGCTCCATATTTGACCGGTGTCTTCCACCTATCATACCATCCGAAACTACCGCTGAGAGAAGTGCTTCTATTGCAGCAAGTATCGCGATTGTTGTTGCCGGTGTTATTAGACTTTTTATTAAAGCGAAATCAAATTGCGGAAGAGAAGGCATCGGTATTGTGTTTGGTATTGCTCCGAACCTGCTTCCAATAGTCTCTACATTCAAATTAAATATCGATACAATTGCAGTAGATAAAATTATTACAACTATTGAACCGGGAATCTTTCTTGATACTTTATGCCAGAAACCCATAACAAGTAACGATCCACCGCCAATTATCAATGCCCAGTAATTAAAATGAGATAAGTTAGAAAAATATACTTCCCATTTTTCGATAAAATCCGCAGGTACTTTTTGAATGTTTAATCCTAATAGATCATTAATCTGAGAAGAGAAAATCACTACCGCAATTCCACTTGTAAAACCAACGACTACCGGATATGGAATAAATTTTATAATAGAACCAAAGCGGGCAAAGCCCATTATCATCAATATAATGCCCGCCATAATTGTAGAGATCATTAATCCATTCAACCCATATTGATTAACGATTCCATATACTATAATAATAAAAGCACCGGTGGGTCCGCCGATTTGCACACGGCTGCCACCAAGGAACGATACTATAAATCCGCCGATAATTGCGGTGATTATTCCTCTATCGGGTGTTACTCCCGATGCTATTCCAAATGCTATTGCTAATGGTAATGCTACTATCCCTACTATAAATCCGGCACTTACATCTTTCAATAGACTTTCTTTTGTTATAGTCTTAAGCGTAGTAAAAAATTTCGGTTTTAGCATTTCTGACTATTCTACTCCTCTTTCCTTTACATCAATCGGGAATCTTTCTTCTATATTTGCAGCTTCCAATGCTAATTCGGATGCAAGTGTTGTAATCTTACCTAGTTTTTTAAAATTAATTTTTTCTATGTCATCTGTCGGTTGATGATAATCAACTTTCATATCATCAAAAAAGAACACGATCGGGATCCCTTTCTTTGCATAATTATAATGATCACTGCGATAATAAAATTTATTCGGATCATTTGGATCGTTATATTTATAGTCAAGAACCATATTAACCGTTTTCTTATTTACCTTTTCTACTAATTGAGCGAATTTTTTGCTTAATTTATCGGCTCCTATACAATGAATAGAATCTTCCGCTTCTCTTCCAACCATATCCATATTTATATTTGCAATAATATCTTTTACAAAAGGAGCGTTAGATGTAAGGTAACCCGAGCCGAGTAATCCCTTCTCTTCGCCGGTATGAAACGCAATTACTATTGAACGGTCATTATCTTTTTTTAGTGAAAGAACTCTTCCTGCTTCAAGAATACTAACAGTACCCGAACCATCATCATCGGCACCATTATTTACAATGCCTTCGCTATCGGTTCCGATATGATCGTAATGAGCGCTTAAGACCACAAATTCATTGGCAAGTTTTTTATCATTGCCTTTAATTACACCGATTACGTTCTCTGCTTTTTTTATCTTTGAATAGATATCAAGCTTATAATCCAACTTTTTATCTAATTCAAAAGGTGCCGGAGTCTTACCGCTCTTTTTATATTCCATTATTTGATCGAGAGTAAATTCTTCGTTTTCTAATAAAATCTCGGTTACTGCTTTGCTCAAAGCTATTATTGGAATCGTTTTCGAATGCGCCTTTTCTTTATTATAAATGGAAATACTTTCTGACATTGTAAATTTCTTAAACATATTCCAATAAGCGAAATATTCCGGATTAGAAATAACAATTACTCCTAAAGCTCCTTTTGATGCCGCATTTTCTGCTTTATAATCGGATTCTGAATATTTTGTTTTTTTATTCCCTTCAAAAAATGCCTCATCTTTATTATCCGGTTCATCCATTAATAAAACAACTGTCTTTCCTTTTACATCAATATCCCTATAATCATCATAATTATATTCGGGAGCAGTTATTCCATATCCTGCAAAAATTAATTTTGTGCTTTGATTAGAAAACAATGGATCGGGATACGAACGCGAAAATCTCCCGAAATCTTCTGCGGGGAATAATTCTTTTATTACTGTTCCTTTGCTGTCTGTAAGCATTAATTTAGAGGTTGATTCAAATTTTTCTACCGAGACATCAAACTTTTGAAAATAAGTTCCATCGTCACCGAAGGGTTCAATACCATATTTTTTTAACGTTGTAGCAAGATAGAGAGCGGATACCTTTTCGGCATTTGATGCGGTCTCTCTTCCCTCCAAGGCATCAGAAGCCAAAAATTCGAGAGTGGCTTTCAAATTTTCTTCATTTACTTTTTTATCTATAATAGATTGCGGGATTACTTTTATAGCAGAAACTATCAGAAGAACAAATAGCATCTTTTTCATATTACACCTAATTTAAAAATAAATTACGTGTAAATTTATATAAATGGAGCCATATATATAGTATAGATTCTTTAATTTATAATAATATTTAATCGAAGAACCGATCCCAAAATGATTTTTTGGATTTAGATTTTCGATCACGCCAGAATTTAGTGTATTTATCCTGCGAAATAAATCCGATCGGTCCTTCATAGATTCCGCCTCCTTGCATACCGTCATATACTCTTATCGCTAAAACATTTTCTTGATCGAATTTTAAGTCTCCCGCATTTAAATAATATCCACGGAATTGGCTATATGATTGACGCATATCATCTCTGCTTCCGGTAGAACCGATAAATTTTCCGTTTAGATACGTTTCATCCACGTCATCAATTTTTCCGAGCACCAATACTAAATTTTTATTCTTCAAATTAGACGGTAAATTGAATTTAATTCTGTACCATCCATATCCATCATAATCCTTATATCCGCAGTCTTCCCAATGCATTGGAACCATAATATCCTCCCACAAGGAATCATTGTAAGAGATATCTTTCCATGTCAAATTATCGCTCGAACTAAATTTCCAAATATTCGGAAGAGAGTAATCCAAATTCATTTCATTAATATTTTCTAATATTCCGATATTACCTTCAAGAATTCCTCCATCCATTTCAGCATCATAGACTCTAACAGCTATACTATTTTCTTTATCATATTTAATTAATTCCGAAGGAATTTTATATAACCTCAGTGCGTAATATGCGGTTTGGTAAATGGGCGGAAATTTCCCTGTGAATCCAATTTTGATTCCATTAAAATACACTTCATCAACGTCATCTATTCTGCCGAGAGATAAATAAAGGCTACTCGCTTTCAAATCACCCTTAATTTCAATTTTTTTTCTATACCATGCGTAACCGTTATAACCATTGAATCCTTCATTCTCCCAAGCGTTGGGAACTTTAATTCGTTCCCAATCGAAGTCATTCAATTCCGGTTTTGCCCAGTCAGGATTATCGCCGATTGAAAATTTCCATTCCCCTTTCAGATTAATCAAGCGACGCATATCATTTTGATTTTGTCCATTTGTAATGCCTGCAAATACAATCAGGTAAAGACATAGAGCCGAAATCGACCAATATTTTTTCTTGATTTTCATTTTAGTACTCAATTAAATAATTAAGCAAAACATAACTATTTTTTTTCTTCAAACTAATAACCGCATTGTAAAAAAATGTAAATTTTTGTAATGGAATATCTTATTGCAAAAAACATATTAGTAAAATTGTTTCATGAATATTATTTTAACATTCCGATTAACTTATGAATATGAATTCGTTATTTTGAAACAGAAGCATAATTTGCGCTTTTACTATCGTTATATTCATCAATAATAGCTTTAGCCATTCTCTTGACATAATTATCATTTTCTCTATTAGCTAATTTATAAACGGCATCAATACCTTCTTCTTCACCGATCATATATAAAGAGAGTGCGATCAAAACTTTTAATTTGGCGTTATCTGTTTTATCAAGCTCGGCGATCAATGCATCGGTAGTTTCGGCTATCTTATACTTGCCCGCGAAATAGATGCAGTTTCTTTTGAGTCCCATATTATCTGACTTAATTCCTATTACTAATGAAGCAATTGCGTTTTTCTTTATGCCATCGGTAAAGTCTGTATTAGCATAAGTAAAATTGACTAACAATAAAATAGCGACTAAACTAAGAACTAACTTTTTCATTACAACCCCCTGATAAATGATAAATATATTTTGTTTTCATTACTTTAGACTAATAGGTTCTGTGGCAAGTTGTCATAGTAAAGTAAGAGATTGTAAAAAGATGTCATAAAAAGCGCTTTAGCTTTTAAGATGTAATTTGGCTATTTTTGACACCTGAAAAAGAGGAATAGATGGAGTTTATAGAAAAATTAAGAGGACTTAAAAACAAATTCGAGAAGATAACCGAGCAGTTATCCGATCCGGCCGTATTATCTGACCAATCAAGAATCATAAGTCTTAGCCGCGAAAGAAGCGAATTAATTGAGATCGTAGCAGCTTGTGATGAATACGAAAAATTAATCAATAATATTAAAGGCAACGAAGAAATTCTAGAATCAACCGATGATAAAGAATTTCATGAAATTGCTGAAAACGAACTCGAAGAGCTAAAAGAAAAAAAGAATGCTATGGAAGAGAAGATAAAATTTCTTCTGATTCCGAAAGATCCCGATGATGATAAAGATGTTATTATGGAAATTCGTGCAGGTACAGGAGGAGATGAAGCGGGACTTTTTGCGGCTGATCTTTATAGAATGTATTCACGACATGCAGAAGTCAAAGGTTGGAAAAAAGAAATTATCGATATCAACGATACCGGAGTGGGAGGACTTAAAGAAGTTGTTATGAGCCTCACGGGTCAAGGTGTTTATGCCGATTTAAAATACGAAAGCGGAGTTCATCGTGTTCAAAGAGTTCCGGCAACTGAAGCAAACGGTAGAATTCATACATCCGCTGCAAGCGTTGTAGTAATGCCCGAAGTCGAAGAAGTGGCAGTGGATATTAATCCCGCTGATCTTAGAATTGACGTTTATCGAAGCGGCGGCGCAGGCGGTCAGAACGTTAATAAAGTGGAAACTGCTATTCGTATTACTCACCTTCCAACGGGAATGGTGGTTCAATGCCAAGACGAACGCTCTCAATTAAAAAACCGACAGAAAGCAATGAAAGTTTTGGTATCTCGTCTATATGATTTGAAACAGCGTGAACAAAATAGTGAAATTGCTGCCGTAAGAAAATTAATGGTAAAGAGCGGTGATAGAAGTGATAAAATCAGAACCTATAATTTTCCGCAGAATAGAGTAACTGACCATAGAATAGGATTAACTCTTTATAATCTTTCAAATATTATGGAAGGTGATATAGGCGAATTAATTGAACAGCTAAAAACTGCTGATCGATTAGAGAAACTTAATCAAGAAAATATTTTATAATTTTTTCTGTTCAATATGTTTATTTATATCGATTAATTCGGGACGATTGCTAAATAGAGAAACAACTTCCTGGGTTGTAAATATTTTGTTTTCGTTATAAAGAGAATCGTAAATCTCTTTTATTAATTGATAATCTTCGGGTGTATCTAAAGTCCAGCGAAAAAATGATAAATCAGTTTTATTTGCAAAATTATAAACGCTAAAAAGATCACGATTGGTATATATATAGGGAGTTACATGCTCCCTTTCCCATTTCTGTTCGGCTTTTAGGAAACATTTTTTAAGAGCCCCAAACGTAAATAATTCAACATCCAGTCCGCGTGGGAAACTCCTCATTAATGTATTGCTTACATAATCATATTTATTATCTTCTAAATATATTTTGATAATCTCATCTATTACATTCGGGTCTATTAATGGGCAGTCGGAAGTGATACGAATAATTATATCAGCTTTATATTGAAGTGCAGTTTCGTAATAACGCGAAAGCACATCTTCGGAGCTGCCTCTATAATAATTTATTTTGTTCTCTCTAAGATATTCTACCAATGGTTCATCGCTGTCTAAATCAGTCGTAGCAATAACAATATTATCAACTAACTTTGCCTTTTTAATCCTCTTCAACACATGATATAAAACGGGTTTTCCCGAAAGTTCTTTTAAGACTTTAGAAGGAAGCCTTGTAGAGCCGAGACGCGCCTGAACGATTACTACTTTATTCATTAACTAAATCCCAAATCAATCGAGAACCTTTTTCTATATTGCATTTAGCCCTCTTGCCTAAAATTTCTTTTAGATGTCGGGGATGCATTCCGAATCCGGGACGAATCGATTTAATATTCTCTTCGCTAAAGAGTTCACCTTCTTTAATATCTTTAATGATATATAAAGAACGAGAAAATGCTCTGCTTGATTTTGTTTTATTGCTTAATTCATAGCGAACACTTCCTAATGCTTTTTCTGTATCACGCACCGAATTAACCATTAGCTTAAATTCATCGGGAGTGAGAGAAAATGATGCATCGGGTCCGCCAATCGATTTATCTAATATAAAATGCTTTTCAATAATTACGGCTCCGAGTGCGACAGCCGCAGCCGATATAGTAAATCCTAGGGTATGATCGGAAAGTCCTACCTCAACATTAAACCGATTCTTCATATCGGGAATAGTTATTAGATTTATCTCTTCCATCGGAGCGGGATATGACGAAGTACACTTTAAAAGTGCTATATCATTATTTTCGACACTGTGGCATGCTTTTAATGCTTCTTCAATATCGCTCATCTCCGCAATACCTGTAGAAATAATTATAGGTTTCCCCTTCGATGCAGCATATTCAATCAGTGGAATATCGGTAATTTCAAACGAGGCAATTTTATATGCCGGAACATTCATCTTTTCGAGAAAATCGACTGCACTTTTATCGAACGGAGAGGAGAAGCATTCAAGTCCGAGATCATTCGCCGCCTGCTTTATCTTCGGCTGCCATTCCCATGGTGTATATGCTTCTTTATATAATTTATAGAGAGTGATTCCATCCCAAATTGTACCATGATGAATTTTAAAATCATCCTTGTTTGAATCGATCGTGAGTGTATCGGCGGTGTAGGTCTGAAGCTTAACTGCATCGGCACCGGCATCTTTCATTGCCTTTAACGAATTCAAAGCGATTTCAATATCGCCGCCATGATTAGCAGAAAGCTCGGCGATTATGAAAACCGGCTTCCCTTCACCTATTTCATTTTTCCCAATTTTAAAACTCATATATATACTTTAGATATTCATTCTCGTTAATAAATTCTTTGCCCGATAATTGATAGCCCGCTTTTTCAAACGATTTTATCGAAGATATATTTTCTTCTTTAATATATGCAATAATTTCTTCTGTATTTATTCGATGCTCTTTTAATATCGCCGCTGAGTTAATCAACATTTTTGAAGCATATCCTTTCCCTCGATGATCAGGCGAAATGCTTATTCCTACAACTGCTTTATTTTTTTCAATATCGTATTTAATCTGTCCTGCTATATTATCATCTTTATCACAAGCCAATAAAAATAGATAGTTTTTGTCTTTAAGGCGTTTATTAAACCATTCTTGATGATATCCCCATTTAATCGGTTCGGGATTAATTGAATTGGCTCTTACTATCTCTTCATTAGAAAGTTCATAAATATTTTTAGAATCTTGCATTGTAGCTTTTCTAAAATATAGCTCTTCTTTTTCAAAATATTTTTCTTTCAATCGCGTGGTGATTCTATCTACTCCTTTGCCATCCACATTGCGTATTCCCGAACAACTTAATAATATTCTTAAATCTGTATCGGATAATATTTGAATCTCCTTCTTAATCGATCCTAATAAATTTTTATCTTTAAAATGGAATACGTTCGTAAGAAAACTGTTTTTAATCCACCCTTTAACATTATTGATCTGATTATCGGCAACAATCACTGCAATAGTTGGAGTACCGGTAGCCGCAAGTTCGTAAAGCGTCTGCCCCGCTGCCGATATTGATAAATCACTCTTTTTCATAAGTGATCTCATTTTTGCTGCCGAGGCAGCCGAATATATTTCTGTTTGTTTATCTTTAAGTTTTTCAAGAGTTTTCAGATTCGTTGCACCGCTTCCTGAAACTATCGTCTTTTTAATATTTGGAAATTCTTTTTGAAGCATCTTTAATACTTCAGGAGCGAGATTTCTTATATCCTGCCCGCCGAAAGTAACGAGTATATTTTTAATCTCTTTCTTAATTTTTCTATCGCTCGTTTGCCGGAACTCTTTTCTAAGGGGAATATATTTAGAACCGAGGAGATATTCTTTCCTCCCTTTTCCGAAATTTTGTTCTTTCCTTGGATATTGAAAATTTTCACTTCCGATAGTCCCATTTATAATTATTCCTGCGGGATAAACGATTCTTTTATTATCGTCTATATAAACCGGGATAGAAACTTTTTTCATTACTGCTTTATAAAATTTTTCATTTACAAGATATGAATCGATTATAGCAATATAATACCCGCTTAATAAATCGAGAATAGATTCTGGATTTTCCAACCAATTAATAATTTTATAATTAGATTTATTAAGAAGTGCCTCGGCACCCTTATCACCATTGACTAAAAGCAGAGGAGCGAAAATTGATTTATTAAGTCCCTCATATAACGATAAGCAGCGTGTTATATGTCCATAACCCGTTTGCTTAAATCCTTCCGTTATTATTGCTGTTTTTATCATTTAATTATTACAAGAATTTGTTCGGATACATACTTAAGATCGTTTTCATCTAATGATGGATAAATTGGAATCGACATCTCTTCTTTGTAAAATTTTTCTGCTATTGGGAAATCACCCTCTATAAACCCAAATCGATCACGAAAATAGGGCTGGAAATGAAGCGGTATATAATGTACCTGACAATATATATTCTTCTCTCTTAATTCTAAAAATATTTGCTCTTTACCTTTCTTAACGACTTCAAAATCAATTCTAAGCGGATATAAGTGATAGGCGTGCTTTACGTTTTCAGCGACTTTAGGAATTATAAATCTTTCATCCGTACCAAATACTTTATCGTAATATTCCGCCACCTCTCTTCTTCGTTCGATGAATCTGTTTAATTTTCTTAATTGACTGATACCGAGAGCCGATTGCATATCGGTAAGGCGATAATTAAATCCCGGTAGAGGCATTTCATAATACCAGGGACCGTCATTCTTCTCTAATATTTTTTCGTCCTTTATAATTCCATGTGTTCGAAAAGTTCTTATCTTCGATGCTAGCTCATTATCATTGGTTAATACTGCTCCACCCTCACCGGTTGTAATATGCTTAACGGGATGAAAACTGAGATTAACGGCATCAGCATATTTTATCCCATATTTCAGATCTTCATTATATTCTGCACCAAGCGCATGACAAAAATCGTTTATTAATTGGAAACCAAATTCATTAGAGAGCTCTTTTAATTTTTCCCAATTGCACGGGTGACCGGCATAATCAACAGCTACTACCGCCGCAACCTTAATATTAAGTTCTCTGTAATACTTTAATTTGTCTTCTAATTTATTTACGTCAATTGTATTAGAGGTTTGATCTATATCCACGAAATCAACCGAAGCACCGCAATATATCGCGCAATTAGCACTTGCAAGAAAAGTAATAGGAGTAGTTATAACTAGATCATCCTTTCCCCAACCAAGCGCCATTCCTATTAAATGAAGTCCGGCAGTACCATTCGATACGGCAATACAATTATCCGAACCAAATGTTCTATTTAATAGTTCTTCAAACTCTTCTACCTTTGGACCTTGAGTGAGCCAATCTGATCTAAGTACATCGATGACTGCTTTAATATCATCTTCTTCGATTGTCTGTCTGCCATAAGAATATATTTTATTCAACATGTTCATCTATCAATTTTTTAATATCATCAACGCTTAAGAAATCTTTATTTGTCCCTGAATTATATTTGAATCCCGGGTCACAGAATTTACCCTCTTTGCCATTGCTCTCTTTTCTGAATTTTTCGGTATCCCAAAGTTTTAGATTTTCTGCTAAACCCAATTGAGCCGAAGGGAGTATTACATAATAATTTTCAAACTCAATTGTATTCATTGCATCTGCTTCCGTAATCATCTCTTCATGAACTTTTTCACCGGGACGAATACCAACTATCTCAATGCGGCATTCGGGTGCTACTGCCTTTGCGACATCCACAATATTGTAAGACGGTATCTTTGGAACAAATAATTCACCGCCCCACATTAGATCAAATGAATTTAGTACGAAATCAACACCTTCTTGCAGTGTAATATTAAAGCGCGTCATCCTATCGTCTGTAATCGGGAGCACACCTTCTTTTCTTTTCATTTGAAAAAACGGTATTACAGAACCACGACTTCCCATTACGTTACCATAACGAACAACTGAAAACTTGATATCCTTTGTGCCTCGATAATTATTTGCCGCAATAAATAGTTTATCTGAAGTAAGTTTGGTAGCACCATATAAATTAATCGGAGCTGCGGCTTTATCAGTAGAAAGTGCAATTACTTTTTTCACTCCCGATTCAAAACAAGCATCAATTACATTCTGTCCGCCCATGATATTCGTTTTCACTGCTTCGAAAGGATTATATTCTGCTGCGGGCACTTGCTTTAAAGCCGCCGCATGAACAACAATATCAACACCTTCCATTGCTCTGATAAGTCTTTCTTTATCGCGCACATCGCCGATAAAATAACGCATCAATACACCCGGCTTGCTATACTCCGGGTTATTCTGCATCTCGAATTGCTTCAGCTCGTCTCGGCTATATATAATAATTTTTTTCGGTGTGTATTTCTTTAGAACAGTAGAAATAAATTTCTTGCCAAATGAACCTGTTCCGCCTGTAATTAATATTGTCTTATTATTCATATTCTCTTACTTAATTTTAATTTTAGGAAAAGCATCTATATAGCTTCTGAAGCTTGCATTAAATATTTTTGCATTCAATTCTTTCGCATAATCTTTAATAATAAAATACCCTTTGAATGCTAAATGTAATTTACGAAATATATCGTGTATCCTGTATTCTTCACCATCCAATTTATACATCGGCATAGTAACCTTACCGGCATCATAAAAATGTTCATGATTAACAGTTGTTTTATTTGTCTCGTCCACTTTTATCTCTTCATGCCATGAGTGATCGGCGCCGACTAAAAATATCTCCTTGAATCCAATATTAAGCGAAAGGAAGATCGAAGGTACTAAAACATTATGAGGACGAGGCATACCAAGATTTTTCTTAAATATAAATTGTATAAAAGGTGTAAATCCTTCGATTGGCGTGGTATTATAATAGACAACTTTTATTTTTGTTTGTTCATTTACAAACCTAATAAAGTGTTCCGATTTTGAGGCAGCAGCAGGTACAAATAAGGTCATATCCCAATCGGTTTTTTCTTTTAGATTCCGAAAAACTCGCCAACGCATCTCTTCCCACATCTCCGTTACAACATCTCTAAAAAATTCAGGTGCGTTTAGTATATAATATTCGGGCTTGATCTCCGTATAAGAATCGGAATTGCAAAACATATTCACTGCCATTCTTTTCTTATCAGAGGATGTTACAAAATCCATATTCTCATTTAAAGTATTCTTTAATGAAGGTCCATTGCCAAGTATTACAATACTTCCTTCCTCCTCCGGTAATGTGATATCGAACTTAGATAATATCATTACTCTTATAAGAGAAACAAGTGAATCTAAAAAATTCTGAAATATTTGAGCGGCTTTATCCATTAAATTTTTGTGAAGAATCCTTTTAGTACATAAAATCTGAAGAGAATTAAATAATATCCTTTTTCTTTCTCCCCTTTAAGTAGTTCGAGTAAAGCCAATATTATAGAACCGAAGAACTTAATCTTGAACTCTATAAACTTAGTTATTAAAAAAAATATTCCTTTCTTCATTGTTCTTAAGCGTTCGCTCTTTCCGATACCGATACTTAGCTTGATTACATATTTTTTGGTTGTACGTTCTTTGTCGATATTATGCATTACAACTGCATCGGGTATATAAAGAATCTTTTTACCCATAGCAGAGAGCTTTAAGAATATCTCTTTCTCTTCGCTTGCAAGTCCCACTCTCCCTTTTCTTCCGAGTGCAGTATCGAATACTCCGATTTCATCAAAAACTGACTTAAGAAAAACCATATTGCAACCAACAGGATAACGTCCCCTTGGAAATGGTTCAATTCTATCACCATAATCAACTTTTGTTACTAGTCCCCAAAGATATTTTGACATCCACTTAGGTTCAATTCCACCTTCGTATTTAGGAAGCACTTTTCCTCCTGCAGAAACCAAATCATCTTCGGTAGAAAAATAAAAATAAACTTTTTCTAAATAATCGTTATTTGCCTCTCCGTCATCATCGATAAAAATAACGATATTTCCTTTGGCTTCTTTTAAACCTCTATTGCGTGCATACGATAATCCCTGCTTCCTTTCAATTACATAAGCAACATTATGCTCTTTATAATTTTCTATAAAACTTTCACATATCTCGGCAGTGTTATCGGTCGAATTGTTATTCACAATAACAATCTCATACAACTCTTTCGATAAGGTCTGATTGACCAACGAAGAAAGACATTCACCGATATATTTTACTCGGTTATATGTACAAATTATTATTGAAATATGTGGTTTCATCTATTTTAATAGCTCTTTTATTGACTTAAACGCCTCTTTCGGATTCTTTAATTTTTTATAAAAATTCTTTAATGTTTTAATCTCTACAGCTTCATAAAATCCAAGTAAATATAATGCTATCGGATAGATAAATAAGAGAACGAAACTCCCCAAATATTTAATTATACCTGAATCCAAAACTAATAAAGAGATTATATAAAAGATAATGCCGATAATAATTGCAAGCATATATTTACGATTTTCATAAGGAATAGTGTATTCTTTATTAGCAAAATAAAGAGTAACAAAATGGAATGCTAAAAATGCTATTACAGTATTTAATGCTGCTCCATACATACCGTATTCCGGTACTAACCAAAAATTAAGCCCGATATTAAATGCAGCAGAAGCAATCGTAATTATTGCTATAATCATCGATCTTTTTTTTAGGAATAAACTTAGCGAAGCCATATTGCGAGTGGCACTGAAAATATATCCTAACACAACCAAAGGAATTATTCCCGCAGCAGGATAATAATCCTTATTTAAAGAAAATATTTTTATTACTTCCTCGCTGAATAATGAAAGAGCAAGCCCTACCCACGTAATAATAAAAACGAGATAAGTCATTAATTTTGAATAATATCTTTTATCCCCCTCCTTACCAAATTTATCCGCCGCAATCGGAAGTAAGGTTAGACTAAAAGGCATTATTAAAAACATATTTATAATTCCGGCAATCCTATAACCAAGATCATAAAGTCCAACCGTTTCTTTAGAAGTATATATATTTAATATATACCGATCGCTTATATTTAATAGGGTGATACCGATAGCACTAAAAATCAAAGGCAACCCGAACTTTAATGAATCATTTAGAATAATGGTATCAAGCTTAATCTGCATCTGCTTTATCATCATTGGAAGAAGAATAAATATTATTATAGCTTCGCTTATCAGATAGGAATAAAGCACTCCGATTACTTCCATCCTTTGGAAGCCAACAAGATAAATTACTAATCCCAGAGTAAGAGCAATTTTTAATAATGTTATTAATGTATAAGTGAGTGATTTTTCATCGGCTCTTAGTTTATATAGGAAGATCGAATTAAAGACTCGTAGAAAAACAATAAATATAAGAATGAGATAATTATCTGAAATGGTAGTGCCAAGATCGAGAAAATTCACTAATGAATTTCCCATCGCGGTACCAACAAAAAGAAAAATTATATTAGCTGCTAAAACCGAACTGAAAATTGTAAAAAATGCCGATCTATTTGGATTGCCATCTTTATCCTTATTAAAAATGATAATAGAATTGGACTGGCCTAAAGAAAGAATTTCGGTAAGTATTAATAAAGTAACTTCAATTAACCCAAGCACACCGAATTGAGAAAGGGGGATATACATAGTATATAATGGGAGTGTTATTACTCCGATAGCTTTATAGGCTGCATTACCGATACTATATATAGCCGAATGCTTTAGAAATTTAGCTATTTCATTACGCATTGCTTTCCGTTGTTTTCTTTTTCTCATTTACCAGCGCAAAAACAAAAAGTCCGATTAATAAAATATTCAAGCCAAGCGAAGCATATCTTCCATAAACAAAACTATCGGGACTATAAATAAACTCGATTTTATGCTCACCTTTGGGAACTATTATTCCGCGGAAGCCGTGATTAGTCCGATATATTTTAGTTTCATTTCCGTCGATAAGGGCGCTCCATCCTTTCGGATAGTATGTATCGCTAAGGAATAAGAAATTATTCCCGCTCGCTTTTACATCTAGTTTTATTGATGCTTCATCATAATCGACAATATTTACATAAGAGGTAGAATCGGGTTTATCAACTTTCAATTCTTCACCCGTAACGAATGCCTTATGCTTCGGATCAAATTTATTCTCTTTTATTGCATTCAAGATTGCAATCGGCTCTGACGTTGCAACTGTATCAACAAAGAATGCTCTCGGAAGTACTTGATCATTTCTATAAACAAAAGATTTTTCGGCAGAATAGAGTTTTGAAAATCCTTCAAATGGTACTTCTTGATCGAATGCTAGATATTTTACGTTTGTCATTCGCCATAAAGTTGGATTAACCGGTCCGACTACATCCATGATATCTTGATAGGAGCGCGGTTTAACTGCCGAATAACCGCTCATATCTTGCTCAAGGAAATAAACATTAAAATTAGAATTTGCCTGAACCGAACCGAGTGCTCCCTGCTTAAAATTTACTATCCTATAGGGTGAAATATCTTTTTGTTCTTTAATAACACTAATATAATCAGGCATATTAAATGTATTTTTAAAATCTTCATTATCATCATAATGAGCGCCGCGCGAACCAACTCTAAAGAGATCTATCATGGTAAAAAGAATTAATCCGACAACAAAAAGTTCGCGTGAAATCTTTTTGATAAGAAATAGATAAGCCGCCCCGAATGTTAATGTAGCGAGAAGCATATTAATTATTAGATCAGTTGTAAACATCGATGCCATAAAATCATAAATCTGTGAATATCGAGTTCCTTTTTCACCTGCAGCTTCTATATGCCCGATAAACCATGTTGATATCGGAGAACTAAGGAGTAAAACCGCAATAAATAAGCCCGCAAAGAGATACATTCCATTTTTTACAATCTTAATAATTTTTATATCACCCGAATTTTTGAGTTCAATAATTTTCATTATAGCGAATCCGGCAAGTATAGGGAACGTCATCTGCATCATTGTAAGTATCATTGAAGGCACTCTGAACTTATCGAAGAATGGCAGATAATGAAACATAAAATCAAAAAGGAATGAAAAATTCCTGCCGAATGAGGCAATAAGATATAAGATATTTACCAATGCAAGAAAACGGATAAATGGATTTTTCCAATTTAGAAAAATTCCAAAAAGCGCAAGAACGAAAACTACAATGCCCATATACATCGCTACATCCACGAAAGGCATCTGACCGAAATACGTATTTACTTTTATTTCTTGATTATTCGTAAGCGATCCTTGGTACATAACATTACCAAATCCATAATAGGAAGGAACGACAAAAGTCATAATCTCCTGAGGTGAGAACGACCAATTAGTAGCATACTCATAAAATTCGGAATCACTTTGAACTTTTCCGCCGGATTGCTCTAAAACACTTTTAGCAGTACGAGTAGAATAAGGATTATATTCCCATAGAGATGCATAGCTATCTGCAGATAATGACATTGCGATAACAACCGCAGCGGCAAATGCTCCCGCCGACTTTAATAACTGCTTTACCTGCTCTTTTTCTTTTTTAATTAAATAATGAGCAAAATAGAATAAGTAATAAACACCAACGGTTAAGAAAATATAATATATAATTTGTACGTGAGCACCGAGAACTACGAAGTGCATAAATGCCGTCATTAATACAAAATCGAGGAGTTTAATTTTTTTATTGAACCGCAAGAGCATCATTAGGATAATCGGGAACGCAGCCAAAGAGATCATTTTAGTAATATGCCCGATCATTATAAAGAGGAGTATTCCGGTACTAAAAGCCGTGGAAATACCTACAAACAAGCTTGTAAATAGCCCCCCTCCCACGGAACGCATAAAGAAGAATGAAGTAAGCGCAATCAAAATAAGGTTCAAAGTATTTGCAGCATAATCTACACTAAAGAGTTGACCGAATAGATATTTTCCATAAGAATAAATTCCGCCTATAAAATCCCACCATCTAAACTCTGTACCCGTTGCATAAGCAGGCATCCCATAAAATAGATATGGATTCCAAAGAGAAAATCCTGACCTATCTTTTTCGACAAATGTTTTCATGCTTTTTATTGTTACAATATCTGTTGATTGGTAAGTCTTTCCGCCAAAATATAATGGTGAGAAATAAGCTAAAAAGATTATTACGATTAATGCAACTGCAAATAGATTGTGATACTTCGAAGGGATATATTTTTCTATTGAAAAAGACGGCTCTTCAATTTTTTTCCCAATATTCTTTTTTGCCATTTTATCCTCTTAATTCTGACTAACAAATTTTATTAAACCGGAGACAAAATTGCTCCAGCTATATTTTTCATTTTCACTTTTTATATTTTCAGTGAATTTCTCTTGATAATTTTTTTCATAAAAAAGATTTATTGCTTCGGCTAATTTTTCGGGCGTGTTTTCTTTAACTATTATTCCCGTCTCGCCGTTTGTAATTAATTCCGCAAGTCCGCCGCAATCGGATGCAATTACGGGTTTATGAAAATTAAATGCAATCTGTAATATACCGCTTTGTGTGGCTTCTCGGTATGGTAATATTACTGCATCGGCAGCAGAAAAAATATATTTAACTTCTTCTGCGGGAATGAAGCTATCCATTAAAATAATTCTCTCGCTCAAATTAAGATTTTCTATTATGGAGATATACTTTTCTCTGTTAGAATAAAACTCACCGGCAATTATTAAATGTATCTCTTTTGTCTTTGCCAATGCTTCAATTAGTATATCTAAACCTTTATAATCTCTAATTATGCCAAAGAATAAAATTGTTTTACCCGCCGGTATATTTAATTTTTTTTGCGCTTCGTTTTTTTCGATACCGCTTCCGAATACGGAATATAAAGGATGAAATAATACTTTATAGTTTGCCTCTGGCATTATTTTATTGAGTTCGCTTTTACTGTATTTTGAAAGCAATACGAAATAATCTGCTTTATTAAACAGATATTTCGTTACTGATTTATCATAAAATTTCTTCTCGTGAGGGAGTACGTTATGGCAAAGTAAAACTATTTTCGTCTTTTTATTTTGCTTTACTAACTTTGCCATGATACCATAACCCAAAGCAAAAAACGGCATCCAATATGCGATAATTATTATATCAGGTTTGCTTTCCTTAATTTTTTTACCCGCTCGAAACCAGCTAATCGGATTAATTGAATCAATTAGTTTCTCTGAACTGACATTATTTTCATTAGGATCGTTTGTGAACTGAGTTTTACCCGGAAATAAAAATGAAGGATATAACCTACTAAATGTAATTACATTAACTTCGTGAAGTTCGCTTAGATGTTTATAAAGTAATCCCGAAAAATCGGCAATGCCTCCCCTATACGGATATACGGGAGAAATAATCGTTATCTTCATTTATGATGCTACTTTTTATCTTTAATTACAAATTCTTCGTCGTTCCGGAAATTATGCACCATAATTTCACCTAATAATCCAACGGCAAAAAATTGCACACCTACAATAATCAAGAGCATGCCGAGAAACAATAATGGACGGTTGCTTAATGGCTTATCAAAAAAGAGTTTTTCATAAGTTAGATATCCGCTTATTATAAATCCAAGAAGAGTAGTAAAAAATCCAAGAAAACCAAATAAGTGCATCGGGCGGCGTATATAGCGGGTTGTAAATAGAACCGTTATTAAATCAACGAACCCTTTAAAAAATCGGGAAATTCCAAACTTAGTTTTTCCATATCTGCGTGGATGATGTTTTACTACTATCTCCGTTACCGAGAATCCTTTCCAATCTGCAAGTACCGGTATATAACGGTGAAGCTCGCCATAAACATTAATATTTTCCACTACCGGTTTTCTGTATGCCTTAAGTCCGCAATTAAAATCATGAATTTTAATTCCGCTCATTAATCCCGTAACATAATTAAAAAAGCGTGATGAATATTTTTTAATGAATGGATCGAATCGGAGCTTTTTCCAACCCGAGACCATATCATATCCTTCATCAAGCTTAAGAAGTAAATTCGGTATCTCTTCGGGATCGTCCTGCAAATCCGCATCCATTGTTATTATTGAATCGCCCGTTACATACTTAAATCCAAAATGAAGCGCAGCCGATTTACCGTAATTTTTCTTGAAGCTGATATACTTCACTTTTGTATTAGTCTTTGCAAGTTCTTTAATTATTTCTAGCGATCTATCTGTACTCCCATCATCAACGAAGAATATTTCATAATCGCAGTTAATCGATTTTAATACTTTAACAATTTCTGTATGCAATGGTTTAAGCGATTCTTCTTCATTTAAGAGAGGAATAAGAATAGATACTTTTTTACAATTAACTTTTGTTATATTTTGTAACGGTCTATCTTCTCTATTTCTATTTTTATGATAGTATTTTTTTCTATTATAATAACGCTTGTTCCCCGATTTCGGGGTATTTTCCTGTTTAGGCGAGTTTTCCAACATATTATCCATGTTCATTCATATTATATTCAAAATTAAACTAATACAAGGGTAAAATCAATTTAGGAGCGCTTTGGGACACATTATTTTTTGGGGTATTATTAGGACGGCAATCTTAATTCCGGCACTCTGGATTCTATCCGGTTATTTGGAATATAAATATTGGTGGACTTTTCTCGCATTAGCGGTCTATGGAGTTATTATTCATCCTGCATATATTCAGTATCGACAGTTCATGGAAGCGAATACGGAAGTAATTACAGATACACTCTGTTCATCATGCAAACATTTTAATGAGACGGCGGTCTTGTGCCTTAAATATGATAAACATCCTACTCGAAATTATATTCCTTGCGAGGGTATCGATTGGGAAGTAAAAAATAATTCCTTCAATGAAGAAGAAAGCGATTATACATAAAGATGCACCGCTCGAACGCTATAAATAAATTGTAATAGAAGATAAGTCTATAAAAAGAGAACACATTTTTTCTATTCTAACACACATCGCTTATTGAAGAGATCAATTTTAATGTAGTAGAATATTTTTCGTCATCATACCTTAAGGAATTAATAACAGCACTGCCGATAATTACTCCATCGCAATAATCATTAAATCGAGTTACATCTTCCGGTTTGGATATTCCGAAACCGATGAGCATTTTATTATCGCTAATTGTATTATAAGTTCTTTCTATATTTTTATAAACCGATTCATCGAACTTAGTTTTTACTCCCGTAGTTCCCGTTATGCTAACGCAATAAATAAATCCGCGGCTTTTTTTATCAATCGATTTAATTCGTTTTTCATCTGAAGTAGGGGTGGTAAGCAATACAATTTCTAAATCATTATAGCTTTCATTAAAAAAATCTTCATACTCATTAATCGGTACATCGGGCACAATCAATCCCTTTGCTCCGCAATTAACTGCATCTATTGCAAAATTATTTTTTCCATATTTCATTATTGGATTTGCATAGCCCATTAGTACAATCGGTTTATCTGTTTTCTTTACTATCGCTTCAGTATAAGAAAAAACATCTTTCATCTTAACACCTTGCGTTAAGGCATCAAAAGATGATTCCTGAATTACATGCCCATCTGCCAATGGATCGGAAAAAGGGATTCCAATTTCAAGCATATCAGCACCGGCATCTAAAACTGAAAGTGCAGTATCAACAAACTTTTCTTTATTCGGAAAACCAGCTGTCAAAAAAATTGAAAGTACTTTTCGAGTTTTATTTACCGAATCGATATACTCCGAAATTTTCATTTAAATTCACTCCCCAATCTTTCAATAATTGTATTCAAATCCTTATCACCTCTTCCGCTAATATTTACTACTACTACATCGCTCTTTTTAGTTTCGGGCATCAGGTATTTAAGATAAGCCACTGCATGAGCGGTTTCCAATGCAGGCAAAATTCCTTCCATTTGCGAAAGCAGTTTCACCGCCTCCAAGGCTTCATCATCAGTGATAGAATAGTATTTGGCAAGTTTTAAATCTTTTAACGAACTATGTTCGGGTCCAACTCCCGGATAATCAAGTCCCGCTGAAATTGAATGAGCTTCCAATACTTGACCATCACTATCTTGAAGCAGATAAGTTTTCATCCCATGGAAAACACCGGGATCACCCAACGTTAAAGTAGCGCCGTGCTTTCCCGAATCGATTCCAAAACCCGCAGCCTCTACACCGATTAATTTTGTAGCTTCATTAATGAATGGATAAAAAATACCAATAGCATTCGATCCGCCACCTACGCATGCCACAATATAATTAGGCATTTTATTTGCCTTAGCTAATACCTGTGCTTTTGTTTCTATACCAATAATCGATTGGAAATCACGAACGATCATTGGATAAGGATGAGGTCCAACCACCGAACCGATGATATAGTGAGTATCATTAACGTTTGCAACCCAATCACGTATTGCCTCATTTGTGGCATCCTTTAGAGTTTTGCTTCCCGATGTAACGGAAACTACTTCAGCACCGAGCATCTTCATCCTGAATACATTTAATTGCTGACGTTCGGTATCAACTTCTCCCATATACACAACACACTTCAAACCGAATTTGGCACAAACAGTTGCAGCGGCAACGCCATGCTGTCCGGCACCCGTTTCGGCAATAATTCTTTTTTTACCGAGACGTTTCGCTAATAAAATCTGTCCTAGTGCATTATTTAACTTATGTGCCCCTGTATGGCAGAGGTCTTCCCTCTTTAAATAAATTTTCCCTTTACCATAATGCTCCGTTAATCTTCCGGCATAAGTCAAAGGTGTTTCTCTTCCGTTATATTCTCTCTGGAGAGTATTTAATTCTTCAATAAAATCTTGGTCATTCCTGGCTTCATTATATGCCTGCTCCAATTCATTAAGTGAATGAATTAATGTTTCGGGAACAAATTGTCCTCCGTATTCACCGTATTTCCCTTTAGTATCAGGATAATTATATTCTTTAGTAGTCGCCATAGTGTTTTTATTCTTTATTCTATAAATAGTTTATTTGCTTCGTTGATATTTGCTAACCGGTCTATACTATTTCCGATTTATTTCCCTTTTATTTCATTTAATTTTTCAAAAAATGTTTTTACTTTTAGATGATCTTTTTTCCCGGGATGTGATTCTAAAGAAGAAGAAAGATCAATGGCAGCTGGGTTAATCTCTTTTATTAATCTTTCGATATTATTAATTCCAATTCCGCCGGCAATTATAGAATACCTTCTATATTCTTCCGGAATAATATTCCAATCAAAAGTTTTCCCTGTACCGCCAAAATTATTTCCTTTGATTTCATTACTACCACTCCCCTTTTTGCTTCCTTTAACATCAGAGTTACTGATATTCTTTCTGCTACTTCCAACACTAAGTTTACTGCTTAACGTTCTACTACTTTCAAGTTCGGAACTAAGGGATCTTTTTCCGCCTTTTCTAACACCGGTATCTCTACTCCCCTCTCCGTATCTTCCCGCTTTTAATTCCTTTTCATTTAAACCGAAAGACTTGTTCATCACAACACTTGCCGGATCAGAATCAAACATGGGCGTGATCCCCTGGAACCTCTCTACATTAGCAAAATCAAAATTCTTATTTGTGCGGAATGCCTTAATAATCGGAAAATTAATATCATCCGTAACTTGCGGAGTTTCATCTCCATGAAGCTGCACGGCATTAAGACCTAATTCTTCCGCAATGAGATTGACAATCCTCGGCTTCTCATTTACAAAAACACCTATCTTCATGGTAAAAGGAGAAACTTCTTTAAGAATATTTTGTGCCGTAAAAATATCGATATATCTTTTGCTCCCTTTATAGAGCATAAATCCGAGCGCATCGGCTCCGCACTCTACGCAATAAAGAGCGTCTTCAATATTTGTTATACCGCAAATTTTAACTTTCATTTTTTTCCTTCATTAATACTGAATTTAATTATCCAATTTCGTTAATCCACTCTTTAAATTCAGATAAACTTTCGTATAAATTATCTTTTGTCATAAAATGCTCGCCTACAAGAGCAGCGGAAGCACCCGCATCCCTTACAAATTGTAGATCATCTTTTTTCTTTATTCCGCTTTCTGAAACTATTACGATATCATTTGGCACCGACTTAATTACAATTTCAGTGGTTTTCAAATCGGTTGTAAAATCTTCGAGATTGCGATTATTAATGCCAATAATTCTATTTAATTTGAAATCGATCTTTACTAATTGAACTTTAGAATGTACTTCGAGCAAGACCGCCAAGCCTATTTCCAATGCTGCGTGTGTTAATTCATTAATCTGCATTTTAGAAAGAGTTTCAGAAATTAATAAAATTGCATCCGCACCATTTGCCTTTGCTTCAAAGACTTGATATTCATCAATAACAAAATCCTTTCTCAATAGAGGAGCTTCTTTGAATTTTGCTATATCATTCAAAAAAGAAATATTTCCTTGAAAAAACTTTTTATCCGTAAGTATTGAAATGGCATCCACCCCGGCTTTGAAATATTCTTCTGCTATCTTAATATGATTAAAATCGCCTCTTATTACTCCTTTCGATGGACTCGCTTTTTTAATTTCGGCAATTAATCCAAGCCTATTATTACGAACCAAAGCGGAGCGAAAATCGATACACTTTTTATCAAAAAACTCTAAATCTGAGAAGCGACTTAAACTAAAATCACTTCTAAGTTTTTTTACTTCTTCTTTTTTAATTTCTATTATTTTTTGAAGTTTATTCATTATCCTTTCTCACTAAATTCTTTTAATCGCAAAAATGATTCGTAAGCTTTATTTGAAACGATCGATTCTTCGGCTGCAAATAGACATTCTTTTAAGTCACTCGAATAACAGCCGGCATATAAACCCATTGCTGCATTTACAGCCACAACATTAAAGACACTATTTCGTTCTTTCTTAGTGAGTAGGTTATAGATTATTTCCGCATTTACTTTCGGACTTCCCCCTTTTATCTCGTCCTGATTTAATAATGGATAAGAAAAAGTTTCATTATTTATTGAATAGTGATAAACATTTTTATCTTTCTTGTACTCATTTACATAAGTGATATCATTGAGCGAAATTTCATCGAATCGATCCGCAGTGCAAACAAAACAAACTTTTTCCATATCGAGAAACTTAGCTGCTTGCGACATTAATCGTGCTGTTTTATAATTAAATGTTCCTATTATTTGTTTCCTTGTTCCTGCGGGATTCGTTAATGGTCCCAGTATGTTAAAAATAGTTTTTATACCAAGCTCACCCCTAACTGAAGCAACGTATTTCATTGCAGGATGATATAACGGTGCAAACAAAAACGCTATCCCCACTTCATTCAATGCCTTTTCCGATTGCTCACTCGTAAGATTTATATTTACTCCAAGTTCTCTTAGAACATCCGCGCTGCCCGAATTACTTGAGATTGCTCGATTGCCATGCTTCGCAACTTTAATACCCGCACCTGCTGCTACAAATGATGCGGCAGTAGAAATATTAAATGTACCTGCATAGTCGCCACCCGTTCCGCATAAATCAATTGTATTTGTTACATCCGAATTTATCTTTATGCTATTCTCTCTCATTGCGAGAGCGAATCCTGCAACCTCTTCCGCCGCCTCACCCTTTGCTTTTAGTCCTACCAATAATCCCGCTATCTGTGAATTATTTACTTCTCCCTTCATTATCATATTCATTACATCAAACGATTCTTGAAGCGAGAGACTTTCTTTATTTGTAATTTTTTCTAAAAAATATTTAATCATAGCGATACCCAATTTTTAATTAAGTTTTTTCCTTCCGGCGTTAGAATTGATTCGGGATGAAATTGAATTCCTTCAATTGGAAATGATTTATGTCGAACTCCCATTATTATTCCCTCTTCGGTCTCGGCTGTTACACCCAACTGATTCGGGAGTGAATCACGCTCTATAACTAATGAATGATATCGCCCCGCAATAAAATTCTGTGGAATATTTTTATAAATTCCTTTTCCGTCATGAAGAATTTCGGAAGACTTGCCATGAACAAGTGAGGGAGCATGTATAATAGCTCCGCCAAAGCAATAACCGATTGCTTGATGACCGAGGCACACTCCGAGAATCGGAATATTTTCACCGAGTGATTTAATTACATCCAACGTAATATGAGAATCTTCGGGTCTTCCTGGTCCGGGTGAAATTACAATTTTGTCAGGATTTAATTCCCCTATTTCGGAAATGGATATTTTATCATTTCTTTTTACGATTATATCATTCTCAAACTCACCGAGCAGATGAACTAAGTTGAAAGTGAAAGAATCGTAATTATCAATTACCAATATTTTCATCAATCACCTCTGCATGTTTTAGTGCATTTAATATCACCGCTGCCTTATTATGAATCTCTTTGTATTCTAATTCGGGTTTGCTATCTGCTACAATACCCGCTCCTGCCTGCCAATATAGCTTATTCTCTTTGGCGAATAAAGTTCTGATGGCAATACACATATCAAGATTGCCTCTAAAATCGATATATCCAGCCGCACCCGCATAAACATTTCTTTTTAAGTCTTCGATTTCGTCAATGAGTTGAATCGCTTTTATTTTCGGTGCTCCCGTAACTGTACCGGCAGGGAAACTTGCTTTAAGTGCATCTATGCAATTCTTCCCTTCAGCAAGTTCTCCCTCCACTTTTGAAACTATATGCATTACATGAGAAAATTTTGTTATCGATTTATCTTCGATTACATTAACTGATCCGAACTTACAAACTCTTCCAAGATCGTTTCTTGCTAAGTCAACTAACATAGTGTGTTCAGCTATCTCTTTGGGATCATTGATAAGGTCAATTTCTAACTCTAAATCTTCAAAATCTGTTTTACCTCTTTTGCGAGTTCCTGCTATCGGAAGTATTGTTGCTTTATTGTTTTTTACTTTTAATAAATCCTCGGGTGAAGTGCCTGCAATTTTTATATTATTGGCAAATTCAAAAAAGTACATATATGGCGAAGGATTAATAATCCTTAGTGCCCGATAAACATTTAATAGGTCCCCTCTAAATTCTCCTTCGAATCGCCTAGATAATACTATCTGAAATACGTCTCCTTCGGTTATATGCTTCTTACATCTGTTTACGTCATCAAAAAATTTTTCTTTATCGTTTATTTCAGAATTTGTGTTGCTTAGTTCAAAGTAGCGGTCGTTTATATAAGTGTTTTTTAGTTCATCTCTTAATCTTGCTAATTCTTCTTTAGCGGATTGGTATAAATTCTCCAATGCAGAATTATTTTCGATGCGGACATTTTTGATGAGAATTATCTGATGCTTAAAATGATCGAAAGCAATTAATAGATCATAAAAGCCAAAAATTGAATCGGGGATTTCGAGTTTATCATTTCCTTCAAATCCGATACTATTTTCAATTTGCGAAACATTTTCATAGCCGAAATAACCAACAATCCCGCCCGAGAAATCCGGGAGTCCTTCTATTTGTGGATAGTTTATACCTTTAATCGATTCCGAAAGATATTCTAAAATATCTTTTTGCTCTAATTTGGTCTCGCTCGCTTCATCTATAAAAAGTTGGTTGCCATAATTATAAATTAGTTTTTTAGGGCTTCCGCCGATAAACGAAAAACGAGCTAATCGACCGATTCCCTCTACCGATTCAAGGAGGAAACTATTTTTTCTTTTCTCCCGGAATTTAAGATAAGCAGCAACAGGAGTTAATAAGTCTGCGGTTATAATTTCATAGACCGGAATCATATTATGATTCGCTGCAAAACTTTGAAAACTTTTGAAATCCATAAATCCTCTTGAATAATTAAAAATATTTTTGCTTGCTTAAAGTTCTACTAAACATTAACTATTACCTAAAAAACTTTCTCTATAAACGAAAAAACCCTTCCCGGTATTTCCGAGAAGGGTCTTTTAAAACTAAAAATTTATATAATTATCTCATATCACCGGATGATCACCTTATTTGATATACTCCACCACCAAGCCCATGAAGTGACAAATTTTGATATACGATATGTGTTTGTGCTTAAAATCATAAGATGTAAAGATAGAACTGTGAAATAGCTAAGTCAAGAGAAAAATTAATTTATACTTTGTTAGGTAAATAAATTTTAATATTTTTGCTTCGCATCCTTAGCTCAGTTGGTAGAGCAGTAGACTCTTAATCTATTGGTCGGGGGTTCGAGTCCCCCAGGATGCACACACCTTAAAGAACCCGGTTTATGCCGGGTTTTTCTTTTTATTTGTATAATTAATTCTTATCATTAACCAATTCTTTAATTTCCTTTTTGTGTAATTTCCCATTCACAAAACAAAATTACACATAAATACGCTACTTAACAGAAGATTTTCGTATAAATGAATTTGCAAGTATAAATCATTCATCTATAGTTAAAGTTAAATTTAATATTATGCAAAAAAAATCGATAATATAGATAAAAGAATTTATTTTAAGAAATGTTATGTGTTTATTTAGAGGTGTATGAGTAAAATTATTGTTATAGAATTAATCTATAATTTATCCATCTTAGTATCGTTAAGTGTACTATCCAGCTTTGTTGATTCAAGAATCAGCAAAAAATCAATTAATGGAAAGTTATTGCAAGGAGTTCTATTCGGAATAACCGCAATAATAGGTATGATGTATCCGTTTCGATTCGCCGAAGGTATTATTTTCGATGGTCGTTCAATCGTAATAAGTTTGAGTACTTTATTCTTCGGACCCATCTCCGGTTTGATTACTGCTCTTATGGCTCTCCTATATCGAATTTATTTGGGAGGGAATGGAGCGATTATGGGTTCTCTTGTAATAATCTCCTCCTTTTTTATCGGTTTTATTTATTATCGAAGAAAAATAAATTCGGAAGATCAGTCTTTTACAAATTGGCATCTATATTTATTGGGATTAAGTGTTCACTTAGTAATGGTGCTACTAATTCTTACGCTTCCCACAAAATCTATGATGCCAACATTGCAGACTATTAGTGGAACTGTATTATTAGTCTATCCAATCATCACTCTTATTATCGGAAAAATTTTATTGGATCACGAACAATCCCAGAGCTATTTAATTAGCTTAAAAAAAAGTAGAAAAAAATACAAATCTTTAGCATACACCTATGAAGCACAAAAAAAACTATTTGAAACTACTTTATATAGTATAGGGGATGCAGTAATTACAACCGACATTAAAGGCAGAGTGATGCAGATGAATCCCGTTGCCGAGGAACTCACCGGTTGGAAAGAATCTGAAGCAAAGGCAAGCTTCCTAAAAGATATTTTTATTATAATAAACGAAGAAAGCCGCGCACCGGTTGAGAGTCCTGCCGAAATTGTAATTAAAGAGGGGAAAATTGTCGGTCTAGCTAATCACACAATTTTGATTTCAAAGACCGGAAAAGAAATCCCGATTGCGGATAGTGGCGCTCCAATAAAAACAGAGAAAGGGGAAGTAATTGGTGTTGTCTTGGTTTTCCGTGATAAGACAAGCGAGCACGAAACCGAAAGAATTTTATTAGATAGCGAAGCTCGATATAGAAGTATATTTGAAAATAATCACGCACCTATGATCTTGGTGGATCCGGAAACCGCAAATATTCTTGATGTTAATCCGGCTGCTCTTAATTATTACGGCTGGAGTAAAGAAGAGATGCTAAAAATGACGATGCCCCAGATTAATACCGCCTCACCGGAAGAAATAAAAAAAGCAATGAATGAAGCAAAGCTGCAAAAAAGAAATTTTTTCGAGTTTAAGCATAGACTGGCAAGTGGAAATATAAGAGATGTATCCTTATATAGCGGAAAGATTGTAATTAACAAAAAAGAGCTTCTTTATACTTTGGTATTTGATATAACTGACAAAAAACTTGCTGAAACAGCACTTATTAAAGCAAGAGAACAAGCAGAAAGGGCAAATCAATTAAAATCGGAATTTCTTGCACAGATGTCTCACGAAATAAGAAGTCCACTTAATGCAGTTCTTAATTTCCATTACCTCATAAAAGAGGAAACTAAAGATATATTAAACGACAATTTAGAATTATCATTCGAAGCAATTGAATCAGCCTCTCATAGAATCGTAAGAACTATCGATATGATCTTAAATATGTCTGAACTTCAATTGGGGACTTACGAACTTACTTTAAGAAAATTGAATATTTCGGAATCCTTAAATAAGCTTTCGAAAGAATATCGAAAAAATGCCCAAAGAAAAAATATTGATCTAAGAACAAATATTGACTTAAATAACCCTATTATTTCTACCGATGATTACGCGTTTAATCAAATATTCGCTAATCTTATCGATAATGCCGTGAAATATACTGAAAAGGGGTATATCAATATTAATGCATGCGAGCAGAATAATAAAATAATAATTGCAATAGAAGATTCAGGAACCGGAATTTCAGAAGATTTTCTTCCATATTTATTTGAACCATTCGCACAAGAAGAACAGGGCTATAGTCGGAAGTTCGAAGGAAGCGGCTTAGGCACTGCTTTAATTAAAAAATATTGCGATATAATTAATGCCGATATTTCCGTACAGAGCGAAAAAGGAAAAGGTTCAATATTTACGGTTACACTCCCCGTCATTCAATAGTTATTTTTTCTCACTTGACCCAATCTAAAATGTTTATTATATTTCGCTATATAACGAAATGATATATATGAAAGATAGAACAAAAATATTCAAAGCATTATCCGATCTCAATCGTTTAAGAATTTTAAAAGCACTTCAGACTAAATCATTATGTGTCTGCGAAATTAAAGAATTACTTAATTTAGCTAATTCCACGGTTTCTCAGCACTTAAAAATTCTTAAAGAAACTGGCTTTATTATTGAGGAGAAGGATGGCAAATGGGTTAATTATATGATTAATCCAAAGCCAATCGATTCTCGAATTAGTTCTATTTTATCCACTTTTGATTTTTGGATTAATGATGAAAATTTAATTGTCAGTGATAAAAACAAAATTAAAACAATCGATAGAAATAAAATTTGTGGTATATAGTTCTTTTATTTCATTTCGCATATTAACAAAATAATTATGGAGAAATTATGTTGAATGTAAAAGTACTTGGAACCGGCTGTAAAAAATGCCAAACCTTAGAAGCTTCGTTAAGAGAAATAATTGCAAGTAATAATATAGAGGCTGTAGTAGAAAAAGTGGATGATCTTAGTGCTATCGTTTCTTATGGTGTGATGACAACTCCTGCATTAGTTATAAATGAAAAAGTAGTCTCTGCCGGATCATTACCAAAAGAAGATCAAATTCTTTCTTGGCTTAAAGAAGGTTAAGCATTGTTAGCTCTGAATAAAAAAACTATATCTTTATTTTTATTATTACCTCTTTGGTTTTTAATATATCTAAACCTCGAATCCATTTCTAATTTTATTGTGTATCAAGTATTTGGTTTACCCAAAGGCACACATTTAAGTGATGCTATATGGTTTTTTGTTTTTGAAGTACCAAAGGTATTACTCCTTCTTGTATTGATTGTATTTTTTGTCGGAATAATTAGAAGTTACTTTTCTCCGGAAAGAACAAGAAAAATTCTCGGCGGCAAAAAATTATTTGTCGGTAACATTTTGTCAAGCTTTCTTGGAATTGTTACACCATTCTGTTCATGTTCGGCTATTCCTTTGTTTCTTGGATTCATTGAATCAGGAGTTCCTCTTGGCGTTACATTTTCATTTTTAATTGCTGCTCCCATGATTAATGAAGTAGCTCTCGTTTTATTATTCGGTTTATTTGGATGGGAAACTGCCCTGCTATATATGTCCACAGGTTTAATAATCGCAATTATATCGGGATATATTATAGGCAAACTAAAGCTCGAAAAATATATCGAGCCGTGGGTCTATCAAGTCAAAGTGGGAAGTCAAGAATATGCGCCTGTTGTAATTTCATTCTCTGATAGAATTAATACCGGATATGAAACCGTAAAAGAGATTGTCGGTAAGATTTGGATTTATATTCTTCTTGGTATAGCTGTTGGTGCAGGCATTCATGGATATGTTCCGGAAAATTTTATGGCAGGGCTTATGGGAAAAAGTGCTTGGTGGTCTGTCCCCGCTGCCGTTATTATTGGTGTTCCGATGTATTCAAATGCCGCAGGTATAATTCCGATTGTGCAAGCGCTCTTAGCAAAAGGAGCCTCGCTCGGCACTGTTTTAGCGTTTATGATGAGTGTTATTGCACTTTCGCTTCCCGAAATAATTATACTAAAAAAAGTTCTGAAGATTCAGTTAATTTTTGCTTTCGTAGGTATTGTTGCTTTGGGAATAATAACTGTCGGCTATCTTTTTAATCTTATTTACTAATAATTCTACTAAAAATATATTTGATAATAGAATAATATTTTTTAGTTTGCCCGAATTAATATTGAGGAGATTGGTCTTGGAAATATTTTATTTAATTTTGATTGGTATAGCTGCCGGTATAGTAAGCAGTTTTCTTGGAATTGGTGGTGGATTAATAGTAATTCCCGGACTTGTAATGCTTCTCGGATATACACAAAAAATGGCTCAAGGCACTTCTCTTGCTTTATTGCTTCCGCCTATCGGTCTTCTTGCAGTAATTAATTATTATAAAGCGGGATATGTCGATTTCAAAGCAGCCGGATTTATGGCGGTTGCATTTCTTGTTTCGAGTTATTTCGCTTCTAAATATGCTGTAACTTTACCTGAAGATATAATCAAGAAAATTTTCGCCACATTTCTTCTTTTCTATGCATTGAAGTTATTCTTCGGAAAATAAATTTATATAATCAAATAGATTAATGTGCTTCGAGAGATTCTCTTTCAAAAAACTCAAATAAATTTTGAAAGATATCTGCCTCCTATTTCCTTTCATAGTGACTTATACTTATTTTAGCAAAATCCTTTAACTTTTTACGGTAAGAAAATGAAAAAAGTTTTATTCCTTCTCATTATCTCGTTCTCGATCTCTATTGCTCAATCTATTACAATTACTAATTCCGGTTTTGAAACAATCCAAAACAATCAACCCGAAGGCTGGGTTATAAACACTACCGGAAAATTATCTATCGATAATTCAACTACTAAATCGGGCAAATCAAGTCTATTAATTACTCACGATGATTGGCAAAAAACAGAAATCACTTCTTCCGAAGTGAATTTGAAAGTTGGACATGTTTACAAAGTTTCGGGTTGGATAAAAACCGAAAATGCAGAATCAAATTCTTACGATCAATACCCTACTCCACTTGCCGCTGTAATAACAATGGAATCTTTTCCCTTTACGAATAACTCCCCGGCAGTAGGAGCTACAACCGATTGGCAGAAAGTGGATGTGATGTTCGTTGCAACGAAATCGAAAGACAAAATCCAACTTCACCTGGGTTATAATGGCAATGCAAAAGGGAAAGCTTGGTTTGATGATATTGAACTCACCGAAGTAACAGATATAAGCGAATATATTCCATTAGAAACAGTTAAATGGCACGGACCCGCATTCCGTTACGAAGATAAAGGATGGATTTTTGTTCATATCGAAGGCAAGCCATATCAAAGAGGATTTCAATATGGCTCACTCCTCGCAGATGATATAAAAATGTTTATAGAGAAACTTGCTACAAATTATAATTCTTCCGAACCACGACAGGAATGGCAGCGTCTTCGCTTTGAAACCGATGCAATGTTTCTTAGAAAATATGACGAAGAATATTTAACCGAAATGAAAGGAATAGCCGATGGTGCTGCAAAAGCGGGCGCAAAGGTATTCGATCGCCCAATCGATCTTCTTGATATCGTTGCGATAAATTCATCAATCGATTTAGATTATGTTCAAGATGCACTCCGTATCACGCCAAATCCTCTCTCGGGGAAAAGTTTCCTCTCCGAAGAAGATGATCTTTTAGTAAAAGAACGTCTCCATAAATGCTCCTCATTCTTAGCAAACAACTCTGCTACAAAGGATGGAAGAATTGTTTACGGACAAATTTTTATGTGGGGCGGATATACCGGTTATCATTGGAATGTAATTACCGATATAGTCCCTTCCGAAGGTAATAGATTAGTATATCAAACATATCCGGGTGGTATTCATTCAGGAGCGGATTTCTATATGAATAGCGCAGGAATTATGCTCGGTGAAACAACAGTACAACAGACACCTTATAATCACGATGGTATCCCGCAGTCAAATCGTATCCGAAAAGCAGCTCAATACGCTAATTCTATTGATGATGTAGTGAAAATAATGACTACAAAAAATAATGGTATGTACACGAATGATTGGTTGATTGGAGACGTTAAGAAAAACGAAATAGGAATTTTACTTCTCGGTACTAACACACATAAGCTATGGCGAAGCAGTAAAAACGATTGGTATAATGATGCAAAAGATTTTTATTGGAGCGTGAATAACAATAAAGAGCTTGAAGTAAGAAAAGAATATATTCATAATCCCGATGATGCTCCGAATGATATAGTATTTCGTCCCGTGAATCGAGATCTCGCTTTCTGGGATTTTTATCAGAATAATTATGGCAGCATTGACCAAACCGCCGCATTCAATCTTTGGAATTCATCACCTATAAATAGACCTCACGCATGCGATGGAAAAGTAACAACCTCCGAAATGGCGGAGCAATTAGTATTCTTTGCCCATCAAGGCAAGGTAACATTAAGAGAACAGTTTATAAATGAAAATGGAAGAATGCCTGATCTGCCAAATGCTTATTCCCGTTTCACTCTTGGATATGCCGTAGCTTCTCCGATTTATATTGCCGATCAATTGAAAGCGTGGAAAGATAAAGCGCCAAAAAATAAGGAAGCGAAAGAGCTTACTATTAATGTAACAGATGCAAAAGATGTTTATTCCTTCGATAAAGAAGCACTTTGGAAAGGGACTGTTTTTCCTGCAAGCAATAAAGAAAATTGGTATGTGAGTGCCGCAGCAGCATATTATTACACATTAAAACAGATGCCATCAAAACAAGATGCGGCTTTTAATTATCTCCGCGACGAACTTACTGAATTAAATTATCGCCTTCTTTATGCCACTAACCGCGAGGGTGCTATCGCTCCCGTTGACGCAAAGCAGATCTATGATAAATATAATAATTATCAAATCCCTCGCATTAAAGGAACGTTCCTTTTGCATCAATTACGATTGAAACTTGGCAATAAATCATTCGCCGAATTGATGAATAAAATTCAGACCGATTTTAGAGAAAAAAATATTACTAACGATAAATTTATTGAATATGCAGGCAAAGCCGGTATTAGCAAAGAATTTATTTCACAATGGATTAATAGCACTGAATTACCAAAATTTACAACCGATGTGAAAATTGAAAATGATAACAGTAAATGGAAAACTGGAATAAATATCAAGCAAAGCGGTAAAGTATTTAATCTGTTCCTTACAGTCTCCATTGAATTTGAAAAGGAGAGAATCGTTAAGTTAGTTGAATTAAAAAATCAGGAAAATAACTTTGAATATATATATGATAATAAGCCGCTTTCAGTTACGGTAAATGCAGGCAATGATGTCCCTGTAAATAGAACAAATTATTATACTTATTCCAATTTCTTCGATGATTATTCAAATACGGTTATTGTTTATGGAACAAAGCAGCAAGTTGAAGCCAATCATACAATCGCACTGCGCTATCAGAAAATGGTTGCTGATCGTTTCACCGAAACATTCCAACCGATTAAAAAGGATAGCGAGATTGATGAATCTGAATTAGCTAAAAACGACATCATCCTTCTTGGCGGCGTTTCTGAAAATAGTCTTACAGAAAAATTATTAAGTAAACTTGGTATTACAAACGGAAAATATTTCTTTGAATGGAACGGCACGACTTATAACAATAATGATGACGGGCTTTATCTAACATATCCTAACCCTTATAATCCTGCAAAAACATTATATCTATTTATTGCAAATAGCGCACAGCAATTATATCAGATGACTAAGCGTCATCAATCGATGCCTGCTTTCGCACTTTTCAAAGGAGATAAAATAATTAAGAAAGGGTATCACACAGACTAATTATGCTTAATAAAGAGAAGATAAAATATTATTCCTCGCTTTCGGGTAAGAAAAGTAGAGCGTCAGAAAAGAAATTTTTGGTGGAAGGGAAGAAGCTAATTTTAGAAGCTCTCAATTCCGGCTTCGAGCCGGAATTGATTATTCTTTCAAATGAGTTTGAACAAAATGAATTTGATTATATGAATCAGCTTGGTGGCTTTTCTCTTCATCTCGATTTTGTAAAAAATAATGAACTAGCAAAAATTGCAGATACCAAAACTCCGCAAGGAATAATCGGAATCTTCTTTGAGAAAACTTCTCACAAAGCATTATCAAGTTTCTTCGGTACTATTATCGCTTTTGAAAACATCAATGATCCCGGCAATCTGGGTACAATGTTAAGAAATTGCGATTGGTTCGGTTTTAAAAATATTTTATTGAATGAAACTTGTACAGAAATTTTCAGTCCTAAAACAATTCGTTCGAGTGCCGGTTCAGTTTTTCATCTTAATATTATTCATTCTTATTCATTCATAGATGATTTAACAAATTTCAGGAGTGCGGGTTATTCAATTTTCACTGCTGATATGGAAGGGAATAATTTATATGGATATGATTTCCCTGAACGCTCAATAATTGTTTTTGGTAATGAAGCCAACGGTCCAAGCGGGGAATTATTAAAAATTACTGATGACAGAATTAATATTCAGAGATTCGGACAAGCCGAATCTCTGAACGTTGCCAATGCCAACGCAATCATACTCTCGGAACTAAGAAGATTTCATACTATTTAATTAATAACATTTTTTTCACTTGAGAAAAGCTATTTGTTTTAATCCGGTAGAAATATATTCCACTTGATACAGAGTTTCCAAATGAGTCTTTCCCATTCCAAGTAACTCTTTGCCTTCCTGCACTTTGATAGCCTTCGACTAATACATTAATTAGTTGTCCGATTGAATTATATACCTCAAGTTTTACGTTACTTTCTATTTGGAGGTTATATTCTATGGTTGTAGCAGGATTAAATGGATTTGGATAGTTTTGATACACTTCAAACGATGCTGGAATTTCCTTTGTTACTACTACATCTGTATGTAAATCGATTTTCTTTCTCATTATTAATCCATTATAGCCGACTAACCACAAATATCCATCTTTATTTTCTAAATCAACTATTCTACCCTTAATTTCTAATTCTTTAGTCCACGTTGCACCCATATCCTCCGTAAAATTTAATTGATAAGTTGAATCCTTAAAATCATGCTGAGAAGCCATCCAACCAATTTTCCCTGTATATGGAGATAATCCAGCCACATAGCGATAGTTGTCCCAATCGGTATTTAACCATGTTTTGCCTCCATCCGGTGAAGCTGCAAAAACTTCGAAACCCCATCCCCCTGCCCACAGTGTGTCCCCGGCAGCAAATTTTAGTCTTAAAGTAGGTCTCCTAAAAGTAGTTATATATTCCCATTTGATGCCGCCATTCTCAGTCTTAAATACATCTGTATCCCCAAAACCATCATGTGGTGGAGAAGAATTAGCCCAACCTATATTTTCATCTTTCATTCTTATAGAATTAATGAGAGGAATTTTCAAATTGGGAAGTGGATTTTTAATTAATCGATGAGTTTATAACCGATTCCGTGAACTGTTAATAATATTTTGGGATTGGTAGGCTCAAGCTCTAATTTCTGACGCAGTTTAACTATAAAATTATCGATTGTGCGTGTTGTAATAAATCCTTCCTGTCCCCATACATCTTTTAATAATTCATCCCTGCTAACGTTTTTATTTCTTCGTTCCCATAAATATTTTAGAAGTTCAAATTCTTTATGGGTCATTGAAATTGGAGCGTTTTTTTCGCAAGCGTTATACGTCTTAAAGTTTACACTTATTCTTCCTATGAGAATCTCTTCATCGCAATGCGTGGGGGACGAAGAATCTGAGATACCGTTCGATCGGGATATTTCTCCTGAATAAGAATGATTGCTTCTCCTTAATACCGCTTTTACTCGTGCCAAGAGTTCTCTTAAACTAAATGGCTTTGCTATATAATCATCAGCTCCAAATTCAAGTCCCAGAACTTTATCGATCTCTTCCCCTTTTGCTGTAAGCAATATAATCGGTACGTTATTTTTTTCAGCTCTTATTTTTTTACAAACATCAAAACCATTCATCTTAGGCATCATTACATCTAGTAAAACCAGATCATATTTATAATTCAATATTTTACTTAAACCTTCTTCCCCATCGCACGCCGTTTCCACTTCATAATCTTCGAACTCAAGATTATCTTTTAATCCCGAACGCATATTCGGTTCGTCATCTACAATCAATATTTTATACATACTTTTTATCCTCCGCTAAAGGAAATAAAATTCTAAACTTACTCCCTTTAGACGTATCACTTTCTAATTCGATTTTTCCATTATTCCCTTCTACCATATACTTTACTAAAGCTAATCCAATTCCCGTACCTTTAGTATCATGAATTAATCCTTTTGAAGCTCTGTAAAACTTATCGAATATTTTATCCTGCTCTTCTTTTGCGATACCGATTCCGCTGTCTTCTACTTCCACAAATCCAAATCCGTCTTCGATGCCGGTGCGCAAAATTATTTTTTTAATTTCCTTACTATATTTCGAGGCATTATCGATCAGATTAACTATCACTTCCGAAATCGCCTCTTTATCTCCTTTAATTATAATTTCACCTTTCGTAACGAACAAAAAATCGAATTGTTTGTTATGTAAATGATGCAAGTAAGTATCGTAAATTTGTTTTGCAATTTCATTCAAATCGATTCTTTCAATAACGAAATTTCTTTTACCCGCTTCAAGCTTCGAGAAACTTAAAATGCGATTTACTATATTGCTTAATCTATTAGTCTCTCCGCTAATAATCGAATAGTACTCCTTCTTTTTCTCTTCAGATTTTATTCGATCCATTTCTAATGTTTCAGCATACATATTAATTAGTGCGAGCGGAGTGCGAAGTTCGTGAGATACATTTGAAACGAAATCTGATTTAATTTGTGCTAATTCCATTTCACGCTTAATATTTCGATAAACGAAATACATCCCGATGGACATCAATAATCCCAAAGCTGCAATGAGAGCAATATTTGTATAAATACGTGTATGAATTATTTCTTCTAAAGTATCCCCCTTTACGCTCATAGCTAATTGATAACCGGGGATTAACCAAAAATTAGCCCTCTGCTGCGCTTCTTCGATCGTAAAATTTTCTGTAGAATATACAGCATTTCCCGAATGAAAAATTCCAACCATAAATTGATCGGAAGCAATGGAACGGATTCTTCCGGATAGATTCTTAGTAACAAAATCTTTTTTGTTTAATTGAAACAGACAAATTTTATCGTTATTTGTAACGAATAACAGAAGTACATCCTCACCAAAATCGATCGATTCAATTTTTTGGTAATTCTGATTTTTATAAATAAAAAATCTTCTTACGAGATTAATATTATTTTTTATTATTTTGCTGATTAATTCCGAATCAGAAAACTTAGCAGCAGTTAATGCGTCTAATGACGTATCGGCTAATACAATATTTTTTACCGATTGGGTAATCGGCAGATATTCTTTTAAAGATTTCTGAAGAAGCTTCTCATCTTTATTTTGTCTTATTATATCTTCTGTCTTGAATATCCAGCTTCGGACTATATCATCGGAATATTGATTAATCGAGAATATTATCGCGTCTAATTGATTCTTATAAATATCTTGAATAATCTTTTCATTTTTATTTAACGATAAGTATTCGTTAATCGAAAAAAAGATTATCGGAAAAAGAGAAATTACCGTTAATATTATCGTGATTTTTTTAATTGGTTTGTTCATTAAGAGGTAATATGTTTATACAGTTATCCATAACAAGCAGAAAAATATCAAATAAGTTACATCCCGCCAAACAAAATATCAACTCATTTATAAAAGGTTACAATATGAAAAAATTATCACTGTCTTTGATAGTGCTTTTTGTTTTTCTATCAATCCCTATAAAGGCACAATTGCCGGCAAAGCTCATTCAGTTTCCCGATGTCTCGGCTACACAAATTGTATTTTTATATGGAGGCGATTTATGGCTCGCCTCAAAAGATGGAGGCTTGGCTTATAAACTTACTTCTCCAAAAGGAATTGAAGTATTTCCAAAATTCTCACCCGATGGAAAGACTATCGCTTTCAACGGGAATTATAGCGGAAGTATGGATATTTTTACTGTCCCTACCGAAGGAGGAATTGCCCAAAGAGTTACTCATCATGGAATGAGCGAACGACTTCTAGATTGGTATCCCGATGGAAAAAGCATCCTTTTTTCTTCTGCAATGGAGAGCGGCAAGCAGCGATTTAATCAATTATATAAGCAGCCGGCAGAGGGCGGTCTTCCCGAAAAATTAGAGCTCCCTTATGGCGAAATCGGCTCTCTTTCAGCCGATGGAAGCAAATTAGCATATACACCTATTACAAGAGCTTTCCGCAATTGGAAAAGATATAAAGGCGGTATGGCTCCCGATATTTGGTTATATGATTTGAAAAATAAAACCGCAGAAAACATCACAAAAAATATAGCCAATGATGAATTCCCGATGTGGTATAAAAATAAAATTTATTTCCTTTCAGATAGAGGAAGCGAAAATAGAGCAAATATCTATTCTTATGATTTGAGCACAAAAGAAACCAAACAGGTAACAAATTTCAAGGATTTCGATATTCACTATCCATCCATTGGTCCAAGCGATTTAGTTTTTGAAGCAGGCGGAAAACTTTATCTCCTTTCACTATCCGATGAAAAACTTAAGGAAATCAGTATTAATGTAGTATCTGATGGTATCACTTTGATGCCGAAAGTGGTAAATGCTTCGAGCCAAATTCAAAACGCCGATATCTCGCCTGACGGAAAGAGAGCATTAATTACTGCACGCGGAGAAGTATTTAATGTCCCTGCCGAAAATGGTGCAGTTATTAATGAAAGCCAAAGTCCCGGTTCATTTGAAAGATACGCTTCTTGGTCTCCTAATGGTAAATATGCAGCTTATTGGAGCGATGCTTCGGGCGAATATGAAATCACAATTAAAAATTTAACTACAAATGAGCCTGCAAAAAAAGTATCTTCTTTTGGACCCGGTTTTAGATATAATCTTTATTGGAGCCCCGACAGCAAAAACCTCTGTTTCGTAGATCAGACAATGATGATTAATGTATATAACATTGAAAAAGAAAAAAATACAGAGATCGAAAAACAGCGCAGTTTATTCCAAGGCGGATTAGAAAATTTCTCTGTTTCTTGGTCATCGGATAGCAGGTATATCGCATTCGTAAGAGAACTTCCAAATCATCTTAATGCAATCGCACTATACGATTTAAAAGAGAATAAAATTCATCAGGTTACAAGCGGTTATTATTCAGATTCTAACCCCGCATTCGATCCAGACGGAAAATATCTTTATTTATTGACAAATAGAAATTTTGCACCCGTTTATAGTGATTTTGAAGGAAGCTGGATCTATCCCAATTCTACACAAGTTGCAGCGATATCATTAACTAATGAAATTCCTTCTCCTATCGCTCCAAAGAATGATACAACGGCAGTAAAGAAAGATGAACCAAAGAAAACCGATGATAAAAAAGACGAGAAAAAAGATGACAAGAAAGACGATAAGAAGAAGGATGAAGTGAAAGAAGTGAAAATCGATTTTGACGGAATTGAAAGCCGATTAGTTCTTTTACCGATTGATGCCGGAAATTATAATTCATTAAATGCAGTTTCAGGTAAGGTAATCTATTCAAAAGCACCCAATTCCGGATCAGCTGAGAAAACAAGTGCAGTAAAATATTATGATCTCGAAAAAAGAGAAGAGAAAACTATACTCGCTGATGTACGCGGATATAAAGTTTCTGCTGACGGTAAAAAAATCCTCGCCATGAAAGGAAGTTCATTCTCGATAGTTGATGTGGCAGCGGATCAAAAAATGGAAAAAAAACTTCCTACAACTCAACTCGAATTTACCGTTACCCCACGGGAAGAATGGAAACAGATATTCAATGATGTATGGCGCCTCGAAAGAGATTTCTTCTATGATAAAAATATGCACGGTGTTGATTGGAAAGCTAAGAAAGTTCAATACGGCAATCTTATAGAAAATTGCATTACAAGAGAAGATGTAAATTTTGTTCTCGGCGAATTGATTTCCGAACTAAATGCTTCGCATACATATAAAGGAGGTGGCGACCAAGATTACGCAGAAATGAGAAAAACCGGTTATCTTGGAATCGATTGGGCAGTAGAAAATAATGCTTTTAAAATTAAAAAAATCATTGAAGCAGCTCCTTGGGATACGGAAGTCCGCTCACCGCTTGCCGAATCAGGAGTGAAAGTAAAACAAGGCGATTATATCCTAGAAATAAATGGTATTAAGCTCGATACTAAAAATGATCCTTGGGCTAATTTCGATAATCTCGCAGGAAAGACAATTGAACTAACTGTCAATTCCAAACCTTCATTAGAAGGAAGTTGGAAGGTAATCGTTACTGCATTAGGCGATGAAACTCGTTTAAGAAATCTTGCATGGATAGAACAAAACAGGAAAAGAGTGGAAGAAGTATCTAACGGAAAAGTGGGTTATATTTATGTTCCTTCTACCGGAATTGATGGACAAAATGAACTCGTTAGACAGTTTTATTCACAGACGAATAAAGAAGCATTAATTATAGACGAAAGATTTAATAATGGCGGGCAGATTCCTGATCGATTTATCGAACTCTTGAATAGAAAACCATTAGCCTTTTGGGCAGTAAGAGACGGAGACACATGGCAATGGCCGCAAACGGCTCATTTCGGTCCGAAAGTAATGTTAATAAATGGCTGGAGCGGATCCGGCGGAGATGCATTCCCCGATTTCTTCAAAAAGTCTCAGCTCGGTCCACTAGTAGGTATGAGAACATGGGGTGGATTAATCGGAATTTCCGGTGCACCTGAATTGATTGACGGCGGCTCGATTACAGTTCCGACATTCCGTATGTATGATCCTGACGGTAAATGGTTTAGAGAAGGTCATGGTGTAGATCCGGATATTGAAGTAATAGATGATCCGGCTCAAATGGTTAAAGGTATTGATCCACAGCTTGAAGCAGGAGTTAAAGAAGCACTAAGATTAATAAAGGAAAAACCATTTGTTTTCCCTAAGCATCAAGATTATGAAAAAAGATAAGTTACAGAAATATATATTATTCAAAAAAACATGGAGTATTTAATGCGACTTAAACAGATTTTCTTTTTCTTGATGATTGTTCCTTTATTGGTATTTGCTCAAAAGAAAGATGAGAAAAAAGACCCGATAAATTCGGGATTAATTAGCGGATTAAAATTAAGAAACATTGGACCTGCATATTGCTCTGGCAGAATTGCAGACTTTGCAGTTAATCCAAATAACATTAATGAGTATTACGTAGCCGTTGCAAGCGGTAACGTATGGAAAACAGATAATGCAGGCACTACTTGGAGACCGATTGCGGATACAATTCGTGCATATTCGATTGGTGTTGTAAAGCTCGATCCTACCAATCCAAATGTAGTATGGATTGGAACGGGGGAGAATAATCATCAGCGCGCTCTCGGATATGGATGCGGTGTTTATAAATCTCTTGATGGCGGCCAATCATGGAACTATATGGGTCTAAAGGATTCGCGCCAAATCGGCGGAATTGTAATTGATCCACGTAACCCTAACGTAGTTTTTGTAGCTGCCGAAGGTTCTGCTTGGGGTCCGGGCGGTGAGCGCGGTCTTTATAAATCAAATGACGGTGGGAAAACTTGGCGCAAAACGCTTTCCATCAGCGAGAATACCGGAGTTAATAACGTTGTTATGGATCCTCGTTTCCCGGATATTCTTTATGCCACCTCCGAACAGCGCAGAAGACATGTATTTACCAAAATCGGTGGTGGACCTGAATCCGCCGTTTATAAATCGGTCGATGGCGGAGAATCATGGACTAAATTAACCAAGGGACTCCCTTCAGCCGATATGGGTGGAATGGGAATTGCCGTCTCTCCCGTTAATCCTAATTATGTTTATCTCATTATTGAAGCAGCAGAGGATGCAGGCGGATTCTTCCGTTCTACTAACCGCGGCGAATCATGGGAGAAGATGAGTGATTACGCTTCATCGGGTCAATACTACAACGAAATCTATTGCGATCCAAAAGATGTTGATAAAGTTGTATCGGTAGAAACCGTAACCAAATATACTCTTGACGGTGGAAAGACATGGAAATCGCTCGGCAATGAATATCGTCACGTTGATGATCACGCTTTCTGGGTTAATCCCGATAATACTAATCATTTCTTAATCGGTGGTGATGGCGGAATTTATGAATCGTATGATAACGGCAAGACTTTTGAATTTAAGTCCAATCTACCCGTCACACAATATTACCGAGTAAATGTAGATAACGATTTACCGTTTTATAATGTATATGGCGGTACCCAAGATAATAGCAGTATGGGCGGACCTTCACGCACTACGAGCGAAGCCGGTATTGTTAATTCCGATTGGTGGGTTACTCAAGGAGGCGATGGATTTTGGACAGCAATCGATCCTAAAAATCCCGATATTGTTTATGCCGAGTCTCAATATGGTGGTATGGTTCGTTACGACCGTAAGAGCAGTGAATCGATTGATATCCGTCCCGAACCACGTAAAGGGGAAGAAACATATAAATGGAATTGGGATGCACCATTATTGATTAGTGTGCATAATAATTCCCGTTTATATACTGCTGCGAATAAAGTATTTAGAAGCGAAGACCGTGGCAATACTTGGCAGGTAATTAGCGATGATCTTACTACACAAACTGATCGAAATTCATTCCCTGTAATGGATAAATTTTGGAGTATCGATGCGGTTGCAAAAGATGTATCCACTTCGCCATGGGGAACTATCGTTTCATTTGCAGAATCTCCGAAGAAAGAAAATCTTCTTTTTGTAGGTACGGACGATGGTCTTATTCAAATCAGCGAAGATGCAAAAACTTGGAATAGGATCGAATCATTCCCGGGTGTCCCTAAAATGACCTACGTAAGCGATATATATCCATCTCGTTTTGATGAAAATATTGTATTTGCATCGTTCAATAATTTGAAAAGAGATGACTTCAAACCATATTTATTAAAAAGCAGCGACAAAGGAAAAACTTGGGTTTCTATCGCAGGTAATCTTCCTGCTAATGGTTCCGTTCATACGATTATTCAGGATTTCAAAAATCCCGATCTATTATTCGTAGGTACTGAATTTGGATTGTATTTTTCTGTAACCGGTGGCGATAACTGGGTTCAAATTAAAAACGGGCTTCCGGTTCAAGCTGTTAAAGATTTAGCCATTCAAGAAAGAGAATCGGATTTGGTGCTTGCCACATTCGGCAGAGGATTCTTTATTCTTGATGACTATTCACCACTACGCGAGCTTAATAAAGAGTTCGTCAATAAAGATGCATATCTCTTCCCGATTAAAAAAGGTCTTACCTATATCGAAAAAGGAAGCGTTTATGGACAGGGTCATCAATTCTACAAAGCACCCAATCCTGAGTTTGGAGTTCCTTTTACTTATTATATAAAGGAAGTACCCAAAACTCTTAAAGCAATTCGTAAAGAAAAAGAAAGTGAGTTATTCAAAGAAGGGAAACAAATTCCGCAGCCATCTTATGCAGAACAAAAAACAGAAGAATTGGAAGTTGCTCCTTATTTGATTTTCAAAATTGCCGATGAGGATGGAAACGTTGTCCGTACTCTTACTTCCCCTGCATCAAAAGGAATTAAAAGAGTTGTATGGGATCTCTCTTATGAAAGCTTTTATCCTATTAACGTAAAAGAAAATAAATTCAATCCCGTAGCAAAGGAAAACGGCAGCATGCTCGTTCTTCAGGGTAAATATAATGTATCAATGTCTCTTGTGGCTCGTGATGAAGTAAAAGAATTGGTAAGCAAAGTACCTTTTGAAGTGGAATCATTAAACAATTCTACACTTCCGGCTAAAAATAAAGTAGAGATGGTTGCATTCCAAAAGAAAGCCGCCGAATTAGCACGCAAAGTAATGGGTGCCGAAAACTTTACGAATGAACTTGCAAAGAAAGTGGAATATATCAAACAGGCAATTAATAATTCCACGGATGCAACTCCCGCCTTAATGAAAAAGGCAATGGTTACTTCCCGATTGTTGGATGAAGTATTATTTGCATTTAACGGTCAAAAAGCAAAAGCAAGTCTTGAAGAACTTCCACCTGCTCAGGTGCCATTGGGTTACCGTTTAAACAATTTGATTTATACACAGTCTCGCTCCACTTCTGATGTTACTTCTACTCAGAAGACTTCTTACGAAATTCTTTCGGAAGAATTTGCTCCGGTATATAGTAAGATTAAGGATGCGATAAAGAACGTTGAAGAATTGGAAAGCGAGCTTAATAATATTAAAGCTCCTTACACTCCGGGAAGACTTCCGGAATTAAAGTAAGGTAGAATAATTCAATAGAAATAAAATGTGTGTGTGAATAAAAAGTGCCGGAGCAATCCGGCATTTTTTTATTTAAAAGTTTGTTTCCTTATCTCTAATAAATCAAAATATTTTGCATCATTTCGGCAGACAAATAACTATTTCCAATCAATTCATCCCACTTATCGTGAGTAGAATAAATTTGATCAATAACTCCTTGAATACTTTTATCTGATAATTGTAATCTTTCTTTCCCCCAATAGTCGATTAAGTCCTTTCTCCTGAGCTTGCTTTTTTTATCTCTAAGTAGAAGTGCAAATTCTTCTTGTGGATTTCAAAATCAAATATTTACCGTCTAAGCGATAAATATTGTTATTGTATCGTGGTGATATAACAAAAATTGCTCTATGATATATTATTTACTGTTATAACAGTAAATTTTATGTACAAGCCCTCGGTTTTATTCTAAATACACCCGAGTGGGGGGTAATTGCGAGGTATATGGAATATTAGTCCCTTTGGGGTATAAAAAAACCGTCTCAGATATTGAGACGGTTTCTGTTTTTATACATATTTAAGATATTAATCATTCGTGGAAATTGATTTTCCGATGACGATTAATATTTATTCTTTTCTTTTTTTAACCTGACCGAAGCCTCTTTTGGATTTATCGGAATATTCTTCATTAACCCAAACTTTTTTTTCGCTTTTTTTTGCTCCATAGCTATCGCCATCAGATTTTCTTTCGCGTGGTTTTCTGTCGCTTGATCTTCCGAATTTCTTATCACGGTCTCCGCCGGATCTGCTTCTTGAAGAACTATCGCCATCTCCGGATCTTGAACGTGATGAACTTTCACCAAAACTACTTCTCGAACCATACGGTTTTCTATCTGAACTTCTTCCACCTGAACTTTCTCTGCTGCTTCTTCCTTCTTTCGGTGCTCTATCATCGCGACTTCTATATCCGCCTCTTTCGCCGGACGATTCAGTTCTGCTACTTGAAGATGACGATCTACCTTCTCTTGAAGAACGCTCTCCGCGTGGTGCTCTATCGCTATCACCATAACTGCCTCTTGATCCATACGATTTTCTCTCAGAGCTTCTTCTTTCGCCTGAACTTTCTCTTCTTGGTGAGCGATCCCTAGAACCACGATCTCTCGAAGGTCTATCATCACGACTTCTGAATCCGCCTCCGCGTTCACTTTTTCCGCCTCTGCCGCTTTTTCTATCCCTCGTGTTATCTCGTCCCTGTGATTCTGCTAATTCTAAATTAACAACACGACCTTTTACTTCCATTCCTTCCATCGAATCCATAACCTGTTTTGAGTATTTTGAATCAACTTCAAAGAATGAGAATGTTTTAAGGATATCGATCTTGCCAATTTCGATATTATTAACTCCCGTAGATTGCGAAATCATTTTCATCAATGTTTGTGGTAATAGATTATCCATTTTTCCGAGATTAATAAAAATTCTGGTGAATCCTTCCTGCGGTTCAACTTTTCTCCCACCCTTACTATCGGCAGGTTCATTAAGGTCCGGCATCTTTTTATAATAATCAAGGAAGCGATTGAATTCGACTGAAACAAATTTCTTGATTAATTCTTCTCTATCAAGCCATTCCAATTTTTTGAAAATATCAGGGAGGAGCGGATCGATCAATGAATAATCCACTTCCACTTTTTCCATTCTATCGATCTGATAGAATAATTGTTTTTCGCAAATTTCTCCGCCAAGCGGTACCGTAGCCATATTGAATTTCTTACCTAGTGATTTTTCGATATGCAGAATTTTGCTCTTCTCTTTAAGATTGGTAATAATAATAGAAACACCTTTCTTGCCGGTTCTTCCTGTTCTTCCGCTGCGATGTGTGTAGGTTTCTAATTCCTCGGGAAGATTATAATTAATAATATGAGTAAGATCATCGACATCAAGTCCGCGCGCTGCAATATCGGTAGCGACAAGAAGCTGTAAATGTTTGATACGGAATTTATTCATTACCATATCTCTCTGCCCTTGAGATAAATCGCCATGCAACGAATCAGCATTATAGCCATCTCTTATTAATGAATCTGCGATCTCTTGAGTTTCCTTTCTCGTTCTACAAAATATGATTCCGTAAATTGCGGGATTATAATCGACAATACGTTTTAGAGCAAAATATCTATCGCGCGCCTGAACCATATAGCAAAGATGTTCAACGTTATCCGCACCTGAATTTTTTCTGCCAATTGTAATTTCTATCGGTTTAGTTAAAAATTTTCGTGCTATATCATCTACGCCTTTTTGCATTGTTGCCGAAAATAAAAGTGTCTGAACATCTTCCGGCACTTCATTTAATATCATTTCAAGTTCATCTCTAAAGCCCATATTGAGCATTTCATCTGCTTCATCTAAAACTATTGTTTTCAGATTTGAAAGATCAACTATCCCACGGTTAATTAAATCAACTAATCTTCCTGCGGTGGCTGAAATAATATGAACACCTTTACGAATTTTTTCTATTTGGCGATCAATACTTGATCCACCGAATACTGCTGCTATCTTGACGTTTGGTTTATTCTTAGCATAACTTGTTAGATCATCGAATATCTGTAAGCATAATTCTCGTGTCGGACTTAATATCAAGAATTGTATTTTATTTTTACTCGAGTCTGTATTTTGAATAATTGGAAGACCGAAAGCCGCCGTCTTCCCCGTTCCGGTCTGTGCCAGACCGATAATATCGGGTCTATCTTCACCGATTAAATGTGGTATTACTTCTTCTTGTATAGGCATTGGATTTTCAAATCCAAGTTCTTTGATAGCGCTAAGTAATTCACTATCAAGACCTATCTCTTCAAACGATTTCATCTTTTTCCTATTTTATTGACCTACAAAGATAAACTTTTAAAAGGGATATTTTTTATTTTAATTTTGATTTGGCTTCTTAAGCACCTGTTTATCTCCATTAAACACATTTATTAGCTAATACCTCGTAAAATCTAGAATTTTAATTTGCATAATTATGCAAGATAATGTATAATTATGCTTTATTTTTTGGGAGACTATGTATCAGATAGGAATTGTAGGGGCTGCGGGATATTCCGGTATCGAACTAATTAAGCTTATATCAAATCACGAAAAAGTGCAAATAGCTAAACTATTCGGGCATTCTACGGTTGGTTCTAATATAGAAGATGTTCATCCGGCTCTTAAAAATATTATCTCTATGGAGATTGAGAATTTTTCTAAGGAAGCTATCGCCGGACTTGATCTATTATTTATTGCTCTCCCTTCGGGACAAGCATTCGATCCGGTTAAAGCCGCATTCGAAAAAGGGATTAAGGTTATCGATCTAGGGGGAGATTTTAGACTTTCTGACTCGGATGAATATAAAAAATATTACAAGCATGATCATAAAGCAGAGAAACTATTAGATAAGTCGGTCTATGGATTAAGTGAATGGAATGAAACGGAGATTTCTTCGGCAAAATTCATTGCAAATCCCGGCTGTTACCCGACAAGCATTCTACTGCCATTAATTCCGGTGCTCAAAAATAATTTTATCGATGAATCTTTTATAAGCATAATTTCATATAGCGGTACCACTGGAGCCGGTAAATCAACTGCACAAAATATGATCTTCTCCGAAATCAACGAAAGTGTTCGCGCTTATAAAGTTAGCGAACATCAACACATTCCGGAAATAAAAAAGTATCTCGAAAAATTTACAGGAGTTAATTCAAGTTTTTCATTTGTGCCGCATCTTCTTCCCGTTTCAAGAGGTATCTATTCGACAATCCAAGTAAAAACAAAAATTGGAATTCGCGAAAATGATATAACCGATGTTTATAATATTAATTATAACGATAAACCCTTTATCCGTTTTATTGGGAACAAAATTCCTGAGATAAAAGATGTAGCATATACAAATTTTTGCGATATCGGTTTTAATCTTTCGAGCGATCGAGTATTAACAATATTTTCAACAATAGATAATTTATTAAAAGGTGCAGCGGGGCAGGCGGTTCAGAATATGAATATAATGTTTGGCTTCGATCAATCAGAAGGAATAATGAAATGTTTAAAGAAATTATAAGCTCGCAAAGTTTAGAAATCACGGCTAAACCTACTTCTGGTAGAATTCCGCTTGGATTCAAAGGCGCCGGGATTTTCTGCGGAATTAAGAAACGGAGAAAAGATTTGGCTTTAATCTTATCCGAAAGACCGGCAACCGCAGCAGGTGTGTTTACTACAAATGTAGTTCAAGCCGCTCCGGTATTAATTTGCAAAGAACATTTATCCGAACGCGATACATTCCGAGCATTAATTATCAATAGCGGTAACGCAAATGCTTGCACGGGTGAGCAAGGATACAAGGATGCTTTCGAAATGAGTTCTCTTATTGCATCAGAATTAGGTTTAGAAAATAATGAAATATTTGTTTCTTCGACCGGTGTTATCGGAGAGACTCTTCCGATGGATAAAATCTCCGAAGGAATTAAAATAATTGCTTCCGAAATTTTTTCTACCGAGAAACAAGAAGAAGAAAAAATGCAAGAGGCTGCCGAAGCGATAATGACAACGGATACTTTTTCTAAAACAGTCTCTTCTACTTTTTTAATTAATGGAAAAGAAGTTACTATTTACGGAATGGCAAAAGGCTCGGGAATGATTCATCCTAACATGGCTACCATGCTTGGATTTATTCTTACCGATGCTACAATTGAAAAAAAACTTCTGCAATCAATGTTAAAGAATGCAACCAACAAAACATTTAATAGAATAATCGTTGATGGAGATACGAGCACTAACGATATGGTTCTTGCTCTTGCTAATGGAGCTAGCAGTGCGGAGATTATTGCCGAAACTCATGAGCATTATATTTTTGAAAATGAACTTTTTGCTCTACTCAAAAAGCTATCACTCGATATTGTTCGTGACGGTGAAGGAGCAACAAAGCTAATAGAAATCACAGTCGATGGTGCCGGTTCCATCGAAGATGCCGAAAAGATCGGAAGAACAATTGCACTATCACCATTGGTTAAAACTGCTATTCATGGGGAAGATGCTAATTGGGGAAGAATTATTGCAGCAGCCGGTTATTCCGGTATCAAATTTGATCCGGCACAATTTGAAATTTTTATTAATGGAATAAAAATTCTTGGTTCAAATTACAGCGTTGAATTATCAATAGAAGAATCCAATAAAACTTTAGAACCCCACTATATCTATCTTACAATAAAAATTGGAAACGGTAATTATTCGGCTACATGCTGGACTTGCGATTTTTCGGAAGAGTACGTAAAAATTAATGGGAGCTACCGTTCGTGACCGATGCTATATTCAAAAAAGAAGATGTCTTGATCGAGGCACTTCCATATATTCAACAGTTTGAACAAAAAACTTTCGTCGTAAAATATGGCGGAGCAGTAATGCAGGATGAGCAATTAAAAATGATGATCGCTCAAGATGTCGTTTTGCTCCGAAAAATCGGTATCGATATGGTTGTAGTTCATGGTGGAGGTAAAGAGATAACGAACATTGCCGAAAAACTAGGCATCGAAACAAAATTCGTAAATGGACAAAGATACACCGATGAAAAGATGCGAGACGTGGTACAAATGGTTCTCGCAGGTTCGATAAATAAAGATATCGTCCGAAGAATAAATATTCATGGTGGAAGAGGAGTCGGATTAAGCGGTATTGATGCTAATCTAATTAAAGTAAAAAAAATTTGCGAAGAATTAGGTTTCGTAGGCGATGTAACCGAAGTAAATAATAGCGTTCTTAAAAGCATATTAAAGGATGGATATCTGCCTGTTATAGCACCAATCGGTTTTGATGATGAAGGGATTATATATAACGTAAATGCAGATATAGCAGCCGGACCAATAGCAGCATCCTTGAATGCTGAAAAATTAGTTTTCGTTACTGATATTGAAGGAGTAAAAGCAGAAGGTAAACTTCTTTCGCACCTTACAAAATCTCAAGCTGAGGAATATATAAATAAAGGTATAATTTCCGGAGGGATGATTCCAAAAGTAGAATCAGCACTTTCGGCATTAGAATCGGGAGTAAATAAAGTTCATATTATTGATGGTAGAGTGCCCCATGCACTCTTATTGGAAATTTTTACAAAAGAAGGAATAGGCACCGAGATAGTTGCCGATTAATTATAATAATTTAATGAGGAGTATATGAGCAATAAAATTCAAGAAATTCAAAGCCGCCACGCATTAATTAAAGAGCTGGTTTCAAAGCAGGAGATTTCTAATCAAGCTCATTTCCAAAAATTACTAAAACTGAATGGAATAAAAATAACGCAGGCAACTTTATCACGAGACTTAAATGAACTTGGAATTATAAGAGTGCCCGCACCAAATGGATTCTTTTATAAGCTTAATACTGCCGGCGATCAATCGGTTTTGCGTTCACGCTTAAGCGAAGAGATAATCTCAATCGATCATAACGAAACTCTCATTGTAATAAGAACATTTCCCGGAAGAGCGCAGGGAGTGGCAATAGTATTAGATCAAAGTAATTCAACAGAACTTCTCGGCACGGTGGCAGGCGATGATACTATTATCGTTATCCCCCGCTCAAATAAAAACATTAAAAAAAGTTTAGAATATATAAAAATAATATTAGGAATAAATTAATGGCAAAGAACAAAATTGTGGTTGCATATTCAGGTGGATTAGATACATCTGTTATGGTCAAATGGCTCAAAGATAATTACGATGCCGAGATTATCACTTTTACCGGTAATCTCGGACAGTCTAAAGAACTTATCGGACTTGAAGAAAAGGCAATAAATTCGGGGGCTTCAAAGGTCTATATAGAAGACCTCACGAGTGAATTTATTAATGATTATGTGTTTCCCGCACTGCGTGCAGGTGCAATGTATGAAGATAGTTATCCGATGGCATGTTCAATCGGCAGACCGCTTCTTGCAAAAACATTAGTCGATATCGCTCGAAAAGAAGGTGCTAATATGGTAGCTCATGGCTGTACCGGAAAAGGAAATGATCAAGTTCGTTTTGAAGTGGCTGTCGGTGCGCTTGCTCCTGATATCCAAAGTATCGCTCCCCTTAGAACTTGGGAATTTAAAAGCCGCGAAGAAGAGATCGATTATGCAAAGCTTCATAATATACCGGTCGCTGCAACTAAAGAGAATCCTTATTCAATAGACGAAAATATTTACGGCACCGCTATTGAGTGTGGAGTGCTCGAAGACCCAATGGTAGAGCCTCCGGCAGATGCTTTCCAACATACTGTATCTCCCGAAGATGCACCCGATGAAACGGAATATGTAATAGTAGAATTTGAAAAAGGCGTTCCGTTTGCATTAAATGGAAAAACTATGGATGGCGTTTCTCTTATAAAAGAACTAAATAAAATCGGTGGCAGAAACGGCGTTGGCAGAATCGATATGATTGAAAATCGATTAGTCGGAATCAAATCTCGTGAAGTTTATGAAGCACCTGCCGGTATGATTCTAAATACAGCTCATAAAGAATTAGAGAGAATCACTTTAGAAAAATCAGTAGCTCATTATAAAGCACTAGTTACTCAAGAATATTCTAATCTTATCTATAATGGACTTTGGTTTTCTCCGCTGCGCGAAGCGCTTCAAGCATTCATTGATAAAACACAAGAGAACGTAACAGGTTTAGTAAAGCTAAAACTTTATAAAGGGAATATTATTGTTTCAGGCAGAACATCCCCATTTTCATTATATGATCCGCTCCTCGCCACTTATACTATTGCTGATCAATTTGATCATTCTGCTTCAGAAGGATTTATTAAAATTTATGGACTCCCTTATAAAACCATTAATCGTGTAGCACAAAAAGCAGAAGATGAAAAAAAGGGAGTTTTAGTTTAGATTTGTCATTATGATTTTTTATTTAGATTATCGTTTGAAATAATTTTTAAATAGCATGGATAAAGTTTTATATGGCAATTTGGAATAGCAGATTTAAGAAAGAATTAGACGAAACCGCATTAAAGTTTTCTTCATCGATTGATATTGACGGTAAATTATACTCCGAAGATATCGAGGGAAGCAAGGCACACGTTAATATGTTAATGAAACAAAAAATTATTTCGATAGGTGACGGTAAGGCGATAATCAAAGCTTTAGACGAAATCTTTAATGAGATTGAAAATGGGAAATTAAAATTCGATTGGCGTAAGGAAGATATTCACACTTTAATTGAAGAACGGTTAGTAGCAAAAATTGGTGAAAAAGGAAAGCGCCTTCATACAGCAAGAAGCCGCAATGACCAAGTCGCTTTAGATGAAAGACTCTATATTCGTAAAGAAATCATCAATCTCATAAAGTTCATTACGAATTTTCAAAAAACATTATTAAAGAAAGCCGAAACAAACAAAGAGACTATTATCCCCGGTTATACTCATCTCCAGCGAGCTCAGCCGATTTTATTGGCTCATCATCTCTTAGCTTATGTATCGATGTTAGAGCGCGATAAAGAGAGATTAAATGATTCTATGAAAAGAGTAAACATCTCTCCGCTCGGTGCTGCCGCACTTGCGGGTACAACACTAAATATCGACCGCAATTATTCAGCAAAAGAATTAAAGATGAACGGCATCATAGAAAATTCACTCGATGCGGTTTCTGATAGAGATGTTGTGATTGAAGTCATAAGTGCATGTTCGATAATAATGATGCATTTAAGTCGATTCTCCGAGGAAATAATTCTATGGAGTTCGCAGGAATTTTCGTTTGCTTTAATTGACGATTCTTATTCTACCGGCAGTTCACTTATGCCACAGAAGAAAAATCCCGATATTGCAGAACTTATACGTGGGAAAGTAGGAAGAGTTTACGGTGCATTGATGGGTGTATTAACGATTATGAAATCTCTCCCCCTTGCATATAACCGTGATATGCAGGAAGATAAATTTCATCTCATTGAAGCAATCGATACTACAAAAGATTGCCTAGATCAATCTGCTCGGCTTCTTTCGCATACTAAATATAATAAAGAGCGATTTGAAAATGAGTTAACCGGCGATTTACTTTTATCAACCGATATTGTTGATTATTTAGTAAATAAAAATATCCCTTTCCGTCAGGCGCATCATATCGTAGGTGCTCTTGTGGCTTATTGTGTAGCAAAAAAGAAAAAGTTAAACGAGATAACGCTCGAAGAGTATAAAAATTTTTCACCGAAATTTGATAAAAAAGTATTTGAGCTTCTTACTCCGATGGCAAGTATCCGCAGCAAAAAATCATCCGGCAGCACCTCACCAAAAGAAGTAGAGAAACAAATCTTAAAATGGGGAGAAATATTTAAATAAAATACTCAAGTAAGTTTTATTTACCGGGCAAAACATTTATGATTAGATAAATTGTAATAGGTCAAAGTGAGAAAATATCGAGAAATGAAAATAATCAAAGATTACAATAATTTATATAAGATACCGACAGAAAACATTCTGCCGGTATTATAAATTTTTGATAATTAGAAATCCAAAACCTAAGGTGAAAGACCGAGATTAAACCAGCTTAAAGCGTAAGCGCATTACCCCATTCTCGCAACTGGTAGAGATAATCTTAAAATCTGCTCCCACTTCTGAAGTATTATTAATATGAACGCCGCTGCATAAACATTGATCGTAATCGCCGACTTTAATTACTCGCAGATTATCTCCTGCATCATCGGGAAGACGGGAAAGATTAAAATACTTTCCCGCTTCTTCTTTATTCATAAACTCTTCTTTTACATCGAGATTCTTTTTAATTACTTCATTAACCTTCGCTTCGATTACACTAATCTCATCCTCGGTTAAATTCCGATCGAACCGATAATCGCATTTAGATTTTTTCTTTTCTATGTGAGCACTAAATGCTCTTCCGCAACCGAACATCTTATCCATCGTACTATTTAAGATATGCTCGGTTGTATGCATCCGCGGATCGTAATTTTTATTGTTCTCTTTGTAATCCATAATTTCCTTTATTTATTATCTTAATCAACTGCTGGATCGAATTTTTTGCCTAAGAAATTATCAAACCAAAATTCAATGGTCTCTCTTACATGATGTGCTCGTTGCGGCATTCCATATCCATGTCTCTGATTTGGATAAAGCATCATCTCAAAATCTTTATCCTGCTTCTGTAATTCAGTTACTAATTGAATTGTGTTTTGCATGTGAACGTTATCATCAAGTGTTCCGTGCGTAATTAAGAACTTACCTTTGATGCGATCTACATATTTCATAACCGAACTGACTTTATATCCTTCCGGATTCTCCTCGGGTGTATCCATAAATCTTTCTGTATAATGAGAATCATATAAATGCCAATCAACTACCGAGAAATCAGCAAGAGAATGTGTGAAGTAATCTGCTCCAAAAGTAATACCCATACAAGCTACATAACCGCCATAACTTCCGCCGGTGATACCGATCTTGGTTGTATCAACGAATCCCTGTTTCTTCATCCAATCAATTACAGTAAATAGATCTTGCATTTCATACTTGCCAAGATTACGGTGCATTTGAGAGGCACCGACTTTTCCATTGAATCCCGATCCTCTATTATCTGCATTTACATAAATAATATCTTTGCTGGCGAGATAAGCACCCTCAAACCAGAATGGGAATGCATTCCTAACGGAAGGGGCTTGTGGACCGCCGTAAATACTGAATAGAACAGGATATTTTTTTGTATTATCAAAATTTGATGGTAGTACCCAAGATACAGGAAGCTCAAATCCGCCATCAGTTTTAATAGTAAATAGCTCGGCTTTTCCAAGATCGTATTCATCCATTGCTTTGGTTTTAGCATCACCAAGATTTTTTACTAGCTTTCCATTTTTATCCAATAAATCAAGTTTGTATGGATTTGCAATATTACTATATCGATCAATAAAATAATTACCTTCCGGAGCAATTGTGAATGTATGCATTCCTTCGCCCGTGGTTAATTGCTTCTGATTTTTTCCGTTCAAATCTACTACATATAAATGTTTATCCCATTGCTTACCGATAGAACCATGAAAATATACTTTTCCATTCCCTTCATCCACATAAGCAACATCTGCAACATTCCAATTACCTTTTGTTAGCTGAGACTTTAATTTCCCGTCATAACCATAGTAATATAAATGACTCCAGCCGTCAACATTAGATTTAAGAATAAATCCGGAATTATTCTCAAAGAAATATAAATCCTCGAACCATTCAACCCATGAATTTTGCTTTTCATTATAAAGTTCGGATTTCTTTCCTGTCGTACAATCAACATTATAAATAATAATATTATCCTGACCGCGATTCATCCATTGAACAGTAAGTGTATTATCATTTTTCCAAAATGGAAAAGAAACATAATGGTCTGCCTTTTCATCAAAATCAGCCCATACAATTTCTTTGCTCGCAATATCTGCTATTCCGATCCTTACAAAAGGATTATTTTCGCCTGCTTTAGGATAACGAGTTTTTTCATATTCTCCATCCTGCCCATCGGCACGATACAAAATAAATTCAGGCACGGGAGTATCGTCGAAGCGCATAAAAGAAATTTTATCGCTCTTTGGCGACCACCAGAATGCAGCATATCGAGAGGCGCGTCCAAGTATCTCTTCATAATAGATCCATGATGCATATCCATTATATATTAGCCCGCCGCCATCTTCGGTTAATTTTGTTTCAGCTTCTTTTTCAATATCATATACATATAAATTTAGATTTTTTGTATAAGCAACGAATTTCCCATTTGGAGAAAATTTCGGATTAACTTCCGAAGCATCATCTTTTGTTAATTGCTTAAATTCTTTGGCGGTAACCGAATAGTAATAAAGGTTATTTTTTTTATTAAAAATAAATGCCGAATAATCGGGCATTTTAAGATCAGCTCTTTCTACCGAATATCCTTCAGGCAATTGAGCATTTAATGATGGATAATCAACATATACCTCAGATTTGCCTGTTTTTGCATTTACCTTCCATAATACAATTTTAGAACCGGGAACTGTGGGATCGGCTTTTGCTTCAAGATAATTATCTTTATCTAACCATGAATCGATACGCGGCACTTGACCCGTTAATCTCGGCTCTGCAAAATTAAATACTTGTTTATAGGTCAATTTTTTCTTCTGCGCATTCACATCACCATAATGAAGCAATGAGGCGGAAAATAATATTGCTACAATAAAAAGCAGTTTCTTGTTGTTCATCTATTTCTCCAAATTAAAAATGGGCTTAATTGCAGATAACTCTGTTATTACATTTAACTACTGATTAAAATATTTTCTCAATTTATTCTTAAAATAAATTTCAAAATAATTCTAAGAAACCTTTAGAAAACAAAACTTTGGCAGCGAGATTAATTCTTATCTTTGTCTAAATAATTCATTACCAAGCATACGCTTCAGGTGCTTGATTACCGGGTCCGGGCCATATCTCGTCTAATTTTTTTAATGTATCTTCGCTAAGTCTTATATCCACTACTCTTGCATTTTCTTCTAACTGCTCAACCGTTCGCGGACCTACAATAGGAGACGTTATTACAGGATTATTCATTACCCAAGCAAGTGCTACATCGGCAGGCTTAAGATTAATCTCTTTGCATAATGCTTCATATTGTTCAATTTGCGGTTTTAATTTTTCTACCGATTTCTGTAAAGCTTCGCGGGTTCTTCTTCCTTCAGATGCTTTTTCCAATACTCCGCAAAGTAATCCGCCTGCAAGTGGACTCCATGGAATTACACCGATACCAAATGCTTTGCATGCAGGTAAAACTTCTAACTCAATATGACGATTACGCAAGCTATAAATGCTTTGTTCGGATACAATTCCGAGCGAATGTCTTTCTTTTGCTTTATATACTGCTTCTGTTATATTCCACGCTGCAAAATTAGAGCTGCCGATATAGATTACCTTCCCCTCTTGAATCAATTGATCCATTGCCTGATAAATCTCGTCCCACGGAGCATCTCTATCGACATGATGCATCTGATAAAGATCAATGTGATCCGTCTTTAATCTCCTAAGACTATCTTCGCAAGCTTTTTTAATATGATAAGCAGAAAGTTTTTTATCATTTATTCCTTCGCCCATTTTACCGAATACTTTAGTAGCAAGCACCACCTTATCTCTTCTCGATTTATCTTCATCAAACCATCTGCCGAGAATTTCTTCGGTAACGCCGACACCTTTTTCTGCGCCATAAACATTCGCAGTATCAAAAAAATTAATATCTAGCTCTAATGCTTTATTCATTATTGCTTTGCTATCTTCTTCGGACGTGAAGGGTCCGAAATTCATTGTTCCCAAACATATTGAAGAAACTTTTAATCCTGTTCTGCCTAAAAATTTATGTTCCATTTCTTCCTCAGATTAATTAACTATTAAAAATAATAAAATAGATGATAAAATTATTCTTTTCCATTATATTTATATAAAACAAAAATGGAGCTGTTAAATGGATGACTTTACAGAGATCAATTTAGATACAGATAATCAACCAAATTCCAATACTTCATTCCGTCCTCCTTCTATGTTTCAAATTACATTTAATGAAATGACTAAAGATATGCGCTTCGTGGGTATATTTACTATTATCTATGGCGCACTTCAATGCCTTTCCATTATTGGGGCCATTGTTGGTATTCCCCTTATTTTAATTGGTTTGCGAATGAGAGAAGCTGCCGATCAGTTCGATAATTTTAAACTTACCAATAATGCTCATGCAATGAGATTGGGATTTGAATTACAGGCAAAGTACTTCCGCTTGACAAAAATTATAATTATAATTTCTCTTGTTATTATAGTTCTTATGATTATTCTATTCTTTGCGATTTTAATTCCACTTTTTACTTCTGTTTATCAGATGCAAAGCCATAATCAATTTGGTTGAAAAACTCTCATCATCCGGTTATTGAACAATATATTTAAAATAAAAAAACCGCCCTGATTTATTATCGGGACGGTTTCTTTTTTGTTACTAATTACTTTTTATAATATACTGAATGCAACTGTAAGACCTGCAAATACGATAGCTACCATACTCATTAATTTAATAAGAATATTTAAGCTTGGTCCTGAAGTATCTTTGAAAGGATCGCCTACGGTATCGCCGATTACAGTTGCTTTATGAGCATCAGAACCTTTACCGCCGAGATTACCTTCTTCAACATATTTTTTAGCATTATCCCAAGCACCGCCTGCATTAGCCATAAAGATTGCTAATACGAATCCGGTTCCTAGTCCGCCTACTAATAATCCCATTACACCTGTAACTCCAAAAATAACACCGGTGAGGATAGGAGTAAGAATTGCTAATAGCGATGGAACTATCATCTCGTGCTGTGCGCCTTTTGTTGAGATAGCAACGCAAGTAGCATAATCAGGTTCTTGAGTTCCTTTTAATATGCCCGGGAATTCTCTGAATTGTCTTCTTACTTCATCAACCATCTTTCCGGCTGCTCTTCCTACTGCATTCATTGTTAATCCGCAGAATACAAATGCCATCATTGAACCAAGGAAAACACCAATGAGTACTTTCGGATTCATTAAGTGCACTTCATAATAGTTCATAAAGTCAGTAAGATTTGCTTTAGATGTTTCTTTAATTACTCCGTCTGTAAATGTTAACGTTACTTGACCTGCTCTGATTAAAGCAATTTTGATCTCTTCTACATAAGAAGCTAAAAGAGCGAGAGCCGTAAGAGCTGCCGAGCCGATTGCAAATCCTTTACCCGTTGCAGCGGTAGTATTGCCAAGTGAATCAAGTGCATCTGTTCTTCTTCTTACTTCTTTTCCTAGACCGCTCATTTCAGCGTTTCCGCCTGCATTATCTGCAATCGGACCATAAGCATCTGTTGCAAGTGTGATACCGAGAGTAGAAAGCATTCCTACTGCCGCAATTCCGACACCATAAAGTCCCATACCTGAATTTGCAAAATCAAATCCTGATGCAAATAAGAATGCGAAAATTGTTCCGGTTGCTACTGCCAATACAGGAACTGCCGTTGAAAGCATTCCTAAACCTAAACCCGATATAATTACTGTTGCCGGACCGGTACCTGAACTTTCGGCAACTTTACGTGTTGGACTATATGATTGTGATGTATAGTATTCGGTTGCTTTACCGATAACAATACCGGTAAGAAGACCTGATACTATCGATCCCCAAATTCCCCATGCGTTTTCGAATCCTAATAAATTAACTATAAGAGCCGAAAAAACTACAATAAGAACGGAGCTAAAATTAATTCCATTACCAAGTGCACTTAATAAATCTTTTTGAGTAGCATCTTCTTTTGTTCTTACAACATATATTCCCATAATAGAAAGAATAATTCCGACTGCTGCAATTAACATTGGTGCAATAACTGCCCTGAATTGAAGATCGGGAGTTTCCATAAATGCTGCTGCACCAAGTGCTGCAGTTGCTAATATTGATCCGCAATATGATTCATATAAATCCGCACCCATACCTGCAACGTCACCTACGTTATCACCTACGTTATCTGCAATTGTAGCAGGATTACGAGGATCATCTTCAGGGATTCCACTTTCAACTTTACCTACAAGATCGCCGCCCACATCAGCAGCTTTTGTAAATATACCGCCGCCTACTCTTGCAAATAATGCTTGTGTGGAGGCACCCATTCCAAAGGTTAACATCGTAGTAGTTATAACAACTAATTTATGTCCATCGCCTGATTCATGAATAAAATAATTTAGAACAAGATACCAAATTGAGATATCAAGAAGACCAAGACCTACTACCACAAGACCCATAACAGCACCGCTACGGAAAGCTACTTTAAGACCTTTATTAAGAGAATCTTGAGCAGCAAAAGCTGTACGAGCTGATGCTTGTGTAGCGGTTTTCATTCCGAAAAATCCTGCTAATCCCGAAAAGAATCCACCTGTTATAAAGGCAAATGGAACCCATTCGTTTTGAACCTTAAATCCATAAGCCATTACTGCAAATACTATTGTGATACCAATGAAAAACATACCAACAACTTTGTACTGCTGTTTCAGATAAGCCATTGCACCAACTCTTACGTGTGATGCAATTTCTGCCATCTTTGCCGATCCTTCGCTCTGCTTCATCATCTCTTTATAGAATAGAAATGCGAATAAGAGAGCTATTACAGAGGAAGCGGGCACAATCCAGAATAAACCACTAACCATATTTTTACTCCATTATACATTTATTTAACATGACAATTAATAATGACATTTGGGAGAAAAGCAATTTCTTAAAAATCTATCAAAATTAATAATAATATAAGAGAAATACATCTTTTATCTGAACAAATTAAGACTTATGTGGTGGGTTTAGAATTACTTATGTATCCTTGAAAAGAACCTAACAAACTTGTTCACGAGTTTATAAACAATAATACTATAAATTGATACATAATCAAGTCTAGGTGAAGTGGCAAAAGAGGTTATACTTTTATCTTTTGAAAGGATTTTATAAAATTTAGTGAACGCTTGGCTCGGACAAGCCAAACGTTCATATAAGAATAGAGCATATATTAAGGATATTCTATTTTGTTTGATATACGATCTTGCGAATAGTATCAAACTGAAGATACGGATATTCGCTTCTTACTGCATCGATCGCATCGGTTGAATTGAAATTTCTATTTCTGAGAGATCTGAATTTTTTCCGTATGATATAATCACGGACTGACTTAACATCAATTAACTCTCTCGAAACTAGAATTTCATAGATCTCATCATTGATAAGATCAGGTATCGGATTGTGAACTGTAGTTGCCATACTTCCCTCCATTATTTTATGTACTTCTCCCCATATCAGAGACAGTACTATTAATTGTTATTTAATCTACTTCCTAAATAACCATTAATAATGGGAGCAACAACCGCATATATATGTAAATATTTGGGAAATTATTGACTTGACCTGCATATCTATGCGGGTTTTTGTTAAATTATTCCTTTTCGGATGGCTTTTGCAACTGCTTCGGACTGCGAATGGACATGTAGTTTTTTATAGATATTTCTTATATGATGTCGAACCGTATCGACACTAATCAATAGTCGTTCAGCTATCTCTTGATAGTTATTACCCTCGGATAAATTAGTTACAACTTCCTTTTCGCGTGTAGAAAGCTCCGCATCGGAGTCATATTCATTTTGCTTTTGTTGAAAAACTGTAATCACCTGACGAGCAATTAATGAACTCATCGGCGAACCCCCTTCATAAGCATCTTTCAATGCTTCCAATAAACGAGTCGGCGGCGTTTTTTTTACTAAATATCCGCATGCTCCGGCACATAAAGCATTAAATACCGATTGATTGTCTTCATAAATTGTCAACATAAGTATATTTAGATTCGGTTTGATTTTCTTAGCTTTAGCCGCTCCTTCGATACCATTCATTCCCGGGAGTCCGATATCCATTAAAACTACATCCACATCCAAGGAACTCAATTTTTCTAAAAACGATTCACAATCGCCATAAGTACCCACGCAGCTATAACCTTCAGTGGAATTAATTAGCATAGCAATCCCCTCGCGTATCGTATTATTATCTTCTATTATCGCTGTTTTTATCATAATCACTTCTTAATTATTTTCTTTATCAATTTATTTGTTGAAGTTATCTTTGCCGTAAGAATAATTTTAGTTCCATTGCCGGGTGAAGATTCCAAAACAATTTTTCCGCCTAAATCTTTAGCGCGTTTTTTCATATTGCCTAAACCGTTTCCGCTCTTAATTGTTTCGAGATTCATTCCTCTTCCGTTATCTGTCAATTCAATCTCTAAAATATTATTAATCTGCTTGACTTCAAGAATTATCTTAGAACAATTGCTATGCTTGATAGCGTTATTAATTCCTTCCTTGAATATTAAGTAAATATTCTGCTTGAAATCTACACCTAATTTTAGCCCCCCTATACTTTCGGGGTAAACTACACGAAATGAGATAGCCAATCCCGAAAGGAAATCGCTATATGAATCTTTAAGACGCAAAATAAGATCGCTCAATGAATCTCTACTTGGATTAATCATCCAAACTATCTCGCTCATACTATCTATCAATAATCGCGATTTATCACTTATAGTAGCTAAATTATCGGAAACATCATCAAGACTCCTTAATAAGCTATTGGAAGCAATCTCACTAAGTATCGAAATTTCCGTTAATCCGCTTCCGATATTATCATGAAGATCTGCGGCAAGTTTCCCTTTTAATTTTTCTATCGAAAGTAAATTTCTGAATCGCATTGTACTTAAATAATAGATAATAAATCCGATCAATAAAACCGCGATAGCAATAAACCACCATGTATAATAAAATGGAGGGAGGATTTCGATAAAAAGTAATGCGCCATTATTATTCCATATTCCATCGTTATTTGAGCCGATTACTTTAAAAACATATTTCCCCGGTTGAAGATTGGTATAGCTCGCCATTCTGTTTTTAGAAGTAGTATAATTCCAATCGCTATCAAACCCCTCAAGCATATATGCGTATTGATTATCTATCGGATTAGTATAATCTAATGCTGCAAACTCGACCGTGAAAAAATTTTCGCTATAATTAAGAATAAGATTATCCGGCTCTCTGTTTATCGGTTTATTGAAAACTGTGATGGAGCTAATAACAACCGGCGGAATTGATTTATTGTCTTTAATCTGTTCAGGATAAAAATAATTTAACCCGCTAATACCTCCGAAGAATATCTCCCCTGAACTTGATTTTCCATAAGCTCCACCACTAAATTCAAGACTCTGCAAACCGTCATTAAGAACATACTGAGTAAAAAATCCCGTTACCAAATTCATCTTAAAAATTCCGTTATCGGTACTCATCCATAAATTCTTTTCATTGTCTTCGATTATTCCATAGACCACAGAACTATTTACTTGATTTTGGATATTCATTCGAGTGAATTTTTCTGTTACCTTATCAAACTTTTGCAGACCGCCTCCGTAAGTTCCAATCCAAAGAACTCCATAGGAATCTTCAAAAATCGATACAACTCTATTATCTGCAATGCTCGATTCATCTCCGAGTATATTTTTATATGATATAAAGCGTTGATTTTTCCTATCAAATTTTGCTAAACCGCCACCGAAAGTTCCGACCCAAAAATCTCCTGAGCTATCTTCATAGATTGTATATACTCTATTATCACTAATAGAAAATGGATCGTTCAAATCATTGAGATATTTTTTGAATTTTAGATTTGTCTTTTTAGTCTGGAAGCTATCGGCATAATTAAGTCCGCCTCCGAAGGTACCCACCCATAAAGTACCGCTTCGGTCTATCAATATTGATTGAACCTGATTAGCCCCGAGACTTCGAGTATCCGCCGGATTGTTTTTGTAATTGATGATCGTTCCGCTTGTTTTACTGAAAAGATCCAATCCATTTGAATAAGTTCCGATAAGTAGATTCCCACCTCCTGCATCTGCAATCGCACGTATATGGTTATCGCTTATGTTTCCTGATTCTTTTTTGAAATAGGTATAACGATTATTCTTACGATCGTATTTATTTAATCCCCCTTTATAAGTCCCAATCCAAAGCACCGAATCTTTATCCGGATAAAGTGCCCAGACGACATCATCATTAATCCAATTCTCTCTAGTGAGTGATTTGGAAATTTGATTAAATTTTTTATTTGCCTTTTCAATTTTATTGAGTCCTCTTCCGAGATGAGTGCCTGCCCATACGTTACCGTTTCTGTCTTCAAAAAGTTTAATTATATCATTGCGAGTAAGAGAATTAATATTGAGCGGATCATTTTTGAAATTGTATCTCGAAGAAAAATCGGGTGAAATAATATCTATACCTGCACCAAACGTGCCTGCAAAATAATATCCATCTCTATTTTGAAGTAATGCCGTGATATTATCACTCGATAGAATTGAATGAGGAAAACCTGTTTTATGAATAATAAATTTCGCTTCATTCGGATTTTTTGTTTGCTCGCTCACCGGAAGTATTGCTATTCCGCCTCCGAACGTGCCTGCCACTAATCTATTATTGCCGTCTAATATAATATCTGTTACTTTATTATCGGGAAGCGAATTTTTATTCGCTTGATTAATTTGATAAGTTTGAACCGAGAAATCATTAATCAATTTTCCGAAAGTTAATTTCATTATTCCGCCCCCTAAAGTGGCAGCCCATAAAACATTCTCACGAATTAAAATTTTTTTGATTGTATTGACAGGTATTCGATATTCGCTATTATTAAATTTATTAAACCAAATTTTTTTGCCCGATTTTATATTGATACATATTATTCCGCTATCCCAAGTGCCTATCCAAAGATTACCCATCTCATCTTCGGTAATTGAGGTAATAGTTTTCATATTATTACGTGAATAAGGGAGCGGAAATTCAAAAAGGAGTTTTTCTTCTTCTCGCTTAAATGGCTGATCGGAAAAAATATCGTAACGGTAAAACCGTCCTTCTTTGCTATTATATTTATTTAGAACGCCTTCTATTGTTCCAATCCAGAGACTTCCATCTTTGCTTTCGAACAATGATAAAATCCCATTATCTGAAATGGAATTTGAATCCATCGGATCGTGACTGAATATCTTAAATGAATAGCCGTCATAGCGGTTCAATCCGTTAGCGGTGCCAATCCAAAGAAATCCTTTCTTGTCTTGGATGATAGAAAGAATGGTGCTTTGCGAAAGCCCTTCTTCCAAGCGGATCTGTCTTACAAGAAATTCACTACCTCCTCCCTTGCCAATTAGCATATATGGAATAAGAAGTAATAAGAGTAATATTTTTTCTTTAATCCGATTCAAATTATAATATATATTTTGTCTTTTAATAATTTTATATTTGCTTCTAAATCTAACATGGTGTTAAAATAAATGAAAAAAATCATTTTAACAGTATCAATAATTTTACTCCTTTTAATAAACGGATGCGATAAAGGCATAGAACCGGCAGATGAGATCACATCCCCAACAGGATTCAAGGGTAAAGTTACTTTTACGGGAAATTGGAATAACAATATCAAAAGAACTCATTTGGTTGTCTTCAAAAAACCAATCAATAAAGATGAGGATTTTTTCCCTCCTAATTTAACATTTGTTATCGATTCAATTCCAAAAGGGTCTTCTCAATTTAACTATAATTCCTTAGAAAATAATTATATCGAAAGTTTTACGATCAGTGCCGGAGAATATTCTTATGTAGTAGTTGCTCAATCCAATTCACCCGAGCTTTCTCTTCTTAGAAAAGATTGGGTGGTCGTAGGAGTATATTGCGAAAACGGAGATCAATCAAAACCGAAAAAATTAATCATCAATGCCGGTAAAATAACCAACGATATAAATATAAGTGTTGACTTTAATAATCCACCGCCTCAACCGCCGGGAGGTATGTAAATGAAAAATATTTTTTTACTAATAATACTTTCCGCATCTCTTATTTATTCGCAAATTACTACCGGTTCAATTAAAGGCAGAGTAGTTGCTGCGGATAATTCCCCTTTAGAAGGTGTGAATGTTTTTATCCCCGGTACTAATTATGGCGACGCCACCGATAAACGCGGTTTCTTTGAAATCAAAAATCTTCCGCTCGGAATTTATAATATCGAATTTTCATTAATAGGTTATAAAAAAGAAGTGAAAGAAAATATTAATCTGAATCAAGCATCGATTAATCTAAACATTATACTATACGAAGCCGCCTTTGAAACAAAACAGATTATCGTAAGTGCAGGTAAATATCAGCAGAATAAAGATGATCTTTCCGTTAGTACAACTGTATTGAAACCGGAAATGATTTCTCAAAAAAATATTACATCATTTGATGACTTATTGCGATATGTTCCCGGAGTTCAGATGACAATGGATCAGGTAAGTATTCGCGGTTCGAGTGGTTATAGCAAGGGTGCTGGTACGCGCGTTCTTACGGCTATCGACGGTGTTCCCTTTTATTCGGGAGATATGGGTGATATAGTTTGGGAAATGATTCCGCTTCAAGATATCGAAAGAATTGAAGTTATTAAAGGTCCCGCAAGTTCTCTTTATGGCTCTACGGCTATCGGAGGAGTTATAAATATTATAACAAAAAACGCTTCTAAAAACCCATTCACAAATTTTAGAAGTTACATCGGTTCTTACGATAAACCTTCTTATGATATCTGGAAATGGGATGATAGTTATAGAGCTTTTTATGGTCTTTCTCTTACACATAGCAATCATTATAAAAATCTCGGTTATACATTTTCAGTAAGAAAATTCGACGATATGAGTTACAAACAAAATTCTTATTACAAAAGATATACGGCTTATTCAAAGATAAATTATCTGTTTGAGGATTCAAGCAATTTGTCACTATTGGCTAATTACCTTTATTCAATGCGCGGCAATTATCTTTATTGGAAAGATTCGCGCAATGCACTAGTTCCAAAAGCCGGCGAAGAAAATAATAAAGTTCGCTCCAATCGATTGTTTCTCTCGCTTATCTATAATAAGAAATTTTCTAATTCATTCACAACTCAATTTAAAAGCAGTTATTACAGAACTAAATTTGATGGTATAGCAATTGAATTTACTACATCCACGGCAAATATATTTCGTAATGAATTAATCGGTACATTTAATTTCTCCGATAAATTTCGTTTAATAAGCGGTTTAGAATTTTCTTATACAAAAGTGAATTCAAATATATTTAAAAGTCCTGATTATATCGGCACGGGTCTTTATGCACAAATGGAATATAATCTTACCGATGACTTAATTTTAAATGCAGGCGCCCGTTATGATTACCTAAAACTGGACACGCTTAAAGGAGCAAATGCTATTACACCAAGAGCGGGATTGAATTATAAGCTAGCGAACGACTTAATCCTTCGTTCATCAATAGGGACAGGTTTCAGAGTGCCCACACCTTCGGAAGTATTCACTTCGGCAGGTGTTGGTGGTGGCATTGATGTAATCGAAAATCCGAATCTAACCTATGAAACAAGTCTTTCATTTGAAACGGGTTTTCTTTATAATTATTCCAAGTCACTCCGTTTTGATGCCGCATTCTATCAAACCGAGTATAATGATTTTATTGAACCCAATCTTATTTACACCGGCGATATTCAGTTTATTAATCTTCCGAAAGCGCGCATTCAAGGATTAGAAGCTATTATCGATTGGGATTTCATTCCGCAGATGTTCAAGCTAAATATCAGTTACAATTATATGTGGAGCAGAGACATTCAGCGAGAAAAAGCAATGAAATACCGCCCGAGAAATGTTCTCTATACAAATCTTTCATATAATCATTATCCGTTTGAAGCAGGAATTGATTTTAGGTATTGGAGTAAAATAGAAGAGATTGATGATGCGCTAGTCGAACCGCCATTGAATTACGTAAAGGATGGGAATAAACGTGTGCCGGTTTATGTAGCAGATATAAATGCGGGCTTTAATTTTTTTATTGGCTCTCTGCCCGCTAAAACTTTTATATCGCTAAAAAATATACTTAATTATAACTATGTGGAGTTTCTTGGCAATATCGCACCACTAAGAAATATCACGCTAAGCTTCGAATTATTTTATTAAATAATATCTAAAACCATATCCTTCTATCGAACTATTAAGTTTTGATCCGGATATGGTAATTGATTTATTTGTCATTAAGTCTTTAGCCGATTTTGATTTATAAAATTCGGGAAGACTTAATTCCACTTTTACATTTTCGGGAGTCTTATTAAGTACTATTAAGACTCTCTCATTCATATCGGAACGGATATAAGCATATATATTAGTATCTGCTTGGAGAGTATTGAAATCTCCATAGCGGAATGCCGAATGGTTTTTTCTAATATTAATAATCTTAGAAACAATTCCTATCATCTGAGATTCATGTTTCGATAAATCTTTTCCGAAACGCATCATTCTTCTATTATCGGGATCGGATGCACCTGTCATTCCGAACTCACTGCCATAATAAACAACTGGCAATCCCGGAATCGAATGCATATAAGCGTAATATAATTCTCCTTTTTTGTATGATGAAGCATGGTCAACAATGGGAGGATTATTCCATCCCTCTTCGATTGCGCTCCAAGCACTTAAATCCAAATCGCCATCGGCAAATGACATAAATCTATTCTTATCATGGCTATCCATAATGTTACCCATTAAATGATTTTCGCCATAAACGTTGAATGATTTTTTCATCTCTGAATCAAGTACGGAGAACGAGCTTTTCGGATCAAGTATTATTGGCAGTGCAGTATCGTATAAATTAAAATTGAACTGCGCATTAAGCTGCCCATTATTTACATAGGAGCTAATCAAATCATAACTTCCGAATGTTTCGCCAATCTGATATACTGAGCGGTTTTCCGGAATTTCAATTTCCTTTTTAATTCTTCGTGTAAGCTCTCTCCAAAATTCATTCGGAACGTGCTTAACCGCATCATGTCTATAACCCGCAGCACCCGTTTCTTTTAACCACCAGATAGCATTTGATACCATAAAATCTAATCCCTCCAGCGATTTTGTAAAATCGAATGAAGGAAGATATGGCTCGAACCATGTAGTTAATCTGTATTCATCCCAAAGACGTAAGTTCAATCTGCCATCGGGTAATTCAAGTGTTCCGAACCAATCGGGATGCTCTTTGAAAAGCGGATGCTCTTTATGAACATGATGCGAAACGAAATCGAGAAGTATTTTAATATTTTGTTTCTTCGCTTCGGCAACAATTGTTTTCAATTCTTCCATCGTTCCGAATTGCTCTTCTGTCTTATCAGAAGAGATAGGCCAGTAGCCATGATAACCTGTATAAAATCGATGAGGTTCGGGATATTCTCTGTATGCTCCGTTTGGATTATCATAAACGGGTGATATCCAGATAGTATTAATACCGAGATTTTTGAAATAACCTTCTTTTAATTTTTTGATTACACCCAAGAAGTCTCCCCCATTATAGTTTGCCTTCTCAGAAAGTGAATCATGCTCAATGGGATTATTTAATTTCTTATTACCATCATAAAAGCGATCGATCATCAATGAATAGATCGTTGCATCATGCCAATTAAAATCGGATCCGTTACCAATCGGCTTTCCGTCTTGTAAATAGATAGACTGTATATTAGTATTATCGCCGTTCTGCGAAACTGCAAGGCGAATTAAGTTATCTCCTTTTAATTCATCTTTCTTGAATGTAATCACTATCCGTTTATTATCAATTTTTATCTTCTCTTCGGCAATTTTTTTATTATTAAGAAGAGGAATTAAATTATCATAAGTAATCTGTTCATTCCTGTTCCCGTTTTGATAAACGAATGAGAAACAAATATTTTCGTTTTTCTTTTGATAGTTATCGATATGCAAAAAAACCGGTTTCTTTATCTCTTCTTTTACAAAAAAGAGTGAATTGAAATCTCCCATACCATTCGGTTTCTTATCGGGATTAACCGGATCAACTATCTCAATACCGTCTCCGAAAAATTTATATTCATATCTACCCGGCTCCAAAGCAACTTCCGCTTCATAAACTCCGTCTCCGTCATTATCTGTTAATGGAAGATTACCCCTATCCCATCCGTTGAAGCTTCCGAATAAGGTTAATTTTTTATATTCTTTATCGGGTTTGTAACTGAATTTATATTTCTTTTCTATTCTAGATTTATATGGATATGAATAAGTTTCTCCCTCGAGTTCGAAATTAATTAATCCCATATCGGAATTATCGAGGTTCGGAGTAAAGTAAAGATAGCCGTTCGATTTATCGTATTTGGTTTTTATTTTCTGATTATCTTTTACCTTTATATCATAATTTTCCGAATAAAAAGAATCACTAATTTTAATAGAATCGGTTTTCCCTGCCGTAAGACTTAATGGCTTGATAATATCTTTAATTTCATTTTGAGCGTTGGTTACGTATGCAGATAAAAGAAGCAATAATATCGTGCCGGTAAAAATCTTATTCATATTTTTCAATATATTCCTCTAAATCATTTAGTGATTCTAAATATTTTACTTTTGGAAAGCGTTTAAAAAGTTCGTCTTTTCCCTCTAAAAGAGCTTGCCCCCCGACTATAATATCTAAGTCAGGAAATTCTTTTTGAAGTTCATCAATTAATTTTAATAGACGAAGAAAATTAATATAAAAATTGTTAGAAATGCCCAGTACGTTAGGTCTGCGTTTTTTGATATGTGAAATTATTTCATTGCGTGGTGTATTTGAACCTATAAAATTAGTATGCCAACCGCTTAATTCAAAAAAATTAGCTACCATACGAGCACCAAGTTCATGATATTCTTTATCGATACAAGTTATTAAGGCACTTTTACCCTCTTTTGGCGCCGGGTCCATTCTCGCAACTACCAAATCAACTAAGCTTTCTGTAATCTTTGTAGCAATATGTTCTTCGGCTATTGTACACCGCTCCTTTTCCCACAATTCTCCTATTCGATAAAGGGAACGCTGAAATAACCTTAAATAAATCTCTTTTACACTTACTTCTCTATCGAGGAGAGTATTAACAATTTGTGTGCACTGTTCTTTATCGCCATCTAATAGCGAACTTAAATAATGTAGATAAACGCTTTCTGAAACCATTTGTAAAATTCCGTTATTCTTGGTAAACACCTATTTCACCAAATTAATTCCATTATTTCAGATTTTTTATATAATTATTCATGTTTAATGAAATGCGGTAACTTGAATAAGCAATAAATGGTGCTATAAGGACATCTACCGAATAATGGACATGTTGTATTAATACGCATGCCGCAATTAAAAATGTTGCAATCAAAAAAACAATCTTTAATCCCTTTCTTTGTGCAGTCAAGAAAAAGACAAACATAGTAGAAGTGTGCCCTGAGAAGAAGAGATCCTTCAAAAATGTTTTACCTCCGAATATTTCCACAAATGGATCCTTTAAAGGGATTATGTTTTCGGGTGGATTCAGAGGTAAAAGATACATTGATATTATGCGAATTAAGAGCATAAATGAATATGCCTGCAAAGCAAGCATAAATCTTTCGGGATGAAAAGTAAGATAAAATAATGCTACTATTAAACCGCCATAAATTAAAGCAAACGAAACCCAGGTAACATCCATTGGTTCAAATAAACTTAATATTGGATCACGAAAGGCAATGCCATTCCGGGCTTCAACAAATATTAAAAATTTTGTTATCCAGTACAATATAAAAGCAAGTACCAAAATCGATACTGCAAATAGAAATGCAAAATTTCTATCTCTAAGGAATTTATTCCATTCGGTTTTAATCTCTTGGTAAAATTGCATATCTCAACTATAAATTAATATAATCAACTAAGATAATAAGACCTATTATAATAGACAACAAGTGTTATAATTTTCTTGCCGAGACGAATGGAATAGTAAAACTTTTTTTAGTATAATTAAACATTCCGGTTGTTTCTATATACATCAGGTATATCCCCATTTTTATTGGGTTTCCATCCCCATCTTTACCGTCATAAATAAGAGAGCCGTTTTTGGCAATAGAATAATTATTTACTAATTCTTTTACCAATACTCCTCGGCCATTATAGATGAAGACATTAATTCCCGAAACAGGTTCAGATAAACTGAATTGTATATTGAGATTATCTTCAAATCCATCATTATCGGGAGAAAATGGATTTGGCGAAAGCGAAATTTCGGGATTAATTAATTTCTCTTCGCTCGGATCTACATAAGTAAAAATTGAGTTTATTTTTCCCGGAGTACTACCGGAGATATCTAAGGAACTGCTCCAATTATCTCGTGCATTCGAATTATTATCCGGATCAATTCTTTCTATCGACTTACCTTTCGATATATTTTTATCTTCATAATATACCGAATCAATAGTTTTTCCCGTTGCATCATAAAGTACAATTCCATCTTTATCGTTATTTAGAGATGAAAAGCTTGCAATAATTATATTGCCTGCAAATCCCGCATGATATTTTAGAAATGCGGAGTCTTTGGCAATAACAAAATAATCCTCCGGAAGAATAATTTGATCTTTTTGAATAATATTTTTCTTTACCGGTTTTGAAAGTATGTCCGACACCTCCCAACGGTTTATATTTATTGAATCGTTGCTTCTATTATAAATCTCGAACCACTCCGGTTCATCTGTCATCGGATTATACATTATCTCGTTTACGACTATGGAATTATAAGTGTAACTAACCGGTAAACTACTTCCATGATTTGGTAATCCGGGAGTTCCGTTTAATTGAGCGCTATTTTTCCATAGCGAATAATCATCACATAACATTCTTTCATCTGAACACCCGGCACTATTATCTGCCGAGTAAATACATGAATCAATCACTATTTGATTTTCAATTAGATAGACAGTTCTATCGGAAGTATTAGCCATTCCATTCGAACCGAATGAATTATCCGCCAATTTTAGAATAATTGATTCATCAGGGATCATCTGAAGATAAGCTCCATTAACCAGATCATAATCACCCTCTAATATTATTGCGATCTGCTTAGGAGCAAGTAATATTCCCCCTTTTACTATTACAAATTTTTCTTGATTAGATGTGTAATACTTAACTGATATATTTGATAAGTCGATTGTAATGCTATCTGATGGATTAAAAAGTTCTATAAATTCGCCATTAACCTCTGAAGGATAAAACATGATTTCAGATAGAAGCAGTTTTTTTTCTTGCGCTGAAACCACCGAAAAAGTGATTAGGAATAAAACTATAAATCTACGCATGACTAATTTTAAGAATTTATTTTTCTTTAGTCAATTACTATTAATCACTGCTTACAAATATTTATTCGCCGCCTGTTTGCTTGATTTCGCTAAATAGATCATAGATATCGTTCTACCGACAGTATATGCTATTATAGCCGCCGAAACTCCCACAAAATCTGCATAATATATGAGTCCGAGCATAACGGTAGTAATTCCGAAAACCTCTAAAACGCTTGCCATAGAAACAGGATTTGTATTTTTTGTGGCAACAAGGAGTGCACGTTGGAAACTAATTGCCACAGTCGTTGCAGGGAATATTGTATATAATATTAAAGGCAGACGTGAGAATTGAGCAAGCGAATCTGATAACCCCGCAACCGTTATAAGCCATAAATCAGCTATTGGAGTTAATGATACAATACCAAGAGTCGATACAGTTGCCACAGCCATTCCGATAGCAAAATTTCTTAGTTTTATATAATCCTCTCTACTCTCCAATAGTGCAATTGCCGCTTCTTGATATGAGAGCCCGAAGCTTCTAAATATAAAAACTAATCCATTTAATACAGGAAGTACAGCTAGTGATTCTACTGCCATTCTGCTCTGTCCGATAAAAAATGTTACGATCGGATGAACTCCGAGAGATATAAATGCAGTTAATGCAAGCGGTGTATAAAATTTTGTTATCTCTTTTTGTGTCATCGGAGTTTCAACCGCGGGAGTTGCCAAAACTTTATTAATTACTTTCTTAGCCATAAATCGTGTAGCAATTGCCTCGCTGCAAACCGCTACTGTAAGCGATGCCGCTCCGAGTATAATTCCACGAACATTTACGATATTATAAAAAAATAATGCCGCTGTCGCCATCGAGATCATTCGAATCGCTGTGCCATAAGCCACCTTACGTGTTTGATTATTACGAATCAATACTCCGTGATAAAATCTCCTTATACCGATTGCTCCTGGCCATGGTATTAATAGCACAACTCCGAGATGAGTTAAATGTGATACTCTCTCTGGTAGTTTTATTAAATCAATAGTTAGAAAATCGAAAATAGGTGGAATGACAACTACCGTTAAAAGAAATGTTACAGCAAGTGATATCAAGATTATAAAAGTCCTTAATCTTACATAAGATTCCGAATCTTTAGCCAATGCAGTCGATGCACTCATCATATTTATTACGGGGGATTCTAATATAAGAGCAATAGCAAACGCAACTCCATAAGCAGCAAGATTATATACCGGTTCGGGCAATCGTGCAATTAATGCAGTAAGAAATGGTCCTTCCACCGCCATCATCATCCACGTGGCTGAAAGTGGAAACCAAAAATTTAATATTTTTTTATTGGTCAGCATATAATAAAAAAGGCACTTAGAAAAAATCCAAGTGCCATTTTACGAAAATTCCGGACTATTTTATAATGATTTATAAGTAAACCACCAATCGTATCCTTCGCTATTTTTCTTTCTTTCTTCTGCTGTAGCCATATCTTTTGGCGGAGGATTAATAACCTTATCACCTAAAAATTCATTATTAGGCCAATTCTCCGGCATTGCTACTTTATACTTATCCGATATCTGTAATGCCTTTAATGCGCGTAAAACTTCATCAACCTGTCTTCCGATTTCCTGCGGGTAATAGATCATTAAACGAATCTTTCCTTCAGGATCTATAACAAATACCGCACGAACTGTATTTGTGCCTTTTCCGGGATGAATCATTCCGAGTGATGCAGCCACTCTACCCATATCGTCTGCAATTATTGGGAAAGGAACTTTCACGTTGAGTTTTTCATCGATCCATTCTACCCATTTGATATGAGAAAATACCTGATCAATCGAAAGTCCTACTAATTCTGCATTTAATTTTTTGAACTCTTCATTTTTGTTTGAGAAGGCAACAAATTCTGTTGTACATACTGGAGTGAAATCTCCGGGATGTGAAAATAATACTATCCATTTACCTTTGTAATCGTCGGGGAGTTTTTTCATTCCATGTGTGGTTTGAACTTCCATAGATGGCATAACTTCACCGAGAAGGGGAATACCGCTTCTTACTTCATTTTGCATCTTATATCCTCCATTTAATTAATTGAACTTTGGGTTAGATGAAAAATTTATGAATCAGATTCAAAACATAATATAAAGATTTACCTGTCCTATTTCAAATAAATCACCATTCCGATTTCACTTACAAAACCCCTATAAAAATCTTATTTTAGAAGTTTATATTTAGATAAAATTAAGGTACAAAAATGATTAAAAAAGAATTGCTCGATATAATCTGCTGCCCTGAATCTAAAGCGGATTTACTTCTTGATGGCGATACTTTAGTTTCGGTCGATAGAGAGACTCGCCGCCGATATAAAATAGTAAATGATATTCCCGTTCTCCTTATTGATGATTCCGAAATTCTCGATCTTGCCGAATGGGAATCGATTATGAAAAAATATAATAAGCAATAATAAACTTATGATTATTAAAGAGAATGCAGACGAGATAGAAAATTATCTTTCCGATGCATCAAATTATAAAGGATATTGCGATAAAGTTTTTATTCCCGAAAATGACGATGAAATTGCCTACATTATTAAAGAATGTAATAAGAGCTTTACGCATGTAACAATAACCGGAAACGGAACTGGCTTGACGGGAGCAAAAGTACCAGAAGGTGGAATACTTATCTCCACCGAGAAACTCAATAAAATTATATCGATCGATACCGTCGAGAAAAAAGCAACCGTTCAAGCGGGTGTATTGCTTGCTTATCTCCAAGATGAAACGGAAAAACTTAATCTCCTTTATCCACCCGATCCTACCGAAAGAAATTGCTTTATCGGTTCTACAATTGCTACTAATTCATCCGGTGCTCGTACATATAAATATGGACCGACTCGCGATTATGTTAATCGCCTGAGAATTATTCTACCCGATGGTGAATTATTAATCTTAAAACGAGGCGAGTGTAATGCAAATGGATATGAACTAAATTTTTCATCCGAAAGCGGTAAAAACTATTCGTTGAAGATTCCGGAAATAAAAATGCCTGCGACAAAAAATGCAGCCGGATATTACTGCAAAGCAGATATGGATGCGATTGATCTATTTATCGGTTCCGAAGGTACTCTCGGAATTATAACAGAAGCTGAATTAAAATTAATTGATCTCCCCAGTGAGATTTTATCCGCAGTTCTCTTTTTTAATTCGGAAGATGATGCATTTAGTTTTTTAGAAGCAGTAAAAAATAATAAAAAAGTTCAACCTCGCAGTTTAGAATTTTTTGATAAGTTCGCTCTCAAATTTCTTAAAAAATCTTTTAGTAAAATTCCCGATTCCGCACAAGCCGCAATCTGGTTTGAGCAAGAGATCAACCATGTTAATACTCATTCATCCTCACACAACTCGAATAACTCTGTCTCCATTAACAGGTACTCTCCCTCCCAAACACAAAATGGGAAAGCTGATACTCCCTCTTCCACTATTAATGAGCCTCCAACAAACCCTCCCTCCAACATCGGTATTGAAGCCGAGTGGTTTAATTTTTTGGATAAGAGTAATGCAGATATAGAGAATTCATGGTTCGCTTTCGATGAGAAAAACTTAGAGGAGTTCAAAGATTTTAGACACGCAATCTCTTGGAAAGTAAATGAATTTATTACTCAATATGGATTCAGAAAAGTCGGCACCGATACGGCAGTACCCGATAAACATTTCCGTGAATTCTATTCATTCGCAAAAAATTTAGTCGAGAGACATAATATTAATTATGTCGCTTACGGTCATTTCGGTAATTCTCATCTCCATTTAAACATGCTCCCCGAAAATGAAGTACAATTTATTAAAGCAAAAGCGCTATACTTTGAAATTTGCAAAGAAGCAGTTCGGCTCGGTGGAACGGTCTCCGCAGAACATGGAATAGGAAAAATGAAGAGAGAGTATTTAAAATTGATGTATAGCCAAGATGAAATTCTTCAAATGGCGCGATTAAAAAAATCACTCGATCCAAATTTAATTTTGGGCATCGGGAACATTTTTGATGAAAATATATTTAATATGATATGAGATTTTTCTATTACATATTAGTTTTACTTTTCTCTTCTTCGCTACTGTTCTCGCAAAACGATTTGAATCAGGAGAATAAATTTCGCCTTGCAGAAAGCTTCGAAAATGCGGGACAATTAGAAAAAGCCGAATCATTATATCTCGAACTCGTAAATTCCAATCCCGGTAATCCTCTCTATTTTGATTCATATAATAAAATTTTAGTCCGTCAAAAAAAATATGAACCCGCCATAAAAATAATAAGAGAACGATTAAACAAAACTCCACAGGATATTAATATGTACGGAATGCTCGGCTCAATCTATTATTATATGGATAGCACTTCGCGCGGGAATGAAATTTGGGAAGAGGCGATTAAGAAAAATAATAATTCGCTCGTTGCTTTTAGAGTGATTGCAAACTACGCTATCGAGAACAGAAATTTCGATAAAGCAATAGAATTTCTTAAACGAGGCAAAGAAGTATCCGATGATCCGCTTATTTTCTCGATCGATTTAGCCAATATCTATGCGGTTAATATGAATTATAAAGAAGCCGCTACTGAATATTGTGAACTTGTAAGTAAAAAACCGGAGCAGATTGGACTGGCTAAATCACGTATGCAATCATACTTAACTAAGCCCGGTGCAATTAAGGAAACTATCGAAGTCGTAAAAAAATATGCTGATAAAAATCCAACTTATCAATTACTTGACCTGATAGCATTTTTATATATGCAGGACGATAATTACAAAGACGCTTTTGAGATTAACAAAAAGCTTGATAAAATTGCTGGCAGCACGGGTAATATGATTTTTAATTTCGCACAAGATGCCTTTAATAGTTTCGAATTCGATATTGCATCCTCAGCTTATGAATATATTATAACAAATTTTCCTCAAAGTCCCGTTTATCAACTTGCAATGATAGGACAAGCACGCACTGCCGAGCAGGCTGCTAACATAAAACTTAAGAACAATTCCGAGGATTGGAAACCTTATAAAAAATCCGCCCCTGCTCCTTCTGAAATTTATAAAGAGATTATTAATTCTTATATGAAGCTCACTGAGAATAAGAAAAACATTAATATTCCGGCAGAGGCATTATATCGGAGCGCATTTATTTATCAATATAAACTAATTGATTTCGATAGTGCAGAATCATTATATAAAGAAGCCATTAAAAATTATGCGCTCACTAATTATGGTGTTCTTTCCGCTTTAGATCTATCAAAAATTTATATAAAAGAAAACCGACTCGAAGATGCGCTTGGCTATATAGAAAACTTAGTTACATCACCTCGTGGTGATGTCGAAATCCGTAATGATGCACTTTTATTAAAAGGTAAAATCTATTTTTGGCAGGGAAAATTTAATGAAGCGAGCAAGGAATTAAAAAAAGTTACCGACAATCTCGGCATTAATCAGGCAAATGATGCACTCGAACTTGCAATTTTAATCAATACCGGAACAAAAGACTCAATAAATCTGTTAAGTTATTCAAAGGCGGATCTAATAAGCGAACAAGAGAAGTATGAAGAAGCCGCTGCTATATTCAAATCGATATCGGAAAATGAAAATGCGATTACATTAAATAATATTTCAAAATTTAAATATGCACAAATGTTAATTGCTCTTAATAAATATGAAGATGCTATAAAGGCATTAGAAGAGCTAAGTGATAGTAAAACAAAGGGGTTATATTCAGACGCCTCACTATTTTTATTAAGTCAAGTCTATCAAAATGGCTTAAATAACAAAGTTAGGTCTGAAGAAAATTACAAAAAATTACTTGAATTTTATCCTAACTCATTATATTTTGACAGGGTAAGAGAAATTTTAAATTCTACTAAATAAAACGATGGCAAAAATTTATGAATGACAGTAAAAATCCGAGCGTTAAATGTTCGTTTTGCGGAAGAGACGGCTCTGAAGTTTCAAGTATGGTAGCCGGTCCCGATGTTTATATTTGCGATATTTGTATTAAGACAAGCGTCGATATACTAAAAACCAATTTGACAGGCGGAGTTCAGAAAAAAGATAATTACAATTCCACTCTCACCCCCGATATGATAAAAAAATCTCTGGACGAATATGTAATTGAGCAGGATCGAGCAAAGAAGAATCTCGCGGTTGCAGTTTATAATCACTATAAAAGAATCAATGCCGCTACCTCAATGTTCGATGTCGATGATGTGGAGATTGAAAAGAGTAATATTTTATTAATGGGTTCCACCGGCACAGGAAAAACTTTATTGGCTCAAACACTCGCACGGATTTTGGACGTTCCATTTGCGATTGCGGATGCTACAACACTAACCGAAGCCGGTTATGTGGGTGATGACGTTGAAACAGTATTGGTACGTCTCCTTCAGGCGGCAGATTATAATCTCGAACGTGCTCAAAAAGGTATTGTTTATATCGATGAAATAGATAAAGTGGCTCGCAAAAGCGAAAGTGTTTCGATTACTCGCGATGTATCGGGTGAAGGCGTTCAGCAGGCATTGCTTAAAATACTTGAGGGAACAATAGCAGGGGTACCTCCTCGCGGCGGAAGGAAACATCCCGAACAAAATCTAATAAATATTAACACAAAAAATATTTTATTTATCTGCGGCGGTGCTTTTGATGGTATCGAACCGATAATTGCTTCCCGAATAAATAAAAGTGTAATTGGCTTTGATGCAAAATATGATCCAAAAGAAGAGATCGATAAAGAAAACATAATTCTAAAAGTACTCCCCGAAGATTTGATAAAGTTTGGAATGATCCCCGAATTAGTGGGAAGAATTCCAATTACCGCACCACTCAATTCATTGAATGAACAGGCATTAAAGAATATTCTCACCGAACCGAAGAATGCGATTATTAAGCAATACAAAAAACTCTTTATGATGGAAGGTGTGGAATTAGAGTTTGATAAACTTGCGTTAGAAGAAATCGTAAAGATAGCAATAGCACGCAAGACCGGTGCTCGTGCGCTTCGATCTATTGTAGAAAATATCTTGCTCGATATTATGTACGATATTCCTACTATGGACAATGTGGATAAATGCCTTATTACGAGAGATGTGGTTCTTAAAGGAGAGCAACCGATTTATATGTCCTCCGACCGCAAGATTGCATAAGAGCTAATAGTAAATTTAATAACCCGCTATGAGCATCTCGGCGGGTATATTCAATTCCTTATTAAGCGATCGTATCATTGAGTTACTTATTCCCCTTTTATATTACCACATTCCTAATTAAATTCATTTAATGAAAAAATTATTACTTATATATTTCCTTATTGCCGGAATTATCTCAGCTCAGCCGAAAATTCTTATTCATATGGATTTATCTCAGAGTGACCACCTGAAAGCTTATGGAATTACTTTCAATGCATTGGTCGATGGAGGCAAAGCCGATTGGCTTCTTAATTATCGGGGCGGATCGTTTATGCTCGATTATTCCGATCAGCTTGCAATGAAATGCCGAATCAAAGGTGTGGCCTTTGAAACTCTTAATCAGCAGCAGGCGGCGGCAATATATGCCGAAGTGCAAAGCGAAGAGAATAATATGGATGTTGCACGCCTCGAAAAAGCACCTAAAATTGCGGTCTTCGTTCCACCCGGATTTCAGCCATGGGATGACGCCGTTACTCTCGCTCTTCAATATGCCGAAGTGAAGTACGATAAAATCTGGATTGAAGAAATTCTGCGTGGCGACCTAAAAAAATATGACTGGCTTCATCTTCATCATGAAGATTTCACTGGTCAGTTTGGTAAGTTCTATGCCGCCTTCTCTAATGCTCAATGGTATATCGAGCAGCAGACACTTTTAGAAAATGAAGCGAAGAGGCTCGGATTTAAAAAAGTATCCGAGATGGAAAAAGGTGTAGTCATTTCGATAAAGGATTTTGTAGGTGCGGGCGGTTTCTTATTTGCCATGTGTTCAGCTACCGATTCTTATGATATTGCTCTTTCGGCTTTGGACGTGGATATTGTCGATAGAATGTATGACGGCGATCCTCCCGATCCCAATGCTCAAAAAAAAATTAATTATGATAATACTTTCGCTTTCCATGATTTCAAGCTCGAGATGAATCCCCTCATTTATGAATATAGCGATATCGATATCAATCCACTCGAGATAGGAGCCGAAAGCAATGACTATTTTACTCTCTTCGATTTTTCTGCCAAGTATGATCCCGTCCCCACTATGCTTACTCAAGACCACGTAAACGTAATTCATGGTTTTATGGGGCAAACTACAATGTTTCGCAAAAAGCTTATTAAAAATTCTGTTTTTATTTTAGGCGAACGAGCAGGAAGCGACCAAGTAAAATATATTCATGGCAATTATGGAAGAGGTACTTTTACTTTTTATGGCGGGCACGACCCCGAAGATTATCAGCATGCGGTTGGCGATCCACCAACCGAACTTTCGCTATTTAAAAATTCTCCGGGCTACCGTCTGATATTAAATAATATACTTTTCCCCGCAGCGAAAAAGAAGGAACAAAAAACTTAAATTCACTGAATCTTTTTAATCATATAGGCATCTTAAACAATATGGAATACGTAAAATTTAAAAACGGCGAAGAACAGCTTCCTATCGGAAAAATTATTGGTGTAGGAAGAAATTATGCAGCACATGCAAAAGAACTTGGCAATGAAGTTCCCGATGAATTTCCATTAATTTTTATGAAAAATGTTTCGGGTCTCCTTCATTCAGGCGGCGAAATTATTCACCCGACTTATTCTACCGAACTTCACCATGAAGTAGAACTCGTACTCGTAATCGGAAAAGATATAAAAGATGCCGATAACGAAAGTGCCGAAGATGCTATCTATGGCTATGGTGTGGGATTCGATATGACATTAAGAGACCTTCAATTCTCACTTAAAAAGAAGGGTGAGCCATGGACATTAGCAAAATGTTTTGATGGTGCGGCGGTTATTTCCGATTTCATTACCAAGAACGAGTATAAGTTGAAAGGTAACGAAGCAATCTCACTAAAAGTGAATGGGGAAACAAGACAAAATTCCACACTCGATAAAATGCTTTTTGATTCAATAAGCATTATAAAATTTTTATCGAGCAAAATGAAACTCGAGAAAGGTGATCTGATATTTACCGGCACACCGGAAGGAGTCGGAAAAGTTGTAAAAGGTGATCTGCTCGAAGGTGAAATAGAAAATATCGCTTCACTAAAGGCAACAATAGGATAAACGAATGATCTACCCATGCAGAAAATGTTTAACGGAGTATCAAATGAATAAAAAAATAAATAAGATAGAAACAGATAAAATAGAGATCGAACAGAGAGGGTGTCCCCCTTATGCTCGTTTTGTCGTAATCGGATTAGCCATTATAGTGATTATTCTTATATTCACTATAACATAAATCTTCAATATCGCTATAAAGAATAAATTCTGTTTAGAGACTTTGCTTTAATTACTACGCAGAATCTAAATTGAATTTATTATTCAAAATTCTTCATAAAGTGTAAACTTTAGTCGCAAGTTTTAAACTAAAGTTTACACTTTTTCTTTTTGCCCCTCAATTTTAACTCAAAAATGCACCTGATAATTTGGCATCTTACTTGCATAATATATAGTACTCACTCATCTGCTGAATTTTAATAAATTATAAGTAAGAGGGCGTTATGAAAAAACTATTAATACTTTTCTTTGTTTCTCAAATTATTTTCGGAGGAAGCTGGAGAATCTCATTAGATCCGGCGCATCTTCCCGATTTTGCAAATCTTCAAGAGGCAAACGACAACTCAAGCGTGGTAAATGGGGATACAATTTATATAGCAGGCAATCCGGCTAATTATCCCACCGCCACAATTACAAAAAAATTAATAATTATCGGCACCGGATATTTTTTTAACGACAATGGATTTTATAACGGAACTACAAATGTGCCTGCAACTTTAGAGTCTGTTACTTTTGAGGATGGCTCAGAAGGTTCAGTAATTACGAGCTGTATTATTCAGCATCTAAAACTGAACGAAAAAGAGATATTGATTAAAAGAAATAATATTAGTTGGATAGAACTTACAGAATATTCCGCCAGCCTGATAATTACTCAAAACTATTTGGGTGACATCATTCGTGATCCAGGTATATTTACTCTAAATAATATCGTAATAACAAATAATTATATATGGTATTTAGCGATTGGAGAAACCAATAACACTCTAGTAAGCAATAATACTATCGGACGAGGAGCAAATGGTAATTATTTTGTTTTTCATAATAATATTCTTTTCTCACCAAGTACTTATTACTATGTTTTTATCGATTGTGATGTAAGAAATAATATTGTATGCGTATCAGACCCGGCATTTGATCCTGCTCTCGGAAATCTCTTAGATGTTAATATGGATGAAGTATTTACTTCTCTTACCGAAGGAAGCCAAGATGCTCGATACCATTTAAGAACTGGCTCTCCGGCAATCGGAGCCGGTATTAATGGAGTTGATTGCGGTATGTTCGGTGGAGATAACCCTTATCAACTCTCCGGTCTCCCCGCTATTCCCATTATATACGAAATGATAGTCCCCACAATTGGAACGATAGATGAAGGATTAAATATTACAATAAAAGCACGAACAAATAATTGATATCGATATGAAAAATTTCATAAGAAAATTAATTATTATTTTCACTTTCCCGCTCATTCTAATTGCACAATCGGGAAATGGCAATCTTCTCTATCTTGAGTATTCTCTCGATTCCGATCCCGGGTTCGGCATGGGAATCAGAGTACACGCTCAAGGAATGCCCCATGAGGAGTTCAATTTTAATATCGATCTCTCACAGGTGGCAGAGGGATTACATGTATTGTTTATCCGTGCCTATGATAGCGATGGCAAATTCTCCGAAACTCGTTACAGAATATTCTATGTCGATAAAATACCCACACTCCCAAATTTTGATAAGCTATATTATGCGATAGATAGCGAAATAAAAACTAACTCTTTACACGAGATCTCGATTACCTCAGATAAAAATATTGCGGTTAGCTATACTGTTGATCTGACTTCCCTTTCCGAAGGCTTACATACCTTATTTATTGTTTCTAAAGATCAAAATGGAAAAATGAGTCACAGAGAACCAAGAATATTTTATGTCGATAAAATAGCAAATACTATTTCGCATAATATTAAGGTTGTTGAATACTTTATAGATAGCGATCCCGGGTTCGGCAAAGGAAGCAAAATACCAATTATATCCGCAAAAAATATTTCAACAAATTATATAATTCCGCTTACCGGATTAATCAGGGGATTCCATTTCCTTCATATTCGTATGCTTGACGATATAGGAAGATGGAGTTCTACGAATAGCAGAGTATTTTATATAGACAATAACCCTGCGGTGGAGGATTGTACGATTAAAAATATGCATTACGTAATAAACGGAACCGGTTATTCCAGCGGGAGAAAAAATGTAGCTGCCTCTGCGGGCAACAACCTTGAAGAAGTGTTTTTTAATATTGATTGTTCTTATCTTCTGGTCGATTCCACTTATAGAATCAGTTTTTTCGTTGAATCGATTACCGGAACACAATCCGTAGTTTATGAAAACCAATTCTTAGTTAAATTTGGCAGACAAACCTTTTCTATATTATATGAAAGCGGATGGAATTTACTCTCTATACCCGTCGAAAATCCGAATATGTTATTTACTTCAATTTTTCCGAATACGAATGCTCCCGTTTATACATTCAACGGAGAATATAAGTCGGTGCAAAATATCCCTTATTCAGCCGGATTTTGGGCACGATTCCCCAATAAAGACAGCGTTTCAATTCAAGGAAATAGACCAAAAGAATATATAGATGTGAAAAAGGGGTGGAATATTATAGGCGGTTTTCCTTCATCGATTCCATCATCGGGAATAATCTGCGAACCAAAAGATATTGTAACATCTCAAATATTTGGCTACTCTAATACAACATCTTATTTCAGCGCAACTTCATTGGAACCATCAAAAGGTTATTGGATTAAAACTAATACAGACGGAAAAATTAATTTTATTCCTAATCCAAACCCGGCGATAAAAAAAATAGAAATCCCAGATAGCTGGAATAAGATAGCTGTTTCAGACGGAATTAGCATCGCCAAGGAGATATATCTGGCTGATAGCAAGGGACAATATGAATATTATGAATTACCTCCACTTCCTCCGGCAAGTGCATTCGATGCTCGATTTTCTAATAATTCACTAGTGGAAACGGGCAGCGGTTTACTTAAAATTCAATCTCCTTCAAATATTATAACAATAACAGCAACCGAAAAACCGATTAAACTTTTTGATCCATTCAGTTCAAAAGAGATCACACTTCAAAAAGGAGAAAAAATAACTTATCTACATAGCGAAGCTGCCTTTACAATTTCAAATTTTATTATCCCAACGGAATTCAAGTTATTCCAAAATTATCCAAATCCCTTTAACCCCGAAACCATTATCAAGTTTGGAATTCCTGAGCGAAGCAAAATAAAAATTGAGATTTTTAATATTCTCGGAGAAAGAGTAGCAGAATTAATGAATACTGAATTAGATGCCGGTTATCATCAGGTGAAGTGGAATGCAAATCAATTCGCCAGCGGAATCTATATCTACTCAATTCGGACTGAAAGATTTTCTGATTTTAAAAAGATGATTTTGATTAAATAGTAATTAATTTTCTGCGAATGCAGAAGAAAAAAATCCGTGATGAGCGGATGGTGAGGGCGCGGGGCTGGGGAGTTAATATCAAAATTCTCCGACCCTTTTTTTAATACATCTACTACTGATTTTCTTTTTTTAAATACTAACACCATATCGAAAAAATTTCAACTGCGCCTAACATTAATATTTATCTAATGTAATGAGCTGCTATTCCATAGCTAAAATATGAATACTTTTTGCATTGAAATTGAGAAAATAGTAGTATAGTTTTGATCTTAATTTTAAGACAAAAAGAGGAGAATATTAATTGAGAGCGATAATTTTATTATTTATTTTACTGTGCTCACAAATAGCTGCTCAGAGTGTTATAAAATCGTTTGAAGAACTAAAAACTGAATTTACATTTTCTGAAAATAATAGCAATATTATTATATTTCAATCGGATAATATCATACCCCGAAGACATTCTGCCATAAATTTAGCCGGTCAGGCACTTCTCGGAACGGGACTTGCATTTGTCTTTTGCACCCCTCCACTAATAGCAACGTATGCGCATGCATGGAAAAATGAAGAAAGTGCACTTACGGGTGCTTTGTTTGGTCTAACAGTTGCTTCTTATATGTTTGGTTCAGCCGTAGGGGTTCGGTTAGTTGCAAAAGCCCAGAATCCCAATCTTTCATTATGGAAACAGTATGGTTTTGCAGCTATCGGAGGAGGAACCGGAGCACTATTAACCAGCTTACTTGCATCACAATACACTACTCTCCCCGCTGCAGGTGTTGTAATTGTTTTATTAAGTCCAGTAATCGCATCAATGATATACGCATCATTTATAGCCGACTGGCCTCAAGAGAATAATGAAAATTTAACATCGTATAAAACCGCAATTTCTCATAAAGATTTAATTGAACAATCAAAATTATTTAATATAGAGTTGATCCGAATAAAGCTGTAATAAATTAAAGGTAGGGTTATATAGATGATAACTGCATAACATTTAACCGAAAATTTGCCTCTTTATTTTTATTATATCAATGACAATCGACATAATAAGTAGTGCAAAAATATTGGGATTGTTTTTGTCGTCTCTCTCTATATATTGGAAATAGATTATAATTTATTATCGGTTTATTTAAATATATTTAAGGTAAATGTTATGATTATAAGGGATTATTTGGTTAATTCGAAATTCTACTCTCCTCTAAAAAACATACTTACCATTTTTATGGTAATCTCTTTTGCTTATTTTTTAAATAGCTGCCACGAAAAAAATAATATTGTAGAGCCTAAAAATGAACAATCTATAATTGATTCATTAATTCCGCTGAATGTTGGTAATCACTGGTTATATAAAAGATATTATTACAGCAATAGTGATAGTAGTTACGGGCATACATCTATCTTTATAAGCGGATTTATAATCGATGGAAAGATGGAAGTGAATTCTAAAGGTAAAAAAGTAACGGCATATAAATTATTTACTTGTGGTGAGGATTTGAAACCTTCACTTAACAACACCCCAGAATTGTTTCAAGGAAGTAAATTAATTTATCAGGGAAAAGAAGGGATTTATTACTTCGGAAAAGAAAAATACGATTCGCTTATTACTTCTGATGACGAATTAATCTTTACAACTAAATATGGAATAGGAAAAGAATATAAAGCACATAAATTTTATTATGCAACAGTCGGAGATATGTATGGTGAGTTAGATGGATTAATGACAACTTATGAACTAGTATCAACTGATTCATTAATATCAACACCAGCAGGTGATTTCAGATGTTTTGTGTTTAAAATGGTTTTCCTCGATCTCAAACCACTTTTCAGAGATGATATCTACTACTTTATAAATCCACAAATTGGTTTAGTCGCAATGATAAGTATGGTTTATCACTATAAATTAGGTACCTATCGGCCTATGGATAAATCACGATTAACTGACTACAAAATAAAAAAGGATGATTTATGAAAAATCTGTTTTCTACCATTATTCTTGCACTATTTTTGACAGTAACAATCAAATCTCAAACTCAAGTGTTTGAAGACAAAACAGATAGCTATGTTTTTTCGAGTGAAGTACAGAAAAAATTCGATAGATTCAAATCAAAGGAGGAAATAAAAAGATGGGAAGCAGGAAAACTAAAAACCGAAATTTCATTTACAAAAGGGATGATTGGAAGTTTAAAAATATTTGAGAATGAATTTGAGTTTGAAATTAAAGAGGAATCAGCGAAAAAATTTAACGGTATTGTTGGTTATTGGGGTGATATCAAGGAAGGTGGAATAATATTAATAATTGGAAAAGATAGAGAATATGATTTTCGTATCTGGCATGGAGAATGTCTTTATAGAATAGAATGGTTAGGAGATGGGATTCATTTAATAGAAGAAATAGATAGAGCAGTGTTTGCCAAGAATGAATGTAAATTAGAAGGACCTTCTAATGTAAAGTCAGAAAAAATAAATAGTAATAATAGTATTACATCAATAAAAACGACTGAACCGATAAAAATATTTGTTGCCTATACACCTGCAGTTGCGCCAGACATTAATTATTTAATCGAATATTGTGAGTTAGTGACTAAAAGCTCATTTGAGAATAGTTCAATATCTTCAGACATAGAAATAGTAGGAAGTCAACAGTTGGCATATACAGAAAGTACAGATGCATCAACCGACTTAAATCGGTTTGTATCCATAAATGATGGATATTTAGATGAAATACATAGTTTACGCAATGAATATCAAGCAGATGTATGCGTGTTAATTGTAGATTCCCTTTTGGGGGTAAATGGTCTTGCAGCTTCAATTGGAGCAGAATATTCGACAGCTTTTTTTGTAGTAAATGCGTCTGCAACTTTGGAAGATTTAAGTTTTTCACATGAACTTGGACATTTATTAGGATGCAGGCATGACAATGATATTGGTACACTTCCTTATGGTAATGCAAGAGGATATAATTGGTATGGTAAACTATTAGAATATAGCAATAACCTTAAAAAATATAAAACGATTATGTCCATAAAAGAGGGCTCAGACCTTAGAGTTCCTTTTTTTTCAAATCCGTGAACTATTCCCTGTTTAGTAAACAATAAGTTAAGCAACTTTTGAATTTAATAATTCTTGTTTCTCTTTCAAATTTCCTTTTACAAAATCTACCGGGCTTAAATAACCTAAAGATGAATGTAATCTCTGCCTGTTATAATATACTTCAATAAATTCAAAAACAGAACTCATCAGTTTCTCTCTTGTCTTAAATTCTTCAAGATAAATAAGTTCTTTCTTAAAAGTACTAAAAAAAGTTTCAGTAATTGCATTATCATAACAGTTACCCTTACCGCTCATAGATTGCCTGAAGCCATAATGCTCAAGTATAGCTCTGAATTTATGGCTTGTATACTGGCTGCCTCTGTCAGAGTGGAGTATTATTCCCTTACCTGGCTTTCTGTTCATTACAGCCTTTGTAAATGCTCTTTGAACCAGTTCTGTAGTAATTCTCTGACCCAA
>LOEU01000034.1 GCA_001516025.1 bacterium BRH_c32 | reverse complement strand
TGAACACTTTCTTCATCAAAAAATAGGTCATGGTTGCTCGGGATATAAAATGAAATTATTCCCATATTGGTAGGAATGGCGAAATCTGATTTTTCATTATCTCCTATATGAAGAAGTTCACTTGGTTCTAAATTCTCTTCACTTAGTAAGTGTTTATATAGCTCTCCCGTATCCTTTCGTTTTTTCGTTTCAGATGATATATAGAGTTTTGTAAATAATGAAAAACCTTTCTCTTTTAATATCAGCTCCACTGATTCCTTTGGCAAATACATATCGGAAGCTATTAGTATTCTCTTTTTTAAATTGATAGCTAATTCAAATAACTCCATTCCAATCGGTCTTACTTGAAGAAGATTCTTTTCTAAATTAATTTCTTCTTCCATAATAGAATTTGCAGTTTCAGAAGATAAATTGTATTTGCGAGCTATGAAATCATAAATTTGTTGTAAAGTAATTTCACCATAATTAGGATTCACAGAGTGTAATTTCTGACGTGCTTCTGATTCCGCTAAAAGTCGAATAGAATAAAAATCGAACTTTTGATTTTTTGTAATTTCTTTTACTTTCTCTTGAAGAAGAATAAATAAGTCAGTCGGCTTTACTGCCGGTCTTACTAAAAGTGTATCAAAAATATCAAAACTCACAGCTTTGATAGATCCATCTTTTAGAACGATTTTTAGTTGCTCTATTGTATTGCATGTTTTTTTTGCCGACATCAGCTTCCTCAATCTAAGTTATAGAGTTCTTTTCTCCGCAGTAAATATTATTGTGCCATTTCCAAGATATCCGAAGTACCTTGAATAGATCATATTTGCCTTTAAATCCATAAGTCCGACTTCAGAAAAAATATCATTTAATTCCCAACCGAAGTATTGGAAGCATAAACATCCATTATTATTAATGGGATCCCCATGTATTTCTGGTTCCATAAGATGATTTATTTTCCCATTTTCTAAAGTCGCTCTAATTGTATTTCTCTGTGAATCCATTACGAATGGAACTGTAAAAATTAGTTTCCCATTTGGTTTTAAGGTTCTGCTTAATTCTTTAAATGCAGAAATAAAATCAGGGACATGCTCAAATACTTCAAGACTTATAATAAAATCAAATGCTGCGTCTTCAAAGGTTAATTTTGTCAAATCCTCATTTCTGACTCCTTTTTCATTCACTTCCCCCAAAGGAATTTTATCCTCAAGAAATTCGCTCCCAACAACATTTGAATAGTTATCCTGGAAATACCTAAACAATGCTGTGGTTTGTTCTGTTATATAAATTGAACTGTCTTTGGCAGGATTTATATAATCTTCAATAAAATGAATCGAAGCTCTCATTCTATTATTTAATAAACAAACAGGACAAGCTATGCTTTCTCTCCAAACAGGAATTCGGAAATTTGCCTCTTTTGAAAATGTATAATCTACCATTAGCTCGGATGGCGAATTACAAACTCTGCAATAACCGGAATAATTAAAAGGTCTCTGATCTTTGGCTAATTGTTTCTCGAAGTTCAATCTTTCATTAAGTTTAATAGAATTTTTAGAAAGATATTCTTGATATTCATTCTTTCCTGTTACTGTATGAATTTCAATTAAAGGTTCATTTTCATTGTATTTGATTTTTCGCTTAAGAGAAATGTTCTGTATAAATTTATAAGTCTCATTAACAGTTTCATTATTAGGATCTAAGCGATGCACATATTTTATTAATTCTAAAGCTCTCTCTTCTTTTTGCAAAGCAAGGCTCGCTATGGATAGATTATTTACGGCTTCTACGTTAAATAATTCTGAATTTGCTATTTCCAGTAGAATACTTTCTGCTTGCTCAATCTTGTTCTCATTAAAATATTTCTCTGCTTTTTTCATCTTTGTATTGCATACACTTGAATTCCATTTTTTATTCTGATTAGATAGCTTTACTTTATCATAAATACTTCTTTCTAACTCGTTTGCTTTTAAATCTTGTGATAGAAGTGCTCTATTATTTTCGAGTAAAATTAGTGCATCGAAATAGTCTCTACCTTTAATTTTTTCTTCAATCTCTTTTATAAGATTCTCTGAGCTTATCAAAATATTCTGGTTAGAAAAATTTGTTGAAGCAAAATTATTATTACTAATAAGCTTAATTTCTTCTTCACTTAATTTTCTAAAATAATTTAGTGGTAATATATTTTTCAGATGTGCAGCAAAATCTTTTAATTCATTTTTAATAGGAGAATCATCTTTTACCTTAAAAAGGTATTTATCACAGATAAATTCAATAAAAGATTTTGAATTTTCTATTTTTTTTTCAAAATTTTCTAAGGTTAATGCTCCATCAATTAAGGATTCTAATTCCTCACGTGATTGCAATTCGTAGCAAATATCTTTTCCCGAAATAAAACTTCTTCCTAATTGTATAATTGGTTTTTCATAAAGTAAAGCTTCGTATTGAACTGTGGTTCCTATTGCGGCAAATAGGTCAGCATTTTTCATGAGGGTATGAATATTTGCAGTTCTATCAATTATTATACTATTGTCATCTGAAAAATACTCTTTACTATCTTGTGGATGAGGCTTAAATATTAAAATTAAATCGGTTCTCTTTTGTACAATCTTTTTTAGTTCATTAAGTACATCTGCTGAAGAATTAAAAATTGGACTACAGGTTATTGTATTTATATTCCTAATTTTAGAAATTCCGCCTGCAACATCCCATTGACCAAAAAACACTAAGAGTTTTTTATTATCCTTTTTTATATCTGCATAGTATTCTTCTCGAAGGGTTTCATCCGGCTGCTTATATTTTTCGATTTTTTTTGTGTTGAAATACTCTTTAATGCTTTCGTATTTATTATTTCTATAATTTTGGGACATCGAGAAAAGAGTATAATCCTGAATTAGACTTGAATTTCTTACTCCACCTGTTTTATCAATCTGTAAACTTCCCGGCAGCATTCCTCTTTCCATAAACCAAGAGGGAATATTAAATTCATAAGCTAAGGTATATAATATTCTCGATTGAGATAGCGTACAAGACCAAATTAATATTCCTGCAGGTCTTAATTCTTTGATGAATGATTGTAGTATTGTCCGACAAGTGAAATAGCCATTTTTATAATTATTAAATTCTTCTATCTTGTCATTAAAAAACTCAATGTCGTTAAAAATAATTTCTTCATTAATTTCGATATTATTTATGGCACCTATATTGAGACTATACCAACCCTTTAACGACAAAGGTATTTCTATTAATTCTGCTTTAATTTTTTCACTATATGTAGTACTAAGTATTACTAGCTGAAGACCTTCTTTTAATAAACTTTCATAAATTTTATTTAACATATCCACGGTGTCAATATTCATTGCGAGAAAATTTGTCATCAAAATGGTATTAGAAGGTACAGTCTCAATTTGTTTCTGATTCTCATAAATATTCATTAAAACATTCCATACTTTTCTGTCAATTCGGCGGTTTTTATTCCTTTTGCAACATCAATTAAAATCATTTTTTCGCTTTTCATTCTTTCTAGTGCATTATCAATTATCTCTTTTTCATATTTTCGAGGAATAACTATAATCCCATCTTTATCACCGAAAATCATATCATCTTTATGAATACTAATGCCATCAATAATTACAGTTTTATTTTTAGAGGTAACGATTCCTCTCTTTCTCGTGTCTTTGCAATAATTACCTTTTGAAAAAACGGGAAATCCCATATCGATTGTTTCTCTTGTATCGCGTGTAACTCCATCAATAATTGCCCCTGATGCTCCGCTTCGCAATGATAAATTGGCATTTAATTCCCCAAAGAATGCAAAATCAGGTATTTTATTAGCTACTACTATTATATCATTAGATACAACATGGTCGTATAAATTCAATCCATCATAAATTTTGTTATAGTCTTCATCATCAGGACATATATCAATTTGGAGTGTCTTTGCTCTTCCGAATATTTTTGAGTTTGGTAAATTAAGATGAAATTTGCTCGATAGAACTCCAACTATTCCCATATCATCCATAATATCAGATAAAAGTGCACTTGTAAGTAACAATTTCATATTATTAAAAAGCCTTCTTTCTTGTTCGCGCAAACCTATTGCCAATAAATTCGCTAATTCAAAATCGGGAGGCCAGTTTACATCTATACTCTCCAGCGGATCAATTTCTAATAAATAGGGTTTATTTCCTATTCTTCTCTTTGTTTGATAAGCCGCTTCCTTTTTAACAATGTATAAACTCATCGATTCTATTACTGTATCATCTAAATCAATACTATTTGGAATATGATTAATGTCGTATTCCGGACTCCCATCTTTCCATTTATATTGTTTCTCCTTCCTAACAGCGACTACCGAATCGTATTCATCACTTTCCATTAATAGTTTAATCCCTTTTTCTATTGTTTCTTGTTGAATAAAAGGACTTGTACATAATAACTGAATATAGATATCAGCTTCTACTTGCTTGACCTCATTAAAAAAGAGTTGATGTCCATCAGTTTTATTTGAAGCTAATAGCGGATCTCTTTTCAATATTTTACACTTAAGTTCAGATGCTAACGTAATAATATCATGCGACTCAGTATCAAGATAAACTTCAGAAATCAATGTCGTATTTATAAGTTTTTTTAAAGTTCTAATAAATAATGGTTCTCCATCAAGAAGCATAGTGTTTTTATTAGCAATTCTATTGCTGCTACCTTTCGCAGGTAAAAATGCCACAACCTTCATAATTAACCTTTTTTTTTCATAGTAATTCCAAAATTATGCCATTAATTATCTTCTTTTAATCCAATTTTTAGCATAATTTAAAAGAATTTGTGGCTTTAAAAGCAATTTTGGCTAATATTAACCAATCATCTTGTAAGTATTTCTCCCCTTCTAAAAGATTTCTTGTCTTTTTCTAAAAAAGATGTTGCAACATTAAATGTTATAACGTATATTTGAGTTATAAATAATATCAACAAACTAAATTGAGTACTTAAATGAAAAATATATATGCTCTTCTTTTTATGGCAATCTTTACTTTCGCATCTGTTACAATAACAACCGCGCAAACAAAATGGAATGTGGATAAATCACACTCTAAAGTTGGTTTCTCTGTAAGCCACATGGTTATTACCGATGTCGAAGGTAATTTCAAAGATTTTGATGCAACAGTTACTACAACAGGTGAAGATTTCAGCACAGCAAAAATTGATTTTACGGCAAAGACCGCTTCGGTATATACAGAAAATGAGAAAAGAGACAATCACCTTAGATCAGACGATTTCTTTAATGCTGAAAAATACCCTACACTTACTTTTAAAAGTAAATCACTCAAAAAAGTAAGCGATAATAAATATAAACTCACCGGCGATCTTACAATGCGAGAAGTAACTAAAGAAGTAGTTTTAGACGTTAAGTTTAATGGCATTGTAAAAGATATGAGCGGTAATACAAGAGCAGGATTCAAAATTACTGGCGAACTAAACCGAATGGATTACGGTCTTAAGTTTAATGCTCTTTTAGGTACAGGCGATGCAGTGGTTGGTAATACAGTTGAATTAGACATCAATATTCAGTTAATACAAGCAAAATGACATTAGAACAAGAGATTACTCAATCAAAATTCAAGAGTGAATATCAAAAGTTAGCCGTGAATATTATATATACTCACGGCTGGCTTATTTCTAAACAGAATGAGATATTCAGGAAGTACGATATCACTGCCACACAATTCAACATCCTTAGGATTTTGCGCGGACAGCAAGGCAATCCTGCATCTATCTCCCTTCTCCAAGACAGGATGCTTGATAAGATGAGTGATACATCCCGACTCGTAGATCGCTTAAAAAATAAGGGATTTGTCGAAAGAATAATCTGTCCGAATGACCGCCGTAAAGTGGAGGTAACTATTACTGATGCCGGACTCGGTCTCCTGTCGCAGATTGATGAACATGAACACCTTTTTGAAGATGCACTTAAAAATCTTTCCGAAGATGAAGCCGATCAATTAAATGTACTATTGGATAAGGCGCGGGGATAATTAGGTTATATTAATTGTCCCATTTTAATCAAAGTGCCCCCTTTGTGGGAACGTTCATTTTTCCCATTTCTCTTTTTAATATTTCGGTAGAGAATTTCCATTCTAATTAATACATCGCTACTCTCTCCCAAAATTCCCTATCCTTTAATACAATTCATTAAGATTCCTATTTGATATCTCCTATGCGACAATCATTGAGGTTCCCCAGCTGATTTTCTATACATGCCCTATTATATATTCCCTAAAACTCTTATATTTCTTTAATGAAGCAGAATGGATATATCTTCGATATAAAACGGTATTCTATTAATGATGGACCGGGTATTAGAACTACGATCTTTTTCAAAGGTTGTCCTCTTAATTGCTGGTGGTGTCATAATCCCGAAAGCCAAAGAAAGCTTCCCGAAGAATTTTCCGGTTGCAGCCTAAGATGGAATTTCTCCCCCGATGAAAACGAAAAAGACATGATCGGTTCGGCGGCTTCAGTTGCCGATATAATGGAAGTTATTCAAAAAGATATTCCCTTCTACGACCAATCAAAAGGAGGAGTAACGTTCTCGGGCGGTGAGCCGCTTCTCCAGCATGAATTTCTTACTTCTCTATCAATCGAATGTCGCAAGCGTGATATTCATACTGCAGTCGATACGAGTGGATATGCCGATATTTCAATTTTTAAAAGCATTGCTCCATTGACCGATCTTTTTCTCTATGACTTAAAATTAATCAGCGAAAAACTTCATATCGATTATTCGGGAGTTTCCAATAAAATAATTTTGGATAATCTTTCTTATCTTACTGATTCTGGCAAGAAAGTAATAATTAGAATTCCGATAATTCCCGGTATTACTTCCTCAGATGAAAACATATTAAATATAATAGATTTTATTTCCGGTCTTAAAACAATTGAGGGAGTATCTCTCCTTCCATTTCATAAAACCGGATATACTAAATATGAAAAGATGAATAAAATAAATAAACTGCCATTAATAGAACCGCCAAGCGAAGAATATATGATTGAACTAAAAGATCAATTTACACAAGCTGGTTTTAATACAGGCATCGGAGGATAAAAAAACCAAATGAATGAAAGGATAAAAAAACTTCGTACTCAATCCCTTGATGCAGTTCCATATCTTTCGCATGAAAGGGCAAAATTATTAACTGAGTTTTATAGCTCAAATGATATTGCAAAATTTTCAATTCCCGTTACACGAGCATTATCATTTAAGTATCTTCTTGAGAATAAAGATCTTTGTATCAATGATGGTGAGCTAATAGTGGGCGAAAGAGGTCCCGAACCAAAGGCCACTCCCACTTATCCCGAGCTTTGTGTTCATAGCGTAAAAGATTTAGAGATATTAGATAATCGTGAAAAAGTTTCTTTCAAAGTAAGTATGGAAACTCAAGGAATTTTTATCTCTGATATTTTTCCATTTTGGGAAGGCAAATCGATTCGTGATAAAATATTAGCCGAAACAGATCTCGAATGGCGAGATGCTTATAAAGCAGGTATCTTTACCGAATTTATGGAGCAACGCGCTCCGGGTCATACAGTCCTCGATGATAAAATTTATAAAAAAGGGATGAATGATTTTAAAACAGAAATCGAAGAGGAGATAAAAAACCTTGATTTTTTTAATGATCCGGAAGCATTAAGCAAGAGAGAAGAACTAAAAGCGATGCATATTGCCGCCGATGCGATCATCTCCTACGCTAATCGATATGCAAACAAATTGACCGAAGCGGCTTACTCTGAAAAAGACAGCACAAGAAAAAGTGAATTAGAAACGCTCGCAGGTATATGTAGCAGAGTCCCTGCCAATGCACCTCGAACATTCTGGGAGGCACTTCAATACTATTGGTTTATTCATCTTGGCGTTATCACTGAACTTAATACTTGGGATTCATTCAACCCGGGTAGATTGGATCGGCATCTTTACCCATTCTATAAACGTGATTTAGAAAGCGGTTTACTAACCGAAGATACAGCAAAGGAACTACTCCAATCATTTTGGATAAAATTCAATAATCAACCCGCTCCTCCGAAAGTCGGAGTTACAGCTCAAGAGAGTAATACATATACCGATTTTTGTTTAATAAATGTCGGTGGAGTTAATGAAAAAGGTGAAGATGCAGTCAATGATCTAACCTATGTTATACTCGATGTAATTGAAGAGATGCGTTTATTGCAGCCAAGTTCTATGGTTCAGATTAGTAAAAAAAATCCCGATAGATTAGTCAAACGTGCACTTAAGATAATAAAAACGGGCTTCGGACAGCCATCGCTATTTAATACTGATGCTATTATTCAGGAATTAGTTCGTCAAGGCAAATCAATTATTGACGCACGAAATGGCGGAGCAAGCGGCTGCGTGGAATCAGGTGCATTTGGCAAAGAAGCATACATCTTAACGGGTTATTTTAATCTGCCAAAAATTTTAGAACTAACGCTCAACAATGGATATGATTTTAGAACCGAAAAGCAGCTTGGTCTCCATAGCGGGAATGTGGAGAGTTTTGAATCATTCGATCAATTATTAGAAGCATTCAAAAAACAGGTTCATCATTTCCTCGATATCAAAATCAAAGGCAATCTTATCATAGAAAAAATATTTGCCGATTATATGCCTGCTCCGTTTATGTCTATCTTAGTCGATGATTGCATAAAGAAGGGGAAAGATTATAATGCCGGTGGAGCAAGATACAATTCTTCATATATTCAAGGTGTCGGTCTCGGCTCTGTAACGGATTCTCTTTCATCGCTTAAATACAATGTCTTCGATAAGAAAAAATATTCGATGAAGGAAGTGAGCGAGGCACTAAAAAATAATTTCGCATATTCATCCGAAATGCGCGAAGAATTTTTATTCAAGACTCCCAAATATGGTAACGATGATAACTATGCCGATGATATAATGCGCGATGTTTTTGAAATTTATTATTCGGGAATAGACGGAAGAAAAAATATTAAAGGAGGCGAGTTTAGAGTAAATCTATTACCTACAACATGCCATGTTTATTTCGGGAGTGTAACTAGTGCATTGCCCGATGGAAGATTCGCTTGCGAACCATTAAGCGAGGGGATATCACCTGTTCAGGGCGCGGACGTTCATGGACCTACGGCAGTTATTAAATCTGCCGCTAAGATTGATCATCTCCGAACCGGCGGAACGTTACTCAATCAAAAATTTACACCACAAATTTTCGATCGGGAAGAGAATCTCGATAAACTCGTTTCCTTAATCCGTACATATTTTAGTATGGACGGGCATCATATTCAATTCAATGTTGTTGATGCCGATATACTTCGTAAGGCACAGGAACATCCCGAAAAATATCGCGATCTGATTGTTCGTGTTGCAGGTTATAGCGATTACTTTGTCGATCTCGGCATCGATCTTCAAAATGAAATTATTAGAAGAACTGAACATAAATCTTATTAAAGGAGTTTGTATGTTTGATAAAAAAGTGTATATAAAAAGAAGAGAAATATTAAAGAAGAAAGTAAAAAGCGGATTGATTCTTCTACTCGGCAATGATGAAAGCCCGATGAACTATATGGATAACACATATCATTTCAGACAGGATAGCACTTTCCTCTATTATTTCGGAATCGATTTCCCGGGTCTTGCTGCCGTAATTGATATCGATGATAATGCAGATGTAATTTTTGGAAATGATTTTACAATTGATGATATCGTTTGGATGGGACCGCAACCGACTATTGCACAACGCGCTGTTAAAAGCGGAATTAAATTAGCCGGAACTCCCGCTGAATTAAAAGATGTATTATTAAGGGCTGCTTCACAAGGCAGGAAGGTTCATTTTATTCCTCAATATCGATATGATAATATGATGAAGCTCGAGGCACTCCTCGATATTAGAGCAGGTGAAGTAAATAACTACGTTTCACCTCAATTAATAAAAGCTATCGTAGAGCAGCGTACAATTAAATCCTCCGAAGAAATTAAAGAAATCGAAAAAGCTATCGATATCTCCTATGATATGCAGACTTCAGCTATGCAAATTACAATTCCCGGAATCAAAGAGCAGGAAATTGCAGGATACGTCCAAGGTATTGCCGCAGCAAAAGGTAATGGACTTTCCTTTCCGATAATTTTTTCTAAGCATGGCGAAACTCTTCATAATCACGGGCATGCTAATATTCTTCGTAATGGAGACTTAGTTGTAAACGATTCGGGCACCGAAACTGATCTTCATTATGCAAGCGATATTACTCGCACGTTCCCTGTTAGTGGGAAATTCTCCGATCGCCAAAAAGAAATTTATCAGATTGTTCTTGATGCTAATATGGAAGCAATTAAAGCCGTTAAACCGGGAATCTTTTTCAAGGATGTTCATCTAAGGGCTGCCGCTGTTATTGCAACCGGCTTAAAAGAATTAGGATTTTTGAAAGGGGACGTAAAAGAGATCGTCAAAGAAGGTGCTCACGCTCTTTTCTTCCCCCATGGTCTCGGTCATCTTCTAGGTCTCGATGTTCATGATATGGAAAATTTTGGCGAATTCTATACCGGTTACCATGAAAAAATAAAACGTTCGACCCAGTTCGGACTTAAATCGCTCCGTTACGCAAAAGAGATGAAACCGGGTACAGTCCTAACTATTGAACCGGGTATCTATTTTATTCCCGAATTAATTCATAAATGGGAAGCAGAAGGAAAATTCACTCAATTTATTAATTACGAAAAAGCTAAAAAATATATCGGCTTCGGCGGTATCAGAATTGAAGACGATATTTTAGTAACGAAAACAGGTTCTAGAGTGCTAGGTAAACCGATCCCGAAAACCATTGAAGAAGTAGAACAGTTTTGTTCTAATAAAAACTAATATTGGCGATGGGAAAATAGAGGGAGAATCATAAGTGAGCATATTTCGCGAATCATTACTTTGGGCTTCTCAAAATGAGTGGCTTAAGAAAAACGTGCCGGAACAGAAATTCGTTCAGAGCGCATTAAAGAAATTTATGCCGGGCGAGGCACTTGAAGATGCTATTCGCGAAGCATTGCTCTTCCGGCAGCTCTCTATCCCCACCGTATTTACTCGGCTCGGAGAAAACATCACTAATCTTGATGAAGGCATTGCCGTTAAAGAGCATTACCTAAAATCTCTTGATATAATAAAAACCAATGATCTTGATACGGAGATATCTATTAAACTTACTCAACTCGGATTCGATCTCTCCGAAGAAGAGACAAAGAAGAATTTCCGCGAGATTGCTCTTAAGGTAAAAGAACTTCTCCCTTCCTCTGATCTTTTTATCGATATGGAAGGAAGCGATTATACAGAGCGCACGATTAAATTCTATAAGGATATGAAAACCGAGCTAACTAATATCGGTATCTGCTTGCAGGCATATCTACATCTTACAAATGGTGATATAGATGACCTCCTTCCGCTTGATCCTAAAATCCGTTTAGTAAAAGGTGCATATAGAGAATTGCCCCATATTGCTATTCAAGATAAAGCCATAGTTGATCAAAATTATTATAAACTTTCTCAAAAATTATTAACTGCAGTAAAGGAGAAAGGGATTCGTGCGATATTTGCCACTCATGACGAAGAATTAATTTATAAAATTATTCTATCAGGCAAACAGATCGGTTTAGAAAGAGAGCGGATCGAGTTTCAGATGCTTTATGGGATTAAACCGACCTTGCAAAAAAAACTTGCTGCCGAAGGATACACACTAAGAGTATTAATTTCCTATGGCTCTGCATGGTATCCATGGTATATGAGAAGATTAGCGGAGAGACCAGCTAATGTAATGTTCGTTCTTAAAAATATATTTGAGTAAATATGAAAAAAATTAAAGGGATCTTCCCACCAATCGCTACCCCGTTTCTTAATGATGAAATAGCGATTGATAAACTAAAAGATAATCTCTCCAAATGGGAAACCACTCCCCTTGCGGGATATGTTGTTATGGGTTCAAATGGGGAGAGTGTGTTACTTTCAAGAAATGAAAAACTTCTTCTTACAGAAACGGTTAAGCAAAACGTATCTGAGGAAAAGATAATAATTGCAGGCACGGGAAGCGATTCGATTCAAGAGACAATCTCTTTAAGTAATGACTGTGCCGACAGAGGTGCGGATTATGCTCTCGTTCTCACTCCCTCTTTTTATAAATCGGAGATGAAGCATAAATCATTAATAAATTATTTCAGTCGTGTGGCAGATAAAACAAAAATCCCTCTCCTGATTTATAATGTCCCAAAATTCACGGGTGTGGATATCGAACTTAATACAGTCGAAGAACTTTCTCATCACTCAAATATTGCGGGCATTAAAAACAGCACCGAGAATATCAGACAGATTTCTGAATTCGTGAGTTCTACTCATGAAAATTTTTCTGTGATTGTAGGGACAGGGTCAGTGCTCCTTCCGGCTCTTGTTTCAGGTGTATCCGGCGGTATTTTAGCCCTTGCTAATATTGCACCGAATGAATCCGCTGAAATACAGAAATTATATGAAGAGGGAAAACTAAAAGAAGCAACCGAGATTCAGAATAGGATGCTTCCTGTTAATAAAGCAATCACTGCACGATTCGGAGTGGCGGGATTAAAATATTCGTTGGACTTAATTGGATTCTATGGCGGACTGCCGCGCGAACCGCTCCTACCACTCGATGAAAACGGCAAAGCAGAGATAAACAAAATTCTTCTTGCTGCCGGACTATTAAATAATTTAGAAGATTAATGGAGAAAGATATTGGAACAATCATTTATACCCAAAAATAGAATTTTAATGGGACCCGGTCCTTCTAACGTTAATCCCAGAGTATTAGAAGCACTTAAAAGACCCACAATCGGTCATCTCGATCCGCAATTTATTGAGCTTATGGATGATATTAAACAATTGCTTCAATACACATTCCAAACCGATAGCAATGCTACAATAGCATTATCCGGTCCCGGCTCGCTCGGTATGGAGGCGTCCCTTGTCAATCTTATTGAACCCGAAGATAAAGTTTTAATCGGTATCGGCGGATATTTCGCAGGAAGGATGAAACAGATTGTAGAAAAAATCGGAGGCGTCCCGATTGTTGTAGAAGCTGAATGGGGCAGAGCTATCGACCAACAAAAAATTGAAGAAGCACTTAAGAATAACCCTGATATCAAAATCACAGCCATAGTTCATGCAGAAACATCCACCGGAGCATTAACTGATATCAAAACCATTTCCGAAATAGCACATAGATACGGCTCATTACTCATTGCGGATGTTGTTACTTCGCTCGGTACTTGCGAAATCCTCACCAAGCAGTGGAATCTCGATGCAGTGTATTCATGCTCTCAAAAAGGACTATCGGCTATGCCCGGTCTTTCTCCTATTTCTTTCAGCGATGCGGCACTACAAAAAATTAAAAACAGAACTACGCCGATTAAAAGCTGGTTCAATGATCTTAATCTATTAATGGCATACTGGAGCGGAGAGAAAAGAGCTTATCATCATACCGCACCCGCTAATTCATTTTATGGTCTTCATGAGGCAATGCTTATTCTTAAAGAAGAGGGACTAGAAAATAGCTGGCGCAGACATAAAGAAAATTCTGTGCAGTTGGTAAAGAAACTTAGCTCAATCGGTCTCGAACCTCTTACACCTGAATCAGAGCGTATTCCAAATCTTATTACGGTTAAAGTACCCGAGGGCATTAACGAAGAAGTAATCAGGAAAATTCTTCTTAATGATTATAGCATCGAAATTGGTGCAGGACTCGGAACTTTGGCAGGGAAAGTTTGGAGAATCGGACTTATGGGCTATAATTCAAACGAAAAAATGATTGAGCTATTAATCGCTTCCTTAAAAGATGCTTTATCAAACAAAATTGTATAAATTATAATAACGGATTTTATTGTATTATTTAATCAAAAAAAGAGAAAGGGAGTATGGCAAACGCAAACTTTAAGACACCCGTACCACAGAATGAACCGATAAGAAATTATGCACCCGGTTCACCTGAAAAGAAAGCTTTGAAAGCTAAGTTAGATGAACTTTCAAACAACATGATTGATATACCTATAATTATCGGTGGAAAAGAGATTAGAACAGGCAATACAGATAAATGTGTAATGCCTCATAATCATCAGCATCAACTCGGAACTTATCACAAAGTAAGTGAAAAGGAAGTAAATTCGGCAATCGATTCGAATATGGAAGCTCATAAAGCATGGTCGAGAATGGATTTTAGCGATCGAGCAGCTATATTCTTGAAAGCTGCCGATTTATTAGCTAATACCGAATGGCGCTATACAATTAATGCAGCTACAATGCTCGGACAGAGTAAAAATCCATTTCAAGCAGAAATTGATAGTGCATGCGAACTTGTAGATTTCTTCCGCTTTAATGTTCATTATGCAAATCAAATTTATAGCGAACAGCCGATGTATTCACCTGTCGGTCAATGGAATCGCTTAGAATATCGTTCCTTAGAAGGGTTCATTTTCGCAGTAGCTCCATTCAATTTTACATCAATTACCGGTAATCTACCTACCGCACCTGCAATTATGGGTAACGTAGCTTTACTTAAACCGGCATCAAGTTCAGTTTATTCAGCTTATTATATTATGAAATTATTAGAAGCAGCAGGTTTGCCTGCCGGCGTTATTAATTTCATCCCCGGTTCCGGCTCAAAAGTCGGTAACCCAGTTATGGATTCAGAACATTTCGGCGGAATTCACTTTACCGGAAGCACACCTGTATTCCAAAACATGTGGAAAGTAGCAGCAAATAATTTACCTAAGTATAAATCATATCCACGTCTCGTAGGCGAAACAGGTGGGAAAGATTTTATTTTCGCTCATTCAAGTGCTGATGTGGTTTCTCTTGGTGTTTCTCTTATTCGCGGTGCGTTTGAATATCAGGGACAGAAATGCTCTGCTGCCTCACGCGCTTATATTCCTAAATCTATCTGGGGTCAATTAAAAGAATATATTGTTGAAGAGATTAAAACAATTAAAATGGGCGACCCAACCGATTTCACTAATTTCTTCAATGCCGTTATCGATAAAGGTGCATTTGATACAATCACCGAATATATCGACTATGCTAAAAACGCTAACGATGCCGAAATTATTGTAGGCGGTAATTATGATAGTTCGGTGGGATATTTTGTTGAACCGACTGTTATCGTTACTACTAATCCAAAATTCAAATCGATGGAAGAAGAGATTTTCGGACCTGTACTTACTCTTTATGTTTATGACGATAATAAGTTTGAAGAAACATTAACCCTCTGTGATGAAACTTCTCCTTATGCACTTACCGGAGCAATTTTTGCTAATGATAAATTCGCTGTCGATATAGCAAGCAAAGCATTATTACATTCGGCAGGTAATTTCTATATTAATGATAAACCGACCGGTGCGGTAGTTGGTCAACAGCCATTCGGCGGTGCTCGCGGTAGCGGTACTAATGATAAAGCTGGCAGCCATTTGAACCTTATCAGATGGGTCTCTGCTCGTACAATTAAAGAAAACTTTATTCCTCTTCGCGATTATAGATATCCATTCCTTCAAGAGAAATAAAAAATTTTAATAGTATAATTAATTTCATATCCCTCGGCTTTCCTTAGCCGAGGGAATATTTTTTTAGGAGTTCATTCCATGCAAAAACGTATTATCTATCTCTTTGTCATACTTTTTTCTTTTGTTTCTCTTCAAGCTCAAGGACAGCTCGCCGATGCACTTAAAAAAATGCCCCAAGTAATCGCTTTCAAAGAAATGAAGCATGATACAATGTATAGCGAGTCTTACGAAGTAATTTTCAAACAGCTTTTAGATCACAATAATCCTTCGGGTCCTACTTTCCCACAGCGTTTAATTGTATCCAATGTAAATTTTATAAGTCCTACTTTATTGGTTACCGAAGGTTATGGAATTTGGTCGGGAGCACCTTATGAACTTTCGAGAATGCTTAATTCTAATCAGATAGTCGTAGAACATCGATACTTTAATAATTCCCGTCCCGATAGTGCTAATTTCGATTGGAAATATCTTACCGTAGCTCAAGCAGCCGCGGATCATCATGCAGTGGTGGAAGCATTCAAAAAACTTTATACCGGTAAATGGGTTAATACAGGAATCAGTAAAGGCGGGCAGACTACTATCTACCATAGCTATTTTTATCCTAATGATGTAGATGCTTCAGTTCCTTATGTAGCACCATTAAATCTTGCTCAAGAAGACCCCCGAATTTATCATTGGTTAAATTCAATCGGCTCGGACGAAACACGTGAAAAAATAAAAGAATTTCAGTTAGAAGTTTTCAAACGCTTTGATGAAATGATGGGATTTATTAATAATGAAATTGCCACCGATTCTTTAGATATGTATGTGGATGCAGAGACTGCATTTGAATTTCAAGTTCTTGAATATCCATTTTCATTTTGGCAATGGGGACATAAGCAAGAAGATATTCCCGCTCCTAATTCTTCATCGCCCGAACTTTATAAGCATCTTAAGAAGGTAGTTGGACTTAGTATGTACACAAAGAAAGACGTTCAAGGACTTCATTCATTTTTTGTTCAGGCATATAATGAAGAAGGATATTATAGTTACGATATAACAGATTTCAAACAGTATATGAAAAAATTAACCAAGAGTGCTTCTAATATTTTATTCGTTCCTAAAGATGCATCGGTAAATTACGACTGTAAATTGAATCAAGGTGTTTATAATTGGGTCCAGCAGAAAGCCAATAATTTTATCTTCATTTATGGCGGATATGATACATGGACTTCCACAGCAGTAGAATTGCTTGGTCTTACTAATTCGGTGAAGATGGTAAAAAAAGGCGGTTCACACGGTACACGGATTAAAAACTTCTCCGATGAAGAAAAGAAAATAATCTATGATAAATTAGAAGAGTTCCTCGGAGTGAAAGTTAAAAGAATGTAATGCAGCAATATTTTTTTCGTTTATCAAATTTTATAAATTGGCAGTAAAGTCTATTTACTGCCGTAAATTTGAAATTGAACAATAATGCACTGCAGCCGAAATTTATTAAATATTATAAAAATAGTGCAGCGGATTAAACCGCTGCACTTAATTTCCTAATCAATTACTTCTAAGAAAACATACAACCTTAATTATTATTTATATCCCCAAGAAGACTTTGCATAATCCACTTTCAGGGCATCGTAACGTTTCCTTTGTGTATCCATTCGCTTCATAAAGTCGGTATAATCTTTCTGTGAGCTTACTGTCCAAACAGATTCTGAAAGTGCCGCAATACGAGGGAATAGCATATATTCAATACGTTCTTCGGTAGGAATAAATTCTGTCCATACGTTCGCCTGTCCCCCTAAAAGATGCTTCTGCAAATCTTTATCAATGCCTTCGGGCATCAGCTCGAATGAATATACTTTCTCCAAAGGAAGAACTGCTCTCGGACCTTCGGGTTCATTCTCTTTGTCGCCTTGTAGATAATCAAAATATACAAACTGATAAGGGCTCATAACCACGTCATGCCCCTCTTTCATTGCGTGAGCCCCACCTTCCATGCCTCTCCAAGACATTACGGCGGCTCTTTCGGGAAGTCCACCCTCGATAATCTCATCCCATCCCAAAAGTGTCTTTCCTTTCGATGCAATAAATTTTTCGATTCTCTTAATGAAGTAACTTTGTAATTCCACTTCATCTTTCAATCCTTCGGCTTTTATTCGAGCTTGGCATTTTGGGCATTTTTGCCATTCATCTTTTGCAGCTTCATCTCCACCGATATGAATATATTTTCCCGGGAATAGAGCGATTACTTCATCCAATACATTTTCTAAAAGTGTAAAAGTATCGTCATTACCAGCACAGAATATGTGAGTAATAGGCCAATACTGTCCACCGGCTACCATAAACGGTCCACCCGTACAAGAGAGTTCGGGATAAGCTGCTAATGCTGCTAATGCATGTCCCGGCATTTCGATTTCGGGTACGATTGTAATATATCTTTTTGCCGCATAATCGATTACATCTTTTATCTCATCTTGAGTATAAAATCCGCCATAGGGAGTTTTTTCACCCTGTTTTGGAAGTTCTCTTTCATTCCAATTAATTCCCGAACGGTCAACTCTGAATCCGCCAATTTCGGTCAATTTAGGATATTTTTTTATCTCTATTCTCCAACCTTGATCGTCAGTTAAATGCCAATGGAAAACATTCAACTTATGGTAAGCAAGATAATCAATATACCGTTTTACTACATCTGTCTTAAAGAAATGACGGGAGACATCGAGATGCATTCCGCGCCATTGATATTTCGGAGCATCTTTTATTGTTGCTGCAGGGATTGTCCATTGAATACCCGAAACTTTGGTTTTGCTATAAATTTCCGGAGGAAGTAATTGAAGCAATGATTCAACTCCGTAAAAAATTCCCGGATAATCATTCGCTTTAATAACTACTTCATCATCGGTTACGTTGATTTCATATCCCTCTTTTCCTAGTTTTTCACTAGCTAATTTCAGGATTATTATATTGCCTCCATTCCCATTGATTTGTAATTGAAAACCGGCACTCTTCATCAAAATCGAATTAAAATATTCCGCTATATTGAGCAACTCTTTATCGCTTGCATTAAATTCAAGCGAAGTTTTTTTATCCAGGACGAATTGCCCTTCGTGAGCTACTACCGAAACGGGTTTTGGTATGATTGCAATTTGTGATTGATTTTCTTTGATCTCTTTCATTGTAGAGCAAGCCATAAGAGTGATTAATAGAATTGAAATTAATAGATATGCTTTTTTCATGTCGTTAAAATCCTTATGTGATATACAAATCTAAGGAAAGATATATAAAAATCGAATCGGAATGCAGTAAACGTCAAACAATTAACTATAAGAAAACAAAGGTATGTCGGGATTCCCGACATACCATAGAAAATTATAGCTATTATTAATCAGCGTATAGATATCGTTTGATTTTCTGAGTGGGTGTTTTTTCGAATGGTTCCGGCTGTTCAATTATTTTATTAATCTTAGAGAATGTATTCACTCTTTCATTTACCTGAACTAATAATTCTGCAAGTATTTTAGAAACTAATTCTCTTGCTTCGTGTTCACTCATTTTCTGAACTTTATATACTTGATCAATTTCTTCATTATTCAAATATACCTTTGCAACCAAAAGAGAATTTCTTTCAACGACAATGGTTTCTTGAACAAACGGGAATTCATTTATTATAGCTTCTAATTCTTCCGGATAAATATTTTTTCCATTCGACCCGATAATCACATTCTTTGATCTTCCCATTATATACAAGAAGCCATCTTTATCAAGAACTCCTAAATCCCCACTTCTAAACCATCCGTCTTCCGTAAAAATCTCTTTAGTCTTTACAGGATCTTTGTAATAACCTTTCATTACATTCGGACCTTTAAGCAGTATTTCCCCTTCACCATTTTTAGGATCAGGATTATCGATCTTCACTTCCATCCAAAGCATTGCTTTACCGGCAGCACGGAATCGCACCCCAGTTTGGTCTGTACCGGTTATAAGTGGCGAAGTCTCCGTAAGTCCATATCCGATTGCATAAGGAAATTCAGCTTCTTTTAAAAATCGTTCTACATCCGAAGCTAATTTCGCTCCGCCGATACAGAACATTTTTAGCTGACCGCCGAATGTTTGAAGCAATTTCTTACCTGCTACTTTATTTAATTTCTTCCTTATCGTAGGTATTTTATACAAACCTCTTAAAATTGCTTTCTTATTAAATTCAGGGAGAACTTTATTACGATAAATTTTTTCTATTACCAAAGGAACCGAAAGCATAACAGTCGGCTTGACTTTTAGTAATGCAGGAAGTAGTGCAGCAGCGGTTGGTGGCTTATCTAAGTATGTTACTGATGCGCCTACAATCATCGGTGTAATAAGCCCGAGTGTTGTTTCCATTGTATGAAATAAAGGAAGTATTGAAAGCATTCTATCCTTTTCATGTAGATCGATCATATCAAGTGTGGAAAGTGCATCCGATACAATATTTTTATGAGTTAACATTACACCTTTTGAATGACCTGTCGTGCCCGATGTATATAATATTGCAGCAAGATTATCTTCCTCCACTTGACCCGGAAGCAATCCAACAAATTTCATTGCTGCTTCTTTTATCTTGGCAAATTCTTTTCTTGAACCGGAAATCACTTCCTTAATTATATCTGATTTAGTGTGTAATGGAACTACCGAAAAATCATCCACTAGCACAACAGAGCTCAAAAAATCATTTTCGATATCTTCTATTTTATAATAATATTTTCCTGAAACGAAAATTAATTTACATTCAGAATGCTTTAAGATATGAGCAATTTCGGTTGAATGAAATTCAGTCATTATAGGTACTGCAACAGCACCCAGAATAGTAATAGCGAAATAAGCAACGCCCCAATTAGGTTGATTCTCACTTAATATCGCAACTCGGTCTCCGGCTATTACACCCTCGTTCTTCAAAAAATCCGATACCGACTTAACTTTCTCCTTGAAACTGTGATAAGTATATCTCTGAGTTTCGACAAAAGAAATAAATTGATTATCGGGAAATCGGGTTGTTGATTGGTTAAATACTTCCAATAGAGTAAACTTTTTTATATCTGTCATTTTTGCAATTCCTAAAAATTTTCACACACACACTTAAATCTATTGAGAATTATAATAAAATCATACCTTTTTATTATAGTCATCTACGAACTTAGAACCCTTGCTATAACAGGAATGATTACCATCATGCTTACCATTAGAATCGCAATGTCCGCCACCGCAGCAACCTGCATCGCCTCTTTTTTTATATTTACTGAAATGGAGTGCTAAAGTCATTCCAATTGTAGCAATAATAAAAAATACTATTAAACCTATAAACTGTGCCATTATTCCTTTTCCTTTTCATCATAAAATTCAATGAACTTTGGTGATTTTTTGATATAAAACCCTTCTCCCTTTCTTACAATCATATAAATGGCAAGGTTTCGTTTTGTAGCAAATTCTAATCCTTTTTCGGGTCCCATTACGTTAATTGCGGTAGCTAATCCATCTGCCATTAAGCATGTAGAATCAAGTACCGTTACAGACGCTAATTTATGTGTAATCGGCTTTCCGGTGCGAGGATCAATAGTATGCGAATATCTTACACCGTTCTCCTCGAAATAATTCCAATAATCGCCAGATGTTGCCATTGCATAATTATTTAAACCAATTGCGTATTCAACTCTTCCGGAATGATCGGGGGTTGAGATTCCTACAAGCCATTTCTCTCCTTTATGGTTCAATCCTCTTGCATTTAATTCACCGCCAATTTCTACTAAAAAATTCTTATAACCCTTGCTATGAAGATATTCTGCTACCTTATCTACTCCAAACCCCTTTGCTGTTGCCGAAAGATCGCAATAGATTTCGTCAATCTTTTTCAATGCCGAAGGAGGATTGAGTTGCACTTCAATTTTATCGAGTCCCGTTAATTCCATCGTTTTAATAATTTCACTATCGGGCGGGATTATTCTTTCATGCTCTTTTGGTCCGAATCCCCATAGATTCACTAGCGGTCCGACTGTTATATCTAACGCTCCTTCGGATTCCTTCCCCATTTCAATCGACTTGCTTAAAACATACGCAAAATCCGGCGAAATTGTTACCCATTTATTTTTTTTCTCATTATTCAATACTGAAATTTCGGATGTTGGTATATAGGTGGACATCTGCCTATTAACCTCCTTTAATACCGAATCCACTTCTGCCTTTATTGTCTTAAGTGAATTTTTAGCCACAGAAGAATCTTCCACAATCTTAATTGTGTAGGTCGTTCCCATAGTAGGACCCGAAAAAGTGAATAGCTCCTTACTGTTATCTTGAATAGAACAAGAGATAAAAAAGAAAAGCAGTGGAAGGAGGAAGAGATTTTTAAGTTGTTTTTTCATTGTATATATATAAAAGCCCATGCAGATGCATGGGCTAATAAATTTTCCTTATTCTTAACCGCCGAAATCGTCTAACATTATATTATCTTTTTCAACACCAAGATTATCTAACATTTTGAGAACAGCCGCATTCATCATTGGAGGTCCGCACAAATAATATTCGCAATCCTCGGGTGCCGGATGTTTCTTTAGATATTCGTCATGAAGCACCTGATGGATAAATCCGGTAAGTCCCGTCCAATTATCATCCGGCAATGGTTCAGAAAGTGCAATATGCCATGTAAAATTAGGATGCTCTTCGGCAAGTTTATCAAATTCTTCTTTGTAGAAAATTTCTCTAAGACTTCTTGCTCCATACCAGAAAGTCATCTTTCTCTTAGTATCAATTCTCTTTAATTGATCAAAAATATGAGAGCGCATCGGAGCCATACCGGCGCCACCGCCTATAAATACCATCTCTGCATTTGTCTTTTTGGCAAAAAATTCTCCATAAGGACCGGAGATTATTACCTTATCACCGGGCTTCAAATTAAAGATAAATGAAGACATTTTTCCCGGAGGAACATCAGGCATATTTGGAGGAGGTGATGCTATTCTTACGTTTAACATTATTATCCCCTTTTCTTCAGGATAACTCGCCATTGAATATGCTCTTACGACCGGTTCATCCACTACCGATTTATATTTCCATAAATTAAAATGATCCCATGCATCTTTATATTCTTCTTCGATTGCGAAATCAGAATAATTGACTACATGCTCGGGAGCTTCGATCTGGATATAACCGCCCGCTCTGAAATCAACTGCTTCTCCTTCAGGTAAAGTAAGAACCAATTCTTTGATAAAAGTAGCTACGTTATGATTAGATTTAACTGTACATTCCCATTTTTTAATATCAAATACTTCAGCAGGAACTACAATTTTTAAATCAGTCTTTACGGGTACCTGACATGATAATCTGTAATGCTCTCTTATCTGTTTTCTGTTAAGCTTAGTTTTTTCTGTCGGGAGAACGTCTCCGCCTCCATCTACCACTTTGCATTTGCATTCGCCGCATGTTCCGCCGCCACCGCATGCTGATGGTAAATAAATATTTTGATCCGCAAGTACGTTTAATAATTTTCCACCAATAGGCACTTTTAATGCTTTATTAGGATCATCATTAATATTAATTGTAACAGAACCTGAAGACACTAATTTCGATTTTGCAAATAGAATAATGGCTACTAAGAGTAACACAATCAAAGTAAACATTACAACGCCAATGAGTACGATACTTAAACCGTCCATTAATAATTCCTTATAATTGAATACCGGAAAATAGCATGAAAGCGATTGCCATCAAGCCGGCTGTAATAAAAGTAATTCCCAAACCCCTTAATCCTTTTGGAACATTGCTATATTTCATTTTTTCTCTAATTCCTGCAAGTGCAATTATAGCTAATGCCCAACCGGTGCCTGAACCAACACCATAAACCACACTTTCGCCAAACATATAATCCCTTTCCACCATGAATAAAGTACCTGCAAGAATTGCACAGTTTACGGTAATTAATGGAAGGAAAATCCCTAATGCGTTATATAAACTTGGAACGTATTTATCCAATACCATCTCTAAAATCTGTACCATTGCTGCGATTGTACCGATATATGTAATTAAACCAAGGAATGAGAGATCAAGTCCCGGAAGACCTGCCCAAGCTAATGCTCCCTCTTTCAATACATTCTGATATAAAAGGTTGTTTATTGGTACAGTTATAGTTTGGACAACTATAACTGCAATACCAAGACCAATAGAGGTTTCAACTCTTTTAGATACGGCAAGAAAAGTACACATTCCAAGAAAGAATGCTAACGCCATATTTTCGATAAAAATCGATTTAATAAAAAGACTTAAATAATGTTCAAACATTCTTAATCCTCCTCATTCTGTTCTGGTTTCCAAGCGCGGATTCCCCAGATTAAAAATCCAATAATAAAAAATGCACTCGGAGCTAGAACCATAAGACCATTAGACATATACCAGCCACCTTCGGTGGTTAATGGTAATATCGAAAAACCTAATAATTTTCCCGAACCTAATAATTCTCTAAAAAATCCTACAAATAATAATACAAATGAATATCCGAGTCCATTACCGATTCCATCTACAAAACTTTGTACGGGAGGATTTTGGAGAGCATAAGCTTCCGCTCTTCCCATTACAATACAGTTCGTAATAATCAATCCCACATAAACTGAAAGCTGCTTACTTACATCAAATGCATAAGCTTTAATCAACTGATCTGCTATAATTACAAGCGATGCAATAATTGTCATTTCAACTAAAATTCTAATGCTGCTTGGAATAATTTTTCTGATTAAACTTACAGAAAAATTAGACAAGGCGGTAACAAATGTAACTGCGAGGGACATAACTACTGCAGTTTCTAATTTGGATGTAACAGCCAATGCCGAGCAGATTCCAAGAATCTGAAGTGCAATCGGATTATTATTAAATATCGGATCGAGTAAAACCTCTTTATATTTTTTCATGGTTGCCTCCCTCTCTCATAGATTTTAGGAATGGTCCGTAACCATTTTCGCTTAACCAATATCTTACTAAGTTATCCACACCGCGAGTTGTAAGAGTAGAACCCGATAATCCATCGATCTGATGTTCTGCTTGAGGAGAGCCTTGATCCACTTTACCTTTAATCACTTGAATTATCACTTTCCCATCTTCATTGAAAGCTTTTTTCCCTTTCCAAGTTTCCTTCCAGTTAGGGTTATCCACTTCACCGCCGAGACCCGGAGTTTCTCCATGCTCATAGAATGTAATTCCTTTTACTACCTTTAATTCTTTATCTAAGGAGATAAATCCATATAAAGTTGACCAAAGACCTTTGCCATAAATAGGAAAAATATATTTCTCTACACCTTCATTCTCACCTATTACTTCATAGATCACCATATATTTCGGTCTTTTCTTAATACCTGCCTTATCTTCAGAAGATGGAATTTGATAAGTAAATTCGGAAATATTTACCATTTTCTTGATATCGAATTTTTCTGGATTTAAGTCAGCCGTATATTCGCTTTTATCAAGGATTCTTCCCGATTCAACTTCTATTAAAACCGGTTTAATTTTTTCTTTATAAATTAACTGTGGGTCTTGATTATTAGCTTCAACGTCTCCCGCCGCTAAAATATTTTGAATTCTATCGAGAGTTTTATTTACTGCCTGTTTAGGGGCGAGCGATACAGTCGTTGACGATACTAAAATCGCGCAGACGAAGCATACACCGGCAGCAACCAAAACTGTTTTTTTTGTGCTATCAGACGACATTTCTTGCCAGCCTCCTCTTAATATTTTTGTTTATAAATATCTTATCTATTATTGGTGCAAATACGTTCATAAATAAGATCGCAAGCATCATTCCTTCAGGAAATGCCGGATTCACTACTCTTACTAAGATTACCATTACACCTATTAAAAATCCATATATCCATTTTCCTTGATCAGTAAATGTAGCTGATACCGGGTCAGTTGCCATAAATACAGCTCCAAATGCAAATCCACCTAAAACAAAATGATAATAAAATGGAACTTGAAACATTGGATTAGTCGAACTTCCTATTACATTAAATAGAAGTACGGTGAAAACCGTTCCTAATAAAATGCTTACCATTATTCGCCAAGAACCGACCTTGGAGACAATTAAAATAATTGCGCCGATCAAACATGCCAAAGCAGATGTTTCTCCCATCGAGCCAGGAATTAAACCGATAAACGAATCCCACAATGAATAGGTTCCATGGGCAATCGTAACAACCGGATCAGCGAATTGAGCTAAAGGTGTTGCTTTACTTAAACCATCAACAGCCACCCACACCTTATCTCCCGAAATTTGCGCAGGATAAGCGAAGAATAAAAATGCTCTTGCTGTTAATGCAGGGTTCAAAATATTCATTCCTACACCGCCAAAAATCTCTTTTCCAACTACAACGCCGAAAGAAATTCCTATTGCTACCTGCCAGTAAGGAATGTTTGGAGGCAATATTAATGGGAACAAAAGAGATGTAACAAAAAATCCTTCATTAATTTCATGTTTTCGAATCACAGCGAAAAGTACTTCCCAAAATCCACCCACTGCCAAAGTAACTATATATACAGGGAAGAAATAAAGAGCACCGAAAACCATATTTGCAAGCCAGCTATTAGGATCATGTCCTAAGCCAAGCCATTCCACTACTTGTGATTGCCAATGTGGCGAAGTAGCCAAACCAAGTTCTTTTAACCCGAGATTTGCTTGATAACCTGTATTAAAAAGTGCCATTATAACTGCTGGTACTAACGCAATTACAACCATCAGCATCATTCGTTTTAAGTCCATTGCATCCCTTACGTGTGATGCCTTGGAAGTAACGCTCCCGGATGTATATAAGAAGGTATCAATCGCTTCATAAAGAGGATATAATTTTTCTAATTTCGCTCCCTTATGAAAATACTTCTCCTGATTATCTAAAAAAGTTCTTAAGAATTTCACTTAATTAACCTTCCTTTTCAATAATTGATAAATTTTCTCTTAGCATTGGTCCATATTCTAATTTCGATGGACAAGAGAAAGTAGCTAATGCCAAATCTTCTTCATCTAATTCTAATAGACCAAGTTTTTCGGCTTCCTCTACATCATTTACTGCCATTGCTCTAAATAGGTATGTCGGAATAATATCGAGAGGAATGACCGCTTCAAAATTGCCACTAGGAACAATTGCTCTTTTACCTCCATTGAGGGCGGTATCAAATTCAATTTTTTTATTAGGAAACAATTTTGAGATAACAACATTTTTCATTGAATAGAGATTAGAACCTAAAGATGCCCATCCGAAAAGTACACGCTCTTTATTTTCCGGAATTGCAGAGATCTGCTGATCATATTTTCCAAGATATCCAAAATCACCATCGGCTTTATATCCTGATAAAACTGAACCTGAAATTAATCTATTATCACCTGCATTTAATTCGCCATCTATAATGTCGGCAATTGCTGCGCCTGTTCTTGTCTTTATTAATCTTGGATTCTTAAATGCACTTCCCGAGAGAGCTACAATTCTTTCGGTCATTATAGAGCCTGTGGTAAAGAGATATCCGATTGCCACAACATCTTGGGCATTTAAATGCCAAACTGTTTTTTGTCTCCCTACCGGATCAAGGAAATGAATATGTGTTCCTACAAGTCCCGCAGGGTGCGGACCCTCAAATTCCTCAACGAATAATTGAGTTAAGTCCGGAGCAGGAATCTTAGCATCCTTAGCTTTGCATAGGAACACTTTCCCGTTCGTAAGCTTAGAAATTACCGTTAAACCATTTTTGAAATGATTCTCATTGCCCTCTAATATTTTCTCAACCGAAGGAGCTAATGGATTAGTATCCATTGCAGTAACGAAAATGGAGTGGGGTGTGTTTTTCGGACTGGCAACCTTACTGAATGGACGTGTTCTCAATGATGTCCACGCACCGGAATCGATTAATAATTCCTTTACCTGATCTACGCTCAGATTGCTAAGTTCTTTTTCGGAATATGACTTATATTTATTTTCATCATTACCGGAGAGTTCAATCACGAGCGAATTAAAAACTCTTTTTTCGCCTCGATTGATTTGAATAACCTTACCGGAACCGGGTGAAGTATATTTTACCCCTTCTATTTTTTTATCGGTGAAAAGGAGATCACCTAATTTAACGATATCGCCCTCGGCAACATTCATAGTCGGTTTAAGACCGACATAGTCTGATCCGATAAGAGCAACACGTTTGGGAAGTTTTGTTTCGGATAATTCTTGTTTTGGCTTACCGGTTAATGGCAGGTCTAAACCTTTCTTAATTCTGATATATCCCATACTAATGTCCAAATAAAATAAAAATTAATCTGTAAGTATAAGAACATTTTTGAATATATAAAAAAGGACTTTCTATCGAACTTGAAGATTTTTAACGATTTCCTCTTTTAAAACAGGTTATTAGCGGATAATTTGCCTTTATATTCTATTTTAAGAGAGTTTAATGGATTTATTTTTGACCTGCCATATTTTTAATATGGCATAAACTCAAATAGAATCAAATAAAAATAGAAAAATTCAGTTTGTACCCCCGGCGGGAATCGAACCTGCGCGCATGGCTTCGGAGACCAATGCTCTATCCACTGAGCTACGGGGGCATTTTTTTATAATTAACTAATTTACTCAATTTAATAATATTTATCACTGTGAATATTGGTAATGTTCCTTGATTTAATTGATGCCAAATTGAAAGTTACAACTATTGGTAAAACAGTGGAGGCAAGCTATGCATGGTGTTGGAATTCAAAATGAAGCGGCAGAAATGAAATATACAAATAGGAAATAACTCTATATTTCATGAATATTCTTAAGATTACTTCTTTGAAATATTCATTTAAATAGCCCGCGCTCCTCATCTCTGAAAATAAAATAATTTCACTTTTATCTTAGAATGTGTAATTTTCTTAATAACTAATCCGACTAATTACGTATAGGACATTTTATGCCATCGAGAAGAGATTTTATTAAAGCAGGCGGACTTGCAGCAGCAGGACTAGCAATATCAGGAAACACTCTTGCTATTGGACTAAGCAATGATTTTATTCACGATAGAATGCGGAAAACTGCAATGCCGAATTCTCTTTTATCCCCTGCCTCAGACTTTATTAGCAAACGTCCTCCTTTATCAGAAAGAAAATTCACCAGCGAGGCAGTAGAAGCTAAAATCGCCGAGATTAAAAAAGACATTTCAGATGATGAGCTTGCTTGGATGTTCGAGAATTGCTTCCCTAATACACTCGATACCACGGTAACTTTTAAATATATAGATGGCAAACCCGATACGTTTGTAATTACGGGTGATATAAATGCTATGTGGCTTCGAGATTCCACTGCACAAGTTTTTCCTTATCTCCCTTTAACAAAAGAAGACAAAAAATTAAAGGATCTTATTGCAGGCGTAATTAATAGACAGGCAAAATGTATCCTAATTGATCCTTATGCAAATGCCTTTAATGACGGTCCGGGACATTCTGAATGGATGAGCGATCTGACGGATATGAAACCGGAACTTCACGAAAGAAAATGGGAAATCGATTCGCTCTGTTATCCAATTCGCTTATCATATAATTATTGGAAAACCACAAGCGACTCTTCTCCATTTAATGATGAATGGTATAATGCTATGAAGCTCGTTCTAAAGACTTTCAAAGAACAGCAGCGAAAAGAGGGCAATCAAAAATCACCATATAAATTCCAAAGAGTAACGGGATGGCAATCCGATACAGTAGCAGGCGGCGGATATGGAAATCCAATCGTACCAGTAGGATTAATTGTATCTATCTTCCGTCCCTCCGATGATGCTACTATTTTCTCTTTCCTTATTCCATCAAATTATTTTGCGGTAGTTTCTCTGAGGCAACTCGCAGAAATATTAATAAAAGTAAAGAATGATAAATCATTTGCGAATGAATGCTCCCTACTTGCAGATGAAGTGGAAAAAGCATTAAATAAATTCGCCTATTCGGATCATCTTAATTTTGGTAAAATAATCCCTTATGAAGTCGATGGATATGGCAATCAACTATTTATGGATGATGCCAATATACCGAGTTTACTCTCGCTTCCCTACCTTGATGCAATCGAGAAAGAAAATCCTCTTTATAAAAACACACGCAAATTTTTATTAAGTGAATCGAATCCCTATTTTTTTAAAGGGAGCGCAGGTGAAGGAATCGGAGGACCGCATGCGGGAGTTGATCAAATTTGGCATCTCTCAATTATTATGCAAGCACTTACTTCCGATAGCAAAGAAGAGATTAAAAAATGTCTTCACACTCTTAAAACCACACATGCTAATACCGGATTTATGCACGAATCTTTCAATAAAAATAATCCTGAAAAGTTCTCGCGCTCTTGGTTCGCTTGGGCTAATACATTATTCGGTGAACTCATTATAAAAATTCATAATGATTATCCGATGCTTTTAAAGGGATGATTACTATGAAAAAAATACTGCTAGTAGTGCTAATAATAGCAGCGACATTACAAGCACAAACAAATAATTCTTATAAACAAGGATTAACAAAATATATCGATCCTTTCATCGGTACGGCCGGACACGGGCATACATTCCCCGGTGCAGTAACACCTTTCGGGATGATCCAACTTAGTCCCGATAACGGACGAAGCGGTTGGGATTGGTGCTCCGGTTATAATTATTCCGATTCGCTCATTACGGGATTTTCGCACACACATTTAAGCGGAACGGGAATAGGCGATCTTTGCGATATTTCGTTTATCCCCTTTATTTCCGAGAAGGAATTAACATCTGTATCACTCCCCGAAAAAGTTCAATCCAAATTTTCACACAGCAATGAAACTGCATCCGCAGGATATTATTCCGTTCAATTAGAAGAGTCAAAAATAAAAGTTGAATTAACCGCCACCGAACGCACCGGGATTCAAAAATATACTTTTCCTCAAGCAGAAAATGCTTATATAATGCTTGATTTAGGTTTTGCAATTAATTGGGATAGCCCTACCGATACTTATATAAGAATAGAAAATGATACAACAATTTCGGGCTATCGATTTTCTAAAGGGTGGGCGACCGATCAAAAGGTTTATTTCACTACCCATTTTTCAAGACCGTTCTCTTCTTTTATTTTATCCTCGGACAAAGAAATTTCTATCAACCCTGAGGGGATGAAATTGGGTAGTGCGGGTGGAGAAAAATCGGTTAGTCAGAATACGGTTGAAGTAAAAACAGATGAAGCAAATTCCGGTGTATTAAATAAAAAAGGAATATCTCATAAAGAGATAACCGGTAAGCAAGTCAAAGCTAGTAATACACACTATGGCATAGCACATAAGAAAGAAGCACATGGTAAAAAACTCCGCCTCTTACTAAAATATAATACCAACGCTAATGATACGATACTTGTAAAAACGGCTGTCTCGTCGGCAAGCATCGAAGGAGCAAAAAAGAATTTTCTTACTGATAAATTCAATTGGAATTTTGAAGCAGTCGTCAATCACGCTAATATTCTTTGGGAAAGCGAACTTCAGAAAATTAAAATTACAACAGATGATGAATCTGCAAAAAGAACTTTTTATACAGCACTCTATCATTCGCTAATCGCCCCTTCGCTTTATAGCGATGTTGTTGGAAATTACAAAGCCGCTAATGGTTCCACACACAACACTAATGGATATAATAGATATACAATTTTTTCTCTTTGGGATACTTTCCGTGCCGCACACCCGCTCTTTACATTAATAATTCCGGATAGAATAAACGACTTTATCAATTCGATGCTCGGACATTATAAAGAGACAGGTCTGCTTCCTGTATGGGAACTGATGGGCAATGAAACCGGCACTATGATTGGTTATCACGCAATCCCCGTAATTACTGATGCAATACTAAAAGGTTTTAATGGATTCGATATTAATCTTGCTTATGAAGCTATGAAAAAAAGTGCTATGCAAGATAAACTAGGTCTAAAATATTGGAAAGAACTAGGCTACATTCCTTCCGATAAAGAGAATGAATCAGTCTCGAAAGGTTTGGAATATGCTTATGATGATTGGTGCATTGCTCAAATTGCTAAACATCTCAATAAAGATAAAGACTATAATTATTTTTTAAGTCGTTCAAATAACTATAAAAACTTTTTCGATTCTTCGCTTAAGTTTATGCGCGGTAAAAATTCAGATGGAAAATGGAAAGAGCCATTTAATCCTCGATATTCTAATCACCGCGATGATATTTTTACCGAGGGTAATGCGTGGCAGTATAGTTGGTTTGCACCGCATGATATTCCGGGACTTATAAATCTAATCGGTAGTAAAGTTGCCTTCGATGAGAAACTCGATTCTCTTTTCACAATTGATTCCAAAATTGATGGAGAGAATGCATCTTCCGATATCTCGGGCTTGATCGGTCAATACGCCCATGGAAATGAGCCGAGCCATCATATAGCTTATCTTTATAATTATTGCGACACTCCATGGAAAACGCAGAGAATAATCAACAAAATAATCACAACGCTTTATAGCGACAAGCCCGAAGGACTTTCAGGTAATGAAGATTGCGGTCAGATGTCTGCTTGGTACATCTTTTCTGCTCTCGGTTTCTATCCTGTAAATCCGGCTAATCAAAAATATAGCATCGGGACTCCATTATTTGATAAAGCTGAAATCGCACTTTCAAATGGTAAAATTTTTACTATTATTGCAGATAGAAAATTAAAAGAAAATATTTATATTCAGTCAGTTGAATTAAATGGAAAAACAATCGATAATTATAATATCAATCATGATGATATTATCGAGGGAGGCATCTTAAAATTTGTAATGGGAAGCTCCCCGAAACGGTAATTTTGGAGTATAGGAAAAATATTTAACTTTTGTTTTATAAAAAATTTTTTAATTTAGTTGGTTCAAAAGAAAAGAATGGAGATTTAGTAGTTATGCCGTTAAAAAAGACTGTCGCTGATATTGTTGCAATACTGAAAAAACAACCCGCACCCGGACAGAAGAAAATTACAATTTGGGCTTCGCTTCAAGCTCAGATGGAAGATGAAGGAACTTGGGATCAAACGGTTATGAAAGAGATTGAATCGATCATTGCCGCTAATTTATCTAAGCTTGATAAAAAAGCATTAGTAAAACTTTATGAAGAAACCGATGCTTTTATGGAAAGTGAAGAAGCTCCTGCCAAAATAACCGATAAGGCAATGAAAGCCGCTCTTGTAAATGAATTAGTCGGTCTTGTTTTAGATAAGCTCGATAGCAATTACACGCGAAGCAGTTATTTCGAGGAAGAAACTTTAGTCAATGATAGCGAAGTCTCCCCAAAATCTAAAAATGACGAAGATGATGCTCCTGTAATCGAAGAACCGGATGAATTCGATGAAGATGATATCGATTTTACCGACGATAGTCTATTCGATGACGAAGATTCATTCGATGATGATCATCTTTAGATTTTCGCATTAATTATTCACTCGAAGTATCGAAAATTCATTCCCCTTTTTTAGATAATTAAATTCTTGGTAATTGCTTAGCCCCAATTGAGATTGGGGTTCTAAAGCCAATGGAAGCATTTTGTTATGTAATTGATTTATTGGCAGAAAGTAATAATTCGTTAAAGAAATATTCGTAATCGATTTTTCTTCTAATTCCGGCAAAGTAATTTCCGATTCTTCTAAAATTTTCTTTATCGGTCCTTTAATTTCGTAATAAGAAATTTTTGCCTTATTAATTCGTGCACTATCGGCAGAAATATATTCAATATTATGTCTTCTCATCCACTCATATAGCTTAGAATCATTTTTGGGAATTAAATACCCTGCAGGTGAATTAATTTCTAAAACAGGTTTTACTTTATCATGAAATTCGGGGACACTTATGACTGTATCTTTCCTTGTCTTTATGGAATAAAAGGTAACATCTTTAGAATCTTTAGTCGAATAATGTTCCATTTGAATGGCGCATTTATTTTCTTCTCCATTAATGAGTACTTCTCTCTCCTCCGCTACCAATGATTTTATTGAAGAAGCATTTTCATAAACATATTGAAGCAATCCCACCACTGCCGTCTTCTGCCCATTAGCTCTTTGCTTCATATTACTGAGCGAATCAATTCCATTAAGCCCTTCAAAAATAAGTGAGAAAGAATTTAATATCCCGAGACTCTGCCTTCCATCATCAATATCCACGGTACTATAACGCATTCTTTCGATTCCGGGCGGACCGCCGAGAAGATATTCATTAGCCGTAAATCCAGTAGTTCGCATATAAGTAAATATATATGGGAGAAAATTATTTCTTTGTTCGTCTCTAATTTTTTGAGATACATTTATATTGGTAATGATTCCTATCTGTTCATCATAATTTTTTCTGTAACCTAATTTTTCCCATTCTTCCGAATAGGGATAATATTCATGGATATCTAAAGTTACTTCAGGTAGGTATTTATTAAATACTCGATGAAGACCAATAGTTTCGGGCATTGTAAGGATTAAGTGATTCCTGTTTAGATCCGCCCCCACTCCGTTTCTTCTTATATTTGTTTCGCTTCCTTCGGGATTAACCTGCGGAATTAATATTAAATCTATCCTATCGAAAAATCTATTGTGTTTTCCTAATGCGATCTCTTTGAGCAAAAGAAGCATTCCTTCTTTGCCCGATTGTTCATTGCCATGCTGCTGAGCAAAGACCATTACTCTTACTTTTTTTTTATCTTCACCAAACTTATCGTTTGAAATAAATAATGCAGGAATTATATATCCATTAGTGCTAACCGCTATAGGACTTAACTCGATATTAGAATTAACTAACGTAGTTTGATACGCGAAATCAAAAAGTTCATTGTAAGAAGTAAGCTTAGTGTAGTTGCTTTTTTCAATCGGAGAGAGTAATTGAGCATTAATAACAGCCGTTAGAAGTAATATAAGTGTAATTATTTTTTTCATTTCAAATCCATTTTTTGCTTTTGCACTAGATAATATAATAATTATAAAAGTGAGATATCTCGAGTAAATCTGTTATTCCCTTTATTGCACATCACCTAAAATAATTTTCAATTTTATCAAGAATTGAGAATCTATTTAAGCAACAACATCTTGTTTGTATAAGAATATTCATTTGTTTTTAATCGGTAAAAATAAACACCCGAAGAAAGAGAGTTACCGTAAGAATCTTTGCCATTCCAAGTAACTCGATATTTACCTTTATTTTGATTGTCTTCTACCAAAACATTCACCAACTGTCCGAGCGAATTATATATTTCAAGTTTTACTATTCCGGCTTTCGGAATGTAATACTCAATGCTAGTCGAAGGATTAAAGGGATTGGGATAATTTTGATCTAATCTATATTCGGTTGGTATCTCTGAATTTTTCACACGATCAATTGAACTCTCAAAATCCATTCTGCGTGTTTCTAAATTGAAGCTATATGACGACTTGGAATATGAAAATCGGAGATTATCAAATGCTACCGACTGTCGAGTGGAGGAACTACTCATTTTCCATTTTGATGAATCGGTGAAGGTAGAATTACGCAAATCAATTATTCCCCATATAGTTTTTTCCGAATTTTTTATCGACTTAGAATTGATGCTAATATCGGCACGATCATTAAAATATAATCCGATATTCTTGCGCGCTTTCATTAATCCAAAGGGAATCGATGATGACCAGTTCTCTTCATAATCGCCATTACTAAAAATATCGGGCTGAATTATTACATTATCATACAATCCTAATCCCGCATAAATATTCATTCTGCCCTTATATGCGGCAAGCTTGTCCACATCAGTATTACCGACAAAATAACTTCCAGCCAATTTCCCGCTTTTGCCAATAAAATAGAAATTACTTTTTTCGGTGATTCTCTCTCTTAAATATTTAGAAGCTAGGTAATTTGTATCTGCGAGCTGACGCATATTTTCAGCAGATTCCGTAATAAAAATTAATTTCTTTTTTTTCAAAAATTTTGCAGATTCACTAGTATCGTTTAACGATGCGGTTGTTAATTCAAAACTTTCAATATTAATTCCCGCCGAAGCTAATTTATTTTTTATAATACCTGCACTTTGAGGCGATTTATTATCAAAAACTATAAGAACATTATCTTCACTCGAAATTTCTGAAAGCAATTTATCGGAGGCAGAATTAATTGGCAGATTGAGAATCTTGAAATCATTATCAGGTGCATTAACATTGCTCGAAAATGGCTTTGCACTCTCGGGCATCGAATACATTTTCTTCTCCGCGATATTCCATTTCCAACCTTCTACCAAGAGATCAGCTTTTAAATTATCTATCACATATCCGTCAGCGGTTTTGATGTAATTAGTCAATTCATCTTTTTGAAAAAATGTAACCGTTCCGCTTCCCATTACTTCTGCAATTAAATCGGGAGAAATCGCAACCGCAGTCCGATCGTCAATGCCGACACCTATAATTTCTCTTCCTGAACTGTAATGGAAATTATAAAGTAATGCCATTAATCTCCCAAATCGCCCCCGCTCAATAAAATGAGTATCGAAAATTACATTAGGTGTAAGCTTCAGAAAATCATCTTCTAATTTCACTCCTGAACTAAACGGATTATTAAGAGCATCCTCTGAATCGATACTGCTATATTGAGATGCAGTAAAAACAAGATCGCCAAGCACCATCGCACCTGCACTCGTTCCACCTACTACACCTCCATTATTAAAAACTTCTCTTATTGCATCTTCGACCAGTGTTCCTTTCCATAAATTTGTATAAATCCATTGATCGCCGCCACGAATAAAAACCGCTCCGGCAGACTTTATTATTTCGGCTGTACCTTCTAAATTGGCGAATGCTTTTGTCGGGATATAAAAATTGTATGCTTCTGCGGCTCCGAGAGACTTAAAATAATTGGGCAGCCATGATGAATCCGAAGGTGAATCATCCGAGATGATTATGATTTTTTTATTGATTGAACGGTCAACAATATATTTATATGGTTTATCGCTCCACCCCCCTTTATCTTCCGAGCCACCTCCAACTGCAACAACATAACCTTGTGCCGATATAGTACCAGCACATAAGAAAAACAATAATATGTATAAAACATTTTTCAGAATACGAAACCTACCGAAATTCTATGAATACTTGGAAGAATATCATAAAGCGAATAAGCATAATCAAAACTAACAAGAGTACTACCGAGCGGAAGATTAGCACCTGCTCCAAAAGCCAACCCTTCATCATCATAATTATGTCTATATCCGCCTCTTAAATATAGGCGATCAAAAAACGATAACTCCGTTCCAAAATTTATTCTCTCTACATTATCATTTGGATGAACGGCATCTATATCGGCTCGCATTTTGAAAAATTCCGAGTTATAGATATCCATTGCAATCCCCACTTGAAACGAAAGTGGAAGAGGATATGAATCGGTATTAAGACGTGCAGGGGCAAGACGATTAAGCGGAACTGAATTATCTTTATCATATACAACATTCAAGTCTTCACCATCAAACTTCATATCAGCACCGAAATTACTCATCTTCATTGCGATCGTAAGATTTTGAAAATCTAATCGATATTGAGTGCCTACATCGAAAGCAATTCCGGTAGCAGTTTCATTCCAAATTCTTTGAGTAACTAATTTAGCCGTTACACCCACAGCGAACCGATCTGTCAAAAATCTTGCATAGGAGATTCCGATTGCAGCATCGGCGGCATCGAAAAATCTCCCTGTACCGTTAGGTTGCTTCTCGGTTGTAATCTCCATTTCATCCATCGAGAATAAAACTATACTCGCAGCAATTGTGCCCACTCCATCGATATTAAAAGCAGCCGAAGCAGCATTATAATCGAACATATCGAACCAGCGCATATAAGAAAAATGTACCGCATTCTTCTCGATTTTTGCTATACCTGCCGGATTCCAGAATACCGATGAAGCATCATCATTAAGCCCTATTACCGCACCTCCCATAGCCGCTGCTCTTGCGCCGGCGGGTATTTCGAGGAACTGCGCTCCCGAGGTTCCCAAATTGGGATTTTGTGCCGATATTATTCCGCACATCATTAATAAAAGTAAAAATGTCGTTATTTTTTTCATTTTTATTCCAAAACTTTTTACTATTTAATTATTGCAAATCGGCTTTTAAATTCCACGCCATCTGCTTTAACTACATACATATAAATTCCGGGCGAGATTTCTCTTCCGCCTTCGCTTCTTAAATCCCATGCTTCGGTACCGCTGACCGCATTGTGATATATCGTCTTCACTAAATCCGCATCGATCGTGAATATATATATCGTGCATTCATTCGGCAGATTAATAAATTGAATCTGACGTAGCGGCTCTCTTCTAAGTTCTCCAAATTCAGGTTCGTATAAGGATGAAACGATATACGGATTCGGCACTACCTTAATATTTACCGCCTCGGCAGTAAGTTTCTCTTTATCGATTGAAGAACCTTTTATTTCAAATTGATATTTGTCCTTTAATGTCGGAGGAATAGGTTTAACGGCAGTAAAAGAAAATATATTGCCCGGTGAAGGAGCTTTTCCCGCATCGAAAGTTACCTTGCCTGTAATTCCATTGAATGTAAATGATTCGCCTGTGAATACTGAATCAAATTCAGCTACTGTATTTTGTGAACCATCTCTTACCAATATTTTTACAAATCCGCGATCACCAACCGAACCTTTTCCATTTGTAGAAATCAGATAGCTTCCACCGGTAAATGCCGTCTCGTCTCCGACCGTAAATGTCATGTTTACATTATCCAATCCACCCACTTTAGAAAGCTCTTTTATCAAATCCGGTTTTTTAAATTTGAATACAACGCCATCGGATGTGGATTGAAGTTTATCCGCTTCTAATTGACGTGGATATACTACTGTATCGGTACCGTTCTTAACAACATAAGTCCCGAAATGGACAGACATATAATCGCCGTTATTAGGCAAGAAATCAGGATCGCCCTGCGGCTCCGGATCGGTTAATTTTATAGCCAAGCCTGAATTGAGATTATATCGTGCACCCGAAATATATGTCTTAGGATTCGGTTCAATAAAATCTCCTGTTAATAAGTCTATTAATTGTACCCTATTCCTTGCTATCCATTCAATACCATATTCATTCATTGTAGTCTTAGCTGAATCACGCACGATTAATTCTAGTTTGGTTTTATTATTTCCTTTATCGTGACGCTTAGTATAAGTAAATCCTGCTGTGTATTTATTTCCTGCAAGATCATTATCATCGACCGGCATTACTTCAAACTCATAATTAGAAATACCCGTTCCGATATTTTTAACCGGAAGAGAAGAAACAGGCGTGTATCCCGCTGCTTTTGATAATGGAGTCATTGAAACAAGATTTACCGCATCGGTGTTATTTCCTTTCGGACTTTCTAAGCTTGCAATGGAAGAATCTCCCCTATCATATGCTGTTACCGAATACCAATACTCAAATCCGTTTATTACTTTTTTATCCGTAAATGAATATTGCAAACCGACATCAAAACCAATCTTATTCTTAACATCATAATCGGCAAGTTGCTCCCAATTTATTCCCTTATCTTGACTCTTATAAACTCTGTAACCTTCAAAATCATATTCACCCGAAAAATTATCTTTAGATGCTTCTGCCAAGTCATCCCAAAAAATTGTTACGCTTCCATCTCCTGCGGTTCCGGATAATTTTGGAGTGCTTGGTGGTTTGCTTATTTCAAAATCAAATTCCATTATCTTAAAGGCTGAATTCATCGAAGCCATCGCTTCATTATAATTTTCTCCTGCCACTATCGCTGTTACAAATTCGATCTTCTCTCCCGGCTCTAATGTATAAGGACCCGAACTTATTAATCCGGCCAAATCCAATCCATCTGCCGGTATCGTTGAGGGATCGTCAAAATGGAGATTACTGCTATTCCCAAGATGAAAATATTTTGGTCCGAGATTCGATTCATAAAGCGATCTGCTGCTTGCCATTAAACCATATTGAATAGTATCTAAATCTCTGTCTTCATCATCATTATATAAGAAATAATGGAAATCCGTTACCCCCTTTTCCACTCCATTTATTTTTGGTGTTCTCATTATTGAAACACCGAAATAACCTGTTTTCCCTCCGGGCCATTCATTCGATATTCCATCATCATAAAAATACATATAACCTGTTTTTTTATCGAAGCCCACTTTATCATCAGAATACTCCGGCAGTCCGCCGCTAATATTTCCAACATCTATATCGGCATACATAGCGAAATAAACATTCTCAAGCCGAGTATTGCTTTTATTGATCATCTCATATTTATAAAAGATGATATTCTGTGCGAACTTTACTCCATAAGTATAACCGGTTTGGCGCATTTCGATACCGAGTATCTGCCTTGAATTAAGACTATCATTAAAAACACAATAACTATCTTGATCGCTTTTAATTATCGGGTTATTAAGTTCATCTTTCAAATGCCAACCGGTGGAAGGCCAAGTCTTCTTATTATCACTCATAGCCACTTGAGAAAATTCTGGATTATGATATCCGCCTACTGCTTCCCATTCTTCATTACCGGTATGTCTGCCTTGAATTACATTGCCCGGAATTCCGACAAAAGGTGCGATGCGATAGATGTAATTTTTACCGCTATTAATGGGAAATTCGCCTGATGGACCTTGTGTAATTCTGCGCGGATATAATTTACCTCTATTCTCAAAGAATAGTCCGATATTACCGGCATTGTGAATTCCCGCGGCTCTATCTTTGATAGCATCCGCTTTCTCTAATTTCTCCGGTTTATCTTTATCCAAATATCTCTTATCCTGAGCATTCAATATTATGCCGGTTATCAAGATTAATATTAGAATTATTTTTTTCATCTCTTAAAAAATTTCCTTAATTAGTTAATTTAAAATCGTGCCGATAACCCTAATCGTATTGTGCGAGGTGGACCGAAATTAGAAGGGTCCCTGATATATTCAGGTGAATTATCCCCTACAAATGTTAAGTCCGGCTCACCCGTATCGCCATATACATACAATACATTACGGTGATCTGTTAGATTTAAAACCTCTACGAATGCTCGCATCGTAAGAGCATTAAAGAGTTCAAACTCTTTCCCTATTTCCAAATCGATCGTGTAGATTGCGGGCATTCTAAGAGAATTACGAATTACAAAACCGATATCTCTTCCCGATGGTGTGTATGGATATCCCGATGAAGCTCTGAATATAATATTCAAATCGGAATTGCCGAATATCTTTGAACCGAATATTTCAGGTCCATCATTCTCGGGAATATTAACCGAAGCACTCGCATTGAATACGTGAGTCTGATCGAAATCAAGATAATAAAGAAGAGTAGATTCAGAAGTGCCCGGATATTGTTCTGTCTCCGATGATGCGCTTCCCTTAGCCACCGAGAATGTATAAGCTAATCCACCCGAAAAATATTTATCCGCTCTTGCATCCAATGTAACTTCAAATCCTTTTATGTTGGAATAATCTTCATTGATATATTCTGTATAACCCGTATATCTTCCATCAACAAACGGGAAATAATAACGAGTACCGATTTTACCTGTAACGTCTTTATAATATGCCGTTAAGTGCCCCGCAATCTTCTCGGTGAACTGATGTGAAATACCGATTTCATAAGTGATAGTGCGTTCGGCATCTAAATTCGGCTGACCGAATAATGGTTCGCGAACATTTAAGTCATACTGATTGTTTTCAAAGAAGTATTGATAATTCGGATATTGGAAAAAATGTCCATAAGCGAAATGTAGTTTAGTCTTATCTGAAATCGGGTGAGCTATTCCTATTCTCGGACTAAATTGATGACGCGGCTCCACTTTAACTAATGATTTTGGATCAAGCGGATTACTTCTGAATGTTATATTGGCATTCATATAATCGAAACGAAGACCCAAATTAATAATCAGAAACGGAAGTTCTATCTTGTCTTGAATATAAGCCGCAGCTTCAAATGGATTCGTATCATAATGATCTATATATGGAAAAGTCCTTTTAGGATCATAAATACTATATAATCTCAACCAATGTTTTTTGTATTGAAGTCCTGTTTTAATTTCATTTGTTTTATCTAACTGCCAAACGAGATCGAATTTTCCATCGATAGTAGCCGTTCTGCTATCGCTAAATTCTGCGGGGTCGGCTTTTGAATAAAATTCAAATCCATTCCCTTTATCCTCAATATATTCTCTCTGCTGAATCGGAATATATGCTGATGTATCTTTATCAATACCGGAATATCTTCCCTGATTGAAATATGATACTCTGAAATCATAAAATAAATTATTCTGAACTGTATGAGTAATTGAAAATGTTGATTGATAACTATCATTGCGTATTACTAAAAATTGTTCCGGAATATACTTCCAAGAATGACTATATGGTCTTCTATCGCCTACACTCCCACGATTAGAAAATGTTGCCTTAATTCCTGAGAACCCCGAATAAGTTAATTTAGAAAAGAATGTTCTTTCATTGCGGTAACCAAATGGAAGATAACTCCCTTTTTTATCCTGTTCGGCGGAAAGGAAAAATTTTAATTTCTCTGTGAATAATGGTCCGCCTAAATTTCCGTTAAATCGAGTTTCTCTTAAATTAGAGTATCGGTCAATTCCAAATTCACTTGTTCTCATTTCGAGTTTACCGCTAAGTTTATCGGCTCCATCGCGTGTAACTATATTTACAACACCGCTAAGCGCATTTCCATATTCTGCATTAAAAGTTCCGCTTAATAAACTCATCTCTTGAATTGCATCATTATTAATCTGTGTTGCTAATCCGCCCATTAATGGATCTTGTACATACATACCATCGACTAGATAAGCAACTTCATTTGATCTTCCCCCTCTTATATGAAGATTAGAGCCGCTTCCCACTACTCCCGCCTGCATCGAAAGCAGATCGGTAAAACTTGCTACCGGAAGAGCTTCGATTTCGTCTCTTGTCATTACCGATACCGAACTAGTAATATCTTTTTGAATCATCGGCGTCTGTGAGGTAACTATAATCTCACCCACTTCGATACTTGTGGCGTCCAACGAATAATTTAATGAAGTAGTTCTATCAACAACTATATTTAGATCATTAATGATAACGGTCTTATAACCGATAGAACTAATCTTAACCGTATATTTACCCGGAGGAATATTGAGTATTACAAAATTACCGTCAACATCGGTAGCTGCGCCATAGTTGGTACCTATTATTACAACGTTCGCCCCGATTAATGGTTCTTTTGTTTGAGAATCAATTAGTCTGCCGGCAATTTTTCCTGTCGTACCGGCATTAATGATTCCCGTGATTAACAATAAAAATAAAAAAACTTTTTTCACTTTTACTCCTGTTTACTGATTTTCAGAGTGTGAATCGACTATTACCATACCCTGCATTTCCGCTATCTTATTTAATTCCGATAGCATCTTTTTAGCTTTTGTTTTATTGCGAAGCGCACATTCGGTCGTAATTGCATTTATTAATACCGATATCGCCGCAAATGAATTTGTAAATAATAAATTTTCGCTTTTTACAATCAGATTAGCATTTGAAGAAAATGTAATCGGCGAAGCGTTACTGTTTGTTATTGATATTACTTTAATCTTTTTCTTCTTTGCATATTTTGCCGCATCGATTGTCTCTATCGAATATGGCATAAATGACAATGCGATTATGAGATCGCTGCTATTCAAAAAAATTAATTGTTCTAAAAATGTGCTATGACTATGGCTAAGCGCATAAGCATCAATCGAAACTTGATTCAATTGATAGGCAAGCATTTGAGCCAATAAATTTGATACTCCGAGACCAACAGTATATACTCTTTTTGCTTTAAGTATCATCTTAATAGTTGAATCAAAATAGTCTCTATCGATTTGTGTTAGAGTTTCGTTGATATTTTTTATATCCTGATTAGCAATAATTGTAAGAGTATCATCCTCTGTGGCGGTGGAATCTAAGAGAGAGAAAATCTCTTTATTAGAGATATGATTTTGGAGCTCTTTAGATATCTCCTCTCTCATTTCGAGGAATCCGAGAAATCCGATTCTTTGAGCAAAACGGACAACTGAGGCAACGCTTGTACGCGTTGCCTCAGAAATATCTTGCACTGAATAAAAAGGAATCTTATCGAAATTATTAATAAAGAAATCAGCCAACTTTTTATGGTTCTTTGGCAAGTCCGGATAATATTTCTGAATTCTTGATTTTATTTCTTTAAATCGTGCCATTACTTTATCAAGGTCATTTTCTTTGTTATTAAGTTATCGCCTGCCGATAATGTATAAATATACATTCCGCTCGATAATTGACTTGCATTAAAATCTACTGTATAATTTCCTGCTTCAAAATTGCTATTAATCAATTCAGAAACTAATTGTCCTAATACATTAAAAACTTTCAAGGATACATTGCTTCTTTCAGGCAATGTAAAACTGATCTTTGTAGCAGGATTAAAAGGATTAGGATAATTTTGTGATAGTGTATATTCGCTCGGTATTAATTCATTATTTTTTTCGACTTTAGAAAGAGTTGCTCGATATTTTGCTTCAGCTTCTGTCATAGCATTTTTCATTTCCACTTCGGTGGTTCCATAAGCTACTGCTAAATAGAATGCTTTTGATGCTCCTTTTTCTAAAGTAAATTTAGAACCTAAGAAGAATAGAACCGCTCCATCTGCACCTGAGACAAAATCTGTCGGCACTACTCCGCCTTGCAGGTGAGGATAAATTTCAGCATCTGTTGAATCATATCCATCATACCAATCGATAGATTTCATTAACGTGAGTTCATCATTTAGAAGCTTTAATCCAACCGTTGATGTAGTCGGTCCAAGATTTGAAAAGAATATTTTATTATTTGGATCGAATTTGTTTATCTCAAATCCATAAGAACCGTCAAGTTGAACAATCAATTCGCCGCCGAAATAGAAATCGGAAACTGATGCTTCTTTATTTATAACCGTATATTTAGCGATACCAAAGCTTCCTGTATTCCAGAGATAGGTATTTACATCCACCTCCACATTCGGAGGGAGTTCGGAATAGCTATTATCGGTTCTTGTGAATGCTTCAAAATCGCTGAAGAATGGAGAGCCCACTTCTTTTGCTCCACCTGAACCTGCAACTGAATCTGCATCTTCATTAAATGAAAATACTTGTGATCCTTCTACTACTAATGGAGATAAACGATCAATATGCCTATTACCCGAAGCAATATCATAAATTCTTACTCTTCCTGCATTTGTTAATGGAAATTCAACTTTATCATTTAACAATGTCGTCGTTCCGTCAACTTTTAGATTAAACACGGCGTTGTATTTAGACATTGCCTCAACCATTGCTTCTTTCATTTCTTTTTCAGAAGTGCCATAAGATACGGCTACATAAAATTCTTTTGAAGCACCGGCAGCAAGAACGAATTCACTTCCTGCAAATAACATTACAGAGCCATCTGCCGTGGATGTTACAAATTCAGTTGATTGAATTCCGCTTCCCAAATGTCCGTATAGAACAGCATCATCTGAATCATATCCGCTAACCCAATCGATGGTCTTTAACATTGATAAAGGATCGTTTAATAATCTGAATCCAACATTAGAAGCCTTATCAGGACTTTGGAAATAAAATGCTTTTGTCTTTGGATCAAAATTAGTGAGCTCAAATCCGTAATTTCCTGCGGGCTGAGGTATAATCTCGCCCCCAAATCGGAATGTCTCGGTGGTTGTTTCTTTATTTATTACAGTAAATTTTACTATTCCGTAATTTCCGTTGCTCCAGAGATAATTATTTACATCAACTTCCACATTTGGCGGGGCCGAAGAATAACTATTATCTGTTCTCGTCTTTGCTTCAAAAGTGCTATACATCGGATTTGCTACCGTAACGGCACCTTCAGTACCGGTAACTTTATCAGCATCTGCGTTAAAAGCAAACACCTGATTCTGTTTTCCAAAAACCATTGCGGAGAAACGGTCGAGCTGTCTTGTGTTCGTTGCCTTATCTGTTAAACGCACTCTTCCTGCGCTTGATAAGGCAAGTATTACTTTATCATTTGTTAATGTCTGCGCAAATAGAGATTGACCAACAAATAGAGATGTTAATACAATAAATGAAAAAAAGTTGATTAATTTTTTCATCCTGCCTCCTTGTTATTTTAGTTATTGCCAATTAATAAGATTCGGCGGCACCAATAAAGCGAAGCCGAGCAAAAATAAAATTATCATCAATGGTAAAGCCCATTTAGCCCATTTTTCCCAAGGCACCCGCGCCATTGAAAGCGCACCCATTGTAACGGCCGATGTTGGAATTATAATATTTGTTAATTCGCCCAATTGAAAAGCAAGTATCGAAGTTTGACGCGAAACCCCGACTATATCAGAAAGAGGTGCCATGATCGGCATCGTTAATGCTGCCTGTCCGCTTCCCGAATGTATAAAAAAGTTTATTACCGACTGAATTAAAAACATTTTTTGAGAAGCGAATATCGGCGATGAAGAATCTACAAACGGTGCTAAAGAATATAAAAGTGTATCTATTATATGTGCATCTCTCGATATCACTAGTGTGGCTCTTGCCAAAGCAATTATTAAAGCCGTACCTACTAAGTCTTTCGCTCCTTCGATAAAAGCTTTTACAAATTCTTCACTCTTTAATCCCCCGGCTATTCCGGCTGCAATTCCCATAACAAAAAACATCGCCGCTATCTCTTCTATAAACCAGGCAAATTCTATTACACCAACTACTAAAATTATTAATGAAACTAAAAACGTAATTAATACTAATTTGTGCCTTAGGTTCAGAACCCCATTTACTTCTCCACCTTTTAGAAGATCGAAATGTTCAGTTCTTCTTCTTTCATTATCAGATTCATACATAGGGCTAATAGAAGGATTTTTCTTTAATCTCTTTAAATAATAAACTATAAATAGAACTGCGGTTATATTTGCGAAGAACCATACGATTAATCTATACTCAATTCCCGAAAATAGCGGCACACCTGCAATCCCTTGTGCTATCCCCACATTGAATGGATTAAGGAATGCGCTTGCGAATCCGATATGAGCACCTACTAATGGTATTGCTACTCCCGTTATCGAATCATATCCGAGAGCAAGACAGATTGGTACGGTAATAAGCACGAACGGAATGATCTCTTCGTTCATTCCAAATGTCGCCCCGCCGAGTGAAAAAATTGTAATAAGAACGGGTATAAAAAGTACTTTTAGAGCTTTCGAGTTTTCATGCGCTTTTACGAGTTTATAAATTCCCTCATTTATAGCTCCTGTCCTCTGCACAACGTTAAACGCACCGCCTACAATTAAAATAAAAGCAATAATCGTAGCTGCTTCCACAAACCCCTTTATTGGGGAAGTGAATAATGCATCGATTCCTTGAGGCGAACTGGGTATATACTTAAATGAATTCGGGACTACTACTTCTCGTCCATTTACCTCGGCTCGCTCATATTCTCCCCCCGGAACTACCCATGTAAGTGCAGCTATGATCACCAATAATGAAAAAATTAAGATATATGTATTTGGTACTTTCAGCTTCCACTTCATTTAATCACCGATCTTTTTTTGAAATCGAATACATCTCCGCTTTGAAGTATGTGCATCTTAATATCAGAAGCCGAAAAAAGTCCATCGGAATTTGTTCGTATGTTTTTAGCTTTCGCTGCATCAAAAATAATTATTGTGCTTTCACCATAAGCTTCTAATTTATCATCGGGACGAACTATCGCAACCGTCTGTTCATCAATACCGATTCCGAGCAATTGTGGATTCTCCAATAGAACACTTATTAATCTATTTGCTCTTTTGCGGATAATAAAATGTTGATCTATAATTCCGTTTTTTACGAATCCGAATCCTTCGGCAGTTTTTACGTTATTTTTTTGAATCGTATTAAAGCTGCGTGATGAATCTTTATTTATTAATTCATCCCCGGTGATCATAATTTGACTCATTACTGCCGCTCCCGCACTTGTTCCGCCGACTACACCTCCCGAGTAATATACATTTTTTACCAAGTCAAGAAGTTTTGTCCCGAGCATTGCTTTAGTAAGAATATTCTGATCTCCGCCGCCAAAAAATACTCCCGTTACTCCTTCAAGTTTTTTTAGATTCTCGGGGCTATCGGCAGTAGATTTATCGAAAATTAAAAAATCGATATTCTTACAACCGATCCTTTTCATCTGCTCGGTATGAAGTTCCACCGCTTCCATCGGATATCCGCTTGCGATCGGAATAATCACAATTTTAGAATCCGATCCACCTGCAAGTCGGACAAATCTTTCCATCACTGCATCTTCTCTATTACCTCCGCCTATGATAAAAAGATTCCCTTTCGGTTTATCTTGTCCATTAACCGATACTGTAACAAGTACTAATAATAAGAATAACTGTTTGATTGTTTTCATTTTTTTATTAACTCGATAGCTATTTTGAAAGCATTTTCAAAGTCTTCATAAAGAATAAATTCATCATTAGAGTGAGGATTTTGTGCACCAATTCCAAGATTCACTGCTTCGATTCCATTCCCATTATAAGAATTGGCATCGCTTCCTCCGGCAGATAATTTCTCTTCGGGTGTAAGTCCGCTTTTTGTAATTACATCTTTAACTTTTTGAAAAACGGGAGAATCCTCTTTGAGTTTAAAAGGCATAAAATCCCATACCCACACAAACTCCACATTGCCGCCAAATTCTTCTGCGGCTTTTACAAATTGTTCTTTTGTTTCTTCTATAATTTCTAAAACCTTCTCTTTATATACCGATCTTACTTCCCCTTCAATCTCCACATAATCGGGTACTACATTAACGGCTGTACCCCCTTTTAATAAACCTACATTTGCATTTGTATTCTCGTCTATTCTTCCGATTTTAATATTCGATAGTGCTTTAACGGCAATAGATATAGCATTGATACCCGCTTCGGGTGCTATTCCCGAATGAGATGCTTTCCCTTTAATAATTACTTTATATCCCGCAGCACCATAAGAAGATGCAATGAATTTTCCCGTTCTCATATATGAATCGAATACAAATCCCATTTTTATTTCTCTATCGATCTCCATATAGCGCGAGCCGAATAATGTGGTCTCTTCGCATACTGGGAAAACGATTGTATAAGGTTGGGAATCGATTTTATTTTTTATTATATATTCGGTAGCGCAAAGGATTACGGCGATTCCGGCTCGGTTATCTACTCCCAGAACGGTTGTTCCGTCTGAGGTAATTCGGTCTTCTAAAAATTGCGGCTTTAATCCTGCGGTAGATCGTGCGGTATCCATGTGCGATGAAAGGAGGAAGTCCCCGCCTCCATTAATTTTACAGATTACATTTCCGGTATTGCTTCCCGTTTTTTGTTCGGAATTATCGGTATATGGAGCTAATCCAAGATTGGTTAAAAAGTTTTGAATATATAATGACACACCTTTCTCGTTACCGGAGATACTGTCAATATGGGCTAATTCGAGAAATATTTCTAATAAACGTTTGTTCTTCATTGTAATATTTCTTTCAAGTGGATAGATAAGAGTAATTTCAATTACAGATTAAATATTTTTTATTACAATGTCAATAAAAAATGTAAAAAACATTACATCTTGAGTTGTAAAAAAAAGGGGACTTCCATATGGATAATCCCCTTTGAATTTCAATCTAACTGCAAACTAAATTAACTCTACATCATTTCCTTTCTAATTCTGCACTCTTTTTATTTTATTCAACATCAAAATGAAATGACTGATTTAACTTTTAATTCTGTTTTATTTTTTTATGCAAACCATTTCCATACTTTTATATTCAGCACCATTCGACATATTAAACATTTCGACCACAATTTTATTGCCATTTGAATACGTAATGACTTCTCTAACATTTGTTGACATTTTTGACATCGGATCAGTTGTAGTCCCTTTTAAACTGACTTTTCCCGATGCTTTATCCCAAGAGCCCTTCATTATCATAGCTCCCGTACCCATGTTATCATACCAAACACTTGTAACTTCTTTTGTAATATTATCAAATGCATCAATACCTACACCTTCAAATGGAGTCCCCATAAAACTTCCAAAGTGAGATGTCTTTAGATATCTTCCGCCAAGAATCATTTCTAATTTTGCTTCTCCTTTTTCTGTAAGTGGTTCTGTCCCGGGACCTATCCACATAGTGTTTTCTGTTGAATAATCGCCTGAATATTTTGCCATTTCTGCATGAAATTCACTTGGAGTCATATACTCCTTCCACGCTGCCATAGTAGCTTCTTCATTTTCCTGCGCTAAGTTAAAAGTACTACCGAGAAATACTAATAAAACTATAAGTAAGTTAATTCCATTCTTCATCTGACACCCCTTTTTGATTGGTAATATAAGATCATCAATAAAATACAACATATCTATTGTTAAAATCAAAGTCTAAAATTGCTCTTCCTATCTCTTTAATCTGTATAATAACCAAGTCGAAATACTTCCTGCAATAAACGTTGCTCCCCATAAAAATGTGCTACCATAATTTTCAAGTACTATTGCTCCTAACCATGGAGCTACCATAAACGAGAAACTAAAATTCATCTGGTAATAGCCCATATACTCACCCACTTTATCTTTGGGAGCGATATTGGATAAAAACGATGCAGATGATGGGAAAAAGATCATCTCCCCGAATGTCCATACTATAATCGATAAAACCAAATAATAGATATTCGCCGAGAACGCCATCATTCCAAAACCAATAGCACAAAGCAAAGACCCCAATGCCAATGACGAGCTATCACGCCAATGGGACATTGAGCTATTTAATGGTACTTCTACGAAAATTATTATCACTGTATTAATTGCCATTAATATTCCGTATATAGCTTCTGTATAATGAAGCTCTTTTACAAAATAGATCGGTACTGCTCCAAGATGCTGGAAGAAAACAAACTCCACGGGCAATAACGCCAATATATAATAGATAAATCTTTTGTCTTTATAGATTTTCTGCGGAGCTAGAACTGCTTCCCTTATTACCTCTTCCTCGTGAAATTTTTCAAAAGGTGAAATCATCAAAAATCCGGCTGCCATAATCGAAGTAATACCATCCACATAAAACAAAAGATGATAATTATAATAAGCCAATATTCCGCCTATCACCGGTCCGATGCTCATACCTAGATTTATGGCAATTCGATTTAGAGCAAAAGCTGTCTTCCTCTGCTCCGGTGCTGTCTCTTTACTTATAAATGTCAGATTCGCAGGACGAAATGCTTCCGAAAGTGCCGACCAAAGAAATGTTACTATAAGTGCAATATTGTAATTATCGATAAATGAGAATAAGAATAGCATGAATCCCGAAGTGAACAACGAGAGCTTCATTATCGAAAGCGGTCCGAACCTATCCGAAAGTCGCCCTACAAACGGAGCCGAAATTAATGAACCTAATCCGAACGCCACTAATGCCAATCCGGCTTCGGATACTGATACTTTTAATTCCTTGGCAAAATAGAGAGCGAGGAACGGGAGAACCATAGTTCCCGACCGATTTATTAGGGTTCCCACCGATAGAAGCCATATATTTTTTGGAATTCCCTTTAATCCACGCCACGGATTAGCAATTTTTGCTTTGAATCTCACCAAAACCTTACTATTTTATAAACAAATCTAACAAATCATTTCACAATTCATTATGTTTATTTGTTAAATAAAAAAGGAAATTGCAATGAAATCAAAAGCGTTTTTTCTTTCCCTTATCTTACTTGGCACTGCCGCCTGTTCATCAATCGTTCTTCAACCCGCTGATTATAGCTGGCCTATTGAGAATGTTCTTAAGGTTGATGATCTCGGCTTTGTTTCTGAGACTAGATATACTTTCAGAATAAATGTGAAAAATCTCTTCAACGAAGAATTTAAAGATTCTACTTCTTTCAAAGGTAAAGAGTTAAGAATTATCCGTGACGCTAAAGGTTATTACTACGCCACCGGTAATGAATTTAAAAATGTCTATGTTCTTATGACTCAAGAAAACGGTATGAAGGTAGAAAATATTATTCCCGTTTCTCAAGCCGGTTTGAAATCTCCCGTTATGAATCAAAAAAACAACTCCATCGAATTAATAGATAATGGATTAAAAACTTATTTTACAAATAAAGGGATTGAGGGGAAATAATATGTTCTTCACAATTTTTAAAAAATCGCTGATTCTCGTTTTGTTTTTCGGATTTATAACCGCAATTAATGCGCAGTCCGATTATGAGAAAACACAAAACTTCAAAAATAAATACGCATCACTTGAACAAAAAATTAAAGATGCAATTACTCTCGAGGAAGTTGACGCTTTAGTAGAATCGATAGCTGCATTCAAAAATGAATTTGCAGACCACAAAGCTCTTCTCGATAAAACACTTTATCCCGATAATTTTTCTTCGGCAATCGAAAAACTCGAAAAAGCCGCTGAATTAAGAAAGGGAGATTTTACTCAGATTGTTGATCTTCAAACCGAAGTCGGCACTCTTAAAACTGCTCTCACCGAACTCAACGATCAAAACGCTTCTCTATTGGTTCAAATTAAAGACCTTCAGTTTAGCCAAAAGAAAGATCAAGCGACAATCAATTCACTCAATCGATTAGTGGCTTCTCTTAAAGCGAATATCAAAGAGCGCGATGAATTGGTAAAAGGCATTGTCGATAGTCTCCTTCAGGAATTTACTTCCGCTCCGTCATCATTAAACGATGCCGAAAAAACCGCAATCTTCAAAAAAGTGGAAACCGGAAATCTTTTCTATAACGTAGAAAGAACTATCAGCGATAATATTCAATTTATGAAAGTTACTTCTTTGACTGCCGATGACCTTTCCGATATGAAAGAGCAGTATAAAGAATTTTCTAAAACTTGGCGTCAGATCGGACCTAAACTTTCACAGATTTATCTTAATCAAGCTAATCGTGCACGCCAAATAGCGGGCATTGATGAACTTTTCCGACAGTGGAATTTTAGAATCAATAACGAAATCTGGAGCAGTATTAATCAAGCCTTCAGAGAGAAAAATATTACCTTAATGAATTTTAAGAATGGTGATGATTTTACCGAAAGTATCACCACTTTTATTGATGATGAAGTAAAAAATCTCGGAGTAAAAAGAAGCAGCGAATCAAAAGAAACATTTTACACTTTTACCGATTCTGTTTGGTTTCAGCAGGTAAAACCGAATTGGGTTCCGATTTTGATAGAGAACAATCTCCTTACCGAAGCGCAAAAAGATACTATCGAAACTCGATTTGCTCAATGGAAAGAAAAAGTTGATCCCGGTGGATTCGCAGGATATTGGATTTATATCGCAATTGCCGCAGCAGCAATTGTTCTCGTTTTAATTGCATTTATGTTCATTTCGCGAAATAAAAAGAACAGAACGGTGGCGGAAATCGCTCCAAAAGAGAATGATTGAAATAATAGATTTACATAAGAGCTTCGGCTCTAATAATGTCCTTCAAGGGATTAATCTTACTATTAATAAAGGGGAATCGCTCGCTATTATCGGAAAAAGCGGCAGCGGTAAATCGGTTCTCCTTAAAAATATTGTCGGATTGCTTGAACCCGATCAAGGTGAAGTAAAAATTGAAGGAAAGAATATTTCTTCTCTTTCAAAAAAAGAATTATATGAAGTAAGAAAAAAATTCGGCTTCCTGTTTCAGGGAGCTGCTCTTTTTGATTCAATGACGGTAGAAGAAAATATCTCTTTACCATTGGTAGAAAATAACCAAGCAATCACAAAAGAAAAAATCGATTCGATCGTGGAAGATAAATTAAATCTTGTCGGTCTTCCCGGAACACAGAAATTAAAGCCATCCGAACTATCCGGCGGTATGAAAAAACGTGTAGGATTAGCCCGTGCTCTCGTTACTGATCCCGATTATATTCTCTATGATGAACCCACCACAGGACTTGACCCAATTATGTCCGATTCGATCGATGAACTCATTAGAAGTCTATCGGATAAATTGGACGTTACTTCTATTGTCGTTACTCACGATATGGTTAGCGTCCGCAATACTGCCGATAGAGTTGCGATGGTTCATAACGGTAAAATTTATTTCACCGGCACTCCGCAGGAACTTCTTGATTCAGATGATCAGGTAGCCGTTAATTTCATTCGCAGAACAGGAATATAAATTGGCAAAGCTTAGAACTAAATATATCTGCTCCGAATGCGGGTATGAAACAATTAAATGGCTTGGCAAATGCCCCACTTGCGATAATTGGAATACGTTTACAGAAGAATTAGTAGAAGACAAAAAACGTGAAGTAAAAAAATATATTACGAATACCGAAACCTTCAAATTATCATATAACTCAAACGAAAAAGAAGTTCGGCTTAAAACGAATATAGAAGAATTTGATCGTGTGCTTGGCGGCGGATTAATATCCGGCTCGGTAATACTTCTCGGCGGAGATCCCGGAATAGGAAAATCAACTCTCGTACTTCAAGCCGCTTCTAAAATTAATGCTCCCGTGCTTTATGTAACGGGCGAAGAATCCCTTAACCAAATTAGCGGTCGAGCAAAAAGATTAAAAGTAAATCCCGATTCTATCTCCGTCCTCCCCGAAACAAATCTTGATTATATTTTATCGGCTATAGAAAAGGAAGACCCAAAATTTGTAATTATCGATTCTATTCAAACTATATATAAACCCGATCTTCAAAACGCAGCGGGCACTATCACGCAGATCCGTGAATCCACTTCCGAATTAATGAAACTCGCAAAGACCAAAGGATGCTCGATTATAGTTGTAGGACACGTAACCAAAGATGGAATGATCGCCGGTCCAAAAGTGCTAGAACATATTGTCGATACCGTGCTTCAATTTGAAGGTGAAAAAAATCATTCATATAGAATATTAAGAAGTCAGAAAAACCGATTCGGAAGCACGAACGAAATTGGTATTTTCGATATGAATGAATCGGGATTGGAAGAAGTAAAAAATCCGAGCGAAATATTTTTAAGTTCGCGTGAAACCGAAGTTACAGGTTCGGTGATTACATGCAGCATCGAAGGAAGCCGTCCGATATTGCTCGAAGTGCAGGCACTCGTAACGCCATCTGCCTATGGCAATCCGCAGCGCGTTACGACCGGGTTTGATATTCGACGTCTTTCGATTTTATTAGCGGTGCTCGAAAAACGTGCGGGTTTCCGTCTCTCGAATCAAAATGTATTTTTGAATATTGCAGGTGGAATAAAGATTGATGAACCGGCGATTGATCTTGCTGTATGTGCTGCCGTTGCATCTAATTTCAAAGATAAATTTGCCGATTCAAAAGCCGTAGTCCTTGGTGAAGTAGGTCTCGGAGGCGAAGTTCGTTCAATATCTAATATCGAGAAAAGAATTCAGGAAGCGGAGAAGCTTGGCTTCGAAAAGATAATAGTTCCTACTTCAAGTCTAAAATCGATAAAATCTAAAAATAAAATAAAAATAATCGGCTCGTCCGATATCTCCTCGGCACTAAATCACATTCTAAAGAACTAATTGCTAAAATTTTTCTCCTTTAGCTTCACGTATATGACTTCCGACCGAGCGGATTCTCCCCCATATCGAATAGAAGAATAAGATCATCCCAACTATCTGGAGTGCGGAGAAAGTGAAGATAAAAATATCGAGAAATTCTAACCAGTAAAAACTCTTTATCGCTTGAGTTATAAATCTTCCGCCTGTTGAAATCGTCATAACCCAGTAAACAGCAAGAATCAGAGTTGGATTATATTTGGTATCGGATTTTTCGGCTCTTGGGAAAAACCATAATGCCACTCCCATTATCATCATCATTACCGAGCCGACAAGTATCACGTGAGTATGCGCCGATAGAAGTTCGAGCGAGTATCCCGTTTTACCGATATACTTTGTGTATGACATATATAGACCGGTGAGTATCCCCAGCACCAAGAATATAATACTCGTCTTAACGAAATAACGTACAGTAGTAAACATTCGATTATCCCTCTTCCTTTAATCAGTTTTACACAAAAATAATAGCGGATATTTAGAATTATTATTGCAATTAGAATCTAATAAATATATACAGAAACTTCAAAGAAGATTCGAATGCTCTACAAATGTATGGGAAATAGATTATCTCCTATATCAATCATTTTATTTCAACTATGAGCTTGTTTTAGTAATTTTGTATTTAATAAAAATTAACACAGGCGTAAAAATGAGAAATCTCAAAATATTTCTATTTATTATTATTTCAATTGTTTTCTCAACAACAATGAATGCACAATTTGACCAATTAAAAAATATGGGCAAAAAGATCCAAGACAATACAAAATTGGGATTAATTGAGTCTGTTACAAGTCAACTCGGAGTTACTAAAAATCAAGCAGTCGGTGGAGTGGGTTCCATTCTTAATTTAGTTAAAGGGAAATTATCGGCATCTGATTTCTTAAAAGTTGCTAATGCAATCCCCGGTTCAAACGATTTAATTACTTCTGCTATTGGATTAACGGGTTCTAAAGGAACTATCGGGACAGTTGCTGCTCTCATTCCTTTATTTACAAAGCTTGGAATGAAAAGCGATATGGTCAATAAGTTTATTCCCGTAGTTCTAAGTTATGTTGGTGCTTCCGGAGGAAATTCTACAATGAACCTTCTTAGTGCAGTATTGAAATAGCTCATTATAATATTATGTAATTTTTAAAAGCTATCTCGTTTAGGCATACAATCAATCACATTATATTTAACAAAAAACCCCTTACCGTAATTCCGGTTCGGGGTTTTTAATTTTAATCAATTACAATAATTTTTGGGAAGAGTTCTGATTGTAAATTCCCAACAATAATGTATTTATGAAAATAGACTTTCGTCTATTGTTTTATTTCGAATCGATGCTCGATGCTATATCGGGTGATATCAATATCCTTCCGCATGATTCACATGAATACAATCTTTTCGATTGCTTCACTTCCAATTGTCTCTGCGGAGGAACTACGTTGTGGCATCCCGTGCATGCAGCTCGGCTTATCGTTACTATCGCCTTGCCATCCAATGCTTTCCTGATTCTCATATATGTGTTATAATCGGGTTTCTTAATCTTTGCTACTATCTGATCGCGCTTAGTTTTTAATTTCGCTTCTTCTCTTTCGTTTCCTTTTATGATCTGCTTTAATTCATTCTCTTTTTCTTTTAATTCTTCATTAAGAACATCTAACTGCGGTTCGATATCTTTTACTTCTATCTTTAGTTTCTCAACGAGTTCTTCAATTGCCTTATTCTCGCTTTCCAATTTTGTTACTGTTTCTTCGGAATGATCTATCTCTTTAGTGAGTGCATCATACTCTTTATTATTACGCACTTGATATAACTGAGCTTTGAATTTTTTCAAATTCTCTTTGAGTCTTTCTATCTCATCTTCATTCGATGATCTTTTATCGAGAGATTTTTTCTTCTCGGTATTTTTAGATTCGATCTGATTTTTAAAAGTATTAATCTGACCCGTGAGATCATTGACTGCAAGCGGTAAATCGCCTCTCAGCTCTTCTAATTCATCTAGCTGATTATCGATTACTTGCAACTCATAGAGTGTTGACAAACGTTCTTCCAAAGTAATTCTCCTATTGTTTATAAAACTTGACGGGATTAGTAACTCCCGAATACTTAAATACTTTACTTTCTTTTGTATTTATATAACTCTCGATCTTCCGTTTAAGAAGATTCAAAGCAAAAATTTCTGTTTCGTAATGACCCGCATCTATCAAAAGAAGCTTGCTACCCTGAAATGAATGATATTTAATATCGGCGGTGATATAGGCATCCGCGCCGCTATTAATTGCGTCTCCTATCATATCCGCACCGCTTCCGCCGCATAACGCCACTTTCTTAATTTTTTTATTCTCACCCAATGCATATCGGAAATTTTTTATCTTCATACTTTTAGCAGCGTAATCGAGAAACTGCTTTACGCTCATCTCTTTTTCAAGTTCGCCGATTGCTCCCGCACCGTAATTAACACTCTTATTTTTAAGAGGATAGATATCATAAGCCGGCTCCTCATAAGAATGTGCATTTATAACTGCGCTTAATACCGGACTTAAATTCCATGAATCAACTAAAAACTCTAATCGAGCTTCTTTTACTTTTTCAAAATTTTCTTTTTCGCCGAGCGCAGGATTTGAATTTGAGGATCCGCGGAAAGTCCCCTCTCCCTCGCTTCTATAACTGCATCGATCATATTCACCGATTCTCCCTGCACCTGAATTAAATGCGGCATCGGATATTTTTTCGATATCGGATTCGGGAGCGAAGACAACTAACTTGAATTGATTGCCCGATTGCGGTTTTAGGAATTGAATGTTTTTTAGTTTTAATTGTTTTGCGAGTTCGAAGGATACACCATCTTTTATATAATCAAGATTTGTGTGCATTGAATAGAGTGTTATTTTATTTCTTGTGAGTGATTCTATGAGTTTGGAGTTTGTGTCGTTTTGGAAGTCTAATTTTTTAATTGGGTTAAAGATTAGCGGGTGATGTGTAACTATTAGGTTGCATTTTTTATCTATTGCTTCTCGTAAGGCATCTTGGTTTACCTCAAGTGCGAGAAGCAGATTTATTAGTTTCTCTTCTCTAAAGCCAACTTGAAGTCCAGTATTGTCCCTGTCCCACGCGGCTCCCGGTGGAGCCCATACTTCAAGATATTTTATTAGTTCCTTTATTCTCATATATCAAAAAAAAATGCACCCCTTTGATAGGAGTGCATTTTGATTAAAACTTCATTCCGCTTGAACTGTAATTTATAAATTCTTTCAACTGTTTATTCATTTTCATATAGTGTTCCAAAAATACATTAATTTAATCAATCATTCAAGTTAAGGTTTATTTTAAATTTTTTACAAATCAATGGATAAAAGAGTTTCGTCCGAAGGAGCATATTATTCTATCCGACTCAATTTTGTGCCGGCTCTATCCATTTACCATCTTCTTTTATCAAATCGATTAATTTATCGACAGCATATTCCGAATTAAGGCTCCGCTCTACTACCTCTTTACCTCGATAGAGAGTAATCTTACCGATTCCCGAACCGACATAACCATAATCGGCATCCGCCATCTCTCCGGGTCCATTAACTATACATCCCATTATAGCAATCTTAACACCCTTCAATTGCTCGGTGCGCTTGCGTATTTTATCGGTTACTTCCATTAAATCAAAAAGCGTCCTTCCGCAGGATGGACATGCAATATATTCAGTCTTAGAGATTCGTGTTCTTGTTGCTTGAAGGATTCCGAATAAAGTCCAATTAATAAATTCTTTCGGTTTAGCTGAATTAAATTCGTGAACCGTAATCCAAACTCCGTCTCCGAATCCATCTATAAGAAGTGCACCTAAATCGGTGGCGCTATAAAGGCGAAGATTTTCTTCATCAATCTCTTTATAGTCTCTTCTAATTATTATCGGATTCTTAATCCCTTTGTTTAGCAGTTCAAAAAAGATTCTTCTCTCTTCTGCCATTCCATGTTTATTATCTGTCGTAATTACAAAAACGGTTTTATCATCCGCCTTAAAATCCTCATTCATTACGTCTTTAATATTAATCTCTACAAAATTGAGAATGAACGATTTTGCCTCGGCATTTTGATATTCCGAATAACGGTAATAAGGGAAGCCGATCGACTTATCCTCAAGCGTTCGCCAAAAATTATAATTTAATACCACCTTTAAGCTATTCGGTGCATCGAATGGAAGTTTATTATCACCCATAAATAATAAGTCGGGAGATATATCGTTCATAAACCATTTATCGGTTTCGGCATTATAATTAAGTCCCGTTTCGGATAAATCTTTATAATCCTTAATTCCCGATGTGCTGTAATCGGCAAAAACTTTCGGCACGGTATCGCCCCCGATTCCCGCAATCTCAAAACTCTCTCTTCTACTATATTCATAAGGCGATTTCGGCACTTCATTAATCGGCGGAAGCGGTTTATGATTTTTCCTCTCGCTATATTTATTTACTAAAGCTATTGCTACGGGAGCTTCAAATTCCGGCGGCTCGGTCAATGATACTCTTACCGTATCTCCAATTCCATCTTCGAGTAGAGTGCCGATTCCGACTGCGGATTTGATTCTTCCATCTTCTCCATCTCCGGCTTCGGTTACACCGAGATGAAGCGGATAGTTCATCCCCTCTTCATTCATCTTTTTAATTAATAATCGATATGCCTGAACCATCACCTGAGTATTGCTTGCTTTCATCGAAAGTACAATTTCATGATAATCCAAGTCCTCGCAGATACGTAAAAATTCAAGAGCGGATTCCACCATCCCAAGCGGTGTATCTCCATAACGGCTCATAATACGATCCGAAAGAGAACCATGATTAGTCCCAATCCTCATTGCCGTCCCGTATTCTTTGCAAATTTTCACTAATGGAGTGAATCTTTCTCTGATCCTCTCTAGTTCGGCTAGATATTCGGCATCGTTATATTCTAATGTTTGGAATTTCTTCTTATCGGCATAGTTGCCCGGATTCACTCTCACTTTTTCTACAATTCGTGCGGCTAATTCGGCGGCGTTCGGTGTGAAATGGATGTCGGCTATTAATGGTGCTTTATATCCACGGCGGCGCAATTCATCTTTTATATTCTTTAGGTTTTCCGCCTCTTTAATACTCGGTGCGGTTATTCTTATAAATTCCGAGCCGGATTCGATCATCTTAATCGATTGCTCCACTGTTCCGAGAGTATCAAGTGTATCAGTGGTAGTCATAGATTGTATTCTTATCGGATAATCTCCTCCTAGCGGAATATCTCCGATATGGACAACTCTCGTTTTTAATCTTTTATATTCTGTAAGACTTTCGCAATAATTATTTTCTGATTTCATTTCTCTCCCTTTCTAGGGATATTAAACAATTCTTTAGCAAAATTAGTTCTATTCCAAAAATTTAGAAATATGTGCGATATAGGAAGAGATAAATTCGCATGAAGAACTTTGCTCCCTTGCAGTAATAATATTTTTATCGAATACTACGGGTTGATCGATAAATTTTACTCCCTCTTTTTCTATTTCGCCTTTGAATTCTGGATAGCATACTGCTCTCTCGGTAATTACACCCGCTCTCGCAGCCGTTACTGCCGAATTACAGATTGCGCCTAATATCTTCGTGGGGGATGACCTAAAATCTTTTATCAACCGATGAAGTGTTTGATTGCTCCAATATCTTTTTGCCCCGTTTCCTCCGCATAATATCATACCCGCAAAATTTCTCGCATTCGCATTATATAGCATCATATCGGGTTTCACCTTTAGTCCATTACTCCCTACACATAGAGCCGAAGTATCCGAAAGGATAAAATATTTTAATTCGGCATCCCTTAAACCATTTTTTATTACTAAAAATTCGTGCTCATTAAAATCATTAGCGGGCAAAAATAGAAGTATATCTCTTACTTTATTATTATTCATAATTCCTGTTTTGGTGAAGTTTGGAACTCTTGATATCTCTAATTTTAAAAACAATACTTATCTGTAAATATATCAATTTAATAGCTAATTTATTTGAAAGAAAAATCATTAACTTTACTATATGAGAATTCCTGAACAAAAAATAGACGAAATCCGCCAATCCGCTAATATAGTTGATATCATCAGCACTCACGTTCAATTAAAGAAGCGGGGGAAGAATTTTATCGGTTTGTGTCCGTTTCATTCCGAAAAAACGCCCTCTTTTGTTGTCAGCGAAGATAAGCAGATCTATCGCTGCTTCGGATGCGCTAGCGGCGGAAATATTTTTAAGTTCTTGATGGACTATAAGAATATCTCGTTTATCGAAGCAGTTCAGGAGATTGCCGATTTTATCGGTTATCAGTTAAAAATGGAAGAGAGTAATAAAGGTGAAGATGACGAACTCGAAATCCTTTATGATATTAATCTTACCGCAGCTCGCTTTTTTACCGATACGCTTTATAAAAGCAGCGAAGGTGAAATTGCACGCGAATACTTAAAGAAGAGAAATATAAAACCGCAGATTCAGAAATCATTCGGACTCGGTTTTGCTCCTTCGGGATGGAATAATTTCTATGACCATGCGATAGCCAATAAATTAGATCTAGAAAAAACTAAACTTCTCGGATTAATCGATAAAAAAGAAAACGGTAAGTTCTATGATAAGTACCGCGGAAGAATAATTTTTCCGATTTTTTCGCCTAATGGAAGAGTAATTGCATTCGGCGGAAGAATTTTAGAAAATAGCGAGAACGCCGCCAAATACTTAAACTCGCCCGAAAATCCGATCTACCTTAAACGTAAATCCCTTTATGGATTATATCATTCAAAGGAGGAGATAAGAAAACTTGATAAAGTAATACTCGTGGAAGGTTATCTTGATTTAATTTCACTTTTTCAAAACGGAGTGAAAAATGTTGTGGCTTCTTCGGGTACTTCACTCACCGAAGAGCAAGTGCAGCTTCTCTCGCGATTCACTAAAAATATTGTAGTACTTTTTGATTCGGATGAAGCGGGACAAAAAGCCGCTCTTAGAAGTATAGAGATACTTATCAAATCCGATTTTGAAGTTAAAGTGGCTCTCCTTCCGAAAGGAGAAGACCCCGATTCTTATATTCAGAAAAACGGTAAGGAAGTTTTTGATGATTTTATTTCGAGAGCACAAAACTTCCTTGAGTTTAGACTTAGAATATTCGAAGAAAGAGGAATGCTAAGCGATCCTAATGAAGCGACAAAAGTAATTCGTGAGACCGTAAGAATCATTGCACTTGTTAATGACAAAATTAAACAAGGACTATTAATTACTTCTCTTGCAAAAAAATTCAATCTTCGCGAAAAAATGCTCGAATCGGAATTGATCGATTATATTAATAAACAATCGCAGCAGAAAAAACCGCAGAAAGAAACAGAGCGAGCATCATCAGGCATATTAGAATTAAAGAACAATAGGGATAAATCATCAACAGCTCAAACCGAAAAAGAATTAATCCGTCTCCTCTTTAGCGGCGATAATGAAATCCTTAGCGCAATTTTGCATGATATCGAACCTTCTGATTTTAATTCGATTATCTTCAAAGAATTATCACGCATTGTTGTAGAAAATTATGAAGACGGACTTATTGCACCTGCTCATTTAATTGAGCAAATTAATGATTCGGAACTAAAAGAATATGTTTTCAATCTCCTCTTTAATGAGGAAGAGATCAGCCCGAAATGGTCTGAGCTATCACACAACGGCGAAATAAAAAAAGATAAAATTGAATATGCTATCGATTCAATCAGACGCTTCAAAGTCAATCGCATTAATGAACAACTTTTTGAATTAAATAAAAAAATCAGCGAGACTTCCGATAGCCAAGCAATTTATGAACTAATGAAATCAATTAAAGATTTAGAAGATGAGAAACGCAGCTTAATGCCTAATTCAAAAAATAATAACGAGGAATAGGTGAGGAAATGAGAAAAAATTTATCGCTTTACGAAATTAATACCAGAGTATTTCTAAAGAAATTTGCAGACAAGAAAGGTAATATTAATATCAGTTACGTCCCGGAATCCTATTGGGATAGCCTCAAAGAAAAAGGTTTCGATTATATATGGCTTATGGGTATTTGGAAAACATGTTCTTCGGCAATAGAAGGTTTTTGTTATGAAGAAGATTTAGTCAAGGCATATTCAAAAGCATTGAGAGATTGGCAGAAGGAAGACGTAATCGGCTCCCCTTATTCTATTGATTGCTATGAATTTAATCCCGCATTAGGAAGCACGGAAGATTTTTATAACGTAAAAACTATGCTGAATAATAAAGGGATGAAATTGATATTGGATTTCGTTCCAAATCATCTTAGCGTCCACACACACCTGCTTAAAACAAATCCCGAAATATTCCTCGAAGCTTCCGAAGAAAATTTTAATACCGATAATCATACTTTTTTTAAGTCAGATAACGGGAAGTATTATGCTCACGGAAGAGATCCATTTTTTCCCGCTTGGCAGGATACGGTTCAAATTAATTATTATAGCTTAGAAGCCCGCAAATTTATGGATAATGTACTTCTCGATCTCACTGATATGTGCGATGGTCTTAGATGCGATATGGCGATGCTTGTTCTTAATAATACTTTTTATAGCACGTGGGTCGGTGCACTTAAAAATTATCCTCGTCCCGAAAAAGATTATTGGGCAGATACGATCTCAAAGATAAAAGCTAAGAGAGAAGATTTTGTTATGATCGCAGAAACTTATTGGGACCTTGAATGGGTAATGCAGCAGCAAGGTTTTGATTATACTTATGATAAGACTCTTACAGAACGAATCCGTTCCGGTTATATCGAGGCTATTAAGGGTCATCTCCAAGCCGATACTGAATACCAACAGAAGTCTGTCCGCTTCCTCGAGAATCATGATGAAGAAAGAACTCTTTCGATTATGAATTGCGAAAGGAATAAAACCGCTTCGGCTATTATTGCTACAATTCAGGGACTTAAGCTCTATAATGATGGGCAGCTCGAAGGGAAGAAAATCAAACTCCCTGTTCAACTCGGAAGAGAATGGGCAGAGACGGAAAATAAACTGCTTAAAGCTCATTATGATAAATTGCTTTCCATTACAAAAGCTGAAATTTTTAAGTCGGGCAAATGGACTCTCTTAGAACCCGAACCCGGTTGGGATGGCAATTTTACTTATGTTAATATGCTCTCGTGGCTTTGGACTTATAAAGACGAACATCGCCTTGTAGTAATTAATCATTCCGAGACTCTTTCTAAATGCAGAATTAAATTGAATCTCGAGGGATTTCCAGAAGAGATGGAATTAATTGACTTGATGAACGATAAATCGTATCTCCGTTCAGCCGAAGAGATTAATAGTATCGGACTTTATGTGGAACTAAAACCGTTCAACACACATATCTTCAAATTCTAATATCTACAGGCGATTTGGAAATTTTTATTAATAATTTGCTCCCGCTATAAACGGGAGCAATAATTTTTTAGAAAACGAATGTAACTCCGAACTTGAATGTTTCGTAGGTAAGCGGTTTTTCTGTATTGAAGGGCCAGTTCATATTATCTTTCTTTAATGCATAAAAAGCATAAGAATATGCACTCTTAAGTATTACATTTATTATCGGCGCAGCAGCGGGAGATGAATCCATTACTCTTTCAATAAAATATTCAAGTGCTCCTTTGCCTGTTTCTTCAATTACTAAACTACCGAGATGTTTCCAAAAGAGATGTCGAGGGAAAATTACCGCAGCTTCATAACCGGCACTTATTGATACCACACTTGCAGTTTCAAATCGTACTCCACCTTCAACGAGCGTTCCGAATCTAAAGTCTTTATCATAACGCTGCAAAATTTTATAATCATTATAAGCATTTTGACCCGGGCTAGGGAAATAATCATCCAAAGGTGTAATCCAAGTTCCTACCGGATAATCTTCCATCTCAACTCTCGTCCATACAAAACCGGATTGAGTATATGGAAGTATTGATAATGCACCTAAATCATATCCGTAACCTTCTCTTTTACCGATACCAAAACGCCAATTATCAAACGGCAATTCGGCAAATTTTCTTTCTTGAGAACTTAAGCGGGATGAAATATGTGATACGAAGACAAAACTTTCATTGAAATCTACTATATTATTGTCATCGGCACTTCCAATATCGCTATAACCAAGTTTTAATTCCCATGAACCTGCCGGAGCAAATTTAGAAAACATATCTTTATGTTTATAGTCTCCGATGCCATAATTTAATTCCATAAATGGACGGTCAAATTTCCAATTCAGCCAATCGTATCCGTTCCACTCCCAATTGTGAGCCCAACCGTAATCATCATCGTCATCCGTTGTGCCCCAATCGTCTTCATCCTCATCTTGTGCGGATAAATTAATTGTTAATGCTAAGGTGAATATTAATATTAGTGTAAGCCATTTCTTAGGCATAGTCCCTCCCCTTGAGATTAATTTTTATCTGAAGTTTAGACGAAAGAATAGTTAGAAATGTTACATTTCTATTCTAGCTTAATTTTAGCTTATTTTAATACCCGATTTATTTTCTAATGTTTTTACAAGTGTATCCATTAGAACTTCATTCTGGACCGGCTTGGTGATAAAAACATCGACACCTGCATTATAAGCATTATCCTTATCGCGTTGGAAAGCATGGGCTGAGAGACCCACTATCGGCATGTTTTTATACGTAGGATTTTCTCTTAATTCCTTTGTTAATTGAAGCCCGTCTTTTTTTCCTCTTAATGAGATATCCATTAATATGATATCAAATTTTTGTTCAGCTAATTTTTGATAAAAAGTATCGGCTGAATCGCAAATCTCTAATTCAAATTTTCTTTTTAAAAATATCTGAAGAAATTTCTGATTTTCGTAATCATCTTCTACAATTAGTAATTTCGGTTTGTTTGGTGTTTCAACGGACATATTTTTCCACTTGTTTATGTATCAACTTTCTAAAAATACTAAATAGATTAACAAAATAAAACTAATATTCATTCCAACTTTTTATTTGAAGGTCATTAAGGCTCTTTTCCGAGAGAGCTTCACCCAAACGCATTGCTAATTGACGGTTCGTAATTAATGGAATTTTATAATCCACAGCAGTCCTTCTGATTATATAATCGTTAGTTAATTCTTCTTCTTGGAAATTTTTCGGAATATTTATTACTAAATCGATTTTACCTTGCTTAATATAATCAGCCGCATTAGGAGAACCTCCTTTGAGAGGCCAGTTTAGTATCTCCACGGGTATATCATTTGATTTCATAAACTTAGCCGTGCCCGATGTGGCATAAAGTTTTACTCCGAGCTTTAAGAATGAACGACAGGTTTCTAATAATTCAGCTTTCGATTCTATCGAACCCGATGAAATTAAGATTGACTTAATCGGGAATTTATATCCTACGGAAATAAGTGCCTTTAAGAACGCCTCGCTAAAATCATCGCCAAGGCATGCAACTTCACCCGTTGAAGCCATCTCTACTCCCGTGGTCGGATCTGCCCCCTCTAAGCGAGTAAATGAAAATTCAGGTGCTTTTACTCCTACGTAATCGTAATTAAAATTCATATTGTCATCTATCGGTACTTTCACACCGGTAATTACTTTTGCGGCAATCTCGATAAAATTCTTCTTTAATGTCTTTGATACAAAAGGGAAGCTTCTTGAAGCTCGAAGATTACATTCTATCACTTTCACTCTGTTCTCTTTTGCGATGTATTGAATATTAAAAGGTCCATTAATATTTAGCGATTTTGCAATTTTTGCAGAAATATCTCTTATCTGTCTCATTGTTTCGAGATATGTTCTCTGCGGAGGAAGAACCAAAGTGGCATCTCCTGAATGGACACCCGCATTTTCCACATGTTCTGAAATTGCAGAACAAACGATTTTACCGTTTTGAGCTACGGCATCAAATTCCAATTCCTTTGCATTCACTAAATATTTTGATATTACGACAGGATGCTCATTCGATACATCCACTGCTTTATGAAGGAATTTTATCAATTCGTTATCATCGGTAGCTATCGCCATTGCCGCTCCGCTTAACACATACGATGGCCGAACCAAAACAGGATAACCGACTTTCTTGGCAAATTCAACAGCATCTTGAACTGCACTAAGTTCTCTCCATTCAGGCTGCTCTATCTCAAGCTTATCTAACATAGAGGAAAATTTACTTCTATCCTCAGCCATATCGATCGATTCAGTTGATGTGCCAAGTATCTTAATTCCTACATTTCTTAATTTAGCTGATAGATTATTTGGAGTCTGCCCACCCATTGCCACTATTACACCCTTAGGATTCGTTGCACGATAAATCTCGTAAATTGTTTCGACTGTAAGCTCTTCAAAAAAGAGTGCGTCCGATTCATCGTAATCTGTGCTAACGGTTTCGGGGTTACAGTTAATCATAATAGTTTTGTAACCCATTTCTCTTAATGATTTACCGGTAACCACGCAGCACCAATCGAATTCCACCGAACTGCCGATTCGATAAGGACCCGAGCCGAGAATAACAATCGAATTTTTAAGTTGTAATTCAGAATCGCTCGCCTCGCAATTATAAGTAAGATAAAGATAATTGGTCTTTGCGGGAAATTCCGCCGCAAGTGTATCGATATGTTCTATCTTCGGTCTTAATCCGAATTTTATTCTCTTTAAATAGACATCGTGAGCATCAATTTCTAAAATATTTGCTATCTGCCGATCGGAAAATCCAAATTGTTTTGCTTTGAGCAAAAACGCTTTATCCATTTTTTTGAAATCTTGCTCTTTAATTTTTTTCTCCATATCTACAATGTTTTGAATCTTATAGAGAAACCATTTATTTATATGAGTAAGATTAAAAATCCAATCAACCGAGTAACCCGATTTTAATGCTTGAACTACGGCGAAGATTCTCTCTTCGGTTGGATTACTAAGAGCATATTCCAAATCTTCAAAATCAAATTTCGTCCTGCTCGCCGTTATTCCATCGACACTTATATCAAGCATTCTCATCGATTTTTGAAATGCCTCTTCAAATTTACGTCCGATAGCCATTACTTCACCTACCGATTTCATCGAAGAGCCAAGCTGTTTTTTAACAAATCGGAATTTCTTCAAGTCCCATCGAGGAACTTTTATTACAATATAATCGAGAGCCGGCTCGAAGAATGCACTCGTATTTTTCGTTATAGAATTTGGAAGCTCGTGTAATCCATAACCTAAAGCGAGCTTAGCTGCTACGAATGCTAATGGGTAACCGGTTGCCTTAGATGCAAGTGCGGAGCTTCGAGATAAACGGGCATTAACTTCAATTACGCGATAATCTTCCGAATTCATATCAAGAGCATATTGAATATTGCATTCGCCTACAATTCCAAGATGGCGAATGGTTCTGATAGCTACTTCTCTTAATTTATGAAACTCGCTATTCGATAAAGTCTGCGATGGAGCCACAACCATACTCTCGCCGGTATGAATGCCCATCGGATCGATATTCTCCATATTACAAACAGTAATACAATTATCGTATTTATCCCTTACTACTTCATATTCAATTTCGCGCCATCCTTCGAGATATTCCTCTACAAGAATTTGTGATGAATATGAAAGAGCGCGGGATGCTAATTTTTTTAATTCCGATGCATTGCGGCAGATACCTGATCCAAGTCCCCCGAGCGCATAAGCAATTCTTATTATGAGGGGAAAACCGATCTTCTTTGCATAATCGAGTGCATCTTCCACGCTATTTACCGCTTTACTCTGCGGATATTTTACATCTATCTCACTTAATTTTTGGCAGAATTTCTGTCGGTCTTCCGAATTTTCGATTGCCTCGATCTGAGTCCCGAGAACTTCTACATTATATTTCTTGAGGATGCCGAGCTTATCTAAAGCAAGTCCGCTATTCAATGCCGTCTGTCCACCGAATCCCAACATTATCCCGTCAGGTTTTTCTTTCTTAATTACTTCTTCTATGAAATGTGTATTGATCGGAAGAAGATATACTCTATCGGCTATGTAATCAGAAGTCTGAATTGTTGCAATGTTAGGATTAATTAAAACGGTATATATCCCTTCTTCTTTAAGGGCTTTAATACACTGGCTTCCGGAATAATCAAACTCACCTGCTTCACCAATTTTTAGGGCCGAACTTCCGATTATTAAAACTTTTTTGAATTTTGTTTTCATTTTAAGTCCTTGATAAATTCATCGAAAATAAATTCAGTATCCACTGGTCCCGGAGCTGCTTCGGGATGAAATTGAACACTCCTAAACGGAAGTTTATTATGCTTGATCCCCTCGTTAGATCCATCGTTAAGATTCTCGAACCAAACGCTCCATCCTTTCGGAAGTCTTTTGGTATCGACTGCGAAACTATGATTCTGCGAAGTGATGTAACATTTATTTGAGCCGGCTTCTTTTACGGGTTGATTTTGACTTCTATGACCATATTTCAGTTTATATGTTTTTGCACCTGCCGCCAAAGCAAGTATTTGATGACCCATGCAGATACCTAAAATCGGAGCTTCTTTAGCTATTAATTGTTTAGCTGTTTTCACTATCTCTTTATATACTATCGGATTACCCGGTCCGTTTGATAAAACCACACCATCATAATCTTCACCGCTTATATCGTAATTATAAGGTACTCTAAATACTTCCACTTTTCTCGAAATCAGATTTTCTATTATACTCTTCTTACAACCGCAATCGATTAGCAATACCCTCTTCTTTCCTTTCCCGAGTATTTCGGGTTTTTGTACGGTTACTTTGGAAATGAGATGATCGATATCGGGATCGTAAAACTCTGCCGGTTCGCTATCTACTATTATTTTACCAAGCATTGTTCCCTGCTCACGAATAAGCTTTGTCAATCTCCTCGTATCTATTCCGCACAGCCCGGGTACATTATATTTTTCAAGCCACGAAGAAAGACTCTGCGCTGCATTCCAATGATTAAACTCTTCGGAATTTTCGGAGACAATTAATGCCTGAATTTGAATTTTATGCGATTCAAAATTTTCGGGCAGTTTCTCTATAATTGAATCTGCTGGAATGCCGTAATTGCCGATTAATGGAAAGGTGAAAACTAATATCTGTCCTTTATAGGAGGGGTCAGTCAACGTTTCGGGATAACCGACCATTCCGGTATTAAAAACCACTTCGCCAGAAGTCGATTCCGGAAGTCCGAAAACAAATCCAGGAAATTCACTCCCATCTTCTAATAAAAGTTTCCCTTTGCGTGTTATATTGAAAGTGCGGTTCACTATTCTCCACCTTCTATCTTGTTATTTTGAGTAATTTTGGGTGTGATATTGGGGAATTGCGTAGAAAATATCGGCGCAATTTATAAAAAATTTTAGTTTAATGCAGAAAAAAAGAGATAAAATTTGGTATGGTTTACTAATTTGTATTTTCGTTAATTATTTTTGTGTTTATTTTAATTGCGGGGGAATATGAAAAAGTTGATACTTCTTCTATTATTACTTCTATTTTTAACTAATATAGAAGCTCAATCCGGAAGAGGAACACTAAGAGGATTCATAGCCGATTCCACTTCGGGAGAATCTCTTCCATTTGGGAATGTTTTAATTAAAGAACTAAATTCAGGTACTTCTACCGATCAAAGAGGTTATTTTATTATTACTTCCATTCCGGGGAATAAAAAATATAACATTGTTTTTTCTTATGTCGGATATAAATCAAAAGAACTTTCCATTTATATTGGAGCTAATAAGGTAACCGATATAAAAATAATTCTTGAGCCGGTTTCGATTCAACTCAATGCAATCGAGAAAGTGGCTTCCAAGATTCCAAAAGAAAAATCTACCGATTTGAGTTTACAAAAAATCGTTATGAAGGATCTTGAAACTTTACCAAAAGGAGTGGAAGTGGATATCTTTCGCTCATTGCAATACCTGCCGGGTGTTCGTTCCGGAGGCGATGTCTCAGCTAAGTATTATGTAAGAGGAGGAGCAAGTAATCAGAATCTTGTACTACTCGATAATTCCACCGTCTATCATCCTTTTCATGCTTTCGGAATCTTTTCGGCTATCGATCCCGAAATTATTAATTCAATTGAGTTTTATAAGGGAGGATTTACATCTGAATTAAGCGGTCGTCTTTCCTCGGTAATGAAGATTAATACAAAGGATGGCAATCGAAACCAATTTGGAGGTAAAGCAAGTGCTTCACTCCTTAGTACTAAAGCACTGGTGGAAGGTCCTATCCCTAACGGTTCATTTCTCCTATCGGGAAGAAGAAGCCACTCTACCGGAATTTTAAAAAAATTCATGAATAACAAAAATGCTCCGATCGATTTTTATGATATCGCTCTTAAATTAAACTATTCCGATGATGAATTTATGAAGGACGCCAAGTTTACGGTGCATGGTTTTGCAAGCGGAGATTATCTAAGGAATAATAGCCCCGTTAAAGAAGATTTTGCTTGGTCTAATAAAATTATCGGAGTGAATTATTTTCAGATTTCCGATAGTCCATTGTTCTATCAGATCGATTTTTCAGTAAGCCATTTTGATGGAGAGCTTAATCCTCACGGAAGTAATTCAAAAGCAAGAAAGAATACATTGATTGATATCTCCGGGAAAATGGATTTCAATTATGTTTATGGAAGCAAAGACGAACTCGATGGTGGATTTAAAATTACAGAGATTAAGACTAATTTATTTCTTGAGAATGCTCGGCGTGCAGTTACAGATATAGCTACTAAAGGAACTAATATTAGCGCTTATCTAAAATATAAACTTCTTCGGTTCGATAAATTCGGCGCCGATGTGGGTACTCGAATTAACTTAACTAGATTGGGCGGAGGCGGTTCTGATGAACAATTTATAGAACCGCGCGTAAGCATGACCTATAGAATACTACCTCAAATAGCTATTAAGGCGGCTTGGGGTATATATCAACAAGATCTAGTAACTCTATCGGATGAAAATGAAATCATCAATCTATTTGAGCCATGGATTATTACCCCTCTTTACTTAAAACCATCTAATGCTATCCATTACGTTGCGGGAATAGAATCTTTCTTTACTCCCGAACTTGAACTGAGCATAGAAGGATATTACAAAAGAATTTTGAATCTTGCACTTATTAACGAGAAAAAGTTTTTCTCTATCGATAATGACCTGGTTGCAGGAACGGGAAAATCTTATGGTATCGAAGTGCTTACGAGATATACTTATTCACGTGCAAGTTTAACTGCTTCTTATTCATTATCAAATACCACTAATGAAGTTTATGGTATTTCATATTCGCCCCGATACGATGCAAAGCATTCTTTGAATATGATTCTGGAAGTCGATCTTGGATATGGATTTACGGCAAGCACCACTTGGATTTATAATTCAGGGCAACCGTTTACACAAATTTCCGGTTATTATGAGAAACTTGCCATCGATGATGTTTTCGCACAAAATTACTTATTCGATTCTTATTTGCCATTCAGAATTTTGGCTGACAAAAATATGGGAAGATTGCCCGATTATCATCGTCTCGATTTTAATCTCTCAAAAAAATTACAGTTGGGTGATTTTAAATTCTACTTGGATTTCAGCATTATTAACGTTTACGATCGAAAAAACATTTTTTATTTTGACAGGAATACAGGCGAAAGAGTGGATATGCTTCGATTCCTTCCAACCGCAACAATAAAGGTGGAATTATGAAAAAATCGATTTTAGCTTCAGTATTTTTATTATTATTTATCTCCGTTTCATGCGATGATTCGTTTGAACCGAAAGCGGATTTTTCGGAAAAATATATTCTTAATTGTATTATTAATGGAGATTCCACAACTCAATACGCAACTATATCAAAAAGTTTTGATGTCTCCGGTTACGATCCATACACAAATCAAAACGATCCATTCCTTAGGAATATGTATTTAGAATTGATGTATAAAGGAAAAGCTTATCGAATGAGGGATACATTAGTTTCTCGGTTGGGGGATTCCCGTTATCCGGGACCGATACCTGTTTATTATCTTCCTAATTTTACTCCAAATGATGGAACCGAGATTAAAATTCGGGCTTATCCGGGAGAAGGGAAAATATTATCTGCTTCGACTAGATCTCTTAATCCAAATAATTTTTATTTTTCAAGCTCCAACAGAACCATACCTACGGGTAACGCTTATGGTTCAACTCTTAGATTTACTTGGAAAGAATTTTTTCCCGATCAGAGTCTTAATCAAGAAATATTCTTTGCTCCCGATCTCATTTTAGTTTATTATAAAGTGGAAAATGGTGTAGAAAAGCGGCATCAAATAGAGTTCCCGATGTATCTACTTAGTCAAGAGGGGAAGGACGTGGGAATTTATCCTCCTATCGCCAATAGAATTAGTACGGTAGGATTTGAAGAACCGGCAATCGATTCCATTATGAGAAGCATCTCAACCGGTGATCCAAATAAATCAAATTATATCATTGATAAAGCTTATTTTCGTTTATTAATTATGGACAAATATTTAGCAACTTACTATTCGGCTCAACAAACTTTTTTAGATGAATTTTCGGTGAGGATTAATCAACCCGATTTTACAAATATCGATGGGGGACTTGGAATCTTTGGTGCATATATAACTAAAAAAATTACGGTCGATCTTGAGAAATTTTATGTCGATTCATTCGGATACAGGAAAAAATGATATTAAAAAAAACTAATTTTGTTTTGCTATTACTATTAGCGGTAACATTATTTAATTGTACTCCATTACCCCGATTTAGATCAGAAAATAATTCTAAGCTGCCTATCGAAAATAGGCAGCTTAATGAAACTTATAAAAACTACCAAGTTATTGAATTTATTGAAGGGACCGCCTCGTTTTATGCAGATAAATTTCATGGAAGAATCACTTATAACGGTGAAGTATATGATATGAATGGCGTTACAGCCGCTCATCAATCATTCCCGATGGATACAATTATAAGAGTAACCAACCTTAAAAATAATAAAAGTACAATACTACGAATTAACGATCGAATGCCTACAAGGGGAGATAGAATTATAGATCTATCTCTAGGAGCGGCAAAGGTATTGGATTTCGTTAATGATGGTATTACAGATGTAAAAGTAGAAGTCCTTGAATGGGGACAAGGTAAAAAATAACATAAGGATAATTTAGAATGAAAAAACTACTCACACTTTTTTCACTCCTATTAGTAACTGTAACTTTTTCACAAGAGAAATCACCTTTCGTCCGTTACCCTTCTCTAAATAGTGATGCCTCCAAAATTGCATTTTCGTATCAAGGGGATATTTGGACTGTCGATTCTAAGGGAGGCGAAGCTACCCGATTGACTATTCATGAAGCTTTTGAGACAATGCCTAAATTCAGCCCCGATGGTAAATCTATTGCTTTTACGGCTGATAGAATGGGAAGCAACGATGTTTTCGTTATACCTTCAAACGGAGGAATTCCTTCTCGCTTAACTTATAGCTCTTCTAATGATGTAGCTACCGGTTGGGAAAATAATAAAGAGATTATTTTTTCAACTACACGTGAATTCGTTAATTTAGAACGAGAACAAGAATTTCATAAAGTATCGGTTACAGGCGGAACCTCGGAAAGAATCCTTGATGCACTCGGTTCGTCGATTGTCAATTCTCCCGATAACAAGTTTTATTTATTCGTTAGAGGAAGCAATACGATTTATCGCCAGCCTTATGCAGGTCCCGCTAATCGCGATATCTGGCTATTTAATAAAGCAAAAAAATCATTCGTAAAAATTTCTACGAGTATGACAAACGATATTAATCCGTCTTGGGGAGATAGCAAGACTGTATATTTCATCAGTGCCGAATCAAACGGAAGATATAATATTTTCAAACAATCAATCGATGAAAATGGAGCACCGGCTGGAGCGGCAGAACAGATAACAAAACTTGAAAACGGTGTCCGCTATTTTGATATAAGCACAAACGGAAATTCAATTGTTTTCGAAAGTGATTCCAATATTTATCTTCTCGATATAAAAACAAATAAATATAAAAAGATTACGATCGAACTTCCGGCAGACTATCGTTTCGATCCTATTGAATATAAAACATTTACGAGCAATGCTTCGGGATATTCAGTCTCTCCAAATAGCAAATACACTGCCTTGGTTATTCGAGGAGAAGTATTCGTAACGTTAAATGATAAAGATAAATCACGTGCAGTAAATATTTCTAATAGTCCTTACCGCGATACCGATGTAGCTTGGTTAAATGATTCTTCGCTTGTATTTACTTCTGATCGAGACGGTCAATACGATCTTTATTTGGCAAAAAGCGATGACAAATCGGAACCGCAATTATTCAAAACACTTAAACACAAAATAACAAAAATCACATCAACCGATTTAGATGAATCAAATCCGGTAATTTCACCTGACGGTAAGAAAATTACTTTTATAAGAGGACGCGGAGAATTAATAGTATCCGATATCTCCGCCGATGGTAAATTAAGCAATGAAAAAGTATTATTAGAAGGATGGGCAACACCGAGTAGCGTAGTCTGGAGTCCTGATAGCAAGTACATTGCTTATTCAATTAGCGATCTTTACTTCAATGACGAAGTATTTATTCATCCGATCGATAATTCCATGAAGCCCGTAAATGTAAGTATGCACCCACGCGGTGATTACGACCCGGTCTGGAGTTCTGACGGTTCTAAACTTGGCTTCCGTTCCGAACGTAACGATAGAACTTTTGATATCTGGTTTGTATGGCTAAAGAAATCCGATTGGGACAAAACCAAATTGGATTGGCTTTATGAAGATGAAAAGCCTGTAACCGCAGCAAAATCGGATAAAAACGGTAAAGACAAAAAAGAAACCTCTAAAGACTCAACGAAAACTAAGGATATTAAGATCGATTTTGATAAGATCTATGAACGTTTAGTTCAAGTAACTAACCTGCCTGGCGAAGAGAGCAATCTTGCAATCTCTAAAGATGGCGAAACTTTCTATTTCACCGCTTTTAATAGCGATGCCAAAGCAAACGACCTTTATAGCGTTAAGTGGGATGGTAAAGACTTAAAAGCTATCACTAAAGGTGGTACGAAACCCTCAGGTATTGAAATAGATAAAGATGGAAAATACCTATACTATTTCAAGTCTGGAGCTCTTAATCGCATTGATCTCAAAGGCGATAAGTCCGAAGCACTTCCTTATTCAGCTAAAATGAATATCGACCATCCGAAAGAGCAAGAACAGATTTTTGAAGAAGCTTGGCGAACAATCAGAGATGGATTCTATGACCCGAATTTCCACGGATATGATTGGGATGCAATTAAAGCAAAATATAAAGTTTGGGCTATGGCTGCTTCTACCGATCAAGATTTTAAAGAGATGTTTAATTATATGCTAGGCGAATTAAATTCAAGCCACATGGGCTTATATGGACAAAATAGAGGGGAAACACAGAACGAATCAACCGGTTTCCTTGGAATCGATATTTCTCCTGTTAAAGGTGGAGTAAAAGTAAATCGCATTATTCCTGAATCACCTGCCGACAGAGAATCAAGCAAACTTTTTGTTGATGATGTTATCACTTCGGTCGATCAAACACCCGTAACTAATGAGATCGATTTCTATTCTCTTTTGATTAATAAAGCAGACGAGCCGGTTCTACTAGGAGTTAAAGATAAATCGGGCAAAGAGAGAGAAGTAAAAATTAGACCAATCTCCAACGAACGCCAATTGCTCTATGAGGAATGGGTAATCCAAAGAGAACAGCTTACAGATAAATATTCAAATGGTCGCTTGGGTTATATTCATATTCAGGGAATGAATTTCCCTTCATTTGAAGTATTTGAAAGACAATTAACCGCAGCGGGACATCATAAAGAGGGAATCGTAATTGACGTTCGTTATAATGGAGGTGGCTCCACAACAGATTATCTAATGTTAGTGCTTAACTACAAACAGCATGCCTATACAATCCCGCGCGGCGCTTCCGATAATCTTGAAAAAGACAAATTAAAATTCAGAGATTATTATGCAATTGGGGAAAGACTTCCTTATTCGCCATGGATTAAGCCTTCGGTGGCTCTTTGTAATGAAGACAGCTATTCAAATGCCGAAATCTTCTCACATGCTTATAAATCACTCGGTATCGGTAAACTAGTAGGTAAACCGACCAACGGAAGTGTAATTTCCACCGGCGGTAAGCAATTAATCGATGGCTCTTTGGTACGTCTCCCATTTAGAGCTTGGTTTACAAAAGCTACCGATAAAAATCAGGAACTAGGACCTGCGGTTCCCGATTTTATTGTAGATAATACTCCAAATGCTAAAGCTATAAATGAAGACCAACAGCTCAAAAAAGCAGTTGATGAACTCCTAAAACAGATCGATTCAAAGAAATAATTTTTCCTTTTTAACCACCGAGGAGCAGAAATGCCCTTTGGTGGTTTTTTATTTTAGACCCTAAAAAAGACTTAATATTCCGCAATTAACGCTAAAAATAAAAGATTTTTAGAATATTTTAGCGGGCAAATGTATAAAATATTTGGTAAGTTTAAATGAGATAAAAACATTCTTTCCTCTTTAATTATAAATTATATTCGGGAGTTAAGCTTTTAGGCTATTTATGGAAAAGAACGATAAAATTATTTCTGATATTAATTTTCAAGTGAACAGTACATTTGAAAAAGAGTTTGGTAATACTGCTCCATTTTCTTATGCCGTTGCGCCTGCAGCTTTAATTTTCCTTGGAGACCATACTCATTATAATGATGGTGTATTAATTTCCACTGCTATCAATCGCTATTGCGCAGTCGCAATCAGGCAAAGAAACGACAATAATGTAAATATTATCAGAAAAGATTTTGAGTCATCCATTTCATTCGAGCTCTCGGATTTAGAAATCGAAAGTAACGATTCAGCTTTTAGACTTATAAAGGGATTAATAAAATTATTGAAAGAGGATGAACTTATTAATAGTGGTTTCGATTGCGTTATTTATTCATGCTCACCTAATTTTTTGGGACTCGGATGTTTCGCAGCCCAACAGGTGGCATTTATTACTGCAGCAAAAAAAACCTTCAATATTAAGCCCCCGATTAAAGAATTGCTCAGTTATATCAAAACCAACGAAACTAATATTATCGGGAAAATTTCTAATACTGCTCACTATACTACTTCAGCTTTTGCTAAGGAAAATAATTTTCATATTACCGATCTTAGAAAAGGCAGCTTTAAATTTATCCCATTCGATCAGAGCGAATACGAAATAATTTCTTTTACGACCGACGAAGAATTTTCTGCTCCTCATCTGGTATGTAACGAAAGAATCGAAGAATGCGAAATTGGAGTAAAAGGAGTTAGATTATATATCTGGGGAATCAAAAATCTCAGAGACGTAAAACTCGATTTTATGCAGAAACATTTTCATATGCTCCCAAGAAGAATTTATAATAGAATTGCTTATAACGTTAAAGAAAGAATTAGAACAGAAGAAGCTAATAAAGCGATAAAAACCGGAGATGTATCCTCCTTTGGCTCTTATGTTTTTGATTCACATAAAAGTCTCTCGGAAGAATATGATATTAGCACTAGCACATTGGATTTTATAGTAGATGAAAGTAAAACCATTGATGGAGTTTTTGGCGCAAAAATGATAAGCTGCTCGCCGGGAAGAACTGTTTTTGCATTAGTCAAGTCCGATCAAGCAAAATCAATCGCAGAAAAAATTAATAACGCTTTCAGAAATAAATTTTCAAAAGAGCTTACAATTAATTACCTTTCTACTACAAATGGCGCAAAATTAATTGCCTACAAAGAAATTCATCACAAAACTGATGATTAAAATCAAGGCGTAAATTAATCACTTAATTTCAACTTGATTTTGTATCAGCATAATAATAGATTTTCGCACAACTTATAACGGAGTTACTGAATGTATTTCCCGGAAGAGTATTTTAATGATGACTATGAGAGATTTGAGACCGAGGAAGAAGTAAAACAAAAAGTAAAGACCAGCTCTGAATATATTCAAAGCGGTCAAATTTTTTCTAACATTGAATTTTTTGAAGATACAATACAGCTTTGCATAGAATATGATTTATTGATTGAGGGATTAGAATTAACCGAAGCGCTTACTGAAGCTATCCCTTATAATTCTGAAATCTGGCAATTTAGAGGAATCCTTTTTAATAATTCGTTCAATTTCGATGAAGGTTATAAATGCTTCATGAAATCGATCACTCTAAATCCAAATGATGTAGAAACTCTTATTAATAAATCGATCTCGGAAGATAATCTTGGAATGTTGGCAGAGGCAACAGAATCGCTCTTAAAAGCACTTGAACTTGAACCGAACAACGAGGAAACTCTTTTTAATCTCGGAATTTTGCACGAGAAAAAAGACGAATTCTTAGAGGCAATAGAATATTTCAATAAAGCTACAATAGCTGATCCAGAATATTCCGAAGCGTGGTATGAATTAGGTTTTTGTTCCGAGAATATTAATAATCTCCCCGAGTCGTATAGAGCTTATGAAAAATATTTGGAATTAGACCCGAATAATTTTACCGGCTGGTATAATAAGGGAATTGTTCTTATCAGAATGGAAGAATACTTAAAAGCGATAAACGTATTTGAAGTGTCAATCGCTCTAAAAGAAGATTTTTCAAGTTCATGGTTCAATCTCGGTTTCTGTAATTATAAATTGAATAATTTACAAGAGGCGCTCAATGCATATAAAAAAGCATATGAGATCGATCCCGAAGATGAAACGGTTCTTTTTAATCAAGGGCAGGTTTACGAAGAATTAGCAAATTTCCCTTACGCTATTAAATCTTATACAGAAGCGATTAAGATAGATAGCGAATATTACGAGGCTTATCTTTCACGCGGTTATTGTTACGATTTCATGGGTAAGTATCAGTTAGCATTACGAGATTTTAATACAGCGATTTCTCTTACAACAGATTCCGAAGATGCTTGGTTTGCTAAAGCAGATTTAGAGTATTCTCTTGGAAATCTTGAGGACTCAATTAAGAGTTATATTAAAGCAATCGAATCTAATGGCAGCAATTTTACTCTTTGGTATAAATTAGCAGAAACATATATTGAGATGGGTAGTTGGTTAGAGGGTTTAGATGCTTTCGATCAATGTCTTAAAATAAAACCGACGAATGCAAATTCTTATTATGGAAAAGCAAAGATTAATTTCCTTCTTCATAAAACTCAGGATGCAATAATAAATTTGAAAGAAGCATTTAAATTAGATCCGGCAATAAAAAATGATTTTGCCCGTGAATATCCGGAAGTAAAATCCTCAAAACTTTTTATTAAATTAATAGAAGAAAATAAATCAAATTAAGTGAATGAATGCAATCACTAAATAAGTTCAACCATAACACGAAAATTATTGGCGTAATAGGACATCCTATTAAGCACTCATTTTCTCCTTTGATTCATAATATTGCTTTTGAATTATTGGATCAGAATTATATCTATCTCCCGTTCGATGTACCGACAAACGGATTAAAAGACGCCTTAAAAGGTATGCTGGCTTTGGGGATTAAAGGATTCAACGTTACACTCCCACATAAAGAAAAAATATTTCCTTTCTTAAAAGAGATATCGGATGAAGCAGCGATAGTAGGCGCAATTAATACCGTAGTCAATGAAGATGGAATTCTTCATGGTTATAATACTGACGTTACAGGTATTGTCGAATCTCTCAATCCATATAAAGATGAGATCGCCGGAGCAACTGTTACCGTTATCGGTTCAGGCGGAGCTGCTCGTGCTGTTATTTTTGCGCTTATCAGAATTTTTAAAGTAGGGCATATTAATATAGTTAATAGAACCGAACAAAAAGGTGAATCATTAAAAGAATATTTCAGCTCTAAAATGCTTTATAATGAATTTAAGACATATGGTTTAGTCCCTCCCGATCTCGTTGAAGTATTAAGAAGTTCAAAATTAATTGTTAATGCTACCTCAATGGGAATGGCGCCTGAAATTGATGATTCCGCTACAACAATAAAAGAATCATTCAATTCGGATCAGATCGTATTCGATGTTATCTATACTCCGGTAAAAACAAAGCTATTAAAGATAGCTCATGATCAGGGTGCGAGAACAATTAATGGATTGCAAATGTTTATTGAACAGGCAGCAAAATCATTTGAACTTTGGACCGGCGAAAAAATGCCTACAGATAAAGTCAAAAAGACTCTTATTTCTTATCTTAATAGTTAAGAGGATTTAGTACTATATAGCAGCATTATACTTACTTTTAGTATTTATCTTGCGAATATTAAAATAGCACTTTTTGTCGATAACGTTACTGCCGATTTGGCTGCTTGTATTTATCTCTATTGATGTACATAAGACAATCTAAGAAATCCTTCGGCTTGGATTATTTTTATTTCCCTATCTTCTCATAATATTTTTTTATCAGTTCTTCGTAGTCTTTATTATATTTCTCACGTGTGCCGTTATTAAGGGATTCTCGCAATTGTTTGAATCGCTCTTCGGGCGAAAGTTTTAATGCGTCCGGATTTTCCTTTGTGATATTTTTTCCTGTATTCGATTTCCTATTTTCTTCATAATCTTTTTCATTAATCGATCTCTGCGCATCCAATAATTTAGATAAAATATTTTCCTGCTTCTTAATCAAATCATCATTAATTTTTTCGGTTTCCAATCCTGAGACCACTTCCTTCATTTCATCGAGTATCTTATCGAGATTAGAAGCAATGCGCTTCGATTGCCCGCTCTCCTTAGCTTCTTTATTCAATTGCTCCAATGATTTGCGAAGCATCTCCTGCTGTCCGCCTAATCGCTGCATCTGTCCCATCTGCTCTTTAGATAACTTACCCTGCTGCATCATCTGAGTTAATTGATTCAGATTCATCTGCTGTTGGCTCATCTGCTGAAGCTGCTGGAACATGTTCATCATTCCTCCTCCGCTGCCGCCGCCTCCTTGCATCATCATATCAAGAGCCGATTTCATCATTGAAGCCGCCTGATTCAAATTCTCCATCGATTTATTTTGACTCTGCGATGCTCCACCTGTATTTCTATTTTGAAGCGAGCTAATCGATTGCTGCATATTAGAATATGCCTGTCCCAACGCCTTACCCATTTCAGGAGTGATTGCAAAAGACTTCTGCGATAGTTCTCCTAAATTCTGCATTACCTTACTAAGATTGTTCTGAATTTCACTCTGCTTCTTTGCATTTTCATTAAATTTCTGTTGAGATATACCGCTATTATCAGTTTCCTTTTTTAATTTCTCCTGCGATTTACTAAGCGAAAGGAGATCGTTAATATTCTTCATCATTGCATTGAAAGTTTCCATCTGGTTCTGCTGCTGCATACTTTCTTGAAAATCCTGCATCTGCTTATTAAAATTCTGCATGTTGCTCTGCATCTGTTGCTGGTTTTGCTGTGCCTGATTTTTTTTATTTTGTGAAATATTATTTTCAGCATTCTCAGAAAGCTCTTGATTCTGCTGCTTTTCGAGCTGCTTGGCAATTTCATCCAACTTATCTTTCGGCATATCATTGAGTTCACTGATCTTTTTTTGCAGATCGCTCATCTCATCTTCTAAATTCTTAAAATCTTGAGTGGCATCTTTCTGTTCATTCTTAAGTTGATCTCTATTCTTCTTATCCGCTAAATTCATCTTATCGGTTTTTTCTTTTAGCTTCGAGATTTTTTCTTCTAATTCTTCAGAGCGTTTAATAATTTCATCTACCTTCATTTCGGCTTGCACACGTTTGAGCAGATTCATAGTACGTTCGAGACTTTTCTTAAACATCTCTTCGTCAAGCTTAAAATTCTCCATCGATTGATTCACTTCATTACGCATTAAGTTTTTCATCGAATCTTGGAGCTTCTTCATAGCATCTTTGAATTCTTCACTCGATAGTTCATTCATTAAATCTTGTAACTCCATGAATTTTTCCATCGTTTCTTCCGAAAGAAGATTATTCTCCATCATCTCTTTCTTCATCTCGTTTAACTTTTTGGAAGTTTCATCGATTTTAGAAGTTAAGTCTTTGAATCTATCGATTGCTTTTTCGATCTTCTCCTTCTCATCCCAAGTAATTTCAGCTTTATCGCGCTTCATATCATTTGTCAGCTTTTCTAATTCCTTACTTAATTTCTCCGCTTCTTTAAAAGTTTCTTCCAAATCTTTTTTTGTATCATCTTGAGCAGTTTCTACCGATTTGAAAAGATCATCAAGCGAAGGAACCGATACATTAATAATTTTTGTCTTTACCGATTTCGGACCATTTACGTTATCATTATCAAAAAGTTCAAGATAGAATGCAACAACCTCTCCTTCAGCCAAATATTGATCTGTTAAATTCCATACATAATTAAGTTCGTATTCTTTAGTTGCTCTTGGTACAGATATCTCTTTGGATTTATAATTAGTTTCAGCCTGGCGGTATTTTGATGAATTTAATTTGTAATTAATTGTGAGTTTTGAGAATCCAAAATCATCACTTAATAATGAATTAATCTGCACTAAATTATTTTTTGTAAGTCTCAAATCGCTATCTGGTTCAATTAATTCAATAGCGGGATAGGCATCGCTTAAAGTAGTAATAGAATAAAGAATCGGATTGAGGTTGATATTGCCATATAAATCTGTTAATTCAAAAGAATATTTTTTAGCGCCTGATATAACGTAATTCCCGCTGGCTTTCTGATAACCGGTTTTTAATTCGATTGATGTGGAGTCACTAAAATTAATCACACCTTTTTTTAATTCTTTGGAGGATGTAAGTCCAAAAATAATTCTGCTTCCGAGATATGCTTCTATATTGCCATTATCGGATTGAAGAATTTCCGGCAGTCGAGTATAAGCAGGGGGGACTATCTTTATATCAAGTCCTGTAATTACAGGTCGATCGATTACCTCAATTTTATAATGCTCGGATTCTATTCCTTGCGCAGTAACAAAATATTCAAAACTGTTTTTTACGAATTGCTTCTCGTAACGGAAATGTTTCTCCTTTGTTAAAGATAATTTCGTTAATGAGAAATCAGTTTGTTCTTCGGACTTAATAAATAGATTTACTTCATCTACCGGCTCGCCGCTTGTCTTAACCGTAATAGTTATCGATTCATCTTTTGTTAATTGATAATTCCCGGGAGAAACTTCAAAATAAAATTTCTGCGGCTTCTTAAATTCTTTATTAAAATTTAGGATGCGGTAATAAGCATTTGAAAACCCGGGAGTGATAAAGATTAATGATAGAAATGCGATTAGAATAATAAATGAGTATTGCAATTTTTTCTTCGATTGACTTAAATCGATTGTCTTTTCAAAATCGATATTCTGAGTTTTTTCGTAAGTCTTTTTAAAAGCCGCTTCAATTAATGAATGAGAATAGTTATCTGAATCCTCTTCAGCGATCTGTAAGGTATTAAGAAGTTCATCTTTGATCTCAGGAAAATAATCTCCCGTCAATTTTGCGGCTTTATTATAATCCGGTTTGGAATAATATTTTTCTTTAATTAACGGAACAACGAGAAATATAACAGCAGCAATAATGATTAATAAGAAAGAACTAAAAAACAAAAGAGTTCTTCCCAATGGACTGAATCTAAAAATCAATTCAAGTAGTCCTGCAGAGAAAAGCAATAATGCAGTACTGCTAATAAACCAACTTAGTTCTACTAAGTACTTTCTCTTAAAATCCTTCTTTATTACAGAAAGGAGTCGATTCTTTATTTCTAAAATTAATTTATCTGACATATTAATTAGCCAATACCCATACTATTAAATTAGCTCCGAACTTAAGAGCTTCTTCCCTTACTTCGGGGGGATCGTTATGAACGTTTGCATCCGCCCAGCCATCGCTCGGATTGCTTTCATAAGTATAATAAACCATTAATCTATCACCGAAAAATATTCCGAAACCTTGCGGCGGTTTATTATCATGCTCGTGAGTTTTTGGAGGTCCGCTCGGAAATTCAAACAAGCAATGATACAAACCATATTCATAAGGGATCTCTTCAAATTCTTTATCCGGGAATACTTTCTTCATTTCACGCCGTATCGGAGCATCAAGACCATAATCATCATCAATATATAAAAAGCCGCCGCTTAATAGATATTTTCTTAATCGCTCGGTCTCCAAATCCGAAAAGACCACATTGCCATGCCCTGTAATAAAAAGAAACGGGTACTTAAATATATCATCGCTTCCGATATCCACGAACTTATATTCAGCCGCCACCTTAATATTGGTTTTCTCGGCAACATATTTAAGCAGATTTACTTCCGCCGAAGGATCATTATACCAATCCCCTCCGCCATTATATTTTAAGCGTGCGATTTGGAATGAGCCATCCTGCGGCAGGATTACTCCTGCAAAAAGTGCCCAAATAATTATTATATTTTTTAATTTATATATCATTAGATTACTATACAAAATATAGGTTTTCATTCTTATTTTTAATAGTCAAAAACAGGGGGATTACCCGATTATGAAATATTTTTTAATACTTTTTTCTATCCTATTTTTAGGCGGCTCTGTGAATGCGCAGGACTTAACTCAATTTAATACTTTTTTCAATGATAAAACGATGCGAATCGATTATCATCATACCGGCGATGCCAAAACTGAAATCGTAAGTTTGGATCAAATTTATGTCTATGGCTTATGGGCGGGAAGTCGGATTCATCTAATTGATAATTTTAATAACGGTGCTTACTATGTAAAAATTTATGACAGGGCATCGGGTAAAGAAATTTATTCTAAAGGCTTTGATAGCTATTTTAAAGAGTACCAAACAAGCGAAGAAGCGGCAAATGGCATTATTAAAGCATATCACGAAAGTGGAATCATACCTGAGCCGAAATCTCCGATTCGTTTTACACTTAACAAACGCGACCGTGAGAATAAACTTAACGAAATCTATTCCTTAGATATTGACCCCGCTAATATCGATATCATTCACGAAAATATAACAGACGAAACTGTAAAAATTTATCAATCTTTTTATAGCGGCGATCCTCACGCGAAGGTTGATATTGTTATACTTGGCGAAGGTTACACCCTATCTCAAGAAGACAAATTTAAGTCCGATTTAGAAAAATTTACTTCTATTATTTTTAATCAAGAGCCGTATAAATCGCAGAAAGAAAAATTTAATATCTATGGTGTTTTCAAGCCATCGACTGAAAGCGGATCGGACGATCCGCCGGCAGGGGAATATAGAAAAACTGCCCTCAATTCCACTTTTAATTCGCTCGGTTCGGAGAGATATTTACTTACCGAAGATAATAAAGCGATGCGCGATATGGCGGCGCACGTCCCTTATGATGCCATATATATTATGGTCAATCATAAAAAATATGGAGGCGGAGGTATCTATAATTTCTATTGCACCTTCACTACCGATAATCAATTTCATGAATATCTTTTCTTACACGAGTTTGGTCATTCATTTTCGGGATTAGCCGATGAATATTATACTTCAGATGTAGCATATAACGAATTTTATCCGCAAGGTATTGAACCGGTAGAACCGAATATCACCGCTCTGCTTGATAAAGAAAACGTTAAATGGAAAAAACTTCTTACTCCCGGAATTGAAGTCCCTACTCCATGGGAAAAGGAAGATTTTGATAAACAAGATTATGCATGGCAGAAAATAAGAAGAGAAATGAATAAACATACTTCGTCTTTGAAAAAGAGCAATGCTCCTGCCGAAGAAATTAAAAAAGCCGAAGACGATTATAACACAAAGGATAAGGAACAATCGGAGATTGTCGATAAGTACTTACAGTCGAGCAAATATTGGGGTAAGGTAGGTGTTTTTGAAGGCGCCGGATATGCCGCCAAAGGACTTTACCGCTCCCAATTGGATTGCATCATGTTCAGTAAAGGCAAAAAACCGTTTTGTTCAGTATGCGAAGACCATGTTAATAAGGTAATCAATCATTATACTGAATAATCTTTAGCCAATTTTTATTAGATACTAAGGGTAACGCCAAATAAAAAAATATTTGGCGTTTTTTTCACCATGGAAGATTGTTTAAATCAACATTGCCGCCAGAAATAATTAGACCTATTTTCTTTCTCTTGAACTCTTCTTTATTTTCTGCAATGGCTGCCAGTACTACCGCACTCGATGGTTCGATGATTATCTTCATTCGTTCCCAAATCATCTTCATACATTCTATCATCGTTTCTTCTTTGACCGTAACTATCTTTTCCACATTATCTTTAATAATAAAAAATGTTTTTTCACTTAATTGAGTCATAAGTCCATCGGCTATAGTTTTGGGATTAATAGAGGGTTGAATACTCCCTTCTTTGAGTGAGTGGAAAGCATCATCGGCATTCAATGGTTCTGCACCGATAACGCTAATTCCCTCGCCAAAATATTTTGCAGATAAAGCGGTACCGCTGCATAAACCGCCTCCGCCTACCGGGGCGATGATATAATCCAAATAATTAACCTCTTCAATTAGTTCTTTCGAGGCAGTCGCCTGTCCGGCTATGACCATATAATTATCATAGGGATGAATAAAAACAGCACCTGTTTTTTCGATAACTTTTTCGAGAGCTTCTTCACGTGCTTTAAGATTCGGTTCGCAAAAAATTATCTCTGCACCATATCCCTTTACTGCATTATGTTTAATTTGCGGAGCAGTTCTCGGCATTACGATATATGCTTTTACTTTTTTCATCTTTGCTGCGAGAGCTAATGCTGCGGCATGATTACCGGATGAATGTGTGCAAACCCCTTTTTCAATCTCACTATCAGGCAGTGATAGAATTGCATTGCTTGCGCCGCGAAACTTAAATGCACCCACTTTCTGAAAATTCTCGCACTTAAAAAATAGTTCTGCTCCGAATATTTCATTTAATAAAATGGAAGTAAGTACGGGTGTTTTATGAATTTGTCCCTTAATTCTTTCGTGTGCTTTGATTATATCTTCTTTGGTAGGTATTTGATTCATCGGATAATCCATCGAATAATTGCTCCGTAATATTAATCGAAAATTAAGAAAATTCTCCTTAAATCCAATCTGTCTATTTATATTCTGATAACTCGTTTGCCCATTCTGTTTCCAAATTCTCATCATAAATTTCTAATTATATCTCAAAATCCGAATTTTCACAGGAATTTTCGGAATTGAATTCCGAATATTTATATAAATTTTTGGAGTTTAATTCCGAATTTTTTATTAAATTTATGGAGTTATGATACCAAGATTTATAAATATCGAAGAATTTTTGAATCCGCAGCGCGTTTTAATAGTCTATGGACCCAGGCGTTCCGGTAAAACTACTTTACTTAAAGATTATTTATCAAAAACGAGATTAAGGTATAAACTTGATTCCGGCGATAATATTAGCACACGCAATATCCTTAGTTCCGATGACTTCACTCTTATTGGTTCGTACATAGAAGGATACCAATTATTAGCTATTGATGAAGCACAGCGTATTCCAAATATCGGAAGTGGACTAAAAATATTAGTAGATAATAATCCCGATCTAAAAATTATTGTAACCGGTTCGTCATCTTTCGATCTCTCTCAGCAAATTGGAGAGCCACTTACAGGGAGAAAAACTACTCTCACGCTATTTCCATTTGCGCAGCAGGAATTATTAGCTCTTTATAATAAGCATGAACTTAAAGAGCAATTAGAAAACTTTCTGATTTTCGGTTCTTATCCTGAAGTTATTACTGCGAAAACGCGCGAGGCGAAAACCGAAATCTTGGTAGAGCTTGTTAATTCATATCTGCTCAAAGATATCTTTTCATTCGAACGTCTGCGTGCTTCAAATATAATTATCGATTTATTAAAACTCATTGCTTTTCAAGTCGGCAATTTGGTTTCGTATAATGAATTGGCTACTCAATTAAAAACCGATTCAAAAACTATTTTGCGTTACTTGGATTTACTCGAGAAAAGTTTCGTACTAAAAAAAGTTACAGGATTCAGCCGTAATCTTAGAAATGAAATTTCCAAAAAGAATAAATTTTATTTCTGGGATAACGGAATAAGAAATGCGGTTATATTGCAATTTAATTCATTAGAAAATAGGAATGATATCGGTGCACTATTTGAAAATTTCATTTCGATGGAGCGGACTAAATATTTATCGAATAACAGAATATTTACTCAATCATATTTCTGGCGTACTTATCAGGGAAGTGAAATTGATTTGATAGAAGAGAGCGGCGGGAAAATAGATGCAATAGAATTTAAGTACTCCCCGAAGACAGCAACAAAAAAACCGGAAGAATTTTTATCGAATTATCAAAACTCTTCCTTCAAAATAATTAATAACCAGAACTACTTAGATTTTGTTACTAAAGGGTAAAGTTTATCGAGTATATCACCGGTATTCTTGTTGATAAAATTGTCGTAATCTGATTTTTTATCAAAAATTATCACGCCACTTTTTTTGCCTTCGACATCAATCGATAATGCAAATAGCTTATAATGATCATAATCTCCCAATGCTCCTATCCATTCAGGAAAAATATTCTGAAGACCGAGTACGCCCTTTACGAATTTTAATTTGGAAAGTTCAGAGGGTGAATAATTTTGCTTTACTATTTCTAATGGAAGCTCGAATAATCTCTCATTTGTCTTTGATAAAATTTTGGCAAAAATTTCTACATTAAGACTATCTGCTGTTTTACCCCCTTTTGCATTAGCTATTGAGACATAAAATCTGCCGAGAGCGGATTGCACTTGATAGGGTGCGATACAGATAAATTTAGTGAGTGTATCTTCATAAGTGCACTTATAATGATTAATAGAATAGACGCCGAACGCAGCTTCGGCATCATTCATTCTATAAAACTCAACTCTAAAACTATTTCCCTGCCATTCAATTTCCTGAAAAAGAAGTTTATCAAAACCATATTCCAAATAAAGATCTGCTCCGCCATTTATATGTCCCCAAAGCCCGCCTCCATCATAATATTTTTCTTGAATAAATTTTGCACCCGGAAGATCGATCTCATTTAATTTGGGGAAATCGGTATCCACCTGTGAATATAAATTCCCGAATAGCAATATTACCAGTATCGGTATCCTCCTGCATAATTTAGATAGATAATTATTCATCTTTATTTTATCTCTATTTTTGTCAATTCAATTTTTTCTAAATCAGCTTCGCCGAGCTTTAGGTCTTGAGCAAGATTTAAGAAAGTTCTTCCGCGAGGTGAATCTTCTTTCTGAATTCCTTCGGCTATTCTTTTCTTTATTACAATATCATATCCCACTCGATCAACCGCAACAGGATCAGTACCGATTAAAATTGTTTTCCAATCAACAAAGAATTGCGGATTAGCTCCCGGTCCCCCTTGAAAACAGCCCTTTAGACCATCGACAATATTAAGAACAACTTTATCGCGAAGCGGCGGGAATGCATTAACTTCTGCAACCGTCTCTGCCCATAACTGTTTATGAAGCCGCCCGGTATTTGTTATACTTCCATAAGCTAAATTCTTTAAGCAAAGAGTTACAGACGAACCCGCATTTTTCAGTATCGGTACATTAATAATTTTATCGACCATCTCGGTTACAATCTTAGTGAAGTAAGAATATTTTCCCTCGTTGACCATATAGGGAATAGTAGCCGAATCATATTTATCTTCACAATCAGCCCAATAATATTGAGTGGTATCAATCATCCGCAGACCGTAGAGTTTTCCATTTTCATCATACATAGAACCATTTTCGGGTCTTTCAGTCCCGACTATTTTAATACCCGGGAATGCTTCGTTTGTAAATCCCGCTTCAAATAACTGCTCTTCTCTCCTATCCCAAATAATTATATTTTCACGCGGGACTCCCGTTTCTTCAAGCTGCTTTACTATCGCCTGTGTTACTTCGATACTTGTAGTGAGCGTAGGACCGGCGACAGGATTAACTTTCAGCCCGATTCTATCCTTCGGCGATACGAATTCAAGCCAAGCATCTTTCAAATTCGATTTCCCGGTCAGTTCAAGCATTCCCTTAGAAATCATTTCATAAGCTTCGTTATAAACAATTTTCTTATCAACAACCGATTTCTCATTATCAACCTGAACAACTTTTGCAGGATATTTTCCGGGCATTGAATTTTCATTACGTGGAATCTTAATTGCATCCAAAATATTTGTAGCCGGTTTTGGATCCGGCGTGCTCTGAGCTATGCTGATAACAGGTATTAATAGCATAGCAATAGATAGACAAACAACGATTAGCTTCTTCATTACTTCCCCCTTTTTTTTACATCTTGAATAGATAAATTTGTGTAACAGGCGGTACCGATCTTAAACGCACCCACAATCCCGCTCCACTAAGCGAAAATTAATAAATTTTTCGGATTGAATCTTATAAATAAAAAATGCCGACTAAATTAAGCCGGCACTTATATAAATATTTACTTTTGGGTTTATATATAATTTTTTTTACTTCATGAGGATCATTTTCTTCACTTGAGAAAAACTATTTGTTTTAATTCTATAGAAATATATTCCACTTGATACAGAACTTCCAAAAGAATCTTTTCCATTCCAAGTTACTCTTTGTCTTCCTGCACTTTGATTACCTTCTACTAATACATTAATTAGTTGTCCGATCGAATTATATACCTCAAGTTTTACGTTACCCTCTATTGGGAGGTTATATTCTATGGTTGTTTCTGGATTAAAAGGATTCGGATAGTTTGATATGCTTATTTCTTTACTCCCGCTTTTCGCTTTTGTTCCTATTTCAGATTCCGGTCTTTCTATTACCTCTTTCTTCCTGTCATAGCTTTCTCCTAACCTCTTTACTATCTCTATCTGTGTTGTTAAATCATCTTCCGGATATTTTGTTTTTAAGATATTGTAATAATTATCTGCATCTGTTTTATTATTTGAGAAAAGTGTATAAAAACTGCCGAGAGTAAATAATGTATTCTTTTCTATATTTTCATTTAAGTTATATTTAGTCAAGATAGTGGTGAGATTATTAATTGCTTCTGAATACTCACCTGCATTTACCATCTGATGTGCTTCTAATTCAAGGGCTATTACATAAGTCTCGTTTCCTACTGTAATATTTGGTTTTATCTCTTTTTCAGAGAATTCTAAATAATCTTTTCTTCCGGATTGAGTAAAGCATTCCTCTATCTTTGTAAGGGCATATTTACCAACGAGTTCTTCTCTGTTTTTCTTAAATACTTCCAAGAAAAGGGTAATCGCTTCATCATATCTTTTCTCTCTCTGTTTTTCTAATGCTTGTGATAAGTCATCTGTTGGAATATCATAAGAGTTTGTTTCTAAAGAAGCAATGAAATTTACCGGCTCGCCTTTTTCTATAACTGAACGGTTGGGATTTGGATTGGTAGATAATGGATAATTTCGGTTTATTGTTGAGCCTATTGTTGCAAATTCACTGCTTGGTGGGGGAACTGCATTCCAGAATACTCTATCTGCGTTAATAGTACAGTAATAAAATGCCATTATTTCATAACTGCTGTTATTAAATACGCTATTACCTGATGTCATATATCCATTTAGATTTGGATTGCTCCCGTTAGTTGCAAATATGCCGGTTGAGTTATTCCTTATAACATTTGAGCCAGAAATTCCATTGTCAGTTAAGTTCGGTGAATGAACTATCCCCCGTATTGTGGACAAGAGGAAAAGCAAGTATATTAATAAAAATAATATAGGAGCTAAAGATGTCAGGTACAAGAAAAACCTACGACAAAGAATTTAAGATATCAGCAGTAAAGTTGGTATTGGATACAGGCAAATCAGTAGACTGCATAGCCAAGGACCTTGGAATAAGTAGCAACTCATTATTTAACTGGAAGAAGCAGTACTTAGAAGATGCAAAGAATGCATTTCCCGGGAAAGGACATCTAAACCCTTCAGATGAAGAGATCAGGAAGAGGGATAAGGAGATAGCTATGCTAAAAATGGAGCGGGACATTTTAAAAAAAGCCATAGCGTACTTTGCCAAGGTAAAGGAGTAAAGTACAGGTTTATAATGGAACACAGGAAAGAATATCCATTGTCAGAGTTCTCTAAA
>LOEU01000033.1 GCA_001516025.1 bacterium BRH_c32 | reverse complement strand
TATCAATTAAATTTTACGGAGGATATGGGTGCAACGTGGACTAAAGAATTAGAAATTAAGGGTAGAATAGTTGATTTAGAAAATAAAGATGGATATTTGTGGTTAGTCGGCTATAATGGATTAATAATGAGAAAGAAAATAGATTTTACTACAAGTGTAGAAAAACAGGAGGAACTCCCAACATCGTTTGAAGTGTATCAAAATTACCCGAATCCATTTAACCCAACAACTACTATTGAATACTCGCTTCCTACAGAGGGTAACGTAAAACTTGAGATATATAATTCGTTGGGGCAATTGGTGAATGTATTGATAGAGGGTAATCAAAGTGCTGGAAGGCAGAGAGTTATATGGAATGGAAAGGATTCGTTTGGAAGTTCAGTATCAAGTGGAATATATTTCTACCGGATCAAAACAAATAGCTTTTCTCAAGTAAAGAAAATGATCCTAATGAAATAATTATTATAATGAAGAAACCCCGCCAATACGGGGTTTTCTTTTAAATGAATTGCTTCTATAATGAAGTTGAAATTCCGAATCTGTGAATCGCTCCTACAAGTCCAAGTGACGAGAAGGCATAATCAACAGTATAACTGCTTACCTTAAATCCGAAACCAAGACTAAAGCCTGCCAAGCCGGTAGTCGTGCCGATCTTCAAATCTTTTCTTTTGGCATTATCATATCCTAATCTCAATTTAAAAGATTGTCCAAGTCTAAACTCTCCTCCTGCAGAAATATTCTTGAATCGGCTGAAAAAATTATCTTCTTTTTCGTTTAATTTATTAAATGACCAAAATAATCTAAACGGAAGTTTTTCTAATTCTTTAGAAAAACCGATTCTCATATCTAAAGGAAGGTCTTCGCTCTTATTCAAATATGATGTGATTTGACTTCCGAGATTTAGAATTGAAAATCCGAAATGCCATCTGCTATCGGGAATTTCATAATGAAGTCCCATATCGAATGCGTAACCTGTGGAAGATTGCTCTGCAATTGATGAATAGATAAATTTAGCGTTAACGCCATAATAAAAATTGGAATCGAGATAATTCGTATAACCGATTAATGCGGCAAGATCGCCTGCACCAAACTCACCTAATTTTTCACCCCGTTCTGTGGCTTCAGTAAAGCTTCCGTAATTAATATATTGAACTGCCGCCGTGAATCTTCCTAAACCTTCATAATACTTTGAGCCGGCAATGCTTGCAGAATTAATATCCATCAAATGTTTGACGAAAGAGAAAGAGACCGGGGTGCCTTCAAGAGTAGCAGCACCGGCGGGATTATAAAAGATAACATTTATATCTTTATCTGCGGAAACAAAGCTTCCCGATAACGCCGCGGCACGCGGGCTATAATCAAGTCGTAAAAATTCATATATATTTTGTGCTTGCAATCCTGTGGTAATTAAGATAAATAAGACTATAAAATTCTTTTTAAACATAATATTCCTAAAATGATTTACGATTTTAAAGATTATAGTATATAAAAACAAGGTAAAATGAAATGGGTGCTTCCGATTTTCAGGAACAATTGTATATTTGTATATGTTAGAATTTTAGAATATTAAAAAGGAACAGATAAAATGAACGGATTCAAGACGGTCATATTAATGACAGTTATGATGGTCTTATTCATATTAGTAGGTAATCTTATCGGCGGGCAATCGGGGATGATGATTGCTTTCGTATTAGCTTTAGTAATGAATTTCGGATCCTACTGGTTTTCAGATAAAATTGTTTTAGCAATGTATAAGGCAAAGCAGATCGAGAGAAATGATATGCCTGAATATTATGATGCAGTCGAAAGATTAGCCTCGAATGCAAATCTTCCGATGCCTAAAGTTTATTTGATAGAAAACCCGACTCCAAATGCTTTTGCTACGGGAAGGAATCCACAAAATAGTGCCGTCGCTGTTACAACCGGTATATTGAAAATATTGAATAGAGACGAACTCGAAGGAGTTATCGCTCACGAATTATCGCATATATTAAATAGAGATATTTTAGTTGGGACAATTGCAGCTACATTAGTGGGCACTATTACGATGGTTGCAAGAATGGCGGGTTGGGCAGCAATGTTCGGCGGTTCAAGCAGAGACGATAGAGAAGGTAGCAGTCCTATAGCCGATTTGGTGCTTATGATTGTCGCCCCAATCGCCGCAGTGCTTATTCAGATGGCGATATCTCGCTCGCGAGAATACATGGCCGATCAAGGGGGAGCAAAAATTTCGGGTAAACCATTAGCTCTTGCCTCAGCGCTTAATAAATTGACTCAAACTAATGAAATAATTCCGATGCAAAATGCCGGTTCTTCATCGGCTCATATGTTTATAGTTAATCCATTAAGCGGAAAATCTTTAATGAAATTATTTTCTACTCATCCGCCTGTCGAAGAAAGGGTTGCTCGGCTTAATGAAATTGCCAACGGAAGAAGGTAATTAATTTAATTGAAGAAATTATTATTCATATTGTGTTTATTGATTTCGGTTAAGTCTGCCTTTGGGCAGGCTTCTGATAATAATTCTTTATTTATAAAACTCCTTCAGGAAAGTGCTGAAAAATCGGATTCTCTTTTACAGTCCAATTTCATTAAGACATTTGATCTAAAATTCGATTCAAATGAGAGATTCCAATATTATGGCTCAATTCTTAATCAGTATTTCCTAAATAAAGGATATCAAATTACTCAAGGGAAAGAAGATGCCGACAATAAATTGCTTTTTAATCTGATTAGCTTCGATATTAAATACGGTGAGCCGGAGAAGGAGAGCTTTTTCGGGGATCTTATGATAAAAAGAAATATGTCACTTAAGACAGTTCAAACACTCAATAAAAAAGATTCTCCTCTTTCATCAATTACTTTTAATGCAGTAAAAGAAGACACACTTTTATATGATGAAGCATCAGAATTTGAAAATTCAGGGTCATTTCCGGTAAGAAATCATCTACCCTCGGCACCTATATTTTCTAATTTATTGGAACCCATCCTTGCTGTCGGAAGTATAGGAATAGTAATAATTCTCTTTTTTACCGTGAGAAGCAATTAAAAATTGTTTATATTTAAATCTTACTTAAAATTTAACTTAAAATATGACTAAAAAATTATTATTAATACCGATTGCAGCATTAATGCTTTGGAACTGTTCATCTACGGTTGATACAAGCCAATTTAATTCCGAAGAATTTTTTAACTATACAATGGAATTATACAATAACGAAGATTATGAGAAAGCAGTACAGGAATTTCAAGCACTGATACTTCAATTTCCCGGTAGTGCGGTAAGCGATGATGCTCAATATTATCTTGGTATGACATATTTTAAGAGAGATCAATTCCTTTTAGCAGCTTATGAATATAGCAAACTAATTAGGAATATTCCTGCAAGTCCATTTGTAGCCGATGCACAGTTTATGCTTGCAGAATCATATTATCAATTATCTCCGCCTTATCAATTAGATCAAGCTTATACGAAGAAATCGATAGAAGAATTTCAGGCATTTATAGATTTCTTTCCTTCAAACAATAAGGTTGAAGAGGCAACAAGAAAAATTAAAGAAATGACCGAGAAGCTCGCCGAAAAAGAATATAGAGCTGCACTCATTTATGAACGTATGGAATATGATAAAGCTGCAATTAAGTATTATCAAAATGTTGCCGAAATTTATCACGACACTAAATTTGCTCCTATTGCCTTATATAATAAGATTCAATTAGAATTAAAAAAAGAGATGAAAAAAGAAGCTATTGCTGATATCAGTATTTTCCTTAATCGTTACGCTCAAGATGAAAATGCGGGAAAATTAAGAGATATCGAAGCTGAACTTACAAAGGAAAATTAATTGGAAAAACGCACTAAAAAGGTTGCTGATTCTACATTAATAATGACAGAGCTTGTACTGCCGAATCATACCAATCAACTTGGTAATTTGCTCGGCGGACAGTTGATGCATTGGATCGATATATGCGCAGCTCTCTCGGCATCAAAACATTCTCAAAGAATTTGTGTTACGGCTTCAGTTGATAAAATTGATTTCCATCATCCCATAAAACTTGGGCAAGTCGTAACTTTGACAGCTTCGGTTAATAGAGTTTTTAGAACTTCCATGGAGGTCGGAGTAAAAGTTTATGGCGAGTCCCATATTGAAGGGACAAAGTTTCATAGTAACACAGCATATTTAACTTTTGTAAGTTTAGATGAAGAAAGAAAACCCATTCAAACATTTGAGATCATACCGGAAAGTGATGATGAGAAGAGAAGATATGAAGAAGCTCTTAAAAGAAGAGAAAATCGACTTTCGACACGGGGTAAAATCTAAGTTATTTACATTCATCTTTTTACTTAATTCTTTCGTATCGGCGCAAGTGCCTCTTAACGGGTTCGTCAATTTAAGTAAAGCGGATTCAAAGATCCTCTCAGGCAAATTATTCAATCTTGATTACACCCTTGATGGCTATCGTGATTTTATTGTTTTTGATTCTGTAAGTAATAAATACAGTGCAATTGAGGGCAATTCAAGTAATAAATATCAGAAAATTTCCACTCTATATTCACCTTATCAAATTAGCTCAATAATCCCATTCAACTCAACCGAGAAGAGCAGGAACTATTATTTCGTTTCACGAAAAAGCAGATTGCTTGGAATAGTCTCATTTAATAAATCGGGTTCAATAAATTTAAGAACTACTCTCAAAATAGAATCATTTCCAAATTATATCGAAGCAGCTGATATCGATGATGATGGGATCGCGGAATTACTTACTTCCGGTATTTTAGAAAATGGTCTCAGGACCTATAAATTTATCCGAAACAAAATCATACTTAATCAAGAGATAAGCAATCGTACTTTCTTTAAAGCAGTTTTTATTGATTTAGATTACGATGGTTTTCCTGATATTGCTGCATTGGATTCTAAGAGAAGAAATATAACATTTTTCTATAATGACGGTACAGGAAATTATTATGAATATCGTTCTTCTTCATTATCCTTTTCTGTGAATAATTTTATTTCGGAAGATATCGATTTTGACAACTTTACTGATTTAATTGCATCGAATGATAATGGGTTTGAAATATTAAAAGGAGATTCAGTTTCTTCGTTTGAGAAAAAGATTTTTATAAAGACAAAAACATCACCCGAGAAATTCATAGTAGCTGATTTTAATTCTAATGGATATAATGAACTGGCTTTTATAGATTCAGACGGTTCTCTTTATCTTATTTTCTCTGATATTGGAGGTAAATATTTCTCTCCAATAGAATATTTATCAAAAGAAAAGGTAATTGATTTAGAAAGTTTTATAGATAGACGCGGAAATAACTTATTCTCATTATCGAGGGATGGTATTATATTTAATTATTCATCAATAAAATCTACTAAAAATGAATTTAATATCTCCTTAGGAATAAATCCCGATAAATTATGCTTCTTTAATTATAGCAACGATCGGTATAGCGATCTGATGATTTATGATAAGTCAAAACAGAAGGCAATTACAATTTTATCGGATTTAGCAGGGATACCAAATGGTTATAATGAATATTTTACCGTCTCTAGTCATAGTAAGATTAAATGTGACGATCTCCATTCATCCACCAAAACTTTTTATTTTTATAGCGATGGAGGACGTGAAATAGAAATTCTAAAAATAAACTTTAGAAAAGGGAAGACAGAAAGAAAAATTCTTTATACTTCCATCCCGATTATGGATCTTTTTATATCGAGAGATATGTCCAAAGATTATCAATCCATTTATGTCTTGGGAATAGAGAGTAATGTATTAGTGAAATCGGAATTTCAGTTTAAGGATTTTAGATATGTATCTACCGGGAGCGAAAACATTGATGTAAATGCTGTAACGGCACGTTTTAATCCTTTGACGAGACTTGAAATATTTTCGGTAAACAAAAGGAAGCAGAAATATAATTTTGTTCGTTATAGCAGTCAAAACAATAAATATGAAAAAACATTAATAAAATCATTTGAAGAAAATCCGGAAGATAAAATTTTTCTTTCTGTTTTTAGAGCAGATTATAATAGAACTTATACGGCTACCGTTGCATTCGTAAACGATAAAGACTGTAATATTACATTAACCTCCGGCAGAGGAACTACTGAAATTAAGTTACCTAATTTTACAATTGATAATGTGGGGCTATTTCTCGATTTCGATCTTAAGAATAATACTCTTTCAATGTTTTTAAAAAATATTATTTATGGAGAAATAGTTAAATTTGCATATAATAAAGATTGGCTAATGAGTAAACCGATTCCCATCTTCAAATCGAAGGAAAATTACAAATTTACCTTCACACAATTTAATGGAAGAAGTACATATTTGGTTTATAATATTTTTGGTACAAATTCAGTTTCATTTAAGGAATTATGATAAAAAGAATCTTAATTTTGATTTTAATAACAAACATTGTTGCTTTCTCTCAAGAAGAGAACAAGATGATCGATTCATATTTGAAATTGAAGAATAAAATTCCTTCGGCAATGCAAGTGCAGTCATCGGATCATGATTCGGCAAAATGTGGTTTAGCCATTACGGGATATATCAGAACACATTACGATTCATTTACGCCCAAAGAAAAGATGATATTAAAAGCCGCATCTGAACGTCCAGAACGTGATACAAGCATCGTAAGTCCAAGAGGATTTTTTAGAATTCATTATAATAAATCAGGAAATGAAGCTCCCGGATATAATCTTAATAAATTTGCATTAGCTGCCGATTCAGCTTATGATTATGAAATAAATGTTTTAAAGTACCCCGTCCCGCCAAACGATAATGGAAGAGGAGGCGATAACCTCTATGACATATACATTGAAAATTTATCAGGCGGAATTTATGGCTATACTGAATTTGAAGATAATATCACCGAATATACATATCGAAGCTATATAATAATTGACAATGATTTTTCTAATTATGCTACAAAGAGTTTGGATGCCGCAAGAGCTACCATTGCTCATGAATTTCATCACGCTATCCAAATAGGTAATTATATATATCGTTCAGAAGATAACTATTATTTTGAAGCTACTTCTACTGCGATGGAAGAATTTGTCTTCGATGATGTCAATGATTACTATCATTATATCGATTCATATTTCAGAAACACCTCGAAAGCCCTAAATGAATATAATGGATATAATCTAGCTCTATTAAATATCTTTTTGAAAGATAGATTTGGAATCGGTATCATCAAGACAATTTGGGAAAATATGACAGCAAAAAGAGCGGTTAGTTCTATTAATACAGCAATAGAAACAAACGGCTCCCGCTTCGAGAGCGAATTTAATCTATTCGGTTTGTGGAATTATTTTACGAATATTAAATCCCAAACAGGTTACGGTTATGAGGAGGCGGAATTTTATCCTTCAAATATAAAACCGGGAATGACGATTGATTTCAGCAGAGGAGCGCAGACTGTAACTGTAACAAGCAAGCCGATTTCGAATAACTATTGCCTATTTAAAAATGAAAATGAATTCGTTGCTCTAATTACAAATAGTGATATCGAAAGCAGCATAGCTCAATCACAGAAGACGATCGATTATAGTTATACCTTATCGACTGAATCATTTATGAATAGTACAAAAATAGCTAACGGATTTTATTCGCTTTTGCAAAGTTCATTTAAGAATATGCTTTATGAATCGGACATATTGAATGATGTGGTGATAGATAAAACGATATTAAACGAACAAAAAAACTATGCTTTCCCTCAGCCATTTAACTATTCTAAGCATAATGTATTATATTTACCGGCTCCCGATTCCGATACTTTCGATATGGAATTGAGTGTCTATGATGTTGCGATGAATTTAGTTTTTAATGGACTTGTAAGAAGAAGTGTTAATAATTTGTCGGTCATTCAATGGGCGCCGCTTAATAAAGAATTCAAGAAACTTTCATCGGGCATTTATCTTTATGTAGCCAAATCGGGCGATAACACTAAAAACGGGAAATTTGCGATACTCAATGATTGATTATAAAATAAAAATTGAAAATCTGCGTAAAGTATTCGGAAGAAGATTAATATTCGATGGAATAAATATTGAATTAAATTCCGGCTCTATTTATGGTGTTTCCGGTCCGAATGGATCCGGGAAATCGACTATCGTAAAATTAATTAGCGGATTAATTTCACCTACTAGAGGGAAAGTAATCCATACAATTAATGGTAATGCTATTATTGAAGAAAAACTTCATAATCATCTTGGATTTGTTTCTCCATATCTCGTTATGTATGATGAGTTTAGCGGATTAGAAAATATCGAACAGATAATGAAGATAAGAGGATTAAAAATAGATTATGATTACGTTACAAATCTATTTGATGAAGTAAATCTAAAAGAAAGAAAATTTGATCTTGTAAAAGGATATTCATCGGGAATGAAACAGAGATTAAAATTTGTATTTGCATTAATACACAATCCCGAGCTTTTAATATTTGATGAACCTACCTCTAACTTAGATAGCGAAGGAAAAGAAAAAGTTTATAAACTGATAAGAGAAGAAAGAGAAAAAGGAAAGTTGATTATTATAGCTTCTAATGAAGCCGAAGACCTAAAGCAATGCGATACAACAATAGATTTAATTAATTATAAAAAAGTAAATTAATGAAGCCACTTGCACTATTTAATAAAGATTGGCAGTCGGAACTAAGAACTCGCTACGCAATTAATGCGCTCGCTATGTTTATACTAGTTACAATAAGTGTAATTCTATTTTCGATTGGTTCCGAAAAAATTACTCCTTACCTAACAGGTGGTTTGCTCTGGGTGGTAATATTTTTCTCGGCAATGTCAGGGCTATCTCGTGCTTTTGTTTCCGAAGAGGAAAGGGGAACGACTATGACTCTTCAATTAATTGCTTCTCCCTCGACAATATTTTCAGGCAAACTAACATTTAATCTTCTCTTGGTTTTCTTGATGAATATTGCAATTACGATATTATTCATTCTACTTTTTGAATCGTTTACTGTACAAAATTATTCGTTATTTCTAATTTCATTTTTCTTCGGCAATATTGGTATTGCAATTTCATCTACAATAATTGCAGCGATTATATCAAAGGCGAGCAGCAAAGGAACACTTTATCCCGTGCTTTCATTCCCGATTTTACTCCCATTAATATTGACTCTTTTAGAATTAACTAAGTTTGCGATGGATGGCGATTCGGTAGAAAAAGCATTTGTCGAAATTGCTGTGCTCATTAGTTATGACGTAATAATGGGAACGGCTTCTTATCTTTTATTCGATTTTATTTGGAAGGATTAATTATGAATAGAAAAATTATATTTCTTTTAGTTCTTGGATTGATTTTTTCGGGATGTAAGAAGGAAGAAAAAATTGCGACTAACAATAATAAACTAAAAGTATCGGTTACACTTTTGCCGTATGCAGATTTTGTAAATCGTATCGGCGGAAAATTTGTAGAAGTAAATACATTAGTGCCTCCCGGAGCATCTCACGAAAGTTACGAACCGGAACCGCTGAAATTAATTGAATTAGGTAAATCTGATGCTTACCTCTTAACCGGCTCTATCTGGGAATTTGAAAATACCTTAACCGGTAAAATTAGATCTGGAAATGAGAAGCTTACTTTTATAGATTTATCTAAAGGGATTAAACTTAACGGAAATAATCCACATGTGTGGCTTGGTATTAAAGAAGTTAAAATTATTTCCGAAAATATTTATGATTATCTAATCTCAAAAATGCCGGAAGAGAAGGAATATTTTTTAAGCAATAAAAATAAATTTATTGCGCAGCTTGATTCCGCTGATAATTATATAAAAGATATTGTTGAACAAATGGATAATAAAGCAATGCTTGTATATCATCCGGCTTGGGGCTATTTTGCTGATGAATATGGGCTAGATGAGATAGCAATTGAGAAAAACGGGAATCATCCTAAAGCTTCTGACCTAGCTAAACTAATCGATAAAGCAAAAGCACTAAAAATAAAAACTATTTTTATGGAGAAGCAGTTCGATTCATCTCCGGCTAAAACCATTGCTGATGAAATAGGGGCAAAAATTGAATTGATCGATCCGGTGCCTCCAGACTTTATAAAAAATTTATATGATATAGCAGAAAAACTAAAGAGAAGTGGAAATTGATTACACCCGTAGAATTTAAAAATGTATATGTACGTCTCGGTAATGCAGTAGTTTTAGAGAATATTACTTTTAAAATTGCCGATAAAGAATTTCTTGGTATTATTGGACCGAATGGGGGAGGAAAGACTACACTTATTAAAACGCTTCTCGGATTAATAAAACCATTCAAAGGAGAAGTGAAAGTTTTCGGCGAAGCTCCCGAATCTACTTCAAAACTTATCGGATACGTACCGCAATTTTCTACTTTCGATATGACTTATCCGATCTCTGTTCATAACGTTGTTCTTATGGGGCGAATGGCAGTGAAAGGAGGCAAGAAAGGATTTAACAGTAATGATGAGGAGATAGTAAAGAAATCGCTCGAAAAAGTTAATCTTCTTAATCTAAGCGAAAAATTGATCGGGAATTTATCGGGGGGTGAAAAGCAGCGAGTATTGATAGCCCGTGCATTGGCTTCGGAACCGAAACTATTATTACTTGATGAACCCACTGCCAGCATTGATTCAAATACAGGTGTGCTTTTTTATGATCTACTTCAAAATCTTAATAAAGAAATCACTGTAATAATTATTTCGCATGATATAGGTGCAATATCAAAGTACGTAAAGAAAATAGGCTGTCTCAATAAAACATTTGTATATCATGATTCGAAAGACTTAACCAAAGAGAAGATCGAAATGGCATATCACTGCCCGATAGATCTTATAGCTCATGGAGTACCGCATAGAGTTTTGGAAGAACATCATCATGATTCCTGAAATATTTCAATATGATTTTATGATTAATGCGATAGTTGCAAGCTTACTTGCGAGTATTGCGTTTGGCATTGTGGGAAGCTATGTAGTTGTAAAGCGGATAATTTTTATTAGTGGGGGAATATCACATACCGCTTATGGAGGAATTGGACTTGGAATACTGCTCGGATTCGATCCGATGCTCGGTGCGATCGCTTTCAGTTTAATTGCCGCATTTATTATTTCTAAATTGAGAAATAATGCAGCGAATAATGAAGATGTATTAATCGGAATAATGTGGGCATTCGGAATGGCACTCGGAATTTTATTTACATCAATGACTCCGGGCTATACACAAAATTTATCGAGCTATCTATTCGGTAATATTCTTACTGTCCCGAGAGAAGAACTTTATATGATGCTTTTGCTCGATATAGGTATCGTATCTATTACGGTGATTTATTTCAAGGAGTTTCAAGCAATTACATTTGATGAAGAATATGCAAGAGTTATCGGTCTGCCGGTAGATAATCTTTATTTATTATTACTGATAATTATCGCTCTTACGACAGTCGTTTTAATAAAATTAGTGGGTATAATTTTAGTGGTTGCGCTTTTATCTATTCCGGCATCTATTAGTCAACGCTATATTACTAACCTTCGGAATATGATGCTCCTTTCGATTGCCGTAGGGATGGTGCTTACTATTACAGGTTTATTTATTGCTTACTATTTTAATTTAGCAGCCGGTGCGGCTACTATTATTTTATCGGTTTTTGCTTTTTTATTATCTAATTTGTACTTAAAATTAACTAACAAATAAAGGATTCAATTGATTACTTGGAGTGTTAGTCCTGAAATATTTTCTCTCGGTCCAATTCATGTAAGATGGTATGGGCTTCTTTTTGCAATGTCATTTATCGTTGGATATCAGATCTTTACGTGGATATTCAAGATTGAGAAGAGATCAGAAAATGATCTAAATGATTTGGTTTGGTATATGATTTTGGGAACTGTAATCGGAGCTCGTCTTGGGCATTGTCTATTTTATAATCCCGATTATTATCTTTCTCATCCATTAGAAATATTGATGGTATGGAAAGGAGGATTAGCCAGTCACGGTGCGGCGATCGCTATCCCAACAGCAATATATCTATTCGTCAAAAAGAGACCTAAATTTACTTTTCTAAGGGTCATGGATAGGATAGTAATCACAGTAGCATTGGCAGCTTTTTTTATTCGTATGGGAAATTTATTTAATTCTGAGATTGTGGGAAAGCCAACCGATCTTCCATGGGGATTCGTATTTACTTCGATAGATAATGTCCCTCGACATCCGGCTCAGCTTTATGAAGCAATTGCATACTTAATTATTTTTGTCGTTTTATTTTTTCAATACAAAAAACAAAAAGAAAATATCAAAGACGGAATTTTATTCGGCGAATTTTTAATTGGCATATTCGGATTCCGTTTCTTTGTAGAGTTTGTAAAAGAGAATCAATCTCTATTTGAAAATTCAATGAGTTTCAATATGGGGCAGATCCTAAGTATCCCTCTCGTAATTTTAGGAATTTATCTATTAGCAATCAGAAAGGAATCACAGTGAGGAAGTTATTACTCGTTATCAGTATAATAATGTTTTACAATATAAATGCGCAGTCAGATTCATTACAATTTCCGGGTGAAGTTCACCTAAAAAATATCCGTCAGCTTACATTCGGCGGAAACAATGCAGAAGCTTATTTCAGTTTTGACGATAAGTCGTTAGTTTTTCAAAGCGATTGGAAGAAAATTAATTCACAAGATTGCGATCAGATATTTAGTCTTGATCTCAATAAAAAAGAATTAGACTATAAATTACAATCGACTGGTACGGGCAGAACAACATGTTCTTATTATATGCCGGATGGAAGAATAGTATATGCTTCCACACATGAAGCAGACCATAAATGCCCCGAAGTATTAATGTTTTCGGGCGGAAGATACGTCTGGCAGATTTATGATAGTTTTGATATTTATGTAACCGGTGCAAAATCCGGTTCATCCACCGAACCTACATTGCTTATCGGTGGACCGGGTTATGACGCCGAAGCTACCGCATCACCTGACGGAAAATGGATCATCTTTACTTCCACTCGTTCCGGTGATCTCGAACTTTGGAGATATGAAATTGCAACCGGAAATTTATTGCAATTAACAAATACACTCGGATATGACGGCGGTGCATTCTTTTCTCGCGACTCAAAAAAAATCGTCTGGCGTGCTTCTCGTCCAAAAGGTGATGAAGCAATAGCGTATAAAGATTTAATAAAACAAAATTTAGTAGAGCCAAAAGAACTAAATATTTTCGTTGCCGATATTGATGGCAAAAACGTCAAGCAAGTAACAAATCTTGCCGGAGCAAATTGGGCTCCGTTTTTTCATCCAAGCGGCGAAAAAGTTCTTTTTTGTTCTAATCATCATTCGCAGGATCAAGGAGGCAGAATCTTTGATATCTTTATGATTAATTTAGACGGAACAGGATTAGAACAGATAACGAATTCAGGCACTTTCGATGCATTCCCCATGTTTTCGTATGACGGTACAAAATTAGTTTTTTGTTCTAACCGCCGTGCAGATAGGAAACAATCACGCGATACTAACATATTTATTGCAGATTGGGTGGAGAACCCGGGAGAAGAAAAATAATGACTGAAAAAGAATTTTCCGAGTATTGGTTAAAAGAGATCAAAGAGAATCTCAAAAAATTTCCCGATCAATTTTTAGAAGGAATTAGTACGGAGATAAAATTATTGCCCGGTAAAATTCTTGTTCTCGGACCCGAACTATTCGGAAGCTACGAAATAATTGATTCGGATGGCAATCCCGTTTTGCAGACGGATGATTTCAGTAAGGCAAAATATTATCTTTATGCGAGCATGTATCGTCCTAAGGAATTGAAAATACCGCTCGATCATCAACATATTAATGAAGTTGTTCGCTTCTATGAGAAGCATGTGGACGGATTTCTTCAGATGATGGAAAAAGATTTTAAAGAAAAATTTCCTGAATCAAAGAAATTTAATTCCATCTCGAATCATATTTTTAATTCCTTAAGTCTTAGCAGATATTAAAAGTGCAGTCAATAAGTTTTAGTGAAAATATTGAAAACTATATCGAAGAAAATCTTGGTTCGGAATTTCTAAAGCGATATAAAGAATTTTATATGAGCGATGGAGTGCAATATCTCCGTCTCTCAAGTTTGATTGAAGATAAAGACAGGATAATAAAAAACCTTGCCGCTCAAGGTGTAATTTTAGAACAAGTCCCCGAGATAGAAAATGCCTTCGTAGTAAAAGATGAAAACAAAATTGCGGGCAAAACTTTAGAATTTATTCTTGGAAAATATTATCTGCAAAGTCTTTCATCGATGCTCCCCCCGTTAGTATTAAACCCGAAGCCTGATGAAAAAATATTGGATTTATGTGCAGCGCCGGGAAGTAAGACGACTCAAATAGCAGAACTCATGAATAATCGGGGGACGCTTTATGCTAATGAGATTTCCGCCGATCGTCTTAAAAGTCTTGTCTTCAATATTGATAAAATGAGTTTAATAAATGCAGGAGTGCTCAAATCAAAAGGTGAGGAATTAAGCAAAAATTTTTCTAACTATTTTGATAAGATACTCGTTGATGCCCCATGCAGTGCTCTCGGCATTTTGCAAAAAAGGGGAGAAGTAAGCAATTGGTGGAATATTCAGAAAGTGGAAAAAATTGTTGAGACACAGATGCGCTTATTGGTAAGTGCGGTTAAAATGCTTAAAGAAGGGGGCGAGATTGTCTATTCTACTTGTACTCTTACTCTCGAAGAAAATGAATATATGCTTCATCGCTTTATGAAAAATTATCCCGTTGAATTAGTTCAGTTCGATTTGCCTGTAAAATCGATGAGCGGACTAACGAAGTATCATGGCGAAGAACTCAACAGAGAACTTACGAAAACTCACCGTATAGTTCCATGGGAAATAAATTCCGAGGGATTTTTCGTTTCCAAGCTTCGCAAGATCGGAGAAACAGAATCGAAGAAAAAAGATTCATTTTCCAAATCAAAAAATCGATTGATGAATTGGAAGAACCGTGATATAAATAATTACCTTGTGAAGTTAGCCGATTATTATGGAATTGAACCAGACGTCTTCGAGCAATACAATTATCTTATGGGACGAGATGACGTATATTTTATTAATGCCGAATGGGAAAGTGATGATTTAGATCTATTTGTAAGAGTGGGAGCTAAGTTCGGTTCGTTGATAAAAAATAATATACTTCAACTTAATTCACTCGCCTCTCAGGTAATAGGTAAGTACACCACAAAAAATATCATTGATCTGGATGATAAAGCAATGATAGATATTTATCTCAAAGGTGGAGTGATAAAAAGATTAGCCGGCACTCCGGGGCAAGTGATCGTTAAGTATAACGGCTATATAATTGGGTGTGGTGTATTTACTGGTGAAGGATTAAAGAGCCAATTTCCGCGCCCCTTCCGCACACAAGAGATCGTGTTGTAAATGTGAGTCTTAATTTGCAATATTTAGCGTCAATCACTAATTATCGCAAATTAGAACTCAATATTATATTAATAATGGAATAATCCGCAATTGCTTAAAAAAAACCCGCCTCTTAGAATGAGACGGGTGTTAGGAACTGTACAGCAAACAACAAATCAAAAACTTACTTCTCTTTATTTGAAAATTATAAACAATATATTTTCTTATAAGCCGATTAAGATTCAAACATAATAATCACCAATCGGGCTACCAAAAATAATATTCTCTAGACATCATAATAGAGTTCAAACTCGTGCGGAGTAGGTCGAAGTGCCATTGGTTTGATCTCTTTCTCTATCTTATAATTTATCCAAGTATGAATTACATCTTCCGTGAATACATCGCCCTTCAATAAATATTCATGATCATCTGCAAGTGCTTTAAGTGCGGCACCAAGTGATTCGGGTGTTGATGGAACTTCTTTTAAATCCTCGGGCGACATATCATAAATATCTTTATCTAATGGTTCTCCCGGCTCGATCCTATTTACTATTCCATCGATACCCGCCATTAAAATTGCCGAGAATGCTAAGTACGGATTAGCAGCAGGATCAGGACATCTAAATTCCACTCTTTTTGATTTAGGACTATTTGAATACATCGGGATTCTTATCGAAGCACTTCTATTTCTTTGTGAATAAGCTAAATTGACCGGTGCTTCATAGCCCGGAACTAAGCGTTTGTAAGAATTAGTAGTAGGATTAGTAAACGCTAATAATGAAGGAGCGTGAGCTAAAAGTCCGCCGATAAAATAGAGTGCCATTTCGCTCAAGCCTGCATAACCGCCGCCAGCAAAAAGTGGTTTCCCTTTCTTCCATAGACTTGAATGAACATGCATGCCACTCCCATTATCGCCGAAGATCGGCTTAGGCATATAAGTAACAGTCTTGTTATTCATCTTAGCAGTATTTTTTACAATATACTTGAACATCAAAAGTTGATCGGCAGCTTTTAATAATGGTTGAAACTTAAGATCGATTTCGCATTGACCGCCGCTTGCCACTTCATGATGCTGTGCTTCTACTTCGATTCCAACGTTCTGAAGATTTAGAACCATTTCATTTCTTAAATCCATTAATGAATCAGTGGGTGGGACAGGGAAGTAACCTTCTTTATATCGAGGTTTATACCCAAGGTTCGGACCTTCGTCTCTGCCCGAATTCCATTTACCCTCTATCGAATCCAAATGATAGAAAGCAGAATTTGGAGAAGAATCAAATTGAACGTCATCAAAAATAAAAAATTCTGCTTCGGGACCGAAGTAAGCCATATCGGCAAGTCCGGTAGATTTCAAAAAGGCATCGGCTTTTTGAGCAATGTTACGAGGACAGCGGGAATATTTCTCTCTTGTAGCCGGTTCAAATACATCGCATATCAAACTAAGTGTTGGAGCAGCAATAAAAGGATCGAAAAACATTGTTTCTGGATCGGGAATAATTAACATATCGCTTTCATTAATTCTTTTCCAGCCGCGTAATGATGATCCATCGAATCCATATCCATTCTCGAATGAATCAACAGAAAATTGTGATATTGGAACAGTAAAATGTTGCCACTGTCCCGGAAAGTCCATGAATTTAAAATCCACAAACTGAATTTTATTTGTTTTTATAAAACTGAATACCTTATCGATGGAAGGATTGCCTGATGCCATTTTTTCTCCTTTATTTATATGTTTAAACTCGTTGTCTCTTTGATTGTGGATAAAACAAAATTTGTTATTGTGCGATTAACTCCGGGCCAGGATTGAATCTTTGAAAGAAGTTTTTCAAGTTCCGATGTGTTTTTAACTACCGCTTTTAATAGATGTGAGCCCTCCCCGAGTATTGAATAGCACTCCAAAATTTCGGGAGTTTTTTTCACATTATCGGAAAGTTTTTCGTAATTTTTCGATGAATCCATCATCACGGTGATAAGTACCATGATATCGAGACCGAAAATATCTCGGTTAAGTTTTGTGTAGTAGCCGTCAATGACGTGGTTGTCTTGCAGCTTTCTTAATCTCTCGCTAAGCGATGGAAGCGATAAACCGACTTCCTCTGCCATTTCGCTTCTTTTGGTTCTGCCTGATTCTTGAAGTCGCTTGAGAATCTTAATATCTAAGTCATCCAACATATATCCTCTTAATTATTTAGGAAATATTAAAATAATGACTCAAAATATAAGGTAAGCAAGACTACAAAATCAAATATAAAATTATTTTTTTTCGATTCCGTAAGGTGTGAAAGGTATTCTTTCTTTTTTGATTTTTTCAAAGAGGTCTAAATTTATCTGCGGTCGGTCTTGAAGTTTATGATAGAGATGATATTGAACTGCGATATGATTAAGTGATTCGATGGCAACTCCTTTTAATTCTAATCGGAATTGGATATCGCTATCTTCCCCGATTGAGGGAGCTTCGTATCTTTCATCGAATCCATTTATATCTAATAAATCTTTCTTCATAAGCGAAAAATTACACCCGAGCAAACCGCGTTTCTTTTTGTTAAATAATTTGCGTAAGAATTGCGATTTGAAATAGATTCCTTTTTCCACGTAATTAGATTTTCCAAAAATAGCATCAATAAATAAGAGAGGAATATTATTTTCTATGATACCTTCTCTTACATTTGCCGGAGTCAAAAGCGCAGTGAATTTTTCGGAAAGATTTATTCTCCTTCCCGTAAAGCAGGTGTTCGCTTTTTTGGAGATAAAATGCTCTTTCATAAATTCTTTATGAGGCACGCAGTCCCCATCAATTATTACCAGATAATCCGATTCCGAATGACGAATTGCTTCATTAAGGATTTTGTTTTTTCTAAATCCTTTATCTTCATGCCAAACATGTTTAATAGCGAATGAGCTATTTTTTTTATATTCGCTTAGGAATTCCGCAATAGACGAATTAGAACCGTCATCGGCAATAATCACTTCAAAATCTTTGAAAGTCTGCCTCTCCAAACCGGCAAATACCAATTCAAGATATTTTTTGTTATTATAGACTGCTATTATTAAGGATGTCTTTGGCATTTAAAGGGTAAAAATTATGTCATTATTTTTGTCGTATAAAGTTATTAAAATAAAGTTAGAAAAAAATAAATTTAGGATAAATATGAAAAAGAATTTACAATATATATTACTGTTTGCAGTTTTGATTAGCTCGCCGATAGCAGCTCAGGATCCGCTAGTGGCTGATTTAGTTAGCCGGGTAAATAAAGATTCTATCTTGGCAACCATGAATGTACTTACCGGTCATACATCTTTTTGGTATGGAGCAGGGCAGTATAAAATCAAATCAAGAAATTCCTATGATGACGGAAACAAAGCGGCAGCGGAATATATTAGAAGGAAACTCAAGAATCTGGGTTACAATGTATATTCGCAAAAATTCGGTGTAATCGATGGAGAAAATATTTATGCTATGGTAAATGGCACTGAGCTGCCCCGCATTCAGGTAATGATCTCGGCGCATTATGATAGTATGCCTGATATTGTTGCTCCCGGAGCTGATGATAATGCCTCCGGCACGGCGGCAGTTTTGGAAGCGGCTCGTGTTTTTAAGGATGCAAAGACTCGATATAGTATGATCTTTGCTCTGTGGGATAATGAGGAACAGGGTCTTTTGGGGAGCAAATACTATGCACGGCTTGCTCGTGAGAGGGGAGATTCAATACTCGCTGTAATTAATATTGATATGATCGGATATGATCTTAATAAAGATGGACTTCTCGAAATTCATACTCGTAATTATGCACATTCTAATATAGTTGCCGGTCAAGTGTGGGATGCTAATTATCAATACGGAATTCCTCTTAAGCCTTTAATTATTGATCCGGGCACCGATAGAAGCGATCATGCTTCATTCTGGGGATATAATTATTCAGCGGTTACTATGATAGAAAATTTTACTACAATAAATGGATATCGAGAATTCAATCCATATTACCATTCACAGTTTGATGATATGAATGTACTCAATACCGATTATTTATTTAATGGGGTGCGCTTGGCAGTGGCTGCGTTTGGTAATATTGCCGCAGTAAATGAAATTACCTCAGTTGAAGATGAAAATGGAAATGAGAGTGGAACAATTCCGGCAGATTTTGTACTTGAGCAGAATTATCCCAATCCGTTTAACCCGGCGACTGTTATCAGTTATTCGCTGCCGAGAGAGGGATTTGTAAGTCTGAGAGTTTATGATATTTT
>LOEU01000032.1 GCA_001516025.1 bacterium BRH_c32 | reverse complement strand
ATTTTCTTTCTCATTATTAATCCATTATAGCCGACTAACCACAAATATCCATCTTTATTTTCTAAATCAACTATTCTACCCTTAATTTCTAATTCTTTAGTCCACGTTGCACCCATATCCTCCGTAAAATTTAATTGATAGGTTGAATCATTAAAATCATGTTGAGAAGCCATCCAACCAATTTTCCCTGTATATGGAGATAACCCAGCCACATAGCGATAGTTGTCCCAATCGGTATTTAACCATGTTTTGCCTCCATCCGGTGAAGCTGCAAAAACTTCGAAACCCCATCCTCCTGCCCATAATGTGTCTCCACTAGCTAGTTTTAGTCTTAAAGTAGGTCTCCTAAAAGTAGTTATAAATTCCCATTGGATGCCGCCATTCTCAGTCTTAAATACATCTGTATCCCCAAAACCATCATGTGGTGGAGAAGAATTAGCCCAACCTATATTTTCATCTTTCATTCTTATTGAGTTGAATTTAATAAGTTTATAAGGTGAGTCCCCTCCAATCGCTAATTGTGTTTCCCATGTTTTGCCACCATTTGAGGTATGAAGAATTATCCCTTTACTATGCCCTTCATCAATAAACATATATCCAACTATCCAGCCATTATTTTCATCTATAAATTGAATATCCTGGAATGAATAATTATACGTTGTATCATATAATTCCCATGTATCTCCTCCATCTTTTGTCGAATAAATCTTATCCAATCCCCCGGTAGCATATCCTACTTTCTTATTTACAAAAAATATACTCTTAAGATAGTCTTCACCCTCTATCTCCTTTAACTCCCAGTTTTTCCCTCCATCTTTTGTTTGTAAATATTCGGATGTGCTTGTTGTTATCCATACGTTCAATGAATCAATTAAGCAAATCCCATATAAGTTTTTTGTAGTACCGCTATTTTGCACCTCCCATTGCGATTTAATTAAAGTTGAAGAGAAAAGTGTTATTGTCAGAAGAGTAACTGTAATGAATCTTGTTTTTTTCATAACCCCTCGATGTAATTATTTAAAGTAAACGAAATGATTAATGGATTTATAAAAAACACTGTAATTGTTGGGTGTAACTCGGTCACATAATTTGTTTAATTTAGAAGATGATAGAAAAGCAATATCATTTTTGATGTAGAAGTTAAAAATCAGAAGCAATGCTAATTGAGATAATAGTATCTTTTTCATAGTAGTACCTCGAATATTTTATTATTATATAAAAAACATAATTAGAAATAATTAGAAAAGATAGTACCAATATTTTTGCACTACTTATTATGTCGATTATCATTGATATAATAAAAATAACGAAGTAAATTATTAGTTTAGTATTTTTGAGTATAAAAACTTAAGGAGAAAATTTTTACTCAATAGTAATTCAAATTTAATTGCGCAATTGAAATAACAAAAAAATATTAACTAATCTTTATACGGTGTTTTGAGGTATTGTTCGGCGAGTTTGCGGGAATTGCTTCTATCAGGATAATCTAAAATTTCTTTATATAATTTTATTGCCTCCTGACGGCGTCCTGCTTGATCATAAGCCATTGCAAGATAGAGCGAACCCATTATCAAAAAACCTTTCGGTTCATCTTTTTCAATTACTTTAGAAATGAATACACTTTTAGATAAATAATAAATTGTAGAATCTATATTTCCTTTTTCTCTGTGATGCATTCCGATATAATACTCGGCTTCTCTTTCAAATCTATCATTATATGCAGGGTAACCTTTTTTTACTTTATCAAGAACATTTCTAAATACTTTCTGGGCGGATGCGTAATCATTTTGTCTAACGAATATAGTTCCGTAATATTTTTGAAAAACGGGATTATCGGGATAATCTTTAATCAATAGTTTTGCATACTTCATTGCCTCTTCCCAATTATTTTCAAATTGGAAATAGAGTGTCATCAGAAAATAGCGCGATTCAATTTTAGTGTATCGTCCATTAAAGGCAACATGCTCTAATTGTTTCAGCCCTTTTTCTTTATCTCCTTTAGGAAAGAAAACCATAAATGGTTTTACGACCGGATAACGAGCAGGTATTACGGCGGCATAATAGTTATAAATTCCAAAACCCATCTGAACGTCAATTCTCTTGGGATCATTTTCATAGGCTTTGAAGATCAATGGAAGTGCCTCTTTTCCATCCAAAGCAGCATCAAACCAATTTTCTCTTATTGCAAGGAGTCTTCCTCTAAATCCAAGAGAGCCGCCTTTGAAAAAGAGACCATCGACATTCTTATCGTTATCATCAAGTATATCATCGCAAAGATCAATTGCATCATCTAATTGATCATAAAACTCATCATCATATTGAGTATTATCGATATCGGTAGCAATTTTCCACCACGTAATCATAGCTGCAAAAAACTTACCCGCGGGATGCCGCGGGTATTCTTTTTCCACTATCTTAAATGTCTTCTCCGCTTCCTGAAATTTTATACCATATATTTGATCAATCCCTTTTACAAGAAGCGAATCGAACCGTACCCAATCTTGAGCATTTATCGAAACCGCACTGAATAATAAGATCAATACAAAATATTTTAACCGCATTATTTTCTCTTTGGTCTATACATATCGGTTGCATGTCCATAAAATACTTCTGCAGCAGCCATCATTGTCTCAGATAAAGTAGGATGTGGATGTATTGTCAAAGAAAGATCCTTAACGTTCGCAGCCATTTCGATTGCAAGAGCACCTTCGGCAATCATATCGCCTGCTCCAACGCCAACCATACCAACGCCAAGAATTCGCTCCGTTCCCGGTTCGATAATTAACTTAGTAAGGCCATCGTTTCTATCCAATGTAGTTGCTCTGCCGCTTGCACCCCATGGGAATTTTGCAATCTGAACTTCTATCCCTTTTTCCTTTGCCTCTAATTCAGTAAGACCTGCCCAAGCTAATTCAGGGTCTGTGAAAACCACTGCCGGGATTTGTGCCGGTTCAAAGAAAGATTTTTCACCGTGAATTACTTCCACAGCCACTTTCCCTTCCGCAGAAGCTTTATGCGCTAACATCGGGTTGCCAACGATATCTCCGATTGCGAATATTGCAGGGTCATCTGTTTTCATCTGTTTATCTACAACTACAAAACCTCTTTCATTAACCTTTACTTTTGTATTTTCTATTCCGAAGCCCGTAGTTACAGGTCTTCTTCCAACCGAAATTAATACTTTATCGAATATCTGCTCCGGATCAGTAACTTTAGGACCTTCAAATTTCACCTTGATTCCTTCTTTTACTTCTTTGAGTTCCACAACTTTTGTATCGAGATAAATTGCAGACATAAGTGAAGTAACTCTTTTAGCTAGGACGGCAACTAGATCGCGATCAGCACCGGGAAGAAGTCCCGAAGTCATCTCCACAACCGTTACTTTACTACCGAGGGCTGCATACACAGAACCTAATTCAAGTCCTATATAACCACCGCCTACAACAAGAAGTTTTTCCGGTACATCATTCATTTCGAGTGCACCGGTAGAATCCATTACACGCTCGGAATCGATCGATAGTCCCGGTACTTTTGAAGGCACTGAACCCGTTGCCAATATCGCTTTATTATATTCTACTGTCTCGGTTGTTCCGTCGCTTTTTGCAATAGATACTGATGTGGAATTAACGAATGTTGCTTTACCTTGAATAAAATTTACTTTTCTCTGTTTTGCTAATTGCCCCAATCCACCTGTAAGTTTACCTACGACACCATTCTTAAATTCTCTTATCTTATTAACATCTATTTCCGGTTTACCGAACTTAATTCCAATTTTTTCAGCTTCTTCTGCTTCTTTTATTAATTTAGCAATATGAAGGAGAGCTTTAGATGGGATACAACCTCTCCAAAGGCAAACTCCGCCCGGATGTTTTTCCATATCCACCAATGTAACTTGCATACCAAGATCTGCAGCCAAGAATGCTGCAGCATATCCTCCCGGTCCACCTCCAATTACCAATAATTCAGTTTTTGTACTCATATTCTATCAACCTTCTAATGTAAGTAAAAACGGTTGTTCCAATGCACTTACTACCCATTTAATGAATCGGGCTGCATCAGCTCCGTCTATAATTCTATGATCATACGATAACGATAGAGGCATCATCAATCTCGGTTCAAATTTCCCATCGATATAAACCGGCTCCATTGCCGAACGTGATACACCGAGTATTGCCACTTCCGGAGCATTAACGATAGGAGTAAAATAAGTCCCCGCAATACCGCCCAAATTACTTACCGAAATCGAACCGCCTTGCATATCTTCAAGTGATAATTTTCTATTGCGTGCTTTCTTTGATATCTCCGCAAGGTCAGCAGCAATTTGAATTACATTTTTCTTATCGGCATCTCTTACTACCGGTACCAATAATCCTCTTTCGGTATCAACAGCAATACCGATATTAAAATATTTCTTATAAATAATTTCGTTCTTTTCCATATCAATACTGGAGTTGAACTGTGGGAATACTTTAAGCGCAGAAGCAATTACTTTAATCAATATTGCAGTAACGGTAAGCTTACCTCCGGCTTCTTCTGTTTTTTTCCCGAATTGCTTTCTGATCTTTTCTAGCTCTGTAATATCAGCTTTTTCAAATTGCGTAACGTGAGGGATCGTCTGCCAAGCATAAGATAGATGTTCCGCCGTTTTTCTTCGGATATTGCTCATCGGTTGTTTTTCTATATCACCCCATTTAGTGAAATCGGGTAAAGTTTCTTTATAGAACGAACCGCCTCCGCCAGAAGCTCCGGCTCCACCCGAAGAAATCAGTTCATTCATACTCTTTGCATAAGCTTTAACGTCTTCGATTGTGATTCTTCCATTATTGCCCGAAGCTCTAACCGAATGAATATCGATTCCAATCTCACGAGCGAATCTTCTTACCGATGGAGAAGCAGGAGCAATTTTATCGGGCATCTCTGTAACATTTGCCGAGAGTGGAGTAATTAAATTCACCGATTTATCCGGTTCCTTAGCACTTCCTTTATCTTCTTTCGGATTAGTCGCGGAGCTTACTGACAGTTCTTCCTTTTTATCTTCTTCTTTTTTTATAGTCTCTTTTTTCGATTCCTCCTCTTTAGGAGTTTCCTTTTTAGATTGTCCCTTTTTTGAATCTTCAGCATCAGATTTTTCATCACCCGAAGCCGGTTCATAAGTAAAAACCGCTGCTCCGATATCTGCTTTTGCACCTTCTTTCAAAAGTACTTTAGTAATTGTGCCGGCTTCTTCAATCGGCACTTCCATTGTCGCTTTATCGGTTTCGAGTTCGAGAACAATCTGATCTTTTTCTACTTTATCACCTTCGGAGACAAGAATCTTAAGAATATCTGCCGACTTAATATTCTCGCCTAACATTGGTAATTTAAATTCTATAGCCATATCTATCACTTCCAATTTTTTCTTTTTAATTAAGATTTAGCAGGATTAGGTTTATCCGGGTTAATTCCAAGTTCTTTTTTTGCTTTTTTAAGAACATCCGGTTTTAATTGTTTCTCTTTTACTAACGAATATAGAGTGGCATAAACAATATGCTTAGCATCCACTTCAAAGAAATCTCTAAGCGATTCTCTTCCTTCGCTTCTTCCAAATCCGAAAGTGCCGAGTGTATGAAGCGGAGCAGGTAGCCACTTAGCAAGTGAATCTCCCATAATCTGAACAAAATCAGATGCAGCAATAAATACTCCCTTTTCTCCCTTTGTTATTTCACTTACATAGGAAGTTCTCTCTTTTTTATCAGGATTTAACATATTCCATCTTTCTGTTTCTTGAGCATCCAAATGAAGCAATTTATAACTTGTAACGCTCCAAACATCAGAGGCAACATTATATTTTGATTCAAGTATTTCGGCTGCTTTAATTACTTCATTCATAATAGTTCCGCTACCCATTAGGTTAGCTTTCACTTTTGAGTTTTTCTTTTCTGTTGCCTTAAATTTATACATACCTTTCAAGATTCCTTCTCTAGAACCTTCAGGCATCTTAGGCATTGGATAATTCTCATTCATAATCGTGATGTAGTAATAAATATCTTCCTGCTTTTCATACATACGATAAATACCATCACGAATAATAACCGCCAATTCATAAGCGAATGCTGGATCATACGAAACTAAATTTGGAATTGTGTATGATAAAAGAAGACTATTGCCATCTTGATGTTGAAGTCCTTCACCTGCAAGAGTGGTTCTGCCGGCTGTAGCACCGAGCATAAATCCTTTTACTCTCATATCGGCTGCTGCCCAAGCTAAGTCCCCAATTCTTTGGAATCCGAACATCGAATAGTATGTAAAGAATGGGATCATATTTATTCCATGGTTTGCATAAGCAGAACCGGCAGCAATAAATGAGCACATAGCACCTGCTTCGGTAATTCCCTCTTCTAAAATCTGTCCGTTCTTTGCTTCTTTATAATAAAGCAAGCTGTCTCTATCTACCGGTTCATAAAGCTGTCCGATATGAGAATAGATTCCGATTTGGCGGAATAATGATTCCATTCCGAATGTTCTTGCTTCATCGGGCACTATCGGTACAATTAATTTACCAACTTCTTTATCTTTCAATAATTTTGTTAATATTCTAACGAACACCATAGTAGTGGAAACATCTCTTCCATCTGTTCCCGAATAAAATTCTTCAAAAAGTTCTTCAGAGGGAGTTTGAATTGGTTGCGCTTTCACAATTCGCTTAGGTACATAACCTCCTAAGGCCTTCCTCCTTTCTTTTAGATATCTAATCTCAGCACTATCTTCGGTAGGTCTATAAAATGGAGCTTTAGCCACATCTTCATCTGATATCGGAATTCCGAATCGTGTTCTAAATTCTTTTAATTCTTCGTCATTCAATTTTTTCTGCTGATGAGTAACGTTCTTCCCTTCGCCTGCTTCGCCAAGCCCATAACCTTTAACAGTCTTAGCAAGGATTACTGTCGGTTGTCCTTTATGCTCGATAGCAGCCTTATAAGCAGCGAATACTTTAAGCGGATCATGTCCGCCACGTTTCATCTTCTCCAATTGTTCATCCGAATAATCTTTTACTAATTCCAGAAGTTCGGGATATTTTCCAAAAAAGCTATCACGTATATATTTACCATCTTTGACGATATGATTTTGAGATTCACCATCAATCATTTCATTCATTCTTCTTACTAAAAGACCCGATTTATCTGCATCAAGAAGAGAATCCCAATCGCTGCCCCAAATGACTTTTATTACATTCCAACCGTTCCCTCTGAAATTTCTCTCCAATTCTTGAATAATATTTCCATTTCCTCTTACAGGACCATCGAGACGTTGAAGATTACAATTAATTACAAAAATGAGATTATCTAATTTCTCGCGTGCTGCAAGTGAAATAGCTCCGAGTGTTTCCGGTTCATCCGTTTCACCATCGCCAAGGAAAGCATATACCTTCTGATCACTCGGTTTCTTTAATCCTCTATCTTCCAAATAACGATTGAAACGTGCATGATAGATTGCCATGATTGGACCGAGACCCATTGAAACAGTTGGAAATTCCCAAAAATCGGGCATTAACCATGGATGAGGATATGATGAAAGTCCGCCGCCCGGTTTTAATTCTCGTCTAAAATTTTCTAATAATTCTTTGGAAATGCGTCCTTCTAAGAATGCTCTTGCATAAATACCCGGCGAAGCATGTCCCTGAAAATAGATAATATCGCCGTCTCGATTTTCATCTTTTCCTTTAAAGAAATGGTTAAAACCAATTTCGTATAAAGTAGCAGCCGAAGCATACGTTGAGATGTGTCCACCAATACCCTGCTCTTCTTTATTTGCTCTTACGACCATTGCCATAGCATTCCAGCGGATTAAGCTTTTAATTCTTCTTTCTATTTCTCTTCCGCCCGGAAATGGAGACTGCTTTTCCTTTGTAATTGTGTTTATATAAGGAGTGTTTGCCGTGAAAGGTAACTCTACTCCTGCCTCATGCGCATACATATCGAGGTCATGAAGCAATGCCTTCACTTTCTCAGGTCCACCCGATTGAAGTACATATTCTAATGATTCAAGCCATTCTCGTATTTCGGTTTCATCAAGTTCCGAGTGACTATATTTCTTTGGATCAGCCATTTTTCTTTCCTTTCATCTCTTTTTCTTTAAACTTTATAAATAAATTGACATTTTTATTTAGATACTTACTCCTAATTTACGAAATCATTAAATATTTATCTAACATTTATATCAATTTGTCATTCTTGATTTACCGGTAACCCATTTTTCAATTTTTGCTTTCTGCAATATCTCAAGACTTGAAGTGGGATGCATCAATGTGTATATGTCAAGAGGCATTTCGCCGTTTTGTACTTCTTCTAAAATTTCATCTTTTTTCTTGAATTTTACGCTGGTATCCAATGATTCAAAAGTAGAGAAATTGAGATGCTTCCTTCCTTTTTCGACGTCATCTGCCACAAGCCATGAGACAGGGGCTACTTTACTATACCAAGGCCAGACTGTTTCATTTGAATGACAGTCATAGCATGATTTTTTAAGGATTTCCATTATATCTGCCGGGGCTTTAATCTCATCGGTTACCGGCGGATTTGTTCTTTCAACTTCGATAAATTGAATGCCTATTATTGCTAAAACTAGCACAAGAAATATTGTTCTACCCGGTCTCATTTATACCTCAATTTTAGTAACGTAATTATACACTATTGCAGCATCAATTTTCATTCGGAGTTTTTCCATTACTTGACTCATAATGATCTTCTTAGCATTCTTATAGTCTCTTAATTTAATTTGACTTAATTCTGTACTACATTCTTCAATAAGCACTTTTGCTTCTTTTATTGTTGCGGGTCTCGGTAACATTTCGGGATAATATTTCCCTTTTTTAATCGATAATTCCAATGCTGTTAGGATTGAATCTTTCGGTAATATCCCTTCACGATACGTTTTGAATATTCTTAGAATCATCCTTTCATCCATGAGACTTAAATCCAAATTTTTCTTTTTTAACCGCTTCGGGAATTGGATTAATGTAACAGCGGCAAGAGTCGGATTAATATTTAGTTCCACTACAAGATACTTAAATAATTCTGCAAATTTAGATATAGCGAGATCGGGGATAACGTCTTTCGGAATTCCGAGCGAGTAATACCACTCTTCTCTATCCCAATATCTTTCGGGAATATTTTTGCTTAATTTTTCTAATTTTTCTCTTTTTATTTGAGTGGGCGGAAGATCAGTATCGGGATACATTCTATCTGCTCCCGGTAGGATTCGTTCAAAACCATTTGTTCCATCCCTAAGAGCTTGTCTCGTTTCCGATGGCACTCCAATGGTAGCTTCCTTAGCTCTAATATTAATTTCCTTAACTGCGGTTTCCGTATCCTGCTCGTTCCCCCATACCAATACAAGAGAATCATTATCTGAGGCATTAACCGATTTCTTAATATTGCTCCACTCTGCAGAGGAGATATTATCCCCCTTGCTATCTGAATGAATAATATTCGGAATTTTCGTAAGGCAAGCAATTACTCTTACACGATCCGAAATCTCACGGGAGAAATAGGTGTCGGTTTGTGTCTGCCAATGAAGCAATCCAGTATAACCATTTAAGACAACGCACTTCACCACACTCCCTTCATCAATTGCATTGCGCAAAGGAAGGTAATCTGTTTTCTTTATTACTTTCGTAATATCTTCGGATTTTGAGGTGAATGTTTCTTTAGTAATTCCTCTTTTATTTAATTCATCACGTAGGCGTAAAAGATTCCACTGTCTCATCGCTTCATTATAAGTAAGGAGAGGAATCCTTCCGATTTTCGGGACACCCTTAATTTCGATACGTGTTCCTCCCTCTACACTAACGTTTACGTCCTCGCGAGCGGCTCCGCTTCCGCGCCTCACTAATTGAGTACTTCTAACCAGACGACTGCATATATGAGCGACTTCCGCCACTTCCTGCGGTGTTCGCATATCGGGTCCGGTTACTGTCTCAATTAATGGCATCCCAAGGCGGTCAGTTAAATAGATCCTCGAATGTCCTTGATCGGAAACTTCACGGCAGGAATCCTCTTCAATCGACATCTGTGTTATCGAGATAGTTCTATCTTTGAATGGTATCTCTCCATTGAGTCCAAAAATTGCAGTCCTTTGAAATCCGGTAGGAATACTTCCGTCTAAATATTGTTTTCGTGCAATATGCAGTTCATCGACTATTGCACAGTTCATTAATAGTCCGATAGTAAGCGCGATATCAAGTGCGTCCTCATTGATTAAAAATGGAGGGGTATCATCCATCTCATAAGTGCAAACTGTTTCCCTTTTTATTCTATACGTGATATCTTTCTTAGTTTTAAATTCCATGAGTGCCGTGCCGTCATATTCTCCAAGCTCCGATAGAGTAGGTCTCATGTGTCTGATAATTTCCGCATCATAAACTTCAGAATATTTTCCGGCAGGACATCTGCAAAATAATTTTTTAGTGGTTAATAATTGTTGATGAATCTCGAGTCCGGATTTGAAACCAATTGTGTGGTAATCGGCACTAGTCATCTCTTCAAACGGTTTAAAAAGAAATTTTTTCATTTTTTATTTTGTCTATAATAGATTGCTTGCAAGTTCCGCTAATTCGGAACGTTCCCCTTTTTCGAGGTTAATATGGGCATATAATTTTTGCCCTTTAAAATGATCGATTAAATAAGAAAGTCCATTTGATTCAGCATCCAAGTATGGATGATCAATCTGATAGATATCACCGGTTAGTACTAATTTAGCCCCTTCGCCGGCTCGTGTAATAATTGTTTTAATTTCGTGTGGTGTAAGATTTTGAGCTTCATCTACAATAAAATAGATTCTTTGGAGGCTTCTTCCTCTGATATAGCTAAGTGGTTCAATAACTAATTTATCTTCTTTAATCATGCTATTAATTGCTTGATGATTTTTATCTGTTTCGGGAAATTGATCTTGAATAACTTTTAGATTATCCCAAAGCGGTTGCATATATGGAGCTAATTTACTTTCCACATCCCCGGGCAGAAATCCAATATCTTTATTGCTCAATGGCACGACCGGACGAGCGATATAAATCTGTCTATAACTTTTTCTTACTGCCAAAGCAGATGCTAAGGCAAGCAAAGTTTTTCCGGTTCCTGCTTTACCGGTCAGCGTTACTAATGGTATTTCGTTATTTATTAGAGCATCGATAGCGAATGTCTGTTCGGCGTTGCGTGGCTTAATTCCATACACGGTTTGCTTATCGATCTTCCTGAAATTTTCCATCTCACTATCGAGAACAGAAAGTACCGAACGACTTGAATTACGCATTATAAAATATTTATTAGGTACAAATTCTTTTTTAATCTTCTTCATTATTCCTTTAGCAGGAACTTCATAAGGAGGAGCATAGAAATGCTGCAACGTGGTATCATCAAAATTTTCTACAAAATCTTTACCACTATATAATTCGTCTGCATTCACAACTCTATCGGTAGTGTAATCTTCTGCCGGAATGCCTAGTGCTTTTGCCTTCATCCTAAGATTAACGTCTTTAGTAACAAGTATTACCGGTGCTTTACCTTTCGATTTAGTATATATATCGTAAGCGGCGCTTAGAATACGGTGATCAACGTTATCTTCTTTGAATACATTTTGAATCTCTTTTGAAATACCCTTGAAAATAGCAATCTTCACTTTCCCTTTTCCCTTGCCCAGGGAAACGCCTCCATTAAATATTGCATTACCCGTAAGTGAATCTAAAGTGCGTGCAAACTGCCTTGCATTCAAATTAATTACTTGGCTCCCTCTTTTAAAATGATCAAGTTCTTCAATTGCCGCCAATGGGATTACAATATCATTTTCTTGAAATTGATTTATGCATGTGGGGTCGTGAAGCATGACGTTTGTATCAATAATAAACGTCTTAGGTGTGCGGGTTTTTGCCATTTATAACGCCTTTATATTTTTAAAGAATATAAACCATTTATGAACATAACAAATTTTTTTAAATTGATAAAACAATATAATTCTCTTTTTTTACATAATTTCTATTAAAATCTTTATTTTAGATTATCAGAATAGGACTTATATGTCTATACAAACAATTAATCCTTTTACCGGTAAAAAGATTAAAGAATTTGAACAGCATAATATTACTGATATTAATATCAGTATAAGCAAAGCCGAAGAATGCTTTAAGCAGTGGAGAAATACTTCTTTTGCTCGAAGAAAAGAATTGATGCTGAATGTCGCAAAAATTCTCAAAGAAAGAAATAAAAAATATGGTGAGATACTTACACTTGAAATGGGGAAACCGATCTCGCAAGCAGTGGCTGAAATAGAAAAATGTGCGCTTGTGGCTGAGTATTATGCGGAGAATGCAGAGACAATATTAAAAGAAGAAAGAATAATTACCGATGCTTCCGAAAGTTATGTAAGGTTCGATCCTCTTGGAGTAATACTAGCAGTGATGCCATGGAATTTTCCGTTTTGGCAAGTATTCAGATTCGCATCTCCTGCATTGATGGCAGGTAATACTTGTTTATTAAAACATGCCTCAAATGTTCCTATGTCAGCCCTTGCAATAGAAGAGATTTTTAATGATGCCGGATTCCCCGAAGGAGCGTTCAAAACACTCTTAATCGGTTCTGATTTAGTTGAAAAAATAATTGATAATCCTATTGTTAAAGCTGTAACTCTTACCGGAAGTGAAGATGCGGGAAAGAAAGTAGCTTCTTGTGCAGGAAAAAATTTGAAAAAGGTAGTTTTAGAACTTGGGGGAAGCGATCCGTTTATCGTTCTTAATGATGCGGATATTGAAGTGGCTGCCGAAGCCGCAGTCAAAGGTCGCTTAATAAATAATGGCGAAAGTTGCATCGCATCTAAACGTTTTATAGTGGAAGCAAAAATATATGAACTTTTCCGAGATGCGTTTCGTCTAAAGTTCAAAAATGTGAAAATTGGCGATCCGATGGATTACCAAACCGAACTCGGTCCGATTGCTCGTAAAGACCTATTAATAGAGCTTGATGCTCAAGTGAAGCGATCGATTGAGATGGGTGCGAGTGTTGTAACCGGGGGTGAAGTTTTAGATTTAGAAGGTTATTTTTATTCTCCGACTATATTGGATAATCTTAAACCGGGTATGCCTGCTTATGATGATGAAATATTTGGTCCGGTTGCATCACTAATAAATGCAGAAGATGAAAATGATGTATTAAGAATAGCCAATAGTTCCGAATTTGGTTTGGGAGCTTCGATCTGGACTAATAATATCACACGCGCAAAAGAGATTGCCGCAGAGATTGAATCGGGTTCGGTATTCATAAATGGCAACGTAAAAAGCGACCCCCGTCTCCCATTTGGTGGCGTTAAAAAATCGGGTTTCGGTAGAGAGCTTTCTCATTATGGCATCAAAGAATTTGTTAATATAAAATCCGTTTGGATTAAATAAAAAAAATTAATTTATTATTATAGAAAGGGAAAAGATGAAACTGAACAAACCCATTATTGAATTACTATTCATATTCTTGATACCGATGACGATATTTTCGCAAAAAACGGTTTATACACTCGATGACGCTGTTTATAAAGCACTCGAAAATAATAAGGATATTCGTATAGCTGTTTTGGATATTAAAAAAGGGGAAGCTGCCGTTAGCGAAGCGTTCGGATATGCACTTCCATCTGTGGATGTAACTGCTTCTCTAACTCATTTTATTCAAAAACCGATGATGGCATTCCCTGATTTCGCTGCTCTTCTTGGAAATGCTACCTATTCGATTTTATTTGATGAAGGAGTTCTCCCACGCGATGATGATAAGTTTATGCCAATGGGTTCTAAACTTCAATCTTTTGCTCAGACTAATAGCTTTGAATCAACAATTCAGGTAACACAGATACTTTTTAATTCTGCCGTTTTCCGTGGTATAGGAGCTTCACAAATTTATCTTGATTTATCCAAAGAGAATCTAAAAGCAGTAACATCAAAAACATTGCTTGATGTCAATACTGCTTTCTATGGTACTCTCCTTGCAAAAGAGATGCTTACTATTCTGGAAGCAAGTCTTAAAAATGCCGAGGAAAATCTATCAAACGTAAAAGCTTATTACAATCAGGGGCTTGTTTCAGAATACGATCTCTTACAAGTGGAAGTTCAAGTAGAAAACCTTAGACCAAAAGTAATCGATCTTCAGAAAGCAGTTTTTGAAGCAAAGAGCGGACTTAAGCTTCTGCTTGGTATTGATCAGAATACCGAAATCGATATTACAGGTAAGATTACTTATGAAGAAACTTTATTACCCGAAGAGGAAGTTTTAATTAACCAAGCTATTACACGTAATTTTGAGCTAAATACACTCAAAATAAAAAGAAACGTTGACGAAGAGATGATTGCTATCGAGAGAGCTGACTACTGGCCTATGCTAACTGCATTTGGAAATTATAGTTATGCGGGTTCATCGGATGAATGGAAATTCAATACTTACAATTCCTCGATAGTGGGATTAAGTTTTTCTATGAATTTATTTAGAGGTACTAGAACTTCACGCAAAGTAGAGCAAGCAGTAATTGCTACAAAACAAACTGACGAGAGACTAGCATTAACTCAAGAATTTCTTACTAAAGAAGTAAAAAGTAAATTAATTGAATTAAATCAAGTTCGCTCCCAAATAAATGCGATTGAACGAAACGTTAAGCTTGCAGAAAAGGCATATTCAATCGCCAATACTCGTTATAAAGAAGGCACGGGGACGCAATTAGAGATAAAGAATGCGGACCTTGAATTAAGCACCGCAAAGGTAAATAGAATTCAATCGATGTATGATTATAAAATTGCTATCTCAAATCTTGAGAAACTAACAGGGCAATTAGACGATAAATATATCGATTATATAAATAAGAATTTAAAATAAAGGGAAATAGATATGAAACAATTATTAAAATTAATTATTCTCATAGCAGGAATTTCTGTAATAGTATATTCATGCGGTGGTGATGAAAAATCAAAAAGTATGAGTGAGCTTCAAAATGCAAATGGAATTCCTGTTTCGGTTCAGGAAGTGAAAGAGACAAGCTTCGATAAGGAATTGAGTTTTTTTAGTAAAGTCTATGGCGTAAAACAGACAATTCTTGGCGCAATGGTCGGTGGCAGAATTGAAAAAATTAATACATCTATTGGAGCATCCGTAAAAAAAGATCAAGTATTGATTGAGTTCCCGGCTGATGCACCTGCATTGAGTTTTGAACAAGCAAAAGCAGGATATGAAAATTCTAAAAAAACTTACGAAAGAATGAAAGTACTTTTAGAATCGGGCGAGACCTCACAAGCAGCTTTTGATGGTGCTGAAACTAAGTACTTTGTTGATAAAAGAAATTATGAACAGTTAAAACAGATGCTTTATATACAAGCTCCTTTCGATGGAATTATTTCTGATGTGCAGGTGAAAGTCGGCGATAACGTTAAAGGTGAAGCTCCATTATTAACTATTGCGCAGACATATAAAGTGAGAGCAAAAGTATGGGTAACCGAAAGAGAAATAAACCAGATAAGAACGGGAATGAAAGCTACCGCAACTATCGAAGGTAGAGTATATAATGGAAGAGTTGTAGAAATATCACTTGGTATGGACCCTGCTCATCAAGCATTTTATGCAGAAGTAGAATTTGATAATCCGGGCAACCAAATTAAAATTGGTGTAACAGCCGGAATCAAGATTGTTACATATGAAAATAACAAGGCGATTACAGTGCCTCGCCACCTATTAAAAAGCGATGATAAAGGTCAATATATATTTTTATTAAATGGTGATAAAGCAGAAAAAAGATATGTAACAGTAAAGAATGAAAGTGGAATTGAATTTGAAATTTCAGACGGACTTAATTCAGGCGACAAATTGATAGTAAAAGGTGTTTCGCAATTACAAAACGATACAAAAGTCAAAGTGATTCAATAAGGGGTAAATATGTCATTAGCAAAAATATCGATTGACCGCCCCATTATGATGACGATGGCTATTCTCGTCTTTATAATTTTTGGGGGAATTGCGTATTTCACATTGAATCTTAATCAGATGCCGGATGTGGAGATACCTTATGTAACAATTAATACAGTATATCCGGGTGCAGGTCCTAAAGAAGTAGAAACTCTTATTACAAAAAGAATTGAAGATGCGGTTTCCACCGTTAGCCAGATTGAGAGGGTAGAATCTTATTCACTCGATGGTTTTTCTATTGTTATTATTGAATTTAATCTTGGTAAGGGTGTTGATATAGCCAATCAGGAAGTGAAAGATAAAGTAGATGAAATCTTAAATGACCTTCCGACTGATGCAAAGAAACCGATCGTTCAGAAGGTGGATATCAGAGCATTTCCGATTCTTGAACTAGCTCTGAGTGGTGATCAAGATCCTCGTGAATTATATGAAATAGCTGATAAATTATTGAAAGATCGGTTCTCGCAGGTGCCGGGCGTAGCAAAAGTAAATATCACAGGTGGTCAAGAACGTGAAGTAAGAGTTGTTCTTGATAACAAAGAAGTTTATGAAAATTTTATTTCGCTTCCACAGCTTCTCGGTGTTCTTCAGATGCATAATATGAATCTTCCGGGCGGTTATTTTCAGGTTAATGATCAGGAATTTACAGTAAGATTGGATGGTGAATTTCATAATTTGCAATCAATCCGCGATCTACTAATTCCAACACCTTTTGGAAATAAAAAGCTTTCGCAGGTTGCTAAAGTAGAAGACTCCGGTAAAGATATTCGTCAAAGAGCAGTTTATTATAACGTAAAAGAAAACGTAAGGAATGAGAATGTAGTTCGTCTCGGTCTTATCAAAAGCCAAGAAGGTAATGCAGTTGAAGTCGCAGATGAAGTAAGAGCACGTTTACCCGAAATTCAACAACTTCTTCCTCTAGGATCTCATTTGGAAGTAGTAACAGATCATACAACATATATTCGTTCAACTGTCGATGATACAATGGGCAATATTATTCTCGGCGTAATTTTTACGGCTATTGTATTATTAATATTCCTTACTCATTTAAGATCGACAATGATTGTAGCCATTACAATGCCTGCTGCAATTATATCTACTTTCTTATTCTTCCAATTAACGAACTTAACGCTGAACATGATGACGTTAATGGGAATCTCGGTTACCATTGGTGTGCTCGTTGCGAATTCTGTTGTGGTATTGGAAAATATATTCAGGCATAAAGCACTTGGTAAGAATAATAAAGATGCGGCTTTAATCGGTACAAATGAAGTAACCGTAGCGGTTTTGGCATCCACGATGACTAACCTTGTTGTTTTTCTTCCTATTGCAACGATGTCCTCAATGGTTGGAATGTTCTTGCGCGAATTAGCTTTAGCTGCCACCTATGCTACACTTTTTTCGCTCGTATTTTCTTTTACTCTTACACCAATGCTCGCATCATTAATGCTTGGTAAAAAAGAGAAGGAAGGAAAGATTGCTGCAAGATTAAATAAGACATATAATTCATGGGATAGGAAATATAAATCGCTTTTAGCAGGTATGCTAAAAAATAAAAAAAGAGCGGCTCTTATTGTGGCTGGATCGTTCTTATTATTTATTGTTGTAATGATTACTTTAGGTCCTCGGATCGGATTTGAATTTTCTCCTGCTTCAGATGACGGAAAAATAAAAATTGAAGTGGAACTTCCGGAAGGATATAATATTAGTGAGACTGCGAATGTTCTAAAGCAGATTGAAGATAAAATCATAATTCACCCAGAAGTAAAACAGATGCTTACTACATTGGGAAAGAAAAGCGATCTGGATGTTGGAACAAATATGGCAGTGATGGATGTCGAACTGACTGATGCCAACGAAAGAGATTTGAATCTAGATGAAATGATTTCGCAATTTATAAAAGATTTATCTGCAGTGCCGAATGCATCAATCACTGTCGCCACAGGTTCTGAAATGGGCGAGGGCGGCTCTCCCATCCAGTTATTTTTACAAGGACAAGATATTTCAAAATTAGAAGAACTAAAAGTTGTAATTATTGATAAATTAAAAGATGTACCGGGATTGATAAATTTCGATAATTCATCACGTGCCGGTAAACCGGAAATAACAATTAAGCCTAAACGTGAAGTGCTGGCTGATGTTGGTCTAACTGAGCAAGAGATAGCTTATACAATGCGTGCATCGGTCGAGGGATTGGAATCTTCAAAATATCGAGAAGCGGGTAATGAATACGATATAACCGTAACGATGAATGATGATGCAGTTGATACACCCGAGGAGATTGGCAATATTCCGGTTGTTACTTCCAAAGGAGTTGTTTATCGATTAGCACAATTAGCCGATATTAATTACACGCGCGGATTTACAAAAATTCTGCATAGAGATAAATTTACATCTATACAGTTTACAGGTGCTTCAGCTCCAGGAGTTCCTTTAGGTAATGTTACGAGTGAAATTGATGCTAGATTAAAATCGGTCGAATTACCCGCCGGTTATAGAATGAGCTGGGGCGGTAATACAAAAATGATGAATGACATGGTTAATGATATGGCTTTTGCATTCTTCCTTGCTATGATTCTTACTTATATGCTATTAGCTGCACTTCTTGAAAGCTTCTCGCAGCCAATTTACATTTTAATGACTATGCCACTTGCTATGATTGGTGTGATATCAATTTTATTTATAACAAGCATTTCGTTCGGTATTACCTCATTAATGGGTATAATAATGTTAGTTGGTATCGTTGTTAATAATGCAATTTTAATGCTTGACTATGCAAATCAATTAGTAAGAGAAAATGAAATGTCGATGAAAGATGCATTAATCGAAGCTTGCCCAACTAAATTAAAACCTATTTTGATGTCAACCTTAGCTTTAATTCTCGGAATGCTTCCAATGGCAGTGGGTATCGGAAGTTCAGGTAAAGAGATGAGAATGGCGCTCGGCGTAGTGAGTGTCGGTGGTTTAATTGTTTCTACTGTTCTTACTCTTATTGTAATACCTTCGATGGTTTATTTATTTACTCGTAGAAAGAAAGACGAACAAGCTTCAACAATTAATTAAAAATAATTAGCGGAGTGATTATGAATACTACAAAGATTGGATTTGAAATTGACGGGATAACCGGTTATACCGAAGGATATCTTGGAATACTAAGAGTTACCAAGAATGTGTTTAATCTTCTTTCAAATACCGAAAGAAATAACGACATGCTTCCTTGGTTCGACGAACTTGAACAGAACAATGATATCAAAGGAGTAATGGTTATTAATGATGGGGATTGTTTCGGACCGAAGGAATATAGCAAATTCCTCTCTTTAATTTCCGGAATTGAAATGGACGAAGCTAATCCGCATCTAATTACAAAGTTTACTCGTTCCGATATCCGCGCAATTGAAATTAATATGCTGGTAAATATTGTTAGAAAAATATCTCAATTTAATAAGATATTTATTACGGCTTTCAGGGGCGGTATCGTTACTCCAATATTCGGAACTTCATTAGCTGCGGATTTCAGACTCGCTTCCGAGAATACTTATTATTCATTATCGCATGCCAAATATGGGCTTCATGCAAGCGGAGCTCTCCCTTTCTATCTTCCAAAATATATGAGCATTGGTAAAGCTAATGAATACTTAATCAATGGGGGCGAGATTTCTGCTCTTGATGCGCTTAATCTTTGGATTGTTAATGAAGTTTATCGTGAAGATGAATTTGAGGCAAAAAGTTTCGATTTCGCTAGAAAGACTTGCGATAAACCTTTGAATTTTATCAGAAGTTCGAAATCCCTCATTCATTGCTATAGTCGCAATTTAGAACGCTTCTTAGAGAATGAATCTAATTTCTTGTATCAGTAAAAAAGATTATATAACATTACAATTGAAGGAGTTATAATTAATTTTATAACTCCTTTTTTAATTTTATTTCCTCGCTTTATTTTTATGAGGATTTTTCAATCTTTTAATTGCCCCATATAATTTTACCGATACTAGAGCTTACTGACGTATTCGCTAAAGAAGGAAAGTGCTTCATCGATCTTATGGATATCTTTCCCGCCGGCTGTGGCAAGATGAGGTCTTCCGCCTCCACCTCCGCCAAGAATTTTTGCTACTTCACCGACTATCTTACCCGCAGATAATTTTTTCTCTTTTATAAGATCATCGCTCACTACCGTAACTACACCTACTTTATCCTCAATTGCGGAAATTAAAAGTCCGATACCGCTTCCCATTTTCATTCTTAATTCATCCCCCATCGATTTAAGTTCATCCATCGATTCGGCCATTACAACAGATTTAAAGATTTTATAAGAACCTACGATTTCGCCTGATTTTATTATCGAATCGATTCCGCCCAGCTTTTCTTTCAGTTTTATTTCGGCTAATTCTTTTTCAAGTTTCTTTTTCTCGTCATGAAGAGCATGGAATTTATTTTCTGTTTCTAAAATTTTTAATTCTTGATCATGAATATATTTTTCTACTCCCGCACCTGTAACAGCCTCAATTCTTCTTACACCGCTCGCTATCGAAGTCTCATTGATAATTTTAAGCATTCCAATCTGTGAGCTATTATTAACATGAGTTCCTCCGCAAAACTCTAAAGTATAATCACCAAATTGAACAACGTTCACTTTATCGCCGTACTTATCGCCAAAGAACATCAAAGCACCCATCTTCTTTGCATCATCAAAAGGAGTGTCCTTATGATGCGTCATCGTCATATTCTCTCTTAGCTTTTCATTAATTAATGATTCTATCTCTTTTAGTTCTTCCGGTTTGACTTTTTCAAAATGAGTAAAATCAAAACGGAGATGATCCGGCCCTACATAAGAACCAGCCTGCTGAACATGAGCACCAAGAACGGAACGAAGTGCCGCATGAAGAAAGTGTGTGGCAGAGTGGTTCCTCATTATATCCCATCTTCTTTTTGAATCAACCTTTGCAACGACTTTCATTCCTTTTTCGATTTTAACGTTTCCGCTGCCTTCGACTATATGCACAAATTGATTTTGAATTTTCACTACATCGATAACATTTAGATCGATACCTTCAATTATCAATGTACCTGTATCACTTGCCTGTCCGCCCGATTCAGCATAAAATGGGGTTCTATCTAGGACGATAATTCTATTACCTTCAATCTCGGTTGCAAAAATAATTTCCGATTCAGATTCTAATACTTCATAGCCAAGAAATTGAGTTGGAATATCGGTGTTCAAATTTAGTTCAGCTAATTTTTCCGATAAAGAAGCACCGCCGGCAAGTTTATCTTTAGTCGATTTACGTGCTCTCTCTTTTTGCTGATCCATAAATTTATTAAATCCCGCTTCATCCACATTCATCCCTTTTTCGCGTGCCATGACACTCGTTAGATCAAACGGAAATCCATAAGTATCATACAACTTAAAAACATCTTCACCCGGAATAATATTAGTTTTCTTTACTTCCGGTTTCAACGCAATATTTTCAAATAGCTCAATTCCACGATCTAAAGTGGAATTAAAACTTTCTTCTTCGGCTTTAATAATCTTTTCAATATTACCTTGGTTCGATTTCAATTCAGGGAATACGTGCGACATATTCTCAACTAGTACATTTACCAACTTAAACATAAACGGTTCGGTAAGATTTAATTTTCTTCCGTATCGTGCAGCTCTTCTTAATAGGCGTCTAAGCACATAACCACGTCCTTCATTGCCGGGCATTGCGCCATCGGCAATTGCAAATGTTAATGCTCTTACATGATCTGCAATTACACGCATTGAGATCATATCAATCTCTTTTTCATATTTTATTGAGCTGATTTTCTCTATTTCCGATATCAATGGAGTAAATACGTCTGTATCATAATTTGATCTTTTCCCCTGCATTACTGCACATAATCTTTCAAAGCCCATTCCTGTATCCACATGCTTCGAGGGCAGTTCATTTAATTTCCCTGTTTCATCCCGATTATATTGAATAAAAACGAGGTTCCATATTTCGATACAATCAGCTGTTCCCGCATTTACATAATCAGGATTATCATAATCATCGGCGAGATTAATATGTATTTCGGAGCATGGACCGCAGGGACCAGTTTCCCCCATCTCCCAAAAATTATCTTTTTCATCGAATCGTAAGATATGTTCCGGATTAATATCTGTCTTTGTTTTCCATAATTCATAAGCTTCATCATCGGTTCTATATACAGTGGCAAATAGGCGTTCTTTAGGAAGTTTAAATCTTTCAGTCAATATTTCCCATGCCCATAAAATTGCTTCTTCTTTATAGTAATCACCGAAAGACCAATTGCCGAGCATCTCAAAAAATGTATGGTGATAGGTATCATAACCCACCTCTTCGAGATCGTTATGCTTACCGCTTACTCGAATACATTTTTGCGTATCGACAGCGCGCTTATAATCTCTTTTACCTGTACCAAGAAAAACATCTTTGAATTGATTCATACCCGCATTTGTAAAAAGCAGAGTCGGATCATCATAAGGGACTACCGGTGCACTCGAAACCACTTTATGATTTTTCTCTTTAAAAAATTCAAAAAACTCGTTTCTTATTTCGTTCGATCTCATTTTTGCCATACAATTATTATTTAAGTGTGAAAATATACTAAAAACAAGCGGAAACTTTAAAATTAAGTACGAATTTTCATAAGAATTTGTTTATTTTTGCTATTAATATTAGGTTTGACAGTTAACAATTTAATTCTATAAAACATTGAACAAATATAAGAGTTTAAACGATCTTGAATTGATGCAGGAGATAGCACGGTTAGAATCGCGGGCTTTGGAAGAATTATATGACCGCTATTCGTCGCTTCTTTATACCGTAATAAAAAAAATCTCTCCTGATGATTCAACTGCAGAACAGTTGCTAGTTGATCTGTTTGTAGTTGTCTGGCAGAAGATCGAACAATTCGATTTTGCTACAGGTAATGTATATACATGGCTTGTAACACTCGCACGTAATAAGGCAATAGACAACCTCAGAAGAAATCGCAATTCCAATTCCATATCAGTACCTTATGATTCAGAATATGAAGACTATTTTATTATTCCCACTTTTCAACGCGATATTGATAGTTTAGATTTTGAAACGGTAATGACAATCCGCCCAAAGATGGAAAAAGCATTATCAAAATTAACAGATTCGCAAAAATACGTTCTTCATTTAGCATACTATGAAGGATTTACTGTTTCCGAAATTTCGCAGAAATTAAACGTTCCTTTGGAAACTGTTCGACATAAAATTATGATGGCATTATATAACTTAAGAGACTTTTTAATAAAAGAGTAAAATGGCAGAACAAGCAATACATGAGATGATAGCAGCTTTTTCATGTGGCTGCATGGATAAGGAAAATTTTATTCAGTTCAAGGATTATATCCGTTCCGGCGGTCAACTACCTGAAAATGAATTGAGTGAATTGCAGAATATTATTGCCATGGTTCCTGCAATTTTAGATCTCGAAAAACCCGATGCTGTTCTTAAAGAAAAAGTGGCTAAAAAACTTATTAGTCTTCAAGAAGAAATTAAAGCTAAAATAATAGAAGAAAGAAAAAAGACTATAACCCAAATTGATGAAGTCCCTAATTTTAAAAGTAGCCGGTCATTTGCCACCAAGATTCATTATACAGAAGATGATTCTCCCAGAGATAGAATGAGTGAATTCAAAGGTGAGACAGTAATACGACCTGAAGAGCCAACTCCGGAGCCGGTTATAAGCAGAGCGACTAATTCAAATAAGAATACAGGGGGTAAGAGAACTATGCCACAGATGCCCGATTCACCGCCATCTCTTTTTTCGCCTCAACATAATACTATGGAATCTAATAAGAAAGAGATCGATAAACCTACTTCATCTTCAGTTATAAGTTGGCTGGCTATTTTACTTTCTTTAGTCCTATTTATTATAATCGGTTATTTTAGTTTTTCTTGGAGTAACGATCTCAATACAAAAATTGATTCGATGAGTGAAGAGATAAAATCTTTACGCAATGAGCTTAGGAATAAAGATGAATTTGCTCGTGAAAATACACCGCTTTTAGATTTCCTAAAAATGAAAGACTTAAAAATTATTGACGTTCCAAATGTAAATCCAAGTTTTGGCGGATACGTTAAACTATATCTTACCTCTGCACAGCAAAAGGGGATGTTAGAAGTATATGATTTACCTCAATTAAAAGGCGATGAAAGCTATCAGTTATGGTGGCAGAATAAAGGTAAATATATTTCAGCTGCACTTTTTGCTCCGCAAACCGGATCGAAATTTATTCCTTTGAATACTTTACCCGATTTTCCGTTTAGTGATATTGAATTTGTGGTAATTACAAGAGAACCCGCTGCGGGCTCTGAACTTCCATCGGGTGAAACAGTTTTTAGATCAGATAATTTACTCCTTGGTAAAACTTCCCGTAAGTAGAAATAATCCGAGCGCAATTAAATAGTAAGGATATACTACCGACATAATTCTATCCGTAAACTCTACTATCGATTTTATTAAATTGATATCAATTAAAAATATCGATGCAATGCTGAGAGCTATTAATGAAAGAGAAATCGTGAGAAATAATTTTATCTTACTGTCATAGATGAACAGCATTAATAAAGAACTCCCCAATATAAAAAGAGAGCCGGTGAGATAAATTCCACGTGAATTTATTAAGCGTGCATTTTCTAGTATCCATAAAAAAATCCCCGAAAGAAATGTAATAGATGCGAGAAAGATAATTCCTCTATTGCCAATCTTAAAGCCATAATAGATACTTGATATGCCATAGAATAAGAACGTAATAGCTGTTATTTCATAAAAAGTGAAATAAAACTTTATAAAGAGATTTCCAATCATTAGAATGCCAAATAAGAATAATGATATAGATACTATTTTTTTCTTATTCATTATTTTTCTCCATACCGAAATCGAACATCAGATAAAGGATAATTCCAAACCCTGCAGTAATAAAAGTAATAAGTACAAAAAATGTTCTTATAATTTCGGGTTTCAGATCAAAATAATCTGCGAGACCGCTGCATACTCCTCTAAAGTATTTATTTGAAATAGATTTTTTAAGACGTGTTTTTTCTTCAGGAAAAGTTATCTCTTCACCGCGATTATTCCTACTTACTAAAAGTGCAATTGCTATTGCGGCAAATGGTATAAAAATATTCCAAGAATATGAATTAGGATTTATAACAAAGCTAATATGCAATTTATTAAGAAGTGAATAAAGCCCTAAAAATATAAGAACACCCGAAGAAAGCGATTTTATTTTCCCTTCATTAATTTCATTTATTTCTGCCATATCGGAAGGAATAAAATTTCTATTGATTGGGAGGATTAATGCAGAGATTAAATATATTATCAATCCCCATCCACCTAAGAATACTGAAATTATTGCCGATAACCGTACTATTAATGGAGAGATATTTAGATAAGCCGCAAATCCGGAACAGGTTCCTGAAATAATAATATCTTTATTTGATCTTGCCAGTACCTTTTGGGGAGGTAGATTAAATTGATTTTTATATTGATTGTTGCTCTCGGTCGAATCATCAAGCGAATTAAAATCTATAAAAGAATTATTGTTATCTTCCATTGGAAAACTTAGAGAAGCTCCAAAGCTCTTTTTTGTGGTTCACGTGAATTTATTATTCTTCTTTCGGTTACAATCCGATCTATTCTTACATCATGCACGTCGGTTTCAATATTCTCGAAAACTTGGAATTCGAAAGCGAGTGCTATTTTTGGAGCACGAATATTCTTAAGCATTTTATCATAATATCCGCCACCATATCCCACACGCTGTCCAAGTACGGAAATCGCTAATGCAGGGACGATAAATAGGTCTATATCGGTGAGCTCTTCATCGATACCAACTATCGGTTCATAGTATCCTTCATTATTTTTAACTATATGATCCCATCCCATAAAATTTGAGCGTTTGAATTTTTTAATCGATTTACTCAATTTTGGAATAATAATGGTTTTACCCCACCCTTCCATATTATCAATTAATTTCCTCGTATCCACTTCACCACTTCTGCTTGCAAGATAGATAAAAACAGTTTTTGCATGAACAAAGTCGTCTAATTTTAATAATCTTTCAATTATATAATTAGTTTTTGTTTTTATTTCGGCAGGAGATAATTCACTCCTTCTTTTAACTGCCATTTTTCTGGCTTCCGATTTTGGTATTAGTGGCTTTAGTTTCATCGCTCTATTATTTTATTAAACGAATATAAAAATTAATCTGAATAATAAAAACTAAATATCCTTTTTCTGAATCTTTTTGTAATTATTTCTATCTTATTGGTAATAAAACAAAGGAAATATCAATGAGCACGAAAAAAGCTTTTGTAAAACAAGTACAAGGAATTACCTTCGCAGGTAAAGCAGATTCCAATAATTGGGTGATGATGGATGGACCGGAGAATTTTGGCGGCAGTAATGGTGCAACAAGACCAAAAGAACTTTTATTAATTGCACTCGGCGGATGCACGGGCAGTGACGTTACGGCAATTCTTCAGAAAAAAAGAATTAAAATTGATGGATTTGAAATGAATCTTGAAGCAGATGTAGCTGAAACTCATCCACAGGTTTTTACTAAAATTCATATTGAGTATGTTTTTTATGGTAAAGGGATAAACGAGAAAGATGTAGAAAGAGCAATTGAACTTTCGCAAACAAAATATTGCAGCGTTACTGCTATGCTCGATAAAGCAATGTCTATTACACATTCATTTAAAGTAGTAGAAACTGAATAACGGGTGGAACTATCTTTTCCTCCCGATGTAATAAAAATAATTATATCGTATATTTTTATTTTCATTAAGTAAAAAATTATGATAATTTAGTCTGTTTATTTTATTAAAAGGGGTATAAATGAAAACAAAGTTCTTAATATTATTTTTATTCGCTGCAATTTTGGTAAATGCGCAATCAAAAAATTTCAGCTTTAGTCCAGCTAATCCTGCTCAAAATCAAAAAATTACAGTTACCTTTGATACAAAAGGGACATCATTAGAAAATGCAAAGGATGTAAAAGCATTTGTTTATGAATATGGGAAAGACCTTTATTCAACTTCGCAGTATGAAGTTAAATCAAATCAATTTTCCGTTACACCATCAGATTCTACTCAAGGATTATTTATTGTTTTTAAAGATGGAGAGAAACAAGATAATAATGGCGGCAGCGGATATGTAATTCAACTTTCAGGAAAAGATGGTAAACTTTTACCAGGAACAGATGCTGCTTTAGCTAATGCCTATGCTTTTTGGGTTGCTTATCTTGATCTGACAAGAGATAATGATAAAGCAATATTATTATTTGAAAAAGATTTTGCCGCTAATCCTAGTATAAAGAATGATTTCCTTAGCGGATATTTTTATGCACTCAATAATATAGACCCCGTAAAAGCAAAAGAAATTATAAAACCCGAATTGGATAAAATTGCTTCATTGCCAAATCCTACTGAAGAACAATATTCATTAATGGCTACTTGGTATGAAAGAATTAAAGATTCTGAAAATGCCGCAAAATATAAAAAGCTATATAACGAGAAATTTCCTACCAACGAAACTGTTTTTATGGAGAAATTTCAATTATTAAGAAAAACTAACGACCTCCAAGAAAAGACAAAGCTTATTAACGAAATTCAAAAAGATTTCGCTAACAGTAAAAATTTCCCATATTCTTTGAGCGACTATGCAAGAGCACTATTAGCAAATAAAAAATATCAAGAAACTTTCGATTACTTGGAAGAAAATTATAGACCTGAGATCACCAATTTATACAACTCATTAGCTAATACACTAATTAAAAAAGATACCTTGTTAAATCTTGCGCAGAAATCATTGGAATTAGGTATAAAAAAGGCTAAAGCCAATTCAAAATATATTAGTCCGACTAAACCACCGTACATGACTAATGAAGAATGGTATCAAAATAATGATTACTCTACTGCCCTTCTCCTCAACACACAAGGTGAACTATATGAAAAACTTGGTCAAAAAGAAGATGCATTAAAAGCCTTTAATGAAGCCGTAACTTTAAATAAAGAAGAAGATCCTGAAGTAAACGAAGCTTTTGTAAAATTATTGGTTGACTTAAATAAATTCGATAAAGCTAAAGAATCACTCGAAAAATATATTAAAGAGGGTCATAGCACACCGGCAATGAAAGAACTGCTCTCACAAGCATATACAAAAACAGGCGGTTCTGCAGATAAATTCGATTCCTATTATTCATCATTAAAAGAGATTGCAAATAAGAAGATGAGAGATGAATTAAAGGAAAAATTATTGAACGATCCTGCTCCTCTATTTACATTGAAAGATTTAGATGGCAATGAAGTTTCTTTGGCATCATTAAAAGGGAAAACAGTTATAGTAGATTTTTGGGCTACATGGTGCGGACCGTGTCTCGCCTCCTTCCCTGCTATGCAAAAAGCTGTCGAAAAATATGCCGATAACGATAAAGTAAAATTCTTATTCGTTAATACATGGGAAAGAGTAGAGGATAAGATTCAGAATGCCAAAGATTTTATTGCTAAAAATAAATATCCATTCCAAGTATTAATGGATTTAGATAATAGTGTAATTACTTCATATAAAGTATCAGGGATTCCAACTAAATTTATCATCGATAAGTCCGGCAATATCCGTTTCAAGAGTGTTGGATATAACGGGGATCTAGATGCAATGGTTGAAGAAATTTCTACAATGATTTCATTGATTGAGTAATAAATATTGCCTGAATACGACTAATAAAACGAAATGGCTGATGTTATTTAAGCCGTCCAAAATCAAATTTTTGGGCGGCTTTTTTATTAAAATCGTACTGAACTAGCCACTCTAAATTTTACATTCAGATATTAAAACCCTATTTTACTTATAACTATTAAAAACAATTATAGGTGAATAATGGCTGTAATTAGACCTTTTAGAGCAGTCAGACCGGCTCCGGAAGTGGTGCGTCTTGTAGCAAGCGTGCCTTACGATGTATTGAACAAAGATGAAGCAGCAGATCTAGCAAAAGGAAATCCTCTTTCCTTTTTACGTGTAACTCGTTCCGAAATTGAATGCAAGAACAAAGTCGATGTTTATTCATCAGCGGTTTATGACAAGGCAAAAGAAAATTTCGAGCGACTTAAAAATGAAGCTCCACTAATTCAAGAAGAAGAACCGCATCTTTATGTTTACCAATTAATTATGGGTTCGCAAACTCAAACAGGTATTGCGGCTACTTTTTCGGTTGAAGATTATAATAATGATGTAATCAAAAAACATGAAAAAACCCGTAAAGTAAAAGAAGATGACAGAACAAATCATATCATTACAACAAATGCACAGACCGGCGCAGTATTTCTTACTTATCATGGCACCGAAGAAGTAAACCAAATAGTAGAAGAGACGAAAAAGAATGATCCACTTTATGATTTCACATCGGCAGATGGAATTCGTCATACAGTATGGATTATGTCCAAAGAATACTCTGCTAAAGTTACATCCTCAATTGCGAAAGTACCTTATCTTTATATTGCCGATGGACATCATAGAGCAGCGAGTGCAAGCCGCGCTCAAAAAGAAAAATCAAAAATGAATCCGGCTCATACCGGCAAAGAAGAATATAATTTCTTTTTAGCTGTTCTATTCCCTGCCGAGCAATTAGCAATTCTTCCTTATAATAGAGTAGTACTCGACTTGAATGATATTACTAAAGATGAACTATTCAATAAGATTCAAGAAAATTTCAGAATCGTAAAAGCAGATTCCCCGACTCCGGCGCAGTCAAGAACATTCTGTTTTTATTATGATAATGAGTGGTATGAAATTACACCTAACGAGAACGTAAAGCCCGGAGAAACTCTTGGTGATAATCTTGACGTAAGTATTCTTCAAAATTATTTACTTCATCCCATGCTCGGAATCGGAGACCCAAGAACCGATAATAATATTGATTTTATTGGAGGTATCAGAGGTACGGCTGAATTGGAAAAACTTGTAAATGAAGGTAAAGCACAGATCGCTTTTTCATTATATCCTGTTTCAATTGAAGATTTAATTAAGATTTCTGATGCAGGAGAGATAATGCCTCCTAAATCAACATGGTTTGAACCAAAATTAAGAGATGGATTATTAATACATACTATTTAATAAAGGAATAAAAAAATGGAAAAGAGAATTTATAATGTAAGTGCCGGACCTGCAATATTGCCGGAGGAAGTATTATTAGAAGCTCAAAAAGATCTGTTTTCTTATAAGGGAAGCGGAATGTCGGTAATGGAAATGAGCCACCGCGGAAAAATATTCGATGGAATTATTAATGCTGCAAAAGCTGATATGAGAACTCTTCTCGGAATACCCGATAACTATTCGATATTGTTTTTACAGGGTGGAGCTACTTTGCAATTTTCAATGGTACCGCTTAATTTAATGCCTCCAAAAAATAAGGCAGACTATATCTCGACAGGTTCATGGGCAAAGAAAGCTGCAAAGGAAGCCAAGAGAGTTGGAAAAGTTAATATTGCTGCTTCAACCGAAGCAGATAATTTTTCACGCATACCAAAACAATCTGAACTAAATCTTGACCCCGATGCTTCGTATGTTCACTATACATCTAACAATACAATCTATGGAACTGAATGGCATACTGAACCGGAAGTTGGAAACGTACCCTTAGTTTGCGATGCTTCATCAGATTTTATGCACAAGAAACTCGACATAAATAAATATGCATTAATTTATGCGGGAGCACAAAAAAACTTAGGACCATCAGGCGTTACTTGCGTTATTCTTCGTAACGATCTATTAGAAAGATCTTCGGATGAATTGCATACTTATATGAATTATAAAATTCATGTGGATAATGATTCGATGTATAATACACCTACAACATATACCATTTATATAATGGGATTAGTATTTAAATGGTTATTAGGTATGGGCGGATTAGATGTAATGTATAAGAAAAATGTTGAAAAAGCAGGAATACTTTATTCTGCAATCGATGGAAGCGACGGTTACTATCGAGGTACTACAGCGTTAGAAGATCGCTCCTTGATGAACGTTACTTATCGTCTCCCAAGTGAGGAATTAGAGAAAAAATTTATTGAAGAAGCAAAGAAAGTCGGTTTCGAAGGTCTTAAAGGACATAGATCAGTCGGTGGTATCCGCGCATCTATTTATAATGCTTTCCCACAGCACGGTGTAGAGGCATTAGTAGATTTTATGAATCAATTCAAAAAGAATAATTAATTAACATTATCCCGCTTCTTCGGAAGCGGGATATCTTTTATGGAGATACTATGAAAAAATTAATCTCTTTTTTGTTCATTACACTTATTATTGTTGGCTGCTCAAAAGAAAAAAAAGAACTTAATCTTTCTTCTGCTGAAGCATTTACATTTACCTTGGATAAGGGCGCGGAATTAAATGCCTCTGTTATGGCAAAGGATTTTACTAATGCAGAATCGAATGGTATTTATAGCATTTATCTTCTCTATAGCGTCAACTTACAAAAACCGACCGGAGAAGTTATTGTTGATTTTAAAAAAGGTGAATTAAACCAGCCAACTCCCGAAATATTAAAAGATATTAGAATTGATGTCCAAGCGGAATTGGATTCTACTTATGCGAAAGGAACCTACAAAATAATTTTCAATGTAATTGACAAATACTCGAATAAAACTGCACATGCCGAGAAAGAATTTGAGTTAGATTAATTAGAATTAATAAACAACCGCCGAGAGGTAACCAACCACTTCGGAAAAATCTCCGGTTATATCGCCAGAATTTGTTCGGGATAATATTTTCACGTTTTTAAAATTTTCTTTTTTAGCCGCTTTAAGAAGAGCCACTACTGCGCCTCCGCCGCATGCTTCGCACTTCCCCTCTTCAAGTGCTTTTTGCAAACCATCGGGATCATAGTCTTCAATATATTTTTCAATCCTCGAATCTAATTTCTCGGCTTCATCATGAGTATAAAAATGCGATAGGTCTGTACTTGCTAATATTAATATTCCGCCATCGGAAACTTCGGATAATTTTTCTGCTAGCTCATCTAAATAATTTTTACTTTGATCTCCGATAGTGATCGGGACAATTGTAAACTCACCTAAGACCATCTGCAAAAAAGGGATATGCACTTCGATGGCATGTTCTGATTTATGACCGTTTGTTCCTGCAAAAATAGACTTAGAATTTTCTAATAATTTCGATCTAATTTCTTCATTAATTTTTACAGTGCCAAGAGGAGTTTCATAAGCATCGCCGTTAAATACACAAATACCCGGAAAGTATTCTCGATGACTCGGAGAAAGAATTATTACAGTGGATATATTTTTATCTTTGATAAGATTATAAGCAGCAGCGGCTGTTTTGCCCGAATAAACATATCCAGCGTGAGGTACAATAATTCCAAATACTCTTTTGGGAATATTAATATCGTTCTTAGCAAGATCCAGTATTAATTTTATTTCGCTCTGAAGTTGCACTTTTTCGCGCGGATAGAATGTCCCCGCCACCGCCGGTTTTCTAATTGAACTCAATTGATCCTCCTTTCATTTAAGAGAATAATTCATTTTCAGAAAAAACTTCCGCAGTAAAAAGATCGATATTCAGTTGTTTATCATGCCAGTAATTATTAGGAAGACCCGCCTTTTGGCAAATGGCGTCAAGATATTCATCCCTATTCATATTATGTTCTATCGGGACTTGAGGCAGCAATAATCCCCGCCTCCCCTTCTCGTTCAATATTAAACCATGCTTTCCTAATTCTATTTCATCATAGTTCTTCATAGGAAATGGAAGCGAAAGAACTGATATCTCTAGATTAATATCTTTCAACTCATTTAAAGTAATAGCCGGAAATCGTGGATCTCCGAAAGCTGCTTCGATAGCTGCCTCATGAATTGTCTTATATAATTCTTGATCCGAGAGAATGAATCCAATACATCCGCGCAATTGATGATTAATTGTAAGTGTAACAAAGGCACCTGCTTTAAGTGAAAAATTTGGATATATACTTAAATCGGGGTATTGATGTTTAGTCCTCGTTATTTCCGATTCTATCGATTTACGCGCGATGTCTAATAATATTTTCTTCTCTTCAATTGAAAATGTCATACTATTTTTTTTACTATCAACTCCGTCTTTTCTTTTAATAGATAGAGATAATCGCGATGAACGAAGAATGAACCGGGAACATTTGCCTTAGCATTCGCATTTAGAATCTCTTCATAAATTATTTTGTTTTTCTCTCTGCTATATGCTATGAATTTATTTTGTAAAAATCCATTATCATTTTTTTTATGAAAGTTTAGCAGTATCAGATCATCATAAAGCAAGTATTCTATATCTCCTTCTATCTCTTCTTCATGTGTTATACTAACATAAAAAGTTTCGGGGATACCAATTCCTGTAAAGATATCAGGGAATTTGAATTCATTAGAATATTTTTCTTTTTCTGATTTTTCGTACCGCTCATTAATAATACTATAATCGCTTCCGAAATTTTCTTTTATCTCTCCCGTTAAATGATCAAGGGCAACGAACTCTCTTTCTTCAAATTTTTGGAGATAACAATAAATCATATTTTCATAAGCGAATAGGAATGAATATTTTAATTCAGTCCATAAAGTTTTCTGGCTCATGATATCGATGGCAATGATCTCTTTATGACCGGGCATATCGGGTTTGGCAAATTTATGGAGATAAATAATATCTCCAATCATTGCTTCAATACCAATCCAATATTTTTCTTCTAGCTGAAAATCCTTAAAGATATTTTTCTTTGTACCAGGATCGATGCAAGAGAAAAAGGCTTCTTTAGTATTTAAGTCTCTCGAATCGATTATTAATTTACCGAGGGGCGTAATCAATACTCGGAATATTTGCCGCCCCGGTTTTATGCTAAAATGCTTTTTTATCTTCATTCTTATAATGGTTTGAACTGCGCCGTGAAATGTCTTAGCATTGGCGCTTCATAAGTTATCTCCATTCCTTTCATTTTACTTCTATTTTTAAATGATTCAATACATACTTCTGCTACATAATCGATATGGCTTTGGGTATAAACTCTTCTTGGAATTGCCAAGCGAACAAGCTCCATCATTGCGGGAATAAATTCCCCCGTTAATTTATCTTTTTTTCCAAACATAACACTTCCGATTTCGCATGCACGAATTCCACCCTCCAAATAAAGATCGCAAGCAATTGCCTGTCCCGGATAATGATGTGCAGGTACTTCGGGTAAAAATCTTTTTGCATCGATATAGATCGCATGTCCTCCCGGCGGCTCGATAATTGGAATACCATTATCAATTAATTTTTCACCGAGATAAGCAGTACTTCTTATTCTATATTGAAGGTAGCTTTCTTCGACTACTTCCTCTAATCCTTGTGCCACTGCTTCTAAATCTCTTCCGGCTAATCCGCCGTAAGTAGGGAATCCTTCTGTTACTATCAATAGATTTCTACATTTCGTTGCTAATTCTTCATTATTAAGAGATAAAAAACCACCGATATTTACTAATGCATCTTTCTTTGCAGACATTGTAGCACCATCTGAATATGAAAACATCTCTTGGCATATTTCTAATACCGATTTATTCTCATATCCCTTTTCTCTTGTCTTAATAAAGTATGCGTTCTCTGCAAATCGGCATGCATCAAGGAATAAAGGTAGATCATATTTTTTACACACAGATTTTACGTCTTTAATATTCTGCATTGAAACCGGCTGACCGCCGCCCGAATTATTGGTAACCGTAATCATTACGAAAGGAATATTATCTCTTCCTTTTTCTTTAATGAATTCTTCTAATGCTTCAACATCCATATTACCTTTAAAATCGGCTCTTATTTCAGGATGTTTACCTGTTTCATTCAATAAATCAAATGCTTCGGCACCTGTAAATTCAATATTAGCTCGCGTGGTATCGAAGTGGGTATTGTTTGGATAAAACTTTCCTTCACCCCCTGTAACTGAAAAGATTATCTTCTCGGCTGCACGTCCCTGATGTGTCGGGATAATAAATTCATGTCCGGTAATTTTTTTTACTGCTGCTTCGAACCGGAAAAAACTTTTTGATCCGGCATAAGCTTCATCTCCATCCATAATACCGGCCCATTGACGTGAACTCATTGCCGAGGTGCCGCTATCTGTTAATAAATCGATCAATACATCATCACCATGAATCATAAAAGGATTAAATCCTGCTTGCTTTAAAATTGCTTCTCTTTCTCCCCTTGTTGTAAATTTAATCGGCTCCACCGATTTAATTTTGAAAGGTTCAATAATAGTCTTCATTTTCTCTCCATTAAGAATTTCTTTAACAAAATTTACAATATATATTTCAATTTTTCTTAACTTAGTGAAATAAAACCAATCAATATTAGGAGTAGTAAATGAGCGACCTCGAAAATCCTAAATTCTCGGATGTTGAAGATGTAATGGAAGAAACGGACGAGACTTTGAATCACACAGATAAGCTAGTAGGAGTATTTACAGAACCGGGCAATACGTTTCAAAGAATGTCCACAATGCCATCAAAAACTACCGATTGGATAATTCCTCTGCTGATTTTAATAGTAGCCGCTGCATTATCTAATTTTATAATGATGAGTAATCCGATTATTAAGCACAATATGGTTGAAAAACAGATGACTGAAATCGAAAATCAATTCGATCAAATGGTTAAAGAAGGGAAGATGACCGAAGAAGTAAAAAATCAGCAACTTGATGCAATTCAAGAAAGAATGGATCAAGGAGCAGGTATGCAAGCTGTATTTACTGTGATAGGAATTTTTATTATCTCCTTTGTATCATTCTTTATCATTTCCGGTGTCTTCTTCCTAATAATAAAATTTTTGCTCGGCGGAGATGGTACTTACAAAAATGCTTTATCTGCATTTGGGCTTCCATATTATATTATAGTTGTTCAGATTGTGGCAATGGTTATCCTTGCCCTTGTAACCGACCGCTATTTTATGTCAACAAGTGTTGCCTCTATTATGGGTCTTGATGTTAATTCAATTCCTAATTGGTTATTATCTAAGTTAGACGTTTTTTCAATCTGGTATTATGCAATTATCAGTATCGGATTTGCAAAAATGTTTAAAGCAAAAAGTGTTGTTCCATATTTTGCAACTGTATATGGATTATGGATTGGTTTTGGATTAGTAATGTATTTCTTAGCTCAATCATTCCCATTCTTAAAAGCTTTTGCAGGAAGTTAATTTTTCTATAAATGGTATCAAGTAATTTTTTTACTTGATACCATTTCTTTAATAAAAATCTTCTCTCTTTAATTCCTTTACTTCACCCAATTTCATATCACCAAGTAAAATATTTCCAATCCTTACTCTAATTAATCGGAGCGTAGGAGATCCAATTGCGGCGGTCATTTTCCTTACTTGTCTATTTCGACCTTCAATTAGCGTTACACTGAGCCAACAATCCGGTATCGTTTTACGCACTCTTATTGGAGGGGTTCGGGGTTCAAATTGTGGATCATCTATTATTTTTATTTTTGCAGGTAAAGTTCGCTTCTCCTCTATAATCAATCCTTTGCTGAACTTAATTAATTTTTCTGGTGTGGGGATATTTTCTACTTGAACAAAATATTCTTTTTCTTCCTTACTCCGAGGGTTGAGCATCCTATCATTAAGTTTTTTATCATCGGATAAAATTAAAAGTCCTTCGCTATCCATATCTAATCTTCCGATCGGATAAACCTCTTTAGGAAAATGATATAAATCGGCTAAAGTTTTTCTCCTTTCTTTATCGCTGAATTGAGAAAGGACTCCATAAGGTTTATATATTTTGTAATAGTGCATATCAGATAATCGATTGTGGGTCGATATCGATCGTCAACCGTGAATCTTTGAATTTAGTTTTTTGATTAAAAATAATAAAAGTATTCATCACTGCTTCCCTTAATACTTTCCCACTTGGGTCTTTAGTCCTAAGACTTTTAACAAGAATTTGAAAACGGTAGAATCCTTTTATTTTATAAATGATTGCCTCGGCTGGAGGAGAAATATTTAATTTATTCTCATATTTTTTTAAGTAGCTATGAAATTCTCCGATAGCCGATTTTGCTCTTCGTTCGTCCTCATCTTTTATTTCGATTAAGGCAAGACGCGAGAATGGGGGATAATCTCCTTTACTCCTTAATTCAATCTCTTTTTCATAAAAACCTTCATAATCATTTTCTAAAACTTTCTGAAGCACGAAATGCTTATGATTAACGGTTTGAATTAGAACTTGACCGCTGATGGCACTTCTCCCAGCACGTCCTGATACCTGAGTTAATAATTGAAATGTTCTTTCATCTGCCCTAAAATCAGGAAGCCATAAAGAAGTTTCCGCCGATACCACTCCCACCAAAGTAACATTCGAAAAATCGAGACCTTTAGAAACCATCTGAGTTCCCACGAGTATATCGACATTCCCTTTCCTAAACTCATTTAGAATTTCACTAAGCGATCCTTTTTTGCTAATCGAATCGGAATCGATCCTTTGAATCTTAGCATTCGGGAAATAGTATTCCAATTCATCTTCCACCCTTTGAGTACCGGTGCCGGAGAACTTAATATTTATTGAGCCGCAAGTAGGGCATGCCTGAGGAGCTTGCTGCGCCGAACCGCAGTAATGACATTGCAAAGTATTAGTGCGAATATGATAAACCATTGCCACCGAGCAATCCCTGCATTGAACAATCTCACCGCAATCATTACAGAAAATTTGAGTGGCGAATCCACGCCTGTTTTGTAGAATTATTACATTCTCTTTTTTCTTAAGCTTATCGCCAATGGCATCCAAAAATGTAGTAGAAAAGATCCCTTCGACTCGTTTATGCTTTTTCTCGATAGTTAAATCTATTAAACTTATCTTAGGAAGTTTAGCATTGTCAACTCTTTCGGGTAACTCTATTAATTTATATTTCCCTGTTTTTGCATTATACATGCTCTCGACCGATGGAGTGGCAGAGCCTAGCAAAACCGGACATGAAGAAAATTTCCCTCTTACAATTGCAGCATCGCGTGCATTATATTTAGGGATTACATCCTGTTGTTTATAACTTTGGTCATGTTCTTCGTCTATTATAATAATTCCGGGATTTTTGAGGGGTGCAAAAAGAGCCGAACGAGGTCCAATTACAATTTTATATTTCCCGCTTATGATTCCGCGCCATGAATCATATCGCTCGCCAAGTCCTAGGCGGCTATGAATAACTGTAACTAGTTCCTTAAAGACATTAAAAAAGCGTGAAGTAATTTGCGGCGTAAGAGAAATTTCAGGTACTAAAATTATTACATCCTGCCCTTGCTCAATCGCTTTTTTCGTTAAATCGATATAAACTTGTGTCTTTCCGCTTCCCGTGATTCCATGGAGCAGATAGACTTCAAATTCTTTCTTCTCAATTTTGCTTCCCACTTCCTCTACAATTTTTTTCTGGTCGGTGGTGAGAACTATATCTTTTAGTTCTTCGTTGTATGATTCAAAAAATACACGATCAATTTCTTTATCAAATATCTTTACTAAGCCTTTCTTTTCGAGAGACGAGATAGATGAGTGATTGCTTTTGGTTTTTTCAATCAGCTCCGTCATCATTATTTCATTCTGCTTAGATGATACAAGCTCCATAATTATTGCAAGTTGCTTAGGCGAACGGCTTTCAATCTCCGGAATAAAATCGAAAGATTCATCTTTTGATTTTGCCAGTGAAACAAATTTCTGTGTTTTTACTTTTACCTTTGCGTTCTCTACTTCATCGACAATTGTTACTGCACCAATTTTTTGGAGCGAGCGAAGAGCAAAATAGATATTTTTATTCTTTAGTTCTTTTTGCAATTGCGAAATCGTGTGGACTTCCTTTTCGGCGAGTTTTGCTAATAGTTTCGCTTGTTTACTGCTCTTCTTTTTATGTTCTGTGTATAATTTATAACAATAGTCTTGGTCGGAGGCGATCTTCTTTTTAGATTCTACATCGCTTCCATAAGGGACAGAGTTTTTAAGTGCTTCGCCGAGTGAGCTAATATAATATTCTGAAATCCATTCATAAAACTTAAGCGACTCGCTATCGAATATGGGAAGTTCATCTAGGACATCTCTAATCGGTTTAATTGTTTCCGCAATATCGGTAGTTTTAGTAATGGAAACAACAAATCCCGTAAGCACCCTTTTACCAAAAGGGACTACTACTCTAACGCCTACTTTAACCAATTCTTTAAGCTCCGGCGGTATCGAATAAGTGAAACTATTTCTAAAACTTAGGGGGAAAACTACTTGTGCAAACATAATCCAAACTATTTTTAGCAAATATAAGAAAAGCTTTTTTATTGAATTTGATTATTTTGTGAGATAACTTATAGAATAGAATAATATCAAAAAACCAAAAGAGGGAAAAATATGACCAAACGTCTTTTATTCGTTTTATTATCAGTTATTTTCACTGCTTCAATTATATATGCCGAAGGTGAAGAAAATTACGGCAAACCGCTCACACTCAAAGAGCAAACCAAAATCATGAAGATTCTTCATCATGCAAAAGATTTTGAAGGTAAAACAGTTCAGATTACAGGAAAAATCGTAAAAGTATGCGAACATGCAGGTTGCTGGATTGACGTACAAGGAGATAAAGAAGACCAGATCATAAAAGTGAAAGTGGATGATGGTGTGATAGTATTTCCGAAAGATGCAATCGGCAAAACAGTAGTAGCCGAAGGTGTAGTTTATAAAGTAGAAGCTGCCCCCACCGAAGAAATGGAACATAGTGAAGCTGAACATAAAGATTCGGATAAAAAAGAGATGAAAGAAACTTCGGAGAAAGAAGAACATGCTCATGCCGAGGGTGAAACTTGCTCACCGGCTGGCGGTTATCAAATTAAAGGCACCGGGGCAATAATTAAATAAAGGAGCGTTATGAAATTAAAAGTATTTGCAGCACTATTTGTTTTCTTATTATCGACTCAATTATTTTCTCAGAAACTTAATCAAGTAGAGATTAAGTACCAAAAATTCGTACTCGACAATGGACTTACTCTTATCGTTCACGAAGATAGCAAAGCACCTATTGTAGCACTCAATATCTGGTATCATGTAGGTTCAAAAAATGAAAAATCGGGCAAGACCGGTTTCGCTCACCTTTTCGAGCATCTTATGTTCAATGGCAGCGAAAATTATGATGACGATTATTTCCAGATTATGGAGCAGGTTGGATCAACCGACTTGAACGGTACTACCAATAATGACCGAACAAATTATTTTGAAAACGTTCCTACCTCTGCATTCGATTTAGCTCTATGGATGGAAAGCGATCGTATGGGACATCTAATCGGAGCAATTACTCAAGGTAAATTAGACGAACAGCGTGGTGTGGTTCAAAATGAAAAACGTCAAGGAGAAAATGATCCTTATGCTATTGCAGAAGAGATAATCACTACAAATTGTTATCCAAAAGGACATCCTTATTCATGGACAGTAATCGGCTCTATGGAAGACCTTAATGCTGCATCATTAGATGACGTTAAAGAATGGTTTAAGACCTATTACGGAGCTGCCAATGCGGTTCTCGTGGTTGCAGGTGACGTTAAAGCAGATGATGTTAAGACAAGAGTAGAAAAATATTTCGGTGATATTCCTCCCGGTCCACCTCTCATTAAACCGGAAGTAAATATATCAAAAATGACGGGTAGCAAAAGAGTAATTGCAGAAGACCGCGTCCCTCAATCAAAACTTTATAAAATCTGGAACATCCCACAATGGGGCAGTAAAGAATTAGCTCATCTCGATCTATTGACCGATATTCTTTCGAGCGGAAAAATTTCCCGTTTGAATAAAAGATTAGTTTATACGGATCAGATATGTACTAACGTTTCAGTTTATTACAGCTCCGGTGAAATCGGAAGTCAATTTAATATCGTTGCTGACGTTAAACCGGGGATACCCGTTTCAGCGGTTGAAAAAGTAATTGACGAAGAGATGGCAAAAATACTTAAAGATGGCGTTACTCAAAAGGAATTAGATAGAGTAAAAACAACTTACTTTGCTAATTTTATTCGTGGTGTAGAAAGAATCGGCGGGTTCGGCGGTAAGTCCGATATCTTAGCTCAAAGCCAAGTTTATGGCGGAAGCCCTGATTACTATAATACATATAATGGTTATATCGAAAGTACAACTCCCGCGGATATTAAAACAGCAGCTAATAAATGGCTCTCAGATGGTGTATTCATTCTTGAAATAAATCCATATCCAAATTTTAAACCACTCGCTACGGGAGCGGATAGATCAAAACTTCCTGATACCGGAACTCCTCCCGATGCAAAATTCCCGACAGTTCAGAAAACTGAACTCTCTAACGGTCTTAAGGTATATGTAGCAGAAAGAAAATCAGTACCGGTAGTTAATTTTTCATTATTAGTCGATGCGGGATTCGCAGCCGATCAAAGCGGCATTCCGGGTACGGCAAGCCTAGCAATGTCAATGATGGATGAAGGAACAAAAACTAAAGATGCTCTTCAGATTACAGAAGAACTCCAAAATCTTGGTGCTACACTAAATACTTCTGCCAATCTTGATATGGCTACTGTATCTTTATCCGCATTGAAAAGCAATCTCGATCCATCTCTTGCAATATTTTCGGATGTTATATTAAATCCTTCATTCCCCGAAAATGAATTAGAGAGACTTCGCAAACAAAAGATGATTCAGATCCAACAGGAAAAGGCTTCTCCTCTTCAAATGGGATTACGTGTAGTGCCTCGTTTGATTTATGGAGAAAACCACGCTTACGGACTTCCATTCAGCGGTTCGGGATATGAATCTACTATTATGAAGATTACTAAAAACGATTTAGAAAAATTCCATAATACTTGGTTTAAACCGAATAATTCAGCTATGGTTGTAGTTGGAGATATTACTTTAGACGAAGCAAAAGCAAAACTCGAAAAATTATTCAAAGGTTGGAAATCGGGCGATGTACCCGGAAAGAATATCGGAGAAGTATCGCTTCCATTAAAATCGGTAATTTATTTGATGGATCGACCCGGTTCGCAGTCATCAATTATCTTTGGTGCTCAAGTAGCTCCTCCTTCAGGTGATAAAGATAATATTGCAATCGAGGCAATGAATGATATTATCGGCGGTACTTTTACTTCAAGAATTAATATGAATCTTCGCGAAGCTAAACATTGGTCTTATGGATCAGGCAGTTTTATTAGCGGTGCTAAAGGACAGAGACCATATTTCTTTTATGGTTTAGTTCAAACCGATAAAACGAGCGAATCGGTAGCGGAAATACTTCGTGAAACCACGGAATATATTACCACAAAACCGGCAACCGAAGAAGAATATGAAAAGACTATTAAGCAAAGTGTATTATCACTCCCCGGTTCATGGGAAACAAATGCAGCCGTTTCTGCATCTCTTTCTAATGTTGTAAGATATAATCTTGACGATAATTATTATGTTACTTATCCGGCACAGATAAAAAATCTTACACTTGATGAAATTCGTACTACTGCCGCAAGAGTTATTAAACCGAATAATCTGGTTTGGGTTGTTGTAGGCGATAAATCAAAATATGAAGAAGGTATCAAAAAACTCGGCTACGATGTAAAATATATCGATGGCGATGGAAAAGTGATAAATTAAGATTTGTCCGTAAAATAGATTTTTTCTTTTCATGATTTGAGTTGTATTAATATATTTATTACTCAAAAAGAGAAACCCCGCAGAAGCGGGGTTTCTTCATTATAATAATTATTTAATTAGGATCATCTTTTTCACTTGAGAAAAGCTATTCGTTTTAATCTGGTAGAAATATATTCCGCTCGATACAGAGTTTCCAAACGAGTCTTTTCCATTCCAAGTTACTCTTTGTCTTCCGGCACTTTGGTTTTTTTCAACTAATATATTAACCAATTGTCCGATTGAATTATATACCTCAAGTTTTACATTTCCCTCCGTTGGCAAATTGTACTCAATAGTTGTTTCCGGGTTAAAAGGGTTAGGATAATTTTGATATACTTCAAATGTTGTTGGAAGTTCCTTCGGTATTTCTACATTTGTAGGAAAATCAATTCGTTATTCTTTGTAATTACCGGCGAAGCTCCTAATCTTTCTTTATCCTCTAAATTTAGTTTTCAATTTAATTCTCCTTTGGAATTCGGGCAAATAAGTGTTTTGTTTGGTACATTTCGATATGCCCCGGGGATAAAATATATATTGCCCTCCATATTGTTACTTACAAAATCATAATTAGGGTTCTTAAAAAATATGCAAAAATCATTACCTTTCTTTTTATTTCGATAGCTATTGATATAATAAAACTAAAGGGAAGTAAGGATCTTTTCTCGCCAAATTTTGAGTTTAGTTTCAAAGGACATCCCTGCGTGTGCGGGACTCGTACTCGGAAGTTTTGTATATACTATATTTCCTTGTCTTAGTACATGTCTGTTAAATAATTTTTCTACCGTGCCTCCATTAAAAAATATGTGGGTAATATTATTATGTTCATAAAGAAATGAAGAAAAATCGTTCGGAATTTCCGCTTTGATATTCTGATCTAAACTCCCCTTCCTTTCACAATTCTCCAATACATCCCAAAGAGCAACATGATTTTTTTGAAGCACTTCCAATCGCTTTGAGTATGCAAGCATTTGAGATTCGCCGAAGATAGTCATCATTATCTTCCAAAATTTGTTTTGCGGATGAGCATAATATTCATTCGCCTGTAGAGATCGCTCACCGGGCATTGAACCAAGAATTAATATTTTTGAATTCTTATCCACTATGGGTGGAAATGAATATTTTTTCATCTTTTGCTCTTTTCTTAATGTATTGTCAAAAATAATGAATTACCTTATTAGTAAAAACTCCGGCATCACAATAATAAGACCAACGGTCTGAATATAATCAGACTTTTTGCTCTTGTTTCTTTGAAAAGATACCCATATTTTAAGTGATGATTTTTATTAATTATTAATTGGAGATGTAATAATGGTTGTAATTACTGACGAATGCATTAATTGCTCTGCATGCGTTGACGAATGTGAAAATTCCGCAATCTATAATGCAGGTGAAGAATTTCAGTTAAACGGAACAACAAATGCCCCTCTTTCAGAAGACTATACTTTTATCGTTCCTGAATTATGTACCGACTGTAAATCTTGCATAGATGTATGCGCTGTTAGTGCTATTGTTGAACAATAATATAAATTGTTTCCACGAAAAAGCCGGTTTATCTACCGGCTTTTTTTATTTTAAATAGTGCCATCGTATAATAAGTTGACCAAGTTAATCAAAGAAAATATGTGCCCAAAGGATTTTAGAAATCAATGAGATATTCTCCTGCCATAGAGATTATAATCCTAAATAAAGAATCTCTTCAAAAATAATAATGTTATCCTTACATTACTTAGTTTAGCAGTGAAACTACTTTCGGATGTAAAATTTTATTCGATGCGATAATACTATTTCCTTTAACAGGATCGCTGCCGGTATAATCTGTTATCACTCCGCCAGCGCCTTTAATAATTGGAATAAGAGCCATTAAATCCCACACACTCATAATCGGATCGAGCATTATATCTGCATATCCTGTGGCAACGAGATAATATCCATAGCAATCGCCCCAATTGCGATAAAGCTTGCATCTATTAATTAATTCATCAAATTTTTCTTTATCCTGATACTTCTCAATATTCTTATGGTCGGTGGTTAGCAATACTGCATCTGATAAATTTTCGCATTCTCTTACTTTTACCTTTACATCATTAAGCAGCGCAGTATCATTATCGCCAATCAGAAATTCATTAAGTATCGGTTGATTAATAACGCCAAGAATCGGTTCACCTTTTTTTGTAAGTGCTATCATTGTACCAAAAGTTACCGTACCGCAAATAAAACTTTTTGTTCCATCGATTGGATCGAGCACCCACTGGTATTCGGCTTCCGGATTATGTTTCCCAAATTCTTCCCCAATTATTCCATGTTCCGGAAATTCTTTCATTATCAATTCCCGCATTCTTTCTTCCGACTTTTTATCGGCAATCGTAACGGGTGATTCATCGCTTTTACTTTCAAATCCAATATGCGTTCTGAAATATTTCCTAATTATCGCTCCGCTTTCGTCTGATAACAGACGTGAAAATTTCTTAAACTCATTTAATTCATTCATTCTATTCTCTATGCAAGTTTATAAATTACGATTGGGTTTTCGTGCCCCTTAACTACAACAGGACCAATATCTTCGATTGAAAGCGAGGTAGTATCTATTTCTTTTAGAACTTGTTCCGATACTAATAGCTGTGCCTTATACTGCTTTGTTAACCCTTCAATTCTGGAAGCAAGAATTACAGTAACACCTGAGATGGAATACTGTTTACGAATTGAAGTGCCGACATTCCCCGCTACTACTTCGCCCGCATGAAGCCCGATTCCTATACCAGTAAACGGTATTTCACCAATATCATTTTTTCCCTTTATCGTGGAGATTATTTCTAAAGCTGAATTAACGGCATTTTGGCAGTCATTGCCTCTGCTAAGAGGTGCTCCGAAAGTTGCCATATAACCATCACCAAGAAATTGATTTATCACTCCTCCATTTCGGGTAATAATTTCTATCATAAAACCAAATACTTGATTCTGATATCTAATTATCTCTTCAGGTTCTTTATTCTCTGCAAATTGCGTAAATCCTCTTATATCTAGAAACATAATACAAACAAATTTTCTTTTACTTTCTAGTTCACCCGAATTATTGACCAACTCTTCGACAATCTCTTTTGATATCTGCTGATCAAATAAGTTTACTACTCTATTTCTCTCTAAAAGAGTAAGAAATGTATTTCTTATTTGTCTTTTAAGCTGCTCTCCGACAAAACCGGCAGCAACACCCGATACTAAGAGCATGATGGCTTTACCTATATACATTAAACTATTTGTAAAAATCGGATCGGTTACAGGAAGTGTATTGTAATTAATAGCATAAGCTGAGAAAGCGAGATATTCGACAGCGGATACGGCTCCTGCAAATAACGAGATGCGATAATCCAAGCTCAATGTTGTAAGTGCAATAAAAATAAAATATAGCAAAATAAGTGGCGATATATTCAGATAAAATGATTTAGTATAGAAAGAAAAAACAATAATTAAAAGTGTCGGTATGCTTGTTTCAAAAAGGACTGAACTATACCGTGCAACTAATGCTTTTTTTCGATTAAGTTTTTCAAATTGGTTGCCTGATCTTTTTAATACTTTGCTTATGGTTACTTCGCGTGCAATAAATATTGATATAATTACTACGGTTAGATAATAGGGCGTAAAATCTGTTACGAAAGTAAGAAGTGAATTATAAGAAAATGCAGCAACAACTAGAAAGAATATTAGAAGAAGAGAAGCAACTATCACAAAAAGCTTTGCTCTAATAGATTCGCTTTTGATAATCTCTTTTGTCAAGAGTTCATCCAGCAATTTCGCTTCTTCGATATTTAGTGAATCTAGTTTTACTTCCATATTTTTATATATTGGATTTTAAAAATTATCTAAATCAGGATTTATAAAATAATGAATATTTTTCCCGTTACGGAAAAAAACTTGCAATCTGCAGCAAAATTAATAAATTTGGGTGAACTTGTAATCTTCCCGACCGAAACTGTTTATGGAATTGGAGCAAATGGTTTCAACTCAATTGCAGTTTCGAAAATATTTGAAGCAAAAAAACGCCCTACTTTCAATCCGCTTATTCTACATATATCTGATTATAAGATGCTGGACTTAATTTCAAATGATAATAATGATCTGATAAGACGAATCACAAAGAAATACTGGCCGGGAGCGCTAACGATCGTATTAAAGAAAAATTCGGTAGTGCCTGATATCGTAACGGCAGGAAATCAAACCGTAGCCGTTAGAATGCCAAGCCATCCGGCGGCTTTAAGACTAATAGAATTAGCGGGAGTTCCAATAGCCGCACCGAGTGCTAATTCTTTCAATAGATTAAGTCCTACTAAAGCCAAACATATCTCCGAGGAACTTTCTTCTAAAGTTAAAATGATTCTGGATGGAGGGCAATCAGAAATTGGTGTGGAATCTACAATTATAAGAATTGAAAATGATGGGATTACATTATTACGTCCCGGTGGTGTAACTTTAGAAGACCTCAAATCCGAAATAAATAACGTAAAAGTGGATACTTCTGTAAAATTTAAACCCGATTCTCCCGGTCAACTTGAATTTCATTATGCCCCCGATAAACCGATTTTTTTTATCACTAAAGACTTTTTAAATAAATCCGATAATAAACGAACAGGCGGACTCCTTTTTTCTGAAAACAAATTCGATTATCCATTTGTCAAAGAATATATTTTATCACCTAAAGGAGATTTAAGAGAAGCTGCAGCTAATTTATTTTCAATGCTATATAAATTAGAAAATGACCCCGAGATAGATATTATTGCCGCCGAAAAGATTGAGGAAAAAGGTCTCGGAATTGCAATTATGGATCGGCTTAAAAAGGCAGTAAATAAATTTAAATTTTACCAAATATGATTAATAATAAGATTACAGATCTAAATGTTTTATTGCAAACTTTAGATTACATTAATGAAGCGGTGAGTATAACTGATGTTGATGATAAGATAATATTCGTCAATAATGCATTCCTTGATCTATACGGATATAGATTAGATGAAGTAACAAACCGTACTTTTGATTTTGTCGGTTCCGAAAAGAATAATCCCGAATTAATGCGCTCAATAATTCAATCAACAATCGATGGCGGGTGGGAAGGAAGACTTTATAATACAACAAAAAGTAAAAAAGAAATTTTAATTCATCTTAAGACTTTTTCTATAACCGATAAATATGGGCAAGTATTCTTAGTTGGAATCACAACCGATATAACAAAAGACGTTCAAAAAGATGCAAAATTAAAGGAGGCGCAGGATAGATATAAAAATATCTTTTTAGAACTTAATGATGCTGTATATGAAAGCACACTTGATGGAAAATTCATAGAAATGAATCCCGCCGGTGTGGAAATCCTCGGTCTTGATAATGCTTCAGAAGCCGCAGAAATTACTATCACCGAAAAATTTTATAAATCTCCTCAAGATAGAAAACTGTTTATAGAACAGCTTAAAGAAAATGGATTCGTTAGAAATTATGAAATTAATTTTACGAATCTTAGAGGGGAAAAAATAACCGGTCTAAATTCAGTGAATCTTGTTAAAAACCCGGATGGCGAATATATTATCCGCGGCATTGTAAGAGATATTACCGAGATAAAAGAGAATGAAAACAAATTAAAAACAGTAGTAAAAGAATTAGAAGAGCTAAATATAAAACTCCATAATCTAAATGCCTCTAAAGATAAATTCTTTTCTATTATCTCTCACGATCTTAGAAGTCCTTTTAGTTCAATTTTTAGTTTCTCGGAGTTTTTAAAAGATGATATAAATGAATTGACAAAGGAAGAGACAGCATTATTTGCCGAGAAAATTTATGAAGCGGCACAGAATGTTTTCGCTCTTCTCGAAAATCTACTTACATGGAGCAGAATTCAATCAGGTAAAATGAAATATGAACCTGCACACTTTTCACTAAATAACCGTATAAATCAAATCATTAAATTATTCGAGTATATTGCCGCAAATAAAAAAATAACTTTATCAAATAAGATGAGCGGCAATACTATCGCCTTCGCAGATGAAGATATGATTAGTTCGGTGCTTCAAAATTTAATTTCCAATGCCCTCAAATTCACAAATTCCGGTGATGAAGTCTTTATTACCAATAATAATTATACTGATCGCCTTGAAATTTTAGTTAATGATACGGGAATTGGAATTAAGCCTGAGGATATTGATAAACTTTTTAGAATTGATGTTAATCATTCTACTTATGGAACAAACCAAGAAAAAGGGAGCGGATTAGGTCTCATACTTTGCAAAGAGATGGTTGAAAAAAATCATGGATCTATTTCGGTAGAAAGCCAATTTGGTAAAGGAACAACATTCAAAATAACGCTTCCGAGAGATGAAAAACTTAATGAATCATTAATTAATCTAAATTCTTGATTCAGTATCGATTTAAGTCTTATCGAAATTTCTCACATCCATTTATCACAGAAAAAGTCTAAATTCGCGATCGCAAATTGATTTCATTAAAATGCAGTATTAGATGCTTAATTTAATTGTTTAATAGCTTCTTTAATAAATCCGGGCAAAACATTTTTACGAGTTAATTTTATTCCTATTTCATTTTCGCAGAGGTCAAGCATCTCTTGATATTTTTCCTCACCATATTTCGATACTACATGCTCTTTGCGTTCCGGCTGCATTAGATGATGCTGCATACTTTCGGGATCTGCTTCGGGATGAAATTGTGTCCCCACAAATTCATTCGATACCCTTATAGCCATTATTGCTCTCTCTAGATCAACATGCGGACGAACCTTTTCTAAAGCGCTAATTTTCGCACCCAATTCATCAAGTCGATTTAAATTGGGCTGAATCACCTGCCACTCCCTAAAATCAGCCGCATAAAATGGATCAGTTAAATTTTCGAATAATTTTTCTAATTCACCTGATTTAGTTTTATGAACCGGTTTAATTCCAAAGGATTTTGAATTTCTCATTACAACTTCTGCAAGTCCAAAATAACGAACCATAATTTGAAACGAATGACAGATAAAGAAAACAAATTTTTTCCGATTCGCCGGATTTTGATTATTCGCCCAAAGCGCATCCAATAATTTAAAATAATCTTCTTCCCATTTTTTCCCTTCGCCATCCCAAGGACTACCCGGTCCGCCCGAAGAGATATAAATATCATAATCGGTGGATGGTATTTCCCCTTTTGCTCTCGAATCGTACAACTTATATTCTAACCCACAATCAGAAAGTATATCTTTAATACATCTTATTCCTTGGTTCGTTTCTCCATTATAAAGATCGATTATTGCAGCTTTTATATTATTTTTCAATTTTATTCCTTAATATGCAGGTCAAAGATAAAAAAATGCTCTATTCATAAAAAGAATATTGGTAAAAAAATATCCGAATCAATATGTTTAAATATCAAAAAGGGAGTTCTATCTATGTCTAAAGAAATGGTATTAGAGAAAATTGATCAAGCTGTAAAAATTCTTCAAGAAAAAGATATCGATATGTGGATGACTTTTGTAAGAGAGACGGGTAACATCAAAGACCCGATGCTCGATATGATTGTAGGAACTAATGCTACGTGGTCTTCCGCTTTTATAATCACTAAGACCGGCGAAACGCATGCTGTGATCGGTTCATTAGAATTAGCTAATATGAAAACAGTTGGCACCTACAAGAACATTCATTCATATCTAAAAGGGGTAAAAGAAACTCTTGTAGAATTAATAACTAAACTTAATCCGAATAAAATTGCGATTAATTATTCTCGAAATTCCACCCTAGCTGATGGATTAACTCATGGACTTTATTTAGAATTATTAGACCACTTAAATGGAACGGGATTCGAAGACAAATTAATTTCTTCTGAAGAGATAGTAGCAGCATTACGCGGACGAAAATCAGCCTCCGAACTTGCACTTATGAAAACGGCGATAGTGGAAACTCTTAAAATATTTGATGAAACCGGCAAATTTATTAAACCGGGAGTAAGCGAACTTGAGATTGCCGCATTCGTAAAAAATCTCGCTAAAGAAAGAGGATTCGGACTTGCTTGGGAAGCAGAATATTGCCCTTCAGTATTCACCGGTCCCGATACAGCAGGTGCTCATTCAGGTCCTACTGATCGAAAAGTCGATTATGGACATGTAATTAATATGGATTTCGGAATAAACTATAAGGGCTATTGCTCCGATTTACAAAGAACATGGTATGTACTTCGTGACGGAGAAGATAAGGCTCCGGCAGAGGTTCAAAAAGGATTTGACGTAATTAGAGATTCCATTACACTTGCTGCCGAAGGAATTAAACCGGGTGTGAAAGGATGGGAGATTGATGCTATTGCACGTGATTATATTGTAAATCACGGTTATGAAGAGTATCCTCATGGATTAGGGCATCAGGTTGGAAGATTCGCTCATGACGGAGGTGCTCTTCTAGGACCGAGATGGGAACGATACAGTAATTTGCCATATCTCGAATTAGAAGCCGGTCAAATTTTTACAATCGAACCGCGATTAACCATTGACGGATATGGAATAGCAACCATTGAAGAGGAAGTAATAATCACCGAAACCGGAGCAGAATTTATCTCCGAACGACAGAAAGAGATTTATTATATAAAATAGTGCTTTTCTTTATACGGTTAATTTTAAAATACTTTGAGATATTTATACTTCCGATATTTCAAAGTATTTTTTTATTGCGTGCAATAACAGTTTTATATTCAATTCTCTTTTCTTTATGAATAGTCGAAAGAATTATTTTGTTGCTCAAAAGTCAATCCCATTTTTTATGAACCTAACTCACTAAGCTATCCATAAGTTTTACTGCATCATAGGCATCTTTGCCATATCCCGCTGCTCCGATATCGAGTGCGAATTTTTGATTAATTGGTGCGCCTCCTACAATAAATGGAACAGAAACTTCCTTCTCTTTGAAATATTGTATCACGCTTTTCATATTTGTCATCGTAGTTGTGAGTAAAGCCGACATACCGATTACGTCCGGTTTATGCTTTTCATATTCGATAAAAAACTTTTGCGCATTACATCCTGTTCCGATATCTATTACATCATATCCAGCACCTTTAAGCATTATCGCTACAAGATTTTTACCGATATCATGAACATCACCGAAAACTGTACCTATCATTATCTTCCCCTTTTTTTTCATATCGGCTGCTATTAAAAGTGGTTCAAGTATTTTCATTGCAGAGTGCATTGCCCTAGCAGAAACTAATACCTGAGGAACAAACATTTTATGATCACGGAATCTTTGACCAACGACTTCCATTCCTTTTAATAATCCGTTATCAAGGATCTCTTTTACATTAACTTTTTCTTCGACCAATTCTTTTGTAAGTTTTTCAGTTTCAAATTTCTTTCCGCTGATTACAAATTCTGCCAATTGATTTAATTTCTCTTCCATATTATTCCAATGCTTTACTTTAGATTAATTTTCTTTTCGATAGCAGAAAGTATTCTGCCGGATAAAACCAACTCCAATGCTTTATTTATTTCCTTATATAAAATTCTATCATTATTTATTGGCGCAATGGATTTCCGAATTTCGGAATAAGCTATCCCCGTTCCAATACCGCACTTTAGAGGTTTCAAAAATTCAATGCCTTGTGATGCAGTAAGTAATTCAATAGCTATAACAGTCTGTACGTTCTTAAGTATTTGAAAGCATTTACGAGCCGCAATTGAACCCATTGAATTATGGTCTTCCTGGTTTGCGGATGTAGGAATAGAATCGACACTTGCAGGATGAGATAAGACTTTATTTTCCGAAACAAGAGCTGCTGCGGTATATTGAGAAATCATTAATCCGGAATTTAGTCCCCCCTTTTTAGTGAGGAAACGAGGAAGCTGACTTAGCGAACCATTTACCAATCGTTCAATACGTCTCTCGGAAACATTAGCAAGTTCAGATAATGCAATTGACATAAAATCCATTGCGAGAGCCATTGGCTGCCCGTGGAAATTTCCACCTTCGCGATGATCGCCTTCTTCGGGGAAAATAAGAGGATTATCGTTGACTGAATTAATTTCTATCTCCACTCTCGAAGTAACATAATCGATAGTATCGCGCGAAGCCCCATGAATTTGAGGTATGCAGCGAATTGAATACGAATCCTGAACTCGAGTATCATTTTCTAAATGTGAGGTTCTAATTTCGCTCCCTTTAATTAATGCAAGCATATTTTCGGCAGTTGTGATTTGCCCCGGATATGGTCTTAGTTTATGGAGACGAGGGTCATAAGCTTTATCAGTGCCGCGAAGTGCTTCATGCGAAAGTGCTGCGGAGATATCGGCTGTCTTAATTAATTTCTTTGCATTAATACAAATATATGCCGCAAATGCAGTCATCATTTGAGTGCCGTTAATTAATGCTAAACCTTCTTTGGCTCCAAGCTCCACCGGAATCAAACCATATTTTTTTAATACTTTTTTAGCTGATTCAATTTTTATTTTATGAGGATTATCAGTCAAAACATTTTTATAAATTTGTACTTCTCCCTCGCCGATCATAGCAAGAACGAGATGAGAAAGAGGAGCAAGATCACCGCTCGAGCCAACCGATCCTTGTGATGGAATAACAGGAATAATGTTCTTATTTATCATTTCCAATAAAATTTCTAAAGTCGATAGTCTTATTCCCGAATTGCCATGAGCTAAGGCATTTGCTCTAAGTAGCATCATTATCTTAACGATAAATGGAGGAAGATTTTCCCCCACACCAGCCGAATGACTAATAATTAAATTCTTTTGAAGCTCTTTTATCTGTTCATGTTCGATCTTTACATTTGCAAACTCACCAAATCCTGTAGTTACGCCATAAATAACCTTATCTTCTGCAATCCACTTCTCAATCAAGTTACGCGCTTTAATCACTCTCTTTTTAGCATTTGCCGAGAGTACTACTTCACAATTTGAATTGATATATTTTTCTATCAATTCCAGAGTTAAAGATTTTCCGTCAATTACTAATTTCATATTAATACCCATTAATTTTGGAGCATACTTAATATTTTATTATGCATTTCTTTACTAGTTCTATATTTTATAACAATAGAATCTTCTTCATAAACTGATTCCAAAATATCTGCTAATTCATAAATTGCAGAGATCAGTTTACCTTGTGTTTGTTTTAGGTGAATTGTATGAACGATATAATTCATTTCATAAAAGTCGCTTATCTTTTCAATCAATGAATTAATTCCGAATCCACGCATAGAAGAAACAAAGACGCTGTCTTTATAATGTTGCGAAATAAATTCCAGTTTCTGTTTATCTTCTAAAAGATCAATTTTATTGAATACTTTAATTTGAGGTTTCGTTTCCGAACCTAAAGATTTCATAGTTTCATCAACTACTTCAATATGCTCCTCATAAAATTCATTAGAAACATCTATAACATGCAAAATTAAATCTGCCTCTCTAACAACATTCAATGTAGTCTTAAAAGATGCCACTAAATGCGGCGGAAGTTTCCTGATAAAACCAACTGTATCACTCAATAATACTTTTTTATTTTTATCAAGATCGAAAGATCGAGTAGTGGAATCAAGTGTGGCGAATAGTTTATCTTCGGCTAATACATCCGCACCCGTCAATTGGTTTAGAAGAGTTGATTTGCCTGCATTAGTATAACCTACGAGAGAAACATTAATCAGATCTTGCCTGCCTGCGCTTTTTGTTACGTGCTGTGCCTCGATTTTTTTAAGTGTATCCTTTAATTTACTTATGCGCGTTCGGATAATTCTTCTATCGGTTTCAATCTGCGTTTCACCGGGGCCCTTGGTACCGATACCGCCTAATTGTTTAGAAAGGTGAGTCCAGGCACGTGTAAGACGCGGGAGCATATATTGTAACTGCGCCAATTCCACTTGTGTTTTTGCCTCTTTTGTTTTTGCATGCGAAGCAAATATATCAAGGATTAATGCGGAACGATCTAATATTTTTCTTTCAAATAATTTTTCGAGATTTCTTAATTGAGTCGGGTTCAAATCATCATCGAAAATAACTAAATTGATATTGTTCTCTTTAGCATATTCCAATATTTCTTCCGCCTTTCCTTTCCCAATAAAATAGGCAGGATCATAACTATCCCGATCTTGAAAAAATTTTATTACTGTTTCGGCACCGGCTGTATCGGCTAATAATTCAAGTTCTTCAAGGTGTTCTTCTGTTACTCTCCTTGTATTCAATCCTTTCGATACGCCTACCAATATTGCCTTTTCCGTCTCTTTATTTTCTATATCTATCATATATTTACTTTCTTAAGTTCTGTAATATCTTTTTTTGAATTTTTTGCTATCAGCATTTCCATTACCGCAAGGAGTAATGCAAGAACAATAAAATATTTCCATAATTCAACTCCAAAACGTGATTCATAAATCTTTTTTGAAATATCTTCATCATAATTTAGTTCTATTAAATCATTTTCGTAATTAATCTCCTCAAAATATTTTTTCATTGTTTCCTCATCTGCATACTCGATATTCGATTCAATCGGTAAAGCATTTACCGAAAAATAATCTAATAATTTTTTGTTATCATAGAATTTATAAATCCCTAATTCATCGGTATATGAGTAAGAATAATAATTTTTATTAGTTAATGAATCAGCGTTTATAAATTGCGATTCAAATTTTGGAGTTACTATTTCAATTTTCGGGAAAGTTCGATTAGACAGATTTGCAATAATAGTCTCTCCTGAGATAACAGCTCCATCTTCTTTGATTCCCGCACTAAGATAGATAATCGTTCTTGCGATCAATGCCGGGAATATTGGCTTTAGCGGCATATCTGTCCACGCCATAACAGGGGCCACATAAAACGTAAGAATCTTTCCTTTTCCTAATTTTTTTTCTGTTAATAGCTCAGAACCATCAATCAAATTAATAATTGAGCGTGTCTTTTGAGAATTATTCGTTTTGAAATAATAATTTATTAAAGGTGATTCCAATTCGCTATTTTCGCTTTCAAATAGATTTCTGAATACGGGATGATTAAAATCAATTTTATTAAACTTGGTCGGATTTAGAAAACTTCCTTTTTTGCCAACAGAGGAATTTGGAATATCGAGTTCGAAAATTTTGCAAATATTCTGAAAATCATTTAGCTCTGAATTTTCTCCGGGGAATAATATCATACTTCCACCGTTCTCGATGTTACTTTTTAATTCTTCCAATACTCTGCTCGATTCATTACCGATAAGAATATTAAAATTTTTCTTTAATGAATTTCCGGTATTAAAATTTTCATTAGCAGAGATAAGAACATTTATAAATTCTGCATCTCTTTTATTCTGTGAAATTAAATTAATAGGAATAGATTCAGGAATATCTATCGAGAGATATCTTTTATTATCAAACAAGAGATCATCATCTTCCAACTCAACGAAGATATCTGATAATCCCGAAGAAGTAATTGCCGTTTCAAAAATTAATTCTCTTGATGTACCCGGATCGATATCAAAACTTTGTTGGGCAGTACGTTTCCCATTTATAAACAACGATGCTACGCTATTAGTAATTCGGCTATTCGAATAATTTTCTATGGCTGCCTTAAAAGTAATCGGCTTATTTTTTTCAAATAACTGGTTCTCAGCTTTGAAATCTATTACTGCCAAATTACTAATTTCATTTTGAGGTAATTTATATCCAAAGAGATGAATATTTTTATTTAAGATTGACGATAAATCTGAAAGCTCTGAAACATCATTGGAAATTCTCGATTTCTGGAAATCGGTAAGCAGATAAATTTCTTTATTATAATTTTTTGATTCATCAATTATTGAAGCTGCTTTTACGATAGCGGAGTTTATCGTTCCGCTATAACCTGATATTTCAGCTTTTTCGATAATGCGTTTTAGTAGTGCAATATTTTGGGTAAAAGTAATTTTATTTTCTCTAAGATCTGAAACCAATAAAATAGCCGCCTCATCCCCTTGGTCTAAATTATCCAAAATATTGATCGCACTTTTTTTTGCAATATTAAAATAAGAGCCGGAAGAAGAGAGAACTGACATGCTAAAACTATTATCCAAAATTATCACTGCTGATGTTTTAGCATTTTGCCCGAGACCAAATAAAGATACGTTCTTCATTGTAGGACGGGAGAAGGCAAATACCAGTGTCATAATTATTAATACACGAATAAGAAGCAAAAGCCACTGCTTGAATTTAATTTTTCTTATTTTATTCTTTTGTAATGTCTTTAAGAACATTAGTGAGCTAAACTCAATCTTCTTCAGCTGCCTTAAATTAAAAAGATGAATAACCACCGGAATAGAAGCAGCTAATAATCCAAACAATATTGCGGGATTTAAGAATGTCATTCAGGAATAAATCTTTTATATAATGAAATGAGATTTTCGATATAAATTTTCTTTGTAAACATAGAAAGAACTCTTTGACGCGCATTAATGGCTAACTTTTCTCTAAGCTCTTTTGAATGAATTAGCAGTTCGATTTTTTGTGAAAGTTCCACATAATTTTCTCTTTCAAAAAGAAAAGATGTTTCGTTATCAATTGCGATATCCAAAATACCATCCGAAGCTGTGCATACCGAAGGCAACCCCATACACATTGCTTCAACTAAGGTTAATCCAAATGCTTCTGCGTGTGAAGGGAAAACAAAAATATCCAATGAATTAAAAACTTCCGGCATATCTTCGCGGAATCCCGTAAAAATAAAATTATCTTCTATCCCCAGAGCAGCCGGCATATCGGCTATCTTCTTTCCATATTTAGATTCGCCATAACTCGATTCGCCGATGACAATAAATTTGAGATTCTTATACTTACCTACAAGTATTTCGCAAGCATTGATAAATTCTTCATGCCCTTTACCGGGACTGAATCTTCCCGCAATGCCGATTAATATTTGTTCTTCCGATAATTTATATTCTTTTCTTAATTTATTTTTAGCAACTTTTTCGGGATTAAATTTCTCATCATCTATTCCGCTATATAGCAATTCTATTTGATTTGATTTTAATGGTGTTGTATCTTCTAAATTTTTCTTAATCACTTTGCTGATTGCCAAAGCTAAATCTAACCTTGAATAGATATAACGATGCAGGGTATCCTTTTTATTTATAAATGACCCTACATGCTTGGTTAGAATTACCGGAGTATTAAATCCAAACCATCTTAGAACCGGGGTAAGCAACCATAAATCTTTTGAGAAATGTGTGTGTATAATATTGTAGTTCTTTTGACTTAAAACAGATCGAAGTTTAATAATCTGGATTAGACTAAAATACTTAAATGTATCCACGGTGATTGTATTAATTCTATTCTTACGAGCTTCCAAATATAATTTTGAATTATCGATTAGTAATAGATCAATCTCGTGACCTGATTCTAATAATTGAACTGCCGTATTTATAACTTGCATTTCCATACCTCCCCAGCTTTTGGAAAGGCACGTCATTAATATCTTCATTAATATATTTTCTTTAGATTAGCATCGTTGAAATAATGTGAGAGAATTTCATCGAACTTATAACCCATATCGCCCATTACAGCCGCACCTATTTGACAAAGTCCAACTCCATGTCCCCAGCCTGCGCCTTGGAGAATAAACTTACCCGGTATCGAATCCTTTACTTCTTCTTTCTTTACTAAAAATGCAGAACTATATAAGTGAGACTTTGATAGCACTCTCCTTATCTCAAGTTCTTTTCCAATAATTAGAGTTTTTTTATCACCTACAATTTTTAATTTTATAATCCTCCCCGAGTTTCCTCTTTCTACCGGCACGAGGTCTAGGATATTTCCAAAATCGATTCCCGATTTTTCTTTAATTAAACTTGATATTTCCTCTTGAGTAAATTCTACTTTCCATCTATAAAAATCGGTAGTAGCCTGATCAAAATCCACAAGGACTTGCGAGAGAACTTTTTTATTAGTCGTATTGCAAAATGCCAACGGCTTATTTTTTATCCATTTATTTGCATTTTCTTCTTTATCTAAATCAGTTTCGAAATCATCAGCAACATACTTATAATCAATAATTGAAGTGAGATAAGGATGAACAACGGGCTCCCAGACATTTTCGTAAGATTCGCTGATCCCACCGCAACATTTTGAGTAACGTGTATCGCAAACTTTATCATTAAACATTAAAACTATTCCACGTGTTTTATCAATTGCGTGCAAAGCTGCATCGTTTACAATTCTTGCGATACCTTGATAACGCTGGCAGTGATCATCTGCGCATAGATCATAATTTTCGTGGTCTTCTCTATCATACCATTTTATTAATTCATTTTCTTTCTGTCTAAATTGATATTCAATTATTGTTCTTGCCTCTAATCTTTTATCGAGTTGAGCAATTAGCCAACTTCGAGAAATAATTGCATGCGCTTTTAACATTTCAATTGATGAATTGGAACTCATTTCCGAAGAGATTACACTCACCAAATAATCTTCGACATACAAAATATTTATTACACAAATCTTCCCGGCTTCAATGATTAACTTAATGCTTCCTCTGAATCGTTGATTTATCTTCTTTTCCCAATGGAAATTTTTACCAATGACTACGTCTTTAATTAAAAACGAATCGGTCAAATAATCATTCGGTACTATGAGGATCGAATCACTTTCGGCTACACGCATTCCCTCTTTAATTAAAGTAATTTTATTGCCTGAAAGATGAGCTTTGTAACTACCGCTCATACGGCTTGCAAGTACTGTCGAGGTAAATTCACCATACAGATCGAACGTGATCTCTTTTTCGACTAATATCCCTATTGTTATTACGGGTTGATTCATGAACTATTATTATTTATAGAAAAACGTAATATACTAATCTCAATTAATATTAGATAGTTATAAAGAATAGTAAATAATATAGTTAATTAAAAAAATGCTGTTTATTTTCAAATTTTTTCTTAATTTTATTTTGTTATTTCGGCAAGCCTTTCCGAATAGCTTTATAATTAACGTCATTCGATTAATTATCTTTAATAAATAAGACAACAAGACCATTTTTTGAAAGAAATTAAGGTTACAAAACCAAAAACGAGAAGAGATATTATCAGAACAAGTTTGTTCTGTGTGGATATTTGTCTTTATTAAAAGAGCAGTCAATTTGGCTGCTCTTTTTTTTTATATAAACCGAATTATTAAATCAATTAACTAATTTGAAGGTAAAATGAAAGGAAATGATATCATTGTAGGAGCACAAATGCTTTTTGTAGCATTTGGCGCATTGGTTCTTGTTCCATTATTGACAGGTTTAGATCCCTCAATAGCATTATTTACTGCTGGAGCGGGCACTCTTATTTTTCAACTTATTACAAAAGCGAACGTACCGGTTTTCTTAGCAAGCTCTTTTGCTTTTATAGCACCGATTCAAATAGGAATTCAACAATTTGGAGTCGGCGCCACTTTAGGCGGACTTGCAAGTTCAGTAGTAGTATATATTATTCTTTCCGTTTTAGTAAAAGTTAAAGGAATTTCCATTATCGAAAAATGGCTCCCTCCGGTTGTAACCGGTCCGGTAATTATGGTAATCGGTTTAAAACTTGCACCTGTGGCAGTGGGAATGACTAAAAACTTTTCCGGTGGAACAGAGCTTGATTATCTTGCTGTTATTGTTGCGCTATTTTCATTATCTGTAACAATAGCAGTTGTAATGATGGGCAAAGGATTGCTTCGCTTAATTCCAATTCTATGTGGAATTATTGCAGGATACATTCTGTCTGTTATTCTTGGTAAAGTATCCTTTGATGCTGTAAACAATGCACAATGGTTCTCAATCCCTTGGATAGCAGCTTTAGAACAAGGGACTTATGAATTTCCGAAGTTCGATATAAGAGCTATCTTATTTATTTTACCTGTGGCAATTGCTCCTGCAATAGAGCACGTGGGTGATGTGCTTGCCATTTCTAATGCATCAAAAACAAATTATTTAGAAAAACCGGGTCTTCATAGGACATTGCTAGGAGATGGTGTGGCTACGTTTTTTGCTTCAATATTTGGCGGACCTCCTAACACTACATATTCTGAAGTAACGGGAGCTGTTACATTAATCAAAAAATTCGATCCTAAATTAATGACAATTGCAGCCGGATTTGCAATTTTATTGGCATTCTTCGGAAAATTAGGAGGAGTATTAAGAACAATTCCCGCACCGGTCATGGGTGGGATAATGATTCTTCTTTTTGGTATGATTGCTGCCATCGGTATCGGCACACTCGTTAATAGCAAAATCGATATGTCAAAATCGCGAAATCTTGTAATTGTTTCTATCGTATTAATTTTTGGTATCGGCGATATGGTTCTCGGCTGGGGTGAATTTCAACTCTCGGGAATCGGTTTATCGGGAATCATAGGCATTTTATTAAATAGATTATTACCTAATACAAATTCATAATAAATTATAAGGATCTCTTAAATGAAAAAGTTATTACTCATTTTTTTTCTATTAATGGCAGCAAAAGTAACTGCTCAAAATCTTCAACTTCACTATGATCTTGGAGAAGACAGGAAATATTTTACTACTACTTTAGAAATGTTCAAACCGGATGAATACGGTTCTACATTCTTCTTTGTTGATTTCGATTTTAATATGCCTGAGAATAAAAGCATCTCATTGGCATATTGGGAAATTGCTCGTTATGTAGCGGTATATGAAAAACTTTCTGTTACACTTCAATACAATGACGGATTTGTAACCATCCCTACACCCATAGGGAATTATTCAGGCACTCTAAATCAATCGTGGCTAGCAGGTGTAAGTTATCCTATTGATCTCGGTTTTGTTACTCTTAATACTGATCTTCTTGCTAAGAAGATATATAAATCAGATGGACTTGATGTTCAGTTCACAACTGTTTGGTTTGTTCCTTTCTTTGAAGGCAAACTTAATTTTACCGGTTTTCTTGATATTTGGTCACAGGATAGAAATTTAAGAGCAGGGGTAATCGGAACTGATAAAGAGATGGTTTTCTTAACCGAGCCACAATTATGGTATAATTTTGACAATCATTTATCAGTGGGAACTGAAATAGAAATAAGCAATAATTTCCTCCCCTTCCAAGATGAAATAAAAGTGAATCCAACAATTGCCGTTAAATGGAATTTCTAATTCAAGAGGATAAATAATGGAACATTATTTCGAGTTTTCTAAGTACAAAACAGATTTTAAGACAGAGATTATTGCAGGTATTACTACATTTCTTGCAACTATGTATATCATCGTAGTTAATCCGGCAATTGTATCAAATACAGGAATGCCATTCGCCGGAGTATTAACTGCTACTATTTTAGTAAGTGCATTCAGCAGTATAGCAATGGGCATCTATGCCAAAAACCCTATTGTATTAGCACCGGGAATGGGGCTTAATGCCTTCTTTACCTATTCGGTGGTACTTGGTATGGGTGTTAAATGGGAAGTAGCTCTGGGGGGGATTTTTTGGTCCGGTATTATATTTCTTTTGTTATCTGTTTTTAATATCCGTACAGAGATCCTAAAAGCAATCCCGAAGCAGATTCGATACGCAATCACTGCCGGTATCGGTTTATTTATTACTTTTATAGGATTCGTAAATGCCAAATTTGTGATTGCAAATTCGGCTACATTAGTGGGAATAGGCAAGTTTGATGCCGTTACAATTACATTCCTAATCGGTTTACTAATTACGGCTTTATTAGTCGTTAAAAGAATCAAAGGTGCCTTAATTGTTGGTATTGCAATTACTACCATTATGTCAATTCCGATAGGCAGGTTCTATGGAGATGCATCAGCTATAAATTTTGGTACATCAACATTGGTAACTTTTGCGGGAATTTTTTCTGCACCTGATTTTAGTGTGTTTTTCAAAATGGATTTAATCAATTCACTTTCTTTGGCTATGTGGCCTGTGATATTTGCTTTCTTATTCACCGATATGTTTGATTCTATTTCCACTTTTATTGGTGTATCTGAAGCAGCCGGATTAATTGATGAAAATGGTGAACCAAAAAACGTAAAAGAAGCATTGATTGTAGATGCACTTGGAACAACAATTTCAGGCATATTCGGCACTTCGGCAGCTACAAGTTATATCGAATCAGCTACCGGTGTTGAAGAAGGCGGACGTACAGGTTTAACTGCAATTATAGCCGGTTTACTTTTTCTTCCATTTATGTTCTTATCACCATTATTATCGGTAGTTCCTTCAATTGCCACGGCACCTGCATTAATTCTTGTAGGTGTATTTATGATGAAGCCAATAACAAAAATTCATTGGGATCAATTCGATGATGCTATTCCTGCATTCTTCGGAATGATTTTAATTCCTCTTACTTATTCAATTACTCAAGGAATTATCTGGAGCTTTATTTCGTGGACAGTTATAAAGTTAGCTATCGGTAAATATAAAGAAGTAAGCTGGGCACTTGTGGTCATTGATATTCTGGCAATATTGCTATTGGTATTATAAAATCATCTCGCGCTCGGAGCGGGTTTGGAGTTATTATTACTAAAACCTCTCGCTCCCGGTGGATTATCGGTTGAATACCAGAGAATATAATATTTTGATGTAGTTATTATTAAAACAGCCGCTGAAATGCGGCTGTTTTATTTTAATCTAATTGTCTGAAAAGTTTACATCATCAAAAAACTTCTATTCTAAATAAGTGTAACCGTATAATCCCGAACGATAGTTAGAAAGAAATTCTTTTCCCTCATCTGCAGAAATCTTACCTGCTTTTACAGAAGATGTAACCCAAGTCTCTACAATTCTAACTAATTTTTTGGCATCATACTGAACGTAATCAAGAACTTCAGCAACTGATTCCCCGTCGATTATCTGATCGATTGTATAACCTTTTTCATCAACGGAAATATGAACGGCATTAGTATCGCCGAAGAGATTATGTAGATCACCAAGTATCTCTTGATATGCCCCTACTAAGAAAACACCAATATAATAACGCTCTTTTGAGTTCATCGAATGAACGGGAAGATAATAAGAGAAATTTCGAGTAGAGATAAAATTATCAATCTTTCCATCAGAATCGCATGTAATATCTTGAAGAGTAGCAGTCCTATCCGGTTTTTCTTCTAATCTCTGAATTGGGATTATAGGAAATATCTGATCAATCGCCCACGCATCGGGTAATGATTGGAATAAAGAAAAGTTGCAGAAATACTTATCTGATAATAATTTCCTTAAATAAAGTAATTCTTCAGGGAAATGTTTTAGTTCCGCTGTCATCTGATTAATCTCTTTCGCGATTGACCAAAAGAGACGTTCAATTTGTGCTCTGGTTTTAAGATCCAGCAGACCTAATGAAAATCTTTCTAATGCTTCTTCTCTAATTTGAAGTGCATCATGCCATACTTCTAACATCTTTGGTTGATTGAGTGATTCCCAAATTGAATATAAATCACGAACTAATTCATGATCATCCGGTTTTACTACTTCATTATCATCATCCCAAACAGGTACACTTGAAGATTCCAATACTTCAAAAAGAAGTACAGAATGGTGTGCTGTAAGAGACCTACCAGATTCAGTTATAATATTCGGCTGCGGAATCTTATTTTTCTCTGCCACATCCGCCATAGTAGAAACTGCATCGTTTAAGTATTCTTGAATGCTGTAATTAACGCTGCTATCGCTATTAGAGGAACGCGTGCCATCATAATCAACACCTAGTCCTCCGCCAATATCAACAAACTCAACTTTAAATCCGTTCTTATGAAGTTGTACATAAAACTGGGATGCTTCTCTAAGGGCAACTTTGAATCTTCTGATTTTATTTATCTGACTGCCGATATGAAAATGAACTAACTTAAGACTATCTTTTAATTTGTTTTTTTCTAATAGGTCTAATGCATCTAGTAGTTCGCTGGAAGTTAGACCGAACTTACTTACATCGCCGCCGGAGTCTTCCCACTTGCCGCTACCCGAGGATGATAATTTTACTCTTATACCAACATTCGGTTTTATTTTATGTTTCTTTGCAATTTTTATTAGAAGTTTTAGTTCATTTAATTTTTCAACGACTACATAAATTCTTCGTCCCATCTTTTGAGCCAGAATCGCAAGCTCAATATATGCTTCGTCCTTATATCCATTGCAGATAATAAGAGAATCACTATCAGTATTAATTGCAATCACCGCATGGAGTTCAGGTTTTGAGCCCGCTTCGAGACCAATATTAAATTTCTTACCGTGTGCAACTATCTCTTCAACTACGGGACGCATTTGATTTACTTTAATGGGGTAGATAATATAGTTCTGTGCTTTGAAATTATATTCTTCAGCTGCTATCTTAAAACTGCTTGCCATTTTTTCAATTCTGCTATCTAAAATATCTGTGAATCTTACCAGCACAGGAGTCGATACATCTTTTAATTGAAGTTCATCTACAAGTTCTCTTAAATCAACAGCAGCACCATTTTTTCGGGGTGTTACTTCCACATTCCCTTTTTCGTTGATCGAAAAAAAGTTAATTCCCCAACCATTGATATTATATAGTTCTGCTGAATCTTCAATACGCCATTTTCTCATTCTTTCTCTTTTCTTTAAATTATTTATTCAAAAAACAAATATATAAAATTCCACTAAGTATTTTATTAATTCTATAAAAATGATTCTTGGAATTGATAATTGACCCTCAAAAGAAATTATATGTTTTTTTTCTTATATTAATTGGTTATATATTTTTTAATTAGGAGTTATGTGAAAGAAATTAGAAACATCGCAATAATTGCACACGTTGATCATGGAAAGACGACCTTAGTTGACCAGATACTAAAGCAATGTAGTGTATTTCGTAAAAATCAAGTAGTAAGAGATCAGTTTCTCGATTCAAACGATATCGAACGTGAAAGAGGAATTACCATTCTTGCAAAAAATATCAGTATCCCTTATAAAGACCATAAAATCAATGTAATAGATACACCCGGTCACGCCGATTTCGGCGGTGAAGTAGAACGAGTTCTTAAGATGGCAGATGGCGTTCTCCTTCTTGTAGATTCATTTGAAGGACCGATGCCGCAGACACGATTCGTTTTAGAAAAAGCTCTCGCTCTTCAACTTCAACCGATAGTAATAATTAATAAAGTAGATAGACCCGATAATCGACCCGAAGAAGTCTTAGATGAAATTTATGATCTTTTTATTGAATTAGATGCAGATGAAGATCAGCTCGATTTCCCGGTAATTTATGCAAGCGGAAGAAGCGGCTGGGCTGTAAAAGACTTAAAGGACCCAAGAGAAAATTTAATTCCGCTACTCGATACGATATTAGAACGGATTCCACCTCCACCAATGCCAGAAGGAACTCTTCAGATTCAAGTAACATCTCTCGATTATAATGATTACGTTGGCAGAATTGGAATAGGTAGAGTATTTAGAGGATCACTTAATAAATCAGAAAAAAATTCTATCATTAAAAGAGATGGTTCTGTTCATCCTGTTAATATTAAACAGCTTTTTGTTTTCGATGGTTTAGTTAGAACTGAAGTTCAGGAAGTGCCATGTGGAGATATTTGCGCTATTGTGGGGATTGAAGATATTGATATAGGTGATACAATTTCAGATTCAGAGAATCCTGAACCGCTACCGATTATTTCAATTGATGAACCAACAATTAGCATGACCTTTATGGTTAATAATTCTCCTTTCTATGGAAAAGAGGGAAAGTATGTTACATCCCGTCAATTAAGAGACCGGCTTTTCAAAGAGCTTGAGCATAACGTTGCACTACATGTTCAGGAAACAAGTTCCGCAGATGCCTTTAAGGTATCGGGCAGAGGAATTCTTCATCTTTCCATCTTAATTGAGAATATGAGACGCGAGGGATTTGAATTACAGGTCCGTGAACCAAAAGTAATCTACAAAGAAATTAATGGTAAAAAAGCAGAACCGATCGAAGTATTAGTCGTTGACGTACCTGCGGAATTTGCAGGCAAAGTAATTGAGCTTGTAGGGCAGAGACGAGGCGAATTAACAAAAATGGAAAATAAGGGAAATCTTCAAAAGCTCGAATTTCATATCCCCGCAAGAGGATTGATGGGCTTAAGAACTAAGATGCTTACTTCCACTTCAGGCGAAGCTATAATGCATCATCGCTTTTTCCAATATGAATATTTTAAAGGTGCTATTAATAAAACCAATACAGGTGTTATCATTTCAATGGATACAGGTCCTGCTACGGCATATTCAATTGATTCACTTCAGGATAGAGGTAAATTTTTTATTGAGCCCGGTGCTATTGTATATAAGGGACAGATCATTGGAGAGCATAATAAAGATATGGATGTGGAAGTAAATATACAGCGTGGTAAAAAGCTTTCCAATATGCGTGCTTCCGGTTCTGATAAGGCAGTAAAAATTACTCCTCCAATTCTATTCACTTTAGAAGAAGCTTTAGAATATATTCAAGATGATGAAATTGTGGAAGTTACACCTAAGTCGATTCGATTAAGAAAGTTATTTCTCGATACGAATGAACGAAAGAGATATAATCTAGGTAAAAATCCTTCAGCATAAAATTAAAAAGCCGCCTTAAATTAAGGCGGCTTTTTTTGTCTTCAATTAAAATCTGATATCAAAAATCTTTATCCATTTATATCTTTCTCTATTTTAATATATCTTTGTAGATGTAACATTATTAATATTAACTAGAGGAAAGGAATGATTAAGAAAATTGCATTACTTTTATTAATACCATTTATAATGGTATTCAGTCAAACAGGAGAAGAGAAAGTGACTAACCCGTTTTTTATGGAATGGACTACACCATACCAAACTCCCCCATTCAATTTGATCAAGATTGAACATTATATGCCCGCTTATTTAGAAGGAATTAAGCAGCACGAAGCAGAGATTAAATTAATAATTGAATCGAAGGATGAACCGACTTTTGAAAATACTATTGTAGCTCTTGATAATTCAGGCGAACTATTAGATAAAGTGGGAAGTGTATTCGGCAATCTTAATAGCTCCAATACAAGCGAAGAGATGCAGAAGATTTCTAAAGAACTTTCACCTCTCATGTCAAAACATTATGACGATATTAATCTTAATCCTGTTTTGTTCAAAAAAATTAAAACATTATACGATAAGCGTGAAACGCTTGGACTGAATACCGAACAGATGATGTCATTAAAAAATTATTATAAAAATTTTGTAAGACGCGGCGCTAATTTAAACGAAGCCGATAAAGAAAAAGCAAGAAAATTAAATCAGCAGCTTTCGATGTTATCACTAAAGTATGGCGAGAATGTATTGAAGGAAACAAACTCATTTGAAATGGTAATCGATAATAAAAAGGATTTAGCAGGTCTTCCGGAGACAGTAATAGCAGGCGCAGCCGATGCAGCAAAAGGTAAAGGTAAAGAAGGCAAATGGCTTTTTACTCTCCAAAAACCAAGCTTTATACCTTTCCTTCAATACGCTGAGAATAGAGAATTAAGAGAGAAAATCTTTAAAGGATATATCAATAGAGGTGATAATAATAATCAATTCGATAATAAAGAAAATATTGCGCAGATAGTTTCTTTAAGAATTCAGAAAGCAAATTTACTTGGCTATAAATCGCACGCAGATTATATCTTAGAAGAGAACATGGCAAAAAGTCCCGATAAAGTATATGACTTTATGAAAAAGATTTGGGACCCGGCACTTAAAATGGCAAAGAATGAAGTTGCCGAAATGCAAAAACTTATTGATGCCGAAGGAGGCAAATTCAAACTCGAAGCATGGGATTGGTGGTATTATGCCGAAAAAGTGAAGAAGGCAAAATATGATTTAGATGAAGAGATGCTTCGCCCCTATTTCAAATTAGAAAACGTAATAGCCGGTGTGTTTGGCGTTGCCAATAAGCTATATGGTATTACGATTACAGAACGAAACGATATTCCTGTTTATGACCCGGATGTAAAAACTTATGAAGTAAAAGAAGCAGATGGAACGCATATCGGAATTTTCTTTGCGGATTATTTCCCTCGCGAAAGCAAGCGTGCAGGTGCTTGGTCAAGTTCTTTTAGAGGACAAGAGAAACGTAATGGGGTTAAAATTACTCCTGTTGTAATTAATTGCGGTAATTTTTCTAAACCGGCTGGCGATCAACCGGCATTATTAAGTCTTGATGAAGTGGAAACTCTTTTTCACGAATTTGGTCATGGACTTCATTCACTTTTAGCAGATTATACTTATTCATCTATCGGAGGTGTACCGAGAGACTTCGTTGAGCTTCCTTCTCAGATTATGGAAAACTGGGCTACCGAACCGGAAGTATTAAGAAGCTATGCAAAACATTTTAAAACAGGTGAAGTAATCCCGGACGAACTAATTGCTAAACTCGAAAAAACAGAATATTTCAATAAGGGATTTGAAACCGTAGAATATCTATCCGCAGCAATTTTGGATATGGATTATCATACGTTAACCGATACTACAAAAATCGACGCTGCTAAGTTTGAGAAAACTTCGCTTGAAAAAATTGGTATGATACCTGAAATAGTTGTAAGATATAGAAGCCCATTTTTCTCGCACATTTTTGCGGGCGGTTATTCATCAGGATATTATAGCTATTTATGGGCAGAAGTTTTAGATGCAGATGCTTTCGCAGCCTTCAAAGAATCGGGTAATTTGTTTAATCCGGTTATTGCTAAATCTTTCCGTGATAATGTATTATCAAAAGGTGGAAGCGATGAAGCGATGACATTATACAAAAATTTCCGTGGTGCTGAACCAAAAGTAGAACCTCTGCTTAAACGCAAAGGACTATTATAAAATAATAGTGGTGTTTATTTTAGATTAATGAGCGGTGTCCTAATAGAACAATATTAGGATACTGCTTTTTTTATTTATCAAGTTAATCAAAGAAATATCTACTATACTTCAAATGAAAGTACCCTATCATAAATAAATCCGAAAGAGAAACTTTTTGTTTTCGATTTCTGCTCAATAAATTGGGCTATCTTTTCTAATCGGTTAGGGATTCCAAGAATTTTTTCCTGCGCTTTCGAAGCTGTCTCATTCAAACCCGTTATAAGCTCTATATTCCAAAACTTAATTGCTTCCTCTACAATACTTTTATAATGCCATGGAGTATAAATTCCGACCCTTCGAATAATATCCGCCATCTCACGGAAATTAGGCATCGAGAGACCGGGCATATCAATTCCGGGCATAATTGAAACTGCCGAAAGCATCGCTCGATTTGGATCGAGAGCTAAGATTTCTTTAAATACATTTCTATAAAAAGTGAAATGCTTTGCTTCATCTGCGGCAATACTGCTTAATATTCCTTTGAGCACCGGCTCATCATCGCCTGCCATTAATCCGGTATTGCGATGTGAAAATTGTGTAGCGCGCTCCTGAAGTGTAGTATAAACAAAAACTTGATATGGATCTTTATCCCAATCGGGATTGAAGCCCGATTCAATGTAATGAAATTGCATTAATTCGATTTCTCGAAAATTAAATAATCTTCCGTCTCTTACATAATCCCTAAGAATTGCTCCGTGGCGGTCTTCTTCGGCGGTCCACAGATTATTCCATTTAGACCAAAAACTATCATCTCCAAGATGTTTTGCAATTACTCGATGGAAATGAGGGAGTCCCTCTTCGGTAAGGAGATTCACTGCTACTGCAACTCTCACTGCATCTTTCAGCCCTTTTACACGTTCTCTCAGCCGTTTATAAATCCCTTCACTTTCCTCATCCATAATTTCATCAGCAGGAAGAAAATCGCTCGAAAGCCAAAGTCTTCTTTTATTTATATGGTCTTCCATCCATAGTTTCACTTTACCTTCCAAGTGATTTAGTACTTCCACTTTTGAAAGTGTCTTATTAGCTTCTGAATTTCCCGTAGGAATAATTATATTCATTTAAATCCTTAAAATTATACATTATGTCTTATTATTAAAAGTAACTTCGGCTAAAAAGAAAATCCTCAAGCCGATTTTTTTTACATAACCAGAATATACTAGAAAAACAGATGAAGTGCCACGAATAGTTCCATAGTTGGATTATCTCTAAAAATACTATTCGTCATTTTGAGAGAAGTATTATGAAAAGTTTCCTATTATTAAATTACCATGTTTTAGAAAAGTATATTAATTTGCAGACAATTCCTTTTGGTAAACTCTAAATTTTTTGATTAGTTTGCCACCGAATTTTTCCATCTCCGCCCGAACCTTATAATTTGTTTCTAGCTCGTGATGACTATCAATATATTTATATCCTGCTTTTTTTGATTCATTAATAATCGCAACCATACCCCATATATCGAGACCTTTATTTTTATAAATATCTCTCGCTCCGGCAATAAGAAGATCGCACTGCTTAGAATTTTTCCCTGCTTTAAGGAGATGAAAAATCCCAAATGGAAGCAGACGCCCTTTTGCTTTTTTGAATCCTTCGCTAAGGTTAGGAATACTAATTAAGAATCCGCAAAAATCTCCATCCTTTTCCACCGCTTTTATAAATCGAGGATCAATCAAATCCCAAAATCGTTTAATCAAAAATTTTGATTCAGCTTCATCGAGAGCTTCATAACCAAAAAGATGAACGTAAGTTTCGTTCATCACTTGCATCATTTTATCTGCATAAGGTTTTAATTCTTTTTTCTTTTTAAATTCAAGAAAAGTGTATTCTCCCCTCTCAATTAAACGTTTATTAATTTTAAGAAAAATTTCGGGTATCGGCTTTGCAACATCTATTTGATAGACCACATAATCGATCTCTTTTGTATATCCTCTTCTTTCAAGATAATCTATTACCCATGGAAAATTATAATTCGTGGCAATCGTTACTTCATATTCATATCCCTCAATGATATAGCCTTCCGGGTCTTGATCCGAAAATCCATAAGGTCCAATGATTTTGCTATATCCAAATGATTTCACCCATTCTTCAATCCTCTCCATAAGAGCATTATAGACCTCAATATCATCATAAGTATCCATAAATCCAAAACGAGCTGCTGTTTCAATTTTCCCCGATTTTTTAATAATACCCATAATTCTTCCGACCGGTTCAGAATCTTTATAAGCGATTAGGAGCATCGTTCGGTCGTTCTTAAAAGCAGGATTTACATTTTTATCAAAAAACATCTTTTCGTCTAATAGTAATGGGGGCACCCAATTTTCGTGATTAGCATGAATTTTATATGGTAGCTTTAGGAATTGATTAAATTCTTTTTTCGTTTCGACTTCTTTTATATGAAGCATTTTCCTGCCGGTTAATTTTTGGTTGAAATTTTGAATGTAAATTTACATTAATTTTTGTTCTCTTGTTTAAACCGGATTTCGGTAAAAATCATTTACCATGCGATAATCAATTTTTAAAGCCATGGTTTAAATTTCCCCCAAAATTATATTTCCAGCATTCTTTGAATCGGAAGACGGGCGCGCTCAGCAAGCACGGAATCGACTTTTACTTCATACTGTTCGAGTAATAATGACTTGAATACTTTTTCGAGTGTAATCATCTTCATATATTCACAAACCGATAATTCCGATATAGGATAGAAATCCGATTCAGGTTTGAGTTTTTTTAATCTGTGAAGTATTCCTGTCTCAGTTGCGATCACAAATTCCTTAGAATCTGATTCATTAACGTGATTAATCATCCCCTCGGTAGAATAGATATGAGTACTAGGGCAATCGAAATAGACTTGCGACTTTAGCATACAAGACGAGGAGCAACCGCATTCAGGATGAATAAGGAACTCCGCATCCGGATGTTCTTTTGTTGATTCATCGAAATCGATTTCACCGATTTTTTCATGAACATGACAAGCACCATCCCAGATTTTTATATCTCGCCCCGTCATTGCCTTAACATATCCGCCTAAGAATCTATCGGGGAGAAAAAGAATCTGCTTATTGGAAGGGATTGATTCTACTACTCGCACTGCATTTGATGAAGTAACACAATAATCGCTCTCTGCTTTAACGGCGGCAGTGGTATTAACGTACGATACCACGACCGCACCGGGATTTTCTTTTTTCCATTCTCTTAATTGTTCGGCTGTAATTGATGCCGCTAAAGAACAGCCGGCTTCTAAATCAGGGATTAATACTTTTTTATTCGGAGAAATTATCGATGCAGTTTCTGCCATAAAATGTACACCACAAAAAATAATTATATCGGCATCGGTCTTAGCCGCCTGCTGCGAAAGACCTAAAGAATCACCAACAAAATCAGCTATATCTTGTACCTCGGGCAATTGATAATTATGTGCAAGTATTACTGCGTTCTTTTCTTTCTTAAGTTTTTTAATTTCTTCTATCATTTTTTCTTCTGTCATTTTATCATCTTTCATATTTTCATTGATATATCTAATGCTTTAACCGAATGAGTAAGTGCGCCAACGGAAATAAAATCAACTCCCGTAGATGCAACTTCGGCAATGTTTTCAATTGTAATATTACCGGAAGCTTCGGTCTTCGCTTTTCCGGCAATTATTTTTACTGCTTCTTTCATTATTTCTATGCTCATATTATCTAACATAATAATATCTGCTTTTGTTTCAAGTGCTTCTCTTACTTCATCTATATTTTTTGTTTCCACTTCTATCTTAAATTTATTTCCATAATTTTTTCGGATCAGAGAAACAGCTTTAGTAATACTTCTTGCAGCTTTGATATGATTATCTTTTATTAAAACCATATCAAATAAACCGATGCGGTGATTTTCCCCACCCCCTTTTCTTACTGCGTACTTATCTAGCATTCTTAGTCCGGGTACGGTTTTGCGTGTATCAAGAAGTTGCGCCGATGTTCCTTTTAATTTTTCTGCATAAACGTGTGCCATAGTGGCAATACCCGAAAGACGCTGCATAAAATTAAGTGCGGTTCTCTCACCGGTTAAAAGTGTTCTCTCGCTCCCTTTTATTTCTGCTGCAATAGTACCTGCTTTTAAGAAATCCCCATCTTTATAAAACATCTTAAAAGAAATATTTTCATCCAATTCTTCAAAAACTATTTTCGCAATCGATAGTCCGCAAATTATTCCATCGGACTTAACTAAAACTCTTCCGATAGATTTTGACTTCTTCGATATAATAGCATTTGTTGTAATATCGCCTTTTGCAATATCTTCCTTTAATGCACGCTTAATTATTATTTTTATCTCTGCTTTATCTAATTTCATTTCTCGAACTTTATTTTATTGTTTTTGTTTTGGATAATAGTTTTTTTGAAAGCATCTGATTCATTAGAGAAATCTGTCCGATAATGAGCACCTCTCGATTCTTCTCTATATAATGCTGCTTCTGCTGTCATCTTAGCATTCATTATCAAACTATATGATTTAAATGAAAAATATTCTTCCGTATATTTGTTTATAAAAGAAAGATCGTTTAGTTCATCGAGAAGCACCGCAAGAGATTCTTTTGAACGAACTATACCAGCATATTTCCAAATTAATTCGGCTATATTATTTTTTAGTAATAAATATGATTTTTCATTTTCTTTATTCAATGCAAATTTATTCGCTCCAAAGAATTCATTTTCATTTGATAAATTTCTTTTTTTGAGAATCGATTCTACTGCTCGATTTCCGAATACCAGGCATTCGAGAAGTGAATTGGATGCCAATCTATTTGCACCATGAATTCCGGTAGAAGAGGCTTCTCCTACCGCATAAAGATTTTCAACATTCGTTTCAGCATTTAGATTTGTCTTAACTCCCCCGATTGAATAATGCGCAGCCGGAGCAATTGGAATTAAATCTTTTGTTATATCTATTCCAAAATTGAGTGCTTCCAAATAAATCTTTTCGAACCTCGTTTTAAGAAGATCATGATTAATATGATCTGTTTTTAGATAAACAAATTTTTCTTTTGAATTTGCTATCTCCGTAAAAATTGCTTTAGAGACAATATCGCGCGGAGAGACTTCCGTAATTCCATACTTTTCTAAAAATCTATTTCCGGTATGATCCAATAGCCAAGCACCTTCGCCTCGCATTGCCTCGCTTATTAAAAAAGTTCTTCCATCGGGACTGTAAAATGCGGTTGGGTGGAATTGAACAAATTCCATACTTTCGATATCCGCACCGGCATCAAAAGCAAGGGTTACACCTTCACCGGTAGAGGATTCGGGATTGGTAGTGCGGCTATAAATGGCAGATGCCCCGCCGCTCGCTATGACAACTGAATCGGCTTTAAGGAATATATTCTCACCATTTACATTATTATAAACAGCTACTCCCTTACATAAAGAGTTTTCCGTTATGATTTTATGAGCGAAACAATTTTCATAAACTTTTATATTTGGGATGGTTTTTACGAGACCGAGAGTAAAATTGACTAACTCTTTTCCTGTCGCTCCGCCGCCCGCATGCAAAATTCTTCTTCGCGAATGTCCTCCTTCCAATCCAAAAGCAATTTCCCCATCTACTTTATCGAACGGCATTCCGAGATCAATTAATTCTTGTACTCTTTTTGGTCCTTCTTCCACCAATACTCTCACCGATTCAGGACGGCATAAATCCCGCCCTGCAATTAATGTATCGTTATAATGCAATTCAGGAGAATCATCTTCGGATAGTGCGGCGGCAATACCACCTTGTGCCCAAAAAGAATTGCTCTCCTCTAAAGTAGTCTTGGTAATTATTGCGATCTTTAGTTCTCTTCCGGCTTTATATCCGGTATAGAGTCCAGCTAATCCCGCTCCTATTATTACTACATCAAATTCATGTTCCATCATTTATCCACTAAAAACAAAAAACTATTTATAAATATAACCCCAATGAGAATAAAGTTTATACTATTTATTAAAGTTAAAACGAAAAAAGTTTCTAAATACGTACTGATAATGTCGAATCACCTCGCCCAAATTGTCGAACAATAATTTCTGATCTGTTCCATTTCATCATTTTCAGCCCCAAAACGCATTTTTCATACTTGGCACGATTATTTATATATTATTTACAAAACAAATTAACCAAACAGGAGAACAAGATGAAAAAGTTATTATCAATAGCAGCAGTATTTGCGCTTGTATTCGCTTATACAAATATAAGTGCGCAGGAAAAGCCGGCTGACAAACCGAATGTCGATCCACCCAAAGAGCATGGTACTCATTTCGTCGATGCTAATGGGGACGGATTTAATGATAACGCCCCTGACCATGACGGAGACGGAATTCCAAATGGTGTTGACCCTGATTATACAGGTAGCAAATTTCAAAAAGGGAAAAGAGCTTTTATCGATCTTAACGGAGATGGAATTAATGATAATGCCGGACAAGGAAGACAAAACAAAGGCAAAGGTATGAAAGGAAAATATGGTCCGGGTAATGGCACAGGCAATCAAGGCGTAGGTCCACAAGATGGAACAACAGGTAATGGTGCAGGTAATTCAGCAGGTACACAAGACGGTACAGGTACACAGAAAAGAGGTAAAGGATTTAAAGGCGGAAAAAAATAGTCGGTTATTTAAAAAGTACCAACTTTGTACGATTTAGATTTTTATTACGATGAGTAAATTTGTTGAGTGCAATTCTTACGGGATAATGTCGAATGTTACTAATGACATTATCCCTTTTTTGTCATTTAAAGGGAACTATATATTAGGTTACAATGTAATCGGCATCAGTGGTTATAATAGTTTCCCTGATAAGGGAAACTAACTATCAGTTAACTATTGAGCCGGCACTTGTGGTAACTATTTTGTCATTTAATGGATATCTTAGAATTCTATGAAAAAATTAATAACGGTAATATTCTTCTTATTTGTCTCGATTGCTAATGCGCAATGGAGTTTCGATATTTCAATGGGGCAGGAATATAACGACAACCCATTCCGCTCCCCTATCCCGGAAAGCAATATTATTTCCGATTATGGAATCAGCTTTGAAAATTACAATAAAATAATCCAATTCGGTTATAGCGGTTCTTATTTCGCTTTGAATAATAATCCTGAACGTAATTTCTTTTGGCATCAATTAGGTCTTTGGCATAATAATGAATTTAATAATTTTGGCATTTATTTAGAACAACGCTACGCTAAATCAGATTATCAATTTCTTGATTATAGCGAGCTCGGTGGTTACTACAATCAACGATTTGAATTAGCTAATATTTTTTCATCTGTTCATTCTGCAATCACTTACACAAACTTCCCCTTAATAAGTTCATTAAATAATTGGACTTTCACACTCGGTTACGAAGGTAACAAAGGGATTGAAGCAACAGGTACTTCTTTTATTGCAGGAGCGAAATACAACTACAAATATTACACTTATGAAACTTACGGAATAGCTATACCGACAGCTCCCGAAGATGGGGTCTATCTAATCGGAAATAAAGAAGCCACCCCAATAAACCATATGACTTCCTATTTCCGAATTGCCCAATCGATATTGAGCAAAACCGGAGCTGCATTTCAATTTACAAATAGGAGCATACTCGGGGATATAAATAGTGTGTTCCTTTCAGGCGATTTTGCTCTCTGGGAAGAATCAGAAATCTTTGATGACCCGATTAAAACCGAAGGAAATAGTTTTGCATTCGAGCTTACACAATTAATCGATGATTATTCTCTGAAAGGAGGATACTATATAAATTACCGTAATTTCCCCTCGCAAGGTATTTATACTGATTTAGAAAATTTTGATTTCAATCAAATGAGAAGTGATAAACAATCGATTTTCAATTTATCGGTTTCAAAGAATAGCGCTATAAAAATTGGGGACTTTGCAGAATTGAATTTGTCATTAGATTACCGTTATATTGATAATAATTCCAATAGCACTTGGTTTAATTACAAAGGTAATAGCTATTCACTAAATTTAGATTTGATTTTTTAGAGAGTTATATAATTCTAAATGAAATTTGATAATATCAAAAATGCAGTTATTCAACCAAAAAGCGTTCTGTTAATTTTCGTAATTACAGCTTTTATTATTATATCTTTTTCAGTAATTGAAATTAGACAGAGCCGTAACGACCTGCTGGAATTAATGGAAAATCAATCGCATTCACTCCTCGAAGGCCTCTCTTCTGCTTTAGAAAATTCACTAATTATAAATGAAGAGATAGAAAAAGAATCGGAAGAAAAACTTTTTAATAATGCCGGTTATATAAAATTTTTATATGAAAAGAGAATGGTAACAAATAAGCTGCTCGAAGAATTTGCTCTTTCTAATAATTTATTTAGAATAAATATTTTTAATAGTAATGGAGTAAAATTATTTTCAAGTCATTCTATGACTAAAAATAATTTCGGAAGCGGTGCCGATCCCAAAAATGTGCTTATCGATATATTCGAGGACGAAACCGATACATTAGTAATTGGACTAAGGTCTTCTAATAATGAAAATAATTACCGGTACGCAATAGCGATTGCCGCAAATGACAGAAGTGCAATAGTATTAAATGCTGATGCAGATAATATAATCGAAAACAGAAAAAAATTCGGATTCGGTTCGCTGCTAAATAAGTTTGCTTCAGGTGCTAATTACCTATATGCGGCAGTACAAGATACTTCCGGAATCATTGCCGCCTCCACTAAAATTCAATCTATTGAAGAGATCAATAGTTCTGAATTTCTTATGACTGCGATGAGGGATTCCTCGTCTGCTTGGAGAATTAATACTTATAACGATAAAGATATTTTTGAAGCTGTGTATCCTTTTTCTTATGATGGAAAAATAATCGGATTACTTAGAATCGGTTTATCGCTCGATAATTATGACGACATAAATACTCGGATATTTGCGCGTACATTAATTATGGGAATTGTTTTACTCATATTTGGTTCAGTTTTATTTTCGTTAGTTTTTCTAAAGCAAAATTTTAATATCCTTCAGGATAGATATAAATCGGTGGAATTATTAAAAAACCAAATAATGGAACGAAACGAAAGATTAAAGGCGACAGGCAGGCTAGCTTCCGGAGTTGCCCATGAAATAAGGAATCCGCTTAATACCATCGGTACTATCGCTCAACAGTTGAATACTGATTTCAAACCCGAATCAGATAAAGAAGAATATTCGCATCTCACATCTTTGATCTATTCAGAAGTAAAAAGAATCAATGAAACTATCGAAAATTTTCTCCGATTCGCTAAACCATTAAAGCTAACTAAATCTATCTTCAATCTTTATAGTCTTCTTACCGATTTAAGTCTGCAATTCAAAAAACTTACAACCGATAAAGAGATAAAGATGGAAATAAACTGCCCTTCTGATATTGAAGTTAATTGGGATAAAAATCAGATTAAGCAGGTGTTCATTAATCTAATTCAAAATGCTATTGATTCTATTGCTTCTAATGATGCTAATAATTCTATCGCCTCTAATGACGAGATTATTATTACAGTTTCGGAAAAGAACAAAATGATTACGATAAAATTATCCGATACAGGCAAAGGAATTATGAAAGAAGACGAAAAGAAAATCTTCGATCTTTATTACAGCACAAAAACAAACGGGAATGGAATAGGTTTAAGCATAGTTAATAAAATAATCGCTGAGCACGAAGGGACTATTTCCGTATCGAGTGAACCAAGTATTAAAACAACTTTTTCAATTGAATTACCAAAAGATTCATCGAGTAGATAAATATGAACGAACTAAATATATTATTAATAGACGATGAAGCTCCGCAGCTACAATCTCTAAAATCTTTTTTAAGCAAAAGAAATATGAAAGTCTTCACCGCTTCGGATGGGCAAAAGGGTTTAGATATTATACACAATAATGCCATCGATATCGTAATATCAGATTTTCAAATGCCCGGATTGAACGGATTGGAGGTTTTAGAAAAAGCTAAAGAGATTAATGCCGAATTAGATATAATCCTTATCTCTGCTTATGGTACTATCGAACGTGCGGTGGATATTATGAAAGCAGGTGCATTCGATTATCTCACTAAACCGATCGACCTTGCTGATTTGGAAAGAATTATAAATCGATTGCGAGAAAGAAAATATTTGATATCGGAGAACCGACTTCTAAAACAGAAATTAAACGAAAATTTCTATTCTGATTCTATTATTTATAAAAGCCACTTGATGAATGAAGTCTTGAGTAAAGTATCGCGTGCGGCTCCATCAAAAACAACAATATTAATTCGAGGAGAAAGCGGCACAGGTAAAGAATTAATTGCAAAAGCTATTCATTCGGCAAGTACACGCTCAGATAAATCATTTATTACGGTTAATGTTGCTTCTCTTTCCGAAAATTTATTTGAAAGTGAACTCTTCGGGCACGAGAAAGGTTCTTTCACCGGTGCGATCAATCAAAGAATCGGAAAATTTGAAGAAGCAGCCGGCGGCACTCTTTTTATTGATGAAGTCGGAGATATCCCCCTCTCTATTCAAGTAAAATTACTCCGCTTAATTCAGTTTGGCGAAATTCAACGCATTGGCAGCAACGAAATTATTAATGCTGATGTAAGAATAATTTCGGCTACTCACCGCAATATCGAACAGATGATATCTGATGGGGAATTCAGGGAAGACCTATTCTATCGATTGAACGTAATTACAATAGATATTCCACCGCTCAAAAAAAGAAGGGAGGATATTCCTCTATTAATCGATCATTTTATAAAAAAATATTCTAAACTAACGAATAAGGAAATTTCCGGTATCTCAAAAGAAGCATTCGATTATTTATTAAAATATTCTTTTCCGGGTAATATCCGTGAGCTCGAAAATATAATCGAGAGGGGAATCGTTTTATCGCGCAGTGAATTATTGACGATGGAAGATTTTCCAAATCTCGATCTTCCTTCTCAAGCGAACACACTGCTCGATCCTCTCAATTTAGAAGATGGATATGAGACAAAAATGAATGCGTATGAAAATGAGATGATTCAAGAGGCATTAAGAAAAAGCAGCGGGAATAAAAGTGCCGCTGCAAGAATGCTTGGAATTTCGGAGAGACATCTACGCTCCCGTCTGGAGCGGATTAATCCTAAAGAGAAATAAAGATTACTATTCAGAATTAATCAGTACGCCTGTTACAAATAAAGACTGAACAATCCTAAATAATTATTTCTTCTAAAAACGCCTTGCTATAAGACGATCAAGTTACCACCTTCTGAGACAATTTGTTTCACTATTTCATTAAGATCATCTTCTTCGCTTCTGTGAAACCACAGGCAGTTATTCGATAGAAATAAATTCCGGAGGCTAATTTTGAGGCGTCGAAATTAATTGAATAACTCCCTGCATCCTTAACCCCATCCTCGAATTCCATTACTTCATTTCCTAATACATCAAAAACCTTTAGCATAACTTTTGATTGCTTCGGTAACTGATAGTTTATTGTAGTAATAGGATTAAACGGATTGGGATAATTTTGTTCTAAAGTAAATTCCAAAGGCAATTCTTCTTCTGATACCGAAGAGATCAAATCGAATTGAGAATAATTAAAATTATATCCATCGAAGAAAAACCGAACTTGATATGTATGTTTCCCTGCCTCAAGGATTACATCCGGTCCGGTTACGGTGCGCCAATTCTGCCACCCATTGCTATTAGGCACATCGATAGTAGAACCGACATTACTTCCGTCAATTGCCAATAAGATTTTTCCACCCGTTTTATTTGCCGAGGTTCTTAAACTAATTCTATAGGTTCCCCTCTGCTCCACATCAATGGTATGAACAACATATTCACCCGTACCGATATGACTAATATTATAACCGCTCGTAACCGCATCGGAGCATTTCTCTAAATCGATTCCATCGTTTCTATATACCCAACCGTTATTCCAAGTCCCTGAATTAACATTTTGATAATCATTATCGCGGTAAGCAATATTATATCTTCCATAATCGTAATCGGAACCGAATAGTATTCCCGGAATTTTGTTTTCTCTGAACGGTTTTAATTCAGTAGTCTGAACCTGCCTGAACATTGCATCGATCATATCTTCATTAAATTCGCAGTTATCATTATTGAAATAGATTGCCTGTTGAGTTAAGCCTGTTATAGCCGCCTGCACCGAAGGCTTAGAACCAGTTCCGCTCCAATATTTTAGTAAGTTATCATAACCGACGGATTTTCTTATGTTCCAAGGACTATTTACTGAACCGATTTTTTTGAAAGTCCACCAGCACCATCCAATATTATTTGCTTCCACTAGTTCGATAGCATCAGTAAACCAAGCATTAGAATTTTCCCCCGATTCGCCGAGCCAAAGAGGAATATTATGCTGTGCACTCATCGATAAATAGCCGGAGATAGAATTTAGGTCATTATTATTCCAATACTTATGGAAACTATAAACCATATTATTATCCCATGGCGGAGTTAAGCCGGTAAAATCATTAGCCCACCAATTCCCCTCGATAAAAATTATATGTTTTTTATCAACTTCTCTGATCGCATTCGTAATTGCTATATATAGATCGCGGAGCGGCTTATTATTATTGGGTAAATTCCATTTAGTTTCATTAATTAAATCATAACCTCCGATCCATTCTTCATTGGCATAACGAGTGGCAAGCTTTTTCCAAAGATCGATTGTACGAAGTCTATTAGTTTCCGATTCCCATAGCGATGACTCCCCGGGAATATAATCGGAAATATTTTCATCACTCTGTCCACCCGGAACTGCATGAAGATCGAGTATTAAATAAAGCTGATACTCCTTGCACCATGCAAGCAGACTGTCTGTTAGCTCGAAACCTTCATTGATATATTCAAATGGTTTATCCTTAGGTGTATATAGATTATAATGCATCGGCAGACGAATAGAATTAAACCCCATTTCGGCGAGCTGTTGAATATCTTTTTTCGTAACCATATTTTGGCGGTAAAGCTTGAAGAATTTTTCAGTCTCTTCCTCACCAATAACCGATGTAATTTTTTTCCTGAATTCGGTTGCCGAATTAGCAAACGAAGAAGTTTGCAGCATATATCCTTCGGGAACCATCCAACCGCCAAGTCCCATTCCTCTTAATAGAACGGGTGTCCCGCTTTCATTTACAATCTTCCTTCCATCAGCCTTTAAAAATCCCTGCCCGTTAATATTGATTGCAATCAGTAAACTCAAAATAGAAACATAATAAAAAATAGACTTCATAATTCCCTTTGAATAAGATTTTTGATAATTAATAAATATATAAAAAATAAAAACAACTACGCTAAAAGTGCAGTTCCGGCAACAATTAAAATTGCAGCAGCAATTCTCCTATAAAGATTATCCTCTTTGAAAATTTTACCACCGGCTATAATTGCGAAGAGTATCGAAAGTCTCTTTACCGAAATCACTAATGCTACGGGAGCAAGTTTCACTGCTTCTATTTGTGTATAGCGATAGATCAATGTAAAAACGCCTACAAGAATTATTAAAAGAATAAGATTACGATCAATGACATTTTCAGCAGTTTTGTTTTTATTGCGCCAGATAAGAAGTGCAAGACCAAAAATGACAACAAAAAATAACTGCTGATATGCCATAAATGTGTATGGAGGAAGCTTAAAATCCTTTAATAATACTCGGTCAATTAAGGATGTAGCTGTAAATAAAAAAAGAGCGATTATTATATAATTGTACTTTCCGCCGGTAAAAAGATTTTTTATCGGATCAAAGAAATGATTATTCCCCTTCTTTAGCTCGAGTACGTAAGTGCCGCTTAACATAAGGAGAATGCCCGACCATTGTCGGAGAGATAAATGATCCCCAATCAATAGTACTCCAAAAACCGCAATAAATCCCGGCGAAAGAGCAAGCAATGGAAGTGCCTCTGAAATCTCCAAATTCTTAATCGAAATCATTATACAATAGAATGCACCCGCACTTAGAATCGTCTTAAAAAAAAGAAAATTCAAACTCGTTGCGGCATTCGGAGGATAAACGGCAAAAAAGAAAAACGGGATTGTGAAAATTAAGGTTGAAAACGATGACCAAAACGAGAAGCGAAGAGGGTCAAAATTCAGGAGCGATTTTTTTTCGGTAATCGCTCCTGCTGCTGAAAATATTGCAGATATAAAGGATAATACAAACCAATTCATCGGTAATTAAAATCCCGCATAAAGTTTTAGATAAATATTTCTTCCCGGATCTATTGAAGCCATACCTCTATTCGTTGTAAGATGATTAACATAAGCCTTATCAAATAGATTCTCAATTCCGGCAGAAATTCGGAAATTCATTGCGCCATAAAGAATCGGTTTTGTAATTAATGAAGCATTGAATAGTGCATAACCTTTCGTAGCACTCTCCAAAGGAGCAGGATCGTTTTGAACTGCAAATAACGTAGTGGAAACCTCCGCCTGCAAATTCTTTACGATACTAATTGTTACACCCAAAGTACCGTTTAATGGTGCTATCTCGGGTAAATTAGTATCGTTTGTAATATCGTCCCCTTTTACAAATGAGATTGAGCTAAAGAATACATTATCGCCATAAAAGTTATTTTGGTAACTTAAATCAAAACCATAGAGACGAGCTTTGCCCACATTCTGTTTAATTCGAGCGGCGCGAGTTTCAAATAATCCCGGCACTTCCACCACTAAATCAGTTAGATTATTATAAAATATACTTGAGATTAATTTGTAGTTGCTTCCATAATATCGGATACCTAAATCTATCGACTTGCTTTTTTCGGGAGTAAGCGAAGGATTACCTAGTCGGACTATATTTCCTTGATCAATATATTGAAATCTTTCTTCGAGCGATGGGGAACGAAATGAATAACCGAGACTCATCGTAAAATCTAAATTTTTCGTGAGTGAATAGATAGCACCAACATTTCCGCTATATGATATATCATCAAAATTCGTATCATTCCAAATTACACTCTGTCCTGCCGGATTGTCGTTCCTCACTCCATCGGTTATATCATAAAGCGGATTAAGTGTTCTATCCCCTTTAATGTCAATTCTATCAAGGCGTGCGCCGATTGAAAGTTTTAGTTTATCTTTTATCACTTCCGCATCGTCCTGAGCAAAGATGCCGATACTTTGGAAACTCGAATTTGGAAGAGGACTCTCGGCGATAGTTTTATAAATTGTTTTAACCACATTCCCTGCGGGACTTAGCACTTCTATCTTCTGCTCTTTTGTTCTTAAACCTTCATAGTCCCTTTTCCAATAATCGATTCCGACTACTAACTTATTAGCAGGTGCCAGAGATAGTTCTGCAAAAACCTGTGCACTATTATTATTATGGTCGGCGCCAGGAAGAATTTTTAATACACTTACTCTTCGCGCCGGGTTGTTTCCCGAAGCAGGGACGTTTTGAACTATATGAGGAATATTTTCTACATCTCTTACAATAAATTGATTTGAAAATTTAGCAGTCAATTTGGTAATGAGTTCAGATATATTCTGAATTTCATAGGATGCAGCGATCATCTCTCTTTTTTCTACCGGGTATCTTAAATCCGCACCCTCCGGAAATAAAGGAGCCGCTCCCGGAATGCCCACGTCTTCTGCTTTAAATAATTGATAATCGATCTTTAATAGATGATTTTCGGTAGGAATTAAATTAAAAGCACCCGAAAAATTATAATCTTTGAACCGGCTGTTCTTTACCGTTCCGAGTGCGCTTTTGTAATCATCAGCTTTTCTAAAAGAACCGCTTAATTTTGTCGACCAGATAGATGAACCGTTAAAAACCGCTCCCGAAAATAGTGTAGAGTTATTTACTGAATTATAACCTGTCGAAACATTTCCGCTCGTGTAAAAATTTTCATTAAAATAGGGTGATTTTGATACGATATTTACAACACCGCCCGTAGCACCCGAACCATATATTGATGATGCAGCTCCTTTAATTACTTCAATGCGTTCGATATCGGAAAGATCGATTAATGAGAATCGAGCAGCGAGATCGGTGGCAGTTTCCATACGGTTGCCATCGACTAATGCTACAATATTTTGCCTGTTCATTCCGCGTATCGAAATTTCCGTTCCCCACACTCCATCTCTTATTATTGCTAATCCTGCTTCCCTATCGAGCGCATCCGAAAGCGATTGAAATGGCTTAACCTGAAGATCCCCCTGTGTAATTAAGTTCTCTGAATAGGGCGATTGGCGTAGTATCTTGCCTGTTTTTTGACTGCTTACTATCACCTCATCCATCTCGATGATAGTAGGAATTAAATCGAACTGCATTAATTGCGGTGTCGCAGAATCGATTACAATATCCTGATCGATTGATTTATAACCAAGATGAAATACTTTGATTGAATATTCTTTCTCGGTGAGATTAGGAATCCAAAAATTCCCGTTTGTGTTAGTATAATAGTAGTTATTATTTATAAAAACGATTGCTCCATGGATTGGTAAATTTAATTCCGAATCGGTTACGTTTCCTTTGAGTGTTATATTTTGGGAATAGGTAATAGAAGCAATAAATAGAAGAGCGAACAGCGTATGCTTAAACATGATATAGTAAATCCAATTATTAAAAAATATTGACTTTAAAGTTAACTATAATCGGTATGAAAAGCATAGGAAGTCTCTCTGCGCATAAAATTTAATCGATTACTATATCGATAATTTTATTTATAAAATAGGCAAAAAAAATCCCCCGCCTTTGGTTTCAGCGGGGGTTTAGTTTTAATTAATAATCTGTTCAAGAATAATTAACAACAAGTTTTACTTACTTTCGTTTTTGTGATTTTCGTCTCTCCTTAATTTTGATTGAAAAAATAATCTTAATTAATTCCTCGGCTTTTAAGATAATTGCAATTACTCCATTTCTTACAATTTTAACCTAAATAAGACTCCTAAAAACAAAACCCTTCCGGAATCCGCCGAACTAAAACTACTACTGAAAATAAGTTAGATGACAGCTATAGCATGCCAAGGCAATAACGCTTAAAATCAGTAGTATCAATGAATATCCACCAACCTTACTCATTTTATCCTCCCTAGCATATTATTTAATTAGCGTCATTTTTTTTACTGCTGTGAATCCTCCTGTATTTATTTTGTAAATATAAATTCCGCTTGCAAGTCCGGCACCATTCAAATTAATCTGATGTCTGCCGGCATCTTTTATTTCATTAACAAGTGTACTTACTTCCCTGCCGAGCAGGTCATATACTTTCAAGGTTACAAATCCACTCTTAGGCATATTAAATTCTATCACAGTCGTAGGATTAAACGGATTGGGATAGTTTTGTGATAATGAATATTCCGTGGGAATTGCCTCCTCTTTTACGTCTGTGATTTTAGCATCTACTGTGAATTTTCCAGTCTTTGAATAATAAGTAGAGTTTCCGGAATTATCCTTACCCTGAACTCTCCAGAAATATTCTTTACCTTTTTCTAATCCATCAACTTTCTTATAGGTTGTATTAATATCACTATAAACTGCTTTTCCTGTAAATTCGGAATTATCGGCTAGCTCAAGATTATATTTAGTATCGGTCTTGAAAGGAACAACCCACGAAAGCACCGGCGAGGCAACTCCAACCGTTACGTTATCCGGTCCGCCGATTCTAGGCTGAACAGCACTTGAAGATGTGAAAACAGTAAAATCATATATTGATGAAGTAGCAAAAGTGCCATCGCCATAATGTGCTCTTACAAACCAATAATAAGTAGCTCCGGGCACTAAATTTTTAATTTCTTTGAAAAGGTTATTTGTGGTAACTGAATTAGTAATAGCACCATAAGCATCAACACCACCTGAGAATACATCAGAACGGCTATAATAAAGGGAGTAATTAGTTACTCCGAAAATTCCACCTGGCATAAACCATCCGAAATTAACATCACGGCTAAATACCACTTCATGATTAGCCGGTTGCGATAGCTCCGGTGCACCTGCAGAGGCACCTCCGGCAACTGTGAATGATCCTTCGCTATATGGAGAATAATTTACTCCATCGAAAGCTGCAACCGCCCAATAATAAATTGCACCATAATTAAGATCCGCGATTATTTTATAGTACATATCTGATGCATTCGCCGTAAGAATTTGTCCGCCGTTTGCATCGTTGATACCACGTGAATAAGCAGCCCAGCCGCCTGCCGGTGCTGAAGCTCCCTTATACCATTTTATTGTATATTTCGTTATTCCGAGATTAGAGCCCTCGAGATACCAATATAATGTCGGGTTAATGGTATATACGGTTTCTTCGGATAGCGGATATGATGCAACCGGGTAACTAAGATTAGCTCCTCCTGCTACAACAAAAGTCCCCGCATCAGACCACGCAGATTGCGTAATTCCATTATCAGACCTTACCTGCCATTTATAAGTTTTCCCTGGAATTAAATTATTGATCTGCTTAAATAGAGCATCAACATTATCGCATCCGGCTGATGGGTTATTTGTAAATGGATCGACGGATAGTACATATTCAATATCGAATACTAAACCTGCGCTGCTCCCATTGAGATACCAATATAAGTAAGGCGAAGTGGTATAAACAGTAACGTTATCTATCGGATAAGAAACAATCGGTTTAATTAATGTCCCCGGTCCCTCGGTCTTAAATGTTTCAATTGCCGAAAAACTGCTTGCACCGGTTGCGGCGTAAAATACTTCCACCTGCCAATAATAAGTTTTCCCGTTAAGCAATCCGACTAATTGTTTATAAAGATTAGCCGAATAAGCACCTGAATTTAATGCTCCGGCTTCATCATCAAGTCTTCCATTAAAATTATCATCACCTGCATCGGCTCTATACCATACTCGGTAAGTAACGCCACCGGCATATTGATCGATATACCAATATAGAGTTGGGTTCAATGCGTAAATCGTTTCGCCATTAATTGGATAAGAAGGAGTAGCAGTAACCGTTGCGCCTCCTTGCGTAGTAAAAAATGCTTCATCCGAATAGCCGATTACTTGTCCGACTGAATTATATAGTACCACTCTCCACCAATAATCAGTTCCGCCAAGAAGTGTAGTAATATTTTTTGTAGTAGTAGATTGTAATGGGTATAAGGTTGTTATTGCCCCATTTGCCCAATCGCTTGGTGTTGGATTGGCGGTCTGCTTGCATATCTGAAGCTGGAACTTCATTGTCCCGACTGCTTGATTAAGAGTCCATGTGAACAATACTGAAGTATTGAGATTAATTGAGCCAAGATGAGCGGGCCAGCTTGTCATTACTTGTGTTTCTGCAATTGTAGTAAAATGATAAACTACCGAAGAGAGTTCATCGGGATTTGCATCCACATCATGAGGTAGTAATGTATTATCGGGAAGTATTGAAACCACTTTCCAATAGTAGGTAGTATTATGATCAAGAGCTACATTAGGCGGAGTATTTTGAAGTATTTCATTATAATCCACTACAAGTAAATCTGTAACAAAATCATAAACCGGTTGAGTAAAAGCAGCATCCTTCGCCAAATAAAAATGGTAATCATCCGGTAATATATTTGAATGATTCCATGTAAATTGAGGCTCAATTGAAATACCGGTTGTTCCATTAATCGGCAGACTCAATACAGGAGGCAGCGGTGCAAAAGTTGTGAAAGTAAATCCTTGACCGGTATTGCCGCCGGTATTTCCGTTCCAGACTGCCTCGGTGCTCCCTTTTACAAACCATTCGTAATTAGAACTAAATTCTAATGGAACAATCACTACATAACTTGGAACAACGGGATCAATTAAATTTTGCGATTGAACAAGAGTATAAACTCCTGAAACGTTCTTATAAATTTCGATGGAATATGTACCTGCTGCTGCATTGGCATACCCCATATAGTTACTCCATGTAATAGGTGGAGTAGTGGAAACCCCTGCTTGTCCGTGAGTGGGCGAAACCGGAAGCGGAGCTTGCGCTAATATTTGATATTGAGAAAAGAGAAAAGTGAGAAAAACCAAAAGGGTAAATAATTTTTTCATAGTGCACCTCTAAATAATAAATCTTAATTCGGCTGATAAAGAGAAAGAACGAGAATATATAATAAATCTTTAATTACCTCGGCTGGTTAGTGCAATGTATATTATTGGAATTTTATTGTCAAGTGAAAAATCGGATTTAAAAACGGATAAAAACCCATGAAATCCTATTCCGAAATTTCCTTGATCTCCTCTCCTATTCCAAGCATTGAGTTCATAAGATATACTTCCGAAAATTCTTTAATATTTTCACGCATTATCGTTCTTTCTTTGATCTTTTTATCGTCGAGTAATTTCTGTCTCATAGTTCCTTTTAATAGCGGTGTGGAGGGAGTATAATAATTTTCTCCATTACCGAATAATAGATTTGCATAGGATGAATCAGTTACCATTCCATTCTTTACTATAATTACCTCTTCATTCTCGTCTGGTGCATATCTATTTTTCATTTCATTGAGCGGAGTGCGGTCAAGGTACTTATAATTATATTCTATCTTATCTTCATTTACTATAATTAGCTTTTCTATCTTCTTTGGAATATAAGGAGTGATATTAATGGACTCAATTTCTCTTCCAAAAATAACCTTGCATTTATATAATCCTTTTGCAAATTCAAGCGGAATTGTTATTTCATTTTCGAGATAAATAGTCTTATCGGCGGAGAATAAATCTCTTCGTGCATTATTCATCCTTTTATTGTGGTATTCTATATTGTGTAATTTTCCGTCTAGAAGTTTTATTGTTTCAAAAAGATCATTCATTTTGTTTCTCCTTTTGATAAATGGGAAGATATACTTTATCAATAAGTTCCTTGAATTCGGACTCGGGATCGGATTGATAAGTGATACCTCCGCCGCTTTTAAAATAGAGTTTTCCCTCTTCACTTTCAATAAAGCGGATCATTACGCAGCTATCGAGATTCTTCCCGTCAAAAATTCCCGCAATACCCGTATAGAAATTTCGTTTATATGTTTCGGCTTGTTTTATAATTTCTACGGTCTTTTTTTTCGGTGCACCCGTAATTGATCCGGCGGGGAGAAGAGAAAAAATTATTTCTCCAATCTTATTTTTATAATCATTTGGCAGCTCACCTTTTATTTCGGAACTAACCTGCAAAAGATTTTTATTGTTTGTTTTTATCTTATCGATATAACGAAATTTGGTTACTTCCACATTTTTTGAAACGATGCTCAAATCATTCCTAATCAAATCGACAATCGTATTATGCTCTGCTTTTTCTTTTTCATCATTTAGTATTATTTCTTTGGCATTTGGGAGATCGGCATCGATAGTCCCTTTCATCGGATAAGAATAGATATTGCCATCGATAATTTTAATAAACGTTTCGGGCGAGAAACAAACAAATTCATCCTTGTATTTTATTTTGTATTTCGCATTGCTAAAAAGAAAGATATCATCAAGGATGAGATTAGTTTCAATAGGAGTTTTAGCCGTAAGATTGCAGAGATAGGAATTGCCTTCATAGATATTCTCCATTACTATATCGAACGATTTTTTATATTCATGATATGGTAAAGGGAATTTTTCAAAAAGTACCGAGACTTTGGCGATCGCTTCTTTGGACGAGATTACCGCTTTGTATTTATCCTCATTTTCGCGCTTGGGATATGGTATAATTTGGGAACCTTCAGACACCTCTTCACTATGTACCTTTCTATTTATATGCTTGGGTTGTGAAATGTGTTGGCTGCTTTCAGACTTGCTTACACTATATCCCTCACTATACCCCTCCCTATTTTCGGGTATTTTTATTTCTCCTTCATTACTCTTTCCCTCGAAATTGTATTTTATTATTTCCTTATCAATATTATCGAGAGGTTCAATAATTGCGTTCTGGCATTCAAAATCAATAATAAAGATAAATGGTTCGGAATCCCTCCCAAGTTTGTTCATCTTATTTATAAAGTCAATCTTTTTCATAATAGTAATATATAGATGCTTAAGATAAACCGCATTTCGATTTAAGATTTAATTTGGATTTGAGTTTTAAATTACTTAAGTTAGGTGTTGTAAGGCAGTAAACTTTAGAAGTAGAAGCAGACGTAGATGTATCAGTTCCCTTCGTGCGTTTTTAAAGCCCTGTCACAACAAAATCATATTAACAAAACATTATAGGAGCAGCACTGTTATGGCAGAGCGCAAACAAGGATCAGTAAAATGGTTCAACAACACAAAAGGTTTCGGATTTATTTCACAAGCTAATGGCGAAGATGTATTTGTACATTTTCAGTCAATCATTGGTGATGGCTATAAATCATTACAAGAAAACGATAAAGTAGAATTTACTTTAGCTCAAGGACCAAAAGGTCTTCAGGCTTCAGAAGTAAAAATTCTTAAATAAGAATATAAATTTCTGCATTTAAACCCCGCCCTAAAGCGGGGTTTTTTATTTTATCAATAGCATCTTCCGGCTCATCTCATTCCCGGCTGCAATAAGTTTATAGATATAGACTCCACTTGTTAAATTTTCTCCATTAAACTTTGCTTCATACTTTCCCGATTGTTTTACTTCACTTACTAATGTATTTATTTCCCTTCCGAGGAGATCGAATATTTTTAAGGATACAAAACTTTCTTCGGGAATTTCATAAGTAATAGTAGTCGTTGGATTAAATGGATTCGGGTAGTTTTGAGACAATATAAAATCGGTAGGGAGTTTTTCTTCGGCGGCAATGGAAGTTATAACGCTCGCATTTTCAATCTTGAATAATTTACCTTGATCGCAGAGCACCCATCCATTATCTTTATCCGTGAATACAATATCTCTGGCTTTTGCAAAACCGGCAACGGGAAAAAGCTCAAAACTAACTCCGGTATTTTTGCTTAAAAACAGATTTGCAGAATCGGTGAACCATATTTTATTTTCGTCTCCGGGTACTTGTTCCAAATCATTGGACCATGCATGCTTAAAAGAAACACTCTGCCAATCTACTCCGCCATTATAAGTTACTCGAAACACTTCTTGATCAAAAACGAAACCAAAATTTGCATCAAAGAATTTAACTAATTGAGTATAGCCGGTAAAATTAGTTTGAAGCCATGTTGCGCCACCATCAAGTGTCTTAAATAGCTTTTGCGGGTTTTCTCCTGATCCATAAAAATATCCAATATCCTTATCAACAAAATCTAATCTTCTCCAAGTATCGCCTGACCATAATCCCATAAGATAATTTCGGTTGATATCGATCCAATTTCTTCCACCATCGGTTGTTTTTAAGAATAGAGCAGGGCTTGTCCCAATTGCATCCCCCATTGCTATACCATTATTATTATCAAACATTTCGATGTAATTTAGAAAAGTTACTCTTTCGGGATTAAAATATTGCAACACCCAGTTTTGACCCGCATCGGGAGAATAATAAATTTTCCCCGATTCGATGGCAACCCATATATTATTTGGATCAGTCATTGAGACATCACTTCCCGATTCACCGGGATAAGGCCAGATAATCTGATTCCACTGTGCACCGCCATTATTAGTTATGCAAAAAATAGAATGTGAGGCAACAATAAAAGCGTGGTCTTTATCGCATGCATCGATAGCAAAGCCTATGTTCCAGCTTGCTTCCAATCCGTTGGTTTGTCTAAACCATTGCGGGTAAACGGACGTAGTAATTAATAAAAATAGAATAGGTAGTAATTTTATTTTCACTTACACCTCGGGTTTGTTCTTAGAAAGTGTAAATAAATTAATCGATTATTTCAATACCAATTTTTCTACCCCTTTTAGCTCGAAACTTATCTCACTATAACCAAGGATAGTTCTTAAAAAACCGGTGAATCCGCCGCCTTCGATAGTGATGTGAGTTTTAATAATCCCGATATCAGGCACGATCCACTCAGTAATTGTATTTTTAGAATCCATACCTGTTACTAATTCGGTAATCACTTTAATTGCGGTAAATTCACCTGCCGGCACTTTTATCTTCTCTTCGCCTGCCACTCTTCCTTCAATAGCAACTGTCGAAGAATCGTCATCTCCGAAATATTCATAACCGCTCCAAGTCCATGTTTTCCCTTTTACCAGAGGCAATGGAAACCGCACAACGGGTTCTTTATAAAATATTTTCATCTCTTTAGTGAAAAACAGGAGGTACTTGAATTTACTATATGTATCTAATATCGAAATACTTGAATCGGTAACTACTAATTGTTGGTAATACTTAAAATCATCTCCATCGACTTTAATATATTGTTTTCCGTTCTCGTTTATTATTTGAGAAAACACTTCACCGAAATTCGATTCAAAAATTAATTTTGTTGTTTTTACATAAGGATTATAGATATTTTTTTCAGCATTATCTTTTCCGCCTGCAAAGAATATCGAAGCTGTGAATAAAATTATTAATATTATTTTTCTATCCATACACTTTCCTTTAATTAACAAAATATTTTGATGGATTATTATTTTGGAAAAACGAAGAAACGATAATATGTCGAATATCTTTAGCGATATTAATCCTTATCAGAATGTAACGAAATAAGGTATTCAATCATAGCTTTAATTTCTGATTCAGTAGGATTCAAACGAGCCGGTCCGAACATCATATCTTCTGTAAGGTGCCTTAGTTCTTTTTTCTCCATTTTTGCAAAGTTTTTTCCAAAAGCTCTCCCTTCGCTTCCATGGCATCTAGTACATTTTTGCTTAAATGTCAGTTCTGCCTTCTTGAATTCTTCGGGAGTAATTTTCTTTTCTTGAGCGAGTATCACTCCCGTATAAAATATGATTATTATTATAAAATATTTCATTTCTTCTTTTCCGTTAAGCGATAGATAAAATTATTATCGTGAAGCATTCCATCTTCGGTGATAAGGATTCCGCCTGACTTAATATCATTAATTACGTCCACGGGTCTGCCCGCGATTTTATAATCTTCATCAATAAATTTTACGTAAGCTTTTTCTCCGAATGGTTTTCCATTTTCAAAAAGAACACGAGTAACTTGATAACCTCCCGGTTTGCTTCTATTCCATGAACCGTGATATGCAACGAATGCATCTCCCTTATGTTCGGAAGAAAAATTATCGCCTGTATAGAACATCATACCATTCGATGCCCAATGAGCACCACCCATCCATTCCGGTACTATTGTCTTTTCCGCTAATTCGATAATATCGTTCTTATCGATATATTCATAACGAGGAAGTCGATTACCAACTATATAAGGGTGTCCATAAAATCCACCTTCGACATATTTATTCATCTCTTCGGGAGGATTATTATCGGTTATCGGCTGCCTCTCTCTTGAATCGCCGACTTTTCTTCCGAACCAATCGCTGCCATGATCCATTCCCCAAATCTCATTCGTGCCCGGACGAAGAACTAATTTTTCAGTATTCCTTATTCCCGAGGCGAATAATTTTTTATCATTTCCGTTCATATCGAAGGACCAAATTTTCTGACGTTCCGAATTTGGCTCTTCGCTTATATTTCCGGAATCACCCATGGAAGTATAAATTCTTCCATTATTTATTAATAGCGGTCTCCAAGCATGTCCGCCTCCATCAGGCAGTTTCCCGTTTGGCAGAACTGCCGTTACATCATCTGCCTTCCCATCGCCATTCGTATCATTTGTTTTATAAATTGCACCGCTTTCGGTAAACCAGATTTCACCATCATCCCACAAAACATAATAAACTACATTTTTCGCTTTATGATATTCGGTTAAGGATTCGTAATATCCATCGCTATCTTTATCTTTAGCACAAGTAATAATTTCACTATCGAGACTGCTAAAATATAGTGTCCCATCTGGGGCTTGTGTAATATGGCGAGGCGGATACTTTGGATTAACCGCAATAGAAAGTTCATATCCGGATCTTACCCAAATACCGGTAGGAATATTTTTATCACTTTTTTGCGCATCGGTATCGCACTTTGTAAATAGTGCTATTAGAATAATTGAAAATATTTTTATCCTGTACTTATTATTCATTTGGTACTCCTATCACAATTTTCTATTTTCTTTACTTAATATAATAAGATGAACAATACTTTTACATATAATGAATTTCCGCATTTCATATATTTGAATATCAGAATTAAGGAAGTAGATGAACATAAAAATTTTTATTATTCTATTATTACTATTTCTAAGCTGCAAAGCGCAAAACGGGACCGAGCCGATGGAACAAAAAGAACCGATCGAACAAACCGAACCGATAACGAAACCCGATTCATTAGGGCAAACAGGAACAACGGAACAATCTGATACAATGAAAAACAGCAAATCTTTTTCATACCTTGCTCTAGGTGATTCTTATACAATCGGCGAGAGTGTCTCCGAAAAAGAAAGATACCCCAATCAGTTTGCCGATTCGCTCAGACTTCTAAAATATAAAATAGAAAATCCATTAATTATCGCACGAACGGGATGGACTACTGACGAGCTTAATAAAGGAATTGATGCCGTTTCACCTAAAGGGAAATATGATTTAGTAACTCTATTAATCGGAGTTAATAATCAGTATAGAGGAAGAGATACTGCAGAATATAGAGCCCAATTTGCTCAACTATTAAAACGCTCAATCAATTATTCTGCACTCGGCAATAAAGGAGTTATAGTTATTTCCATACCCGATTGGGGAGCAACACCTTTCGCTGAAGACAGGAATAGAGAGTTAATTGCCAAGCAGATCGATATATTTAATAAAATAAATAAAGAAGAATCTGAAAAAGAATCTGTATATTATTTTGATATAACTGGAATTTCGAGACAGGCAGTTACTTCGCCTGAATTAATTGCCCGAGACAGATTACATCCCTCCGGGAAAATGTACCAATTATGGGTGAAATTATTTTTTGATAGTGCTTTTAATATTCTCAAAGAAGGATTAAAATGAAAAATACTTTTGAATCTATTGACATATTTGCTGCCAAGAGAATGGACGGCAAGGATAAACTAAAGAGTTTTCGCAATGAGTTTATTAATAATGATCCTACTACCATTTATTTAGATGGCAATTCACTTGGACGCTTGCCTAATAGAACAATCCCTTTTTTGGATAATGTAATCAACAAGGAATGGGGAGATGATTTGATCGGCAGTTGGAATAAATCATGGTATGATAAGCCATATCGGGTCGGCAATAAATTAACAAAAATAATCGGGGCCAAAGATGGGGAAGTAATTATAGCAGATTCTACATCTATAAATTTATTTAAACTTGTGTATGCAGCATTAAGACTTCAATCGGGAAAATCAAAAATCATAAGCGATAGTTTTAATTTTCCTTCTGACTTATACGTTATTCAAGGTATCATAAAAGATTTCGGAAATAAACACAAATTAGAACTTGCTCAAAGCGAAGATGAAATTACAATCAGCGACGATGCACTAAATAAATTGATTGATGAAGATACAGCTTTAGTAGTACTTTCTCATACAGCATTCAAAAGCGGATTCACTTACGATATAAAAAAAATTACTGAAATGGCGCACTCCAAAGGTGCTTTAGTATTATGGGATCTTAGTCATTCAGCGGGAGCAATGGATATAAATCTTAACGATGCCAACGCCGATTTAGCAGTAGGATGCACTTATAAGTACTTAAATGGAGGTCCCGGAGCTCCCGCCTATTTATATGTGCGAGAAGATTTAATTGAAAAATTAGAATCCCCAATTTGGGGTTGGTTTGGCGATCAAGACCCATTTGCATTCAATTCTGAATATCGTCCTGCAGAGAGTATAAAAAAATTTTTAGTAGGCACTCCCCCTATTATCTCCCTGACGGCGATTGAGCCGGGGCTTGATATTGTTTTAAAAGCCGGGATCTCAAAAATAAGAGAGAAAAATATTCTCCTAACGGACTATATGATCTACCTTATAAATACTATTCTAGTCCCTTTGGGATTTTCAATCGGTTCTCCGCTCGATTCAAGTATAAGAGGCAGTCACGTTTCGATAGTTCATCCCGAAGCTTATAGAATAAGCAAAGCATTAATAAAAGGGATTAGAAGTGATTTAAAGGTAATACCTGATTTCAGAAAACCAAATAATATTCGTCTTTCAGTTTCGGGATTATACACGACTTTTGAAGAGATTAATAGAGCAATTATGCTCATTAAAGATATTTCCGATACTCGTTTTTATGAGACTATTGCAATACCAAGAGAAATTGTAACATAACTTAATACGGAAGAGGATCAGTATGCCGGAAGAAGATCTATTAACTAACGATCAGAAAGCGTATTTAAAGATATTGAAACGGTTGGAATTTTTTGAATCGATCTCTTTGAAAATTACAGAAAAAAAACTTCTCGCAGAATTACTTGATGAGATAATCTTAACGAGTCAAGAATTATTAAATAGCGAGGCTGCTTCACTCCTTCTTTATAATGAAAGTGATAACAAATTGCATTTCCATACAGTACATGGCGAGAATACCGATGAATTAATTTCTAATTCATTAGAGATTGACGAAGGGCTGGCAGGTTCTTGTGCAAAATCAAAAAAATCTTTTATAATAAATGACTGCTATGCCGATGAAAGGTTTAATAGTAGCTACGATAAGGTTACGGGATTTACTACTCGCAACATGATCTGCGCTCCGATGCTAAAAAAAGATTCTCTTATTGGAGTTATTCAGGTAATGAATAAAAGAGGCAATTCCCCTTATGATAAAGAAGATATGGATCTGTTTTGTGCACTCGCCTCTCAATGTGCAGTTGCTATCGAAAATGCTCGCTTAATTGATATTGAAATAAAAAATAAATATTTGCAATACGAATTAGATACAGCTCACGATATTCAAATGAAATTTATTCAGAGCGAATTACCTTCATTTGAAGGTATGGATTTATCAATTAAATTAATTCCCGCAAAAGAAGTAGGGGGCGATTATTTTAATATTGTAAAAATATCTTCAGAGAAAACACTTGTATTTATCGGAGATGTGGCCGGGAAAAGTATTACTGCGGCATTGATTGTCCCCGTACTATATTCGTTTATAAACTCATATCTACTTTTGAAAAAGGATGATTTTAATCTCATCGAATTTACAAATGCTTTCAATAAGTTTTTAATCACTTCCACTACATCAGATAAATATGCAACTGCGTGGCTCGGATTAATAGATCATAGCACAAAAACATTAGAAAGTATTAATGCGGGACATAATCCAACTATCATAATTAATTCAACCGGTATCAGAAAATTAAATGCCGGCGGTTTTATGCTTGGCGTTTTGGAAGCTCCATATATTTCAGAAAAAATTGAATTAAATTCAAGTGATACGATTATATTCTATACCGATGGAGTTACAGAGGCATTCGATATTGATGAAAATGAATTTGGTGAAGATCGATTTGAAGATTTTTTATTAGATAAAAATAAATTGCATCCTGAGGAGATATCAAATCAGCTCTTTGATTCGATCTCTGATTTCAGAGGGGATGCGGAACAAAGCGATGATATTACAATTGGCATTTTGAAAATAAAATAAATGAACGGTATTCACGAAAAATATATTAACGAATGTTTTCGGCTTGCAAAATTAGGTGCCGGAGCTGTTAGTCCAAATCCTTTAGTCGGCGCAGTAATTGTAAAGAACGGTAAAATAATTTCAAGCGGATATCATGAGCGATATGGATCGCTTCATGCAGAAGCGAATGCTATTAAAAATGCTAATGAAAATCTTGAGGAAGCAATTCTCTATTGCAATTTAGAGCCTTGCTCCCATACCGATAAACAGACTCCTCCTTGCGCACCATTAATAATAAAATCGGGAATTAAAAAAGTTATAATTAGTAATCTTGACCCGAATCCAAAGGTTAGCGGAAATGGGATACGCATGCTTCGCGAAGCGGGCATTGAAGTTATTACCGGAACTGTCGAGAAGGAGGGGGCAGAATTAAATAAATTTTTCTTTAAGTATATCACTCAAAAAATTCCTTACGTAACAATCAAAATAGCGCAAACTATCGATGGTAAAATCGCACTTAACAATTCCGAAACGTCTATTACAGGAGCAGAATCAAAAAGATTTGTTCATTCTCTTAGAGCCAAATATGATGCGGTGCTTATAGGTGCAAACACAGTAAAAATAGACGATCCAAAATTAAACGTGAGAGAAGTGGAAGGTAGGAATCCGATACGTATTATTCTTAGTAAACATTTATCGTTCCCCGCCGATTCATATATCATAAAAACATCGAAAGATCAAAAAACTTGGATTTATACCACCGATGAGACTCATATAAATTCGCGGTTCTTAGATAACTCCAATGAATTTGATTCGGGATATAATTCGCTTAATAAAACAATTTTCTATCCGAAAAATCTGACAATCATTAAGGGAAAAACCGATATTCCCTCAATCCTCAATAATCTTGCTAAGGAAAAAATCACTTCTATACTCGTAGAAGGCGGTTCAAATGTATTCTCTCAATTTATAGATTCGGAGATGTATGATGAATTAATATTATTAATCGCGCCCAAAATTTTAGGAGACGGACTCTCCTCATTTATTTCAAACAAAATTCAAAGACTTAAACTAATATCTTCCGACTGGTTAGGTGAGGATATTAAGTTAGTTTACCGAAAATTTTAGTCCAATTTTCATATCTTAGAAGTTGTTATAATATTTTTTTAATTAGGAAAGCATGTTTACCGGATTAATAGAGCAGGTAGGAGAGCTTCAATCATTTCAAAATATTTCAGGCGGGAAAAGAATAATAATCTCGATGCACGAAATTTTTGATGACTTAAAGGTAATGGATTCAGTATCTATTAATGGTGTATGCTTAACTGTTACCGAAATCTCTGGTAAAGAATTTAGCGTAGAAGCGGTTGGAACTACTTTAGAAAAAAGCACGTTTTCAAAAATCCTTCCGAGAACAAAAGTAAATCTTGAAAGAGCCATGAAATTATCCGATCGACTCGGCGGACATATCGTTCAAGGACACGTTAATGGAATCGGTTCAATTCATAAGATTACAAATAACGGAAAAAATTGGTTTATCGAAATAAAATTACCCGCAGATATAGCTCACTATTTTATCTCCGAAGGATCAATTGCAATCGATGGAATTAGTCTTACGGTTGCTGAAAAGAAAAACGATATTGTAACAATTTCGATAATTCCGTTTACTTGGCAGCATACCAATTTGCACTATAAAAAGATTGGAGAAAATGTTAATATCGAGATCGATATTATTTCTAAATATGTAGAAAATTTTTTAATAAAGGGCGCGAAAACTCCTCTCGCTTTAAGCGAAGAGAGATTGAAGGAATTAGGTTATTAGATGGAAGTAGTTTTTAATACAATTGAAGAAGCTATCGAAGATATAAAAAACGGCAAGATGGTAGTGGTAGTGGATGATCCCGATAGAGAGAACGAAGGCGACATAATAATTGCAGCGGAAAAAATAACTCCCGAGACGGTTAATTTTATTACGCGCGAAGCAAGAGGAATACTCTGCCTTGCTATAACCGAAGAAAGAGCAAAGGAACTGAATCTCGAAAATATGGTCGAGGATAATACTTCGCTCCATACCACCCCTTTTACTGAATCGATCGATTATAAATATAATACTACAACCGGCGTATCTGCATTCGATAGAGCAATTACTATCTTAAAGGCAATTGATAATAATGTGAAGCCGGATGACTTTGCAAAACCGGGACATATTTTTCCATTAGTGGCAAAAGCTGGCGGAGTATTAAAACGTGCCGGTCATACAGAGGCAACAATCGATCTGGCTAGGCTCGCAGGTCTCAATCCCGCAGGAGTTCTTTGTGAAATTCTTGACCACGATGGAACGATGGCACGTGTACCGGCATTATATGAATTCGCACAAAAACACAACCTTAAATTAATTACTATTGCCGATCTTATTGATTACCGAAGCTCAAAAGAAAAATTAGTCAAGAAAAGAGTAGTAATCGATCTCCCTACAAAACATGGCGATTTCAAATTACATCTTTATGATAATCTCCTCAATCCCTTGGAAAATAATATGGCATTAGTAAAAGGAGAGATTTCTCCCGATAAACCGATACTTGTAAGGGTTCATTCAGAATGCTTAACTGGCGATGTATTCGGTTCTCGAAGATGCGATTGCGGCGAACAGCTTGATAATTCGCTTATGATGATCGAAAACGAAGGTACGGGAATTTTGCTTTATATGAGACAGGAAGGGCGCGGCATCGGAATCGTAAATAAACTCCTTGCTTATTCGCTCCAAGAAAAAGGGCATGATACAGTAGAAGCTAATGAGGCACTCGGGTTCAAAGCCGACTTGCGCGATTATGGAATCGGGGCGCAAATACTCAAAGACTTGGGTGTAAAAAAGATGCGGCTTATAACTAATAATCCGCGCAAAATTAAAGGACTTAGCGGACACGGTCTCGAAATTACAGAGCGTGTTTCGATAGAGATTCCACCATCCGACACAAATAAAAAATATCTCTCTACAAAGAGAGACAAACTAGGACATTTTATAAATCTAATAGAGGTAAATAATGGCTAAAGTATATGAAGGTGTTTTATCAGCCAAGGGATTAAAATTTGCAATTGTAGTAAGCCGATTCAATGAGATGATTTCGAGCAGATTATTAAGTGGTTCACTCGATTGTCTCGAAAGACATGAATGCGATCCCGAGGATATTGAAATTGCATGGGTTCCCGGCTCGTATGAAATTCCATTAGTAGCGAAAAGATTGGCTCAATCGGAAAAATATGACGCAATTATATGCGTAGGTGCTGTTATTCGAGGCGGCACTCCTCATTTTGATTATGTAGCAAATGAAGTTTCTAAAGGAGTGGCTCATGTAGCTCTCGAAACTGATATGCCTATTATTTTTGGTGTCTTAACTACCGATTCTATTGAGCAGGCAATCGAAAGAGCCGGTACTAAAGGCGGTAATAAAGGTTGGGATGCTGCACTTTCGGCTATCGAAATGGCTAATTTATTTAAGCAAATTTAATTCCGTTTTACTCCATTACAAGTATATCTTATTCTCTTTTAAAAAATAAAGTTATATAAAAAATTTAGTAGAATTCGCATTTATAGTTTTAAATAATAATAGAACGAAATAAAAAGGAATCGATATGTCCGATCGTAGAAATTTTATAAGAACTTCTCTAATGGCTGCTGCCGGAATTGCGGCTTCAGATACTTTACTAGCAAAACCGCTTGCCAATCTTCAAAATAAGCCGAAGAAAAAGACAAAAGGAATGCCGGCTAATCAGCAGCAATTACAAAATGTCAACGGATTGAAAACTCTTCTTGTAAAAGGGAAAGTAACATCAGTTGGTTATCCGCTTCAAGATGTTGTTATTTCTGATGGATTAAATTGTACTACCACCGATAAAGATGGCACTTATTCGCTTCTTACCGATACAAGGAGAGAATATTTATTTATGTCGATTCCTTCCGGACAGAAAATACCGGTCTTTAGTAATTATATTCCTGAATTTTCTTATCCTATTAGTAAAATTGATGAGAAAGAGCCGTACGTGGAATTCAGAGTAATTCCCGAAGAAGGAGACGATAAAAAACATAATTTTCTTCTATTGGCAGATCCTCAAGTTTTAGATGATAAAGATTTGCAACGGTTTTATGCTGAAACCGTCTATGACATTAAGAATTTTATAAATGAACAAAAATTAACGAATGTATTTTCAGTCGGCTGCGGCGATATTGTATATGATCATTTGGAATTATATGAACAATTCAAACAATATTATTCGATAGCCAAGGTACCATTTTTTGCCGTTCCGGGTAATCATGATACTGATAAGAAATCACAATCGGATGAAGGTTCGTCAGAAACTTTCCAAAATCAAATGGCACCGCGTTACTATTCCTTTAATAAAGGCGAAGTTCACTATGTTGTGTTGGATGATGTTTTTTATCATGGTTCCGGATATATTGGTTATTTAGAAAAGGATCAGATGGATTGGCTTAAGAATGATCTCAGCTATATTCCAAAAGGGAAAACGGTTATTCTATTCACTCATATCCCTCCTTTTAATACAGAGCATACAAGATTAGGCGAATCCAAACCGAGAGTAAGCACGGCATTAATGAACCGTGAAGGATTATATAAGTTACTCGATGGTTATAAATCGTATATAATTACGGGACACATGCACGAAATGGAATTTATTAAAGATGGGGGAACGGAAATCCATGTTTGCGGTGCGGTTTGCGGTGCTTGGTGGACTGCCGATATTTGCGGCGATGGCACTCCTAATGGTTATATGGTTTATTCGGTCGATGGTGATAAACTCACTTGGCAGTATAAAGCAACCAAGAAACCATTCGATCATCAGATTCGTATTTTTAATGAATTAAATACCGATAAGATGCGAGTCTTAGCAAATGTATGGGGAGCAAATAAAGATTGGAAAATCTATCTCTATGCTGATGGGCAAAAGAAGGGTGAAATGACTCAGATATTAGATAAAGATCCGCTTAGTCAATCACTTTTTGATGGACCTGAACTTCCGAAAAAACATAAATGGGTCGATTCTTATATTAATTATCACATGTATGAATATAAGCTAGAAGGAACAGCGCAGAATATAGTTGTCGAAGCCGTTTCAGACCAAGGTAAGACATTTACCCAGACGTTGTAAATATGACCGATTTAAATATTGTATCGTCATAAAATAAGTTGATAGTTTTAAGGGTGTTTCCATTCCTAAAATAAGTTGACGGATTTAAAGATATTAAAGTGAGCAGTGAGGATATCCTTACTGCTTTTTTTATGAATAAAAGCAGGATTTATTTGCCTTAAAATTTCATGCGATTTTTGTACTAAAAAATCTTTAATCATTGATTTACCTCTTTTAGTTATTATAATCTATCAAAATCCTTTCAAACGACTGTGCAAAAATTTTTGCATTAATTGTTATTAAATATATTTGCTATATTACTTTAAGAGGTTGAAATGAAATTAAAAATAATAATAATATTCTTATTTTTATTCGGGAGTGTGGTTTTTTCACAAAGACCTAATGCCGGATACCATTCGGAATTCATGGTTTTTACCGATAAATATGAATATTATGAAGGTGAGGAAATTTTTATCACCGTTCAAGTAAAAAACCCAACTGATATTCCTGATACTTTACATTTTGCTGAATGTATTTATGATTTTTCTATTGGAACTTATAATCTTAGTGATGATCATGGATGCTATCCTTCTCCTACAAGGTTTATAATTGCTCCAAATTCAATTTTTATATTTTACAATTACAATTTGAGAGATGTATATATTCCTCCATTAGGTGAAAATCTTCTAAGATCATTTTTAATTGGACTTGATGAAGATTCGACATATTTTTTTGTATCTCCAAAAACCAATATTCAAGAGGAAACGGAATCAATTATAAGTGAGTTTAATATTCAACAAAACTATCCAAACCCTTTTAATCCAGAAACGACAATCAACTACCAACTCCCAAAATCCGGAAATGTTGTAATAAAAGTCTTTGATGTTCTTGGCAACGAAATTTCTGAACTCGTAAATGAAAGAAAAAACGCAGGGTATTATAGTCTGAAATTCAATGGGAATGAGCTGCCGAGCGGAATGTATATTTTTACTATACAGGCCGATGGAATCCGGTTATCAAAGAAGATGATTTTAATTAAATAGTATTGAGAGATGTGAATGAAATTAAAAATAATAATACTATTCTTATTTTTATTCGGGAGTGTGGTTTATTCACAAAGACCTAATGCAGGATACCACTCGCAATATATAATTTTTACCAATGAGCAACTGAACTACTTCTTCTCTTTTCTCTCTTTTCTGATTTTTTCTATCCTGTCGAAATTAAGCATCGGTGTGGGTCCGTCCTTCGTTACCACATAAGCACCGAGCAAATTAGCATCTTCTAATAATTCATCATTCGGCTTATCTTCCAAGAACCCTTTTATTAATGCGGCGAGGAATGAATCCCCTGCGCCTACTGTATCTTTGACTACCACTTTAAATCCGGGATCTTCCACCCACTCATTATTTCGTAATAGAGAAGCACCATGAGAACCGCGTGTTACGCAGACAATCTCGCAGCCGAATTTTTCTCTGATTCCGATAGCAGCTTCATGGAGATCACTTTCAAATCCGTACCACTCCGCTAATTTTAATATCTCAAGATCATTGAGCTTGCAAATTTTCGTTTTATAGAGAGTATCACTTATTACATCATGATTATCATAAGGGGGACGAAGATTAACATCGAAAATATTTATCTTATTAAGATCGAGAATTTTTTGAATTGTCTCTCTCGTTTTCTTATTCCTTTGAGCTAAGCTGCCGAATACAATTATATCCGCTTTCTCTGCAGTCTTCATTAATTGATCATCAGCTTCAATATAATCCCAAGCCGCGGGAGCAACAATTTCGTAAAATGCGTTCCCCTCTTTATCGAGAGTTACATTTACCAATCCCGTACTAAAGAGATTATCCACTTGAAAAAGA
>LOEU01000031.1 GCA_001516025.1 bacterium BRH_c32 | reverse complement strand
CCGGGCTGCACCGACCTGCTCACAACTGCACTCACCTGCTCAGGGTTGCACGGAATTGCTCACTGTTGCACCCGCTTGCTTTCGGCTGCACTTATCTGCACCGGATTATACCCAATCGCACTTTCCGGCACTCGCCTTCCCCCACTCGTCCGTCGTCGCACTAATTGGCACACATCTGCACCCGCTCGCACTTTCTTGCCTATTTCTGTTTTTTGTTTCATATTGGCTTTTCAATTACAACGTATAAGGATTCTTTATGATCGTAATGAAATTCGGCGGATCGAGCGTAGCTAATGCCGAGAGAATTAATTCCGTGATCTCCATTCTCCAAACAAGAATTGAGAATAATGAAAATATATCTGTCGTATTCTCTGCATTTCAATCCGTAACTGATAGCCTTATAGATATCGGAAATCTAGCACTCAAACGTAATGCAGCTTATAAATCGAAACTGAAGACATTAACGCAGCTCCACTTTGAAGCAATTAACGAGCTCAATTATGGACGCGATATTAGCATATTGCAATATAAAGCCGAATCATTATTCGATGAACTTTCGGAAATTCTTCATGGAGTTTTTTTAGTAAAAGAGCTCACTGCAAAATCGCTCGATTATATTGTCAGCTTTGGCGAAAGGCTATCTTGCACTATTATAACCGAATCGATGATCAATCGAGGAATTGATTGCGAATATCTTAATGCCTCGCAAATCATAAAAACCGATAACGATTTCGGTAAAGCTCGTGTAAATTTCAAATTGACTAACAGAAATATCAAAGCATATTTTAAGAAGCATAAAATGATTCAGATAGTAACCGGATTTATTTCATCGACCGAAGAAAACGAAATTACAACTTTGGGAAGAGGCGGATCGGACTATACCGCTGCAATAATCGGTGCGTCTATCGATGCCGATGCTATCGAAATATGGACGGATGTCGATGGTATCTTAACCGCCGATCCGAGAAAAGTAGCCGATGCATTCTCTCTTAAATCGGTTACTTATGAAGAGGCGATGGAGCTTTCGCATTTCGGGGCGAAGGTAATATATCCTCCTACGATGCTGCCCGCACTCGATAAGAAAATTAAAATAATTATTAAGAATACTTTCAATCCTGAGGCAGCGGGTACAACGATTGTCGAGAAAAGTCGAGAGCAAACCACTGATTCGGCAAGTGATATATCAAATGATTCAGAGGAATTTTTTATTAAGGGGATTTCTTCGATCGATAATGTCTCTCTTATCCGTGTGCAGGGGAGCGGCATGATCGGAGTCTCGGGAATAGCATCACGCTTATTCACCGCACTGGCATTGCATAAAATTAACATTATACTTATCACACAAGCTTCATCGGAGCATAGCATCTGTCTCGCCGTACTGCCCGAACATGGTGAAAAAAGTAAAGCAATACTTAAGAATGAATTTCGACTAGAACTTCTCGATAAGATAATCGGTGAGATTTCGGTAGAAGATAATCTTTCGATTATCGCGGTTGTAGGAGAGAAGATGAGGCATTCTCCGGGTATTGCAGGGAAAATTTTTATGGCTCTCGGTGATAACGCAATCAATATTAATGCGATTGCGCAGGGGTCGTCCGAATTAAATATATCTTTGGTGATAAATAAAGATGATCTATCGAAAGCACTCAACGCAATACATTCAAAAATCTTAAAAAGACAGTAATCTTATAATGAGGAGTGTATGAAAAAAATATCGGTGGGAATACTTGGTGCCACAGGAAGCGTGGGGCAGCGTTTCATTGAGCTATTATCAAGTCATCCCTATTTTGAATTGGCTGAACTAGGTGCCTCCGAAAAATCAGCAGGTAAAAAATATTCCAATGCAGTTAATTGGATTATGCAAACTCCATTGCCCGAAAACATCGGTAATCTAATTGTAAAAGAATGCGTCCCGGATTTTCATTCAAAAATTATTTTTTCGGGATTAGATGCTTCGGTGGCGGGGGAGATAGAAACTCAATTCGCCGAAGCGGGTTATTTTATTATTTCTAATGCACGTAATCATCGTTTCGATCCGGATGTCCCTCTTCTTATTCCCGAAATTAATTATGATCATTTATCGCTGCTTCGCTCACAAAAATATAAAGGAGGAATAGTTACAAATCCCAACTGTTCAACGATCGGACTTGCGATGTCACTAAAACCCCTGCATGATAATTTCGGATTAGAGTCGGTGAATGTTGTAACGATGCAGGCGGTTTCAGGCGCCGGTTATCCCGGTATCTCTTCGATGGATATTCTTGATAATGTTGTTCCATTTATCTTCGGTGAGGAGGAAAAATTAGAAACAGAGCCAGCGAAGATTCTTGGGAAATTTAATAATGATCGAATCGAACTTGCTGATTTCAGAATCTCGGCTCAATGCAATCGTGTCCCCGTGATTGATGGACATACAGAATGTGTTCAAGTTAAGCTCAAGACTAAGCCAACTATTGAAGAGATTAAAAAAGTGTGGCGAGAGTTTAGGTCTAAGCCGCAGGAATTAAATCTTCCTTCTGCTCCGATCAGCCCTATCCATTATTATGAAGAAGATAAATATCCACAGGCAAAAATTCATCGCAATCTGGAGAGGGGAATGGGAGTGGCTATCGGACGCTTACGAGAATGCTCTTTATTCGATTATAAGTTCGTAATTCTATCTCATAATACGATCCGCGGAGCAGTGGGCGGAACTATTTTAATTGCCGAACTTATGCATGCCGAAGGATATTTTTAAAATATTAAAAGCGTAAAGATTTTTTATCGATTGGTGCAATTATGTATGCAAAAAGAAATTTTGATAAATGAAAATACCATGAAATAATGAAGAGAAATGACGGCTAACATTATAACTTAATATTTGCTATTAATCGTTCGCCATCAATAAATTGAATTTTATGTGAGTATTTAAATGAATTTTGGTTAATAATGCTAACTTTTTATTGTTCGTTACCAAAGAGAAATGTTTAAGAGGATATTTTTATAAATGAAAAATAAAATTATAATATCTGCGCCGGCGACTGTTTCCAATGTCGGACCGGGTTTCGATATCATGGGGTTTCCGCTTGATGTCATCAGCGATATCATTGAACTTTCTCGATCGAAGAAAAAATCTTCGGGTATAGTTATCAAAAAAATTACAGGAGACGGTGGGAAGCTTCCTTATGATCCTATGCTTAATATTGCATCCGTTGCTATTCAATCAATATTAGATAAATATAAAATTAATGTCGGATTAGAATTAAAGATTCATAAGAAGATTGGAATCGGAAGCGGATTAGGTTCGAGCGGTGCAAGTGCCGTGGCGGCAGTATTTGCGGCGAATAAACTTCTTGATTTATGGCTTTCAAAAAAAGAATTATTACTTCATGCGCTAGCCGGTGAGATTTTATCAAGCGGAAGTTTTCATGCCGATAATGTTGCTCCCTGTTTATATGGCGGATTTGTAATTGCCCGCGGCAGTTCTCCTATTGAAGTGCTTCAAATCGAATATCCCAAAAAAATGTATTGCTCATTGGTATATCCCGATATCGAAATTAAGACAAGTGAGGCACGGAAAATTTTACCAAAAAAAATTCCTCTCGGTAAAGGTGTAGAGCAAGCAGCTAATGCATCTTTTTTAATTGCGGGATTAATTACAAAAAATTATAAAATTATTTCTAACTCTATTAAGGATGTATTTGCAGAACCGAAACGAGCAAAACTAATTCCTTGTTATGATTTAGTGCGCGAAGCAGCTTTCAAGAATGGGGCTCTAAACTGTAATATCTCCGGCTCGGGTCCTACGATGTTCGCATTTTCAGATTCTCCCCAAAAAGCGGAAGTAATAACACAAGCAATGTCGCTAGCGGTTTTCGATTTCGGAATAAAAAATAAATCTTATACCTCTAAAATAAATGATAAAGGACCCGAAGAGATTGAGGATATAAAAAATTATAGAAAGGTTAGTAGATGAAATTTTATTCGACAAATAATCACTCGGAATTATTTTCATTTGAAACGGCGGTGATGAACGGACTGGCAGAAGATGGCGGACTTTATATGCCAACGGAAATATCCACCCTCGAAAAAGATTTTATCAGAGATATAGAAAAATATTCTTTCGCCGAGATTGCTTTTCATATTGCAGAAAAATTTATCGGTAATGATATCGAGCCGAAAATTCTAAGAAGTATAATCAATGACGCAATTAATTTCCCTGCACCGCTAGTTCCACTCCGTAGCCCCGAGTATTCGGTTTTGGAATTATTTCACGGAACTACTCTCGCCTTCAAAGATTTCGGTGCACGGTTTATGGCTCGAACCATGGGACATTTCGTTGCGGGCAGTAACAAAGAATTAAATATACTCGTTGCTACATCGGGCGATACCGGCAGTGCCGTTGCTTATGGATTCTATGATACTCCAGGGATTAATGTCTCAATTCTTTATCCAAAAGGAAAGGTGAGCGGAATTCAAGAAAAGCAATTAACTACTTTGGATAAAAATATCACGGCAATCGAGATAGATGGAACGTTTGATGACTGCCAGCGTTTAGTTAAAGCGGCTATGACCGATATCGATCTCAAAGAGAAAAATCTTTCCTCCGCCAACTCTATAAATATCGCACGACTGATTCCTCAGATATTTTATTATTTCGAAATGTATCGACAGATTCCGGATAAGAAAAAAAATAATTATATCTCCGTTCCATCGGGCAATCTTGGTAATCTAACTGCCGGATTAATTGCAAAACGAATGGGACTTCCGATAACAAAATTCATCTCCTCACTTAATAGCAATTCGGTTTTTGCTGAATATATTTCAAGCGGTGAATTTATTCCGAGAGCATCAATTCAAACTATATCGAATGCGATGGATGTGGGTAACCCGAGTAATCTTGTTCGTATCGCCGAGCTTTATGATAATGATATTAATGCAATCAGGAGCGATATTTATTCTGAATCATTTAGTGATGCAAAAACAAAAGAAGCGATTGCGGAGATTTATAAAAATAATAATTACGTTATCGATCCGCATGGTGCGGTGGGGTATTTGGGTCTGCGCAGTTTTATTGAAGCGAATGAGATTAAAAATTATACCGGTATAATATTAGAGACGGCGCATCCGGCAAAATTCAAAGACGTAGTAGAAGAGGCAATCGGAGAAGAAGTAACAATACCAAAGCGATTAGCGGAATGTCTATTGAAAGAGAAAAAAGCAATCTCCTTATCAAGCAATTATCCCGACTTAAAAGAACACCTTCTCTCAAAGTAGCGGCAGACTATTATTTCTATATCATTCATAATTGTAAAGAAACTTTACGTATGTAAAGAAAATTTACAATAGTTATTGGAATTTCTACCACCATTTAACTTATTTTAATGATGAAATTAATTGGGGTGTTCAAGTGAAAAAAAATCTATTCATTCTTTTTACAATTATTGCCTTCTCGGTAATATTGCCGCAGAAGAAAGCATTTACAATCGAAGATCTTTATAAAATAAAAAATGTAGGCGGACCTTCGCTTTCGCCCGATGGAAGCAAAATCGCTTTCACGGTTTCCACTTCCGATCTTAAAACCACAAAAAGTAAAACCAATATCTATTTAATAAATTCGGACGGAAGCGGATTAAAGCAGATGACTAATACTGCCGCAAATTATTCCCCTTTCTGGGGTAACGATAGCAAAGGTTTCTATTTTAATTCAAACCGAAGCGGAGCAGATCAGGTTTACTATATGCCATTAGACGGCGGCGAGCCAGTTCAAATCACAAAATATGTCTCCGGAGTTTCATCGCCTAAGATGTCTAATGACGGCACAAAAATAATTTTCGGCGCAGCGATCTATCCCGAATGCGGAACTGATCCTGATTGCAACGAAAAAATTTCAAACGGAATCGAAAAGGGTGCTATACAAGCATATCTCGCAGATAGTTTATTCGTAAGGCATTGGACTGAATATGCCACGGGGCAATATACTCACGTCCTAGTTTATGATACCAAATCAAATGAAGTGAAAGACTTAACTCCGGGTGAATTTGATTCACCTGCTTTTGCACCGGGCGGAAGCAGCAACTACGTTATCTCGCCTGATGGAAAAGAGATCGCTTTTGATTCCAAACGAGTAAAGAATCCAGCATCTTCAACTAATCTTGATATATGGATTACCAATACCGATGGCACGGGACTAAAAAATATTACATCAAAAAACGAGGGCTCGGATAATAATCCGAAATATTCACTCGATGGAAAATATATAGCATACTTAACTCAGTTAATCCCGACTTATGAATCTGATCGAGTTCGCTTAGCAATTTATAACCGTCAATCGGGCGAGCATAAAATCCTCACCGAATCGATCGATAACTGGGTAAATGACTTCAGTTGGTCAAGCGATTCTAAATCGATCTATTTCACTGTTCAGGAAAAGGGTTATCAGCCGCTTTATAAAGTAAGTATGAGCGATTCGAAGATCGAAAAACTCATTGAGAATATTCCGATATTTGGTTTTGAAGTTTCGCCGAAAAATGATTTCGCTGTATTTACATATTCATTCACTCATAAACCGGTTGAAATGGCGCGATATGATTTCGCTTCGAAGAAGATGAAAGATATCACCGAATATAATAAAGAATTTACGGAGACCGTTGATGTCCGTCCCGCAGAGCAGGCATGGGTGAAAGGTGCAGACGGAACTCCGGTGCATGTATTCATAGTTAAGCCACACGGATTCGACTCGGCAAAAAAATATCCGGTAGTAATAAATGTTCATGGCGGACCCCAGATGCAATGGATGGATTCGTTCAGAGCCGATTGGCAGGTATATCCAGGGGCAGGTTATATAGTAGTTTTCCCTAACCCTCACGGCTCTACGGGTTACGGTCAGGATTTTACCGCCGCTATATCGAAAGATTGGGATGGCAAAGTTTATGAAGACGTAATGAAAGTAACCGATTATATCGAGACTCTCCCTTATGTGGATACAGATAGGATCGGCGCAATGGGTTGGTCTTATGGTGGATATTTTATGAATATCTTGCAGGCAAAAACTAAGCGCTATAAATGCCTCGCCTCGATGATGGGTCTTTATGATTTGCAGCAGTTTAAAGAAGATACCGAAGAGCTTTGGTTTGCCGATTGGGATTTGGGAAAGAAAGATTATCTTACAATGTCGCCGAGTGAATATACAGCAAATTTCTCTACTCCGACTTTGATTATCACGGGTGAAAAAGATTACCGCGTTACTTATAACCATAGTCTAAGATATTTTACGGCTTTGCAGCGCAAAGGTATTGATAGCCGCTTGATAGTATTTAAGAATGATGGTCACTGGCCCAGCGGTCTCCGTTCGATGCCGCTTTATTATAATGCTCACTTGGAATGGTTCCATAAATATCTAGGCGGTGATCCTGCTCCATGGGATAGCAAAGATATGGTGCGTAATAATTATTTGAAGTGAAACGACTGTGCGGCGCACTCCGGATATGCCTCGGCACGCATGTACAAAAATATGAGGAAGAATATGATTGCACTATTTGCAAGCAGTAGTAATGAAGAGATAGTATCTCGTTCAATAATAAGATAGCAGATTTTGCAAGTGTTGTGATGATGTATAAATGAGCAGTAAGGTTCACCTTACTGCTTTTTTTATGTATAAGAGGCGAATAGTGAGATTAGTTCTTATTTTTGTCGGTATATTTATTTGATAATTATTTATTAGTGTAGGGCAGAATGAAATATTTAGTACGTCTCCTTTTTCTTTGTGTAACCTCTATCTCCCTTTTTGCACAGGGGAGTATTGATATCAATCGTCCTAAGATCGGTATTGCTCTTAGCGGAGGCGGAGCACTAGGATTTGCTCATATCGGCGCACTCAAAATAATCGATTCGCTCGGTATCCCTCTCGATTACGTTACGGGTACTAGTATGGGCGCAATTGTAGGAGGTCTTTATTCTATCGGTTATTCACCCGCCCAAATGGAAAGTCTCGCCACTTCAATTGACTGGATAGATTTATTTAATGATTCGCCCGAACGTGCCGAATTGCCATATTTTGAAAAGGAACTCACCGGCAGATACCAGCTTAATTTAGACCTTGTCGGCTTTACTCCAAGAATTCCAACCGGATTAATCTATGGACAAAAAATCTCACTCCTTTTTTCTTCGCTAACGTACAGGTATGAATTTAAGAAGAATTTTGATCTGCTCCCGATTCCATTTAAGTGCGTTGCCGTTGACTTAATTACGGGTAAGGAAGTAATAATGGAAAATGGATCTCTATCGAAAGCTCTGCGCGCATCTATGTCAATCCCAACGGTATTCGCTCCCGAGCCCTTAGATCAATATTTGCTCATAGATGGCGGTGTGCTCAATAATTTCCCTACCGATATTGTTAAGAAGATGGGCTCGGATATCGTCATCGGTCTCAGTCTTTCTCTCCCAAGAAAATCGTATGATGATTATAATTCTTTCCTTGATATCTTGGATAGGACAACAGATATCCCTCGTTATGAAAAATTCTCCGATAATAGAGATATTGCCGATTTAGAAATCGAACAGGATGTAAGCGGATATTCATTGATGGATTTTGATAAAACGAGCATTTCGGAATTAATAGAAAGGGGGGAAGTAGCAGCCCGCTCTGATATACCGCAGCTTCTCGAAATCAAAAATCGAATCGGCAATAAATTTTATAGCAACGATTCACTTAAAAATTTGCGCAAAGAAAAGATGAGAGATTATACGGTCCGCAACGTAATCATACGCGGAAATAAATCGCTCGATTTCGCTTTTATTAATAATCTTCTCAATATTAAAGAAGGGCAGCTCTTCGATACAAAAATTATAGAGAGAAAAATTACCACTGCTTATGGTCTCGGATATTTTGATAAGATTAATTATGAAATTATTCCGGTTGATGATATCTATGTCGATCTCATAATAGATATTAACGAAAAATCGATGGAGCAGTTATATCTGGGCTTGAAATATGACGATTATTATAAATTAGTCGGCGCATTAAAATTAAAAACCACATCATTTTTCGTCTCGGGAGTTCGTACGGAATTGGAGCTTCAATTCGCTGGCTTATTCAAGTTTTCGGCAAAGGGGTTCTATCCTTCGCGCTCTCTTAATTTCCCGATTTATCCATTCCTTCAAGTTGCTTATAAAGATATACCGATGGATGTATATGATGATAAAGGAAGGATTAATGCCAGATATAGCGATCGATCGACTCTATTCGGCGGGGGTCTTGGTATAAGTTTCGATAATAATTGGGCTTTGGAGGGTGCGTATAATTTTGAATATATAAATACTTCGCCCGAAATTTCATACTCGGCAATCTCGGAACTCTTCCCCTCTTATAGCGATAAATTAAGGCGATTCGATATATCGCTTAAGTATGATTCCATTGATGATCCGCTTCTTCCTACGACCGGAGTCCGCATCTCGATAGATTCCGAAATCAGTAATAAAGCGTATGCCTCGGCAATCAATTATTCAAAGGTTACACTCAAAGGAGATTTATACCAAACGATCAATGACCGCCATACATTACGTTTTGCCAGTTCGTATCGCGATTCGTGGGAGGACTTACCCGATTATAAAATTTTCTATTTTAATAATACCGATGAATTTATCGGTCTCGATTATTATCAATTGGCGGGCGTAAAATTTATTACCGGCAGAACAGAATATCGATATAGATTTAAAAAAGATATTTTCCTTAAATTGATTTTTAATGCTGCGTTCGATTATCGCCTTACCTCCAATCCGGTATTCAACAAAACTACTAATAAGCCGATAATAGGCGCGGGCATAGGGGTTCAGTTCTTATCGATTGTAGGTCCGATAGAGCTTGTTGTGGCTAATGGCGATAAAAATATTTTTACAAATGGCGGAAGGCAGTTACTTGTATATATCAATGCGGGATATAAGTTCTAAAAGTTGTTCCTATTCTAAAAATCGATTGCAAAAGTAGTCCCTTTACCGATATAAGAGGTTACATTTAATTTTGCACCGATTAATTCGCAGTAACTTTTTACTAGAGCCATTCCGAGTCCGGTGCCTTCATATTTTTTAGTATAAACTTGCGCTTCTCTTTTGAATGGCTTAAACAAGCCATCTATAAATTCTTTACTCATACCGATACCTGTATCGGTAATCAGAACACGCGGAATTCCTTCGGAATTGTTTGAAAGTGTAACATCTATTTTCCCGACTTTGGTATATTTGACCGCATTACTAAGAAGATTATTTAATAATTGAGTAACAATGTATTCGTCAGAATTAATCAAATTATTTTCCGATTCGATATTTAAGGTAAGCTCTAACCCTTTACTTTCTGCCTGAGGCTGATGCTCGTATTTTACTATTTGACGTATGAGCACTTCGAGATCGATCTCTTCTTTATAAATTTGAATAGTCTTCATCTGGATTTTAGTCATATCAAGAAGAAGATTAACGGTTCTGAGTAGTCGCTTTGTTGAGGCATCTATTGCACGGATAGAATCTTTCATTTCCGGATTATTTTCTTCGTCTGCCGTTTCCTTTAGAAGTCCAAGAAAACTTGTAATTGTATGAATAGGGCTGCGGATTTCGTGACTTACAGAGGCTAAGAATTCCGATTTCTGTTTATCTATCTTCCCCATCGCTTCTATCATCAAACTAAGAAGCGCAAACGGAATGGAATAAAAGAAAAGATAAATAAATAGCTGAATCGTATTATCCGACATTTCTAAATGAGCAAAAGGACCATATCCGCCATTTGAATAATAGAGCGCAATAATAGAAGATATAAATAAGAATGATAATGTATTCTTAAAACCGAGACGCAGGGATGAATAAATGCCGAGCGGAATCTGTCCAGCGAATAATAAAAGTATCTCACCCGCATCCTTCATATCTCCCGAATAGTTAAGTGCCGTGATAAATATGGCAACCATAAAAAATATTAAGGTCTCGATATATTTCGAAATTGAAAAGAAATTCTTATCTCTGATATCCTTCATATAAAGAGTTAGGGATATAGTGATAGTGAGGTTTGCGAAGGCATTACTAAAAAGCCAGTATGCGCCTATATTTTCTCCTCCTCCCGAATTAGTGGGACTATAAAAAAGAATAAATACTTGAGAACCGAGCCCGGATAATAAAACTGCGGTGATTAATAGATACTTAAAAAATGATTTTAAATCATTAATCTGCTCCGGGGTAGCATTTAGTTTTGTAGTTAAAAAAAGAATTAAATAAATGAAGACGATTTGGAAAAGGGCGATGAAAGAATAATTTAATAAATCAGAAGCATTGAAAAAAATGACAGTAATTTTTGCAAGGAAAACTGCTATTAATATAGCACCCCAAAACTTCTTCCCTATGGTATAAGAAAAAGCCAATGCAATAGAACTGCTTATCCAAAAAGAAGCAATCTCGGGATGGAAAAATGCTACCTTAAATGAAATAAAAGTTACTATTAAAAAGATTATATAAGTGATTAATGTCCTTTTAATTACTTGGAAGTAACTAAGTTCCAAATCATCCATGATAAACCATTTTCGAATTCCATTCTAAATGTTTAATTGTTTGTTAATCGTAATATTGTATTAATTAAAATAATTAGGATATTGCACTAAATTATCCTTTAATAGGATTAAATTCTTCTTCTCTAAAATCAAAGATTGAAGCAGAATTTTTATTCGAGGGCGATTTAAAAATTCAATTACAAAGTTATCGAATTTTCTTACATAATCAAAAATGAAAATATCGTCTGATGTTGTCGCGTTTAAGTATAAAACCCTTCTATTGCGAAAATACCAGATTCTCGAATTATAGTAATTTTTAAGACTCAGATTAGCGGGCTCAAGTTTAATACGTGAAAGAATCTCCCTTTCCACTTCAAATTTTTGAATGGGGGAGATTTCGATCGGCGACAGAAGTTTAATAATCGATACAGCCAGATGTATTGCTTGATCTTTGTGAATCTTATCAATAATAAATAATTTATCCGGATTAAGCGAATAACGAAGTGCCGAAATGTAATTGATCCGGTTCTGCTTGGTTAAAGGGAAATTCTCCAACTTAATTCGATCGGTATTGCAGGGGAAGCCGGTAAATTTGGGATTCAAATTCTTCGAATCAGGCTTAAATTCCTCGAAAAACCGCCGAGGGAATAGCCTCTCAAAATTGTTCGTTATTACCGGTTCATTTTTCATAATATTCCTTTATGTCCAATATTTCCATAATTAGTATAGTCTGCAGATCCGTGTTCTCTCTTCAAAGCATTCCTTTAAGTCTAATTCTCGCTCGAAGAGTCGTAAGTTCCCGATACGGATCTTTTTTCATAGTAATCCTTGACGTCCTTCATCAAGAATCTTAAAACTACTTTATAGATCGAACGACCTTCGATTTCCGAGATTCCTTTGATCTTCTCGTGCAGTTCAGGCGGAATTCTAAGAGTTTTGGACGTATAAACATATTTTTTAATTATTCCCATTCCATTCACACTTGATTATTCTTGACTGATTTATTAAGTTATAGTGAACAAATGTTTACTAAGTGCAAAGATAATGTAATTGATTTATATTTGTCAATTCACTTCGCAAAAATAATATTATTACATTATGGCAATACGTTACGGAAATTTATGTTATCGAAAAATGAAGTAGCAAAAAAATTAAGGGACTTTGCCGAGAGGAATTTCAGGAGCAATGCTGAACTCGCACGTCAACTCGGAATGAAGCCGCAGGCACTTCAGAGCTATCTCGATGGTAAAAGTTATCCCGGCGGTGCAATATTAGGGCGTTTGAAGGCTCTCGGATGCGATATAAGCTGGCTTTTAAGCGGGGGAGAACATTATATCCCCCTCGATGAAATTGAGTCATACAGAGAGAATCCCGAAAATGGTTTCAGAGTTATGGGCACAGTTCCCGCAGCTCGCGACGGCGAAATCTCTGAATTGGAAAATATAGGTGAATGGGAAGGATTCGATTTTAATCGTGATCGGTATGTTTTCTTCCGTGTGGATAAATTCAATGGAGAATCGATGAAACCCGTTCTAAAGCCGAGAGACTTAGTTCTGATCGATCTCTATTCCGTACCGGATGATGGCGATCTGGTTGTTTGCAGGTGGGATTCGGAATCGAATTTCGGTGCGGTGAAACTATTGACCGTTAATCAGGATGAGCCGGATCGCATTGCACTTATGAGTTATAACCCAAGCTTCCCTCCGATATTCAAAGAGAGGAGCAGAGTATTAATGTACCCCGTGGTTGCAATTAAAAAATTTAGAAGAACTGATTTATATTAAAGATGAAACCATTTCCCGAATTAGATTATAATGGATATCCGAAGAAATTCAAATACAAAATATTTGATGAATTCGATTCGTTGGAGCTTATACAGATTCCGAGAGAGGATCGGTTCGTAAAAGAGGAGAACCCATTTTACTATCCTCCGCTGATGCCGGCTGTGCCGAAGGTGAAGGGGGGATATATTAAGCGCGATGGCTATCTCATCGTCCCCGATCTGCTTTATTGCACTTGCCGTGATGGAGCAAGACGAGCGGGCATCTACCCAAAGTATGATCTAAGGCGTTCTTGCAAGCATCTTCTTTGGCATTTCACTCGTCCACAGAATAGAAAGTGGATCGATGATCTTTCTTTTCTTATAATGAAGGAGAGTGTAGTAAAGTTTGGTTTATATTTTTATCGGATTATCGATGAAGGGAATATCTTTTTGGTTTCGAGTACTCCGGGAGCTAATTGGATTAAGTTTTATTATAAAGATCGCAAGGGGATTTGGAGAGCTAAGAATTATTCATTAAAAGAGAACAGATGGAAATACAATATTCCGCCAGAGGATAATGAATATTTTGAAACGCTCATTGCTCGCTATCGGCACTATATAAAACTACCGGCTTATGTACAGACTAATAAACGTTGAATAATTTTGATAAAATAATTGAATGATATATGCATACTCAAGCAGAAATAATTGAAACAGGGATTAAGATACTCTGAAAAGGATTTAACTTGTTTCCTCACCCCTTAGTATTCATTATATGATATCTAAGAAGCTATACCTAAAATAAAATATAAGCATCGATATATAAGTGAAATAAATTAGCGGAAGAGAAGCGTAGATAAAAATACAGCTTCAATTCCGCGAATAATATGTGTGCTAATTAATTGCAAAATACTCTCTGAACACTAGTCGATTACCGAATGTAATTCGGCATCAAAAAACCGGTTGGTACTCGATATGAATGTGATCCGGTTCAAGGACGACATCATAATCTTTTCCGAGTCGCTCCTTTATAACATTTACAATCGTTTCAATAATCTTGCTATCTTTTATATGCCTCGTCCTTAGATCAAAAGCATTCCCCGAATAATGGAGCGACTTATATGAATGCTTGGAATCAGTAATAGACGTAACTACAAACTGATAATCAAAATAACGAAAGACTTCATTAACAATTATAAAAGCAATTATAAGCTCACGAGATACACCTAATGTTCTTACTCCCTCTTTTAGAATCATATCAGACTCTTAATAAAGATTTGATATATCAGATGGATCGCTTAAGAGAGCTTTTTTATGCTGAATGATTGATGTAACAACTCCCGCAATGATTGAGATTATCGCTGTGATGATCTCTTCCCAAGAGTTTTGTGATATTCCGATTGTTAGAAGGATTCCTCCGCCAATCTTTGCAATCCATCTAAGTATCATTCCGGTTAAATATGATTTAATTGTCTCCCACATCTCTTTTTTCTTCTCCTCTTTTTCTTGATAGATTTTGAATCTGGTTTTGTCGATAAAATTAACTTTAGTATTAGGTGCCGGTTTAGCCGGCACCTTTACTTTTTTGAGTTCGATCTTCACCTTCTTTGCCATAGCTACCTCAAAAGAATTCTAATGGTCTGATTAGTAGCAGTTGATTGATCCAACGCGAAACCCATAATATGTTTGCTATCGACTGCGCCTTGTGCAACGGCTCTGCCCAACATATCGCTTATTAATGGATCGCCTATTGCGAATGACCCACCTGTGGTAATCAATGCAATCCCTGCAATTACTACCGGAGCAGTTTCAGTTGATGATGAATCTGCATTTACAACTCCAAGACCTTTAACATTATTAGGGGGTGCATCCCCTGCAAAGTTTACGAATGTCCCTTTATTGAATGCGGATGTTACTTTATGATTGACGATAATTCCCGGAAGTTCGGTGAACATAGTTCCTCCATTTTTTATTGTGATTTTGGTACGTTTAGTATTACTCTTATTAAAGCTCCTGAATAGAGAGCACCATCGAGTGCTCTGCCGAGATAGTATTGAAATAAAGGGGAGGGGACTGCTCGTCCCTGTGAATCCGGGCCTATATCCTCCCCTGCAAAAATTGCTTCTCCCGCTTCGACTAACGCAATCCCATGTGTGATAATTGGTGAATAAGAATTGGCTTTAGTATCTGCGGCGCAAACTCCAAGCGGATTAATCGCCGAATGAATTCCGGTAAATGAGACTATCCGATTTTTGTATAGCTGAACGTTGGTTTTAATTGATGTTATTAATACAGGCTGTTCGGTTATCATCTCGTTTTCTCTTTTTTCGATGAACTTCTTTTTGGGCGTTGTGCTCTCACCGGAATTTCAAACTCGGAATTATCGATTTCCGGATTCTTGATTTCGTGATTTTCGAGTTCTTTAGTTCTCGGTTTCTCTTCCGAAATAATCTCTAAGTAACCCGCAGAAATAGAATTATTAATTCTCTCTGCTTCACGCTCGCTCAGATTAAGAATGCTCCCTTCGGGATAGTAATCAATTCCAATAAAAAGCGATGTATTTTTTAAGATATATTTAGCCATATCATCCTCTAAGTATTTGTATCATTGATTAAATAAGCCGCTTCGCTTCCCACTACCTTCGGAATAAAAATATCGGTATTGCGAAGAATTAATACTTTGCCCGATTCCTCGTATGAATCGATTACGGGATAACCTTTTTTACGAAGTGTATATGCAAATGCCGGTTCGTAATAAGTGCGGTCAACCTGATCCTTTAGCTGAGGTACATAAGCTGCAATTAAATTATCGCCCCAGATATCAGTGAAGACCCCTGCATCGGATGAATAAACCGAATCGCCTATGAGTACGCGATCAAATCCGAATAATTGAGCCAGCATCTCCGATGATACGACCGAGCGTTCCGAATATTTTATTCTATCGTGAACTTTAGGATGATTTTTTAATGACTTGAAAGTAGCCGCACCCATTAAGCAAAGATTAGGACGCTTTCCTATTTTAGAGCGCACTGCCTCTATTGCAGTATCGATTACTAAAAAAGGATTTGAAGCGTCTTCATCGAACTTGCTGCCTGCGCTTAATGTTACTTTGTTACCTGTTGGATAAGTAGATAGATTCTGCGCAATATCCGCAATAAGTTTTTCTAAACGGATTGAAATCCCCTCCGATACTACATTAGTCGCATGAAGTTTTAATGGAGTGATGTTTTCTTCCACTTCTCGGTAATCCATCGGATACTCAAGATCATGCTCTGCCATTACAAAATCGATTGAAGTATAAATCTCCGGCGATATTCGATTGCTTCTTGCTCTTATTGCCCGCTCGGTATTATAGATTTTGAATGCCTCTTTTGTGAATTGCGGAATTTTGCCCCCCTCTTTCTCCACTTCCACTATCGGAAAAAGATTTGTTCCTACTAATGAATTATTTGAATAGCCCCTTGCTAATTCCGTTAGTACGGGATCGATTATTCTGCGTTTTGCCAGTGTGCTCATAAAGCTCTCCTATTGGATTTAATTAATTGATTGATTGCAGCTTCAAACGAGATTCCCGATTGATGCTGAATTGATTTTAGTTTTTTGTAGATCGATTCGGAATGGCTATCGATTTCATAATCATCGCAGCCCGAAAAGTGATCGGAATAGTTTTGTACTGATTTTTTTATTACTTCATCAAGATGAACTATCACGGGTATTGAATTGATAAATTCAAATATTTGATCGGCACTATCGGGGGATTCAATAAAAGCAAAGAAGGTTCTCTTCATTGCAGGTGTGAATCTTCCTTCAGAAATTTTGCTATCTAAAAGAGTGGAAATTATATCTCGATCAAGAGTTTTGTGCGCCGGAGGTATTGAATCATTCTCTGATTCCACGCCTTCCAAACCAGAAGAGGCAGTAGATGAATCATTTCCAAATTCAACCTCTTGATCATCATTGAGTGATGTATTAGCCTGTAACTGTGGTGCTTCGGTTACTGATTCCTCATGCCCCATACCTTCCGTTGATTCTGTTACTGTCTCCTCGAGGAGTGAAGTTAGTAGCTCATCTGCTTCATCATCCTGAAACGAGAGGTTCTTTAACCCTTTGACAGAGGGTGGGAGCGCACCGAGAAAGCCGATATGACGCAGCGAACCATCCGGATATAATGAGATCGAACGCTTTTTAAAAAGTTTCTTTTCTAACATTTCCTTAAATTCAGGGAGTAGCTCGCTTACGGTCGCTATCAATTTTTCTCCGTTGCGCTTTAGTGATTGCACCCACCCATATGCAGGTGTATTATCGGAAGGATGACCGATGGTTATTGGTGCTTCGTGGTATTCGGGATTATAGCTTCTTACAATATTATCCAAGTCCGTTTCGGTATAAGTTTTCGTTATCCCGTTCTTGGATAAGTGAGTTCCGGTTGAGAATATTTCCATTTCCATTTTTAAATACTCCTACATTATTTAATTGACACTCGCTAAATAAACTTATTGTATAATTTAAGTCAAGCTATAAATAAAGCAATAAGTATATTTATGCGAAGTTTTGCGAATTTTGTAGAAGTGGTGAACTGTGTATAAAAAACAATAAGAAATTTTTATTACTTTTATATATGTTAGTCAATTAAGAAAAAAGGGCAATGGATTCGACCATATTAAATATTGTAATAATTCTTCTGCTGATTGCGATCAATGGTTTATTCGCAATGAGCGAAATAGCATTGGTATCATCGACTAAAATTAAGTTACAGCAGATGGCAAAGATGGGCAATAAAGGTGCCTGCATATCGCTGAAATTAATGGATGAACCCGAAAAATTTCTTTCTACTGTTCAGGTAGGAATTACATTGATCGGTATTATTGCCGGTGCTTTCGGCGGTATTACTCTTGCTAAAGATATAGAACCTTTTTTTTCTCAATTTGCGATACTCAAAAAATTTGCCGGCGAAATCTCGCTCGCATTAACAATCTCGATTATCACTTATCTATCTTTAATAATTGGAGAATTAGTACCAAAGGCGATTGCATTTAATAATCCCGAAAAGATTACATCCATTTTAGCCCCGTTTATGAACGGACTATTCAGATTCGCTCTGCCCGTAGTTTCTATTTTAAGCGGATCAACAAAATTATTATTAAAACTTTTTCGCATCAAAGAAAATTTAGAGCCGCCCGTAACCGAAGAGGAATTAAAGCTTCTTATCGAGCAGGGTACTAAGTTCGGAACTTTCGAGAAAGAGGAATCAGATCTACTGAAAAATATTTTTAAGTTCGGCGATAGGAAAGCTTATGCAATAATGACAAATAGGCAGGACTTGGTTTGGATCGATATTAATGATAAACTCGAAACAGTAAAAAAAATAATTACTACAAGCAGCTTCTCTCGATTTGTTGTTTGCGAAGGATCGACCGATAAAGTTCATGGTGTAGTAACCGTGAAAGATTTCGTAAAACTTTTATTAAGCGGTGATGAATTTGATATTAGAAAAATTTTAGAAGAGCCGTTATATATACCCGATAATCTTTCCACGCTTCGTCTGCTTGAACGCTTTAAGCAAACCAAAAGTCATTATGCAATTGTAGTGGACGAATATGGGACTCTTCAAGGCTTGATAACATTGCATGATCTGATTGAAAATATATTTGGTTATCTGCCTGATAAATCGCAATTTGAAGAGCCCGAAATTATTTCGCGTGAAGACGGATCTCTATTGATTGATGGTGCGATTATTATTGAAGAACTGAAAGAGAAATTAGAATTGCATTCATTGCCTGAAAGTGATGACTATACAACTCTTGGCGGAATGTTGATGTATTACCTTAAACGCATTCCTAAATCGGGCGATAAAATAGAACTTCTGAATTATGATTTTGAAATTGTGGATATGGATGGAAAAAGAGTGGACAAAGTTTTGGTTAGAAAGAAACCTAATAAAAAGATTGGTGATGGTAGCGTTTGAGAAAAATAAAAATTACTTTCGTATTAATCCTTCGGGATTAAGTATTATGAGTATAGGATAGAGTAAAATTATATAAGACCAATTGCACTTTAGGTCATGCAGAAGTGGATTTGACTTTAAATAAATTATTATTATATTAGAGTAACAAGTTTAGGTGGGTTGAGACCACGTGTTTAAATGAATTGCGCCCTCATTTTTTACATTCTCAGCTCGCCTTTTTTATTTTAAAAATGATAAATTGCACTTGCTATGAATAAATAAAAAGACTAAATTAGCAGTCTAAATTTTTAATGCTGGCTTAGCTCAGTTGGTAGAGCAGCTGATTTGTAATCAGCAGGTCGCGGGTTCGAGTCCCATAGCCAGCTCAATAAAAAGCCTCAAAACATCCCGTTTTGAGGCTTTTTTCTTTTAAACCCTCTCAACATGTCCGAGATTGTGCTTTAAATTGTGGCTAAATCGACAAACCATGTTATTTTTCATGAATTAAAACAAGTCTATGCACCCCTGTTTAATGCTCCTATTAATTCCATTCCATCATTCTTGAAATTTACTTGTTTGATTTACATTGCCATGGGTATTTCCATTAGTAAAAATTCAGAATCACTATCGGCTTGTATCTGAATCTTATCCGTATCCCAAACTCCAAATCCATCGCGTGTATTTAATTGCTGATTATCGATTGTAACATCACCTTTGAAAACAAAAACATAAACACCATTTGTTTTTGCTTTAATAGTGTATTCAGCACTAACTCCCTTATCAAAATTCCCTAAATGGAACCATGCGTTCTGATGAATCCAAACTCCTTCATCATCTGCGTTTGGAGAAAGAATTTGCTGAAGTTTATTATGGCGGTCTTCAACGTTTAAAGTTAATTGATCATATCGAGGTGTGACATCTTTTTTGTTTGGAAAAACCCATATCTGTAAAAATTTTGTGAGCTTATCTTTGTTCCTATTGTATTCGCTATGAGTTATGCCCGAACCCGCGCTCATAACCTGAACATCTCCATGTTTTATTACACTAACATTCCCCATGCTGTCTTTATGTTCCAAATCCCCTTCAAGCGGAATGGAAACTATTTCCATATTATCGTGCGGATGAGTACCAAAACCCATCCCTGCTTCTACAGAATCATCATTCAATACTCGCAGAGCACCGAAATGTACCCGATCCGGATTATAATAATTAGCGAAACTGAATGTATGATAACTTTTGAGCCATCCGTGATCTGCGTAACCGCGTGTCTCTGCCTTGTGTAATACTCTGTTTTTCATTTTTATTCCTGTTCAATTTTTAACGATGTCATTATTAACTATGGACAACCCTGTTAAATTACTCAACTATACTTGCTTCACAAACTGAGTTTCTGCGCTTAGCTTGACTTCATCACTTACCAATACTCCACCGGTTTCTAATGCTGCGTTCCAGGTCAGTCCCCAATCCTTCCTATTTATTTTCCCCGTAAGAGAAAATCCCGCTTTTTCATTTCCCCAAGGATCTTTATTAATACCACCAAATTCAGCGTCAAGTTCAACTTCTTTACTTATTCCTTTAATTGTGAGATTACCTTTTAATTTATAGTTGTCTTCATCAATCTTTTCCATTGATGTTCCGGTAAAAGACATCTCCTCATATTTCTCGACATCAAAAAAATCGGCGCTCTTCAAGTGAGTGTCGCGGTCTTCTGAGTTTGTAAAGATTGAAGAGGTTTTGATGTTGACTTTAATCGAATCTGCGATAAAATCTTTGCCATCTGAATTCATTTCTGCGGTAAAATTTCTGAATTCGCCTTTTACATTTGTGATCATCATGTGTTTTACCTTGAATTGCATTTCGCTATGAGCGGGGTCGAGTATCCATTTTGTTATTGCCATTATGTTTTTCCTTTTCTTTGTTATTGATTAATTTCTTATCCCTCAAATTCCGATAGTCATTTCCATAAAATCTATTTCATCAACTATCTAATTTTTATACCATAAAAATACATATTCATGCATGCATGATGCATTCACATAAGGTAAGAAAACACATTAACCTATGTTAACGGATTGCTATTTTTTTTCGGAAAGCTCTTTGCGGATACGGCTGAGCGATTGAGGTTTAATACCAAGGTAAGAAGCAACTTGGCTTTGCGGAACACGTTGAACTAGTTCCGGATATGTTTTAAGAAAATTTAAGTAACGCTCTTCAGCGGACGCGCTTATGAAGTCGGAGATTCTTTTTTGAGCGGCTGTGTTATTGCCTTCTAAAAGTATTCTAAAATAATGTTCAATCTTCGGCATGACACTATATAACTTATCCTGAGATTCTTTGTCAATTAGAAATAATTCGGTGTCTTCTAGTGCATCTATATTATAGGTAGCGGGCTCATTTGTTAAGAAACTTTTTAGATCTGTCATCCACCAATCTTCGATTGCAAATTGTACAATATGTTCTTCACCTTTATCGTTCACGGAATAACTACGGAGACATCCTTTAGAAACAAACGCTAAATATTTACACACATCTCCCGCCTGCAAAAGGTATTGTTTTTTTCTCAATTTCTTAGGAATAAAGAAAGTAGTAACTAGCGCGAATTCAGATTCTGATAGTTTGATCTTGCGGTTAATATGTGATCGTAATGTGTCAAACATAATCACAATGAAGCAAACAATTTCATATTTTTCAACATAATTTATATCTTATTATTCTGAATTGGTTTAGCATAGTATATATTCATTTTCAGTTGAAAAAAATTTATGAAAAAAATAGAAGAGACTCCAATGAATCTTTAAATGTTATATTCGAATAACAAAAAACTCATAAGGGACTCTAATGAAAAATAGTAAAATTAAGTATCAAAATCTTAATTGGTTATTAAATGAACCAACGACAAAGTATTATTTCATAACCGGATTAAATAATCACTCTAATAGTGGTGGCAATGATCATAATAGTGGCGGAAGTTATAAAAAGAATATGTTATATCAAGGAATTGGAGGTGGATATCAAAAAGATTCCAAATTTGGTATAAATGCTACCTAATTCGTAACTCAAAGCAACCACGTCTTCCATACAATCAGTTATTCACTTATGATATGATTAAATGCTAAAAGGATCGAACCTATTTTAACAACAACATCTTTATTGTATCAATAAAATTCATACTACTCAATTGTACAAAATAAATTCCACTACTTAAATTACTGCCGTCAAAATTTACTTCATAATAACCGGAAGATTTAAATTCGTTTACTAAAATGGCAATTTCTCGTCCGAGCATGTCAAAGATTTTTAGCTGCACGAAGCCGTCCTCTGAAAGTTGAAAGCTTATTGTTGTTTGTGGATTAAATGGATTAGGATAATTCTGTTCAAGAAAAAGCTTATTGGGAACCGGCTTTTCGATATTTTCGATACTAGTCTTAGTCTTAGCTTCGGCTGTATATTTAAGTATATCTTTTGTTGCCAAATATTTATAAGAAGAACTTTCAATATCAAATGTTCTTTCTTTCCATGTAATAGTTACATCACAATCATTGTTGTTTGTTCCGCTTATTTCTACAAGAGCATATCCATGTTGTTTCTCATGAAATACTCCAATCTGATTGTAAGGCGAATTAAATCCATTAAAATTATACTTGGACATAAGCCATCCACCACCACCACCAACAAGTACCTGATAAATATCATTATTGAAGTTGCCGTCGTTATCATCTATTCGGCTTACATCATAAAAATGATCATGTCCGCAAAAATAAGTTCTCACTCCGGCATCAGTCATACTCTTCCAGAAAGTATTTCTATCTTCCGGATAATCATCTAGACAATCGGAATGAAACACTTTGAAGGCTGCCTCATGCCCAAAAACAAATAGATGAGTGGAGCTATTGGAAGCAAGTTGCCCGTTCAACCACTCCTGATTTACTTTATGAATATTAGCATAGTTATCAAGTCCAATAAACTTAGCATTGTTCTTGATAAAAGAATAAGTGAGATTTACTTCGCCTGATGGACCGTTTTGAGGAAGTTCTTTAGTACCGGTAAAAATTTTATTCCAGACTGAAATATCATCAGTAGCATCGTCTTCATGGTTTCCACGAACCGGATAAACTCCTATGCCTCTATCATAGAAAGATGAAAAGATGGATACCCACTCATGTAATTGTGATTCCAATTCAGATGCTTTAGTTAATTTACCTGCATCAACAAGGTCTCCACAAACCAATATTAGATCGACTTCGTCTTCAAGAATGAAAGGTATCATTTCTTTGACGGTATCTGACTGCGGTACATGAGTATCTCCGATTACAACAAATCGCCATGGAGTGCTAAGAGATTCTTTTGGAATAATATTCTGAGAAAATAAAGTTGTGTTTACAACTGCAAATAAACAGAATAGAATATATATGATAAATTTTTCTCTCATTTAGTTAAAATCATTTTTTTTGTATTTATTATATCACCGGCTCTCAATTGATAAAAATATACTCCTGATGTCATATTTAATTCCTTAGATGAAAATTGAATTGAATAAATACCGGGATGCTTGAATTCATTCACTAATGTGGTAATTTCTCTCCCCAAAGAATCTAATACTTTTAGAGTAACTTGATCTTCTTTGGGTAAACTATATCCAATTACAGTAACTGGATTAAACGGGTTCGGATAATTCTGATGAAGTATGAAACCATCCGGAACAGTTGATGAACCATATTCATCTTTTTTTATAGTTGTTGCTGCATTTATGTTACGAACTAAACGAACATAATTATAAATACGAATTGCATCACCCTGCGGCCCATGTCCAAATGGATAATCAGCCGGGTTGCCTGTTTTTGGATCGCTTCTTTGAGCTCCCGCACCATGTACATCAATCCACCCTCCAAATGAACTCATGTAGCCCATAGCTCTTCCAAATGAAACATAGCATGCATTTTTTCCATCTGTTGGAGTTTGCGAACTGAAAGTTGTACTGCTCATATAGAACGGATAATCTTTTACTCCGGCTTCATTTGTAATTTGAGTACAATTAAATATCGGATTAATTGCTGCGGAATTTGTTGTCGAAGGTGAGCGAGAATAATCGAGAATGCTTTGCAATTCTTTAACATCGGGCAATCTCCAATCTGTAAATCCGGCAAACGAAAAATTCTCGGCATAGCTTAGGGCATCCTCCCATAAAATGGCGAATCCATTATCATTTTGCATCCACATAAGTCCGCTTGCATTATCAGTAATCGTTCCATTGCCATTGTCTTGGAAATTATTCTTACCATATTCTGAATTGCCACGAACATAGAGAACATAATATTTTTTTTGATTATTAGACGGATAACCTTTAATGCGTCCATCGGCAAAGTTCACACCAAACATTGTAGGAGAACCGTTCATTGTAGTGGAAACATAAATTGTGGAGGTGGCATATTGAGCATCTATAAGTCGTTCATTGGATGAGGCTCCATGTAAACTTGAGCTAATATCACCATAACCAAAAGAAAAATAGTCGGTATCAATAAATGGAACTGAATTACCTTGAGTGGTTGCCGTAGGATTGGATTCGGCACCATAATACATTATCAAAGAGTAAATTTCTTTAATGGAAGGCAAGCGCCAATCTGTATATCCGCCGGTTCGGCTAGAAGAAGCACCGGCAAGTGCTTCCGAATAAGTATATTTATCGTAATAATTAATTATTCCGTCTCCATTTTTGTCGGTAGTTTTTTCCCAGATCAAACCGGTTACATTATCTGTGATTGTCCCGTCTCCATTATCTTTGTAGCTGGGGATATGCCCGGGATAATTGGAGTTTTGACCATAATATGGTTGCCCGATTGCTGGAGCGGATATGATTCCTGAATTGTTATATGAATTGATCTGACCCGTTCCTGCAATCATATACTTTAAACTTTGTCCATATATGTAATCATTCGCAAATAAAAAAAATAAGGATAAGATTAATGTTTTGTGGATTGACGGGTTTTTCATTTTTCTCTCATTTATTGATGGTCATTTGATAATTAGACAAATCAAAGAAAATAAAAGTTTAATTATTGTTTTTTCATTTACCCATGGGAGATAATTATGGATTGAAATGAATCTTGATCCTCTTCCTTTCCTAGTGGAACATTTTGTAATTGCTTATATTCGTAAAAAAATCTAATTTGTAATTTATTAAGTCTAATGAGTATATGCTTAAGTGAAAAAGTTAGCATGGCATTTCCTTACAAATAAAAGATTTCTAATAATTTTTTTTATTCTTCTTTTAGTTTTCATTATATATCAGGCATTTTTTAATTTTGTTATAGTCAGTAATCTTGTTAAAATAATTATTGATCTAACTATTTTTCTTGCAGCATTAGTTACAGTCCTTAAATATTTACCAAGCAAAAAAAAGGAAGAAGATAAATCCATTCCGGATAATTTTAAAATTGAAAATCATAGCTTATCCTCTGTATCTGTTATAAATAATTTAAGCGACTTAAATAATATTGCCAATTCATCTTTTTTAGAAACCCCTCTGCATCCGACCTATAATAAAGATTGGAATTACATATACGAGAATGAAATTTATTTTGAAGAAAAACAAAAAATTAATCTCTCATCGAATTTCTGTATATACTTTTTAATAGGTAAAGCCGGCGCAGGCAAAAGCACTTTTTTATTATGGAATATTTCGAAACTATTATCAGATGAATCAAATCAATTTAAGAAAATTGTTTTTATTAACCCCGAAAATTTCTTGCATGATAATAGCTGGATTAAAAAAATAAGTGATTATGATAATAAATCTACTTTACTAGTTATCGATGCTCTTTGGCGTGGATTAGAAAATGTAAATGATGTATCTAAAAAATTACTAGAATTATTTACTATTGTAAGAGGAAATAAAGAATATAATGAAAATATCGTAGGACCTTTTAATGTATTTATTACAATTCGTGATGATGAGATAGGGAACGTATTTAGCCGTAGCGAATTCGCTTCTTTTCCCTCAAGTCTTTATCAAAAAATTGAAGTAAATAATAATGAATCAACTCTTAGAAAAATCATCGATAATTATATCAAAAGCTATAAAATCAATTCTACTGAAAATCTTTCTCTCAATTTAATTAATAAGTTAATCTCTAAAAGCGAAGGGAATCCATTTTATATTCGTTTAGTATTTGAGGATATAAAAAGACAAGAAAATGAGAAACTAGAATTAGACGATTTTTTTAATTCAATACCTACCGGTTACTTAAATTATCTATGGAAAAATATTTCCAAATACTATGGAAATAAAGATCTACTTTTTCCATTCATTTTCTTACTGCTTTCAAATACTTCTGCTAAATTTACTTCCGATTTTTTTAATTTCATTGATAAAGTTCTGACTGGCGATAATAATAATTATGCATTGATTAATAAATTTATTTCAACCTTTTGTATATCCACAGGAAATAAGGAGAAAAATCTTAATTTATTTGAATATACAATTGAAAATCATTTTAAAACGGCTATTCTTCAAGCCATAGAAAATTCATCACTTATCGAAAATAGATTTCGTTCCACGGTTGATTATTTTATTCTTATCAAAGACACTCAATTTAATACACTAAAAGAGAAGATAATAACTGCACTCGAAGATCATCTAAATAATGGATTTAAGGAAATTGCAGATATTAATTACTGCCGAGATTTAGCAAAATTCTCACCTGATAAATTGGCAAAAGCAATAGATATATTTATTAATAAAGGTAAAGAATCATCATTAGATAATTTACTCATTGAATCACTTCGGAATCAACTCTATTTACTGTGCATTGAACATGCGGCAAGGGCAAGGAAAAAATATAAAAATACTAAAGTTCAAAAATATTATGAACTCGCTTTTGATAAATTGGGTGTGAGAACAGAAAAAATTGATCTAACTGCATATTCCGGATTTATAACTAAACATATCATTTATCTTCATAAAAATAATTCTGAAGAATTTAATTTCTGGAAAAATAAGGTAATCGAATTAATTAATAGTGCATTGAAAATTGATGAAAATGATATAATTACAAGACAAACTCTGGCATTATTCTATAAAGAAATAGGAATGTTTAAGGAAGCTGATAATGAATTTAAGAAGACCTTAGAAATAGATTCTGAACACATTCCTTCAATTAATGCTTATGCATTATTTCTAAAACAACTTGCCAAGTTTGAATGGGTTCGTGACCCTAAAAAATCTAAAGAATATTTTGATAATGCAGAAGAACAATTTAATTCGGCTTTGCTAAAATTTAGTGAATTGAAGGATGTTGCAAATAATCCTCAATATCAGAGAATAGAGATGCAGTTAAAAAATTCCTATGCTAATTTTTTACAATCCAAGACCGAATGGTATAGTAGTTATACAGAAAGAATTGAAATAGACACAAAAGTAGAAGAAGTTTTTGAAAAAATATTAGATAAATATCCTGAACATGGACATAGCGTAAATAATTACGCCCATTTTCTTATAAATAAAGCAAAAATTTTACCGAAATATCGTAGAAATTTTGACAATTTTAAAAAAGCAGAAACAATGCTTTTGGAATTTATTACAAAAGAAAGAAGCAAAAAAAGCCTTTCCTATTATATGGCTTTGCATTTATTAGGCAGATATCTATATACCATCAAGGCAGCTAAAATTAAGAGTAAACCGATAGATTTTAACTCGGCAATTGAATATTTAAAAGAATCGGGTGAAAGCTTTGAAATAAAACATAACTCAATTGTTTTAAATGAATTAGGGCAACTTTATCTAAAACAATCTATGAGGTCACCGGATAGAGATAATTTACTCAAATTAGCTAAGGATTCTTTTAAAAGATCGATTGAAATATTAAAGGAAAATAAACATAATGCGCTTCATTTAGGAAAAGTATTTTTAAATCTCGCTAAGTTATATAGTTTTCAATCGGATACCAAAAGCTCATTGGACTGTATAGAAAAATCGATAATAATAGCTGATAAATATTCCTGCCTTCCATTTGATTATTTTTTCACTTTAGTAGAGCTGGCGAATAATTTCTTTTATGAAAATGATTATAGCATGGCAGAAATAATTTATAATAAAGCGTTAGCTGTTTATAACAATCTACATGGTGAAGATACAAAATTAGATCCTTCAATAATTTATTTACGTCTAGGAGAACTCTCACTTAAAACAAATAATTATGAAAATGCAGTTCTGTATTTCGACAAAACTTTATTGAACTGTAATGAAGCAATATTTTTTACAAACATCCGTTTATCAATTAAAAAAATAATGAAACGAATTCAACAATCAAGGCAGCCGGAGCTCTATAATAAACTGCTTTCAATGCGATTATATTGTTCAAAGCAAGCAAAGTTAATTGAACCGGGGAATTATAAAAATTACGTTGATTATGGTATTGATTTAAATTGGTCTAAACAATATTCTGAAGCCGTGGAAGTTTTTTCAGAAGCTATTTTATTATTAGAACAAAAAAACTCCGATAATCCATCTCCCGATTTAATTGAACAAATTGGAAGATTTTATTTCGAGAAAGGATTTTCTTTTAGCGAATTAGGCGAATCAGAAAAAGCCGAAGAATCATTTCAAAAAGCTCTAAATCTTGATAAATCTAGTATCAGTTATTTTCGATATACGAAATATCTTCTTCATCAAAACAAATTAAAGGAAGCCTTTAATGCGTTCGAAAATGTAATTCGACTTTACGATGATTTAAGCGAAATTAAAAAAGAAAAACTTTTTGAAAGTTTACATGAAGTCATTAAAGACTTGGCTTTCAAATACGAAGAAATGGAAATGTATAGTGATTCTTCTCGTTTTTTTGAAATATGTTCGGATCTCTATTTTTATGATAAAGATTCAAGAAAATCTGAAATACTTGGAAGTATTGGGTTGCAATTTAAACGTCATAAAAATCTTATTACTTCACGAAGGATATTTATTCAATCAATAAGAAAAGATCCCAATAACGCAAAAAATTTAAGTCAATTGGGAGAATTGTCCTTTGGTTTAGGTTTGTTTATGGAAGCTTCTAAATTTCTCTATCACTCATTACAATTAAGAAGGAATCAAGAATTACAAGAATCTGAATTTTATGAAAACGATAAAAAGATTTATGAATTATGTCAGACGAAAATTCAGGAACATTTTTATGATGCTTTGAATAATAATTATTATGAATCAATAATTAATGAATCTATTTTACTAGAATTAGATAATAAAAATTTAGAGGCAAAAGAAAAAATTAATCAATTTTATGATGATTTTAATAATAATAAAAGTAAAGATAGTATCACACCTGAACAATTAATGTTAGCTGCAGATTCTCTTTGGTATCATGGCGAAACTGATAAAGCAATAACTATAAAACAAATTATTCATAATATTAAAAAAGGGAAATTGGAATCAATTGTACTAGATGCAATTATTTGGAAAAAATTGGTTTCTTAAAATTAACGTGACTTACGAAAAAGCTAAACATATTTTCATGGAGATAAACAAAACATCTCGCACTCAGTTAAGAGATAATCTTATTGAAAATGCAGTTCGGTATTCAGAAATGAGAACACAATGGTACTTTGCCGATAGAGACAAAAGAATTGAAATTGAATCTCTGAGAACTAGCACTCATAATTCTTTTATCGATAGCTGTAATATATTAAGTCGAGCTATGCTTGCTTCCCAAGAGAATGCCGATTGGCGAAAGCATCTCGGTGATGACAGGAAATTAATCGGAGACTTTGCTTGCTATATAAATCTTTTTATTGGATTAAAAACTGCTTAAATATCAATGAGAAAATCGGTCTGGTTGCCGAAACGCTTTATTCACCTACGGTGTATCTCGTCCATATTTCATCGGCATAAGCAATTATTCCTTCAGATTAAATTCATTCACTTTTTAATTCCGATTTTTTGAAAACCTTTTTAGATAAATTATATTCTAATAGTAAGTTTATAATTTTATCTTTACAATAAAAAAGAAATGAAAAGAACAAACATTTTGCTCTCATAAGTAATACTTTATGCGTTACATATTATTAATCAACATATAAGATTTAATATAAATTCAATTGAAGGTAGAAGGTAATTAAAATAAAATGAGTAAGTTCTTTAAACCTCTATCGAGTGTATTGATAAAGCCTGCGGGACCCGATTGCAATCTGGATTGTGATTACTGCTTCTACCTTGAGAAAGCGAGTTTATTCGGAGATAGTCCTCGCCACAGAATGAGCATCGATACCTTGGAAGAGACTATCAAACAGGTGATGCAGCAGAGCGGAGCTTATGTAACCTTCGGTTGGCAGGGGGGTGAACCAACTTTAATGGGTCTCGATTTTTTCAAGAAGGTTATCGAGTTCCAAAAGAAATATGGCGATGGGAAAACTATTGGCAATGGTCTCCAAACTAACGGAATTTTAATTGATAATGATTGGGCTAAGTTCTTAAGTGAATATAATTTCTTAATCGGACTTTCGATAGACGGACCTGAACATATCCACGATCATTATAGAAAAACTAAATCGCAAAAAGGTTCATGGAAAAAAGTACTCTCTACATCTCAAAGACTTTTAGAGCACGGTGTGGAGGTAAACGCTCTTACGGTCGTTAATGATTATTCGGTCAAGTATCCCGAGGAGATTTATAATTTTCATAAATCGATCGGATTAACTTATCAGCAATATATTCCATGCGTCGAGAGAGATATTTCTGATCCTAGTTTGCTTGCGAAATACTCGGTGGAGCCGAAACAATTCGGAGAATTCTTATGCAAACTATTTGATTTATGGATAAATGATTTTGATGGCGAAATCCCTTCGACATCAATCCGATATTTTGATTCCGTTTTTTATAATTATGTAGGGATGCCAGCTCCCGAATGTACACTTTTATCCGAATGCGGTAATTATGTAGTTATCGAACATACGGGCGATGTTTATTCATGCGATTTTTTCGTCGAACCTTCATGGCATCTCGGAAATCTGCATAGGAATAGAATTATTGATATGTTGAATTCCGACCGGCAGAATGAATTCGGAAAAATGAAATCAACTTTACCTCAGAAATGTAAATCATGCGATTACTTGAAGTACTGCTGGGGCGGCTGTACAAAGGATCGCATTAATTCTAACGATCCAAACAAAGTAAGTCATTTCTGCGAGTCCTATCTTATGTTTTTTGAACATGCGGATACTAAGATGAAAGCCCTGTCCGATTACTGGAAGAGAAATCAGTGAGAGAGGAGTCACTAGAATAATTTATCCAAATGTGAATCATAGGATAGATCGAATTTTTCAATAGAATAAATTGAACATGGAGTTCTCACACTCTCAAATTCATCGACCGCGAGAATGAGCACACATAATTGGTAAGTCAATTGCTGCAATATATTAAGCTAAGGTATATTGCCTCCGAGAGAATGCCGATTGGATGGTAAATTTTGGTTATGCGAGGAAAATAAATAGGGGACTTCGCCTGATATATTAATCTTTTTAGTATATTAAAAACAGCCAAATGGTTATATGAAATCTGGTTCTATTGTCGGAGTGTTTTATTCGCCTGCGGTGTATCTCGCCCATATTGCATCGGCATAAGCTATCACACCTTTAACGTATTCATGACTCCGGTTATAAGAAAAAATTGCATCGTATCTGCTCTTTTCCGTATCGCCGTAGTTTCCCACTTCCACTAAATAATTTGCGACACTATAAATCGCATCATCGAAATCAAATAGATCTATCTCGCCGTTCTTATCGCCATCGACCGCATAAATTAAATTATATGGCATAAATTGAACAAAGCCGATAGCTCCGCCCCAACTGCCGACCTGCTTCAATGGATCTTGCCCGTTGGATTTGCATATTCTAAGCAGCGAAGCTAGACTTTTCGCTGCATCTCTTCTTCTAAAATCGAGCCGCCTAGTTTGCTTTTCCTTTACCGCAGGATGATCTAAAGGATTATCTTTACCCGAATTTATAAGTCGCTTGATTGAATATTCTTGTGCATAATCCATTAACGTAAGTTGCCCTAAGAAGACATTGAAAATCTGATAATTACCTGTGTACTTACCGAGTGCCGATTCCCACATCAATATCGAAACGATATCTTTTTGAGGTATGTTATATTTTGATTCGGCATCTGAAAGTAGATCACTATAATCATGAAGAAATTTTATTCCGGCTAATACGCGCTTTTCTTGTAAAAAAACTTTGGTGATATCCGTGTGCTCTTGCTTTTGAATTAATTCATTTAAGGGAGTTGCGTATTTAATTAACATCTTGGAATAAACAATTTTCGCACGTGAATCTTTAAGCAATTCTAGGAATTCACTTTTTGAAACTGCTGTTCCTACGCCATCGGGGGATTCGAGTTGATTTAAAAAATGGGCAATATAAAGGTTTCTCGGATTGCCTTCTTCATCAAATATATGTTTTGCTGAGAGATCCCACTTATCTGAATTTGAAGCGAGCTCTTCATAGTTTGATTGATATTTATTATATGCTGCTTCTTCGATTAATGCTTTCTTTTTTTGTACTGTATCTTCGCGTGCAGAGATTCCATTGTTTGATGCTTTGCCTTCTGCGGATGCTTTCTCATCATTTAGTGATTTTTCATCACGATGTATTTTATTTTTAGTTGTATCTTGAACTATCGAATTAGCCGGCTTACTATTCTCCGAATGAAATAAAACAATATACCCGCCAGCAATTAGAATGATTATGATTAATAGAATCAGGAAGAGGGAATTGAATCGTGCGTTTCGTGGAGGCGGTGCAATTGATCTATCAAAAAGAATATGGGAGGGTATCTCAGGAGACGGAGGAACTGAATCCGTTTCATCCGAAGGAAGTGGTATTTCATACGAATCCGAGGAGGGTTTGTCATGAGAAGGCTTTTTACATTTTGCCATAGATTCAACCTTTGGCTTCACGGGTATTCGGTTATCACTCAATTCAGATAGCTCAACTCCACACTCTCCGCAATACTTTTCCTCGTTAGAAAATTCTTTATTACACTTAGGGCACGTTTTCAAAATATTCTATTCAGTTTTGTTATTAATATGTTCATAATGACTAATATATAAAACTTACCATTAACATTTTGCCTTTCAATCCTTGCGAGGAAATAATAACCAACACATCAAAGTAAAATATCTAATAAATACTCCCTTAATCTCTTGACGTTTATGCGCCGGTTTCTAAAATAGTTTTAGAGGGTAAAAATTGATAATAGAATTAATAGTATAAAGTTCTATTTTGTTGATTGTCTTTTGTCTCGTTTCTGATTTAAGGAGTAATCGAATCGAATCGAATATTCTTTGATTTATTTTACAGACTCCCGATAGATTTTGTAAAATGGAATTTGAAAGAGAAACAAGAATTATTAAATTAAAAGTTGCTTAACTTATTGTTTACTAAATAGGGAATAGTTCAGTAATTTAAAATATAATTTTCGCCGGAGATAAAGATGAATAAATATTTTGTCATTGCTTCATTATTATTATTAACTTTATTAAACCCAAGTATCAAATCCCAATCCCTAAAACTTGGCTTTCGAGTTGAGCCCGGCATTCTTTTTAGTCAACAGAATAATGAATCTTCAACTTCATTCTCACCTTATGGTTTATATTTAACAACTTTATTTACACCAATTGATTGGCTTAGTCTTGAAATCCGACCCGGTTTCTTTTTAGCCGGAGAAGATTATTCGGGCTCTGAGATTGGAGCATTTATCAGGCTTAACATATTAGCGACAAATTATTATTTCACAACCGGATTAAATAATCACTTCAATAGTGGTGGCAATGATCATAATAGTGGCGGAAGTTATAAAAAGGAGATGTTATATAAAGGAATTGGAGTTGGATATCAAAAAGATTCCAAATTCGGTATTGATTTAATTTATTACTGGACTAATAATAATGTATATGCTTATTCAATTGATAACTATTCACATCCCAACTCAAGAATTTATTATAAGCAGATGACCGGCATTCTAAAACTTGGCTTTAGCCTATCTTGGGAATTATTATAAGTTTATAAATGATACCAATTTCGTAACTCCAAGCAATCTAGTCTTCTATACATACTAATTTTAATAATTTATATTGTCAATAAAATTTATTCGCCACTAAGGCGACTGTATTAATAATCTGCAGTGCTGAAAAATTCAACACTTTGGTGTTGAGAAATTCCTCACTTTTTTAGTCCCCAATCGTATAAGATTTCTACACATTTCGCTAACCCATTGTATTACAATCACTTACAAACCCGAAAAACCAACGATTCGCATTGGTATGCTAATTGCTCTATATATAGTACAATTAAAAGTCACAGGAGGTTGTAATGGTCATTTTCTTATTATCACTCGTAGCTGTATTTATAGTAGTTGATCTATTAGTTCGTTTCGTTTTTGAGCCGATGATTGATCCATCAAAAAAGAGAATCAAAGCTCCAAAACCGGTTTCCTCAAGATTCGATCCTACGGTCAGACTTGCTACAGAAACAATGTTCGATGGCGGCAAGCCACATAAGGACTGTGAATCTGTAAACGAATCTGAAATTAAATCAGAAAATAATTCAATCGATGAAAAAGAGATCAAATAAGTAAATGCAGTTTTAATAATTAATTTAATGTTTTCATAAAAGGATATACTATGGTCGCAATTTTTGTACTGGCGGGATTTATTTCAATTCTATTAATTGATCTTGTTGTTTTGAAATTTCAGGGTAAAACCCATCCGGCATTTGAACCCTCAACTCCAATTTATGAAGGAGCAACTTCAATGCAAGCAGGTGAGTTACAAGCCGGTGCTTTGCAAGCCGCTGTTTCTTTCCCCTCTAATCTTTTCTTATCGAAAGGACATACTTGGCTTAAGAAAGATAAAGAAGGATTAATTGAGATTGGAATCGATTCATTTGTAAACTCAGCTTTGGGCGCGTTATCAATTACTAAATGTGCCGAAGAAGGGAGCAAAATCAATAAAGGAGACGTTCTATTTACCGGAAATTACGGAACCGAAAGCGTTGAATTTTTATCTCCTATCAGCGGTAAAGTAAAAAATATTAATAGAAATATTATAGGCAATAAAATTTCTTCTCCCTATGAAACGTGGGGAATAAAATTAGATTCAAACGAAATGAATAAGAAAACAAATCAATTTTTTGCAGGCAATGAAGCAATCGATTGGATTAACAGCGAATCACAAAAATTGAAAAATTTCCTTGAGCCGAATATGGCGAGTGTTGAACTAGTAGGTGAAACAATGTTTGATGGTGGTGTTTCATCTGTGAGTGAATCCTCACCAATAGGCGGGAGCACCACGATAAGCGGCGGGAATAGCCCTGCAAGCGGCTCCAGCCCTTCGAGTAAGTTCGCTCCAAATAGCAATCCTGCTTATAACAATAATTTCGTCCGGACTAATAGTTTCGCTCCTGCGAATAAAGTAGTAAACGAATTTAAAAAAGAATTTCTCTCATTAGAATAATTGGATAAGAAATGCGTAAAGGAAATGGGATACTCTTTGATGTAACGCTTTGTGTGGGATGCGGATCCTGCTATGAAGCTTGTAAAGAGGCAAATAATTTACCGGAAACAAATAAAGATTTTTTAAAGGATCACCTTTCTGATAATACGTTCACGGTAGTAGAACAATATGGCGATCTATTTACACGCAAAAATTGTATGCATTGCGATGACCCCGCTTGTGCATCTGTATGCTTAGTAGGAGCTATCAAAAAAAGTGAAACAGGTGCTGTTATCTATGATGCCGAAAAATGTATCGGATGCAGATACTGTATGCAGGCATGCCCTTATAAAATGCCTCGTTACGAATGGGGAAAAGCATTACCAAGTATCCGCAAATGCAGCTTATGCGATACGAGAGTAAAGGAAGGCAAACTACCTGCTTGTTACGAAGCATGCCCTACCGAAGCTACTTTATATGGTAATTTGGAAGAGCTTATAGTGATTGCTAAGAAAAGAATGAAAGAAAATCCTGATCAATATTTTGATAAAATTTATGGACTCGAAGAAGCGGGCGGAACTCATGTTCTCGTGCTTTCTCCTGTGCCTTTTGAACAGCTCGGCTTCGTTCCGAATGTTCCGAAAGAAGCTATGCCCGAATTTACAATGCGAGCAATGGAAAAAATTCCTTCCGTAGTATCAATCGGTGGTGTCTTCTTAGGCGGTATGTATTGGTTAACGAAAAGAAAAAATGAATTGGCTAAAGAAAAAAATACTAATAATGGGAATTAGAAGATGAAATTAATGGAAATTTTAAAACCGACTTTTTGGAAAGTGTTTTCGGTATTGGTTGTTATCGTGGGATTGGTATCCACTTTTTTAAGGTTCTCTCAAGGATTAGGTGCTACTACCAATTTGCATGATCAAGTGCCTTGGGGTTTATGGATTGGATTTGATTTTATCGGAGTTGGATTAGCTGCCGCCGGATTCACTATCGCTGCCACAGTTCATGTTTTCAATATTCATAAATATGAAGCATTCGTTAGACCGGCAATCTTAACTGCATTTCTCTCTTATTCCGTGGTTGTTTGTCTTCTTATAGTTGATTTGGGAAGACCGGATCATTTCTGGCATCCATTAGTAATGTGGAATATACATTCTGTAATGTTCGAGATTACTTGGTGCTTGATCTGTTATACTACCGTATTGCTTCTTGAATTTGCACCCGTAGTACTTGAAAAATTTAATCTCCATAAACCGATTAAATATTTGAAAATGATTTCAATTCCGGTTGTGATTCTCGGAGTGCTATTTTCAACGCTTCATCAATCATCATTCGGCTCGTTATATTTAATAGTACCGGGTAAGCTTCATCCATTATGGTATTCATCATTGCTTCCTGTGCATTTTTATATATCATGTATTGCCTCAGGTTTAGCGATGATAATCTTTGAATCCTTTATTATTGCTCGAGCATTCAGCAAAGAAGATGGATTTAATAATACCGGTTTGAAAATGAATCTCTTAACAGGTGCTTCGTATGTTGTATTAATTGCTTTGATAGGTGGATTTTTATTAAAAGCTTATGATTTTATCGCTAATGGAAAACTCGGTTATCTATTTGTAGCTTCCACCGAAACCTACCTTTTCTATTTAGAAATTATCCTCGGAACATTTATACCAATTGCTCTGTTGAGTCAGAAAAAATTCCGTGAAGATAAAAAGTGGTTATACTTGATTTCGATTGCTGTAATTTGCGGATTGATATTGAACCGATTAAACGTAAGTATAACAGGATTAGTGGCATCTTCAGGGATTAATTATTTCCCATCTTTCGATGAGATAAGTATTACTATGATGCTTGTAGTACTTGCTATTTCTGCATTCAGATTCATCGCAAAATACTTTACGGTATTTATAGACGAAGAATCTCACTCTGAACGCAATGAACACACTGAAAAAGCAGAAATCGTTAACGCACGGGAAGTGCTAAATTCATAGCAAATTAAAAAAAAGAATGAGCATGATATTATGAATAATAGTTATGAAAAATTAAAATGTATCTGGATGGCATCCAATGTTATTGAGTATAAATTATGCGATAATAATTTTGATTGCGAAAACTGTTTATTCGATAAAGCAATGAAGAATTTAATAAATCTCGCTCCTGAGAAGCATTCTTCTAAAAATGTTATAAGCACAATTTCACAAAAATTGCATGAACTTAAGTATGATAAAAATACTATTTATATAAATAATTCATTAATCGTTAAGGAACTATGCCGAGATACTTTCTATCTCGGTATAAATCCTATCCTTGAATGTTTTCTCGATTATGAATATTCAGTAGATATAAATGAAAGCCGAAAGGATTTTCACAAAGGAGAAAAATTTATCAGTATTTCGGGAGATTGGGGAGAATTTTCTCTCTCTTCACCGATTGATTTGATGGTATATGATAAAATAAATAGTACTTCTTCTAATTCAAATTGGTTTGCAATTATCGGAGATATCAAGCAATCTATTCCTAATTCCAAAATATCCAAAACCGAGTGGGATAAATCGCTCAATAAAGCAATTGCGTCAATAGAAGATATTAAAACCGGTATTCCTTCGGTGGGCGATACTATGATGGATGGTGGAGCGATGACAAAACACCTTCATAAACTTTTGGGTAATAAAAAATATGTTTCTCTATTAAACTCTTTATTCTCCTAAAATAAATATTAGCGCAAATATTCAATACGAATAAAGTTCTTATCAATGAGTGCAATATCAAATTCTATAATGACATTGCCTCTCGGATATATGCTAAACCATAGTAATTTACCTAATTTAATAACAGCAATATTAATAATTTCAAATACAATAAAGCTCTATAAATTATTGTAAGTAATTCATCATCTGGAATTAGTTATAAAGTATCAATTAGATTTTTTATCTTAGTATTACAAAAAAATATTTATATGAAAACCAAACTTCAAAATAGACTTAGCGTCCGGCTTATTCTCTCCATTTCCTTAATCATGGTTTTCATTTTATCTGCTTATACTTACTTCATAATAAAATCACTGGATAGCTATTTAACCCAATCACGATTCGAGAGTGCATATAATATCAGCGATATAATAAAAAAATCTACTCGTTATAGTATGCTTCTCAATAGACGCGAGGACGTGCATCAGATTATAAACACAGTACGCTCGGAAATCGGAGTAGAAGAAATTCGTATTTATAATAAATTAGGTCAAATTAGTTATTCCACTCATCCACCCGAAATAAATCAGCAGGTAGATTTAAATTCGGAAGCATGTATCGGATGCCACAATAGCAGAGTTCCTCTTCAAAGTTTAACGAATCAAAGCAAAATCAGAATTTATAAAAATGAAAAAAATCAGAGAATACTCGGATTAATCAATCCAATCAGGAATGAACCCGATTGCTCTAATGCCGAGTGCCACGCTCATTCTCCGAACGTTCAAATTCTTGGAGTTCTCGATGTAGGAGTTTCGCTAGATAAATTAGACAAAATTATAAAAGACTCCACCAATGATATTATCAGTGCATCAATCGTTATTGTAATTTGTATCTCATTTTTCTCCGGTCTCTTTATTACGGTTTTAGTGAATAGACCATTAAAGAAAATTAAAGATGGTATCGAAGAAGTAGGGAATGGAAATTTGAGTTATAAGATTGAAATGAATACCACCAATGAACTCGGACAGGTGGCACGAAGATTCAATGAAATGTCTTATAAACTCAGCGATGCCTATGAAGAGATAAAAACTTGGACCGAAACTCTTAATGAAAAGGTGAATGAAAAAACTAAAGAACTAAAAAATATTTATAACCAAGTTTATCAGATTGAGAAATTAGCATCGCTAGGAAAACTCTCCGCCACTGTCGCTCATGAACTCAATAATCCGCTGGCAGGAATTCTTACTTTGAGCAAATTAATAGCTAAACGGCTAAAGAAAACACAAGTAGAAAAAGAATATGAAGAGCTAATTGAATACTTGGAATTAATTTCAAATGAATCTGCGCGCTGCGGACAGATAGTAAAAGACCTGCTCATTTTTTCGCATGCCGAAGTAGATGAATTTGCAAATGAAAATTTATTACGAATCATTGATAATAGCGTGATGGTAATTAATCATCATCTCCAAATGAATGGGATTACTTTAATTAAGGATTTTCAGGATGATCCTATTATAGTTCATTGCAATGCAAATAAAATTCAGCAGGCACTTATGTCGCTTCTTATTAATTCGATTGAGGCAATGACTAATAAGGGAAAAATTATAATTAATTTAACTAAAGAAGGTAATAATGTTGTTATTAGAATTATAGATGAAGGTTCGGGAATTTCCGACAAAGACCTGCCATATATTTTTGAGCCGTTTTATTCTACCAAAGAATCATCTTCCGGTACGGGGCTAGGGCTTGCGGTAGTTTACGGAATTATAACTAAACATCATGGAAAAATTGAAATAGAAAATACATCGAATCAAGGAACTACATTTAAAATTGTACTTCCGCTACATGTGCAAAATGCTTAATGGAAAGGAATTATGAATAAGAAAAGTAGAATATTAATTGTTGATGACGAAAAAATCGTTAGAGAATCTCTTTATCATTGGTTTGACGAAGAAAACTATTATGTCGAAACCGCAGAAGACGGAGAGATAGCACTCAAGAAATATTCAGAAGGGGAATTTGATCTATTGCTAGTTGATATGAAAATGCCCGGAATGAGCGGATTGGATTTACTGATAAAAATTAAAGCGATAGATAAAGATGCTCTCATAATATTAATCACTGCTTATTCCTCGGTGCCCACAGCCATTACAGCCTTAAAAAACGGCGCTTATGATTACGTTACAAAACCCGTTGATCCCGATGAACTTGCTCATCTTGTCAAAAACGCACTTCAGCAAAAATCATTAAAAATCGAGAACGCACTCCTGAAAGAAAATCTTGATGAAGTGATAAAGCCCGATAATCTGATCGGCGAAAGTTTTCAGATGAAGAAAATTTATGAGTTAGTTCATTCGGTTGCAAAGACGGATACAACAGTTTTGATTCGAGGGGAAAGCGGCACGGGAAAAGAATTAATTGCGAAAGCAATTCACATCAATAGCAATAGAAAATATTCTCCGATTATTACGGTGAATTGCGGAGCACTCGCCGAATCTCTTTTAGAGAGCGAATTATTCGGTCATGAAAAAGGGTCGTTCACCGGTGCTCAATTCAAACGTAAAGGTAAGTTCGAGATGGCAGACGGAGGCACGATCTTCTTAGATGAAATCGGCTCCATTTCCCTTAGAATGCAGATTGAATTATTGCGGGTTCTTGAATCAAAACAGTTTAATAGAGTGGGCGGTAATGATTTAATTAAAAGTGATTTCAGAATAATTACTGCAACAAATGAGCCGCTCGAAGAATTAGTCAAAGAAGGCAAATTTAGAGAAGACCTTTATTACCGATTGAATGTATTCACAATTGTTATTCCTCCACTGCGCGAAAGAAAAAATGATATCCCTCTCTTGGTCGATTTCTTTATCGGCAAGTTTTCTACCGTTATGAATAAGAAGAAGAAAAAAGTTTCCAAAGAAGCGATGGATTTCTTATTGGAATATGATTGGAGGGGAAACGTAAGAGAATTGGAGAATGCAGTAGAAAGGGCAATGGTTGTCGGGAAAAAAGATACTATTGAAGTGGATGATCTACCGTTCCATGTATCTAAGAATATTTTTGAATTGGATGAAGGCGATAATAGCCTTGCCGCAATGGAGAAAAAATATATTCAAAAAGTACTAAATGAAACGAGTTGGAATATTTCAAAAGCCGCACAGGTTTTGGGAATCGATAGAGCTACTTTATATAATAAAATAAGTAAATATGATCTTCGTAAAGATGAGTATTAATGGATATTTATCTTACACCGCTTAAATTTTACAACCAACTATTGTTGCAAAATCTTGTTGCGGAATTTTCTAAAAGATTTTCTTGTAAAATTCATCTTAATGATCTTAAGGTCAATATAGACGATTTTTTTTCCATCGAAAGGAAGCAATACTATTCGACACAAATACTTGCCGAAGTAATTAATCTCACTGATAATATTGAAGGAAAAGTACTTTTGCTGACCGATGTGGATCTGTTCGTACCAGCGTTGACTTTTATTTTTGGCGAAGCGCAGCTTAATGGAAAGCACTCTATTGTTTCGGTATGCCGATTGCACGAAGAATTTTATTCGGGAATATCGAATGATAAACTACTGCTCGAACGCACTATAAAAGAAGCACTTCATGAACTTGGTCATAATTATGGATTGAGGCATTGCCTTGATTGGGATTGCGTAATGCATTCATCCAACGGAATCGAAGAAGTGGATATAAAAGGTAATGGATACTGCCCCGCCTGCGCCAAATCCATTGAAGGCTACCTCTGGTAATATTAGCGTCCTCTTCTGCCGCCGCCCATACGGTCGTCACGATTATCCTTGAAATTATTCATACGTTCCTTCATTTTTTCTTCTCTATCTTTTTTGTACTCTTCAAAAATCATTTTCTGATTTTCATCTAAAATAAGCTCAATCTCTTCATACATCTTATTGCTATTTTGTCTGCGCATTTTCATCATATCCGTTCTATTTTCGCCGATTGCTGCTCTCTCTTTTTGAGCAAGTTCCTGATATTTCGAAAATATCTCTTGAATCTTTGTCTCCTGTTCGGGCATAAGAGAAAGTTTCTCTTTCAATTCTTTTAGTTCTTCTTTCATTTGATCACGACCTTGAGCATTAATCAAAGAAACACTCATTAACATGATGAAAGCTGAATAGGCAATTCCGATAGTCAAACGCATTGTATTTCTCCATTTTTTGTATTTAGACACACTAATTAAAGAAAAGGATTAATTCTATGAGGAAACATTCTTAATTTGTAAATATGGTCGTATATTGATCTTGTTTCAGAAAATGCAATTAAGCCCAATATGATGAAATCAGTAATGGAAAACCTCATTTATGTCTAAGCGAGATTGGAAAATCTTTTTAGAAGACAAATTGGAAATTGAATTTTGTCATAAAGAACTTTAGATTAATAATAATATATTTAGTTAGGAGTGCATTCTAATGGAAGGACTCAACTTTTTTACCGCCTTGGTACTTATTATTATTTGTTCAGTGATTGCTTATAAATTTTCTCGTTTTATTCTCGGTTATGGATGGAAAAACAAAGCAAAAGATGAAGTGAAAAATTCAGATAAATTAATTAATAGGTTTGAATTACTCCCTAAGGAAGAACAAAAAAAAGTCATTGAATATATCGATTATCTTGAAGGCAAAAACTAATTTTATATAAGTAATATTCCTCATCATAAAATTACTAAATATGCAATGAAGACAATTGCATGAATTGAAAATAAGGCGAGCAAACATCCACCGCATATCTAGAAAACGCAGATATTATTGTCAAATAAAGATTCTCGATTCTACAAATTAACTTTCTAATCTTATTTAGTATCGCGTCGATGCGAAGTATTATCAAACTCTTTTCGATTATAAAATTCTTCATCGATAATCGCTAAATCAATTGCATCATTGCTAGTATAATGACGAAACAGATTAAATTCGTAATCACGATCAAAGGCAGTACCAATATTGAACCGTTTTGCTTTGGCAAAAGAATTATAGTTTATTTGGTTTGTGAGTACTCTCTTTTGCTCTATATCTAAACTCGCCATTCCTATTGGTATAATAAGGTGGTCCTCTCCATCTTTGTTTATAAATCCATGAACACCCTCGCTTGCAGGAACTTGGTAAGTCTTATAACCAAATTCTATCAAAGATTTATTTACCTCAACATCAAGATATACAACACGTTCCAATTCTTTATTAACCAGTAAATTAGTTACTTTTCCAACTGTGCGATTCTCAGCATCTATAACATCCCACCCCCTCACATCATGGTAATCGGATGCTACTTTATAATCGGGAAGCTCTTCTAAGTAATATAGATTCTTTTTATTATCAGACATAATTTTTATTCCTTATAAAATTTGTTAATTCATTTTTTGGAGCAGGTCAGCTGCTTTGCTAAAGAAATTTTTAACTTCATTTTTCTGATCAAGAGTAAGTACTCCCGGTTTAATTGATTCTGAAGCATTTCTCAATTCTGCAATTTCATTCGTCAATCCCGGATATTTATCCTTCTGAATGTTTTGCAAGGCATTGGTTAAAAGGTCGTCTGCCTTTCTAATATTATCCGCATGTGTAGTCTCGAACGGATCTTTTGTAATCATTTCTGCATATCCCTTCACCTTTTCTAAATCAGTCTGCACCTCGTATCCTACTTCACCTGCCATAGCATTTGTAGCTTCGATTAATTTTAAAAGAGCTTCATTTGTATATGCATGGTCTAGACTCATCTTATTTTTGTTGTTTTCCACAAAACTTATATAAGCCGCCACGGTGCTGTTATTTTCATTTACACCTATGAGGTCTTTATCATTCTTATCCATAAGTTCAGATGTTTGGTGAGTTTCATTCATTCCCTCATCGTAATTATAAAATACCATAAAATAAACAAGGAGTGCAATTACGATAATACCTAATAAAACCCATAGCCACGCCAGTTTTTTCTTTTCAATTTTAATTTCTGTCATAATAATCTCCTAAATTAGTTAATATTTTTTCTCAAATAAACTTTTGAGCGCATTTCCAACGCTATCAATATCATTATTATAATCTTGTTTGAATTTTTCCCAATTTTCTTTTCCTTCATACTTATAATTATTTAATCTTTTTTGTAATTCGATGTTTTTTTGTTCCAGCGTCAATACTTCATTTTGATATTTAGCTTTGAATTTCCTACTGGTTGTTTCCATCGCTGTTTTGAAATCATCAATATTTTTTTGGTTAGCGTTCTGTTTCACTTCAATATTGCTTTTGAACTGCTGCCATTCTTTCTCAAATTGAGCCTGCGCATCTACCATTTCCTTATTTGCTTGCGTAACTTTTTCTTTCGCATTATCACCGTTACTATCACAACTAGTTATTAGTGATCCCGCAATCAGCAAAATAGCTGCTAAGATGGAATATTTGTTTTTCATAATTCTCCTTTTATTTTTCTATGTTTATTCTTCGGCATCGTTCTGGTTCCTTTGAATTAATAGGATTTTGTTCATTAGTTCTATTACAGAGTATAATTGTTCTATTATGTACAAGTGCCTTTATTACATTAATATGATATAAAGTATTGAAGAATTGTTCAATCGTGCATAGGGATGAAAATGGGACTACATCTTTTGGATGAGTATATTGAAAACTATGATCGCAATTCCCGCTCAAAATTGACCGACCCACATCCGAATGATTAAAAGTTAAATTATTGTAAAATATAAATTTTCAGTTATGGTGTCATTTTGGGTATAAGGAAACCCCCGCTAGAAGCTAAGTGAAAAAATCTATCCCAGTATATTATCCACGCATATCCGTATAAATATCCATTAAAATATATCTACGATCTTATTGTACTTTTATTTTCCGGAAAAATTACAATTCCTCTACTCTGTATAAGTAACAATAAATAAATCAATCGAGGTATCAAATGAGTAATGAGTTCGGATTACAATTAGCATTAATATTTATAGGTGCACTTTTATCATCTGTCGAAGCCGTTTTATTTGAATTAAAGTTGACAGAGGACCTTAAAGATGCCGAATAATAAATCTATCATAATATGGTAGATATGAATGGAATTAATTCGCAGTAAATATTAAAATTTATATAATTATTGGAGGAAGTATGGCAATTTGTCCTGATTGTAAATCTTATTATGATGACGATAACGACACTCAACCTTTCTGCTCAAACTGTGGTTATTCGGATTATGGTAATTATTTAGACTGTGATTTTGACGGGAATCCATTGGAGGAGGAGAGAATTGATTTTCCGGAGGACTTCAACGAAGAGGAACAAAGTGAGATAAAGATAATCCTAAGATATAATAAGGGAAGAGAAAAGATTGTGATTATTGAATCTGTTAATGGCAGAATCAAAACCTCTTTCGAATTGGAGGATCATCATATTGAAAAAATCAAAATACTCCATGAGCTCAGATTTAAAAACTAATTTACTTATAAAAATTAAAAAGGAGAATAGAATGCCGACTCTTAATGAAATATCGTTTCAGATAAAGGACAAGAAAGCAGAAGTGTCAAATGAAAATAGATTTTCAGAAATAATTGATATTTTCATTAAGGATATAGATAAGAAATTTTCTTCAGCTCAAATAGCAGAGAATGATTTTTTGGTTTCTGACATTCTTAATTCATTTTATAATCTCAAGAAGTACGAGAAGGGCATTAATTTTATTGATAACTATCTTAAGATCGATTTAAGGAATATTAATAATAGTTTTATAATAAATCTTTATGGAAAATGTCTATACAATTATCTTAAAATAAAGAATAACAAAAACTCTTTCGGTGAAGAAGAATATAGTTCGAATGAAACTGAAGATTTTATTGACGAAGCCATAATCGGCGATATCGATTCTCTTTATAACAAAACGAAATTATTATTACAAATATTGGATATAAAAGATAAATACCATTATGTTACTGTCAAAGAGCTCTGTTTTAATTTCGTCAAGTTGATAGTCAGCGTTCAAACTCATTGGGACTATGCTCTTGAAATTATCGATTCTATTAATCCTGAGGATTTAAGTAAAGAACCTTATATGGGTACTATTAAAGGAAGACAAAAGGAATTGGCTTCGCACTATGAAACATGGTTTGCTCAAAGATCCAAAATATTATTTGAGATGGGTAACTATGCCGAGTGTCTTTCGTTTTCCCAAAAATTATTATCGGATAATATTCTGAATCATCGTGATTATGATATATGGTGCGTTAGAAGAATTGCGCTATGTTACTCTCAAATGAAAGAATATAATTTAGCAATTGAGGGATTATTGAAATCCGTGAAATTCAAAAAAGTATGGTTCCTTCAGAAAGAATTGGCGGAGAATTATTTTTTGATCGGGGATTATAAATCTTCCTTAAAATATGCACTAGATGCTGCTTTAGGATCGGGAGAATTAAAATTCAAATGGGAACTCTTTTACCTCATTTATGAAACTTTAGAAAAATTGGGAAATCACGAATACTCCCTTATTTCATTAAAGCTTGCCGCGGCAATAAGAATAAATGAAAAATGGAAACTTAGAGAAAAATTGACTCAATCATTAGCTAAACATAATATTGCGCTTGATGATCTTAATGTCAATACGTTGAAAAATAAATTAGATGAGTTAGCTTACTCTCAATTAAATAAAGGAATTATCAAAGATTATAACGCCGAGAAAAGGTTTGGATTTATTGAATTTAATGATAGCCGGATATTCTTCAGAGCAAGCAGTTATAAAGGTAATGCCTCGCAGCTCAAAGTAGGTGAACGGGTTATATTTGCAGAGGATACTGATTACGATCCGGTAAAGAAAAAAGAATCTCTTGCAGCTTATTTTGTTAAACGAATTAATTAATAAGTAAAATCAAATTAGGGAGGAAATATGGAAGTAATATTTGGGATAATTTTTATACTCGTATTTTCATTCATGATAGGATTCCTCCCATTTTTATTTATTCGCGGAATATATCGAATGATAAAGGAAAATAGATTACATGAACTTCCTAAAAAAATTCCTCTGCCGGATAAAACAAGTATATTCTTGGCGATTAAGCATTTAGTTAAGCGCTTGTGAGGATAGGTTTAATTACAAAAAAAAATTGATTTTATAAAAAAAGGGCTTAAAAAAACTTTAAGCCCTTTCATAAAATCCTTGCTACTTTCGCATAATAAGCACGGCAAGCAAGCAACCAATGCAATGATAATAAACGTAGGCATAATAGTCAAGTAATATATTTCAGATGGAATAGCTTGAACGAAAACAAAAAAAAAGTTTTAATTGTGGTTTATTATAAGAAAGCATCAATACAGCTGATAGAGGAGAGATTGAGTTATAAACTAAAAGGTTTTATAGACTTTCAAGGATTGCAAATAGCAAGTTGTGAATTGTTTTCAAATTTTGATTTACTGATACTAGAACCGTGACGTTATTTACGTCCAAGCTAAAAAAAGGGAAGGCGTTGTTGGTCGCCCCGAATTACACAAATTTGTTGGTGCCCTTGCTGGTCAAGGAGCCAAGAAAGGAATATTTATAACAACTTCATATTTTTCAAAAGAAGCGCTTGATTATACTCCTAAAAACGAAACGAAAATTGTTTTGGTTGATGGAGAACAGTTAGCAAAATATATGATTGACTATGATTTGGCTGTTTCAACAGTATCAAATTATCAAATAAAAAAAAATGATTTGGATTATTTTGGAGAAGAATAAAGTAATTTACAGCTAACCAGCCAATCAAGCCGACGGCGTTTTCGCATTCGGGTTTTCAAATATTCTTGGCTTGGTTGTTCCGTTTTAAGTTTATTGTTATAAGCAGTTATATTAAATAACATTGTTGAAAACTGCCTTGCAATGAAAAATAAGTACAGTTTGCTTAATCATTGGCTTTGTCGTTTTAATCTGCATTGCTATTCTAGTCGGCGGTTTGGTTGCGGTAAATTAGAAAAGAAGGTCTCACTTACTTAGTTGGTGCATATTCCGAAGAATCGGAATAAATTATGGCATCTCAAACAAAGCAAGGAGACCTAAAAATGTTTACGAATAAAATAGTTGTAAAAAGTAAGAAGAACAATAGTTCTTTGACATCACCAGAAAGTTACGACCATTACATAGCGCTGGATTGGTCGGAAAGAAATATGGCAGTAGCCAGAATGGGCAAAAAAGATATAGAGCCAAAAGTGATTGATGTTCCATCAGATCTGAAGGAACTGAAATTATATTTGTCTAATCTTCATGGTAAAAAGATACTGACAATTGAAGAGACAACAACAAGCCAATGGTTATTTGTAGAGCTATACGATTATGCAGACAAAATATTTATTTGTGATCCATACAGAAATAGATTGTTAAGTGATGGACCTAAAACAGATAGAATAGATGCTGGTAAATTATGCAAGTTGCTAAAGAATGGAATGATGAAGGAAGTATATCACAGCACAAACGAGTTATATGAATTAAGAAAGTTGGTTAGCTATTATGATGATGAGGTAAGAGCAGGAGTAAGATTACTAAATCAGAAGTCTGCGTTTTATCGTGCGGAAAATAAATCATGGAAGAAAAAAGAAGAGATAGAACCAAGTCATGTAAATAAATTTATAGTATCACAACTGGATGAGAAAATAGAATCATATCAGGAAAAGCATAAGAGGTATGAAAAAGAGTTTGAGAAGATTGTAAAAAAGAACAAGGTGCTAAGAAGTTTGAAAAGTATCCCTGGACTTGGTCCAATAAGCAGTGTAACAATATTATCGATAGTGATAGACGGAAAAAGATTTAAGAGTAGCAATCATTACCTGAGCTACTGCGGATTAGTAAAACATGAAAAGCTGAGTGGAGGAAGAAGTTATGGAAGAAGATTGCCGAGATACTCAAGGAGATTGAAAGGAGTATATGTATCGGCAGCAGTAAGAGTAGCATCAACGGAAAATCCGTTGAGAGA
>LOEU01000030.1 GCA_001516025.1 bacterium BRH_c32 | reverse complement strand
TGAGGGAGTAATATTTTTTGCATAAATATTGCCGGGGAATCCCATTTCTTCACCGAACCTCTCTCCCCCTATTCCCTCAGTTCCTTTAATCATTGGTGCTGTATATAATGTATAGTCTCTGCTCGAATGGCAGTCAATACAGGCAGCAACATGATTCACAAGATACTTGCCTCTTTCTACTCGTTCGGCTGTTTGTTCTATTTTTATATTTTTTTTTGTAATGACTTTTGGATAACTCGAATTAAAATATATTATTCCACTCAGAAATAAAACAGCAATTATTAATAATAAAATGCCGGAATATTTAAAAAAATTTTTCATTTGATCTCCCTTTTTTCGAAAAATAATTTATTTTATAAAAAATAAAAAGACATTTTGTATTATTTTCTAATAGGAATATAGTTTATAATGTCTATATAAATCTTTATTTTAAAGGTTAATTTAAAATGGGAACCCTTTAATGTATTGGATATACATTCTGATAGCTGCTGTATTTGAAATAAGCTGGGCAGTAGGTCTAAAATATAGCAATGGATTTACAAACCTTAAGGCGAGTATATTCACTGTAATTACTATGGTATTAAGCTATATATTTCTTTCCCTTGGTGTTAAAGGGCTCCCTATCGGAACGGCTTATGCCGTCTGGACAGGTATTGGTGCGGTTGGGACAGCTTTATACGGTATCTTATTTTTTAATGAATCAAAAGAGGTCTTAAGAATATTATTCCTATTATTAATCTTCGCCGGTATAATAGGCTTAAAATTCACATCAAAATAATATGAGAAAATTAACACATTCGGAAATATCAGAGAATAGAAGTAAAATAGAGAATATCAGTTCGGCTGATCGTATGCCTGTCGTAGTGGTAATTAATAGCGTAAGAAGCGCTTATAACGTTGGTTCTATTTTTAGGACTTCCGATGGTGCTATGATCGAGAAGCTGTATCTATGCGGTTATACTCCTCATCCGCCTCAAAAAGAAGTTTTGAAAACTGCATTAGGTTCTCAGAATAGTGTTTCATGGGAATACGTAAATGACCCAAAAATAATTATTAAAAAGTACAAAGAGATTGGATATAAGATTGCGGCTTTAGAATTAACTGAAAAGAGTACAAAATATTACGAAATTGATTCTTACCAATTCCCGATTTGTTTAATAATCGGGAATGAAATTACGGGTGTACAACAAGACTTATTGGACGAATGTGATTTTACTTTAGAGATTCCTCAATATGGTATTAAGCAGTCATTGAATGTAGCGGTGGCTTATGGCATTAGTATTTTTGATCTAAGAAGGGTTTATGATATTAGTAAATAAAGTAGCTGAAGTGAAATATTTCAGATAGCCGTAGTAAAATATTCTGCACCGTTATCCTTTATGTGGATAAATAAAAGATTTGCTCTAACCAAATTAATCAATGTTCTTGATGCCCTTCTTTGAGAAATATTTGCCGACTCACTTAATTCTTTTACAGTTATTGTCTCTTTCTTTTGCAGCATTTCAAAAACAATTTTCTCGTTCTTCCCCACATTATATTTTGTTAATGATCTTTCTTCTGTCTGAGTCTGCATTATTTTAATCATCTCTTTGCTAGCGGGAACGCTTTTATCATTGACTCTTATAAATACTTGCGCTGTATTTAAATCAATTTTGGAATTATAATCTTGAATTCGATGCGGTTTTATATTTGATTCATTAACGTAGAGTATGAGAATATCCTTCTTCTTATACTCGATGTTTTCCAGATTATATTTTACGGGTGGCTCACAATACTTTTCACAACATTCGGTTATTAATTCATTATCCGATTTTTCGCTTTCTAAACCGTAAATTGAACCATTATCATTAATACCAAATAAAATAAAACCGCCTTTGGTATTAGCAAAGGCGATTATTTCTTTAGCAATTTTTTCATGGGTGGAAAAGCGTTGTTTAAATTCAATAGTAGTGCTTTCACCCTGCTCAATTAAATTTTCAAATTTTTTAAATGTCATCCTCAATTAGCTTTTTGGTTGAATCAGCAGGTGGTGCAGGAGTGATACCTTCCAATTCTTTCTTAAATATAGTTGTATCTATTTTAATACCTGACTTATTTAATAATTTCAATGAATCACTTGGTAATAATTCATCTTTTTTTGCTTTTGTGGAATCGACCGGCAGACCGATTTTCCTTTTCACTTCATCGGGAATATCTTTAAATACTTTCCTTTCCGGAATTTTTTTAACTTCTGAAGAATCTTTTAATTCACCTTTCATACTTGCCTTTGAAAGTGAATCAGAAACTGCATTTAATATTCCAATTGAAGAATCGGATGTATCTATTGCAATCTTTGCCTTCTTAGGCAAAGAAGAATCTATTTTACCGTTTTTCTTTTTTGAAATTGAAGAATCAATTTTTCCTATTTTGTTTTTAGAAATTGAAGTTGAATCGGTTGCAGAGAATAATGGACTAATAGTTTTGGCTGCTTCATTTACTTTCTTTTGTTCTTCCACCTCTTTTTTGAGCTTAATTGCTTTCTGCTCAGCTTGAAATCCGCTTAGTTTTGCGAAACTCTGTTTTGCAAATGGAGTTACAGCATATTCTTTATTCAAAATCTCATAGTATGCTGCAGCAGAATCATATTGAACTAGGTTTTCTTCATAAATTAAACCGGCAGCATAAAGCGCTTTTGGTGCAAAAGCAGAATTTGGATTTGTATTATAAATATTTCTAAAGTCTTTAATTGCTTCTTCATAATTTTTATTAAACATCTTATCTTCAGCAACTAAATATAATTTTTCAGCAGGATCGGATTTAGTTTCAATTTTTACCATACCAAGTTTTTTCCCGGCTTCAATATGAAGTGGGCTATTTTCATAATTTTCTATAATTATATTAAAAAGACTATCCGCTTTTTCTTTATTGTTCTCTGTCTCATAAATCGTTCCGATTGCATAAATTGATTGAGGTGTAAATCCTTTTTCCGGATATTCAGTTATAACTTTATCATAATATGAATATGCCGAATCTAAGTCCTCAATCTCAGAAAAGAATAAATTCCCAAGATTATAATAATTTGAAGCAAGTAGTGAATTAACAGAATCTGCACTTATTTTTGGCAGAATCGGTTTGAGAATTTTCCCTTGTCTTATTAATGATTCTAAAGAAAGATCATTATTATTTCCCGATGAATATTGCGATAAAGCATTTATGTCCGGATTAGTAGGCTGTTGAGACTGAGATGTAGAATTCGGATTTGTGGATGTATTATATTGAACAGCATTCGGATCATTAGTAACCGGAGTTTGCGCCTGTTGAGTTTGAAATTGATTTTGAAACGAATTATTACCATCGCTTTGACTGCGAAATTGTTGTGTCGCTGCATTTAATTGTTTTTCAGCTTCAATTTTTTCCATTGTAACTTTGAAGTCAATAGAGTCACGTTCAAATTTTAAGGGGTCGGCAATGTATTCAAGCGCTTTCTTATTTGCTTTAATCTCGTTTACTAGAGTAAAATAGCGATCAAAAATTAATGCTTTTTTACTTGATTCCGCCTTTTTCTCTCTTACGTCAAGCCCGATTAAATTAGATGAAGCCTTATAATAATATTTTCGTGAACTATCATAATTGACTTCGTTAAATTCATATATACCACCGAGTCGATACTGTGCTAAGCCTGAGAATGGACTTTGTCGATAGGTCGTATCAATATTAACAAATTCTTCAATTGCTTTATCATACTCACCTTTAATCGCATATACATCACCAATCTCATAAAAAATCTGGTCTAAGAACAATCTATATTTATTATTTTCGCTGAGATCAGTTAGTAATTCATAACTTTGATCCACTTTATCTAATTGCTTCTGAAGTTTTGCCAATTCCAAAAGACTTTTAAATTCTACATCAAATGAAGGAGAATATTTTTCATTTACATCATAAAACGCTTCAGAAGCAAGTTGAAGTTCATTTGTCTTTAGGTATATCGTTCCTAACTTATACGAGACTAAAGCATTAATTTCATCATCATCAATATTACTAATTAAGTCAGCTGCATTTTTTGCAGCATTTGCATATTCTTCACGATAAATTAAGAACCCGATTCTTTTAATAGAACCTTCGATATAAACTTCTTCTTCTTCGTTTTCCTTTGCTTTTATAATTGCTTCATCGAGTTGGGCAAGACCTTCATCAAAATTTCTTAATTGCAGGTTTGTGCGTGCTAACCACACTTGATTAATAAGAGTATAATCACTTTCTTGAACGGCAGCAAGTTCAGAAAATTTCCTCTGTGCTTTAGAATATTCTCCCTGATAATAGAAAGCTTTACCCGTCATAAAAAGTGCATCGGTAAAGTAAGAGGATTCTTTATCGAACTGAAGAATTTTTGAACATTTCTCAATCACCTTAGTGAGCTGCTGGCTCTGCTGCTGAGTGATCTTAGTCTCTTTGAATTCGAATGGATCTGTAATCTTTTCATTTAATTCATCTTCTACAAGTCCAAGAATTCGAGATGCATTAAAATAGGTATTAAAATATGTAGTAAAATCGCGCCAAAGTCCGCATGAGGTTACTACGAAAACCAATGCGACCAATAAAATATTACGTTTCAAGTTGTTTTTCCTTATAAAGCTAATGGTCCTGATTCGTCAGTCCTTATTCTAATAGCATCCTCCACGTTATAAATAAAAATTTTACCATCACCCACCTGTCCGGTTTTAGCTGTCTTTAGAATCGCTTCAATTACTTTTTCGCTTAATGAATCATCCACCACCACTTCAATTTTAATCTTAGGAATAAATTCAATTTGATATTCACTACCACGATAAGTTTCTTTATGCCCTTTCTGCCTGCCATAACCGCGGACTTCAGTAACGGTCATACCTCTAATACCTTCTTCAAGTAGCGCATCTTTGACATCATCTAATTTGAAAGGTCTGATAATAGCTTCAATTTTTTTCATAATCAATCCAAAAATTTTTACGCACCATGGCAGTTTTTATATTTTTTACCGCTTCCGCAAGGACAAGGATCATTTCTTCCGATTTTATCTTCTACCTTTATCGGTTGAGTTTTACCTCTCTGCTCTGTTCCTTCCAAAGGTTTTGCCTGTAAACCTAAGTTATCCGATGAATCTTTTATTGTTCTTAATCTTTGAGCCGGTTCTCTTCTTCTTCCCTGAATTGATTCCTGTGTCTGCGGGAAAAATTTAAAACAAAATGAAACAACATCATTTCTGATCTGATCCAATAAAGCTAAGAATAGATTGAATGCTTCTCCCTTATATTCAAGTAATGGATCTTTCTGTCCATAAGCTCTAAGTCCGATTCCTTCTTTAAGATCATCCATTTCTCTCAAATGTTCTTTCCATTTCTCATCAATCACACTAAGAACAGCGAACCTCTCTAATTTAGCCATTAATTCACTTGAAAGCATCTCTTCTTTTCGTGAATAAAAATCCTTCGATGCTTCAAAAACTTTTTCCTTCAATCCATCTTTACCAAGTGACTGCCAAACTTCCGGTTCAATCTTAAAATCAACAAGTAAATTTTGAAGCAATTCACCTCTTAGCTCTTCAATATTTCCTTCTTCATAATGTTTATCTACTACCGAATCAAGATATTCATCTAAGTAATCAAGTATTTCATCTTTTAGACGTTCACCCTCGAGTGCCTGCCTTCTGCGTGAATAAACAACTTCTCTTTGTTGATTCATAACGTTATCAAATTCAAGGAGACGTTTTCTTATTGCGAAGTTATTCTCTTCCACTTTTTTCTGAGCTCTTTCCACGGATTTAGTTATAAGTGGATGTTGAATTGCTTCACCCTCTTCCATCCCAAGGCGGCTCATTACACTTGTTACTCGATCACTTCCGAAAAGACGCATTAAATCATCATCTAAGGAGATAAAGAATTTAGTTGTACCGGGATCTCCCTGCCTTCCTGAACGACCACGAAGCTGGCGATCGATACGGCGTGATTCATGACGCTCGGTGCCAAGTATATAAAGACCTCCCTTATCAACCACTCCTGTACCAAGTTTAATATCAGTTCCACGACCTGCCATGTTAGTTGCAATAGTAACTGCACCGGGCTGTCCTGCAAAAGCTACTACTTCAGCTTCTCTTTGATGTTGCTTTGCATTAAGAACATTATGTTTAACGCCTTGACGCGTTAACATCTTACTCAATGTTTCTGAAACATCCACGCTTGTAGTACCAACAAGCACCGGTCTTTTTGCCTGTTGTAATTCCTTAATCATGTCTATTACTGCATTGAATTTTTCTCTTCGGGTTCTATAAATCGCATCATCTTCATCATCTCTTACAATTGGTTTGTTGGTTGGAATAACGACTACTTCTAATTTATAGATTTCAAAAAACTCCGATTCTTCAGTCTCGGCAGTACCTGTCATTCCCGATAACTTTCTATACAATCTAAAATAATTCTGCAATGTAATTGTAGCAAGAGTTTGAGTATCTCTTTCCACTTTTACTGTTTCTTTAGCTTCGATTGCCTGATGGAGACCATCGGAGTATCTTCTTCCCGGAAGTACACGACCAGTAAATTCATCAACAATTGCTATTTTACCATCTTCGGTTATAACGTATTCCACATCTTTTTCATATAAAGTATATGCTCTAAGAAGTTGATTAAGTGTATGAATTCTATCCGATCTTTCCGAATAAGTATGATAAAGTCCATCTTTTAATTTTATTTTTTCATCAGGGACAATTGATGCATCATTCTCAATTTGGCTAATCTCAAGACCTAGATCGGGCAATACGAAAAGGTCTTTACCTTCACTAGTTCCGGTGGCTAATTCCTCTCTTCCTTTTTCGGTTAAATCGATTTGATGATTTTTCTCTTCAATAGCATAGTATAGCTCTTCATCGATCTCCGGCATCCTTTTGCCATTCTCTCTAAGAAATTCAAGTTCTGTCTGCTGAACTAATTTTTTATATTCAGGCTCACTCATAAGTTTTAAGAGCTTATTGTTTTTCGGATATCCTCTTTGAGCTCTTAATAAATAAATGCCGGCTTTTTCTCTATCTTTTGAATTCTCGGAATTAAGAAGAGCCTCAGCTTCACCTACAATGGAAGCGACTAGGTTTGCCTGTTTTCTAAAAAGACGTTCCACCTTCGGTTTCATTTCATCAAATTTATGTTCAGATGAACCAACCGGTCCTGAAATAATTAAAGGTGTCCTGGCTTCATCGATTAATACTGAATCCACTTCATCGACTATTGCATAGTTATAGCCGCGATGGACACAATTTTCTTTGGAGATCGCCATATTATCTCGCAGATAATCGAAACCAAATTCATTATTAGTTCCATAGGTGATATCACAATTATACATATCAATACGCTGTTCGCTCGACATCGAATTAAGTATCACACCAATAGTAATACCATGGAACTTGAAAATCTCTCCCATCCATTCGCTATCACGTTTTGCCAAATAATCATTCACCGTAACGATATGAATTCCTCTTCCTGTAAGAGCATTTAAGTACATAGGTAGGGTGGCAACGAGAGTTTTACCTTCACCGGTAGCCATTTCCGCAATTTTCCCGCTATGGAGAACAATACCGCCTATAAGCTGAACATCATAAGGGATCATATCCCAAACAATTTTATTCCCTGCCGCTTCCCAAGTTTTCCCAACTAATCTTCGGCATGTATCTTTTACAACAGCAAAAGCTTCCGGCAATAATTCATCTAAAATTTCATCATATTTTTCATTAAGTTCTTTTTCTAATCTTTCAACATCATCATATATAGTATGTTTATCCCCCTCAAACGAATCATCCCTTATAATAGACTTAAATTTTTCTATCTCACTTCTCAATTCTTGAGTAGCTTCATTTATACGATTTTTAAATTCTATCGTCTTTGCTTTTAGCTCATCATCAGATAAGTTTGCAAGTTTTTCATACTCTAAATTAATCTCATCTACAATAGGATATATATCCTTCATCGCTTTCGTATTCTTATCACCAAATATCTTTTTCAAAAATGCGTTAAGCATTAAATTCTCCCAATTTTTTAAGAAAATAAAGTTAATTAAAGAGTCTATGAAATTCAATTGAACTTATTGTTAAGCCTCGATAATCCCCTTTTTTACGCATATTTTATAAATTATTACTGATAATAAGTTTCATTTTTATGTTATTTTTACGGAAATAAGGATTTATTTTTATTAAGCGAAGGAATTCACTTGTTAGATAATAAAATTTTATCATCCGATTTTCATGATAATTTATTAAAACTTCTTGAAGGTTCAGTATCTTTATCAAAATTTGAAACTATAATCTCTAGGTTAGAACTCGCTTTAAAGGGTTATTTCGTAAATCAAAAAAGTGAAACAAATTTATTACGTATTATTTCTTCTAATTATGATAAAATTTCTTTTTTCAATGATGCCTTAATTTATTCGCACCATTTAGAGATTATCTGTGCATTGGCTTCTACCAGTAATTATTTAACCGATATCGTTGTTCGCAACCCAGAATATTTATATCAGCTCTTTGATGACAATTTCTTAAAAGAAAAATTAGATTACCAAAAATGTAAAGAAGAATTAGTTTTAGGTATTAATAAATTCAAATATCTTGAAACAAAATTAAATTACATCAGAAATTTCAAACGAAGATATATTTTAAGAATTGGTACTTCTGATATACTTGGAATTTCCTCATTAAAAACAACTATAAGCGAATTATCAATATTAGCAAATACTCTACTCAGTAGTTTATTTGAATTATCTATAAAAGAAATAAAGGAAAAATATAGTATTACTTATGATCTAAATAATTATGCTCTCTGCTCATTGGGTAAATTAGGAGGAAACGAATTAAATTATAGCTCGGATGCAGATTTTATACTTTTTTATGAAAATAAAGAAAATGAAATATTGCCAAAAAATATTGAAGAGATTCTGTCGGAAGCTGTAATTAATTTTATTAGATATTCCTCGGAGGTAACTGAAAAAGGTTTTGTTTATAGAGTCGATTTTAGACTTCGTCCTGATGGAAAAAATTCTTCTCTGTGCGGTTCGATTAATGATTATTTACGTTATTATGAATCGAGAGGCGAAGATTGGGAAAGGCAGATGCTAATAAAAATTAATTTCTGCTCAGGTGATCAACAACTATATCATAGATTTACTAATTATATAAACCGATTTGTATATCCAGCATCCTTTACCCAGTCCCCCATTAATCAAATTAGAAAAATGAAAGAGAATATTGAACGAAGATCACTTGCAAAAGATAACGTAAAACTTTTTTTTGGCGGTATAAGGGATATTGAATTTTCTGTTCAAGCACTTCAAATGATTAACGGGGGAAATAATAAGGAATTAAGAAGCGGGAATACTCTTGATGCAATCAATTTATTATCGGGATATAAAATTCTTTCTTTATCTGAAGCAGAAATTTATACTACCTCGTATATATTCTATCGTAGAATCGAGCATTTTCTTCAATTAATGAATAACAATCAAACCCATTTAATTCCTACTGAGGGGGAAATATTAGAGAAATTATCCAGATATACAGGATTTAAGGATTCGGTCGTGTTTAAAAATAAACTCGCCGATTTTAGAAATAAAGTAAGAACGGTCTTTAATACTATTCTTGTTGAAAACAAAATATCAAAAAATAGTTTTGATAGGACTAAGTTTATCGACCGCAAAAGAGCAGATAAAAACTTAATTTATTTGCAAAGCGGAAGCGGACTACTTGAACAAAAAGAGTTTGATAATAGGACTATCTTATTATTCTCGGAAATTGAGAAAATTCTTTTCAATTATTTAAAAAAATCTAAATCCCCTGATAATATATTAGAAAATTTTGTGCGGTTAATTAAGTCTCAAAATTTTCCTTCAATTTGGTACAATGAATTCAAGGATACTAATTTTTTAATCGCTCTTCTTAAAAACTTGGAATACAATAAAAGAGGGACTGAATATTTACTTCTGAATAAAAAAGCGGGTGAGATTTTATTAACCAGAAGAGTGTTTAATCAGATAAATAAAGAATTAGCACCAAATCTGACACTAGAGGAATTATCCTTTATTCTATCATTCCAATTCACTTTAAGATTATCTAACTTCAAAAAAATATCTGAATCGATTTCAACACATACCAATTTTATTTTGAATCGATTTTTTTCTAATATTTTTATAGATTCTGACTGTTTTGTTGCAACACTTGGAAGCACAGCTACGGGTAGTATGACTTTTAATTCCGATATTGATCTACTCATTGTTTCGATAAATCCTAAAAAATCTATTGAATTAAACAAAATTATATCGAATAAAATCGAAGACCTCAAAAAAGTTGTTAGTCCATTTTCGGTTGATTTTAGATTAAGACCCGAGGGTAAGAGCAGCCAGTTAATTTGGGATATTGAAAATTATATAAAATATCTCAAGTCGAGAGCACGAATATGGGAATTTCAAGCACTTTCTAAAATCCGGTTTGTATCGGGTAGTATTGACTTGTATGATAAGTTTGTTAATGAAATGATACATGAATTAATGAATCGGAATAATGAAGATATTAAACGTGAAATTTTAGAAATGCAGAAAAAGATAAGCTCAGAATCATTTTCTCATATTACGAATAGCATTAATCTGAAAAAACAAAATGGGGGTTTTCTAACTTTAGAATTTTACTTAAATTATTTTATAATGACTGACCTAAAACTATTCAAAAAAAGTATTGGTAAAAACTATTATTACCGATTAAAATTATTAAAAAATATTTTAGCCCCTAACTTAATATCGCAATTAAGAAATACATTTGAAGAATTAAAGAAATTAGAAATAACTCTCCAAGTTGTATTAAACACTCGCAATTCTATTTTGCCTGAAGATAAAGAAAAAATCAGATCAATAAATGAATTTAATCGAATCAAAAAAGATCAGAACCTTACAAAGAGAATTTCCGAATTAATGAAAGCGGCTTACCGTTTAATCCAACTCATCAAATAACATCTCACGTTGATCCTTAGTAACTTCTTTTCCGGTTAGAAATGATTTTAGAATCACATCCACCTGTTGAATAAGTAGTTTTTTATAATACTTCGGTGCATATATAGAGCCATCGACCATATAAAGACGTTTTGAAGATTCATCATAAAAAGTATAGCTTAAAAATGGCCCGCCCATACTGCCATCGCTCATATTCCAAAGCCCTTGAGTCATTATGGCATATTTACTATTGAAATTTACTTCCTTAGAAGTTCTGTACTCATCATTGATTTCTACATAAGCTGAATCATTAGAAGTTCTATAATATTTTTGAGTCATTCGATTTCTAATGGCATTTATCGAATCGGAATTTAATAAAGCAGGCGACGAATTTTCGATCCAATGAACAAAAACCCATCTTTCCATATCGGTGCCCGGAGAGCGGCGCAGCCAAACAAAATTATCCTCCGGTTTATCTAGTGCTAATTTAAAGTCGGTCTGAACATAAATTAACCAGTTATAATCTTTTAGTAATTGTGCCTCTACTAATTTATCCTCATAAGTAGGATTATATAAACTCCTTTTTAATCTTGTATCAGAAGCTTTCTGGAAATAATAAACTAAATCTTCATTATTATTAAGAATAGTCTGGGATAATTTTTCAATCGATGATGCGGTTAGGAACATTACTAATTGATCTTTTGACCATAATTCTTTTTTGTTTATAATCGTTGTCGAATCTTCTTCGACAAGCTTAATTACATCTTTATTCAAAACAGAATTAATATATTTAGAAGTGAGGGAACCGGAATTAATAGGTGCGGCAATAATTACATTTTTATATTTTTTTACTTTCTCTAATTCAGAATAATTTTTTCTGATAAGATTGAACATACTTTCTGACTGTGGTGTATAAATGATTTTACCGAAAACAGTTAATAACGCACCTTCGATCTCAGCATACTCAACCGAATCAGCGATAATATAAATATCGTCTTCGTTTCCCATAGCACGTTTTTTATTTTCTCCACAACCTGTGGATAATATTTGAATTGCAATTAAAGCGACTACTAAAATTTTAGAAATTTTCATATAGTTTAGATGTTTTTAATATTATACTAAAAGGCCGTTTAATTGTTCCCTTTCAATTTGGTACATTAGCTAGAACTAAAGCCATATCCGGTAAAAGAAAATGATACATTAAAAGCATTGCCAATGAGACACTAATCGGAATAACAAGATTGTCATCAGCGAATCGAGAAGAAACATTTTCGGCAATTGCACCGATTGCCACAGCCACTATTCCGATCAAATATTCCTGATAAATTCCATTAACTTTTGGTGTAAGGAAAACTACTATGCAAGAAAAGAAAAAGAATGCTAAAGTACCTTGGAGACTTTTATCTAAGAATCTAGTTTTACCAAATTTTCTTCCAATAAGTGCAGCAGCTATATCACCAACAATCAGTACTGCAAAAGCAGTTACAACTAATACTTTAGGAAAAATTAGGATTACTATAACAGCCGAAAGGAGAACATAAGTGGCACCATTCAGATTTTTTTTGTTAAGGTCTTTTTCATGTTCACGAAGCATAAATCCGAATACAGCATGAAAATATTGATTTAATTTTGTATCCTTTTTATAACGAGCCAAATCGAGAATTAAAGAAAAAACAGCCAGAGGGATTAATATCCCTAAAGCTGTTTCTTTTGTTATAAAATAATAGATCACAGGAATCGAAAGAGAACATAGATGAATAGACTTCCTAAGGACTTCGCTTTTATAATCTATATGTCCACGGTCAATTTGGTTCATTCTTCGTATCAGTATCGTTTGAGCCTGTTTCTCTTTTCTTTTTTTCTTCAATTAGTTTATTTACGTGATCCGGAACTTCAGATTCACCACTAGAAGATGATCCATTTTTCTTCATCGGAGGCAATTCCTCGCCTGCGATAATTTTATTAATCTCATCAGCATCCAAGATTTCGCGTTCTAAAAGTTCTTTAGACAATTTATGAAGCATTTCACTGTTATCTGCAAGAATTTGTTCAGCACGTTCCATACCGGAAGAAACAATTCTCTTAATTTCAAAATCAATATCTTGGGCTGTTTTTTCACTAAAGTCTTTATGCTTAGTAATTTCTCTGCCTAAGAATATTTCTTCTTCTTTAGCACCATAAGCAATGGGCCCGAGTAATTCACTCATACCCCATTCACAGACCATCTTACGAGCTATGTTTGTTGCTTTTTCGATATCGTTTCCGGCACCGGTTGTAAATCGATTGAATACATATTTTTCAGCAGCTCTTCCGCCAAGTGCATATGTAATCATTGCTTCTAAATAATCTTTCGCATAAGTATGCTTCTCATCGACAGGAAGATAAGTGGTAACTCCAAGAGCCCTTCCGCGTGGTATAATTGTTACCTTATGGACTGGATCAGCTTCCGGAATCATACGCGCTACAAGTACATGTCCAATCTCGTGATAAGCAGTAATCTTCTTTTCCTTCTCAGAGATAATCATGCTCTTTCTTTCCATACCCATCATTACTTTATCTTTAGCTTCTTCAAAATCATCCATATCCACTTTTTTCTTATCCTTACGTGCAGCAAGCAATGCGGCTTCATTAACTAAGTTAGCTAATTCAGCACCGGCAAGTCCCGGAGTTCCTTTTGCAAGTACAGATAAATCAACATCCACGTTTAGAGGTATCTTGCGTGTATGAACTTTTAGGATTCCTTCTCTTCCTTTAACGTCAGGACGATCAACCACTACTTGGCGGTCAAATCTTCCCGGTCTTAATAAAGCAGGATCCAATACGTCAGGTCTATTTGTAGCTGCAATAATTATCACACCACTATTCTGCTCAAAACCATCCATTTCTACAAGTAATTGATTCAGAGTTTGTTCTCTTTCATCATGACCTCCACCAAGACCCGCACCTCTATGTCTTCCGACTGCATCAATCTCATCGATAAATATTATACAAGGTGCACTTTTTTTACCTTGTTCAAATAAATCTCTCACACGAGAAGCACCAACACCTACAAACATCTCAACGAAATCAGCACCACTTATTGAGAAAAATGGAACACCCGCTTCACCGGCGACTGCCCTTGCCAGCAATGTTTTTCCTGTACCGGGAGGTCCCAATAATAACACACCTCTTGGTATTTTACCACCAAGTTTTTGAAACTTGGAAGGCTCTTTTAAAAATTCAATTATTTCTTGCAATTCCTGCTTTGCTTCATCAGCTCCGGCAACATCTATAAAAGTAACTTTAGATGCAGATTCAGAAATTAATTTTGCCTTGCTCTTTCCAAAATTAAATATTCCTCTTGTGCCGCCTGCGCCTCCTGCGCCGCCCTGCATCCTTCTAAAGAACAAGAACCAAATACCTATGATCAAGACCCAAGGGAGAATTCCGATTATTATAGTAGTCCAATCATTGGATTCTTTAATAAATGTATATTTAATTCCATTTTCATCCCATTTTTCTTGCTGTTTTTCTAATATTCTTTCCACTAAAACTACATTAAAAGTTTCAACATCAATATAGCTTCCGTTTATCAATATTTTTTCAGGAGTTTTTAACGTACCCTCAAGGCGATAGTCATTGATTTCAGACTTAAATACTTTTGCATCTTTTATCTTGTTAGAATCAAGTAATTGAGTGTATTGATTATAGGTTAGTTCAACGGTATTTTTTCCTCCGCCGCGCATTAATTGCATTACAATAACCGCAGCAATAATTACCGCTCCCCAGCTAAATACAGTTTTTATTACTTTAGACCAATCAAATTCACCATCCGGTTTTTGAGGTCCGCCTCCGCCATTAAATCCTTTTTTGCTTGGTTTTTCTTTCTTATCAGACATATTATTTTTATTTGTTTTTTCAGACATTTTTCCTAATTCTCTCCATTATTCGCTTAAAGCATAAATTGATCTTAAATTACGATATTTTTGAGCATAGTCAAGACCATAACCAATTACAAACTTGTTTGGAATTTCAAATCCAATATAATCAATTTTCACCTTATGTTTTAGACTTTCAGGTTTTAATAAAAGTGATGCCACCTTCATGCTTGCAGGTGAATGAGACATAATAAGCTCCTCGATAAATTTAATCGAAAGACCTGTATCTACTATATCCTCTACAATAATTACGTTTCTATCTCTAATATCAGCATTTAATTCTTTAATTAGTTTTACTTTACCGGAAGATATTTTTGCATCTCCGTAACTCGAAAGTTTAAAGAAATCAACTTCACAAGCTAAAGATACACTTTTTAATAAATCGGACATAAATAGAAAACTGCCATTTAGAACTCCGATAAATATTGGGAAATTCCCTTTATATTCCTTTGATATTTGAGCTCCTAATTCCACAATTCTTTTTTGAATCATTTCTTCAGAGAGATAAAGAGAAAATTTCTCATCTCCTATAATAATTTCATTATTCCCATTAATTAACTCAGACATAATTTGAAAACCTTTTTACAATTATTATTTATTTTATATCTATTATCTAGTCTTAAACCTACAACCCATACAATATTGTTCCTATTTTTCAGAACAAATTGCCGTTTTTTTTCAAATCCAGAAATTTTTTGATCAGTTAAAAAATCTGAAACATTTTTAGCCCTGTTCATTCCAAGAGGAAAAAATTTATCCCCCTTTTTCCAAACCTTTAAAATAAAACAATTCTCTAAATTATCCCCACAAATATATTCAGTATTTCCATCCAAATTAAAGATTTTGGGGATTTTCCTTATTCTTTTTATTGAGATTGTTTTATCAAAAAATTTAATTTCTTCACCAATTTTCAAAATAATTTCATTTGGTTCCACTATTTGATTCAAATAAAACCGAAATGATTCACGTTCTCTTAAACACAGTAATCCCTTTTTGAGTTCAATACTTTTCCCGGGGTGCATATTTTTTAGTTTTAATAACGAAGCAATATTTGAAGATTCCATCTCGATTCCAAAATTGCTATTAATTACTTTAATTAAAAGTAATCCAAATATTTCTTCATTAATTCGTGAGGCGTTGTCTAATCTAACATCAATATAATCTTTTTTAATAATTACAAAATCATCAATAAGATAATCAACAAATTGATTTTGTAATTTATTCAAGTCAATACCAATCCTTGATATATTATTAATCACATCAGAGACGTTTGGATTTAGATTTTTTTTAATCGAGGGAATAAGATTATTCCTAATAAAATTTCTTTTATAGACTTCATCCCGGTTTGAAGCATCTTCTCTATATTCTTGATTTATTGAAATGAGGTAATCTAAAATTTCTTCTTTAGTAATTGATAAAAAAGGTCGAATTATTCTTTCTCTAATAACAGGAATTCCTGTTAATCCCCTTAAACCACTCCCTCTGAATAAATTAAATAAAATAGTCTCTACATTATCATCGGAATGATGAGCAGTTACTATTTTATTATACCCCTTTGATTTAATTAAGTCATCAAAAATCTTATAACGAATATTTCTGCCCGTTTCTTCAATTGAAGTTTTTTCAAGGACTGCAATTTTACCTACATCAATTCTAAATTTATATAAAGGGATAGAATATTCTTGGCATAATTCTTCGCAAAACTTCTCATCCTCGTCAGCATCTTTTCCACGAAGTTTATGATTAATATGTAGAGCAGTAATAGTAATTCTAAATTTCTTGGCATACTTAATAAAGAATAGAAGAGCGAAAACCGAATCAGCACCTCCGCTTAATGCGATCAATATATTATCATTTTCATTTACAAGAGAATTATCGGTAATAAAATTAATCACCTTCTCTTCTGTTTTTTTACTATTTTTTTTCAAGGATGGCATCTGAAAAGAAAAGCCCCTATGGGGCTTTTTACTCTATTGATAGGATTTCAAATTTAATAATACCAGCAGGAACTTTTGCATCTATAACATCACCGGCTTTTTTGGCATAAAGTGCCTGACCCACAGGAGAGGTAATAGAAATTTTACCCTGATCTAAATCAGCCTCTTCGGGTGAGACAAGAGTATATTTGTAAACTTTCTTATTATTATGATTCTTAACCGTAATAGTCGATAAAAGATGAGACTCATCTTTAGGCATAGTAGATAAATCAATAATTCTCGCCTTAGAAAGCATCTCCTCGAGTTTACTAATCTTCAATTCCATTAGACCTTGAGCATCTTTCGCTGCATCATATTCGGCATTTTCTGATAGATCGCCATGAGAACGAGCCTCGCCGATTCTCTCTGCCATTTCCTTTCTTCCTTTGGTCTTCAATTCAGCAAGCTCTTTTTCTACCTCTCGCATTTTTTCTTTGCTCAAATAGACAATGCTACTCACTTTTATTACTCCTATTAGAAAAATTTAAAAAAAATTGCCACCGCGTCAGCAGTGGCATAGACAAACATAGCAATTTAATTAATAGATTTCAAGCTTATTTAATTAGGTAAATATTCTGCAATTCTGCACATATTAGAGAAAGCACAATTATTACATGGTTTTTTTTGACCTTCTAATTTGGTCAAATTAAAAATCCCTTTATCAATCGATTCTACATAGTTTTTTATGTGGGTTTTCGATATTTCGATAAAATATTCTAAATCGTTTTTATCTCTACTGCTTGGGAATTTCCTTAACCCAAAATCTTTTCTGCTATATTTCAAAGAATAATATGAAACAAATTCGGGCAACATCTCATTATCCAATTTATTCTTAAGTATGTCAATCGCAGCAGATATATATATAATTAATTGAAGTGATAACCCCTCAATTATATCTTTCTTAACAACTTGAGCAATACTTTTTTTATAATCAATGATTCCAATTTTATTCTCTTTGATATCAATCCGATCAATTTTCCCTTTTATCAATACATCATTAATTTCAATAGGCAGAGAACCATTCATACCAAATTCAAGTTCAAAATATGATGGCGCAAATTCATTCTCATTCTCTCTTTCATAATTTATAAATTGATATAAAATTGATTTTTCTCTATCGCCCTCTATTCCGAAAATTTGCTCTATTTCGTAAAAAGATTTTACTCGATCAAATTTATATTCATCAAGTGCGTCATTTCCAATCTTCATAATAAGATTTAATACGTAATTAAATACTTCAGCAGAACAATTTTTTAATACAATACTCTTTTTCAATATTTCTAAATAGAAATTATATAGAATCGTATGAAGAAGACTTCCTATCTCAAGTGAAGTAATATTTTCGTCTGGATCTTCAATCGTTTCGACATGAAGAATTCGTTCGACAAAATATTTATAAGGGCATTTTGCATAAGTTTCTAACTGAGTAATTGAATAGACTTTTTCAAAAGCAGGAGTCAATAAATCAGTCCCCCCTATAACGCCATTATATTCATTTTCATTTCTCTTATCTATTCTTATTTGATCAATTTTAATCTCATTATATAAATGTTCTTTTCTCTTATCATCTATGATATCGTTTTTACCATAGAAAATGTCATACTTCTCATTTCCCAATTTCCCGGCTTCAATTAAATATTCTTTTTTAGAAAAAATTGAATCACTATAATCCGCGGCACTTTTACTCGTAATATCTAAAATCCTATCTAAAGCTTTAATGAGATAAGATTCTTCAAAATTGGAATTTTTGCCAGCGGAAGGAGTCGATAAATAAATCCCTTTTTTATACATAGAAAGAGTTTGATAGAATTTATAAGCATCTTTACTAAACTGCATCTCAATCTGTTTTTTTACATCACCATAAAGAAAAATATCTGAATTTTGTTTGGTAGGAAGATCTCCATCGCACATTCCGCCAATAAAAATGTAATCGAAATCTAATCCTCTAATTTCTTCCAAAGTTGTAATTTGTATTCCATAATCGGAACGTTCTTTAACGTTAAATCGGCTCCATTTACAAATGGTTCTAAGTATGTTGAGATATTCTGAAAGAGAATATAATTTTGATTCTCCATCATAGGTTTTCATCTGCATTAAAACTTCATAGATTGATTCATAAAAAACAGATAATGCTTTTACATTTTTTTCTGCATTATCGGTTTCCGATTGAAGCATTTTATAAAAGAGACCGGTATTTTGAATTAAGTTTTTTAGATTCTCTAAAAAAGTTTCAATCGACTGCGGTTCAACAAATGGCTTTAATGTATTATGAACATATATAATTCCTTTTAACGCATTTTTTAGTTCGGGATCCTCACCTTTGGATAATTGTGTTTTTATTGAATCGACCCAATTTTTATAACCCGAAATTATTCTAAGTTCGGAAGATATTTTTAACAGCTCAGTAAAATCAGTATCAGAAATAGAAAGAAACTTAGAGCTAATTCCTCTAAAAAATGATTTATAATAATAATCCTCTTCTTCAATTTCTAAGAAATTAATAATAGAGCTTATTACCGGAATTGTATCAAGCGAATATCTGTCGCTGAGATTAAATGGTATTTCATAAATTGAAAATATCTCTCTGACAAGCGGTGAATATTCTTTAATTAAATTAAATACTATTGCAATTTTATGTGGCTTTATACCCTGTTTAATTAATAGTTTTAACTCCCTTGCAATTAATTCAATCTCCTTATATCGGTCTTCGCCTTCTAATTTAATTATAGGATATCGTTCTTCTTTCTTTTTGACCGAACGAAGGAAATTCTGTGATAAATAGTCTTTTAAATAGAATGATGAATTCGTATGGTCATTAATATCCCCGATTCTATTATAATCATATGCAATAAATGATTCATATGCAGTTGTTAAATGTTTATGCAGTTTTTCATTTCCGGTATTATAATCCAAATTGATGAAAATTTTTATCCCATAGATGAGAGATAATTTATTAATAATCTTCAATTCTAAAGAAGAATACTCATTGAATCCATTTATATAGATTAAACCTACATTTGGGAAATTTAGTTTAAATAATTCTGAAAATTTTTCTTGTGGAAGATTTGCAATAATAAAATAGATATCGCCAATTTCTAAACTTCTTGCGGCAAAACATTTCTTAGTGTAAATATCAATTATTTTAGCGATCCCATGTACTTTTGATTTTTCGTATCCTGAAAGTTCTTCTGCATTTTCCAATAATCTCTTTGAATCAATTCCCTCTTTCTTATATTCTCCGATTACATTATTTAATTCCTCAAGAGTTCCATCGGGCACTTCATTTTTATAACTTTCGAAATACTCAATTTCGGCTTCTTCAATTGTCTCTTTTAGAAAAACATAACCGGTGGCAGAACTAATCAGATTATACTTATCATAAAATTGCAACAATTTTTGGGTAATGGTTGTTAGAGTTTCAATATTAATTTTTTCTGATGATCGATTGGGAGAATTTTCTATTAATTCTTTTTTAAATGTTCTAGCCCATCTATTGGTGGGGACAATAAAAAGAAATGAATCTAAGTTACCCTCATCAAGAGAGTCTCTTATGATGGCAGAAATATTAAGGTTTTTTATATTTTCGCGCGAAAAAATCATTTATTCAATTTTAATTAGGGGATTATTTTATATGGTTGTTTTTAAAAATATTATATTTATTTTAAATTATAAAGTAAGAGAAAATGGTGAATAAATGAAACGAATAGTAATATTGTTGATTCTACTAACGGGAACTATAATTCCACAAAAAATCGGAAAATTAGCTCCGCCACCTGAACGTGAAATATTCCCTAATAATTCATGGGGAATGGATATAATGTTTGGAGAAGGTGGCTTCGGTCTAGGCACTTTTCTAAGACGTGAAGTTGCGGAGGATTTGACCGGATTTATTGATATCTCTTTCTCAGAATCTAAAGATGAAAGAGAAGTTGAGTATATAGATTATTGGGGAAATTCATTTACCTTCAATAAAAAGAATCGAGTTTTTTTACTCCCATTAAATCTTGGACTTCAATTCCGATTATTTTCAGAATCAATTACGGATAATTTAAGACCTTATGTTAATTTTGGAGTAGGTCCAACTTTAGTTGTATCGACTCCATATGAAAAGGAATTTTTTAGCTCTTTCGGAAAAGCACGAGGATATCTTTCTGCCGGAGGTTATGTCGGTTTTGGTGCGAATTTCGGAATCAGTAAAAGGAATCTGATTGGAATAAATGCACGCTATTATTATATCCACATGTTTAATGAAGGGGTTGAAAATATTAATAATCGTTTTAGAAAAGATTTTGGACATTTTTACATAACTCTTAATGTAGGTATAATGTACTAATACTTTACATATATTGCTGATTATATTAGATTGGTATGTATATAAATGGACATATATTGGATACTGTTACTATAATTAATCAGCTATATCATCGATACGAAATTTATTCTGAAACAAAATTCTCGAATAAATTTATTAAACACTCCCAAATAAAAGAGCTTTTAATCAATCTGCAATCCACAGGGATTTTTGAAGTTTCGGAAATTGGGAAATCAATTCAAGAAAGAGAAATCTATTGCATTAAAATTGGGAAAGGAGAAACGAAAGTTTTACTTTGGTCTCAGATGCATGGTGATGAACCTACCGCCACAATGTCGTTATTTGACTTGCTTAATTTTTTTATTGCAAAAGATAATTACGATTTATTTCGAAAAGAGCTTTTTGATAATCTTACTCTTTATATAGTTCCAATGCTCAATCCGGATGGTGCAGAAGTCTTCACAAGAGAAAATGCAATTAATATCGATTTGAACAGAGATTACATTCGAGCCGTAAGCCCCGAGTCTAAAATATTAAAGCAATTACAAAAAGAGATAAAACCTCAATTTGGATTTAACCTCCATGATCAAGATAGTTATTACTCTCCCGGTAATAGTTATAAATCAACCGCAATTTCTTTTCTTGCTCCACCTCAAGACTATACGAACGAAATCACCCCTGTAAGGGAGAATGCAATAAGAGTAATTTCCGGCATTATAAATATATTATATGATTTTATACCCGGGCATATAGCTCGTTATAAGGATGATCATGAACCACGTTCTTTCGGAGATAATTTTATTCTTAATGGCACTTCTTCTATTCTTATCGAATCCGGTTACTGGGAAAGTGATGATAATAAATTCTTTATTAGAAAGCTTAATTTCATTGCACTTATTTCGGCATTAAGGATTATCGCCACAGGAGAATATAAATTATATGAAGATAAAACTTATTTCGATACACCTGTAAATGTAGAATCATTTTTCGATCTATTAATAAAAGATGTAACTGTTATTAAAGATACTAAATCTTACCAAGTAGATATTGGTATAATCAGAAAAAGAGAATTTGATTTATATAGTGATAATTATATAATAAAATCATTTATAGAAGAAGTAGGTGACCTTTCATTTTCTAATGCACATGAAGTATTTTCAGGAAATGGTTTGGTTCTAATTGATGGGAATCTAGCTATTAATAGCGATGCAAAATTAAAACTAAAGGATCAAGACGAAATAATCTATTGTTTTGATAATGGTACGTTAATAATCCGATAAGCACGTATTCTATTTCAGATCAAAAATATATTTGCTAACTTACAATGTTTAATAAGATTGATAATTGACAAAAAAGAAACAAAATATTGTAAAAGACGCTCCATCAGAAAAGCTCTATGCCGATTTTGATAGAGAAGCCGTGCCCCATATGAACTCCCTATTGAATTTTGCATTAAAATTAACAAAAGACGAAGAAGATGCTAACGATCTATTGCAGGAGACATACCTAAGAGCATTCAGATTTTTTGATAAATTTGAGAAAGGCACCAATTGCAAGGCATGGCTATATCGAATAATGAAAAACACTTTCATTAATGACTATCGAAAAATTTTAAAAGAACCGAATAAAGTTGATTATGAAGATGTTCAAAATTTTTATGAAACAATTAAATCAAATGAAGTAGATACAAGACATTATGAAGAAGATGCTTTTGCCGGAGTGTTAGATGATGATATTACTAATGCGATAGCCTCTTTATCAGAGGATTTCAGAACAGTAATAATTCTGAGTGATATTGAAGGTTTTACTTATGATGAGATAGCGGATTTCGTTGATGCACCGGTAGGAACAGTTCGATCAAGAATCCATCGTGCAAGAAAGATGCTCTATACAAAACTTCACGGTTATGCAGTAAAAAACGGATTTATCAAAGATGTTGCTTAATTCCAAGAAACTTTTTATCTTTAATGACTTATAATTTTAAAACAACCCAAGGTAGGTGAATTAGTTGGTCGGTATTACGATTCAAGAAAACGAGAACATCGATAAAGCTCTTAAACGCTTCAAGAAAAAATATGAACGTTCAGGTATTCTAAAGGAATATAAGAAAAGAACTTTCTTTGTTAAGCCATCGATTGAAAAAAGAATGGACTTGATTAAAGCAAGACGAAGAGCTTCTCGTGAAGCAGCAATGCAAAGAGACAAATAGCTATTAAAGAAAAACCCCTTATTTCAAGGGGTTTTTTGTTAAATATCCTGTTATTTCATTATAAGCTTGTTCGACATTATTACAGAAAGTGAATAGTTTCATATCCCCTTTGCTGATTACACCATGATCAATTAAAGCCTCAAAATTTACAATTTCTTTCCAAAAAATCTCATCATAAATAATAATCTTCATATCTTTTTTAATCTTGCGTGTTTGGACTAGGGTGAGTACTTCCATTAATTCATCGAGAGTACCAAATCCTCCCGGAAATACCACTAAAGCTTTAGCAAGATATGCAAACCAAAATTTTCTCATAAAAAAGTAATGAAACTCATAAGTATTTTCGGGATCTACATAAGGATTAACGTATTGTTCAAATGGAATGCTAATATTAAAACCAATTGAAGGACCGCCCCCTTTCTTAGCACCCTTATTAGCTGCCTCCATAATTCCCGGTCCGCCGCCACTGCAAATCGTAAATCTTCTTTTATCTGTTGGTAAGTTTTTTGACCATATAGTCAATTTTTTTGCTAATTCATCTGCTTCTTCATAATAACGAGACATTTCCAATTGTTTTTCAGCTTGCTTAACAACAGAAGCTTTAGTTTTCTTTTTAACAAAAAGAGCTTGTTTTTCGCGCAAAATCTCGAGAGATTCTTTTCTTGATTTTAATCTTGCAGAGCCGAAAAATACAATTGTATCTTGAATATTATTTTTCTCAAGGCGTCCCTTTGGTTCATAATATTCAGCCAATATTCTAACTGTTCTTGCATTCGATGAATTGAGAAATTCAAGATTTTTATAAGCTTTAGTTATTTTTGAAATTTTACTTGTAGGTTTTGGTTTAATGTCTTTTTTCATTGTAGGAGTCCATTTAAAGGGAAAACCCCCATTTAAAAGGGGGTTTTACGTATAGGAAAATTATTTTACAGGTTTTTGAGCCGGTATTGACTGTTGTTGAGCAGGTACCGATTGTCTTTTACCACTCTGGATAACACTATCTTTACCATCTAAAGCAGATTTAGGAAGAAAGAAAAGGTTAATAACAAGCGCGAGAACTAATAAAGCACCGCCAAGCCACCATGTAGCACGGCTAAGAAAATCAGCAGTTCTTCTAGTACCAAAAACAGAACCGAATTGACCGCCGCCGCTTCCGCCGAAAGTACCGGCTAATCCGCCGCCTTTACTTGATTGTAATAGTATAACTACAATTAAAACGAAAGAAATAAGTATTGATATAGATATTAATAATGTGTACATATTTTACTCCAAAATTGTAGCGGGGGAGGGATTCGAACCCCCGACACATGGATTATGATTCCATTGCTCTAACCTACTGAGCTACCCCGCCAACATTTATTAAAAACAGATTTTAAATATAATGCCTAATGGGGTAATTAAGCAAGCAACTTTTGATTTAAAATTAAATGACTTATTATAATTTTGATTTTATATTTTTCTGATATTCTTCCCGATACATCCCACTTCCCGTTGAAGTGTAAGACCTTATCTCGATACCCATTGACTTCAAACGTTCGTTTGCACTATTAATTCTTTGAATTGGATCAGGATGTGTTGATAAAAATGTTTGTAAACCGCTACTATTTGAAGATACTTTTCCATCATCTTTCATCTTTTCAAAAAAGAATTTTACTGCTCCGGGATAGTACTTAGTGCTCATTAAATATTTTATCGAATATTCATCGCTTTCATCCTCATTAGCTCTGCTATTCGCAAGGAGTGATAATCCGGAGAACATATTAGCAACAATTTCCGCAATTTGAGATGGGTTATTTCCTAATGCAAGATTGGCTAATATAGAAAGACCATAAGCATTCGTAATTCTTTGAGTGGAATGCCTTCTTTCGACATGAGCAATTTCATGAGATATAACACCTGCTAAAGCCGCTTCCGAATCCAAGTACTTTAATATTCCTGTATATACATAAACATATCCGCCGGGGACGGCAAATGCATTTAGAACTGAGTCGTTATCGATAATTTCTAATTGATAAGTATAAGTATCAGATTTTTTCACTTCCGGTGAATTAAGAATTGGTTGAAAAATAGTACTATTTATATATGTTTTTACTGAAGGATTGCCATTAAAAATTGGATATTCTTTTGAATTTTCCCTAATCTCTTTATCAAATTGCATTCCCATCGATACTTCATCTGAATCATTAAAAAGATTTATACCGGATGAACATGCAAAAACAAAAAGCGCAATTAACGTAACAGGAAATAATCTAATTTTTTTAAACATATAACCTCCAATTTAGTTTTCGTTCAATATAGCTTGCCACAAAAAATCCATAAGAGTACTAAGACCGTCATTCGTTACGGCAGATATAATAAAAATCTCCCCTTTGTAACCCGGAATTTTTTTCTTCTTAAGCTTTGTTATCTCCTCTTTAGTGAGAAGATCTGATTTTGTAAATGCCAATATTTTTCTTTTTTCGGCAAGTAAATGAGAATAAGAATCTAATTCATTGACTAAGGTCTTAAAATCCTTAGCGTAGTTTTCTGAATTAACATCGATCATAATTAAAAGAATTTTAGTTCGTTCAATATGGCGAAGAAATTTGAGACCTAAACCTTTTCCCTGATGAGCTCCTTCAATAATTCCGGGTATGTCTGCAATCGTAAAACTATAAGCATCTTTATATCTAACAATTCCAAGATTAGGTTCAAGAGTAGTGAATGGATAATCGGCTATTTTTGGTCTTGCTGCAGAAACGTTCGATATAAGAGTTGATTTTCCGGCATTTGGAAATCCAACTAACCCAATATCAGCGATTAATTTGAGTTCAAGAACCACGGTTTTTTCTTCACCCGGTTTACCATCCTGCGCATATCGTGGTGTTTGGTTAGTAGAAGTAGCAAAATTACTATTACCCTTTCCCCCTCTTCCACCTTTCGCAATAACGTAAGATGTATTGGGTTCAACCAAATCGCAAATCACTTCATCGGTTTCTGCATCTTTTACGATTGTTCCAACAGGAACTCTAATTGTAATATCTTCGCCATACTTTCCATCTTTCAAAGAATTAGCACCTGCGGCACCATCCTGAGCAACGTATTTCTTTTTGTATTGGAAATCAAGTAAAGTCGTGAGATTTGTATCTGTAACGAAAATCACGTCTCCCCCCTTACCTCCATTACCGCCCGAAGGACCTCCTTTGGGTACGAATTTTTCTCTTCTAAAGGTAATAGCTCCATTGCCGCCATCACCCGATTTTACATAAATTTTTGAATAATCTATAAACATATTAATCTGCTTTGTTATAATATTCTGTTATAATTTCCCTGAACTGATTTGCTTCCTTGGAATTAACATCAGAATAATGTTGTTTAATTTTCTCGTTTAGTACAAGCAATGCATCATCAAGATTTCTACACTTACAAACTTCTTCGATTGTATTTGTAAATTCTTCCACGTCGTAATCAAAAATAACTTCTATGACTTTTGTCATATTTTTGTGTTCAAGTAATTCAGCAATATCTATCTCGACATGAGACTCAACTTTATTTAATTCAGAAGGATTAAAGATAGAATTATATCCTTCAATATCATTTTCTACTTCTTTTGTTTCATCTTCTAATTCTTCTTCACTTTCTGATTCGTCTTTTAATTCGTCTGCATCATCTTCATCATGTTCCCCTGTCTGATAGTCTTGGTTGCGATATACGTCAATATCATTTTCCACTTTAATTTCATCAGGAATATATTTTTCTAATTCATCATTGAAATCAATAGGATTGGGAGAGTCATCATCTTCCGATATCAATTTTTCATCTATCTCATTATCTTCTAATATAAAATTTTCGTCTCTATCTTTTTCTTCAACCATAAATTTATGATTAATCTCTTCTTCAAGTTCATCATCGCTTGATTCCTCATTAAAATCTTCGTCATTATCTATATCCATAACATCATCTATAAGAGCTTCATCCTCTGAATCCATTGCTATTCCAGAAAGAGTCCCATTCTCTAAATCCACCGCTTCTAAATTACTTACTTTCAAATCTTCATTTTCAGATTCTTCTTCAACTGATTCATCAAGAATGGATTCACTTAAATCCTTTTTTATTTCGTCATCTTCATAATTCTCAATAATATCCTCTTCGGTAGTAACTTCTTCTAAACCTGCAGCTTCTTCGCTATCATGCTCTATATCTAGTTTAGGGTCTTCCAATAATTCTTTATTGATATTAAAATTGAGATTAAAATTCAGCGGGGGTTCATTATCCTGTAAAAATTCATCTACCGATTCAATTGTTGATTCTTCTTCTTTTTCTTTTGGTTCGTCAAATAAAGTAGCTTCTTGTTCATATATCTTATAAGGTTCAATTTTGTCAAGCACCTTTTTCAATTCGGGTATGCTTACTTTGCTCGATTCTTCCTTAGGGAAATTTTCATCAATTTTATTTATATGAACGCCAAGTTCTTTTTCACTTAAGAAATATTTAAATGCGGTGATAGGTACTTTGTTTTTTTGAATTTCACCAATATTAAAAAATTCTCCCATCGCTTTAAGAGCATCATTAATTATTACATTAAGATAGGTTTCAATACCAAGACGTTCAATTTTATTAGTAATCTGTGCAAATTCAACAGAATTTATTGATAATAATTTTTTTGTGTCAATATAAGCTATTAATATTTTATTGAGATACTTATAGTAATAGATATAATTAAGAATCTGCTTTACCTCGACAGCAGTTTTATGATCGTAGTCATCGAAAATAAATTTATTAAGAGTCCACTTTGGCCTAACTAAAAAATTAATAGTAAAAGAGATTGAGCGAAGGATAAGTTTAGAAATATAATCGAGAGAAAACCTTTTACTCTTTTTAATTTCTTCATTAATCTTAATAAAAAGAGAATTGATATTTTCTCCGGAATAATCAAATACGGAGTTCTTAAGCAATTTTTGGCGGTCATCAAAAATCAAGAAATCTATTTCAGCAGAAATATAATGAAGAATTGCCGGATGGATTCCGGAATTTTGAAGTTCCTCGAAAGTAAAATAAGGCCCAAGCTTATTTACTTTGTTCAGATTAAAGTCATATATAAATTTTATTTCTCTCTCAAACATTCCTGACACTTAATAAATCTTATAAAATAGTCCCGATTTGGAAAACCGGGACTATAATAATAAGAAAAAAAAGTGAGAAATTAAGCTTCAATATTATCAGATTTCACATTTGCAAGGATAAACTCACGATTTAAGCGAGCAATATTTTTAACCGAAATTCCTTTTGGACATTCAGCTTCGCACGCATAAGTATTAGAACAAGAGCCAAAACCGAGCTCGTCCATCACCTTTACCATGTTTTGGACTCGCCTGGTTCGTTCCGGCTGTCCTTGCGGGAGAAGAGCCAATTGAGAAACTTTCGCGCTTACGAAAAGCATTGCAGAAGCATTTTTACACGCAGCCACACAAGCTCCGCAGCCAATACATGCAGCGGCATCCATTGCAATGGAGGATCTTTCTTTTGAAATCGGGATTGCATTAGCATCCGGGATTGAACCGGTATTAACAGAAATGTATCCTCCTGCAGCAATAATTTTATCCAACCCGGAGCGTTCAACAATTAAATCCTTCATTACCTGAAAAGCTTTTGCCCTGAATGGTTCCACCCAAACAGTATCGCCATCTTTAAAATTTCTCATGTGGAGTTGGCAAGTTGCAATCTTGGGGATAGGACCATGAGGCTGACCATTAATTACCAAACCGCAAGTACCGCAGATACCTTCTCGACAATCACTTTCAAAGGCAATCGGCTCGAGATTTTTCTTCTCTAAGTCATTATTTATTTCATCGAGCATTTCAAGAAAAGATGAATCGGGAGATACCGATATTTTATAATCTACGAAGCTGCCAACAGAAGTTGTAGATGGCTGACGCCAAACTTTAACGAGTAAATTTATCTTTTTCTCCGCCATTATTTATAACTCCTCGTAGCTAATTGTACATTTTCATATATGAGAGGTTCTTTATTGAGTTCCCACGAGCCAAGATTTTTATATTCCCAAGCAGATACAAAAGCATATTCTTCATCGTTACGTAATGCTTCGCCTTCGGGAGTTTGATATTCTTCGCGGAAATGTCCGCCGCAAGATTCATTTCTCTCTAGAGCATCGCGAGCCATTAGTTCACCCAATTCAAGATAATCAATTAATCTTCCCGCTCTCTCTAAGCATTGATTAATATCTTTATCAGTACCTACAACATTTACATCTTTCCAGAATTCAACTCTTAAATCGGCGATCTCTTTAATCGCTTCCTTTAGTCCCTTTTCATTACGACCCATGCCAACTTTATTCCACATAATTCTGCCAAGTTTTTTATGGATATCATCGACTGTTTGTTTTCCTTTGATTGAAAGAAGTTTTCCGATGAGTTCTTCATTTTCTTTTTTAACAGTATCAAATGCAGGATGATCTAAAGATTCCTTTTTCGGTTTAGCAGAAGCTAAATAATCACCTATCGTATAAGGAGCGACAAAATAGCCATCGGCAAGACCTTGCATTAATGCAGAGGCACCGAGACGATTAGCACCATGATCAGAGAAGTTTGCTTCTCCAAGTACAAAGAGACCGGGTATAGTGCTCATCAAATTATAATCAACCCAAAGACCGCCCATTGTATAATGAGGAGCGGGATAAATTTTCATTGGGACATTATAAGGATTTTCTCCTGTAATGGTTTCGTAAATTTCAAAAAGATTACCATAGCGTTCTTCTATAACATGTTTACCTAGACGATTAATTGCATCTTTAAAATCGAGATAAACTGCATCACCGCCTTTTGCTCCTCGACCTTCATCGACAACTTCTTTAGCGCTTCGTGAAGATATATCTCGTGGAGAAAGGTTTCCGAATGAAGGATATTTTCTTTCTAAATAATAATCTCTTTCTTCTTCCGGAATATCATTTGGCTCACGCATATCTTTCTTTAATTTCGAGACCCAAATTCTCCCATCGTTTCTTAAGCTTTCGCTCATAAGAGTTAATTTAGATTGTCCCTCTCCATGTATAGGAAGACAAGTGGGATGGATCTGAGTAAAACATGGATTAGCAAAAAAAGCACCCTTTTTATGAGCACGCCATATTGCCGTTGTGTTACAGTTCATTGCATTTGTAGAGAGGAAAAACACATTCGCATATCCACCGGTGGCAAGGACAACAGCATGTGCCGAATATTTTTCTATCGCGCCATCAACCATATTTCTTACCACAATACCTTTTGCCTGACCATCGATTGTAACGAGATCAATCATTTCTCTTCTGGTAAATAGTTCAACATTTCCGAGATGGACTTGACGCATTAATGAAGAATAAGCACCAAGAAGAAGCTGCTGACCGGTCTGACCACGTGCATAAAAAGTTCTCGAAACTTGAGCTCCACCAAATGATCGATTATCAAGCATTCCACCATATTCACGAGCGAATGGCACACCTTGAGCTACGCATTGATCAATGATACTATTACTCACTTCGGCGAGCCTATAAACATTGGCTTCGCGGGCTCTAAAATCTCCCCCTTTAATTGTATCATAGAAAAGGCGATAAATGGAATCGCCGTCATTCTGATAATTTTTAGCTGCATTAATACCGCCTTGAGCTGATATACTATGTGCTCTTCGCGGACTATCATTATAAGTAAAAACTTTCACCTTATAACCAAGTTCACCAAGGGATGCCGCCGCAGAAGCACCTGCTAAACCGGAACCCACAATTATGATATCATATTTTCTTTTATTCGCCGGATTTACAAGTTTCATATTAAACTTATGATTAACCCATTTTTCTTGTAATGGACCAGCCGGAATTTTGGGATCTAATTTTGCCATTAGTTACCTCCAATAAGTAAAAAGTAGATTGGGATCGAAGAAAACGCAACCGCCATAAGTACCGAATATAAAAACCCTAAAGCCTTCACTAAAGGGAAATACTTATTATTATTCCAACCGAAGGTCTGAAAAGCACTTTGGAAACCATGATTCAAATGGAAACCTAATATTATCATCGCAATGATATAGAATATCGAATAGTAAACATTTGAAAACATATCGGCAGTAAATTCATAGTATGAATGCGTTCTATGCAAATCAGAAAAATTAAATGCATTCCAAAAAGTACTAAGATGGATTACCAGAAAAATAAAAATTATGCTCCCCGTATGAATCATTGTTCTTGAAAGTAAAGTAGAATTTTTTGATGATCCATTAACTGCATAAGGAGTTGGTCTTGCAATTTTATTTTCATACCAAAGGCGTACACCATTGAAAATATGGAAAATAAATATAAGCGCAAGTATTACTTCAATAACCCTAATGAAAGGTTTAATTGAATCCAGACTTTTTACGACTGTGTTAAAAGTCGAAGGTCCTGCAAATAAAGTTAAATTATTTGCTAAGTGAACCAATAAAAATAGAATTAAACTGATACCGGTAATAGCCATAATGACTTTTTTACCGATAGAAGAATTCAAGCTTCTGAAGAGCCAATTCATTAATATCCTCCAGGGATAGCTTTATTAAATTTATTTAGAGATACGATAAGTAAAATAAGAGTATTGAAAATAAATTCAAAGAGTAATTAACACTTGTTTCAAAACAAATCGATTCTTAGATTTAAGGCACAAGAAATAAAGTATTAAGTGAATAACCGCTTAATAGGGAAATCCGGTGAAAAACCGGTGCTGCCCCGCAACTGTAAGGGATTTTTAGAAAGCTGATGACAAGGAAGCCACTGTTTTAGAAAAACGGGAAGGCGTCATTAAGTATCCCAAGCCAGGAGACCTGCTTAGTACGATCAATTATTAACCTTCGTGGGAGAGGTTTACATTAAGGATTATCCTTCCCCCCGAAGTTACAACTTTCAAAAAGGAGTAACTTCTATGAAATTTTTTATTTATGTTTTTCTTTTATTCACTTCTATTTCGTTTGCACAAGATGCAATATTGAAAACAAAATTAGACGAGATAGTAGTAACCGCAAACCGCACGAATACACCATATTATGCCGTTGGTAGTTCACTTACTGTAATTAAACCTTCCGAAGATATTTTCAAAAGTGAAAATGTAGTGGATCTTCTTAGAGAAGTACCGGGTCTTTCTATCACCGAACAAGGAGGCAAAGGTAAGCTTGCAACTATATTTGTAAGAGGCAGTAATTCTAATCATCTCCTTGTCTTTGTTGATGGAGCTAAGATGAATGACCCTGCAAACGCAAGTAATCTTTTTGATTTTTCTTCACTAAGCAGTTTTGATATTGATAGAATAGAGATCGTAAGAGGGCCTCAAAGCACTCTCTATGGCTCAGATGCTATGGCGGGAGTAATTAATATATTTACTAAAAGAGGAAACGAAACTAATCAGACTAGAATTGGAGCTGAAGGGGGCAGCAATAGCTATTTTAATGGGAACGTTACTACAAGCGGAGCTTATTCAGGAATAGAATATTTCGCCGGCTTTTCTAAAACACAAACTGATGGTATCTCTTCAAGCAGTGTAAAATATGGTAATACGGAAAAAGATAAATTTATGAGAAATTCTTTCTCTGCGAATCTCAATTATGATTTCTTGGATAATTATTCTTTTGGTGCTAATTATAAAGCTACCAAAACTGAAAGTGGATTGGACCAAGACGGTATGAATGGAGATGACCCTAATTTTACTTATGATAATCAGGAACAGGTTTTCACAGGTAAATTAAAAGGCATTTTTTTTGATTCACGCCTAAAATCTCATTTAGGAATTTCTTTTGTCAGGAGAATTTCTAATACAGTCGATCTGGTTGATAATATTCGCCCCTCGACTTCCTCCGATAATTATACAAATTCAGGAAGACTTAAATATGAATTTCAAAATATTTTCTCAATTAACGAAAACCACTTACTTACATTCGGTATAGAAACAGAAGAAGAAACTGCAAATACAAACTATATTTCTAATTCTATGTGGGGTCCTTATGAAAGCAGTTTCCCGAAGGAAAAGAATAGAACGACCGGTCTTTATCTTCAAGAGCAAGCTACTCTTTTTAATTCGCTCTATGTTTCTGCCGGAGTTCGATATGATGATAATCAAAAATTTGGAAGCGTAACAACTTATAGATTAGCACCTGCATATTTTATTAATCAGACTAGTACTAAGATCAAGAGTTCATTTGGAACCGGTTTTAAGTCCCCTTCACTTTTTTATCTCTTTGATCCAATGTTTGGGAATCCTGACCTAAAACCGGAAGAAAGCACCGGATGGGATTTTGGTTTTGAGCAATATTTCTTAAATAATGATATTTCATTTGGCGCAACATACTTTTCAATTAATTTTAAAAACATGTTTGGTTATGATGCCAATTATAAAACTATAAATATAGCCGAAGCAGAATCGAAAGGAATTGAAGTATTTGTCTCCGTTAATATTTTAGAAAATATTAAAATAAACTCTAATTATACTTATACTCAAACTAAAGATAATTATGCATCAAGTGATGATTTTGGATTAGAATTATTAAGAAGACCAAAACATTCCGCCTATGTGGCTTTATCCTATCTGATAACAAATAGACTTACCGCAAATTTATCTGCTCGTTTCGTAGGTAAAAAGTGGGATAAAGATTTTAATGCTTACCCTGCAGCGAGAGTTCATATTCCTGATTATACAATCTTTAATCTCGGTGCATCTTATAAAATTATTGATCAGATCTCCATTAATGCAAGAGTAGAAAATCTGATTGATAAATATTATGAAGAGATTCTTTATTATGGAACTTATGGAAGAACTTTTTATGTGGGAATTAATTTTAATTTATAAATATTTTAGTAGGGGATAAGAAATATTTATTTCTGATTCTTTTACGGATTAATCTTAATGAAAAACAATTATTCGGGCTTTCTAAAAAGGAGCCCGATTATTTTTTATTTACTTGTTTATAGTGCTCGTACCTTTCTAAAACTTCTCTTACAAAATTTACGGTTTCCTTTCCTCTTGCATAACCATATTGAACAACCTCATCTTCATAATACTTCTTTTTTGATTTATTAAGCAAATATTCTGAAACGCTCCCATCCCACATATTTGGATCAACATCATATTTAAAAGCAAGATTACGTGCATCTAAAATATGACCGACACCTATATTATAAGAAGCGAGGACAAACTTAATTCTTTCATTCTGATCATAAATCAATTTCTTCCAATAATTATTTAACCAACTAAGGTAACTAATACCTGCATTGATATTTTGCTCGGGGTCTTCAAAATTAGTAACTCCAAACGCCTCTCCGGTATTTGGCATTAATTGCATTAATCCAACTGCACCTACCCATGAACGACTTTTAGGTTCAAATTGTGATTCTTGATAAATGAGTGAAGCAACTAATTTCCAATCCCATCCTAATTTTTGAGAATATTTTTTTATTAATTCATCGAATGGAGAAATATCTCCTCTTCTAGACATCAGAAATTTTGATCCATTTACAATTCTAGAACTGCCCCAATTCTCAAAATACTTCACCTTTAAATTCTGAAATAAATTTGATTCAGTAGAAGATTCAATCCAACTATTAATTGAATTTAATAGTTGTGGAGAATTTTTTCTTATAGCCCATGAAATTTTTTGCGGAAAAGAGATTTCTGTAGAGATAGAAATATTTTTATATTGTTTATAAGCGAGACGGGCAATATTATCATCAGCTATTGTGTAATTAATTTTTTTCTCTGCTACCATTTGAATTAAGTCTTCGGTAGATAACTCAGGATCAGCCTCAATAATCAATATTTCGCCTCCGATCTCTTCGGCAAGATTTTTTAATCTAGCTAAATAAGGAGAATCATTTCTCACATAAACGGTTTTACCCTCAAGCTCATTTACATTATCAATAAAGACATCATTAGTGTCATTTGAAATTCTTTGCACTATTAGCTGTTTAACCATAGAATATGGTTTGGTAAACTGTACCTGATCACTAAGCTCATTTGTAACAGTAAGATTAAACGCGATTAAATCCCCTTCGCCATTATTGAGCTTAGTAATCATTCTTTCAAAATTATTTTCTACTTTCATCTCTAAATCTAAACCGATTGATTTAGCATAATTAGAAAGCAGTTCATATTCAAATCCTTCCGGTTCACCTTTATAAATAAAATAGCTATAAGGATTATATCCGGTAAGTGCCACAAGTTTGCCGCGTTTAATTATTTTGCCAAGATCCAGATCAGCTAATTTATTTTCGGGTTGTGTAGAACATGAAAATGAGATAACCATGAGTAATAGAATTAAGACAATATTTTTTATAGGGGAACTAATCTCTCAATTCCTTTTTTGATAAAGATCAACAAAATAATTTATAGTGTTTTTTAAACCAGTTATAAGATCATACTCTGCTTTAAAACCAAGCTTTTCGGTCGTTTCGGTAATCGATGCTAAGCTATGCTTTATATCTCCGAGGCGTTCCTCTTGATATTCCACTTTACTTGAACTTCCTGTTTCTTTTAATATTATTTCTAATAATTGATTAATAGAAATTTTATTTCCCGAAGCGACGTTAAACACACCATTCTTATTAGAGAGAGCTGCAGTTACATTTGCTTTAACTACATCTTTTACATAAATAAAATCACGTGTCTGTTCCCCATCTCCATATACAATTATGGTTTCATTTTTAACTGCTTTACTGACGAATATTGGAATAGCGGCAGCATATTGACTTTTTGGATCTTGACGTGGACCAAATACATTAAAATAACGGAGTGAAACCGCACCGACATTATACATTTCATTATACATTGCAAGATAATATTCACCATCAAGTTTTGTAATGCCATAGGGAGATTTGGGAGCCGGAAATAAATCCGTTGTTTTTGGTGTGATTGGATTGTCGCCATAGATTGCAGCCGAACTGCTTAATACAATTTTTTTTACTTTATTTTCCTTTGCCGCTTCCAAGATATTCAATAATCCATTAACATTAATATCCACACACTCAAAGGGACTTAGAACCGATTCAGGAACAGAAATCAAGGCGGCGAGATGATGTATATAATCACAATCTTTTAAAACGGAATTAACTAATTCCCTTTCTGTAATAGAACCTCGATGAAAATGTGCTCCTTTATTAACTTCGATATTATTGAGATTACCCGAACGGAGGTTATCGATTATATGAACATCTGCACCTTGCGATAACCAATATTCTGCAATATGGCTTCCAATAAAACCTGCTCCACCTGTAATTACAACTTTTGTACTCACCTTTTTCCCTCATTTTAAAAAACAACTTTCTCAAAGTAATTGAAATTTATTTAAAAAATAATCTATTTTTTTATTAATTTATATGAATTAGGTTATCAATAAATAGAGCAAAATGAGCGATCAATCATTATATAAATTGTCGAAAGAACAATTAGTAGCGAATCTACGTAAAATCGGGAAGAGCTTAATTGAAGAAAAAGCAAAAACTAAAGCTTTGGAAGAAGAATTAACTCGATTAAAATCTGTACCTGACGATCCAAAATCTCCAATAGTCGATAAATTTAGCCATATAATTTATTCAAAAAAAAATGAAAATGAATCGCTTATAAATATCAAACTTCTACTTCATCAAGCATTTCAAGGTGCTAAATCTCTTATTGCTGATAGGCAGGTTAAATATGATATAAAATCAACAAAGAGTAAATGCGAAACATCCGGCATTAAAGAATATTTAACTGATTGTTTTATTTTGCTTATCGAAAACGTAACAAAAATTACTAATAGAGAGAGTACTGTTGAATTAAGAATAGAAGAAGATTTAAGATATATAACAATAACGATTGATTTCGAAAGCAGTTATAAATTTTCGCCTGATTTTTCTGAAATGTTAGAAAGAGAGTTTGAAGAATTTAGCGCGGAGTCTTTTGGTATAGAAAAAGAGATGTCTTTCTTTGTAATAAATAGGATAATCGGCAAACATAATGGTCAAATGAGGTTCGATACACTCGGTAATAGGAATTCAATTACTATTACTTTTCCAAAACCGGAGAAAGATATGCCGCTCCAAGATGAAGCGGCTGAATTTGTAAAAAAACCATTGAAAGGATTTATCGGTAATCCTATTCAAAAAAAATATTAACTCTATATTGATCTAAGTGCTTTAATTATATTCAATCTAGCTGCTCTTACTGCCGGCAAGAATCCGCCTAGTATTCCCATCAATGAAGCAAATACTAATGATGAAATTATTATTGATGGCGACATGGCAAATTTAAAACTTAATTCAGCAAATGAAGCATAATTAAGAGTACTGATCGAGAAGAATTGAAGAATAGAAGCAAATACAATTCCTAGCCCGGCACCGATTAATGATACTAATAATGATTCCATTAAAAATGCTGCCAGAATATTTCGTCTTTTGAAACCTAGTGAACGAAGTGTTCCAATTTCCACTGTGCGATTAGCTACTGCCGAGTACATCGTTATCATTGCTCCGATAGTAGCGCCTATACTAAAAATTACCGTTACAACGATTCCGAGAATACGAATAAACATCGCCATCGTTTCTGATTGCTCTGCGAAATAGACTTTTTCAATTTTTGGTTCATATTCTTTTAGCCGTCTATCCTTTAGAAATTCTTTTTTAAATTGAGGAAACTCATCGGCAGTATTTAATTTCAGAGTCATTGTGCTAACTGTATTGCCTCTATTAAAGGCATCTAACACTTGTTTCGAATCGCCCCAAAATTCACTTTCAAATCCACCGCCTGATGCTTCAAAAACTCCAACAATTTTCCAGAACCCTCCGGCAAATTTAATCTGTTCGCCGATTTGAGAATTTTTAAAAGTACCAACTAAAGATTTGCCAACTATTAATTCGCGAGCGCCATTATTATAAAATCTTCCTTCAATAAGTTTTACATTAGGACGAAGTATTTTTGATTCGGGAGAAACACCTCTAACAATAATATTACTTAATCCGCCGCCGACTTTATCTAAATTTATAATAACAACCGGCTCATATGAGATTACCGGAATATTTCCCGAAGTCTTAGCTATATTAGGAAGAGAGGCCACGATATTTTGAACGTCAGGAGGTAGAATACTCGAAATTTCACCCGTAGATGATTTCCTTAAAATAATCACATTATCATCAGAACCGGTTTGAACGAGAGTCTTTTCAATTCCATAAGCCATCATCAGAACAGCAGCAAAAACAAAAACAACCATTGCTATACCTAGAATTGTAATTCCGGTTGTAAGTTTTCTCTCTTTAAAATTTCTCAAACTATATTTAATTGGTATTTTCATATTCGCTCCTAACCTACGAACCTAAAACCATCAACAATCTTCGTGTTTAATGCTTTTAACAATGGAAATATCGATGATATTATTCCGATTGATAAAGCAGCAGTAACCGCAAGAATTATTGTAATTGGTTCGATGTAAAAAATTGGAAACATTCCTTTTGGAATAGCTTGACCGAAACCATCAACGACAGGGAAACTAAGCAATAAACCAAGTCCTCCGCCGAGAATTGATATTAATAATGATTCACCCATAATTAATCCCACTAAATGCTTAGCCGAAAATCCAAGAGTTTTCATTACTGCATATTCTCGTGTTCTTTCACGTGCAGCCATTATCATTGTATTAGCAAGCACAAGTAAAATTATTCCAATGATTATAAAAGAGAGATAATTAAGTGCCGTGATAATTGCACTTACAGCAGATAAGAATCCTTGCTGAAAAGCTCTTTCGGTTTCTGTTTTTGTTTCTGCCGAGGAATTCTTAAATAATTTATCCACTTTTACTGAAATCTCCGCAGAACGATTTGGGTCTTTAATTTTAATTGCAAACCATCCGATTTCATTTGCTCTCATTGGAGATTCTGCTTCCAATCTTTCATTTAAGTAATCATATTGAAAAAACATTTGAGTGCCATCGATAGTTTTATCTTTTGGTTTATAAATTCCCCTTACGACAAAATCCCATCTTCCGGGATAGATATCTCCATCGATTGTCATAATATCACCAATCTTAAGATTATATTGCTTTGCAATCTCTATTCCTATGACACAGGAATTTCTTTCCTTCTTAAAATTATCAAGCTCTTCTTTAGTTAAAATAAATTCGGGATAAACTTTAAAAACAGTTTCAGGATCAACAGCTAAACGAGCAAAGAATTGATCTTTATCGATATAAACACCTTGAAACCAATTGAGCGGTGTAACTAATTCCACACCATCGATCTGCTGTATTTTATCTTTATATGAATATGGAAGAGGGAAGATAAATGAAACTGCATGACGAGTGATTAAACGATCTGCTGCCGAGGCATCCACTCCTGCATTATAAACCGTTACGACTGTCCTCAATAGTGAAAATGCAACTACTGCAATTGCAATTCCAACAATTGTAAGGCTTGTTCTCAGTTTATGCCTAAATGCATTTTTGAACATTAATTTTAGTACTTTCATAAGTTCTCCTATACCAAATCACCTTTATCGAGATGACGCTGCACATGAGCTTTAGAAGCAGCATTAGGATCGTGAGTTACCATTACAATTGTCTTTTTATATTCGCTATTTAATCTTTCTAATAGAAGAAGAATATCATCGGCAGATTTTTTATCTAAATCGCCTGTCGGTTCATCAGCCACAATTATTACGGGATCGGTTACAATTGCCCTAGCAATGGCAACCCTTTGCTCTTGACCACCTGATAATTGTTTAGGGTAATGACTCATCCTATCTTCTAATCCCACTAATGTTAATGCAGCTACAACATGCTCCTTTCTTTCTTTTTTAGTAAGATTTGTAAGTAGGAGCGGAAGTTCGACATTTTCAAATGCGGTAAGTACTGGAATTAAATTATAAAATTGAAAAACAAACCCGACATTGTGAGAACGCCATTTTGCTAATTCCGATTCGGATAATTTTGCAATATCGGTATCGGCAACTAAAATACTTCCTTTATCCGGTTTATCAATTCCAGCAATTAAATTTAGAAGAGTAGTTTTGCCGGAGCCCGATGGACCCATTAAAGCCAAAAACTCTCCTTCTTCTACATCAAGAGAAATATTATTAAGTACAGGTACTTCAAAGTTATCTCTTTGGTACGACTTATTAATATCTTTTACTTTTATTATTGCAGCCATTTTTACTCCGATCTACATATTTATTATAATTTTATTTTAGTGCCATCTTTAATTTTATCGGATGGATTATTAATTAATTTATCCGATTCCGTAATACCGGAAAGGACTTCGATATAATCATCAGATTCTCTGCCGGACTGAAATTGAGTAAACTCCGCTGTTCCATTAACAATTTTATAAACAAAATATTTATCATTTTTCTTTACAACAGCCGAAATTGGAACGACAAGCATTTCAGTTACTTCATTATTTTTTATTTCGTCGCCGAGGAAAAGAACCTTAGCACTCATTTCGGGAAGAACTTTTGAATCATATTCCTTAAAAGCCACCTTTACCATAACCGTGGCTTTTCCTCTATCGGCAGTGGGAACTATTTTTGCTACATGACCGGGATACTTAATTCTAGGATAGGCATCTAGTGTTATTTCGCAGCTTTGACCCGGTTTAATTCTAAAGATATTAGATTCAGAAACATCCGTTTCCATCTGCAATGAAGCCATATCTGCAATTGTTACAACTGCCGCTTTAGAAGATGCACTGGCAGCAAATGGAGCAACTATCTCGCCGACATCTGCATTCTTCGTAAGAACAGTGCCATTGAATGGGGCTCGGATTAAAGTATTTTCCATAGCCACTTCTGATGCAGTTACAGAAGCTTTTGCAAGTTCGATAGATGCAAGAATAGTAAGATATCGAGCTTCTGCCGCATCGACTTCCGATTGTGTAGAAGAGTTTGTTTTAAGCAGAGTTTTGCTTCTCTCAAATTGATTAGTTGCTTCTTTTAAACCGGCTTGCTGAAGGAGTAAATTTGCTTGAGCTTGTGCGAGCTGTGCCTTTATATCACTATCTTCTAATCTTGCTATAATTTGATTTTTATATACAGGGTCTCCTTCTTCGACACCAAGAAACACTAATCTTCCCGTACCCTTCGAAGCAACGGCAGCTTTCCTTTGTGCTACAACATATCCTGAAGCTGTTAAAACAGCAGAGGTTTCAGAGGATGAAATTACAGAGGCTTTTGTTTCAGTTACTTCTATTTCACCGCTCACCAATGATTGAAAGAAGAAATAACCAATTGCTATTATCACTACAACAAAAAGAGTAATAATTATTGGTTTTAAATATTTTTTCTCATTGACACGTTTTTCTTGATTACGATTGATTTTTAAAGAAGATAAATCAACTTTGTTTTCTGACATATAAATTCCTAATATTTTAAAAACCCCAAGAAGTTAAATTGATAATATAATTTCTAAATTTCAATAAAAATTTAGACGAGCGGATTTTAAAATAGTTTTGATAGCAACTTTTAAGAAATTGAAACATCTTTAAGGTATAAGGAAAATGAATTTGTGAGAAATGAGAGCCAAAATATAATTCAGTTTACAATTCTATATAATCGCTATAAGGAGGGATTATATAATTATTGCGTCAAAATGTTAAATAATCGCTCCATTTCACAAGATATTATTCAGAATGTTTTTTTGAAATTATTTCAGAACATGGATTCGATTAATAATTTTGATTCAATCAGCTACTGGCTATTTAAGACAACCCGGAACGAAATATTTAGTTACTTGAGAAAGAAAAAAGTAAGAACCGAACATTTGGAATATTATGATATAAATGAAAATGAAAATATTGCAAGCGATAACACGAATTATTATTACGAATATGAGAAGAAAGAGCTTAAGGATATTGTACTTAATGAATTAAGGAAGATTCCTCCTGCACAAAGTGAACCATTTTTCTTGAAAGAATATTCAAAACTGTCATATAAAGAGATTGCTTCAATTATGGAAATTGATGAAGAACTCGTAAAAAGCCGACTTTATAAAACAAGGCAAAAATTAATTAAGCAATTAGAAAATATTTTTGATACCGGAGATCTATTATGAAAAACAATGAATTAGAAATAATGATAAATGAATTTATTGATGGAGAGTTAGATAAATCGAAAGAGGGTTTTTTATTTACACAACTTTCAATGGATGAAAATCTTAGGGAGTATTTCAAAAAATGTAGTTACCTTAAAAACGAATTTCAAAAACTGAATGAAGCATTTCCTCCTTCACTTGATTCGAAAATATTAAGCTCGCTAACAAGTATTAAACAACGCAAAGATGTGTATTCAATTCAAAATAAAATCCCAAAATATTCCGCTTATCTTCTTGTGGCTATGCTATTACTTCTTTCAATCTTTTTTATAAATGAATCACGTATTAATTCCATTCAACTTGAAAAAACTGTAAGACAAGTTGAGAATCAGGAACAGATGATTAAACTATTAATCAATTCAATTCCTACGGCAGAGATTAAATCTCCAAAGGAAGGAACTATAATTATAACATCAAATAAACTATGAGGGAACTAAAATGAAAAATCTTATTGCATTTCTAATTTTTGCTGTAACACTTACAAGCTGTCAAAGCAATAGCAGTGATTCTTTTATCCCAAGTTATGCTAAAGAATTTAAAATGCTTGAAGCAGAATCGGTAAGCAGCAGATTAGTTACCGATCCGTTATTCGCAGAAAATTTAACAAAGGGATTAAATCAGCTATTATCAGAATATTCGGGGATGGATGAGACATTAAATTTTGAATATATCATTTATGCAAATGGTGATGGTTCATTCTCCAAACTTAAAGTGGTAAAAAGTGTTTCTCCCGATTTAGATAAATTAATTTATGAAAAAGTAAAAAACTGGAATTTCACTTCGTATCAAGAGAATGGAGAAAATAAAAATTTTCAATTTTCTTGGGAATTTAGTGCATCTAAAAATTCTAATAATAAATATGAATTAACATTCTCCAATCTTCCAACAGTCGGAATATTTGGAAGCAATAATGATTCATATTTTATCCAAGCAGAGCAAATGCCTGAACTTATCGGAGGTGTTGCAGCTATTGCAAAAAATATTGTTTATCCCGAAGAAGCAAAAAAAGCAGGAATAGAAGGAAGAGTATTTGTAAAAGCTTTTATAGATCAGAATGGCGATGTGGTTGGTACAAAGGTAATTAAAGGTGCCGGAAACGGTTTAGATGAAGCGGCAGAGAAAGCAGTAATGCAAGCAAAATTCAAACCGGGTTTAATAAAAGGGAAACCTGTAAAGTGCGAAGTGGCAATTCCTATTATGTTCAAGCTGCAATAAATTTATAATATATCTCACTTAAAGTTAGAGTAACCTCGGTCGTGAAAGAACTTCACGGCCGAGTTAGTTGTAATTATTTCAAAAGCATCATTTTTTTTACGAGAGTAAATCCTTCAGTATTCATTCTATAAAAATAGATTCCACTTGCTACTGAAGTACCATAGGTATCCTTTCCATTCCACTTAATAGTATGAATACCTGCATTCTGAAAAGAATCAGTTAATACTTTCACTAACTGCCCAAGTGAATTATAAATCTCTATTTTTACAATCCCCTCCTTTGGAAGCTGATATTCAATAGTTGTCGTTGGATTAAATGGATTTGGATAATTATTGTTCAATTTGAAATTTATCGGCAGTGCGCTTTTTTTTTCATCATCAACCGAAACGGGTTTAATAACTTTATAAACTTCTATTTCATAAAGCGAATAGCCATATTCAGTACCACGTTCAGTTCCTATGAATTTTATATATCTACCGGATGTGGCTATATCATATTTTTCGATATTTCCATGACCATCAACTTTTGTGATAATAGTTTTCCAATTAGATTGATCATCAGATACTTGGATTATATAATTTTTTCCGTAAGCAGCTTCCCAGAATAATTTAATTTGGTTAAAATCCATAACAGAACCTAGATCAATTGTTACCGACTGAGGATCAGTAAATTTTGAAGACCAACGAGTACCATAATTACCATCAGTAATATTATTTGCAGGATATAAATTACTTTCAGAGGAAGTTGCAGTAACAGATTTTCCTAAAGCTAAATTTATTGCAGGTTCAGGATAAACTTCTAGCTTAACCGTTTTGCTATTATTCCCTTCCACATCCTCATTAACAGTATTGGGAAGATCAACAATTGCTTCAACCGTATATTCACCCGGTTCTCCGGCAGTCCAATAATTAGGTCCCGCACCATCTCCGACATTACCTTCAATCATCTGCATTCCACCGGCAGGAATTGAACCTGAGAAATTAATAGCTTCGCAAATTTTCACTCCATTGACTAAAAAATTAACTTGTAAAAATTGTCCCTTTGGACTCGATCCGCTCCCTCTATTTATTACCGAAGCAATAAAATGAACCTGCTGTCCTTTTAATGGAAAGCGTGGCATAGTCCATATATTTGCAATCTGTAAATCAGATCTAATTGAACGCCAGGCAATATGAATTGTTTTTTCTAAAGGAAGATTATCAGACGAACCTCCTACTCGGAAAGTGAAATATCCGGATGGTACTTGATAGATTTTAGCATCTGAATTATTATTATATCGGTATAATTCATTTGCAGTAACCAACATCTTAATAGTCTTGGTTTCACCGGCATCTAAATGAACTCTTTTAAAACCTTTAAGCTCTTTAACCGGAGGGACTAAGTCATCAGCCCCTTTATAGGACAAATATAGCTGAGCAACTTCTTCGCCTTCTCTTGAACCTATATTCTTAAGATCAAAACTCACTTCATAAATATCACCTGTCGTTCCTCCATCTGGAGAAATTGCAAAATTTGAATACCGGAATTGAGTATAACTAAGACCATATCCAAAAGAATACTGTGGAGTGATTTCATTTTTATCATAATAACGATAACCACATGCATAATCATTATTAAAATCAAAATCAGTTATTTCATTTGTAATTTGGCTATCATTAACGGGCATTGTAACGGGCAATCTCCCTGCCGGATTATAATCGCCGAATAGAACTTGCGCAATTGCATTGCCCCCTTCCTGTCCCGGATAGAAAGCATATAATATCGATTTTGCATCATTTACAAAAGGAGATACAGAGCAGATGCCTCCACTAATTAAAACAACCACTACATTTGTATTAACGGATCTAAGCTGTTTTATAAAATCATTTTGTTTACCGGGAAGCATTATTGAACCATTAGAGCGATCAAATCCTTCACCTTCTTGAGAAGAATCCAATCCTCCGAAATATATTACTAAGTCAGAATTTTTTGCTTCCGTTAATGCAACTCCAAGATCAGTTGAATAATTTCCCGATAGCTCTACTCCTTTAGCATAAAAAACTTTCGAAGCACCTAGATAATTTTCAATTCCTTGTCTCGGTGTAACGGTGTAAAAAGGAGATACATAAGCACTTCCCGCTCCATCTAAAGGAAGAGAATTTGCATTTGGACCAACAACTGTAACTTTATTAATTTTTCTCTTATCTAATGGTAAAAAGTTATCTTCATTTTTTAGCAATACCAAACTTTTCAAACCTGCTTCGAGTGCAAGTGCTTGATGGTCAAAACTATTTACGTCAGCCGGATCTCCTGAAGGATAATAATCTAACATTCCTGCTAATATTTTTGTTCTTAAAACATTTCTTACGGCTTCATTAATAACATTAAGGGAAACAGCACCACTATTAACTAAATTCAAGAGATCATTTTCATAATTTTCGCTCCCCATACAAACATCACAGCCTGCTTTTATTGCGAGTTCTGAATTATGAATTGCTCCCCAATCTGAAACTACATAAAATGGGAATCCCCAATTATTTCTGAGTATTGTAGTAAGTAAATTTTTATTCTCGGAAGCGAACTGATCGTTTATTTTATTATAGGCACTCATGATCGAAAAGGCACCTCCATCTTGAAGTGCGGAGCGAAAGCTAAATCCATAAGCCGTCATCAACATCGGGTCTCCGACAGTATAATTATTACTCATTCTTCCAATCTGTTTATGAGTGGCATTATAATGTTTTATCGTGGCAATAACGCCTGCCGATTGAATGCCCTTAACGAGCGCTGTATTAATTTTCGCAATCAGATATGGGTCTTCACCTCCGCTTTCGGGAGTTCTACCGTTTCTGGGATCGCGTGTAAGATCTAGACAAGGTCCCAATGCCTGATGTTTTCCTTTGCCACGGAATTCTTTGCCCATAGCCATTCCCACTCTTTCCATTAGATCAGGATCGAATGTAGCCGACATAGAAATACCAACCGGAAAAGAAGTAGCTAAACCATCTCTTACTCCATGAGGACCATCTGCCATAATAAAACCGGGAATATTTAATCTATTATTATCAGCAGTGTTAAATCCTCCTTCGGCATGGAGCTGAAGTATTTTCTCTTCGAGTGTCATTTGAGAAATGAGTGATTCAATTCTTTCAGAGACTGTCTGTGAATAGATTTGGACCGGTGTAAAAACAATGGTAAGAAGGATTATTAGTAGTAAGAAAATTAGTTTTACTGATTTTGGCATTTTAGACCTATCTTAAATTTTAAATTTCACTACACAATTTAAACATACTTGGGTATAAAAAGGTTTAAATCAGTAAAAAAAATAAGTAAAAATAAATGCCCTTCACTGAGAAGAATCTTTTTCTTCTTTTTTAATTCGGTTGGTTTTTTTTAACGATTCTTTGAGTATATACTCAATTTGAGAATTGATAGAGCGAAGATCATCAGCCGCCCACTTTTCCAGGGCGGCATAAACTTTTTCATCTAATCGTAATAAAAACTTCTTTTTTTCCGTCATCAATAGAGAGTTCCTGTATTGATTACCGGTGTAGCTTGAGATTCAGAAACTAAGGCAACAAGAAGATTATTAACCATAGCAGCTTTTTTCTCTTCATCGAGATTTACAATATTTTGTTCGCTTAGAGAGACAAGAGCCATTTGAACCATGCCGACTGCTCCTTCAACGATTGTTTGACGAGCTGCAACAATTGCTTGCGCCTGCTGTCTTCTTAGCATAGCTTGAGCTATCTCCTGCGCATAAGCGAGGTGAGATAATCTTGATTCTACAACTTCTACTCCGGCTATCTCTAAACGAGTCTGTAATTGTCTTTGAAGATTCTCCGAAATTTCTTTTGTATTGCCTCTTAGTGATTCCTTTTCATTATCATTAGAATCATAAGGATACTCGGTGGCTAAAGCACGGATAGCAGTTTCGCTTTGAATCTCCACAAATTTCTCGAAACTCTCCACATCAAATAAAGCACGAGCACAATCGACAACTTTCCACACAATAACTGCAGCAATTTCGATCGGATTGCCATGAATATCGTTTACTTTGATCTTATCACTATTAAAATTTCTTATACGTAAAGAGATATGTTTTTTGATAGTAAAAGGATTTGCCCACCAAAAACCGGAATTATGTATTGTCCCGATGTATTTACCAAAAAGTATCAATACTTTCGATTCATTTGGCTGAACAACGAGAAAACCGGGCATAATTAAAACAATTACTAACATTATGGGAAAAAAGATAAATAGAAAATTGGGATTTTCTGAACCCGCATTTTGGATAATGAGAAAAACTTCGATTATGGCAAGTAAAAAAACAAACGCTGCTACGATAAAACCATTAATCTTAAAAGCATTTTTTTCGGTAATAGCTTCCATTTTACCAAACTCCAATTAATTGATAGCATTATGATATCACTTTGCTATCAGAATGTCAAATTATTTTTTTATTATCTTACCAAACAAATTAGAGAGAATAGTATGGAAAGAATTCAAAAAAGCTGTGGCTGGCATAATCAAAAAGATTTTATGATGAAATACCATGACGAAGAATGGGGAGTACCCTGCTATGAAGATAGAACCCATTTTGAATTTTTAATTTTGGAAAGTGCCCAAGCAGGTTTATCTTGGGAGACAATTCTTAAACGCCGCTCCGGTTATAAAAAAGCGTTTGCTAATTTCGATCCCGTGAAAGTTGCTAAGTACGATAAACAGAAAGTGGAAGAATTATTACAAAATTCCGGTATAATCAGAAATAGATTAAAAATAGAAGCTGCAATAAATAATGCGGCACGATTTCTCGAAATCCAAAAAGAATTTGGCTCATTTTCTAATTATATATGGAGTTTTAATAACGGAAAACCGGTAATTAATAAATTTAATTCTATTAAAGAGCTTCCTGCAACAAGTCCTCTAAGCGATGCAGTCTCAAAAGACCTTAAGAATAGAGGGTTCAAATTTGTCGGCTCCACAATTATATATGCACATCTTCAAGCAACAGGGTTAGTCAATGACCATGAAATGAATTGTTTTCGATATAACGAAGTGCAGAAGTTTTATAAGGAATGATTATTAATCAACTTAGGTTCTCTATTCAAAAATCGTAACCAAATTCCAATATTCATTGCTCAATTGAGGGCCTGAATTATCAATTTTTTCTCTCAAATTCGAGGATTTGATTTTTATTCACTGAATTCTATCCAAATATCGGAATTACTAAGTTTTATGGAGTAAACATCCATTTTGAGCAAAATCACATATCAAAATTTTAAATGAGATTTTCTGTCTTTTATTCTTTACTTTTTACATTAAATAGGTTATTATGGAATTAAGAAAACGTTTAAACCAGACATAGTAACTTATTAAGGTTCGATTTCTACCAGCCATTAAATAAACTTAAATAAAAGAGAGGGTGTATAAATGAGAAAAAATCATTTACTACTTTTCACACTTGTCGCGTTGCTATTTGCATTTTCAACGAGCGAGCTCACCGCACAACCCGTGGTAGGATTATTATCAGCTCCGGCTGATTTAGATGCTACACAGAATCAAACTCCAAATTTTACATGGCCAGCTGCAATTCCGAGTCTCGGATTGGTGAACTATGTATTGGAGATTGATGATACAGACGCAACTTTTGGATCCATTATATATACATCTGCTTCACAGGCAGGAACTTCATTAAACTTGCCGGCAGGATTTTTAAGTCCCGGTGCAACATATTTTTGGCGCGTTACAGCTACAGATGATAATGGACCTTCTTTATATGCTCCATTTTCATTTACTACATTAGCAGCGACATTTACACTTGCCGTTCCAACATTCCCTGCCGATGCTGCTCTTGGAGTAAGCAAAACAGTTTTATTAGATTGGTCTGATGCCGTAGCAGGAACCGCTCCATACACTTATGATGTAGAAATTTTCAGTGATGCGGGATTAACCACTTCGGTTTATTCAGCCGCCGCTTTAGGTGTTAGTCAAGAGCAAGTGCCTGCAGCAACATTATCCCCATCGACACAATATTGGTGGGTTGTAAAATCTTATGATGCCTCTCCGGCAGATGGATATTCATCAGTATTTAAATTTACAACTGCAGCCGATTTAGCAACCGGTCTTCTTCTGACTCCTGCAAACTCGGCAACATTACAACCGCTATCCCCGACCTTTACTTGGAATGCAGCAACAGGCGGAATTGGTGCATACAGTTATGTCGTAAAAATTTATTCTGATGCGTTACTAACTACTTTAGTTCACACCTCCGCTTCTCAAGCTGGTACGAGCTATAATCTTCTTGCTCCATTAGATTATAACTCACAATACTATTGGATAGTTGAAACCACAGATAGTGATGCACCGACTGCTTCAACTGTAACCTCAGCTACTTTTACATTTGTTACTTTATTAGATACTCCTTTATTAAGCGGACCAGCGGACGGATTTATTTCACCTGATTTAACTCCAAATCTTACATGGACGATGAACCCGAGTACATCTTCGGTTCAATATGACGTTTATGTAGAAGCTAATAACCCTGCACCCGCTTTATTAAATGGCACAGTAGCGACTTTAAATTATAGTCCGGTTGCTTTAACCGCAGCAACAAAATATTTTTGGAAAGTAACTGCAAGAGTGAATGATGTGCTCAAACTCAATAATACTGAATCCAAAACAAGCGGAACAAGATATTTTTATACAGGCTTACCTCTGCTTACTCCATATAACGGTTTAACAGGTGTTGCAGTAGAGCCAACATTTACATGGACAGATGCTTCTTTTGAATCTGAATATGAACTTCGCGTATCAACTTCGGGCGCTAGTCAAGTAGCTTTTGATGCAAATGTTATTTACACAGATTTAGCTATTCCTGCAAATACCACATCGATGACATATTATGATTATACCGAAGATGATGCTAATCCGGGTTCATTCCCATTCCCATTAAATAATAACACAACTTATTACTGGCAGGTTGTTGCTAAAGATGGTGTTACAAGTGTCCCATCAGTAATTTGGCATTTTACTACGATCCCTGCAGTAACAATAAATCCAAACTGGCCTTCAAATGGAGCATTAGTTTACACAGATAATACAATGTTCACTTGGTCAATTAATCAAGCAGTTGGAACAATGCAATTCAAGTTTCAGGTGAAAGCATCTTTAGTTCCACCAACTGAATTAGAATGGTCAACTCCTGATTTCCAAGTTACTACTTCAAATCTATTTTATAGCTGGGCACCAACAGGCGGCACAAAATATTATTGGAGAGTTGTTTTACTTAATGCAGGTAATGAAGTATTAGGTTATTCACCTGTTAGGTATTTCACAACTTCGGGTGGCGCGGTTTCTGTCAACCCATCTTATCCCATAGGTGGATACTTGGTTTATGAGAGTAAACCAACTTTCTATTGGTACATAGGTGGAGTTGGAACAAGTCTTACTTATGATCTAGAGGTAAGTTTAACAAATTTTGGAGCGGCTGTTTATAGCGCAACAAATATTAATGCTCTTTATCATACAGCAATTTCAAATCTAAATCCCGGTTTAACTCATTGGTGGAGAGTAAGAAGCGTTTATAAACGCGGAACACCGGAAGAACAGATTGGTGCTTGGAGCATTGCTTCTTCATTTAAAACAAATGGTACAGGTACTTTAGTACAACCAATTAATTCATATCCGACAGGGTCTGTTACAGTATATACAACCGCACCTTATCTATATTGGTATTTAAGTGCATCAAGCTCAGGATTAGTTTTTGATGTAGAGATTCAGCCACTGGCAACTCCATTTACAGGAATACCTACGTATAATGATGTTGCTGATCTATTTGTACAGGCAAGCGGACTTACTCCGGGAGCTTCTTATCATTGGAGAGTAAGATCTGATAATGGTTCAAGTACTAGTGCATGGTCTGCTACATCTTCCTTCGTTGTTGATGGCGGAATAGGAACTTCTTATCCGGTAGCTTCATGGCCCGTGGGTAATCCAACGGTTTATGATGCAATGCCTTCGGTTTATTGGTATGTTGAAGGTGGTACTCTTGGTTTAACAAAATATACTGTTAGATGGAAATCAGGTTCTAACTCTGCTAACTGGAATATTACTTATGATGGTTCAGCAGATGTAAATGATTTGAACCAAACATTCTATACATTCGCTGCACCACTTAATTATGGAACTACATATTATTGGGCAGTAGCTTCTTATGATGGTTCATCATATTCAGCATGGTCTGAAGGATCATTTACTTTAGCAGGCGGACCAAGCAGCGGTTTAGTAGCACTTACATACCCAATTGGTGGAGCAACCGTTTATTCCTCCAATGTTGATCTTTATTGGTATTGGACAGGTTCTACTGCAGGAATTCAGGGCTTTGAAGTTGTTTATAGCAATTCAGATGTGTTCTTCCCATTAGCTACTACAACAATAGCCGCTAATGTTCAGGGTACAAATACCTTTGCTTCATTAACCGGACTTACACCCGGAGCTACATATTTCTGGAAAGTTAGAGCTTGGTATGGTGGTGCTTCGTATTCTTCATTCTCAGCAATCGAAGAATTTACAATTGATGCAGGACCTTCATTTGCTATCCAGCCAAGAATTGGCGGACCTGCAAATAATCTTACGGTTAATACTTCATCACCCGTTTTATCATGGATGACTCCTTCTGCACCATCAGCTAATTTAGCTTATGAATTAGAAGTCGCTGATAATGCAAAGATGGAAAACTCGGTTACTTATTCAGGTCTTAATTCTCCTTCTTATAAGGTAAAAGGATTAGAAGAAAATAAAGAATATTTCTGGCGTGTTAGAAGTAAAACCGATGCTGATAAATATTCTAACTATTCAGGTGTTGCCAAATTTAAAACCGGCAGCGGAATAACTGCAATCGGAGAGGAAACGGCTGTGTTACCAACTGATTTTAGAGTTGAACAGAATTATCCGAATCCATTCAATCCTTCAACAACAATAAAATATGCTCTCCCTGTTGAAGCATTAGTTACAGTAAGAATATATAATATGTTAGGACAGGAAGTAAAAACACTGTTAAATAACAATAAGCCGGCCGGTAGCTATTCTGTAATCTGGAATGGCGATGACAACTTTGGAAATAAAGTTTCATCAGGTGCTTATATATATACTGTAAAAGCAGGAGAATTTTTCACTAACAAGAAAATGCTTTTAATAAAATAATATTTACCCCGTTAGAAATAACGGGGTAATATTTTATAGATATTTTTACCAAATTATTTAGGAGAGCATATTATGTTGAGATTTGTAGCCGTAGTTTTAATGTTTCTATTAGTAGTTGTATCTGCAATTTATGCAAGTTATACAACTTACCTCCAGTAAATAATCAACATTAAAAAATTAAAGAGGGCACTTAGGTGCCCTTTTTTTTGACTTTTAAAAGGATATTGTTAAATTCCAATTCAAATAATTCTTAAGAAAACCGATAATATACATGATACAATAAATAACGAGGTCTTTATGATTTCCGAGCAAATTGAAAGTTTATTTCAAGCTTTGAAAATTTCTGATAGAATTGCAGCTAATGATATTGTTGACGAATATGCAATTAAGAATAATTATGAAGATGCACTTAAAAATTTATTAGAACCAGCGTTGTTATTATTCGGGGAATATTGGATGAAGAATCCCGATATTAGTCTTGCAAACGGTTATATTGTCGGAAAGATTGCCGAAGATATACTATTAAAAACTGCTAAAGAATACAATAAAAGAAAGCATGAGAAAATTCATAAAGGAATTGCAGTAGTCGGCAATATAGAGGATGACTATCATTCCTTAGGCAGGAGATTAGTATCTGTATTTTTGGAAGCATCAGGCTGGGAAGTCCACGATCTTGGCAATGATGTCCTTCCTGAAGAATTTATTAATTGTGCGCTCGATAATGGAGCTAAAGTAATCGGTGCATCAGCTATGATGTTCGTGAATGCAAAAAATATAAAAAAACTTCGCGATGAGATAGATAATAGAGGTTATAAAGATAAATTAATGTTGGCTGTCGGTGGAGCAATATTTAATCTCCGACCGGAATTAGTAAAAACCGTTGGTGGAGACGGAACTGCGCTGAATGCAATCTCTGCAGTTAAATTATTCGAAGAGCTTTCTTTGCGGAGCAAATTATGACTAGTTTCGAGAGAATATTGGCTACTGCACAAGGAGCTCCCGTTGATAGACGTCCATTTAGTTTATTGTTGAGTTTATATGGAGCGGGAATCATAAATGCACCATTAAAGGAATACTATTCCAATTCCGATCTTTATTATGAAGGACAATGTGCTGCTTATGAAACATTTAAATCCGATTTTATATATGCCCCATTTTCAATACCCTTATTAGGGGCTGCTTTTGGAAGTGAACTAAAGTATTTTGAAGACTTCCCACCTAATCTAAGGAGACCCGTTTTTTCTAATCCTGACGAAATTCTTAACCTTCCCTCACCGCAAGCAGAAAACTTTCCAAGGTTAAAATATTTTTTAGATATCGTTCAGAAGTTATCTTCAAAGTATTCTAACCAAGTTCCCGTTGCTGCAATAACTTTAAGCCCGGTTGATCTTCCAATTGTTTTATTTGGATTGGATAAATGGCTTGAAATTGTTTTATTTGATAGGGAAGCGACAAAAAAAGTTTTAGATTATACGATACCATTTTGTTTAGATTTTAATTCTTCACTTTTAGGATGTGGTGCAACTTTTTTAGTAATACCTCCTGTTTTCTTAAATCCATCTATTGTTACAAAAGAAATTGTGGAAAGATTTTTACCGATTATTAATTCTTTTAATTCAGAAACTAAAGGGTATATTATAAATCATTCAGGCGGGACTAGATACTTACCTTTTATCGATTTGTACAAGGACTCGCCAAATACTATTGCTTATGTAGTAAGCGCTAATGAAGACTTAAAAATTGCACGGAATAAATTAGGTCCTAAGAAAATTTTAGCCGGTAATATTGATGGCACTGAACTTATAAATTCATCTTCCGAGAAGATTTATAGAAAATCCATCGATATATTAGATCAGATGCAAGATGATCCTTATTTTATCTTTGCGACATCTAATGCCGATATTCCCATAAAAACTCCAATTGAGAAAATTAGAATGATTAAAGAAGCAATTAAAGAGAAAGGGAGAATTACGAGTGGAGGAGCAAAAGTTTAAGTGTATCTCTTGTTCTATATTCAAAGATATTCTCGAAGAAGTAAAGAGAAAGAATAATCTAAATATTGAATTAAATTATGTTTCTTCTATGCTCCATATGTCTCCTGAGAAATTAGAAAAATCATTAAACAAAAAACTTGTTGATATAAAAGAAGAAGAAAAGACTTTATTGCTATTCGGTGATTGTCATCCGCACATGCACGAGATGGAAATTGAAAATCATATTGTGAGGATGCCCGGGATTAATTGTATTGAGATACTATTAAAAAAAGATGAATATAGAAAGTTAAGAAAAGAAGGAGCATTTTTTCTTTTGCCTGAATGGACTCATAGATGGCGAGAAGTTTTTATGGAAGAATTAGGCTTATCTGAGGAAGTGGCAAAAGGATTCTTTAAAGACTGTCATACTAAATTAATCTATTTGGATACGAAAGTGAATGAAATACCTTTCCAAATAATTAGTGATATTTCAGAATTCACCGGACTTCCATTTGAAATATTAGAAATAAATTATGAAGTTATTTCGGATAGAATCAAAGAAATGATCAAAAATTTTTCTAAAAATAATCAAGAGAAAAAGAGTGAACAAACAATTTAGAGATAGTGCTTTTAGGGAGATGGCATTCGATATTTATGAAAAGATATTGGAAGCCTCTCATAATCCAAGCATAGCTTCAGATATACTTACAGTTCACTTAAGGGAGCTCACAGGCGCGAGAGCAATTCTTATATACAAATACAAATCAAAAACTGATTTCTCTCTCCTATCAATTAATCCGAAAAGAGTATTGCCACTCTTCGATAAAGAATTTTTATCCCTTGTTTCAGATAAATTTTATGAAAACAATAAAATTAGAATAATTGATATCGAGTCTCCGATTGTTCCAAGTAAAGATCAAGAAAAATCCACATCAATTATAGTCCCACTTTTATTTAGTGATGAAAAAATTGGAGAAATTTTACTTATTAATCTCCCTGAGGATGATCAAGTGAAATTTGTTATATATGCTTTAGAATTTCTTTCAAATGTAATGTCTTTAGTAATTCGCAATTCGATACAATATGAAAAACAAGAAGAGGTAATACGACATCGCACTGAGAAAATATTAGAAAATCAGAATAGTATTCTACATTTAAATTCCGTATTAGCCGCCATCAGGAATGTAAATCAGCTTATTGTAAAAGTTGCCGATGAAGATGAACTGCTAAGGGAGACCTGTGAATTATTAATCGAAAAAAGAGGCTACCTTCAATCATGGATAATTTTGCTAAATGAAAATAATGATATCATAAATTATTCTTACAGTGGCAACTCAGAGAAACAAGATGAGATGGAAGATATATTTGGCAATAATAAATTATTGCCTCTTCATAAAAAAGTTTTAGATACAAATGGATTAGTTATAATAAGAGAAAATGAAATTGGTTGTCCCGATTGCTCAATATTATATACTTCTAAGTTTTATGGTTCACTGCTATACCCATTAAAAAGTGGAAAAAACTTCTTTGGGATTATTTCAGTTGCCATTTTAAGAGAATTTTTGGATTCTGCCGAAGAACATGAACTATTTATCGAATTGGCAAATGATATAAGCTTTGCATTAAATAAAATGCATATAGAAAAAGAGAAACAGAATGCATTAAATTCACTTTTGGAGGAAGAGCAAAAATTTAAAACTCTTTTTGAATCAAGCGAAGCCGTTATGTTTATTTCAAATATAGAAAGTGGGAAAATTATTGACTCAAATGATTCAGCCGCTAATTTCTATGGGTATGAGAAAACATATATTAATGAGAACATCTATATATATGACTTAAATACATTACCAAAAGATATAGTATTGGATTATATTGGTAGAGCAGTGAAGAAAGAGATAAATCATTTTCATTTTAAGCATAAGCTTTCTAATGGTAACTTGAGAGAAGTAGAAGTATATGCGAATCCTTTTGTATATAAAGACCAGATATTTTTATATTCGATAGTATTTGATGTAACGGAAAAGAAGCGGAATGAATCAGAAATTGCAAGGATGATCGAAGAATTAATAAAAGCCAAAGATATAGCGGTAAAATCAGAAATATTAAAATCTGAATTTTTAGCGCAAATGTCCCACGAAATTAGAACTCCTATTAACGTGATACTAAGCTTTACAAACTTGATAAGAGACGAAGTGGAATCAACAATAGACCCTGAATTATTTGAAGGTTTTAATAGCGTTAATTCAGCAAGTAAAAGAATAATTAGGACCATAGACTTAATCTTGAACATGTCCGAAGTTCAAACTAAATCCTATGATGCAGTTTTTAAAAAAATAAATTTAATAGATGACATTTTGAAAAAATTTATTAATGAATATACGTCTTATGCAAAAGGAAAGGGATTACAATTAGGGCTGACGACTAACGGTAATAATTTTAATATTTTGGGGGATGAATATAGTGTTAATCAGATTTTTGCAAACTTGATTGATAATGCAATCAAATATACCAATAAAGGTAAAGTTACAATTGAGGTTACAAACGAGGATAAATATTTATTCGTGAAGATTAAGGATACCGGCATTGGAATGAGTGAAGAATATTTACAAACAATATTCAAACCATTCCGTCAGGAAGAACAAGGATATACAAGATCTTTTGAAGGCAATGGACTTGGATTGGCATTAGTTAAAAACTATTGTGATTTAAACAAAGCAGAAATTTTCGTTGAAAGTACGAAAGGGACTGGCTCTACATTTACTGTCAAGTTCCTAGCTATCTGATAGTTTATTAGGCAAAGAAATAATAAATTTAGTTCCTGCGATGGGAGTACAGATATTTTTTTCGATCCCAAATATTTTTTGTGCAGTTAGGTTTATAATAATAACACATTGGTCTTTATCAAGAATAATAAGTTAATTAATGGCTTAGTTAGCAATCTTCCGGAAGTTACATAATGAAGAATAGAGATGATGTAAAAAGCAGGGAAAAAAGAGATACCCACGTATTGAAATTTTATCATGATCATTTTCATTTCCAACGAAGGGACAATAATCTCCATCCCTGCAAAAAACGACCAAATTGATATGGTAAGAAGCATTATTGAGAAATAATTTGAGGCAACTATTTTTCTTTTCTTCCAGAAAAAAATTGATAGCGAAAATGATAAAAGTGCAGAAAGGAATAAAAGAATTTGATAGATATGGGATAGCATTTCTTCTGAAACCTAGAATTATATATCTGCAAATTAAGTAAAAAAAAAGCTCCGCGAAAGCGGAGCTTTTTGCTACAAACTAAACAGTAAAAATTATTTTATTATTTTTACCTCAGAAGCCTGTAAACCTTTTTGTCCGTTGGTAATAGAGAATTCAACTTTCTGACCTTCCTCTAATGTGCGATAACCATCGCCAACGATAGATTGAAAATGAACGAATACATCTTCTCCACCTTCCTGAGAGATGAAACCATAGCCTTTAGAATTGTTGAACCATTTAATGGTTCCTGTCTTACGGTCTGCCATTTGCAGATACTCCTTAAATTAATTTAACACATTTAGCAGAGCCAAAAGATTTACCGCCATTACAATATTTCTTTTTTTGATGCTGCTGCTTAATTAACTAAAATGTCAAAACGACACTCCATTAAATATAAAAGTTTTCTTACTTTATTCCAAGTTCTTTACACATACGATAAAAATTAGATGGCGCTAATCCTAATTTTTCTGCTGCACTTGAATCCGAGCTAGAAATACTTCTTACATATTTAAAATATTTTTCTCTAAAAACTTTTTCCATCTCTTTTAATGGTAATACCTGTCCAATATAAGATTCATCAAAATTCGTCTCGTCCTTCATAATTAAATGATTTCTTAAAATCATCGGATTACTAATATCCTTAGCAGTAATTAATGAATTTGAATTAAGAACCAATCTTTGAACAACATTTCTTAGTTCTCTAACGTTTCCGGGCCATTTATAATTAAGGAGAATCTCTTTCGCCTTTTCTTCTATTTCAGGAGGATTAAAACCCATATCGCTACTAAAATAATCAAGAAAATGATTGAATAATATAAGGATATCCTCCCCTCTCTGTCTTAATGGAACGATATCGAGCGGGACAACATTAAGCCGATAATAAAGATCTTCACGGAATTTCCCATTATTAACTTCATTAGAAAGTACCTTATTAGTTGCAGCTAAAATTCTTACGTTTACAGAATGCTTTTCTGTACGACCGATTTTTTCAATTTCTCCTTCCTGCAAAAATCTTAATAATTTTACTTGCGCTTGAAGGGGCAGTTCGGCTACTTCATCAAGGAATAATGTTCCATTATTAGCTAATTCAAAAAGTCCGAGCTTTTTTGAGTTTGCTCCCGTGAACGACCCTTTTTCATATCCAAAGAGTTCACTTTCTATTAATTCACCCGGAATACTTCCACAATTAATTGGGACAAAGTTTTCATATTTTCTTTTACTATTAAGATGAATATTCCAGGCAACTAATTCTTTACCCGTTCCCGAAGCACCATTAATCAAGATATTAGCTTCGCTCATTGCGTATTTTTCAATATTCTCTTTTAGCTGGATCATTGGCTTTGATTTACCAATTAGTTTTTTAGCATCGAGGAGATTTTGAATATTTTGATTTAATTTAGAATCTGATTTGGTTTTATGTTTTTCTAATTTTTTCTTTTCATAAGCATTAAAAATACTTAGAATAAAATCAGTCGGTTGATAAATATACTCTTCAATATTGCCCGGATATTTTGTACAGTACCAAAATGCACCTGCTTTAAGTAAATTATTAGCGAAATTATAATCTGTAATATTAATTGTCATTTTCGTTATAACAATAATCTGAATAAAGGGATCAATCAATTTAATTCTTCCGATAAGTTCTTCACCTTTGAGTCCGCCGGAGATTTGATAATCGAGGATAATCACATCGAATTGGTCAGACGATTTTTCAATTAACTCTAATGCAGCTCTTCCATTAGAAACCACGTCCACAATTTTAATTTTGGAATCGTAATAACTGACAGTCTGCTTCACTCTATTTACATCAAAACTTTCGTCTTCAATAAGGAGGATACGAATATTTTCATCTTTCAAGGGAATAGCTCCATTTGTGATTAATACGAATAACAAATCTGCAGCCGGCATCAGGCTCCGGTAGATTAATTGCTTCTAATTCCCAACCGCATCTTTCCACACCCATCTGATATGCAATATAACAACCATAGCCTGAATGAGTGCCGCCATCTTTTTTTGTGGATTCATTTTCAAGGAATAATTTACTAATTCCCTCTTTATTCTTTAGCATCAATTCTTCCGCTATTCCATTTCCATTATCTTCGATATGAATTATGGTAATGCCCTTGGCCTCATCATATTTTGTTTTAATTTTTATTTTAATTGACTGAGTATTCCCGTGGTCAATACTATTTTGAATCAATGGTTCCAATATTTCCCAGACAACAAATTCATTTACATTAACCAAAGGAAGTGAATTATCAAGATCGAGTTCAAAATTGAACATCTCATTCTTACTAGATATCCTAAGGAATACATTATCAACAATAAACCGAATAACTGAATTGATATCGGTTTTAAACATAGGATTAATTATTGTATTAATCTCTTGATCATACCATTTCATATCATAAATAATACGCGATATAAAATTAGAATAAGTAATTACCCGTTTCTTGGCATCCGGAAGATTTTCATTATTGATCTGCCTCACGTCATCTTTTATAAAACCCATAATTTTTTCGGCTTTATGATGCGTATGGTAAATACGTTTAGTAAAAAGGGATTCTTTTTCCAAACGGATCTGTTTTTTAAGATTCTCTTCATGCTCTTTATATAATTCTTCTTGCGCTTTATTTCTCTCCTTAACCGCATAAGAAGATACTAAGAAGATACCGATTAAGCCCACCAACATTAGAGAAGAATAGATCAACGTCATTTCATCAAAATTAGAACTCACTTCATCGGTAAGAAAAGTAAAATCGGGAGCAATGTGCATATACATCATTCCGAGATATTCTCCATCAGGAACAAATGGGACAAGTATATTAAATGAATTGTCTGTATCAAGTGTCGTATTTATCACTTCTTCCGATTTCATCTTATCTTTATTTTCAAGAAATAGGCGAACTATCTTTTGATATTTTTTATCTTCAGGATTATACGGAGCTAAATCATCGCTTAAAAAAGAATAAATTTTTTGGCCTGTATCAACGATATAAATTTTATTATTCTTCATGAGGATAAGAGATATATCATTAACGCTTTTTTGAAGAAGCTGCTGCCTAAAAATTACATTAAAGGAATAGATTATATTTCTTTCTTGAGATTCTTCTACCGGTTTATTCATAAACATGTTTTCGAACATCAATTCCATTGAGGTGGCAGTAACGATTGCAATCCTTTCCGCATTATCTTTTTTGTACCATTCCTGCGCATCATATAAAAATTCAGTTAGCATATTCTTCTGCATGAAAGCAAGTAATATTTGGAAAAGAATAAGTATTACAATAAATATCGAAATATGCCTTATTTCAAACCGATAGCGCGAAAGTTTATTTTGGATTTTATCGAACATTAGTTGACCTTAGGAAACTCTCTTAACATTAATTTTTCCATCTGAATTGCATTAGTACAATCACTAAGAGCTTTCTTTACACTTATTTTATTTCTGATAGCTCTTTCAAAATGGAATGACATAATTTTAGAATATTTTGTGTATTCAGAATGTGCAGGACGATGAACACCCGATTCAATTATTTTTGTGAACTGCTCAAATTCCGGGTACTTTTTCTTAAACCCATCTTCTTTATAGAATTTTTTCAGAACCGGCAAATAACCACTTTCTTTATAAAAAAGTTCCTGTGAATCTTCACGTAAAAGAAATTTTATGAAATCCACTATCTCACTTTTTTTATTTGAGAATTTGGAGATCATAAGATTCCATCCGCCAAATGTGGAAGCAGGTGTTGCATTCTTAAAATGGGGAACAGCGGTTTTCTTAAGTTTTTTCTCAATACTTGTATCTATCGGAGAATCAAGAAAATCTTTATCGTAACTTGGCCAACCCCATAGAAAAATTCCATTATTTTTTATAAAATTTTGGTAACTAGGTACCTCGGTATAATAAACTACTTCGGGCGGAGATAACTGATATTTATTGACTAAATCGACAAGCAATTGAAGTGCTTTTTCTGCTTCCGGAGTATTAAAATTAAATCCATATTTTTTGAAATAATTCTTATCAATTCCTAATAGTTGCTCCACAAAAATACAAATGAGCCCTTCATTATCAGCCGCAGGGAAAGTATAGAATGGATTATCTGAATTAATTGATTTACCGAGTTTGATAAATTCCTCCCAAGTAATATTATTATTTATTTCGTTTATAATTTTATCACTGTTTGGTAGCTTTGCTATTAAGTCCTCACGATAATAAAGAACACCTTGAACGAAATCTAATGGTATTGCGACCAAAGCACCATCTGAATAACATGATTCGAGAACATAAGGATGGATTCTGGCAATTTCCTCTTGCGAAAAATATTTATCAAAAGGTTCGCACCATTTAGCGAATCGCTGAACCCAAATTACATCCACAGCGAAAAGGTCAATTCCATCACCTCTTCCTCTAAGAGAGCGAGCCAAAACTTCTTTTCTTTCATTTGTGCTGAAATCGAAATTTGGAAAATCGAGAGGTATAACTTTTACTTTACCTTCATTTTGCTTGTTATATTTATCAATTAGAATTTTATGTGCGGCAGTTACTCTATCTGCGAAGTAGATTTCCACCGGGCCTTCTACTTTTTTTGTGTGTAGAATTGAAAACGAGATAAAATAAACAGGTATAAAGAAGAGAAGAATCAGTAGTCCCGGATTCTGAAATGCTTTTGTTAAATAGCTTTTAAGTTTATTCATAATATTAAGATTGTTCATTAAGAGAACTAAATTCAATGGCAGTTAATTTACTTCTTAAATACTCCTTTTGCAAAAAAAATGCCATGCAATCAATAGTTCAATTTTGCATGGCATAGAATTCATGGGAGGCACCATGAATAGATAAATTATTTTCTAAGTAAAGTTAAATTTTTTCTTATAAGTTTATTTCTTGTTTCCACCGAAGCAGCGCTCCTTAATCCATCTTCAGGAGTATTAAGAACATAATCAAGAAGTTGATCCACAGAAGAAACCGCTACATGCATACGAGTATCGGAAGAAGCATAATAGATATATACCTCGCCATTACTTTTTTCAATCCAGCCATTGCTAAATACCACATTAGAAACATCGCCAACCCTCTCATCACCATCAGGGGCAATGAAATAACCAGCGGGACGTGCAATTACTTTATTCGGTTCTTTTAAGTCTGTTAAAAAAAGGTACAGTACATATCTTAATCCTGCAGCCGTATTTCTTACACCATGTGCTAATTGAAGCCAACCTTTTTCGGTTTTAATCGGAGAAGGACCCATACCGTTCTTTACTTCTTTAATGGTATGATAAACGCGATCATCAATAATAGTTTCAGTATCTATTTGAGGAAGTTCGATAGAATCTGATAAAGCCCAACCGATTCCTCCGCCTGAACCGGCATCAATAAAACCATCTTGCGGACGTGTATAGAATGCATATTTTCCATCTATAAATTCGGGATGAAGAACTACATTGCGCTGTTGCGGAGAAAGAGAGATCAAATCCGGTAGTCTATTCCAATTTATAAAATCTTTTGTTCGCGCTATACCACATTTTGCATAAGCAGAAGAAGTATCGCCTTTAGGTGCAGCGGGGTCTTTCCTTTCAGTACAGAATAACCCATAAAACCAGCCATCTTCATGTTTGAGTACTCTTAAGTCGTAAACATTTATATCAGGGTCATCCGTTTCCGGCATAGTAATCGGGTAATCCCAAAACCGAAAATTATCTATTCCATTTGGGGATTCGGCAACGGCAAAAAATGATTTCCTGTCAACTCCTTCCACTCTTACGAAAAGTAGAAAGCGACCATTAAATTCAATTGCTCCCGAATTAAAAGCCGCATTAACGCCAATGCGTTCCATTAAAAATGGATTGCTATTATAATCTAAATCATATCTCCAAAAAATAGGCGTATGCTCGGCGGTTACTATCGGATTTTTATAACGTGTATATACACCGTTATTTTTTTCTATCGGCTCGTTCTTAAGTGTAATTAACCGCTCGTTTTCGTCAAATAGTTTTTTTAATCTAATTTCAAATTGCTCTTTATTCATAATTTCCCTTTAATAATTATTTTGTTTTTGGTCCAGCTGGATCAAATTCCGCACATTCATCATCAAGTCTATTCCACCAATTGAATTTGAGAATCAATGATGTTAAAACTAATACACCAATTCCTATATATAAGTATGTATGTTCTCTTATTACAAAATAGATCGGGATAGCAATTAAACTAACCTGCCAGATAATACCGGTTGCAACATTAATCATATCTTTGCCAAAGTTTTTATTTGGTTCAAAATGGGGATAAAGTGCTTTAGCTTTAACTGCGATTGGTTTCCAGAATCCCCATGGATTAACGGTTGTGTAAAATTTAATTAATACTTCATCGGATTCCTGTTTAGTAAGTAAACTTCCTGCAATACATCCAATAATAGAAACGCCTAAGAGAAGCGGGAAAGCATTTAAAGCCGATAGAGACGGAAGCAGAACAGGAGTAACTAAGGCAGCACCGATTCCTGCAACCATGCCCCAGAAATACCCATAACCATTGAGTCTCCACCAATACCATTTAAGTATATTTGCGGCAGTATATCCGCCATAGAGAGCGTTCACAATCCATAGAGTAATTTGGTTAATAGATTCCACTATCATACCGAATACAAATCCGATGATCACAAAAGCAATTGAAACTATATAACTTATATGAACATATTTTTTCGGTTCGGCATTTGGATTAATATATTTTTTATATATATCATTTACAACATAAGCAGGAGCTGCATTAATCGTAGCAGCATAAGTGGACATAAATGCGGCAATTAATCCTGCTAATAATAATCCTACCAATCCAACCGGTATCTGATTTTTAAGTACAAAAGGAAGAACCATTTCAAAATCTATTTTGTCGCCCATGGCAATTAATTGTGGGCTGAGGAAAACAAGTGCTAAAACTGTAATTCCCGCAATCATCATATAACGAGGGAGAAATAGCACTAAAGAAACGAATCCACTCATCTTAGCTGCTTCTTTAGGAGATTTAGTAGCAAGAATTCTTTGCATATCATAATTTGGTGCAGGACCGGCTGCACTTACCAATAGTCCTTTAAAAAGTACCAGCATAAAGAATATTGTAAAAAGTCCATAACCGTCTTTTGTGATTTGAGCATTTACGGCATCAATTAATCCGGTCCAATTTAGATCCAAATTCCAACCAAAAGTAATCTCTTTCCAACCGGCAGGAATAACGGCATTAAGCATTTCCGGAGAAACGGCGTTCATTGCGATAATACCAACAGCAATCGATGCGACAGACATAACTAAAAATTGAAGAACTTCTGTTATAACTACGCTTATCATTCCTCCTTTAATTGCATAAATGGCAGTTAAACTCATTAGAATGATTGCATAAGTATCAGGTGATAAATTCCATGGAAGAAAAATCGCAGCAAATTTTCCGATTCCCTTAAAATCATATGCAATAAAACCGACAACACTGATTAGAGCAAAAATAACTACAATTATATGAGCTAAACGAGCTCCTTCTCCTTTTCCAAATCGTGTTTCGATCCATTCTGCGCCTGTCATTACTTTTGATTTACGAAGCCAGATTGAAAGGAAAACCATTAAAAAGATTTGATTGAATATAGGCCAGAGCCACGGGATAAAAACACTTTTAAGACCATAAACAAAAAGGATATAAACAAGCCACATAGTTCCCGTTATATCAAACATTCCCGAGGCATTTGAAACGCCAAGAATCCACCAAGGAAGTGAATTTCCACCAAGAAAATAAGAGTTCATATCTTTAACGGATTTTCTCGATACCCAGATGCCAAGTAGAACTACAACGGCAAAGTACCCAATAATTATTGCAACATCGATATAGTGTATGCTCATAGTTAGCCAGAATTTTGATTTTCTTATTTAGTTGCATAAATAATGCCATTTTCTAAATAAGATAATTCAGTGTAAATATTGGTTATTTCCCTATTTTCGGCAATAATGGTTTTATCATTTTAATAAATATTATGAAATTGATAAGTGATTTTTTTTCTCCCTCTAGGAAAGAGATGGGTTTGGACATGCAAATTTTTAAAGGAACTGAATTTAATAAACTCGTTCAGAAAAGAAAAATTCAATCGAGACAGATAAGAAATTAAATACATTGGAAATGAGATGAAAATTAAACTATAATTGCATTAAAATAATTTGCAGTTATGATAAAAAGAGAAAAATTATATTTATATATTTTAGTGTTATTGATGTCTGTTTCACTGCTTGTGATGCGGCTAAACGGCTCGAATAATATCTATTATTATACTTATATATTTATAATTACTTCTCTTTTTTATTTAATTATAGCTTGGCTAATCCTTAGGGGCAAGTTTGAGTTTAGACGTCTTTTATTTTTATTTGGTATCGGAATAATTTTTAGGGTACTGCTTTTAGAATTGAATCCGATTGGCTCTGATGATGTATTCAGATATATATGGGATGGGAAAGTCCAAGCAAATGGGATAAATCCATACTTATATGAACCAAATAATTCGGCTCTCAATTTTCTTCATACTACTACACTTCCTTCTCTTATTAATTTTCCTAATATGCCCACAATCTATTTCCCATTAAGCGAAATATTATTTTTTATCGCATATTTGATAGGGGGGGAATCAATAATAGGAATTAAACTCTTAATTATTCTTTTTGAGCTTGGGACGATTTTAATAATTTATAAATATTTGACTGAAAATAATATTTCGATAAAATATGCTTTATTATATGTTTTATCTCCGCTCCCGATTTTTCAATTTATTATCGATTCGCATGTCGATATTTTTGGAATTTTTTTTACGGCTCTATTTTTCTATCTCTATTTTGGCAATAAAAAATTTGGAGCTTTTATTGCACTTGGACTATCAATTGCAATAAAACCAACAATCGGATTATTTCTCCCAATATTATTTATGCATGAAGAAACTCTAAAAAAAAGATTAAAATCAATTATTATTCCAATTGCAGTAACTGCAATTCTTTTTATCCCTTATATCATTAATGCGAATCCATTTAAAGCGCTCATTCTTTTTTCTAAAAATTGGATGTATAACGGATTTGTTTTTGATATTATAAATATGATATTAAGAGAGAACCAAGAATCAAGAATGATTTCAGGTGGTTTATTCCTTGTTTCTTACCTAATACTGTTATTTGCAAATTATGAGCTAAAAGATAAATTGTATTTTTCTGTCATCTTACTTTTAATTTTTTCACCGGTAGTACATCCATGGTATGTATTATGGCTGGTGGTAATATTACCATTTGTTCCAAAATGGAGCGGAATTATTTTTGCCACTACCATTTGTGTATCTTCAATTACTATGCTAATATATAAAAATTTAGGGGTATGGATAGAATTTAAGCTGTTAGTCTTTTTCGAGTATCTACCCGTTATAGTATTTTTAATTATAGAGATGAGGCGGGGAATAAGAAAACCATATTTTATAAATCACTTGAGAAAGATTTTTTCATAGCTATAATTCTGAAATAAAGTGCCAGATAGGAAACGGCAAAAAGAATAAGAAGGTGAACTATTTCGGGAATTATATCATTAAATCCTGCACCCATCTGAACAATACGAACAAAAGCACTATAAAATGGAGTGCTCGGAATTAAATTAGCAATCCATTTTACCAATAACGGCATTGAATCTAACCGCCAACTATAACCTGAAATTAAAAATATAGGGTACGAAGTAAGAGTAAGAAATTGCAGCGCTAATATTTTCCTTTTAAAGAATGAAGCTACAAAGAGAGAATAATAAATTACAGTTAAAAGAAGTAGCAATGTAATTGAAGCAAAAACTAATGCACTACCGTTAAAGGGGACATTAAAAACCGAATAGACTATCGTAAAGAAAAATAATGCATAAGCAGAAGAAATAACAAGATAGAATATACTCTTACCGTGAATGATAAGATTGATTTTATTCTTTGCTAATGAAAAATAATCACGAAGCGTATTAAATTCGTTTTCTTTTGCAATACTTTCAGCTAGTCCGAAAAATAGTGTTTGCTGCAAAATTAATATCAGTATTGCCGGAACTAAAAAATCACCATAAGAATCGGTTGTATTAAACATACTTCTGATATCAGTAGCCACAGGCTCTAAATAAGTTTGAGCTGCTTCTTGATTTATACCTTTTGTATAATAATATTTTAGTGTAAGCGATTTATTAAAAGCGGCTACTGTCTCATTGACTGCCTTATTAAGATCATTCGAGACCAAAAAACGGGTAGTATTTAAATATGAATTAAGTACCACACCTGTTTTACTTTTTATAGAACTTTCAAAATTTTTAGGGACCAGCAGATAACCGGAAATATTTCCTGCTTCTAACTCAATTTGTGCTCTCCGAGGATCTGATATAATTTCTTTTACTTCGATCATTGAAGTGGCATCCAACATACGAATTAGTTTTTGAGATGAGATAGAATTATCATAATCGACAACTGCAAAAGGAATACTATTTTCAGATTTATTTAAATAGATAGAGCCATAAAAAAAGGAATAGAATAATGGTGCAATTAATATTACCATAAAGATATCTTTATCTTTGAGGATGATGCGGATCTCTCTTTTCAATAATTCAAATAATATATTCAATCTAATTTTCATATTTTCTTACGCGCATTCTAATCATGAATAAACTTACTACTATGGAAATTATTAAAAAGGAAATGAGAATTATTAAGTCATATTTAACTGCGAATAACCCTGTATCCATCTGTGAAAGTTTTATAAAGGCAGAAAGGAAGTGAGTATAGGGCATCATATTTCCAAAAATATTATGAATTACCGGCATACCCCATAAAGGGAAAGTAAATCCACTGAAAATAAATCCGGGAGTATTTATAAATACGGCTACTTCTGTCGCCATAAATTGATCTTTGAATAAACTAGATATCAACACACCAAACATTACGCAGACGATTATGAATAAAATAAAGAGTGATAAAATTAAGAAATAGCTCCCATTGACGATTACACCAAACAGCGGGAAAATAATTCCGACAATCAAAAATGCAGATGCACTATTAATTAATATATGCGGAATTGCTTTACCAAATAATATCGATATTTCACTACCGGCGGATAATTCTATTACTTCGCCAAACGTTTCATGAGCAAATTCAGAACTTATGATAAGGACGGATGCTATCATAATCATCATCTGAAGAATAAACGTTACGAGTCCGGGCACAAAATAATTTATATAACTATAATTCGGATTATATAATGAATGTGTATCGAGCTTAATCGGCATAATTATATTCATTGCTTCTTCTCTTGTCTTACCCGAAGACTGAATTTTTTTAAGCTGAACCCCGACCGAAATTGTTTTGATAATTGTTGATGCTTCTTTTAGGAGAAGACTTCCGACAATTACGTTAGAAGAATTTTTATAAACTGTAATAGAAGTTTGTTTGCCTGATTTTGTATCTTTTTCAAAGTTATAAGGAATTACAAGAGCCCCTTGAATTTTCCCTTTTCTAAATTCACTTTTAATTTCATCGGGTGAAACTAGATATTCCTTAATTGCAATTGAACCTGAGGATTCAAACATTTGAATTGCCGTTCGAGATAATTGGCTATGGTCGTAATCGATAACCGCCATAGGAAGTTCTCTCATAATTTCATTTTTATAAATCGAACCAATAAGTAGATAGATAAATATTGGAAGAACAACTATTAGAATATAAAGGGTTTTTCTTTCTAATATTCTCCTAAATTCTCTTTTAGCTATCCGAGATATTTTGCTATTTATGAACATTGAAATTAGTTTAACTCAATATTAACTGACATACCGGGGCGCAAAGAGCTAATTTTATTCAACGGTTTTAATCTTACCTCAAAAGTTTTTAAATCGAAATCTCCTTTTTGATTAGTTGGTTTCCAAGAAGCAAAATCACCCATTGGAGCGATAAAATAGACTTGAAATTTTTCCTTTTTATTACCTGCTTTAATAACCCCTTTGAAAATTTTATTCATTTCAAAATTGCTTAAATAATCTTCGCGTACTTGAAGAACTACATAATATTCATTTGGGTTAATGATAGTTGCAACAGGATAGCCACTAGAAACGATTTCACCATTATCCACAATCAGTTTAGAAAGTTCGCCATCTGCTGGAGCTTTAATTTCCAATTCACTAAAATAAGCCTCCGTTTCTTTAACTCCATTTGCGGCTTGATGCATCAATCCTTGAGCAGCAATAATTTCTTCCGGACGAGCACCATTAAGAGCCATATCATATTTTGCTTTTGCAGCTTCCATCTGCTCACGTGCAGCATTAAATTTGAATTCCATTTCATCTTTTTCTTGAGTTGAGATAACTTTTTCTGCAAAGAGTTTTTGGAATCGATTCCAAGTAGTAGAAGCATAATCAAATTGATATTTTGCTTGTTGATAAAGTTTTTGAGCGCCTCGCTTTTCTTCTTCACGAGCACCCTTTTTTGCCATATTGTATTTTTCTGATGCGGCTTGAAACATTCCTTTAGCTTGTTCAAGTTTTGCTGTCATCTCTTTTGATTCCAGACGAGCCAATATTTCTCCTTTAGAAATTTTATCACCTTCCTTCACTAAAATCTCTGAGACTCTCCCCGGAATTTTTGATGCTACATCAATCTCAATAGTCTCAACAATACCTTGAATACTATTTTCTCTATCAGGTGATTTAAACAGTAAAAACAGAATAGCACCAATTATTAAAGTTACGGGTATCGAAAGTATTATATATTCTTTCTTCATTTTTATTTACTTACTCCTATATTCCAAATTCTTATTAATTCATCTATATTATTATTTGATGTATATATTTCGCTCATAGTACTGAAATAAGTATAAAGGGATGAAAGGCGATCTAATTTTACTTTTTGAAGTGATAATTGAGCGTCTATTACTTCTAATGAAGTACCAAGCCCACTATTAAATCTTTTATCATTCTGTCTTAGATTTTCATCTGCTAGATTAAGAGTAGAATTTAGTTTCTTATAATCTGAGGATGCAGTCATTAGATTGTTATAGTAATTAGTCATCTGAAGAGTAACTTTTTTTATTGCATCTGTTTCTAAGTAACGTACTTCATCTTCCAGTTTATCGGCTGATTGAAGATTAAGATAATCTTTGAATCCATGGAATATATTAATCTGAGCGGAGACACCAACAGCCCAGCGAGGTTCTAATGCAGAGAGGTATTCAGGATATAAATCGTATCGTGCGAATGCAGCAACTTTTGGTAAAAATTCACTTCTGGCAGAATTATATTTTTGTTCTGCTGCAATCCTCTTCTGACTGATCATTTTTAATAAAGGATTGTTAGCGATTGCATTATCGATCAATTGTTTCAAACTATCTTTGATTTCAGAATAAACTAAAGAATCAGAAAGATTTATTTCCTCTTCAGAATTTATTCCGAGATTAATTTTTAATGCGACCATTAAGGTATTAAATGAATTCCGGTCTTTTGTGAGGTTTCTTTCAGCTTCTGATACTGCAACTTCTGCACGCAATAAATGATAGTTCGCTATTAATCCTTCATCAAATAATTTTTTAGCATCGTCTCTGTGTAATCTAATACCATTAAGTAGATCAATTCTTGTTTTAACTACTTCTAGCATAAGAATTGTTTGCAGATAATATTTTATTGTTTCGTTGGTTACTTCATTTTTTATTTTAGTCAATTCTAAACGTGAATATTCTTCTTCGGAAGCAGCATATTTTTTCGCTGCAATTAATTTACCGCCTACGAATAAGGGCTGAATTCCTATAAAAGCAGCTGTCTTAAAATCTTGTTTTTTTAGTGTTTCTGAAAATGGTGGCAATAAATCATTCAAATGAGCCGATGCTGCGGAAGCAACAAGATTTTTTTGGTCGACTGTTAAAGCGGGTCTGCCCGAAAGCAAACCATAGATATTAGTAAACTCGGCTTGATTACTCGATTGCATTTGAATGATTACTTGTCTAATCGGATCGAGATCGATTGAGAGCGGATCATTGAGATGAGTATATTTCCATTCAAGATCGATAGATGGGAGAAAATTTCCCCATGCAGCAAGATTCTCATCTTCTTTCTGTCTCAATCTCATTTCAAATTGTTTAATCTTATCACTATTTTTTTGCGAAATCTCAATTGCATCTTTTAGTGATAATGTAATATTTTTTATTGAGTTATCACTTGGGTGTACAACTGAATAAGAAATTTTATCTATACTTTTACCTTCAGGATAAAAATTAATTGTATTATTATTTTGAGCATTTACAAAACTCACTGCCAGAATAGATATCACAAAGAATCTTAAAATCTTCATAACTACCTTTTATTAATGAATCACGGTTCAAAAATAACTTATTTTTTATAATGATGTCAATATTTTTTTTATTTCTGTGGAAAATATCACAATTCGATTTTTTTATTTTGGGAAATAATCTTTAAAAACTTACATCAAGAAATATGGATTAGAAACAAAATTCAAAAATCAAATCCTAGTGGTGTTACGTGAGAAAATTTTAATTAGTATACCAGAATAAGATTATTGGATTAAAATAAGTGAAAGTTATAAATAGGAATGCTTTAGTTCTTTGTTACTCTCACTTTGGTAGGCATGGATAAAAATCTATGATAGCAATTTTTATATTTTTGAAATCTAGCATGTTATTATTGATTTAGTGTAATCGAACCAAAGAATCCCTTCTTTCTATCTCCCCATCCAACCGCCATCGACTGTAATGACGGTACCATTTAAGTAATCAGAAGCAGCTGAAGCAAGGAATACAATTGTACCCATTAAATCTTCAGGTACACCCCACTTGCCTGCGGGAATGCGATCTAATATAGATTTGTTTCTTACGGAGTCTTCGCGCAATGCTTTAGTATTATCAGTGGCAATATATCCGGGGGCAATTGCATTTACGTTTACACCCTTAGCCGCCCATTCATTTGCAAAAGCCATTGTTAATTGCTTGATAGCCCCTTTTGATGCAGCATATCCGGGAACAGTAATACCGCCTTGGAAAGAAAGAAGTGAGGCAATAAAAATAACTTTACCCGATCCTCTTTCTACCATATCTTTTCCAAATTCGCGTGTTAAAATGAATTGTGAATTTAGATTTACATCAATCACTTTATCCCAATATTCATCAGGATGTTCGGCGGCAGGTTTTCTTAAAATAGTGCCTGCATTATTAACAAGTATATCTATCTGTTTAAAATCCTTTTTTACATCTAAGATAAATTTATAGACAGAATCTCTATCGGAGAAATCACTATTATATGAGTGAAATTTTCTTCCTGTTGCTTCAATTAATTTAGAAGTTTCCGTAAAATCACTTTCATAAGAAACTCCAATAATATCGGCTCCGGCTTCTGCAAGAGCGAGAGCATAGTATTGACCAATGCCTCTATTCGAGCCTGTTACTATTGCTGTTTTTCCGTCTAATCTAAATTTATCTAAGATCATTTTTTCACCCGAAATTATTTTAATTTATCCATAGAAATTGCGTCCATATCATCAAAAACTTGATTCTCCCCGCCCATAGCCCAAATGAAAGTATAGCTTTGAGTTCCGCAGCCGGAATGCATAGACCAGCTTGTTGATAAAACAGCTTGTTCATTACGCATAACGATGTGGCGAGTTTCCTCAGGAGTACCCAATAAATGGAATACTAATGAATCGGGTTTCATATCAAAATAAAGATAAACTTCGGAGCGGCGCTGATGAGTATGCGCAGGCATTGTATTCCATACCGAACCGGGTTCTAATTCTGTAAGCCCCATTACCAATTGACATGTGGGGATCGTTCCGGGATGAATATATTGATATATAGTTCTTTTATTAGCCTGTTCTAAAGTTCCGAGAGGACGAGGAGTAGCATCGGTAAATTTAATATGAGCAGCCGGATATTCTCTATGAGCCGGATAACTAACAAAATAATATTTTGCGGGTTTTTTCGCATTATTACTTTTAAATTTAATTTCCTTAGCACCTTTACCAATATACAATCCATCACGAGATGCCATTTTATATGACTTACCGTCAATCGATATAGAGCCGGGATCGCCAATGTTTATAATACCAATTTCACGTCTCTCCAAAAAGTAATCCGCAGACATCTCTTTTTTGGAGGATTCTAATTTTAGAGATTTGCCCGATGGGACGACAGATCCTGTTATCGAACGATCAACATCAGAATATACCATTGGTATTTTATTTTTCTGAAAGAGTCCGTCAATCAGAAATGATTGACGGAGTTCATCAGTAGAAAATTGTTTAAAACCTTTTTGATCAGGCGAATATCTTACATCCATTATTTTACCCATTCTTTAATTTTAATTGCAACACTTTCTCCCGTAAAGCCATATTCTTTAGCGAGAGTCTTATAAGGAGCAGAAGCACCAAAATGTTCAATACCAATACGAAGAAGTTTCTGTCTGAATAGATCACCCCATCCCATCATTGAAGCAGCTTCTATAACAACAACGGGTACATCTGATGGGACTAAACTATTTTTAAATTCATCGCTCTGTTTTTCAAAAACTTCTTTTGAAGGAATTGAAACAACACGAATATTAAAATCATTTTCCAAAAGTTTTTTTGCATCAGCAGCAACCGGGACTTCTGAACCAGTGGCAGCGATTACAAAATCAGGTTTATCTGATTTCTCTTTAGAAACAATGTATGCACCTTTGAGAATATCATTCGGATTAAAAACGGCATCTTTTTCAAATGCTTCAATTTTTTGACGAGTTAATATTAATGCAACAGGATTTTTTGTATTGCGCAATGCATAAGCCCACGCCATAGCGGTTTCCACTCCATCAGCAGGTCTAAAAACCGTTACATGAGGGATTGCACGAAGAACTGCAAGATGTTCAATCGGTTCATGAGTTGGTCCATCTTCGCCAACGAATATACTATCATGAGTAAATACATAAATTACAGGCAACTCCATAATTGAAGCTAATCGAATAGTAGGGCGCATATAGTCGGAGAATACAAAAAATGTTGAACCGAATGCTTTAAATCCGCCATATAGTGCGAGACCATTTACGATCGCACCCATCGCATGCTCACGGATACCAAAATGGAAATTTTTTCCAGCAAAATCATCTTTCGATATTGCAGAAAATCCTTTCATAAAAGTATTGGTAGAAGGAGCAAGATCTGCAGAACCTCCAACAAAACTAGGAACTAATTCGGCAATCTTTTGAATAACTTTGCTCGAAAGGGTTCTAGAGGCAGCGGGTTCTTTCGGAGCTGCTTTTAATAATTCTTCTTCTAGATTTTCAGGTACCCAACCGGTTAAATATTTTTCTAATAGTTCAAATTGATCAGGATTCTTTTTGCTCCATCCGTTAAAATCGTTTTTCCATTCATTATATTCTTTCTGTAACTCTTCTTTTCTATTTGCAAAAAGTATAGCAACTTTTTCAGGTACATAAAATTCTTTATCCAAATCCCAATCAAGATATTTTTTAGTGATTTCTAATTCTGCTTTACCAAGCGGCGAACCATGAACATCTGATGTATCAACTTTATTTGGACTTCCAAAACCGATATGAGATTTAGTGATAATAATTGTAGGTTTAGAAGTTTCTTTTTGTCCCTCTACAATCGCTTCTCTGATTGCATTATAATCATAAGCGGTAATATTTAATACCTGCCATCCATAAGCTTCAAAACGCATAGCAGTATTATCTGAAAACGATAGTGATGTATTTCCTTCAATTGTAATATTATTATCATCATAGAAATAGATAATATTACCAAGACCGAGATGCCCGGCTAATGAAGCAGATTCATGAGAAATTCCTTCCATTAAATCGCCATCACTCATTATCCCATAAATGAAATGGTTACCAATTAAATTATCATCGAAACGAGCGTTCATCATTTTAGCAGCAATAGCCATACCTATACCATTACTCAAACCTTGCCCGAGCGGCCCGGTGGAAGTCTCAACACCATCTAACATACCATATTCAGGATGACCCGGAGTGCGGCTATTCCATTGTCTGAACGATTTTAAATCTTCGATAGTACAATCATAACCGGAAAGATGGAGCATGGAATAAAGAAGCATCGAACCATGACCTGCCGAAAGAACAAATCGATCTCTATTAATCCATTTTGGATCTTCCGGATTATGTTTCAAGAATTCAGTCCATAAAACAGCTGCAACATCCGCCATACCCATAGGCAAACCGGGATGTCCTGAATTTGCCTTTTCAACTCCTTCAGCCGAAAGAATGCGAATTGTGTTCCCTGCCAACTTTAAGAGTTCAATACCATTTTTGTTCACGATTAACCACCTATAAAAATTTTTATTTGACTCGGTAATTTAAACATTATATGTGGAAGATGCTGTATCTCCACCTCTACCGGTCCAATTTGTATGATAAAATTCACCTCTAGGTTTGTCTATTCTTTCATAAGTATGAGCACCGAAATAATCTCTTTGAGCTTGCAATAAGTTCGCAGGCAATCGATTGTTTCTAAATCCATCAAAATAATTAAGTGCTGTACTTAGAGCGGGAATCCAAATACCGTTTTCAACAGATTTGGCAATAACCCGTCTCCAAGCTGCCTGTGATTCTTCAATCTTCTCTTTGAAGAAAGGATCAAGCAATAGATTTGTTAATTCCGGATTATTATCGAAAGCTGTTTTTATCTTACCTAAGAATACAGATCGAATAATACAGCCGCCTCGCCACATAAGAGCAATACCACCATAATTTAAGTTCCAGCCATACGCTTTAGCTGCATTGCGCATGAGTACATATCCTTGAGCATAAGAAACAATCTTAGAAGCATAAAGAGCTCTCATTAAATCATCAACGAATGCTTTTTTATCTCCTTCAAATTTTGGAACCGGACCGGAAAGAATTTTTGCTGCTTCCACTCTTTCATCTTTTTGTGAGGATAAAGTTCTTCCATAAACTGCTTCACCGATTAATGTAAGAGGAGCACCTTCATCAAGCGATGCCATTACTGTCCATTTACCTGTACCTTTTTGACCTGCGGTATCGAGGATTTTTTCTACTAAAGGACTTCCATCTTCATCTTTGAAATTCAAGATATCTCTTGTGATTTCTATTAGGTAGCTATCCAATTCACCTTCGTTCCATTCTTTAAATACTTGGTACATTTCATCATAACTTAGACCGACATAATCTTTCATAATTTGATAAGCTTCGCAAATTAATTGCATATCGCCATATTCGATACCGTTATGCACCATTTTAACGAAATGACCTGCACCATTTTCGCCAACCCAATCACAGCAAGGAGTTCCATCATCCACTTTTGCAGCAATAGATTGGAAAATTGGCTTAACAGATTCCCAAGCTGCTTTAGAACCACCGGGCATAATTGAAGGACCTTTTAGTGCTCCCTCTTCTCCGCCTGATACTCCTGTTCCAATATATAATAATCCTTTCTCTTCAACATATTTAGTTCTTCTTGTAGTATCGGGGAAATGTGAGTTACCACCATCAATTATAATATCGCCTTTATCTAATAGAGGTATTAATAGTTCTATAAAATCATCCACAGGTTTACCTGCTTTAACCATAAGCATCACTTTACGTGGTGTTGCAATTGAATTAACAAACTCTTCAATCGAATGAGTCCCAATTACGTTTTTTCCTTTACCTCTTCCATTAACAAAATGATCAACCTTGTCCAAGGAACGATTAAATACTGCGACTGTAAAACCTTTGCTCTCCATATTGAGAACTAAGTTTTCACCCATAACCGCAAGACCAACGAGACCAATATCAGCTTTTTTCATAATTATTTACTCCTATTTATTCAATTATTTATAAATCGATCTTTATAAGACCATAATCCGAGTGCCGGATTAGAAACATAAAAAATCTCTTCACCATCAGGCATAATATTTATACCATCGCGAAGTTTTTCAGGGTCATATTTTTTCATCATCATACCTAAATCGGCATAATCAAAATTAACGCTGTTAATCTCCTCTTTAGAAATATGTCCGGGACAGTAAGTAATCTTAAATCTATTTTCAGAGGAACCATGAATCAGATGAGCCGCGGCACTTAGATTATTTTGAAGTTCTTCATTTTTATCAACTGCATCCAAGACCTCAGGAGTGGTAACGTAGCCATACTTTCTTATTAATCGATCTATCTCTTTATCTTCACCGAATTGATGAAGACCCGGAGCAAGGACAATTAATTCCCCATTATCCTCAATCGCCATTCTGGTTCTATAAATACTTTTATTCCCGAGCCAAGTACTTTTAAATTCATGCTCATCAAGATATACCACAACTTTCTTTAACGGTTTATCAAGCATCTGAAAATTAACTTTTTGAGAAAGTTCTGCAGCAAGGCGGAAGCACTCATAATCATCGCCTATAAATAAACCTCGCATTACTAATTCGCCCGATTCATCTTTACCTATTACAGTTTGCATATAGATGATTGGCAGTTCTTTAGCAAAATTATCAGAAGCATAATTTAGCACTTTACGAACTGGTGTATCGGCTCTGCCCATCATTCTTTCCATTCCGTAAACTGCACCAAGGAAATGACTTTTATTTATCCCGTCTTTACCGCCGGTTCCGACAAATATATTTTTATTATAATTTGCCATTCCTACAACTTCGTGAGGCACTACCTGTCCGATTGATAATATCAGATCATAATCTCCTTCGACTAATATTTTATTTACTTGAGCGAGCCAAGAATAATTTAATTTACCTTCGGAAACTTCTTTAATAAAATCAGAGGGTACTTCACCTAAAGTTATGAGATCGCTTCTCCAATTATGAACACGAAATAATTCTTGTGGTATTCCGGGATACATAGTTGATATTTCCTTTTCTGTCATAGCTACGTGAGTACCTAATGCTGGAAGTATATCCGTCATATATTCTTTATAATACTTAAAAGAATAGTGTGTAAGTATTCCTGCTTGAGAATGAAACCTTGTAAAATCAGGTGGAATAGCGAGGACTTTCTTTTTATATCCTAATTTTTCTAATGAAGAATATACCGCTTCTCGTATATCGTCTTCACTTAAAAAATCATTTTCGTTTCCACGTGCATATAGTAGCATCTAAACAACCTTCCAATTTGGATTTTCAGGCAAATATTTTTCAAATTCAGAAATAAGATTATTTTCATAATCTCCTTGATAGCTGCCGGCAAAGAATTTATCCAATGCTTCTTCGTAAAACTTTTTCCAAGATTTATCTTCATGTCCCGGATTAATGGGATAAAAAAGAACTCCATTAGATTTAGCTGCTTTTAAATCTCCCGGTGCATCGCCGATCATAAGAATTTTATTATCGGGATATTTTCCTTTAGTGGCATATTTAAGATGTTCGCTCTTTGTCCCGTATTCTTGACCTGCTATCAATTTAACAAATCCGGATATATTATGTTCCTCCCATTCTCTTTTTAAGGCTTCGACAGGGGTTTGCGAAACGACTATTAAATCGGCTTTAGCTTTCATCTTTTCCAATGATTCATTCACATAAGGAAATGGAGGAATATCAAAAACCAATCCTTCAATCTCTTTATTTACTTCTATCGACCAATTTAATGTTTGGCTTATAACGGGGTTATTGGCTTCAGCAGCGTAGTTAATAAGCGCAGGATTACCAAGCTTTGATTCTTTTTCAACCCAATCAATAACGGGAGTTAAATCGGGCATCTTTGCATTTCGCAATTTCACTTCTTCTCTTTGGCTTAATAAATCGATTGCACGAATTAGCGCATTGAATCTATTTACTCCTCTTGTCTTGGAATAAAGATTAACAAACTCCCAAGTTTCACGAGCATATTTAGATACTCTCTGCAATCCGAAATGTTTTACAAATTGCGGACAGAAACATTCCTTCTGTTTAATTTCCATTGTATCAAATACACATCCATCAGAATCGATACCGATAAAAAATTCTTTTCCCGGTTTTAATTCATCCAAAATTTTATGCGGATTTTCAATCATACCATCTCCAAAAAATTCTAATAAAATATTTAATAAGCTTCCGGCATATATGCGGGAAGTTTTTTACCTGCAAAGATTGGTTTGAACTTTGTAAAGCGTTGAATACCATTTATCAATGGTACAGAAACCCAATCTTCACCTATTAACGGTCTAACATAATTTATAAATTCATCCGTAACATCGTATCTATTTGGTGCTATCCATTTTTCAGGGAAGAAACGCTCCGAAAGAGCAACTCTTTCTAAAGGCACTTTATCATATCTAACATTATAGATAAATCCAGGTTCGCGTAGTATAGTCGCCATCCAACCATTACCTTCATTCATTGCAATTTCAACGGATTTCTGACCAACTTTATAAGCTTCGTCTAAATCAACCGTAGAGGCATAAATCATAGTATCTCTTTGATCTGTTCCCATTACTTGACCTCGTGAAGCACCTTTGGCTTTTAGTCCTTTTGCGTTTAGATAATTAACTACCGATTGATAAACAGACATTTTGCTTGAGCCGAATGAAGTATGACCGAAAGCATCTTTTACTTCCCCAATATCTCCTATATCAAAACCTTCACTAATTACAACAATACATCTTCCGTCTTTTACCAATTGATCATTTACGTTATCTGCAAGCTGTTCAATTGATACGTTAGATTCAGTCATATAAATTTGGAGAGGTATTTCACGATTAGGATCAGCAAGACGTGCTGCCGCAGGAATATATCCGATTTTTCGACCCATTGCTTGTAATACAAGAACCGGGTCAGCAGGGCTTGAACCCATATTCTCTTCATTTGCATTCTGAACTAAATAAGACCAATATCGTGCAACACTTCCATATCCGGGAGTATGATCAATTAATTTAAATTCGCTATCACCTACATCATTATCAATTGTTTTTGGAACACCGGTAGCGACTAATTCTAATCCTTTTTCCTTTGCTAATTCGCTTACCTTAAAAGCTGTATGCTGCGAATCGTTTCCACCGATATAAAAAAAGTATCCTATATCATGAGCTTTTATTACTTCCATTACCCTATCGAAATCTTTCTTCTGCTTATCTTTTAATTTATATCGACAAGTTCCGATACTTCCCGCTGCGGGAGTTGTTCTAAGTAGAGCAATTTCATCTTCGCTTTGAGCTGAAAGATCTAATAACTCTTCTTTTAGCACACCTTCAATCCCATGCCAGCCTGCATAAATTTTACCGAACTTTTCCGGGAACATTTTGCATGTATCAATAATTCCTCGAAGTGAATTATTGATTACAGGAGAAGGTCCACCTGATTGAGCAATAATAACATTTTTAGGCATTTATATTATCCTGATTATTAAATTCAATTTTATGAAGTAAATATAATTTTCAAAAAATTATTAAACACCGCTATACGAACTAAATCCGCCATCGACAGGGATAATAACACCTGTAACAAATTTAGAAATATCGGAGCTAAGATATAGAAGCAACCCTATCAAGTCTTCCGGTTTGCCAAATTTCCCCATTGGAGTTTGAGCAATAATTTTATTCCCCCTTGGGGTTAGTTCTTTGGTATTTTCATCTATTAATAAAAATTCATTTTGCTTAGTTAAAAAGAATCCCGGTGCAATTGCATTAACTCTGATATTGGTTTTTGCAAAGTGAACAGCAAGCCATTGAGTAAGATTATTAATAGATGCTTTTGCAGCTGAATATGCCGGAATCTTAGTAAGCGGTCTAAATGAATTCATAGAAGAGATATTGATTATTGAGCCGCCACGATTAATCATATCCTCTGCAAATACCATTGTTGGTAAAACAGTACCCAGGAAATTGAGATCAAATACACTTCGGAATCCTTGTATGTCTAATCCGAAAAATGTTTTTTCTAAATTATTAAGGTTCTCAAAATTAATAAACTCATCTTTAGTTGTTGCAGTAGGGGCATTACCGCCTGCAGCATTAATGAGAATATCAATTTTCCCGAATTTTTCATTTATCTCTTTTTTAGCTTCTACTAAAGAATCTTTTTCAAGAACATTGCCGATAACGCACATAACAGAATCGCCTTTTTTCTTGAAAATATCCATACAGCATTCATCGCATCTCCCCTGTTTATAATCCATAATTACTAATTTCGCTCCGGCTTCCACCATTGCTTGACCGAATACTCTTCCGAACACTCCGCATCCTCCGGTAAGTACACATACTTTTCCATTAATATCTGAAAAATCAATTTTCATTTTATCACCTTTTTAAAAAATATTTTTAATTGAATCCATTATTGAAATGGCATTCTCTGTAATTTTTTTATAGTCGTTCGATTCGATAGATTTTTTATCGGTTAAAGCTGATCCAACACCGACAGCAACAGCACCTGCTTTAATCCATTCACCTGCATTAGTTAAAGTTACTCCACCTGTGGGCATCAATTTAAGATGCGGCATTGGGGCAAGAATTCCTTTGAAAAAATTCATACCCAATACATCAGCCGGGAATACCTTTATTATATCCGCTCCTGCTTCATAAGCGGTTTGTATTTCAGTAGGAGAAAAACATCCTGTCATTGCCGGGACATCAAACTTATGCGCAATATCAATTATCTCTTTTTTGTAAATCGGACTTACAACATATTTAGCACCGGCTTTAATCGCAGATTCAGCAGTTGTTGCCTCGAGTATTGTTCCGACTCCGATAATTACTTTCTCCTTAAATTCTTCTGACATCTTTTCAATAAGCAAAATAGCATTCGGAACTGTCATAGTAATTTCGATACAAGTAATTCCGCCATCATAAATTGCTTGAATTACATTTTTTAATTTGTTTTCATCTTTTATTCTTAGGACGGCAACTGCCTTCCTTTTAATAACCTCATCGGTTAATTCTTGTCTATTCATTTTTTAAATGGTTCTAAATGTTTATTAAAATGTTTTATTAATACATCATAATGTACATCTTCATTTTCTTTTAAGCAGTTAATGATTCTTTCCTTGAAAAGATATTTCCCGGCTTCATCAACTGAAGTGAGTACACTTCCAAAAGTAACGTGAAGAACTTGGCGAGCATCATCTTGGCTAAATAAATCAATTAGTTGCTCGTCGCTATATTTATCAGCCGGCGAAACACTATTCAAATCCGCTGATACATGATAAGTCTTTTTCTCATTCTCATATAGTCCTCTTGAGAATTCCAATATCTCACGGAAGAGTTTCGGTTCTTTAATTGCAGTTACGCGAAGTGCTTCTAAATAGCTCGTCCCTGCTGTCTTTACATGAGTAATTGTATTTGGTATCGATCCAATTACAGCATAAACAGAAAACTTATCGCTTCCGGAATGAAGACTTAATTTATAATTTCCAAAATGTTTTACTACCTGGTGATGCTTTAGATATTCTTCTTTGAATATTGCTAAATCTCCTTTATAATCAATGCCTTTTTCAAAATCCCCAATAAACCTTGGAGCAAGACTTACGAACTTTACACCTAAACGAGTAAGTTCATTTACAAAAAAGAAATGCTCGAAAATTGATGTAACTGATTCTGTTTCATCTACTGATATTTCCACTTCATAATGCCTATTCCACGCTATGCCTTTTAGATAGTGGAACATTTTATTGATATGAAGAATCGCTTTACCATATTTGGCATAAGCACGTAAAACTAATTCTTCATTAACTTTTAATTCGAGTTCGTTATTTAAGATTATTTTATTCGTTAAATATCTTTTCTTGGCAGAATTGAGATTATCATTTAATTGATTCCAGTCAAGCAATGATACAGAATTTTTTAATTGTTCCAATTCATAGTCATCAGCATTATTATCTACATGATCGCCGGGATCAAAAGTAAACATAGTGTAACCGGCATTAAGCATCAGTTCAATATTATCACTATTTTTTAAGTGATCTGCATCAGCTCCAAAACCATCTTTATATCCTTCTTGAAAAACAGCCCAAACAGCGGCATCCATTACTTCTTCCGGTTTTCGTTTTGTTCTGGTTAATTCTCTTATTGATTGTTGAGCTAATATCGGAACAAATTCATGACCTTTTAATGCTCTCAAATGTCCCGCATTTGAAAATCCAATTCGATCTCCAAAGCCAAAAGAATTTTTTAATCCCGTTAGAATCGGATTAGTGTATGGGAATAATTCTTGAATAAGTTTTCTATTTGCCGTATTTAATGAACATTCTTTTATTACTAAATCATCAATTTTATTTTCCGATCCTTCAAACTTTTTAAAGTAATTGGAATCCGGATAATTTGTAACAATAAAAAGATTTTTTTCGATCCCTTTTATCGCTATAAAAAATAATGAATCTGTATGCGTAGTAATTGAATTCGGATAGATTTTAATAACTTCATCATTACTTAAAATATATTCGATAAATTCGGATTTGTGTTCTTTACTACTTTCAAGAGTTTTTATAAATGCATCTAAGTTCATTTTGTTTACTCTAAAGTTTATATGCTTTTTTAACTAAGTTATATGTTAAGTCTTCGGCAATAATTTTTGCTTCGTCTAACGAGATAATATGTTTAGCTACAAGACCGGCGAGGAAATTAGCGTCAACACGGCGAGCAGTATCATGTCGTGCCGGAATAGATACAAATGCACGGGTATCATCATTGAATCCAACTGTATTATAAAATCCGGCAGTTTCTGTTACTTGATGACGATATCGACTCATTCCTTCGATACTATCATTGAACCACCATGCCGGACCTAATTTCATTGCCGGATAGTGACCTGCCAATGGAGCTAATTCACGAGCGTAATTTGTTTCATCCAAAGTGAATACTATTACTGTTAATCTTTTGTCATTACCATATTTATTTAATAATTCTTTCAGATTATTTGTGTATTCGGTTTGTAATGGAATATCGCAACCTTTATCCAATCCGAATCGATCATAAATTACTTTATTATGATTACGATGTGAGCCCGCATGAATCTGCATTACCATTCCATCATCAATACTCATTCTCGCCATTTCCATCAACATATTCGCAGTAAATAAATGAGAATCCGTTGTATTTAGATTATTGGTTAATGCACGAGTAAAAACATCTTCGGCTTCTTTGCTACTTAATTTATGCGTATAAGGAGAAAGAACACCATGATCAGTTGATACAGCTCCATTTATCTTAAAATATTCTCTGCGTTCTTCCAATGCTTTAATTAAGAGATCATAAGAAGTAATTTCATAATTAACGGAATTCTCTAAAGAGGATAAATTATTTTTCCAATTCGGATTAGATAAATCAGTAACAGCATCGGGTCTAAAGCAAGGAATAATTCTTCCATTCCAACCTGAATTTTTAATTTCTTGATGCTGAATCAGTGAATCGCTTGCGGCATCGGTTGTTGAGAGCACTTCTATCTTAAAATTATCGAATAAGGTTCTCGGTAAAAATTCAGGTGAATTAATTTTCTCGTTTAGTTCATCATATATCTTTAATCCGTTTTCTTTATTTAATTTTTCTTTAATGCCGAAAACAATATTAAACTCATAATCGAGCCAAACGCCTGATGGAGTACCTCTGAATAAAGAATAATTTTCTGCAAAAAGCTGCCAAATTTTTTTTGAATCAGTTTCCACTATTGAACCGTCAACTACCGGAATGCCTAATGATTCTAATGATATTCCTTGTGAATAAAGCATTCTGAAGATATAGTGATCAGGAATCAAAAATAATTGAGTCGGATTAGGAAATGGTTTATTATCAACAAATATTTGAGGATCAACATGACCATGAGGACTAACGATTGGCATCTCTTTTATGTGCCAATATAATTCATAAGCAATTTTCCTTACATTCGGCTCCGGATCAAAAAAACGATATTCATTCAATTGAAAGTTTTCCATAATTATCCTTAATCTTTTATTTCAACAGTAATCGGATTATTCAAACTATTAACCTGATCATCTAAATAATTAATAAATTCTTTTTCAGTAGTGATTGGTTTTGGTTCAAGTTCCCATGCAGCGGCGAAAAAATATGTTACTTTTCCATTATTCGGTTTCAACTTTACTATGTAACTTAAGTTATCTTCCGTTAATTCAATTAAAGCATACTTATTATAGAAAAGAGCAATTCCCATATTATCATTATTTAACGATTGTTTTCCGAATAGTGAGATATATTGCCAATCGCCTTTGTTATTACTTTTAACAAAACTCGTGCCTTCATATTTTGCTAAACCGGTAGCGATGTTTTCTGCGTCTTCAATTAATAGATCACATTTCGTAAGGCGACTTCCGGCATTAATTGAAAGCTTGGCATTGAGATCATATTTTTTCCCATCAACTAACCAACCATAATAATTTGTTTCTATAGTTGAACGAATAGGTCCATTTTCATTTATTTGAGAAATTACACTATCGGTTTTAGAAACCATATTTACTTTTCCGTCAGCCCACATTCCGATAGAACCAATTCCGAGTGAACTACCGACTTTAAAAATATCCATGCCCCAATCTTGCATTTTATGATAAGAATCATCATTAGCTACAGTATCATGAACGCCGACATCCTTAAGAAGTAATTTATAAATCTTCTTCCCGAAGACATCAGTGGCATTTCGCCAATCAAGATAAAAACGATATCCGACTAATTCAGATTCCCAACCCGGACCTTCATATTTGAAAAGTGCATCGTGATCCTTATGGATTGCAGGTACTTTATAACGTTTAACACTTTCAAATTGTGGACCTCGGAATTTTCCGTCAAAATATACTCCTCCTTTTTTCGGAGATATTTCAGCGTAAGTTCTATTATTATATTGAATTGGTTCTGTCCCTTTATAGGACTTAATAATTATTTCTTTTCTTGATTTTGCAGGCACATCAATAACAAAAATTATATTCTCGGCAATTATCTGATAAGCAAGTTCTTTATCACCATCAAACAATTGGAATGCCGAAAGAGAAAATGACTTTTCTCTTTCGGCTATTTTCGATAATGGGAGGCACACACATTCATCGAATCGAGAAATATTAGTTTTATTTATTAATTCCACCTTTACTTGTGCAGAAATCATTGATGCAATAAAAAATACAAATAAAAGCAACTTGGTTTTCATATTAGCTAACCTTTATATCAACTTGTTCTAAATTTGGAGCCAAGAAATTAAATATCACAAGAGCGACTAGATAAGAAGAACCCGAGAAAATAAATAGATAAGTATAGCTTCCGGTAAATTGCAAAATAAATCCGGCTGCAGTGGCTATTAACATACCGCCAATTGCTCCAGCCATACCACCAAAACCCACTACAGATCCAACTGCTTTACGTGGGAACATATCTGATGCCGTTGTAAATATATTAGCAGACCAACCTTGATGACCCGCAGTTGCCATACTTAACAGAGCAACAGCCATCCATAATTCGGATGCGTGAGCGGCAAAAATAATAGGGACAATAAAAAGGGCGCAAATAAACATTGCCATCTTTCTACCTTTATTAACAGTCCAACCTTTTTTAATAAAGTAAGACGAAAGCCATCCACCGCCTATGCTACCTACATCTGCCATAATATAAATTATAATTAAAGGGAGACCAATTTTATCAAGAGTTAATCCATATTCCTTGAATAAAAATTTGGGAACCCAATAGAGATAGAACCACCAAATAGGATCAGTCATAAATTTACCGATTGCAAAAGCCCATGTTTGACGGTACTTCATTAATTGTAACCAAGGCACTTTACCGGGAGGATCAGGTGGATCGGATTGAATAAATGCTAATTCCGCTTTAGATAATTTTTTATGTGCTTCCGGTCTTTCATAAATAAACCACCATGCTATTAACCAAAGGAACCCTATTGCTCCTGTGAATACAAATGCTTCCTGCCAACCCCACGTAAGAGCTATCCAAGGAACCACTAAAGGGGCTACTACTGCACCAACATTTGAACCGGCATTAAAAATTCCTGTTGCAAGAGCTCTCTCTTTTTTAGGGAACCATTCAGCTACAGTTTTGATTGCTGCGGGAAAATTACCTGCTTCAAATAAACCTAATGAAAAACGAGCTGTTGCAAATCCCATTATTGATTTTGCAAATGCATGACCCATTGCGGCAAAGCTCCAACCAAAAATAGCAATTGCATACCCCATTTTTGTGCCAATCTTGTCAATCACTCTTCCGATTACAACCAAACCGATAGCATATGCTGCTTGAAACGCAGTTACTATATAGCCATACTCAATTTCATTCCAACCAATTTCTTTTTCAAGTAACGGAGCTAGAATTCCAATCACTTGTCTATCGATATAATTAATTGTTGTAGCAAGAAAAATCATTGCAACAATCGTCCACCTATAACGGCCTACCTTCTGTTTTGCTTCGGGCATAGAAACCTCATTATTTTCAAAAAGTTAATTTTTGCTTCAAAATCAGCTTTATTATGATTATATAAACGATTACTTAATCGATAAATAAAAATCGTAAATTTCTTACTTTAATTCAATATAAATCAACATTTTTTTTATTTACAACAATATTGAACTTAATATATATAAAAACGTAATACTTGTAACTCCTTGTAAGAATGTCGCAACAGTATGCGATTTTAATCCGGTTTTTGTATCCATATTCGAGAACTGAGTAATGACCCAAAAGAAACTATCATTAAGATGCGATACAGTCATTGCGCCTGCAGAGATTGATAAAACTAAAAGAGCTTTTCCAATTTCAGACGAGAAACCCATTCCATCTATTAATGGAGCAACAATTGCAGCGGTTGTAATTATGGCAACAGTAGAAGAGCCTTGAGCAGATTTCAATACTGCAGCAATAATGAATGGTAAAAAGATACCGAATTGAGCACCTGCAAAAAGCCCATTAATAGTATCACCGATATTTATTACTCTAAGTATATTTCCAAAAGCGCCGCCTGCACCAGTGATTAAAATTATAGTACCGGCATCTTTTAAAGAATCAGAAACCCATTTCAAGCTTGTTTTACTGTCAACTCCTTTAACTAACCCGAATGCAAGAAAAACACCAATCAGTAATGCAGTAACCGGGTTTCCGGCAAAAACAATAAAACTTTTTGCTGCACCCCCTCCAAATGGAAGAGATGGAAGTTCACTAATCGATTTTAAAGAAATTAGTATCAATGGAATCAACAATGGAATAAATGAAAGCAAGGGTGATGGAAGATTTTGCTTAATTTCAGGAATTGATTCAAAATCAACAATTAGGTCTTTGCAATAATATTTTGCCCAAAAGAGTCCTACCAATGCAGCAGGGATTGCTACAAGCAATCCAAGTAGTATTACAAGCCCTATATCTGCATTCAATGTAGCTGCAGCGGCTAATGGACCTGGCGTTGGTGGTACGAAAACATGCGTGGCATATAGTCCCGTTGATAAAGCAACTGCGAGAGTAACTAATGATATTCCTGTTTTCTTAGCAATAGCCTTATTTAAGGAAGCAAGAATTACAAATCCCGAATCACAGAATACAGGGATGGAAACAATAAATCCGGTTATGCTCATTGCCAATGGAGAATTATTATCTCCAATTTTTGAAAGAACATAATTTGCGATAGACCTTGCACCACCGCTTTTTTCTAAGAACGCACCTATAATAGTTCCAAACGCAATAACGATTCCAATACCTGTAAGTATTCCGCCGAATCCTTCGGTTAGTCCCTTTATTACTAAAGATGAATCCAATCCGCTTAATAGACCCATTATAATTCCCGCTATTATCAAGGCGAGAAATGGATGTAGATTAAATTTTGATACCGCGATAAGTATAAAAATTACTAAAAGTAAAAGCAGTGCAATTGTGAACATTATTTTTCTGATTTATTATTAAAAAAATTTCCTTTCAATGAACTACTGTTTTCTATCTTTATTTTTTCGCCTAAATTATTTGTTTCAAAATCATTTATCATAATCCCCTCAACATCATCTATTACAATTGCAGGTCGTAAATCTTTGTAAATGACATTAAATCGAACATTATTCATTGTAATGTTTTTTGCATGTCTAATAAAAACCCCATAAGCAGGGAGCGTTCCCCATTTGGTACTTTCGGGGTAGTGATCAATTAGCTCCTCTAATTTTTTTGAAGCATCTTCATTATTTCCGCCTCCCGGGTATTCAACGAATATGTTACTTAAAGTAACATTTTCTATATAGTTATCTGGTATTCCCGTTATTGATGCACCAATATTAGAGGCTAATTTTGTTGCAATAATATTACTTAGAAAAACATTTTTAAAAGATGATATACCCGGTTGCACTGCTTCAGGAGTATGTTTTCTCCCGCGGTTTCCAAGTCGCAAATAAAACGGAACTTGAACTCCTTCGATAACGATATTTGAAATAATAATATTTTCTAATGGACCTCCATCCACTGCTCCTAACGTAATTCCGCTAATACCTCCGGGTGCACCATAAATTGTAGTTTTTACGAAAGATGGTTTAATAATAATATTAGAAACAGTTATATTTCTAAATCCCCCTGTGGATTCTGTCCCAAACTTAAATGCATTGCAATGAGAACTAACAACACAATTTGTAATAGTTATATTTTCTGAAATATATGAAGAAGTGCTTTTAATTGTTATTGCATCATCATCGCTATCTCCAAAACAATCAGACATAATAAAATTCTTACATCCATCGATATCGATCATATCGTTATTTTGATTTGCATGATTAAAAACAGAGATACCTTTAATTAAAACATCATTACATCCAAGATATTGCTGCATCCACATTGCTGAATTTTGAAGTCTTATCCCTTCAATTTTTATCTTATTGCACTCTACAAATCTAAATATATATGGGCGGTTTTTGTATCGTTCCGGTTTTTCTTTTGTAGTAACTTTAAAAGAGCTACCTTGCCCATCAATTGTTCCTTCGCCACGAATAGATATATTAGATATTCTTTCTGCATAAAAAACGCTATACCTCAAAAACGAATCGTTATATGATTTTAATTCTGGGAGATATTCTTTGTAATCTTTGATATTAGTGCTTCCGAGAATAAGTGCACCATTCGTTAAATAGATATCAACATTATCTTTTAATAGCAAGGAGCCGGTTAAAAAATTACCTTTAGGAACTATCACTGTTCCACCATCCATGCTGCATTTATCAATAGCTTTTTGGATAGCTTCTGTATTTAGAGTAACCCCATCACCTTTAGCTCCAAATTCCATAATATTATAGTTTCTCTGAAATGACTGTGCCTTTATAAAGAAAAAAGGAATCAGTAAAAACAAAAATAATTTTTTCATAATGTTCACTCTTATTTTAAATTTATCCTGACTGAATAAACTTGTGGATTTCCACTTTTATCAGTCCCGAACAAAATATATTTTCCATCAGGACTGAAATGAGGATGTGGATGTGAAGGTTGTCCTTTCCAACTTGAATCGTGTTTAAACAGCCGTTCTTCTTTTACCATACTATTATCTTTAATTGTAAAAAGAACGAGATAGCTCCCATCATATAAATCAGAAACCCAATGAATATTATCCATATACATTTGCGAATGTGCCGGGCCTACCGGAGCAGGCAACATTATATTTTCAGAACCATCCGGATTACAAAATCCGATAAACTGTTTCCCTTTATTTTTTCCCCATGTGTAGCGAGCTGAATAGCCAATTTTGCTCCCATCATAAAACCAAAATTCATGAGTTCTATGAAGACCCGTTTCCTGAAGTGCAATCGGTTTAACTTCACTTTCATCGATATTCACTTGCCATATTCTTTGAGGGGTCATTCCCTGTGTCCCTTCTTCTCGGTCAATCATATGCTGCCAGCAAAAACTGACAATATTCGGATTAATTGGGTTTGCTTGTAAATGACTAATAATAAAGCCATAACCGGGTGTAACTTGAATATACTCTTTCGAATTAATTCCATATTTATATATTGCGAATGGTCCTATTGTTTTAGCGCCGTCTATCTTCTTTCCCCCCGAAGAAAATATAAACCAATTATTATCACAAGATATCGTAAATGACTCAATAGGAACATCAAATTTGTTGATCTCTTTCGCTTCAAAAGTTTTTGTGTTAAGCGATTTTAATGTATTATCTAATAAGGTATAATAAATAGTATTATATGAAGGCACATGCCAAACATGTCCATCAATATTCTCTTCATCTGTAATTTGTATCATCTCTCCCGATTCTAAATCCAAGATAAAAAGGTTTTTACTGCCACTTCTTTCCGAAAAAATTATTGCATGGTTATTATCAATAAACGATTCAACATTAAAATACAGATGCCAGTTTTTACTATTATTTGTCCATTGAGTTATTTCATAACCGGATTCTGAATCGATCCAGCTCTTCTTTTCCGAAGGATATCTTTTCCCAATATTAGATGCATCAATTATCGAGATTGAAATTAGAAAGAGAGAGATTAAATAAACATATTTTTTCATTTTATGGCTCTTTGAATTAAGAATAAAAACAATCTAAATACACTAATCAATAAGTACAGTAGAAGAGTTATTATGAGAACTAAATGAAGTTGTGAGATAAGCTCAAACCAAGAAGTATCATATTTAATTATAGAATATATATTGACGATATTTACTACAATAAATAAGGCTAATAAAACCAATAGTTCGCGAATAAATAATTTCTTTTCAATAACAATATCTTTCATAGATCACACCTTATATTTATCAGATAGAGTTAGTTTTTGACCTGTTTTAATTGCCTGTTCAGCAAGTAAAGTCCAAATTGAAGAATTATATCCTTCAATCGGAAGGATCTCCGGAGCTTTTCCTTTGCGAATATACTTTACGAACGCTTCTAGCTGGAGTTTAACTTCATCCATCTTATAATTCTCTGAAATAAAATTACCTTTATATTGAACCGCCGTTTCGGGCACCCAACTAGCTCCGCCAATGGGGATATTATCGAAAACATCTTTTTCTATATCGTTAATTAATTGAAGAATTGCCGGCGCCTGCGGGATTGTTTCACTAAAATATTTATTTACTTCTAATTCCATTGTTCCTTTGTTACCCATAATCTGCTCTTCGCAGCCATAATGTTTATTGCTTATTACAGAGTCATAAATAAATTGAGTGCCGTCAGGATATGAGAAAATCATTGCAATATTATCATAAACTTCTCTTCCATCTTTCCAGAAATTTATTGAGCCCGTACCCATAACAGATTCCGGTGGTCCTTTCATAATCCAGTTAGCAACTTGAATTTGATGAGATGCTAATTCAGTTAATAATCCGGCAGAATACTCTTCATAGTGGCGCCAATTAATTTTTCGTTCTAATTCAGGAGAAGGGACTTCTCTTCTCCAATCGTTATTACGATGCCAATAAGCTCTTATTTGAGTAACCTTACCAATATCGCCGGAATGAATTTTCTTAACCGCATCCAAATAGACAGGACTAAACATTCGTTGATGACCAACTTGCAATATCTTCCCGGATGAAAGATGAGTATCATACATCAATTTGGTATCGTCCATTGTTCGTGCCATTGCTTTTTCGCAGAAAACATCTCTTCCACTATTAAGCGATTCAATTGTCATGTGCGCATGTTCATGAAGAGGGGTTGCAATTATAATTGCATCTATATTTTTTTCATCCAATAATTTTCTATAATCGGAAAAGGTCTTTGCTTTCCCTTTTGTTAATTCAATTCCGGCTTTTAAATTTGGTGTATAGTCATCACATATAGCTACTAGTTCAGCATTTATAATCGAGGCAAATGATTCAATATGCTGAGTTAAAAGTTTTCCTCTATCACCCATTCCAATAAGTGCTAAACGAACTTTATCACTTGGTGATTTAGTATCGCCTTCAGCTAATATTTTGAGCCATGGCATAGATACCAATGCGGCGGCACTCCCGCTTATTATAGTTACTTTCTTAATAAATTCTCTTCGGTTAACTAAAAATAAATCATTCATAAAATTCTTTTTCTACAACTCCATTTTTATCATTTATTGTAAGAAATTTCAAACTCGGTTTTGATTTAATAATTTCATATAGTTCATCTTTTTCCAATAATATTATTCCGGTGGAAAGCAATTCCGCCTCTAATGGTGAAGATGAATAAACAGCCGATAATTTTTTCTCTTTTAATGGTTTATAGGTCTCTGGATCAATAATGCTATTCTTAAATCTTAATTGCCCGGTATCATTATAATAGTAATTCGATGAAATCGAAAGAGAACCGTTATTTAGATTAAAAAAATGAGCCTCTTCCGATTGATTATTCAAATCAGGAATACTCACTTTCCAGCAATCCCCATTCGGATGTTTTCCTTTAGTAAGTATTGAGCTTCCTCCGAAGCTAATAAAAACATCTGCAACATCATATTCATCTAAAATTTTCGAAATTCGTTTTAGAGCATAACCTTTTCCAATTGCACCTAAATCGATCTTCACAAATTCGTTTTCAAATCGGATAGTTTTATTTACACCATCAATGATAATATTCTTAAATCCGAGTTTGCCAATCAAGTTTTCATTATGTGCAATATCTTTTTCTAGAGATTCAATCATGGGACGAAGAGTGATATCAAACTTAGATTTCGTTAATATGTGATAATCTCTGCAATAAATAAGAAGTTCATAAGTTTCCTCGTCAAGCCAAAATTCATTTAGATAAGCAGATTTATTAATTCTAAAAAGGAAACTTTCATTATTAAAATAACTGTATTTATTTTCAATCCTATTTAATTCATTTTTTATGACGGTAAAAATACGTTCACCAATTTCATCATTACAAAAAGGGAACACAACATTGAAGCGTGTTCCCATAGAAAAAATAGAATTATGATAAATATTTTTCATTAGTATTTAAATACTTTGCCGTCAGCGAGAACTTCTTGACTGTTCTTGTCATATTGAATGAACTTCTTCGTGCGCAATGCAGCGGTTGTCATAATATTTGCTACCGAATGATAGTAGCCTGCTTCAACCGGACCATGAGGCGTTTTTCTATCACGAACTGATTCCATCCAATTAAGCATATGAGCTGAAGTCATTGGATCAGTGCCTGTATTTGCATCAGTGATTGCTTTTGGTGCATTTGCCGAGAGATCTAAATCAGCTAATTGATTTGACTTCATTTTCATATCTTTAGCAAATTGTTCGGTTAATCCTCCATTTGCAGTAACTTTATTTGTATCAAGATTCAGTTCACCGCCATTAGAATAATAGATCTCTTTAACGCCACCGGCAGAATTAAACATTCGTGATGAATAGACTACTTGGAAACCTTTATTCATATCGTCTTCAGGACCGTAATCGAATACAGCAGTCATCGCGTCAAAGTTCTTTCTTCCGTCATTCCACATATATATTCCGCCATTAGCAGAAACCGATCGAGGGAAATTATAACCGCTAAACCAATGGACAGTATCGATTTGATGGGACATCCATTGACCTGGAATACCAGACGAATAGGGCCAGAAAAGGCGATACTCAACATATTTTCTTGGATCCCAATTTTCTAACGGTCTATTAATTAAATAACGTTTCCAATCAACATCTGTTTCTTTAATTGTAGAAACCAAATCAGGTCTTCTCCATCTTCCGGGCTGATTTACGTTCCACGACATTTCGACCATCTTAATATCGCCGAATTTACCCGATTTAATAAAATCATTTGCTGCATGATAGTTTGAGCCGGATCTCCTTTGCGAACCAATCTGCAAAATTATACCTGATTCTTTTACTGCCTTAAGTGCGTTCCTATTATCTTCCATTGTTTCAGCAAATGGTTTTTCAACATAGGCATCTTTCTTATTGTTAGCGGCTTCAATTGCGTGGATTGCATGTTGAAAATCTGCCGTTGAGATTATTACTGCATCGATATCTTTATCATTATAAAGTTCATCATTATTTAGATATGTAACTACATCTTTATTGTACTTAGATTTAAAAAACTCTACTCCTTCATTTCTTCTTCTATTCCAAATATCGGATAATCCTTTAATCTCAAAATTGAGACGCTCTGAATAACCCATAAATGGAGGTACTAAAGAATTTTTTGCACGATCGGAAAATCCAACCAGTCCCACTACAACCTTATCATTAGCACCAAGAATACGTGAATAACTTTTAGCTGAAATTGGCATCGTAGCTGCTGCTGCAAGTCCCGCTGCGGCAAATGCCGACTTCTTAATAAAATCTCTTCTTGTATCACCCATTACATACTCCTTTATAAAAAATTATAATTCATGTATTTTAATAGATCTAAACCAAACTTCATCGCCATGATCTTGAAGTAAAATATTACCTTCAGAAAGCTCACCGAAATTGGGCCAGCTTTTATATTTACTGTATGCAACTAAAGCTCTCCACATCTGAGAATTTCTTTCATATTCCACAGTCTTAAATCCATTAAGCCAATGTTCTACATGATTTCCTTTTACAATTATTTTTCCGTTATTCCACATTCCAATTCCATTAAATCTTTTTCCAACTGCGGGGATAAGATCATATAAAGAAGCTAGAGTTCTATTTCCATTAACTCCCAATTTTGCATCCGGGTGTTTTTCGTCATCTAATATCTGGTATTCACAACCGATAGCAGAACCTTCACCTTTGTTTAACTCAGGATCAACAAAATATTTAACACCGCCATTAGCGCCTTCCGTAATTCTGAATTCAAATTTTAATTCAAAGTCTTTATATTTTTTTGTAGTAACAATATCACCTCCATTAGTTGCTTCTGCACCGCTAGATTTTAATACTTTTAGGACTCCATTATCAATCTCCCATCCCTTTGCCGGGAATTGATCTGTTTTAGCGCTTTTCCATCCTTCGGTAGTTTTTCCATCCCAAAGTAATTTCCATCCGTTCATCTTCTCTATATCCGATAAAGTATTTGCTATATAATTATATTGAGGAATCTCTTTTTTATACGGAGTTAGATATTTATCAATATTCTCGGTCATTACTCTAATATCTTTCCACATTGCTTTAATGCCTTCTTTCGATTTATCTCCTTTAATATCATGAACTTGAAGAGCAATAAAACCGGAGGCAGTGAGATCATCGAGAATATTTGCAACCGGAACTCCATTTACCCAAGTACGAATACTATTTCCTTTTGCTTCAATCCTAAGTTTATTCCACTCATTTTGTTTGAATGCTTTCTTCCCTTTTGGATTTTCATCCATTGTATAAAGCCAGCCTCTTCTTGCTTCATCATAAATTCCACCTGTCCATGCTCTTTCGGACGGATCAAATTCCACTTGGTAACCATGAACACGATAGTTTTTATAGTCTGCTAGACTTTCACTTCTAATTTGAACTCCGGAATTTAATTGCGGATCAACCTTAAATTGAAGCTCAAGAATAAAATCTGAAAATTTTTCTTTTGTTGCTAAAAAAGTATTTGGAGTATTAAGTACTGCTTCACCTATTATTGCACCGTCTGATAAAGTATATTTTGCTTCGCCATTCAGTCGTTCCCAATTAGAAAGATCTTTTCCATTCGTTAAAGAACGCCATTGTTGCGCTGAAGTAGTCATCGAAGCAATTAAAAAAATAAATAATAACAAAAAACTCGAATATTTCATTGATATACCTGCACTCTATTTATTAATAAGTTTTTGAACTTCTACTGAAGCACTTAAAACTGCCCCCAAACCTCGAGGGTCGCTTGGGGGAGTTTTTCTTGATTGATAGAACTCAACATCATCTCCAATTCCGGTACCTTGACAGATACCATCTACCGTTCCATCTACATTAATTCTATTTGTTACTCCCGACCATCCTTTAATTGCATAATTTTTGTATGATTCAGGCAACCAGCCATTATTTATGCCTCTTGCGATAGCCATAACGAACATAGCTGAAGCAGAAGTCTCTTCAAATGTGGATTGATCATCAATTACTTGGTTCCATAATCCACTTTCATTCTGATACTTTATTAGTGCATTGATATGGTCTAAATAAATTTCTTTGATTTCATAATAATCTTTATCTGATTCAGAGAGATAAGTAAGTGCCTCGCTAACAGCCCAGACAAACCAGCCATTTGCTCTTCCCCAATGTACCGGTGAATGTTCTGTATTTTCAGAAAACCAACCATGAAAATATAATCCGGTTTCTTTATCTTTTAATTTTGCTGAGAATAATTTTATCTGTTCTTTAGCTTCATTAAAATAATTTTCATTATTGGAAAGTTTTGAATATCGAAGCAAGAATGGAACACTCATGAATAGATCATCAGCCCAGATGGACATTTTTTTTGGTTCAGGACGACAAAATGTTCCATCTTCCAATCTAACTTGTCTTTTTATTATATAATCAGCTACATCATCAAGAATAAAGCGAGACTCTTTATCTAGTCCTCTTAAATTAGCTTCTAAAATTGCAAGTGCCGGAGCACCTGTATCATCCAACATCATCTTTCTATATAATCGATTATTGAATCCGCCCTTTTCATTTAACACTTCATATTGGTACTTGAAGTAATTATAATTTTTTAACGTAACAGAGATGTTTTCTTTTATATAGTCTAAAAATTTTTGATCTTTTGATAAATCAAATAGATTAAACATACCTAAGAGCATCTGACCATTTGCATAATGCCATTCAAAATAAGAATGAGATTTAAACAGAACATTTTCTTTAATTATATCATTAAGAATCAGATTTGACTGTGGGATTATCCAGCTAAAAAATTTTTTATTATGAATATAATTTTGAGAGAAAGAAATTTCCGGCGGCAGAACATCAGAGAAAATATCATTCTCAAATCCAATAACTAACCAATTAGAATTCGGTCTAAAATCTTTAAATAGGGATGAAACCGAAAAAAATATATCACTTTTTAATAGACCGTCATCATGAATAGGTGCTAAGGCTATTATTGCACCATCATTATTATTTGCCTTTATTAATATATCATTTGCACCTTTAGTTAATTGAGCTGTAAAATAATTCTTAAATTCATACATGCTATATGCAACATTGGTATAATTTAATGAATCACCCTTTCCTGAAAAAAACAATTCGCCGTTAATCCAAATTTCGAGGGCTGAACTTGAACTAACGCCGAATAAAACATCTTCCGCCTCTCCTGAAATAATTTTACTAAAAGCATAAACAACATTAGTAGATTTATTGGAAAAATTTTGTTCAAAATTAATTATCTGAAGACCGGAGGATGGCTTCTGTATTTCAGTATAGAACTCAAATGATGTATCATCGATTATTTTAGTTGCAACTCTTTTTCCAAAATCAATCGGACTTTGTGCAATAACTAATGAGTAACATAATAGAATAAAGAATATTTTTTTTATCATTATTAATGCCTATGTATAAAATTAGGAGCCCTTAATAAGGACTCCTAATTGGAATAAATAATTATTTAACTAACATCATTTTTTTAGAAACCGAGAAATTACCTGCATCTAATTTATAGATATAAATACCTGAAGAAACTGAAATTCCATTATCAGCTCTTCCATTCCAAGTAGCAGTGTAAAGTCCACTTTCTTGTAATTCATTTACAAGTGTTGCAACTTTTTGTCCTAACATATTATATACTGATAACTTCACAAAGCCTTTATCAGCAAGGGCATATTTAATATTAGTAGTTGGATTAAATGGATTCGGGTAATTTGCAAATAATTCATATCCTTCAGGAATTTGGGATATTACTTCATCATTTACACCAACCTGAATATCAAACCAAGTTAAAGCACCAATCGGTTGATTAGAAGTACCCTTAGTATATAAAACTGATGAGGTTGGATATGCAAAGTTAAATGGAGATTGTGTTCCGCCATATTCAGGAGTTCCTCCGCCTCTATTCATATCCGGTTTTGGAGAAACATTTGCATCATAAAATCCGAGCATTACATCAACAGGAATCGGAGGGGCAACTGAAAATTTTACATTCTCATTAAGATTAGAAGCTAATGTACCATTTTTAGTAGCAAATGCTATTGCAATTGAGTCCATTGCAGAAGCGGCTATATATCCGGCAGGATAGTTACTTGATAATTCAGGACTTAGATAGAAATTATTATTCTTTATATCAAGTATTTGTTTAATACCTTGGTTTGTATAATCAGCACCAAGTGCACTTGTTTCAACAACTTCATTTGGAGTTGCGTTCGATGATAGGTTACCTAAGAATGCACAATTATAAAATAAATTATTTGTAATGTGGGCTTCAATAGCTTCGCCGATTGTAACACCGCGTTGAGCAATATTTACTAATGTATTATGATTAATTCTGACATATTTGATAATCCCACCGCCATCTCTAAGAATGCGGCTTGTAAGATTATAAAATGTATTATTTTCCATAATTAATGTATCAATAGCATTTCCTCTATCATCGACACCGCGACCATTATCAGGACTTGCCATTTCTCCAATATTGCTTATTATTGAATTTGTAATAAAAATTTTAGTGAATTTTGAATCTACTCTAATAGCGGCCTGGATATCTCTATCCATGTGACTATTCTTTATAACCAGTCTAATATTATCAGCACTTACTCTGATAATATTCTGCAATAATTTACTTTGTTCATCAAGATTAGTAATATAAACACCATCCAAAGTTAAATTACCCTTAATTTGGAAAGGTCTATTTGAAACACCACCGGATATAACACCGGGCCTAATAACAGGTCTTTGGAAACCACCTGCTTCTGCTCTTATATGAAGATGATATCCGGAATTAGTAATTTGTGCTGTTAATAAATAGTATCCATCTTTCTCTAATTCGTAAATAGTATTTGGATCTACTCTTGCACCTGTGGCAGTTGTATCTCCGGTAATGGCATCGTTAAGTGTTCCAACGCCGGAAGAAACTTTTACAACACGCTGTGCTTCAATATTCGAAACAGCGGTGAATAAAAAGAATACAAATGTAAACGCTAATATTGATAGTACTCTTTGTTTCATAATTACCTCATTTGTTTTGTGATAGCTGTGTTTTGTTATAAATAAATATCTAAAATTCATACTTAATTCCAAGATCTGCTGTCCAGCCAAAATATTCTTCTTTTGTAGGATATGATTCTAATCCAAGATAAGAACCTTCAGGAAGATTAGTAAAATTATTCAGATTAAACTGCAATGCTAAATTTTTAATAATTTTATATTGAGCTGCAAAATCCCAACGAACAAATGCATCCGAGTAACCATCAAGTTCAGCACGCTGTCCAATAATTTGAAGAGCTGATCCCTGATAGATAAGAGAAACACGACCTGAGAAATCTCCTTTCTCATATCCAAAAGTAAAATTTGCAATATGTTCTGCCTGCCCGGGCATACGAGCTTCTCTTACTGAATCAATAAATGTGAAATTAAACGGTGGTCTTGGATTCCTCTTCCCGGCAACAAGATATGGGAAGAATGTTTTTGAATCAATATAAGAATAATTAGCATATAAGACTATACCGTCAAATGGCTCGGGTAAAAATCTTAAATTTGTTTGCACTTCTATTTCAAGCCCCTTTACCTCTGTATCATATTTTGAGTTTTCGGGTGATACTAAAGTGTATCCAATCGTTGGTCCGGGAGTAGTGATTCTGCTTGTTCGCAGATAATCAATATCTCTGAGTTTTTTATAATATCCCCCTATTCCAACCAAACCAAAATTGCCGTAGAATGTTAAATAAGCATCATAGTTCCATACCTTTGTATGTTTTAAATATGGTTCACCTCTTTCTATTGTACCTTCAAAAGAGAGAACTCGCTCCCACGGCACTAAATTAAAATAATCGGGACGAGAAAGGGTCTTAGTAAAAGCCAATCTTAAATCCATCCATCTTGTAAAGTTATATTTTATATGTATCATCGGAAGAAATTCATTATAACCAACCGTGCCCACTGTATCTTTTGAATTGGTTAATTGTACGATACCATCTTCATCAACTTTAGCTTGACCGAATTTGCTTTTGTAAGAAGTAACCGTTCTTTCTACACGGAAACCGGGAAGAATCATCAAATCGGGACCGACATTAATTTCAGACATTAGATATCCTGCGTAAACAGATTCTCCTGCTTCGTAATCCTCTAGATCAAATGCATGGTTATTTACGTAACTGCTCCAATATTTATTTTTGAAAGCCTCCAATTTATCTCTGTCAAGAGGCTTTGCAGGTCCAAATTCATATTGACCATTTAAGAAATCATCAATTGTATATGATTCATCATAAAAATTACTAATCTTAATTTTCCCTTCTCTTGTAGTTACAAAATCACCCGGATTGGCTTTACCAATATTATCAATAGTAAAAGCCAAGGTCATAAATTGTCCTTTATCAAGAGTACGATTCTTTTCTCTAATTTTACCACCGAACTTAAACTCGCCGGTAATATCGGCAAATAGAGAAAATGGCATTTTTATATCAAACTGTCCGGTAAAATCTTTATCTTTTGAAGTCTCTGAATCAATAAAATCTTGTTTAAAAATAGTCTCTTCAAGATTATTTTTTGCTCCCAAAGGGATTAATTTTGGACCTTTATTAGCAACTAAATCTGCATTATAAGCCCCTATTTCCCTGAACTGAGAATCATGCGAAAAAGGCATATCACTTCCGGAATAAGAATATGATCCCTGCCATGAAACATTAAACCACCCAAAATTATGTTTTCCACTAAGCGAATTAGTAAACATATCTATATTTATTTCCCTGTTCCTTAACCAATATTCTACATATGCAGCATCGACACGGTATCTTTTCCTTCTTCTTACTTCATCACGATCAGTTCTTCCATAGAGAGAACTTAACATAATCTCGCCATTCTCTAATTCATAATCGACAACTAAACTTGCACCAAATCGATCTCTTATTTCTCGTCTATCTCCAAGATTCAAATTTCCCACTATAATTTTTGAAGCAGTTGCATTCTTATTTTCGCTATCGAATAGATAAGATGCATCAAGGATATCACTTCCTCTATTTGCACGTTGAATATTTCCGGTTAATAACACGCCAAGCTTATTTTCTAAAAATCTATTGCTGACCGCAAAATTACCACGATAGTTATCATATGCTTTATCCTGATTTATATATCCGCCTTGTAATTTTAGACTTGAGTTCCATCCGTTATCAGCCTTTTTCACTTGGAAGTTTACGGTTCCGCCTACTGCGTCGGCATCTAAATCAGGTGTTAATGCTTTAAATACTTCAATACCTGCGAGCATGTCAGATGAGAGCATACTTAAATCAACCGAGCGATTTTGAGCATCGGTAGCGGGTATTCTTTGACCATTTACCGTAACAGAATTGAATTTTGGAGATAAACCTCTTACTACCAATTTAGTTCCTTCGCCTGCATCTCTTTGGATAGAAATACCGGGAAGTCTTCCGACTGATTCGGCTGCGTTTTGATCCGGGAGTTCTTCAATTCTATCTTTAGAAACTACGTTTACAATTTTATTGGAACTTAACTGTTGATTAATAGCCGCCGCTTGTCCTTGTAATTGAGCCGTTACAATTACTTCCTGCCCTGCAACAGCTTCAAGATCTAATTTAGTATCGACTCTTGTGGTCTTCCCTGATAAAATAACAACCTTAATACTATCTGTTCGATAACCAAGATACTTAAAAACAACAATTTGGTTACCGGTAGGTACTCTCGAAAGACGATACTTGCCTTCCATATCAGTTGTAGTTCCAATTGAAGTACCAGCGATCATGATATTCGTTCCCCATAATGCTGAACCATCAGAACCGTCAGTAATCTTTCCCGAAACCTCACCCGATTGAGCAAAATTAATAGAATTGCAAGTAATAAATAATAGTATTGTAAATAGCAGCATTCTTAACTTCATCTAACCTCCTAATACGATTTTTTTCTATTAATCGAATTGTACTTGAAGTGCTTAAAGCATTACTTAAACGTTAATTAAAATTGGTCAATTTATTATAAAGTGTCAAGTCAATTCGTACAATTTATTTTATTTTTTTGCTTTAGTTTTTAATGATTTTGATAACTGATTCTTTTTTAGCAGGAATTAAAAGAGGAATTTCCTCCCCTCTTTTTGTAATAGTTATTGATTCTTTTTCTTTTTGATTAACAAATATCTTATAGTTACCATTTTCTAATAACCATGGTCTTAGAACAAATTCCTTATCTTTTTCTCCTGCATAATATGTATTTATTATCAAACTATCATTATCAAATTTTTCTAATACGATTGCTAATTTATTATCTGTATTTTTCCAACTTGCGGCATAAAAAGGAGAGCCGCCTTCAGGAGAACCGTCACCGGAAATCATTGCTCTTAATTCAGAAGTTCCCGGAATTCTAACGCGATCTGTATGCATTACCATATCGGTTCTTAATGGTGTATTATATCTAAGAGTATTTAGCAATTCACTCAATCCGTCCTCAAGATTTGTTTTGTCGCCGGTCATCAAATACCGTACATAATAAGAAGCATATTTAGAAATCATTTCGTCATATTTCTTATCACCTTTGAGAAGCCTCCATATTTGAACTGAATTCCAGAATCCATCTTTATTCATTAAATTCTGTGCTGCCCATTCTTTAGTGCCCTCTAAAAATTTTCCATCTATTAAATTCACTTTCTTTTTTAATAATTTGTCTATCAATTCCAATGAGTATTCTAGAGGCAGTAGAAGTGAATCATTTTTTGTTAATGTATATGTAAAAACAAGATTATCTAAAATTTTACTTCCTGCACTATGAGACCAATCATAATAGCTCCACATCATATTCGCCTGATACCAATTAGGGTCGTCACCATTTATCGCTTCATCATAATATCTTATCGAAGGTGGAATAATTCCTAGTGGTTTCCCTTTCCCGGTTTTTAGCGATATACTCAGCCATGCTTTGGACCACTGCTCCAACAAAGAGATATATTGAGTATCTTGAGTGGCCCATGCAAGAAAACGCAATGGTTTAAGGGCACGTGCATTATAATCAACATCTCTATTGCGAGGCGAACGTTCATCTATTTGAGTGGAACTATACCAGCCCGATTTGAAGAATCTGTGTCCAAATTTATTTTTTACGGACCATAAATTTTTAAAGTGCTCTGCAGTGTATTCTAATCTCGAGAGAAAAGTTGTTCCTTTATCGATAATAATTAATTCAGGAGTAGAATCAGCAATAAATTCGGCAGAATGTTCTACATCAAGAATATTTTTTGAATATCCTTTATAGACACCTGGGCTATTCCAAATTGCATTTGCCAATTTAGTCCACCCATTAATTACATTTTCATTTCCATAAAAAAGTAATGGAGACCATTCACGTAGTATCTCCACGTCATCATCAATCTTCCCGCCTAATTCACCATTTATAGATTGTTTTTTTGTAATCCACCAATCAGCTTCATTACTTAGTCTGCAAATTGCTTCAAGTTGTAGCGAAGCCCATTTGGGTACATTGGGATCTTCTTTATAAATATCACAATATGAAGGATAAAAAATTAATTCACCGTTTAACATCCTAAGTTTTTCGTCTTTCGGGTAGAGTTTAGATAATTCTGAAAAGTCTCTAAGGTAAATTTGCCTTTGGTAATCCCCGCCTCGCTCTAGTACTAAGTCATAAGATGTTTTTCCACGCAGCCATAATGCTCTTTCGCGAAGTAAATTATTTTCACTCCCAGAATTTTCTATTTGTGTATCCGTAAGAAAAAGGACTTGGTGCATACGATCAAATATAGAATAACCGGTTAAATCTTTAATCCATTCCCAACCTTGTTGATTATGAAATCGTTCTGCATCACTCAGCAAAGAAACTTGGATATACCAATAAAGATAGTATGGGTCATTTTTAAAATATCTAAGACGGCTTTCTAAAATCAATTTTAGGTCATTCATATCGATATTTGAATTATAGACGCCAGCTAATGATATTTTTTCAGATACAGGTCTTTGATTATCTATCTCTTTTATTTCTTTTGGAATTATTGAAAATCCAAGTAATCGAATTGAGTCAGCTTCTCCCTTCCAAAATAGCTCATTCATCGCACCGGCAGATTGAAATTCTGTATTGATTACACGGTATTGGGAAATAAATCTTACTTGTCCTTCTTCATCTTCTTTCAATTGATGTTGAATAATTTTTTTATCTACACCATTTGCAAAAAATTTTGAATTCCCCTCTTTATCAAACCCAACTTCTATCCAATAAGTTAATAAGTAATCTCCTTTCGGAAGGTCAATCTTGTATTTAATCTCTTTATCTGCAATGCCATCATAAGTGAGTGCATTTCTTACTGAACGGGAGTACTGTAAGTCTCTTTGAAATTGATTTTCATATTTTCTATCCCAACCGCTTTTATTTTGTAAAGAATAAATTTGGTCCCCAGATAAGACATTACTGAAATCTGATTTATCTGTTTCCTTAGTACCAATGTCAAAATAAAAAGTTTTTTCTTGAGCAAAAATTAAATTAACACAGAAAAGAATTAAGAATAGAAATTTTGTTTTCACTTTTATACCGATGGAATTATTAATAATTAATTTTATTAGATGCATCAAAATCGAGAAACATTTTAGCATTCTTATGGGTTCGGAGTATAGAAGCAGGACACGAAATTGATATCTCGCCTTCAAGGGTATTCTTTACAGCTTCAGCTTTCCGGCTTCCCGGTACTACCACTGACAAATAATCAGCAGATAGCAGCGCAGGTATCGTTAATGTAATCGCATCATTAGGAACATCTGCGACAGTCGGGAAGCATCCGTCAAAAACTTGCTGAACTTTACATTTCTCTTCGAGTTCAACAGTCTTTACCCATTTAGGATCATTAAAATCAGCAACCGGTGGATCATTAAATGCTATATGACCATTTTCTCCGATACCCATAAATACAATATCAATTGGAGCTTCTTTCAGTAATTTCTCATATCCTGAGCAAACTTCCTCCGCATTTTTTTGAAATGTATCTATATAACTAACGGATGCGAATGGCTTTTTGCTAAATATTTTTTTCTTTAGCCAATTAGCAAATGACTGTGGCGAATTAGGTGATATACCTGAATACTCATCCATATGAAAAGCATGTATTCTATTCCACTCAATATCGTCTCTTAATAAAAGATTTTCCAAAAATTCATTTTGCGATGGTGCCGCAGCAAAAACCGCCCTTAAACTTTCTTTTCCGGATAATATTTTTTTTATTATTTCCGCTGAATAATCAGCAGCGGCTTTACCCATTTCTTCTCTTGAGGGATAAATATTTACATCTAATTTTTCTTTAACAAACTTGTACATAAATTTTCCACATAATTTAGTTTAAATAAATTGTATAACGATTTTTACTATTTCTCACTTTTACATCAGGAAGGCGAAAAGAAAAAACCCATTCTCCCTTAGTCTGATAACTTTTGATTAATAAATTGTTTTTCCCTTTAATTAAAGGGATAGTTATTTTATTCTCATCGGGAATAAACTGATCTGCACCTATAAAAACAGCTACCTTATCTCCATTAATAAATATTTCACACTTTTCATCCGTACCAATCGAAGCATTAACCGAAACTGCTGTATCAGAAAAAATATTTGCGAACGAATAAATAACACCTTTTTGATCTCTAGTATTAAATATTTTTGATATATCTAATATATCCGGATACTCTGAAACTATTCTTCTCCAACGATACTTAACCGAATCGATAAAAAACTCTTGGGTTACTTTTGGTTCGGCTAGTTTTTCGCCCCCCATATCTTCTAAAAGATCACCCGAAAAATCAGATAAATTAAAAATTGGTTGTATTATCATCCATTCTTGAAAATATTTCCCGGGTAATTCAGAAATATTTAATGAACTATTTTCTAAAGGATATAACATTCCATCAGTATCAAACATTTTTAAAGAAGAATATAATTCATTTTTAATTCTCTCAAAATTCACAGCTTCATTTTTATATTTATCAGTGATCCTGCTTAAAGCATAAGTATGATTTTCCTTTAACCACAAGTAAGAATAATTATCAATCACCTTATTCTGGCGTTCGATTATTTTATTAATTAAAGAAACCCCCTCTACCAATTTATCCCTTGACTTAAATGGCTCAGTGAAAACAATTCTTAAAGCATTTTTATAATTGTCTGCAATTTTAATTAAGTCGATCCTTTTATATGCTTCGGAACGATATATATCGATTACCAATTGTAAATATTCTTTTAATTCATAATCTGAACTGAGCTTAAAATTATTTAATTCATTTTGAGCTTGAGCTAAAACTGATACTACGGAATCCAAATCGATTTTAGAAATTTTGAGTTCTTCACCTTTCTCAGGGACAAGCTTATTCCATAATATTTTATCCGTCATTCCGTCTGTTAGTTCAAATTTTTCTAACTCATTCAACTTGTGGATTGTTTTAGTATATGAATCATTTACTGAACCAAGCACACCGCGATTGAATCTATAATCATATTCATCAATTTTCTTAGGTGAGCAGTTCCAACTTTGTTCTGCTCCATAAGCAACTCCATACCAATCATTATTAAATAGTGCTGTACCTGCATCATCCCAAATACAATTAAGTACTCCCATGGCTCCGTTTGCTAATCCATCTCTTGTGAAATTATTAATGTTAGTAATCGCTCTTCCGAATTGCGGAAGAATTTTATTTGAATTAAGAACTCCGGGACAAACAATAAATTCTAATTCGGCATTTTTAATAGGCAAGATGAATTTTAAAAAATCATCTTGAGAATCATAATTCCAAGTGCCTATTAAAATGTCTTTTGGAATTCTTTCTAGTAATGAAGGGTGCTCCAAAAGAATATCCCCCCACATCGACATTCTTGTATCCTTCATTTTTAATAGATCATACAGACGCATAATATGACGATAATAGACTTCTGCATAACCGAGACTATCTACTAATTTTTTTGAATCTTCTTTACCAAGATCGAAAGTTTCATCAAGAGCAACGCTAAAAAATAGTTTGCTAAAAGCAGGTATCATCTCTGTATATATATCATTTAGGAACCGGTAGCTTTCCTCTTTTACAGGAGATATTAAAGTACCACTTTCTCCGAGATGAGCATATTCGGGAATAGATAATATTTTTTCAAAGTGACCGAATGACTGAAAACTACCAACTAACTCAATATTGTAAAGTTTTGCATATTCTGTAATTTCTTTCCATTCTTCTATTGTATAGGAACCATCATCTGGAGCAATTTTAGGATGTTTTTTTGTTTTTACTACATGCTCAATATAATGCATCATAAAATTAATTTTCAATTCAGAAAATTTTCTAATCTGCGACTTCATAAAATCCATTGTTGGAATTGGTCCTCGGCTTATATCGTCCATAAGACCCCTAAGTCTAAACGATGGATAGTCTTTAATTTCTATTCCTTGTAGATAATTATTTTCTGATCCATTTATAATTTGCTTAAGTGATTGTATTCCATAAAAAAGTCCTTTAGGATCATTTGCAGTAATAATTATCATATCACTTTTGATTAGTAGCTGATATCCATCGGCAGAAATTGAATTATCAATCTCTAGTCCTGCACTCGTACACAATTTTGAGAAAACCTTATCAAGAGAGGGGATCCCGATATGGATTATTTTTTCTGATAGTGAATTTTTCCTTATTTCTAAATTTCTTTTCTTTAGAATATCGATTAAATCATTAGTTAAATTACTCAGTGGTTTATTATCCTCGATATAAAGATTCACTGAAATCGGTTTTTTATCTAAACCAAATTTCGATTCTGAAAAGTTATATTGCTGTGGTTTCGGAACAATAGTAACTATATCCTGAGCATTTACAATAAGTACCGAGATAAAAAAAAGACTTATAAAATATTTCATTTTGTGAACCAATTATTTTCTAAAAATTGAGCTGAATTAATATATGCATCATCTAAGTTATTCACACCGGATTCATCTCCGCCTATATCTAAACCAATATATCCATCATACTCTATTGCTTTGAGAGCTGTAAAAAAATTATTCCAATTTATTTTTCCATTTCCTGCTTCGAGATGTTCTACTTTATTGCCGCCGTTATCAGAAAAATGGATGTAATCAATATGCCCTTTTAATTTGTATAAGGAGAGAGGAAGATTTTCCTTGATAGCAAATAAATTAGCAGTATCGAAATTAAAACGGAGATTTTCTCTGCCTACGGAATTATAAAAATGGAGAAAGCTATCTGCCGTATTTATTAACACACCCGACGCAGGATGAAGTTGATAAGTTAGATCATAGTTTGAAGCGATATCACAAAGATTCCGGAAAGTTGAAACGAGCATTTCGTAATATTTCTTCCACTCGAAATTATCGGGCAGGGATGCAGATTGAAGTGATTCTTCTTCATAATGTCTAATTACAGGAATATCCTTTGGGAATATATATGGAGGAATTGGTGAATTATCTAATACACCCTTAGCACCACAAATTGCGGCTGTCTCACATCCGAGTTTAAACAGACCAATATTATTTTCTCTCTCCTTTTGTTCGGATGATGAAAGACCCGGTAGTACAACGCAAAAATATGGAAGAGTTAAGCCATTGTCATCCAATGAAGTTCTTATTTTATACCGAAGGTTATACACTATTTTTAAATGTTCTTCTCTAATACCTTCTAATTCGATAGTCGTAAAACCGAGTGAAGCCATTTCTTCAATATATTTAAGAGTATCGTCAGCGGATGGCGGATATCCATATTTTGTTATTGAATAGAGATAAGTGCAAATTATTTTTGAATTAAATTTTTTCATAGTGTTTCAATAATCCCTATGGCTCCTACATAAGCCATATATACGGTAAATAATGTAATTAATGAGATTCCGATATTTGTTGCAAGTGAAATTTTATGCTCTCCCATTAATTCTTCTTTATTTAATAGATATTGCATAAAGATTAGAATAAGAGGAGTGGCGATTAAAGCTAATGCCTGCGACATAATCATTATAGAAACAGGTCGTCCGCCAAAAATCGGCACAAACATTCCTAATGCCGCATAAAAAAGTACTATTCCCCTGTTTCTCCATTTATTCAGATCTAATTTCTCTTGATTATAATCTGAAAGGAGAAGCGGAACCAACATATAGTGGGGGAATAATGATGAAAGTCCTGCTGCTATTATACCGGTTACAAAAATTGTAATAGCGAATCTGCCTGCAAGCGGTTCTAAAGTTTTTACCATATCAACTGCATTCTCTACATGTATTCCGAGCGGATACAAAGTGCCGGCTGCTGCTGCCATAATAGAAATACTTAAAATAAACATAAGACTTATTGATACTAATGCATCTTTCTTTTCGGCAGCACTATCTTTTAGAGTCCATCCTTTTTGTTTAATTGTAGCCGATCGAGTAATAAATAAGATTCCTCCCATTGTTGTCCCAATCATACCTGCTACGACCAATCCGGCATTATTATCAGTTGGTATGTTCGGCATCAACCCAGTTATTACAGCACCGGCATCAGGAATAACCATAAAAGTAGTCAAGACAAAACAAGTACCCATTATGCCAACAAGAACGGCTAAAATAACTTCAATCTTAGTATAGAACCCTGTGAATAAGAAATAGACTAATAATACAGCAAAGAAAATTGCAATGGGGAGCATACCAATTCCCGCTCCCGAGGATGTTATCGGTTTTGTCCATTCATTTGTTACTTCGCTTAATACAGCCATCACTCCGATACTTGAAATCATTTCTGAAATGATAAGAGTGGCAAGTACAAAATACGCGGCTCCTTTACCGATATGTTTTTTGAAACTATAAAGCACTGTTTCGCCCGTAACTAAAGTAAAACGGCTAAAAACAACAATAAGGAAATAGGTAAAAAGGCATGATAGGAATACAGCCCATGTAAGCATCATACCATGAGAAGCACCGGCAGATGCCATTGTAGTAACGCTTCCTGTACCAATATTATATCCGACAAGGAATAGACCGGGACCAAAGGCAGCAGCTAGAATCAAAATTTTCTTATAGAGATTTTTCATAATTATTTCTCATTAGAAGGATATTTATAGTTCAGATAATCAGCTAAAAATCGCATTCCAAATGCAGTGCCAACATCTCTCTGCGTCAACCATACTTTACCCGATTTTCTTCTCGTGCGTGTATCTATTACAGCACCGCGTAGATTAGGATCAGGATGATTAACTGAAAATTGGTTTTTTACTATCCAACTTGCCGATTGCTCAACATTAGGAATAAACTCGTCTCCGACTCCATATTTAATTAATTGGATCCAGAGAAGTCCAGCGAATGCAGTAGCGGAACCTGTAATAGAATTTTCATTATATCTGCCATCGATATAATTTACATAATAGATTGTTCCATCTTTCTTTTGAGCCTTTGCATAAATCTCTAAAGTTTTCTTTGCTGCGTCGAGATATCTTTTATCTTTTGTAAATTCATACCCTTTAATCAATGATTCAGCATACCAAAGATTAAAACGAGGATGATAACTTCCTACTGATTTATCATTAGGCATGAAATCCATCCATAGACCTTCGGGTCCCTGCTTCTCTACAAGACTTTCACATAAGTCGATAAATACCTTTTTATATTTTTCATTGCTTGTAAATTTATACATATCAAGAAATAAGTAACCTTCGTTATTCGGTCTTGCAACATCGAAAAGGGTCTGCTCTTTTTTATCTTTCCAGAACGGACTGTTTTGTTTCATTACTTCGCCTGTTACAGGATCAACGTTATCATAAAATATTTTATGCTCGGGGACGTACATATTATTGAGCATCCACTCACCTGCGCGAGTAGCCACTTCGGCATATTTATTATCTTTAGATACTCTGGCTAATTCAAAGATCCCATTAGTACCATCTGAGATTGTTGCAAATACAATATTTTCTATACCGTCTCCATGAATGGCATTTAACATTCCGTTCAATTTTGGATTATCTTTTATTTCAAGAGAGCACCACCAATCCCCTGCTCTTTTCGCCTGCTCAAGGTAGTACTCGTTTTTTGTTATCTTGTATGCCTCTACAAGTCCGTATATTAACTGCCCTGTATGCCATGGCGGTTCGTAGAAATACCACTTGCCTTCAATTAAGTTATAATCACAGCGAGATTTTCCATCTGCATCAAGAAGTACTTCAGTAGCATTATATGCGGCATCTTTGAGTGCCTGAACGATCTCTTCCTTTTTTATTGAATCTGCTTGAGGTATAATATAGTTAGATGTGAATATGAACAGGATTAATGCAAAGAAACATTTTTTCATTTTTGTATTCCTTGAAATTCTACTATGTTGATTAAAGAAAAAATAATAAATTAAATGTGATAGAAAACTCTTTTTTCTTTTAGAGATTATCTTTAATTTAACGTTTACTTAATGCTTTATCTAACTTAGTTAATTTATTTATAAAAAGGAACCAAAAAGAAATAATAAAAAAATCTTTTTAACGGAGGAAAAATTGAAAAAGGGACTCAAAATATGGCATGTAGGTAATTGGTGCGTTCATACAGGACAAAAATATGTTGAATCACCATTTCAATCACCATCAAAGGGTGTCGAGATTTTAAATTATGCACAACCGCTAATCAATGCATTAAAAGCTATTCCGGATGCAGAAGTAATTTCTGAGCCGAGTTGGGACCTTTATAATATGTCTCCTGAAAAATTTAATGAAAGATTAGAATGGGCCACTTCTATAATACTGGCAGATGTGGAAACGAAATGCTTAATGCTTCATCCCGATTTTTTTACCAGAGGTAAATGGGGAGATAAACCTGTTACGTTCCCCGATCGATTTGATTTACTAAAAAAATGGGTTAATAACGGTGGGCATTTTCATATGAATGGCGGCTGGTATAGTTTTACTGGCGAACTTGGAAAAGGAGGCTGGAGAAGATCGCGTATGCATAATATCTTCCCTGTCGAATGTCTTGAATATGATGATTTGATTGAATCAACTGATGGTTATGAAGTAAAATGTTTTAATGAAGATCATCCTATGGTAAAAGGAATTGATTTCTCCTCCATTCCTCCACTGCTAGGATTTAATGAAACAAAAGAGATAAACGAAGCAGAAACATTAGTAAAAATAAATAATCAAGGAACTTGGTATCCTCTGCTTGCGCTCAGAAAAATAGGGAATGGATACACAACCGGTTGGATGACAGGCGCAAGTCCTCATTGGGGAATTAATTTTATGAAATGGGGAGAATACAATAAATTCTGGCAGCAGGTATTTAGTGCTGAAATATAAATTAATCTAAAGGCAATTTATGCCCGAGAATCTTAATTACATTGATTGGGGAATAATTGCCCTATATTTTGTTTTATCGTTGATAGTCGGATTGTGGTCTTCAAAAAAAGCAGGCGAAAGTTCCACAGAATTTTTCTTATCCGGCAGAGGAATGCCATGGTGGCTGCTTGGATTCTCAATGGTCGCCACAACCTTTTCAATCGATACTCCAAATCTAATAGCAGATATAGTCCGCCAGAATGGTGTGGCAGGAAACTGGGTCTGGTGGGCTTTCCTTCTTACAGGTATGCTTACTGTTTTTATTTATTCAAAACTTTGGCGCCGTTCTCAAGTAATGACGGATATTGAATTTTATGAACTACGTTATAGCGGTAAAGGTGCTGCATTCTTAAGAGGTTTCCGTGCAATCTATCTTGGAGTATTTTTCAATGTAACCATTATGGCTTCTGTTACTCTTGCGGCAATAAAAGTTGGCGGTATAATGTTAGGGCTATCGCCAATCCAAGTAATTTTAATTGCCGGAGGTATCACGGTTATTTATAGTTCACTGGGCGGTTTGATGGGAGTTCTGCTAACTGACTTTGTTCAATTTATAATTGCTATGATTGGTGCTGTAATAGCCGCATATATTTCATTAGGGCACGTAAAAGTGGGAGGTCTGCAAAAGCTTCTTTCAAATGATGCAATAAAAGGGAAACTTTCTTTTTTACCTGATTTTAATAATTGGGAAGCAGCATTAATGGTATTTATAATTCCTATTGCCATTCAATGGTGGAGCGTTTGGTATCCGGGAGCAGAACCGGGAGGAGGCGGATATATTGCTCAAAGAATGCTTGCCGCAAAGGATGAAAAACACGCAATGGGAGCAACACTATTTTTTAATTTTGCTCATTATGCTCTTAGACCCTGGCCCTGGATTATTGTAGCTCTCTGCTCTATATTAGTATTCCCTACTCTTACAGACATTCAAAAAGCGTTTCCACATGTTGATCCTTCGATCATCGGTCATGATATGGCTTATCCGGCAATGCTTACCTATCTTCCTAATGGAATACTTGGAATTGTAATTGCTTCATTGATTGCCGCTTATATGTCAACAATGTCCACAAGTCTTAATTGGGGTGCTTCTTATATTGTTAATGATTTTTATAAAAGATTTCTAAAACCGGAAGCATCAGAAAAAGAATTAGTCCGTATCGGAAGATATTCCATTCTCGTTATGATGATCTTGGCAAGTTCTTTCGCATTATTTTTGGAAAGTGCTCTGCATGGTTTTAATGTACTCTTACAAATTGGAGCCGGTACCGGATTATTATTTATTCTAAGATGGTTTTGGTATAGAATTAATCCGGCAAGTGAGATAACTGCAATGATTGTTTCTTTTGTTATTGCGATTATATTTTTATTTGTAAAAACCTTCAATACCTATCAACAGCTTCTTATCGGTGTATTTATTACAACTATCGCATGGATAATAGTTACATTGATTACCAAGCCGAGTGATATGAATACATTAGTAAAATTTTATAAGTTGGTAACTCCCGGTAGAACCGGTTGGAATAAAGTAATAGCTTATGCTAAAGAAAATGGGATTGCAATCTCAAGCGAAGAACAAAGATCTGTTTTACCTTTAGGAATTATCGGGATGCTTATAGGATGTATCGCAGTTTATAGTTTTCTATTCGCTATCGGATATTGGGTTTATATGCAAATAGTACCGGCACTATTATTAACAATAAGTACAGCTATTTTTTCAATATTGCTTTTTGTTGTATGGAATAAAATCAATCAAACAAAATAATTATAGAGAGATTATGACTTCAAAAGAAAGAATGATTAGTGCAATGAATTTGGAAGTATCGGATAGAATTCCGGTTATGGCTCAATTTAGTATCGGCTTTATGCTTCAACAGCTCAACGTCTCTCCTTCCGAATTTTGGTTTGATAAAGATGTATTTAAAAATGGATTACTGAAATTAAGAGAGGATTTCGGTTTCGATGGAATATTGGTTAGTTTGTTTGGTCATGATCCAAATTGGAAATCTCACTTAAAAAAGATCGAAAAAAAAGAAACAGAAGAAATAGTCGTATGGGATAATGGAGATATTATAACTTGTCCAAATAATGATTTGCCTATATATAATTTTAATGATGAAGTTGATAGAACAGATATTGATAATCTAATAGCGAATCGTCTTCCTAAAAAATTAAATTATATTCCTGTTTCGCAGAATCTTCCTTTCTATATAAATGAACAGCATAAACTAGATATTCTAAAAGAGATCGTCTCAGAAGCAGAGAATAAATATTCTATACACGGAGAGATTACTTCTCCATTCGATTATTATTTAGATTTAACGGGACATCAAGATGGACTTATTCATTTGATTGATTTCCCGGATAAATGCAAATTAATTTTGGCGCATATTACTAAACTTATCAAAGAATTAGCATTAGAGATGTGTGAAACGGGTATTGATGCGATAAAAGTTTCTTCTCCGTTTGCGGGTGCCGGATTTATTTCACCGGAGGATTACAGAGAATTTGTTCTTCCTTTTGAAAAGGAAATAGCTCTTGCCGTAAGAGAAAAAGGGATTTTTATTTATACACATACTTGTGGTGCGATAAATGATCGTCTCGAGATTATGTTCGAAAGCGGCATTAGTGGAATTGAATGCCTTGACCCGGAACCGATTGGTGATGTGAAGCTCGAAGATGCACTGAAGCGCCTGCACGGAAAAGGATTCGTTAAAGGAAATGCAGACCCTGTTGCTCTTTTAATGAACGAGAATACAAATGAACTTAAGGAAGATTTGAAAAATATAGTGGAATTAGGTAAAAAGAATCGGGGTTTTATTCTAAGTACTGCATGCTCAATTGCCCCGGCTACACCAAAAGAAAATATTTTATTGATGAAAGAAGCAGTTGATAGGTGGGGATAAAGTGTAATGTAAAAATAGAGATATAAGAAAATTAATTTGAACCTAATGGCGTAATTACTTGAATTAGATATCAAATTAAGTATGGTAAGAAGTATTAAACCAGTGTTTATATCTTGGTTTTCATTTTGCAAAAAAAAATTAAAAATGCTCTTTAATTATATTCACACAATATTAGAAACTTTTTTCATTCCTTTTATATACTAAATCGATAACATGATTCGTTCTCGCGCCCGATTCTCCTGTACTTGGAGAGGGTTCGCTACCTAATAATTCTTTTACAATCGATTCGATCAAGTGAAAATGAACATTCTCAGGGAATGGTTCTAAAAATTTATTAATTCCATTATCGGTCTCTAATATAATCTCATCTGTGCCGAAAGATGAATAAGTTATAGTCCCCTTGGTTCCTGAAATTTTAAAGAGATCTTTTTCTTGTGATTGATGAGCAGAGAAATCCCATATACCTGTAATAACCACCCCTGAAACAGTAACAAATCTTCCGGAAACAAAATCATCTGCTGGATACAATCCGGAATAGTTTTTTACAATCGAAGAAACATCTATAATTTCTCCAAAATAGTAATCCACTAAATCAAGCTGATGAGAACCCATATCCATAAAATATCCGCCGCCTGATACTTCAGGAGTCACGCGCCAAGGAAGTTTTCCTTTTTGCAAGTCTTCTTGTCTTGGAGCGGATACTAATTCAATAAGTACGTGCTTGATTTCTCCAATTGCTTTTGTATCAATCAATTCTTTTACTTTTAGGAATTTCGGAAGTCGCCTTCTATAATAAGCCGGAAATAATTTTACATTATTTTGTTTGCAAACATCAATCATCTCTATACTTTCTTTATGATTCAACGCCATTGGTTTTTCTACATAGACATGCTTGCCTGCTTGGGCAGCAAGTTTTGTATATTCTAAATGACTATCAGGTGGTGTAGCTATATAGATTGCATTGATTTCATTAATGCTTAAGAGCTCATCAATTTTATCGGTATAAAAATCAATTTTATGCCGAATGGCATAATCCTTTACTTTTGAATGCGTTCGGGACATAACGGCAATAAGTTCTGAATTTTCTACTTTACTAAAAGCAGGACCGCTTTTTCTCTCTGTAACATCACCGCATCCAATCATACCCCATTTTATCATATTAGTTTTCTTCTCCGATACATGTACCGCGTAAAATTAATTCTGTATCAATTACCTTATTAATGGGAGTAAAACCTTCGTCTCTTTTTTCAATATTTTCTAATAGAATGTTCATTGCCTCTAATGCAATTATTTCTGTCGGTTGATCAACACAACTAAGAGGAGGTGAAAGAAATTTTTGTACTTTTGCATTACCAAAGCAGATAACATCGATATCATTCGGAATTTTCAGACCGACTTCCGAAGCAGCCATATAAACACCGAGTGCAACCGGATATGAAACTGTGAAGATAAGATCGGGCAAATTATTTGCTTTATAAAGTCTCATAAAACTTTCATAACCATAATTTTCTCCAAAACCTCCCTCAATTATCCAGTCAGGATTTATCTCAATATTATATTTATTCATTGCTTCCTTAAATCCATTCATTCTATTTCTACCGATATTGATATCTGTGTAACCGGCGAAGTGTCCAATCTTTCTGTACCCAATTTTAATTGCGTGTTCAATTGCTTTGAATGCACCTAATTTGTCATTTATTAGTACTGTGTTTACATTCTTAATTTCAGGTACACGATCGATGAAAACTATTGGGACTCCTCTTTTTCTAACAGTTTCAAAAATTTCCAAGTCCTTAGTTTCTTGTGTTATAGAAATTATAATTCCATCGACCTTCATGGCCATAAGTGTTTGAATATGTTTTTTTTCTCTTTCGGCTTTTTCTTCGGAGACCATTAATATTATTTCATAATTATTAGCGAATGCTACGTCATAAATATTTTCAATTATAGACCCAAAGAAGAAGTGAGCAATTTTAGGTACTACCACTCCGATAGTATTTGATTTACGAGCCGAAAGATTCCGTGCCATTATATTAGGAGTATAACCGAGATCCTCCGCAATCTTTTTAATCTCTTTAGTAGTAGTTATTGAAATATCGGGATGATTTCTTAATGCTTTCGATACTGTTACTGTAGAGACATTTAATTTTTTTGCTATATCATTTAATGTTATTGCTTTATCTCTCATTTCCCTCACCTGGATTAAACATTACTTTAAGGTTTACTTTAGTTATCTAAAATTTAATCTTTTCGCGATAAATGTCAAGAAAGAAATAATAAATGACTATAAATTCTAAAATATTTATATTATTGTATAAGATAATTAAGTAACTTTTTATCATTTTGGAGCGCAGATGGAAAAGCTTCTTATAATCGATGATAGCATACCTTTTCTCAAAGATATATCACTTTTACTTCAGAAAAAATATAAAGTAACAACTGCCATAAACGGAAAAGAAGGGATAGAGCAGATAAAAAAGGGCAATTTTACAGCCGTTTTACTCGACATCAAAATGCCTGATATGACCGGACTTGATGTACTCAATTCATTAAATTCTCAGATGATAAAATACCCGCCAATAATTATTGTTTCCGATTCCGGCGAAATTGAAACAGTAGTAAATTCTATTCGTCTTGGTGCTTATGATTATATTCAAAAAGATTTTAATATCGAAATCCTCAGCCAAAAGATAAAAAATGCATTAGAGAAAAATGATCTCAATAATAAGGTAGATTATCTGAATTCTCTTTTTTCTACACAGCAAAATAATTTCATCTTTCGCTCCGAATCAATGAATAAAATAAACGAAGCTATCGATAAATATTCAAAGATTGATTGCGATATTTTGCTTAAGGGTGAAACTGGAGCAGGTAAAGATTTAGTAGCTTATGAAATATTCAGAAGAAGCAATATTAAAAATAAAATTTTTATCCCCATTCCCCTATCAAGTATCAATGAGCAGTTGTTAGAATCAGAACTTTTTGGTTATGAAAAGGGAGCATTTACCGGTGCTGATAAATCAGTGATTGGAAAATTTCAGACGGCAGATAATGGGACAATTTATCTGCCAGAAATTTCCTCGATAAGTGAAGCGATACAAATAAAATTATTACAGTTTTTTCAATATAAAACGATAAATAAAGTTGGTTCTAGCGGAGATGAACAAAAACTAAATCTTCGAATAATTTCTGCTACTAACGAAAACCTTGAGGAAAAAGTAAAACAAGGAAAGATGCGTTCCGATTTTTATTATAGAATTGGGACTATCGTTATTGATATTCCATCACTACGTGAAAGAAAAGAGGATATAGAACCTCTATCAAAATATTTTATTGCTAAACATTCCAAAAGATTATTGAACAGAGATTTGTCAATTGAGAAAAATGCGATCAAATTTCTTGAATCACAAAATTGGTTTGGAAATGTACGAGAATTAGAAAATTTTCTAATAAAAACAATTGTCCAAATAAAAGATGATTCAGATTCCATTTCAGCAAATAGTATTTCAAGTACCTCATATAAAAATGCGAAAATGTATTATACATACCACAATAGTCTAAAATATGAGGATGCCAAAAAGGATTTTAAGATCGGTTACTTTACCGAACTTTTAGAATGTTCAGATAATAATCTCACAAAAGCGGCAGAAACTGCCGGAATTAGTAGGGCGGGATTAGACAAGGCACTAAAAGAAATTGGTTTGAAATAGAAGTGTAAACTAAAGTTACAATTACCTCAACTTTAGTTTACAATTTTCTATTTGACCATTAGAAAATAGTGCAAAATCTGATTTTATGAAATGGCTTGATAATTGCAATTGTATATCAAAAACTTAGAACTGATGAAAATTTCGGGCGTATATATTAATTCTATTTTAATCTCTTTATTCTTTTTTACTATATCATGCAGAGATAAAGTACCCGATAATATTCAAATAGATAATAGTGGACTTGAAAGTATCTCAAGTCAATGGCATATCACAAATTCTATTCCTCTTCCCAACTCGGTTGTAATTAAGTTTATTGATAATTATGATAAATATTCATTTTGGAGTTCTATAAGAGATTTAATTTTTTTTAATGGAAAAGAATCTCAAATAATATTCTCAAGCTCTAAAGATAAGATTGGAGATGTTGCTATTTCCGGTGATCATTCATATCTGATTCTTGGCTTACATTCCGAAGAATATACAATTAAGTTATTCTATATACCTTTTACTATTGTAAATGGGCAATTTCGTTTGGGAGAGAAGCTCGAAATTGAAAATCTTGTTACAGAGAATATTATAGGAATTAAATATATCGGAAACGATAAATTTATATTACTCGGGACTATGGAATATCAGATTATCACCGTTCAGAGAAAAGAAATAGTAAGTTTTATAAACGAGCATCATACCATTGATTTAAATCCGGGATTCGGAATTCAACTAGTTAATACTAATGACAAAACTGAAGTGCTTCTCAATTCATTAGATGATATTTATAAATTAGATGCTACCGATAATTATTCAACTCTAAAAAAAATAATTGAATTTCCTAATCCACAACTAAAACCGGAAGAAATAAAATACGCATATAGATCAATTCTTTATAGATGTACCGGTAATTTAGAAAGAGGAATCTTCAAAAAAGATAGTCTGCTATGCTATTATAAAAAAGTAAATAATTCATATTCTTTTGAAACTTGTGATACGATATTTGTAAATAATAAAATTAGAGTTTCTCCCAAAGACCTATTTTATTTCCAAATAGCAGATAATAATTTTGTTTATGCTTCCGGTTACGGAACTATCATTTGCAAAGATTTATCAGATAGTAAACCATTAAATCAAAACTGGTCAACTATTATTAATCTCAATAAACCACAAGTATATTCCTATGTATATAGTAATGGAGAGATAATTGCAGCTTTAGATTCAATATATATTATACAAGAAAAAAAAAATATAGATGATGATAAGGAATTAATGAATAGGTCAAAAACTAATTTTTTTATTCTGGTTGATTTTCCCATATCATCTTCAATTTATGGAATTGCTATAAGTGATCTAAACGGAGATAAAAAAGAAGACGTTTATACTATCGATATATACGATAACAATCGGTTTTTCAATAACTTTATAAATTTTGAAGACCCTTATCTTAGTAATACAACCGAAAAAATAGGATTGGGTGGAAGAAAAAATAAGGAAGGGGCCTTTGATCTTGATCTAGGAGTTGTAGCCGGAGATATTGACGAATCGGGAACCGATGACCTAATTGTAACATATTTGGATGGTCCTAATGCTCTTTATATAAATAATGATAAAGGCTATTTCAGGGATTGTACAGATGAATTTGGCCTAAATATAAATATACATCGAAGTGAATCAGCATCTCTTGGTGATATAAATAATGATGGTTATCTCGACTACTTTACAAGCAGTTATTTATTTACAAATCGACTTTTTATAAATATTGATGGACGAAAGTTTAGTGAGAGAACTGTTGAAAGCGGGTTGAAGAGTGAGTATGGAGCTATAACGGCAGTTATGGGAGATGTTAATAATGATGGTTATCTCGATTTATATCTATGTAATTGGCAAAAAGAAAATAATCTTTATTTAAATAATAGGGATGGGACATTTAAAGACATAACTCAAGAAAGTGGTACGGGTTGCGGAAAAATGAAGCGTTCGAATTCTGCAATATTTGCTGATTTCGATAACGATGGAGACCTGGATCTATTTATTGGGAATAGAGGAACAGGTAATAATTTATTCTTAAATAACGGGAATGGGATTTTTAATGAAGTTACTTTTAAAAGTGGACTTGGTAGCAAATATTTTACCTATGGTTCTGTAGCTGCCGATTTTAATAATGATTCATTTCTCGATCTCGCTTTTACAAATATCAAAAATATTGTAATCTACTTTAATAAAGGGATTAAAGACGGTATTCCGCAATTTGAAAAATTTACCGAGCCATTTCTAAATCAATTACACAATTCAGAAGCAACAGGTTCCCTTTCAAGTATTGCTTCACTTGATATTAAAAATGACGGAGATATCGATCTTCTTATAGGACAAGTGGATGGCAAATTGCAACTTCTCCATAACAACTTAAATATTAATTCTAAATCGAACAATTTTATTTCGGTAAAAGTAATTGGTTCAAAAAGTAATAGAAGTGCTATTGGTGCAAAGCTCTTTTTATATGATAGAGATAAATTGATTGGTTTTAGAGAAGTCAATAGTAATAGCGGATATGCAAGCTCCGATTCTAAAATTCAACATTTTGGACTCGGTAAAGGAATGGGAACTTATAAATTAGTTACCTTATTTCCCAAAAGTAACGTCAGACAAGAATTATTTGTTAGAGCAGGTTCCCATTATGAAATTCATGAATATGAAGGATTATCAGAAAATTATTTTATTTTATATAAAAATTTAAAGAGATACCTATTAAGCAACGAGTTCTTTTTTGAAATAATAAAAATATTATTCATCATACCTTTATTCTATCTATTTGTATTCTTATTCAAGAATAGTTTTATTCAAACTCGTTTCCCGTTTTTTAGTACTGTTAATAAGAGACAACTAGTCAAACTAGGAATAATCTGTTTTGGGACATATTTATTTGCTGCAATTTTTGTTAGACTTATTAATTACATTTATCCGAGTAATAGTGATTGGATAACTAATTCCAGAAATATATTCATAGATGATTATTTGGCATTTCTGGTTTCATTAGCTTCTATTCCTATCAGTTTAATTCTGATAAAGAATAATGAATCAAAAAAACTAAGCAGAATTAATATTCTAGATAAAATATTAAAAGAGTTGCAGGGGTTCTATCATGGTGAAGCTTCGGCAATGAATTTAAACAGACTTTCACTTTATTTGAAAAATTTCAATACTATCGATTTCGAGGATACTATCGTTCTAGAGAGATTTAAATCGATCATAGATGAATATAATGAGAGTACTTATAAATCATTAATTATAATTTCAGACTTTGCTAATTTGCTTAGATTCAATAAGCGATTTTTAAATGAAGAATCAACCTTAAAAAAAATATCTTATGGAATCGCTCTTTACATCGAAGAAATAAGAACGGCATTATCATTAATAAATCTAGAGAGCATAGAAAAAAAGAAAGATTATTGCATTGAACAAATAGAAAAATTGAAGCAAGAAATAGTGAAGTTAGTAAGGATAATTCATAGTAATGTCAACTGTAATCTCGATGAAGTACTTGAAATTATAAACAACAAATTTAGTGACTCACAGAGGGAACATTATAGATTAGAAATAAACAACCGGACAGAACATTTTACTAAACCTTTTATCGATAAGAATGAATTAGAGAAATGCATTTCAATTTTGATACAAAATTCTATTGAAGCATACACTGATTGCAGATTAAATGATAATTTGATAGAGCTAAATATTAAAGAAAAACAAGGATACATCATATTAAGTATAAAAGATTTTGCAACCGGGATTAAAGAAGAAAATCTAAAAAATATATTTCAGGAAGGTTATACAACAAAGGTAAATGGACAAGGATTTGGACTAGCTTATGTGAAAGAGATAACAACAAAATATTATGGAGCTGTCTTTATTGAGTCGAATCTGGGCGAAGGAACAACTGTTAATATAAATTTGAAGACAATATAATTATTTTTTGAAATTTCTGAATATGCTTCGTTCGGGATCATAATTAAAACCGTTGGCACTAAATGATTTTAGAAATTTTTCATTTGTAGTAATCGTTTCGGGTGTCTCTATATCAATCGAATTTTCCTGTGTAATAAACCAGATTAGATCAGTAAACTGAACAGCAAGATCAAGATCGTGAGTGGAAAGTAAAATTGATATTCCTTCTTCAATAGTTAATTTCTTTAGTAAACTAAGAATTTCTAATTTATTTGGAATATCAAGAAATGCGGTCGGTTCATCTAATAGAATTAATGGCGTTTTTTGAGCAAGAGCACGAGCAATCATTACTTTCTGCCTGAAACCGTCGCTTAATTCCAATATATCTTTATCGCGGAATTTAGTTAAACCCGTAATTTCTAAAACGCTGTCAACAATATTAAAATCTTCCTCTCTAAGAACTCCAAGCCAATTATTATGCGGATATCTTCCCATGCTAACGATTGAATAAACAGAAGCACTTCCGAGATTAAAATTTTCCGTTAGTACAATACTTAAAGAACGTGCTAATTCAGATCGGTCTAAATCAGTAATGGATTTATCATTTAGCTTAATATCACCTGCTAATGGCGATTGAATACCGGTAATTGTCCTTAAGAATGTGGATTTTCCGCACCCATTTGGTCCAATCAAACATATTAACTGACCTTTATTGATTGTTAAATTAATACCTTTTAATAATATCGTATCAGGTTCTTTCTTTCTCTTATAACCAATTGTCAAGTTTTCAATTTTCATTTCAATCCATTGCGAAAGTGTGTTTAATTTTTCGCTGCTGCAATATAATCCAAATAACAACGGGAGCACCTACTAGAGAAGTAACAACATTAATCGGGAGAGTCTGTTCCCCACCCGGCATCTGTGCGATGATATCGCATATCAAAGTTAATAGACTACCGACAAGAGCAACTGCGGGAATTAATTTTTTATGATCGGATTCATGCAATAGATTTCTTGTAATTTGAGGGACGGCGATACCAATAAATGCGATCGGACCGCAGAATGCTGTGATTATTCCTGCTAATACACCTCCAATAATAATAAGAAGAAATCTTAATAATTTTATATTTGCCCCCATACTTAATGCGTAATGCTCACCGAGCAATAATAAATTTAATTGCTTAGATAAGACATAAGAGCCGGCGAGCCCAATGAATATAATTGGGACTAAGAAATAAAGGTCTTTCCAAAGGACATTATTGAAATTTCCCATTCCCCAAATAATATATCCTTGAAGATTTTCAGGTGCAGAGAAATATTTAAGAATGCTTTCAAGCGCACCTATTATATGACCGATCATCAAACCAAGAATTAATAGTGTAACATTACTGCTCACTTTTTTTGCGGCAAAAGTAATAAGAAGGAGCACTAACGCCGAGCCAATCACGGCAGCGGTAGTTATGCTTAGTTGACTGAAAAAATCTCCTAAGAAATATAGATTTAGACCGAATGAACCGGCAGTTAGAATAACTAATGCGACACCAAAACTGGCACCGGAACTAATTCCAAGTACATATGGTTCTGCAAGCGGATTTCTGAAATACGTCTGCATAATAAGTCCGCAAACAGAAAGAGCACTTCCGGCAAGCATTGCAGTAATTGCCTTTGGAATACGAAATTCTAGAATTATTGTATCCCAAATTTGATTGGAAGATGAATTCCCAAAAAGAATTTTTACAGCCGAAAATATTGGAATATCCACAGAGCCAAGTACAATATCCAAAATAAAAGCAATAACCAATAATGCCAGCAAGATAATCGTAATTATTTTATTTCTCTTTTTATTTCGGCTCATTTAGGCTGTAATTTTTTATAGTACTTAAATTGGTGTTCAGGCAAAAGTTCAGGATGAAATATTCTTATAAGATCGGCAAGAACCAAATCGCAGTTTATAATTCCATTTTCCCAATATTCATATAATCCGTTTTCATTTATCGATGCATTATTATTATACACGTTTCCCGTCTTAAAAGCTTTGAATTTATTATTGCGAGGATCATTCTTTAACCCGTCTTCAAGATTTTTCCATAATAAAGCATTTACCCAAAAATCAGCAGAATTGGCTTTATCATAAACCTGCTCAAAGCTTAATTTAAGACTGCCAACATCATTATTATCTTTCCAAATATAATCAGATCCCGCATCATCGAGAAGAGTTGCCATGAAACTTTTACCTCCCGGGACGTACCAAGTACCTCCAAATATTGCTTCTGTAAAAACTGTTGGACGCCCTTTTGCCTTTTCTGCGATCTCTTGTAATTCATGATATCTTCTTTCAGTTTTCGAAAAAACTTCGTTCCCTTCTTTTTCTTTATCAAAAAATGCGGCAATAAATTTTATCCATTCGGCTCTCGCTAATGGAGTAGTTTCTAAATGGAATGGTGAAGATGCAATAGGAATATTATTCCTAATCAATTTTTCGCTACCATCAAGATAAGGATTACCATTTCCATAAGTGAATACTATTCGGGGATTTAATGAAAATATCTTTTCTATATTCATACTAGTTGCATCACCGACTTCTTCCACCTTTCCTTCTTTATATTTTCGATGAATTACGGGAGAGAAGATATAATTAATATTATCTACGGCGATGACTCTATCTAATAGATCGAGCTTTTCTAAAAACCCGATATATAGTGAAGTAAGCACTGCAACTGATTTTATAGGCGTTCGAATCAATTGTGAATTTTGAATCACGGGAAGGGTTTTAATGTTCTCACCGGCAAGAATATAAATAGCCATTACCTTCTTAAGTGAATCGGATGAAAATACAGTGATAATTTTTATGCTATCACTATACTCGATCTTAAAATTCTTCGAATAATTAACGGTAAGTTTATCTTTATAAATAGTATTCCCTGAATTATTATTTATTGTGTCTTTATCCTTATGATTAGTACATGAGATCAAAAGTGATAATATTATGATTAAAAGGATGTTTTTCATTTAGTAATGTTATTTCTTAATTTTATATAGAATTGAAATATAAATCTATCAAATCGGTAAGACAAATTGAAAATAAAAAAAGCGGTATTGAATAATACCCAATACCGCTTTAAAAATTATTAGCTTATGTTAAGGAATGGAGATAAAACTCACTTTACTAAAACCATTTTAATTGATTTACTTATTCCATACGAACTCATTTTACAGAAATATATTCCTGAACTAACATTTATTCCTAAATCATTTTTCCCATTCCAATTAACTTCATAATGCCCGATTGTCTTTGATTCGTCAACTAATAGTTTTACTAATTTACCGAGTGAATCATAAATTTTTAATGAAACATTTCCTAACCTCGGAACACTATATTTAATGGTGGTTTCCGGATTAAACGGGTTAGGATAATTTTGTTCTAGCGAATATTCGAGAGGCAACAGTTCAACTTCATTTTCAACTGAATTTGTCTTTATTGTGCCATAAATTTCTATTTCTCTAATTTCCAGACCTTTGGAAGGATCGTTTCTATTAATTGCTAAGATACGGACAATATTTGAATATCCGGATAAACCGGTAATATCATCAGTTCCGCCATCACCTGCGTTACCGGAGGCAAATATTCGTGAAGTACTACCGCTGGAATTTAGAATTTCGATTCGATAATCGGAAGAGAAATTATCTCCCCAATGGATAACAACTCTATTAATATTTATTTTTCTTCCCAAAGAAATATAGACCCATTGAGTAGCGGCAATTCCACTTTTCCAAATAGTATTCAAATCACCATCATTTACAAATGATGCTTTTGAGGTATCTGAAAAACTGAATACAGTTGCAGGATAATTAAGTGCGCGATTAATTAAAGATGCATCCGTAACTTCGACAGTAATAGATTTTTCTTCGTTAAACTCTCCCGCTGCCGAAAGAACATAAGTTGTAGTTTCCTTCGGATTAACAATCATACTCCCTTTAGCTATAACTGCTTCACCATTTATTTTAGCTTCAGAACCATTAGTAGTTGTCCAAGTTAAAGTTACTTCTTCACCTGCTTCAGCTTTAATGGGGTCGGCAGAAAATGATGTAATTTTTCCCGGAGCCAAATATTTTACACTTGCAAATGCGGTATCCTTTACTTCTCCCTCCGTTATCAATACATATTGTGCTTCATTACCCGGAGTTACGACCATTGAATCTGTTGCATTTAAAGATTGACCATTGATTTTTACTTTAGTACCGGTAGTAGTTTCCCAATAAAGTTTTACCTGTTCCCCCTGTTCATAAAAATTAGGAACAGCATAAAAATTTCTTATAATACCTGTTGCACTATTTATAATAGCATCATAAGCCCATTGAGCTAAAATTGTATTCCCGGCATTAGATGGGTGAATTCCATCATAAAAAAGATCGGCATGTGGAAGCATCGCATTATAAAAATCAATCAAGTATGAACCGGACGCATTACGAACTGAATCAGCAGCGGGAATCACTTTTTCTGTTAATACGGATTGTGTGATTCCAAATCCATCAATATGAATTGGGCAGGGGCTTGCAACAAATATTTGCGGATTCTTTCCACCTAATCTAAACTCGTCTATCATAGCCATATAATCATCATAGTATTCATCCAAGTAGATTCTGTTTTGCGGTTTCGTATCATTAGTGCCAAGCTTTATAATTATTATATCAGCATCAAAGTTTTTTGCATTTCTATATGCCGATTCATTAATGTAAGGGAGATCCCCTTTCTTAAGAAGTGTTGTTCCCGAAACACCGAAATTGGAAACGATATAGTGAGAACCGAGCATTGTTTGGAGCTGATTGGGATATGACTGTGCACCACCTCCAATTGTGATACTATTTCCTATACATGCTATTTTAATTTTTTTCAATTGAGCCATTGAACTTGTAAGTGAAATAAATAATAGAGCTATTGTAATAAATGTAACTATTCGTTTCATAAATTTTCCTCTTCAATATTAAAAAGAAAAATGCAAAAATCACGCCAATTATAAATTCAATATTTTATTTAATTTTTCAATAATAGCTCAGGAGAAATTTATTAGATTAATAAAAGATTCACTTTTTAATAAAGGAGGGCAAATTCTTTTACATATTTTTATATATTAATCAGGAAGGTCTAATTTCTTTAAGTTGATTATTTCTATTAACCTAATTTTAAATCTTACTAAAAACAATTAATAAATCAGATTATACGACCTTATTCAATATATATACGTGGTACTCGGGTATTAATATTTGTCAGAATCTCATACGGTATCGTTCCTGCCCAATTTGCGAGGTCCTCGACTTTAATCTCGGATTGATCTGCTTTACCTATCAATATTACTTCATCACCATTAAATGCACTATCTTGTTCAATATTTACCACAATTTGATCCATTGAGATAGAGCCAATAACCGGATATCGCTTATTGCGAATAATTACTTCGGCACTGCCGGTCATACTTCTTAAATAACCATCTCCATAACCAACAGGAATAGTAACTGCTCTAATATTATGATCGCTTACCCATTTAGACCCATAACCTACGGGGTGATTTGGTTTAATTACCTTAAAATATACAACTAATGATTTCCATTGAAGCGCGGGTAAAACTTGAATTGGTTTGATCATTTCGTATGATGGATAAACTCCATACAACATTATTCCGGGGCGAACCATATCCAAATTTGCTTCGGGCATTTGGCATATAGCACCTGAATTAGAAATATGTCTTATTGGTGCTTCAATTGAATGCTTTTCATAAAAACGAAGTACTTCATTAAAGCGGTCGAACTGCAATCGAGTATAACTTAAATCACTATTTTCCGAATTAGCAAGATGCGTGTATATTCCTTCTACAAGAATGTTTTTGTATTTGAGCGATTCTTCTAAAAGCTTATCCGCGCTATAATAATGAACACCAATACGCTCCATACCGGTATCAATCTTTAAGTGCACTTTAGCTTTCTTTTTAAGCTCTATCGATATCTCATCAATTTGTTTTAATTTTTCGATTGAGGAGGCAGTCATTGCAAGATCGTATTTAATAAAAACAGGGATTTGATTCCCCCAGATACCGCCAAGAACCAATATCGGGATTGTAACACCCGATTCACGTAAAAGAATACCCTCTTCGAGTACCGCTACTCCTATATAGTCGGCTTTGAGTTCTTCCATTAATTGCCCAACTTTAACAAGCCCATGACCATAAGCATTAGCTTTCAGAATTGGCATTACTTTAGCTGGGAAAACGTGCGACTTGATTTTAAGATAATTCTCTTTTAATAATCTTAAATCTATTTGGAGCTGTGTCGGACGAATAATATCATCAACAGCCATTACCGGATAATTAACTAAATTGTTCATCAAACCTTATTATTAATAAAACTAAAATAAGGTTTTTGTTTAACTCAAAAAAGAGAATGCTTATTTTATTAATAGAAGCTTCAGTTTTGAAAAGCTGTTTTTGTTTGATAGAATACAGAAATAAATTCCGGATGATACAAAATTCCCATTATCATTCATCCCTTCCCAGCGAGTTACATAATTGCCGGCAGACATCTCTTCATTAACCAATTCTCTGATTCTCTCTCCGAGTAAATTATAAATATCGATTTTTACTATCCCGGGAGTGGAGACGAGATAATTAATTACAGTAGAAGGATTAAAAGGATTAGGATAATTTGATACCAATTTTGTTTCTGTCGGAATTTGTTCATTTCGTTCTTCCTTAACCGCAACCGGAATATCAATTAATTTACTAATCTCGGCGGGCAAAATTGTATTATCATAAATTCTTACCTCATCTAAATTGCCTTTGAAATTATAATTAGAATTATTCGGCAGCATTTGAGCAATCATCAAGTCTTGACTTGCGGTTAAAAGTTTTCCGCTCCATGAAGTGAAAGCATTTAAGTCCCCATTGATCCATATCTCTAAATCAGTCCCATCATAAGAAGCAACGCAGTGATAGAGAGTATTTGACTTAAGAGTAACTTCACTATCTAAATCGATAATACCATTATTCACGGAATTATTCGTCTTTATAGTCCATCTTAGTTTTTTTGCGGAAATAGAAATTTTGTATCTATTTTCATAACTACCATGTGAAATAACATAAGTTTCGCTTTCAGTCAAAGAACCTGTTTTAATCCAAAAGCCAATTGAAATTCCATTTTGGAAATTGAGAGTTGAATTATTTTTTATTTGCACATTGTCATTAACACCATCGAAATTCAAAGCGCTATTAGTTTGATTTAATCGATCATTAACAAAGATAGCTCCGTTGTTAATTCCATTATTACCCTTTCCACTTTCATCAAGAACATTTGAATTAAACGGATAGTATGCAATTAAATTTGGATTGGAATATTTTTGAAAATCTCGAACAAGCACTTTAATACTATCAGTTGTAGTGCCTCCTCTTCCATCATCGATTGAGCAATTCAGGAAGTAAATACCTTGAGATGTCGGAGCAATCCAAAATGTTGTATCCACAATCGTTTCAAATGTTCCGAATTCACTGCTCCAGTTGACAGTTAAATTATCTTGATCAGGATCGGATGCTTTTAGTATTAGTTTTGTTTTTCCGCCAAGATTAAGTTTCCTTGGTTCTGCCTTGAGTAGATTAATTAGCGGTTTATTGTTAATTGATTCGACTATATCAATCTTAATTTCAGATGAATCTTTTTGTGAATTATCATCTGTTACAATTATTTTAATAATGGCTTCACCTATTTCGGTTGGAATGTATTCTGCAATTGGACCATTGCCAATTATGCTACCTTTTGTTGCAGACCATGAATAATTGATTAATGAATTTTCTTTATCAAAAGCTGTGCAATAAATTATTATTTTTTTTTCTAATTTAATTGTTGACTCAGATGTGGATAGTGCCTTTATTCTCGGAGGATAATTTACATCTGTCCCTAAATTATAATCTGCAACAAGACCATTCACATAGAGTCTATTATTTTTAATTTCCTTTGTAGCATCGGAAGGAATACACATTATCACCGATGAACTTACAGAATTTATCGAAATTATATATTCTGTACTAATGCTATTGGCAATAAATTTATTACCTATCAAATCATAAATATCATAAGTACCGGAAGGAATTTTTATTGTTACAGTCCTCTCTTCTGAATATGGATTATATATTAGGTATGAGGGAAAATTATTTTTCCTATAAAAATCCGTTGCATTTAAATCGAGCTGCAAAATCATCGGAATGTTTGTAGTATCAACTATCGCTGCGAGATACCCCACCGAAGAGGAACTATATAACGACAAATTAGTGCTTGCCCAACCCCCTTTCTTAGCATCACCAGTCGCAGTAGCCCAGCCGGTGTTTCCTTTAAGTAAAGCTTCGTAACCTATATATGATTTAGGATCATATTCTTTTGCCCAGATACGACTATCCTGCCTAAGGTCATCAACATAATTAGAATAAAATAATCTTGATGCGTTTGATAAATTTAAGATCCATTTACCCATTGCATTTGCAAAGCGATCATCATATTTAACTAAAGGGACTAATGCACCTGCTTGTTGAAAACCATTCATAGAAAAGGCATACTGTCTTTCTGAATCCTCGCCGATTATACCGCTTACATCCTGCGTCTGCCATTTTCCAACTATAACATTCCATAATCGTAATTGAGTTAAATCAAAACTCCAATTGAAAATTTTAGGAATATCATAATTTGTTCCGATTTCTGCATTCATTCTAGCAGCCGTAAATACTCCATAAGGCAATTGAATTTCATAAGCCGGATTTGAGTTAAGTGAATTTAGAAACTCCATACACCATTCGGCACCAATTAAATATTTCTGTTCATTGGTTTCTAAGAATGCATTATAGAGTAAATATCCAATAGCACCGGCAGCTTCCGGTTCAGGTACGTCGCTGTCATTCGCAGTCATCTTAATCAGATTCCATGCACGATGGTTCATATTCGGGACTGCCCAAGGAGCCGAGCTTCCTCCCATTTTAGTTACTGCTTCCAACCATCTATCCGCAAGAGAGATAAATTGCTCATTAAAATCGGGCGTATTTGGATATAGCTTATATAAATGTTGGAAGAGAACATTTGGCATTGTTTCATACCACCAGTCATCTCCCGAACTAGTTTGAGGTGCATTCAAATATATATTTTCACCCGATTTTTTATTAAAAAACTCACGGCTCATCTTTACCCAATTATATCCGTATTGATTACTTTTATCAATACCAACTAATGTTGCACCAACTAAAGAAGGGATTATATTTATTGCTTCTCCTGAATTTTTATGAATCGTACCGACATAGCTATCGAGACTAAAAAATTGCTCTCCTGGATAATTGACAGCATTGTTCTGTATTTTTATTAATGGAAGATATGTACCCGTAGCATTTAAACTATATGCAATAGAATCGTAACCACGTGCAACCTCTTTCCAATCCCTCATTACATAAGGTGTTGGATTATTAGGCATCATCTCTATCCTTTTAATAGTCAATTGCTGACTAAAATCATTTGTGAAGAGTAGAAATAATAACCCTATCGTAATAAATATTTTATTTTTCATTTCGCTCATTTAAAAAATTATTAAGAGATAAAACAGAAATATCCTTTGGCGATATTTTCTTTTTATTGCTACTTTCTATAATTCGTAACTCACCGGGCAGAAGAATAAGCCCTCTATCAGAAAAGATTGCATCACCAGCGATAAGATCAGTAAAGAACAGAGGATTCTTAACCTTCAATAGAAAGCTATTAGGAGTTCTCTCATAGATTGTTAAATCTATTTTGGGAAGTTGAAAATGTTTCCATTCTTTTTCTATATAATAATTACGATGTAATATCTTTCTTCTTTTACATAATGTTAAAATGATTATATCATCACTTGAAAAATATTTTTTTATACCGGGTACCGATAATTTTATTTGAGACTGCTTTTCAATATTTCCGTCCCTAAACAAAATTTCCTTCATCTTATTTTCAGCGGGATTATAAATATGTAGTTTATAGTTGTATGAGACATTATTAATAGAATGATTACTAATTTCGATATAGTATTTATCATTCTCTTTTAATACCCTATGCGTAACTTCTGCGAAACTTTTTTTTACAAAATGGTAAGCTATTTTTGGAAGCTCTTGACTATCGATAAGGGACCAACTAGTAACCGGATTAGTATCATTTATCTGCCATATTATTGTACCATTTGTAATTTGATTAAATCTCCAATGTTCAAGGCAAGTCTTGAGCGCAAATGCTTGATTTAATTGACTTAGATAATTAAATTTTTCCCAGTCAGTATTTAATGGTAAATGAGCAGAAATAAATCTGATTACTCTTTCGTTTCCCTCTGTCTGCTTATTGTGAAATTCAAATATGGAGCTATGAATTTTCCTCTCAGGTCTAGGAATATATTTATTTAAGGTAGAAAGATTGGCGGTACCTTGAAATCCAAACTCTGTAACGAATAGACTATTATCGGTTTTCACATTTGTATAATCTATCCAATTGCTCCATACAGCCCATTGATGCCTATTACCGCTGGTTTGAGAATTTGGATCTTTATCAAAACCAAAAGGTGATGATTGCCAATAAGCTCTAATAGGATCTTCTTTCTCTAATATTTCCGGAATCAATTTGCTAAATATTTTATAGCCGGGCATATTGCTGTAATCTGAATTTTGTTCTTTTGTCCAGTTCCATTCATTTTCATTATTACCGCACCAGATAGCAAGCGAAGGATGGTATTGAATTCTATTAACGTTATAAATAACCTCATCGCCTACATTTTTCATAAATTCTTTAATCTCAGGATAAGCCCCGCAAGCGAACATAAAATCCTGCCATACCAATAAACCAAGCTCATCGCATAATTCATAAAAAACATCTTTCTCATAAATACCGCCGCCCCATACTCTTACGATATTCATATTTCCCTGTACTGCATACGAAAGAAGATTTCTATATTTTTCATCTGTTACTCTATTAAGGAAAGCATCGCCGGGAATCCAATTAACTCCTTTTGAAATTATTTTTATTCCATTCAGTACGAAATAAAAAACTTCATTTTTATCATCCTTAAGTTTTAATTCAATAGTTCTTATACCGATTTTTTTGTTGATTGAATTTAATGTTGCCCCATTTTTATCCAATAATAATAGTTCAAGATCATATAAATTCTGTTTTCCATAACCGCTACACCACCAAAGTTTTGGATTCTTAATTTCTACAATCAATTCATTTTTAGTTTTACATTTTTCAATCGAAAAAGAATATTCATCATCAGCATTTATAATATTTATTTTTGCGGAAATATTATTATTGATTTTATTCTTAATTGAAAATGTGATTTTTACTTTTGCAAGAGAATCTGATAATTCAAGAGTAACGAAATTAAAACTATCGATAGCAGGTAAATCATTTTCCATGATATAAACATCTTTCCAGATTCCGGAAGTTGCAAAAACAGGACCCCAATCCCAACCGAATGAATATTGCGCTTTTCTTATATAAGCTCGATAGGAATTTAATGCTACCGGCAGCTTTCCATATTTTTCTTCTTCTGCTAATGCATATTTTGTCGGTGATTTTAGAATTACCTTTAATTTATTCCCGGTGCTTTTTAATAATTTTGAGATCGGAAATTCGTAACGAATAAACATATTTTTTGTTTCGCCAAGAAGAGTATTATTGAGATAAATTTCGGAGATAGTATCTACACCTTCAAAGACAATAGTTTCATTACCAAAGAGCGATTGATTATAATTAAATTTTTTTTCGTAAGTCCAATCAAGTTCTGAAATCCATTGTAGTCTTAATTCATTATCGGCATAGAAAGGATCGTCTATTAATTTGTGCTTCAATAAATCGGTATGAATTGTCCCGGGTACATTAGCACTTAATTTTCTGTTTTTAATAGAAGAATAATCTTTGATATAATTTTTGCTTTTAGAGTTAAGTATAAAACTCCACCCCTTGTTTAATCCTGTTTTTTCCATAGCTACATTCTTATTCTAATTTGTGATTGGGAGTGATTGTGCGTAAACTTAATTAGATATTCATCATTAATAATATCAGGCTCTATTTCTTTTTCATCTATAAATATTGCTTTCGGTTTTTGCGGAGAAGAGAAACGGATAAAACTCTTATGTCCCTTAAATGCGCTTAAGGAGAGGATAATCTCTTTTCCTTCATCGATCTTTTCTAATTTTGAATTGCATTCGAGAAGAAGAAAGTTCTCATATTTGCCCAGATTTATTTCAATATTCTTTGCTTTAATATTTCTTGGTATGACAAGAGAACTAATTTTCTTTTCGTCTATCATTATTCTAAAATTTTCTGAACGGTTAATAGTAACATTTGCCAATTCGGAATTGATATTTAAATCGAACGATATTTTAGGAGAATTTAATGGAATGAATGGAGAGAATGTAATATTCCAATCATTATTATCTATTCCAAGAATATGATAAAGAGAATAAAGGTACCAACCTCCCGCCCATGTGAATTGTGGTTTATCTATTTCGCCATATTCATTAGGATTCTCTTTATTACTATTTCTAACTTCATACATAGCAGGCTGTCCGTTTGGTCCTTCCATAATTCCATCAATAGTCATAGTTGTTTTGATAAAATTAATTGCTTCCTCTTTTTCATTATTACGAGCAAGTGCTAAAGCATACCAAACATTTATATGAGGCCAGATACCGCCATTCATATACTGATACTTAGGACCTGATTCATTATTTTGTAAATGCCATTCCTCTTGCAAATTTTCAAAATCCATCGGATATACCGTATAAACACCAATCTTATTATCGACTAATTTAGATTTCGCAGTCGTGATTAATTTATCTAGTTTATCTCTATCGATGGTATTAAAATGAGCCGCTAGAAGAGAACCTCCATAATAATGTGTATCAAGTTCTCCGGCTTCAATATTATTCATCAGATAATTATAATCTTTATTCCAAAGTACTGTATTAAGATTCACTTCCATTTTATTTGCGGTATTTTCTAGGTTTGAAAGTTCAGAACCATTTCCACTAAAATTAGATGCAAGAGATAAGTAAGCACGAATAGCTTTAATAGATAAGAGAGTCATATAACTTCTCTGTCCATATCGTCTTCCGATATCCCACCAATCAGGTCGATAAGACCACATCAGATCATCATCACCTTTTGTTTTTAATGCTTGTGTAATAGATTTTTTGGCATAAGGAATGAGTCTTTTTATGAATATAGAATCGTTAGAATATTTCATATATTCTGAGGCTACTATAATAAACCAAAAATTATTCCAATTATCATGACTGGCATATTCAGTTACAAATGTTGAATCTTTCCAGTAGTAAGCATGCGGAATAATCAAACTATCATCAGAATGCTTCATTATAAATTCAAGATCACTTTTTACACGCTCTTTATCAAATTTGACGGCAGCCAAATCAGTCAATAAGACATCATGAGTAAAATAAAAATTATATTCGGCGGGACAGGGCATAGGTTCTATATCGCCATCAATATAGTGTTTATTAGTCTCTAGTATCGCCTTAGACCAAAGAACTGATCTATCAAGTTTTTCGTCTCCTGTTGTGAAAGTAGAAGCCGAACTAATTTTTGAAATAATCTTTTGCTCAAATGATTTTATTTGTCGAGAATAATTTTGCTCGAGATCATTCGTTAAAGCAAGTAGTTTATCATTTTTGCACGAACCTATTATCTGTACGAAAGAAAGTGAATCCCCTGGAGCTACTTCTTTCTCGAACGCTTGAAGAAACCAATCATTCTTTAATTTTGTTTTTGATGGCTTTCCGTCCGGATATAAAATATAGATTGAAGCTTCCCCGGTTTCACTTGATAAGTGTTCGGCAACAAATAGCTTATTTTCTATAGTTTCAAATCTAAAATCATTTTTATAGGCAAAAGTATGAGACGTTTTTAAGGAGAGATTATTTTCCAATTCTAGTTTAAGATTTTGTTTCCTTCCGCTCCTATTAATTATTGTATAAGTAGTAACCGAAGAACGAGTTTTATCTGTAAATCGATATGATATTTTTATAATTTTATTATTATACTCTTTTTGAAAATCGACTGAAAAAGGAGTCAGCTTGAATGGAAATAATTCATTAGTCAAATCGATTTTTTCATCACCAAATTGTACTAAACCTTTAATGACATAAGTTGTATCTCTATACCAGTAATCGGTACTGACATCAATGCTATTAGCTAGAGGGTAGTAAAAACTTATTCTCTGCGGAAGTGGCCTGCTCTTATGAAATTCTAGACCAATAAAATTACTTCCGATTTCTATTTTAGCTTCTTTATCAAATGAGATCGGACGAAGATTATTTTGAGAATATAGAATAATTGGAAGAATTAAAAAAACTAATAAATACTTTTTCATTTTTATTCACATTTTTCTAATAATTCATTGATATCTATAATTGCGAAACTGCTTGCATAATCTGACATAGCATAAGGTATAACCAAATCATTTTCATTTTGAACCGCACCGCATGAATAAACAACATTAGGGACGTAGCCATTACGTTCATTTTCATCCGGCTCTAATAATGGATATTTAGTTCGACCAATTACTTTTGATGGATTATCCTTATCTAGGAGGAATGCACCGATTGTGTATCTTCGTGCTGCGCCAACTCCATGGCTTAAGCATAACCATCCCTTTTCGGTTTCAATGGGAGAACCACAATTACCTATCTGAAAAAACTCCCACGGATATTTCGGTTCCATGAGTAACTCTTTTGATTCCCAATTATCAACTCTATCAGAATACATTATAAAATTATTCTCATTATCTTGACGTGAGAGCATTACATATTTACCATTTACCTTACGAGGGAACAGTGCCATACCTTTATTTTTAATCTCATTACCTGTCATTTTCTTAACCGTAAAGTTTAAGAAGTCCTCTGTTTTTAAGAGTTGTGTGGATATATTATGCCCGTCATAAGCAGTGTAGGTAGCATAATAATTCTTCCACCCGTTTTCTTCAAATAAAACAAAGCGAGCATCTTCTATACCATTTGATTCAGCAGGCATTTGCGGAAACATTACTCGTTCCGACATATTGGATTGATTATCAAACTCTGCTTCGTATTGATTTTCATCAAAAGATTTAATTCGCGGCATTTCACAAAAGTGAGAGTCATCAGCCATAATAATTTTTGATTCAGAATCAATAATTCCGGTTTTGAAAACTAATGAGGATATATGTCCTTCGCCCGTGGCACGCAAACTTATTATAAAACGTTTTTCATTATTCCTCAAACCGGATTGATTGGGATGCCATATCATTGATGGATTAAATAGAGCTGCACATTCTAAAGTATATTCAGAAAGAAAGTATGAACCGATTAGCTTTTGTTTTAGCGATGAGATTTCAATTCCTTGAGGTAGGTAATCAATAAGCTCTGTAAATCTATTTATAAATTTATGTTCTGTATTTTTATGTCTTATAATATATAACTTTTTAACAGCTTCATATTCATTAATTGAGTCCTCTTCGGTTAAAGAAATGACTCTATCTATAATTTTATTTATTCTCTCTTTATTTCCCGGTTCAAGATTTTTCAAAATTGATTTAGTCATATCAGGTTTTAATACAATACCTGTTTTTCTAATTGCCATAAATATCACCATAATTTTGAATCAATTCATGTAATGCTTTATTTGCATTTTCATCCTCTTCAATAGCTTTAATTGCAAGTAAAGCTTCAATAGTGGATTCAGCACCCGAATTTTTATTTACGTCATTAATGCCTGATATTCCATCATAGCCCATTCCGGTTTTAGGAAAATACATTTGGGCTTTTGCCGGGTTATTACCAAAAAACCATGTAGCAATTGCTGCGGCTAATTCGGAATATTTTTTATCTCCTGTAACTTTGGCAGCTTCCAATGTCCCCAATACCATTGAATTTATTCCATAAGCGATTTGTGAAAATTGCTTTTCTTCATTCAATAAAGTCTCTCCATTGTTTTTCTTAATTGAAAATTCATTTAAGAATCCGCGCTTAAGTAAGTAGGGATAAAAATTATCTATCTCCTTAAGGGCTGAATGAAGATATTTTTTATTCTTAGTAATTTCATAAGCGTTTATTAGAGCGTAGGATTGTGTGTTTCCCCATGCGTGCCATTGATTTTCCCAACTCATAAATGCGTAATAAGGGAAATTATTCTCATCGCCTTCCTGCATCAGCATAATTCCTTCAGAAAAATCATTTATAACCTTTAAAGCAAAATCATCAGGAACTATATTATAGTATTTCGAAAGTGCAGTAATTATTAGAGAAGCTTGATCAGAGGCAAATTCATGAGGAAGCCATGTAGGTCTAATAAATCCATCTAGATCAGTAGTTTTTTTCTCATACTTAAATTCCTTCTTCATAGCTTCAATTGTTTTCTGAATTGAAGAAAGTATTTTTTCCGAAAATGGTCTATCTAATTCTTTGAAATAAGGATAACCCTCAATAAGTGAAACCAATGCTCTCCAAGTCCACCAATTAGCTTCAGCTACACTATTTTGATGTGTCTTATTAATTGAATTATCATCCCATACAAAATTATAAAACCACCCATTTTCGCATTGCATATAGAGAACAAACTCAATCTGTTTTTTGGCTCTTTCAAGATCTCCGGTCTTTAAATAGAAAAGCGAAGCTCGGGCAACGTCATCAATACAAGCTACCCCTTCATCATCGTCTCCTGTCCATTTATATTCGGGATAGTCGCAATAGATATGAGTAATTCCCATCTCTATTCCATCGATCTTTATCTCTTCATAAAGATGATTTAAATGATTAGGATATGATAATTTCGTTTGTGCTTGGCATTGAACAAATAAAAGCATAAAAGGGATTATTAAAAAATATTTTTTATAAAAGTATTTCATCATTCTATCCTTATTATTTACAAAGAGATACTAAGTAATCAATAGTTGTTTCGGCAACGCAAATATTTTGATCGGCACCTGAATAATAAATTTTCAATTTGCCATTCCCCTCCTCAATCCATCCACATGCAAATACTACATTTGGAACGTCTCCGATTCTTTCATAATCAAAATCAGGAATTAAAAATGGCTCGGTTGTTCTTCCTTTAATGATCCATGGTTTTTCGAGATCAAGAAGTACGGCTCCGATTTTATAAAGAGTAGAAATTCCGAAACCACGGACACCATGATACAGCATAAGCCAGCCATCTTTTGTTTTAATTGGAGTGCTCGAAGAACCAATCTTATCATTTTCCCAAGTTCCTGCAATCGGCTCCATTAAAAATTTATTTCCCCCCCAATGAATAAGATCGGGACTTTTACTTATCCACATATCATGGCGCTTTTCGGCGGAGGGTCGATCAATTCTCCAATAATGTCCATCAATTTTTTCCGGAAACAAAGTGCAATCTTTATTCGATGGTTCAGAGATCGGTCCATGTATTTTATAATTTTCAAAATCTTTTGTTTCAGCAAGAATTACTACCGGCATATACTTTGAATATCCAGTATATGTTAAGTAATAAGTCTCATCTATTCTTGTTATACGAGCATCTTCAATTCCCCAATTGACATATTCATAGTAATCTTTATGATCATCGGGTGCTAGTGATGGTTTGGTATCTAAAACAAAATTATATCCATCATCACTGAGAGCTTTCAATAGTGCAGACCTGCCATTAGGCATTTCAATTCTGCACATTAACAAATATTTATCTTTAAACATCACTGCCCCCGGATTAAAAATACTATTAATCCGAAAACTTACGTGATCCTTTGTAATTATAGGGTTTTGAGAGTATTTAATAATTTCCATTTATATCACCTTTATATTATTATTCTTTTAATCCTGTGGAAGCCATACTTTGAATGAAGTACTTTTGAAAAAATAGATATGCAATTATAATTGGTAGCGCGAGAATTGTAGCGGCAGCCAATTTAACGCCCAGCTGCGATTCTGCTCTTCCGCCCACTGCAAATAGAGTTACTAATTGAGGCATAGTCATCATCGATTCATCACGAATTACAATCAATGCCCAAAGGACTTCATTCCATGAAGCCATGAAAGTCAATATTCCCACGGTAATTATGGCAGGTATTGAATTAGGCCATAATATTCTAAATATAATTCTCATTTCTCCGCAACCGTCAATGCGGGCAGCATCTATTAAATCTTGTGGTATTGACTTAAAATATTGCCTAAACATTATTATCGATAACGCATTCATCAAGTATGGTACTATTAAACCAAAGTATGAATCAACCCACCCGAATTTTACAATTAATATATATTGTGGAATAAGAGTAATTTGAAACGGGAGAGTCATAGTAAATATTATTAGATAGAATATTGCATCGCGTCCACGGAACTCAAGCCGTGAAAGTGCATATCCTACCATAGAACCAAAAACCAAAACTCCAATTGTAATAGATGAAGAAACTATCATACTATTTAAAAACGCTCTGGCAATTGGTATCTTTTCAAACATTAATTTGTAGCTATTAAAATTCAGAGTCGAAGGAAATAAAATTAAATTTCCGATCTCATTTTCAGGTGCAATCGATGCACTTATCATCCATATAAATGGATAGAGAAATGTAATGGCGCCGACAAAAAGGAAGATATAATAAAATATTCTTTTCATATCATCTATCCTTTTCTACTAATCTTTTTTGAATAACAACTACTGCAAGAATAATCATTGCGAAAAAGAATCCAAGAGTAGCTGCATAACCCATGTGGTAATAGAAAAATCCCTGCTTATAAATATACAAGACAGCGGAGATTGTGCTATTAAGCGGACCTCCACCTGTCATTACGTAAGGTTCGATAAATAAAGAGAAACCGCCAATTGTAGAAAGAACAACAACCATAAAGATCGTAGGATTAATTACAGGCAGAGTAATTTTGAAGAATTTTTGAAAATGTGTTGCCCCTTCTAAATCGGCAGCTTCGTAGTACTGTGGAGGCACAGTCTGAAGACCTACTAAGAATAAGATCACATAAAGACCAACATTTTTCCATGTAGCCATAACTGCAATGGCAGGCATTGCGATATTCGGATCAGTAAGCCAACCAACTTTTCCAAGACCAATTTGTACTAGCAGGCGATTAAATAACCCTGTATCGAAACCATATAGTTGCTGCCATAAAATGGTTACGACAACTCCCGATACTATTACAGGGAGAAAAAATGCTGCTCTGAAAAATCCTCTAAATTTTATTTTTTGATTCAATAATTCCGCTAGGAATAAAGCAATTACTATTTGTAAGGGAATATGTATAACAAGAAATATGAGAGTATTTAATAATGACTTCCAAAATGTGGCATCGCTGAATAACCTCTTATAATTCGCCAGTCCGACAAATTCCATCGGAGCGATGATATTCCAATTATTGAAAGTAAGATAAATTGAAAACCCAACCGGGAAAGCGGTAAAGATTGCAAAATGGATCAAATATGGAGAAACCAAAAAATATGGAAGATATTTTTTTTTCATTTTACCTTATTTAATAAATAATAGATTAACTGCCTTTTCGGCATCATCTAATGCTTGTTTAGGTGTCTTTACGCCATATATAACACATGCTTCATACTCTTGTGAGATCAAGTCAAATACTTCTTTTAATACCGGTGATTGATCAGTTCCTCTTACATAGCGTGCTTGTGCCGCAAATATTCTCATCTTAGGATTTTTTTCAAAGTAACCGGTATAGTTTTTATTAATATCGATATCTTTTCTTCTCGGGAGTTGTCCCGTAATCTCTAAAAATTTTAAATCATTCTCTTCGCTAAGTGCATACTTGATAAATTCAAATGCAAGTGAAGGATTAGGACATGTATTAAATATTACAATATTCTTAGGATCACCATAAGTGAAAGAGGGCTTATCATAATCATCAGGTACCGGCATCGGATAAAAATCATATTCAAATCCTTTTGGTTTGAATTTCTCGGCATGCGCTATTTCCCATGGACCTGTAAATCGAGAAGCAATAGCGCTAGAAAGAAAGGCATCTTGACGAGCTGATATTCTCTCTTTTGGAAAATATTTTTGTTTATAAACTTCTCTTAAAAATGTAAATACTTTTAATGCAGCATCATTATTAAAAACTGCTTTATCATTTTCAACTAATGGTTTACCGCCGGAAGCTGCGAGATAAAGAGGATAAAAATCAAAAAAACGCTGCCACCATGTAACCGTTACTTCGGCATACCCGATCCACCTGTCCACATAACCATCACCGTCAGTATCTTTTTGTATTCTTCTTCCGGCTTCTAAAAATTCTGAATAAGTTCGTGGTGCTCTCTCGAATCCCGCTTCTTCAAAAATCTTTTTATTATACAATTGAATAATTGGATTTATCTTCCAAGGGATTTGATAAATATGCCCGTCTAATGATGTTACTTCAACAATCGTAGCACTATCGCATCTTTCGTTCAGAAAATCCATAAAGCCCGATAAAGTATCTAAAGGGATTAGCACCCCTGCCTGTGCATAAGCTTCTACGTCCCCTTCCCACATGTTGGAATAGATATCGGGAGTGGTCTCTCCAACAACAGCTGCTAAAATTACTTCTTCGCTCGATTGTCCTTCCGGTACCGGTTGAAAAAGAACTTTATTATCAGGATATTTTTCATTCCAATCTTTTACAATTTTTGCGGCAAATTCCATCTCTTGGGTGTTATTTGCAGACCAATAAATCAAATCTGTATTTCTGGATGATTTTTTCGAATCACAGGAAATTACTAAAAACA